>NZ_JALOBS010000031.1 GCF_023228165.1 Methylomonas sp. | reverse complement strand
TACTAATTTCTTGCAATTATTGCTCGTCTTTTTATTTAATTATTTATTGTATTTCAATGCTTTAGATGTGAATTTATGGCTTTTCAGGGACGACTAAATCGTTCAAAATCTTGTCTCTCACCAATTGTCCGGAGAGCGTCACCATCGGCATTCCACCACCTGGATTGACGCTCCCTCCCACAAAATACACATTCGAGAATTCGCAGCTGCGTTGCGGCGCTTTAAAGCCCAGGTTTTTCCATCGGTCCGTCACCACGCCGTAAATTGAACCCAAGGTGGAGTAATACTTGGCTTGGATGTCGAGCGGTGTCCAGTATTCCTCGCTAATGATGTGTTTGCGCAAATTCGTCAAGCCCATGCGTTCCAGTTTGACTAACACCCGCTCGCGCAGGGCCCAATAGTCGTCGGCAGTTAATGGTTTGTCGGGATCGATATGCGGTATGTGGGGCAGTATTTTGATAATCTCGCTACCTGCTGGTGCCTGGCTGGGGTCGGTTTTGCACGGTGCGACCAGATAGATGGTTGGGTCGTCGGACAGGCGATGGCTTTTGAATACCGCATCGAAATGCTCCCGAGGATGGTCGGAGTAAAAGAAATTGTGATGCGCCAGTTGCGGATAAATCGTATCCACACCCAGATGCAGTACCAGTCCCGAGCAACTGGGCTCGAAGCGCTGCATTTTTTTCAGTACGCCGGCCGGGCTGTGCAGTAGTGTTTGCATGGCTGGAATCACTTCCATGTTCGAGACCACGATGTCGGCCGGCAAGACTTCGCCATTTTGCAATAACACGCCAGTGGCGAGGGTATCTTGGGTTTGAATTTCGCTGACCTCGCTGTTCAAACGTATCTTGACGCCCAGTTCCAAGGCCAGTTTTTCCATGGCTTGCGCCATGCCGTACATGCCGCCTTTGACATACCACAGGCCGTATTGGTACTGAATATAAGGCATCAAATTCATCAGGGCCGGCGCAGCGTAGGGCGAGGAGCCGACGTATTTGATGAAGTAATTCAGGATGTCGACCAATTTGGGATTGGAAATGAACCGCCGCACGCCCTGATCCATGTTGCGGAAGACATCGAAATTCAGGCTGCGTATGGGGCCGTAAAATTTCAGCAATTCCCAAAAAGTATCCAAACCATTAGCGAAATAACCGGCTTCGGTTTCATGGCCGAGTTTTCGGGAATAGGCCATGAAGCGTTCGAATTCCGCGAAGGTGTCGGGGCCGAGTTTGTCCAGCTCCCGGCGCTGATTGCCGGCGTCTTCGCATAAATCGATGACGGTGCCGTCTTCGAAGAAATTGCGCCAATGCGGCTCGACTTTTTCGATGCCGACATAATCCGCCATGTTTTTGCCTACCCGGCTGAATAATGCTTCGAAAATATGCGGCATGGTCAGAATAGATGGCCCTAAATCGAAGGTAAAGCCGTCTTTAGTCATGATGTTGAGTTTGCCGCCGACTTTGTCGTTCTTTTCCAGTAAGTCCACCTTAAAACCTTCGGAGGCCAGCGCAATGGCCGCGGAAAGGCCGCCCAAGCCGGCGCCGATCACGACAATGTTTTTGTTATTTTTCTTCATCAATAATCCCGTTTCCATGACAACAGTAATTTCAGGTTTTGCCAGCGTTGACTTAAATCGAACGCCGAATATTCTTTAAACGCTTCCAGGGCTGGCCAGTTGCGTTTGATGCGTTGCAGCAGCGAACCGGAACCATAGACAAAATCGATATAGCCTGTGAAGTGCCGATAACGCTGTTCGGAATAGGGAAACCAGTTCGGTTCCTTGGGCAAGTGGCTGCGGCTGGTGAGGCCGGACACCGGATAACTAAACTGTCGCAAGCCTTCCGCGCCATGGTAGCGACCGAAACCGCTTTTTTTGACGCCGCCGAACGGTAGGCCGGGATGGCCGACGTTTTTTAACACATCGTTAATCACCCAGTTACCGACTTGCAAGCGGGCGGTGAGGCGCTCGGCTTTGGTGATATCGTTGCTCCAGATGCTGGCGTTCAAGCCCAAATCGCTGTCGTTGGCCAGCTGTAAGGCTTGCTGTTCATCGTCAAAAGCCATGACCGGCAACAAGGGGCCGAAGGTTTCTTCGCGCATGACGCGCATGCCGTGATTAACATGCCACAGCAAAACAGGTTTGACATAGTTGCCTGCCCGTTCCAGTGGGCCGGAGGCCTGCGCGCCTTGGGCGATAGCATCGTCATAATGCGCTTTTACAATCTCAAATTGCCTGTCGCTAACCATGGCACCCAAATCGCCGTGTTCGCCGTGACCAACCTGTAATTTTGCGACACCCTGTTGCAGCTGTGCTAAGAACTCGTCGAAACAACTCTGCTGCACATACAAACGTTCCACCGAAATACAGGCCTGACCGCTGTTGCAGAAGCCGCCGTATAAAGCCGCATCTGCTGCACGTTGCAGGTCGGCGTCCGCAAACACCAGCATAGGGTCCTTGCCGCCCAATTCCAGCAATACCGGAATGGGGTGTTGCGCAGCGCGCTGCATGACGGCGCGGCCGGTTGTCAGTCCGCCGGTGAAAAATAGCAAATCGGGGCCTGCATCAATCAGCTCTGCGCCCATGGCGCCCTCGCCGACGACCGATTGCACCAAATTCGGAGGCAAATCCAGTTGCCCAAAAAGATCGGCAATTAATTGGCTGATGGGCAGGCTTAATTCGGAGGTTTTAAAGATCGCCGCATTACCGGCGTAAAGCGCGGTTAACAAGGGGGCCATGGTCAGTTGAAACGGATAATTCCACGGCGAGACGATAGCGACTACCCCATAGGGGCGGCGCTCGATGCTGGCGGTGGCGCCAGGGAAAGCAAACGGCGAAGTAACCACGCCTTGGCGGCGCAAAATCGAGTCGGCATGTTTTTGATAAAATCTGGCTAAATCCAGAATGGGATAAAGCTCGCCTAGTAGGGCTTCGGTGCGAACTTTGCCGGTGCTTTTGACGATTAAGTAGCAAATTGAATCCAGCTCGGCAAGCAGCAGCGGCGTTAATTTTCCGAGAATGACGGCTCGGGATTTCACCGAAACCTTTGCCCAGCTATCCGCTGCGTCGCGAGCAACTTGCATTTGTTGCCGAATGCTCTCCGAGGAACTGACGGCAAACTCGCCCAAAAGCGCACCATCGATTGGCGAAACGGCTCGAATAAACTTCATATTCAGGTTTTGGCTTTTTTCAGCCAGCTGCTGTGCGAGAGATCTTTAAACGGCACCCGGTGCTTTTTTGAAATTAAATTCGAAGAAATGCGCGCGGATTCATAAATGGTTGGTAAGCCGCTACCGGGGTGGGTGCCGCCGCCCACCAGATAACAATTCTCCAGTTCCTCGAAGCGGTTATGCGGTCGCCAGTACAGCATCTGGCTGAATTTATGCGACAGGCTGAAGGTGGCGCCTT
This sequence comes from Methylomonas sp., assembly GCF_023228165.1. Taxonomy (GTDB): domain Bacteria; phylum Pseudomonadota; class Gammaproteobacteria; order Methylococcales; family Methylomonadaceae; genus Methylomonas. The sequence continues at coordinate 59,033 of NZ_JALOBS010000031.1, read as the reverse complement.
TGTAAACGTGTTCGTCACTTTCCCAGGTTTGCGGGGTAATGATTTTTTCGCATTCGATATGTTCGCGGATGTCGTTTAAGCCCAAACGAGCGCCCAGCGTATCCAATACTTGTTCACGTACTTCTCTGCAATGCGCCTGCCAGTCCAGGCCGCTATCGTTGTTTGGCATCGGTACCAATACATACAGCGCCGACTTGCCGGTCGGAGCTAAATCGGCATCGCTGGCGCAGGCATTTTGCACGTAAAACGAAAAGTCGTCGGTCAGGGTTTTATGGCTGAATATGTTGCGGATGTTGGTGGTGTAATCCTTGGCAAATACGATGGTGTGGTGGGCTAAATCGTAGAGTTTGTCCAATCCAAGATACAACATGAAGGTGGAACAGGAATATTCCAGCTTTTCCAGGCCTGCACGATTGTATTTACTCAGTGTGCCATCCGGGACTAAATGACGCATGGCGTGGGCAAAATCGGCATTAACGATGGTTTCGTCACTGCGTATTTCAAGGCCATTTAGTAGTTTTACGCCTTTGACGCTGCCATTTTCGACCAGCAAACTATCGATTTCGCTGTTGGTATGGATTTCGCCGCCGTTTTCTTTAATGACATCGGCCATGGCTTGGGCAATGCGATTCAAGCCGCCGGCGATATGATAGATGCCGTAATCATGCTCCAGATAAGGCAGCATGGTAAACAAGGCGGGACAATCCCACGGCGACATACCCAGATATTTAGATTGAAAACAAAACGCCAGACGCATTTTTTCCTGATTGAAGTACTGGCCGAGGTTGTTGAAGACGCTTTTCGGGAACGCCAGCCAAGGCAAAGCCTTAATCAAGTCCCAGGACAGAAACGAAGCAAGTGAGGAATAATCTCGAGTTATGCATGGATATAAGGCATTGAAGCGGCTGCGTTCGTTTTCGATGAAACGTTCGTAGCCCTCCTCGCCTTCGTCGAACACCCGGTTCAGTTCCGCGCGCATATTTTCCCGATCGGAAAACACCGTCAATTCGCGGTCGGCGTACACCAATTTGTACATGGGGTTAAGGGGCATGAAGCGCAAATAGTCTTCGCTGCGCCGTTCGCATAAGGCAAACATTTCATCCAGCACGCCTTTCATCAACAAAAAAGTAGGGCCGGTATCGAAAGTAAAGCCATGCATGCGTATGGCGCGATTGCGGCCGCCGACTTCCGGGTTTTTGTCGAAAATGGTGACTTTGAAGCCGCGCTGGCTGAGTAACATGCCGGCGCAAAGTCCACCCGGGCCGGCGCCGACGATAATAATATGTTTGGATTGGGGCATGAGTTTAAGCGATCCGTTGACGTGCCTAAGCGTTGATGGAGTTGGATACTGTACCAGTTAATCTATGAAAACCGAGAATCGAAGTCCGCTTAAATTGGGAGATATCTTAAGCCTTAAGGTTTGCAAACGCCGGCTTTACAAGTATTGCCGCCAAATCGGCCGCCTAAACGAATCCTGTGGCGGGCGAATAATGCATATAGCCAATCGAATGACTGTCTCAGCAACGGCCACCCGGTCGGCGCAAACAGCCAACCCAAGCCTACCGCCTGATAGCAGGCTCGAAATACCGGCATGCCTTGGATAAGTCGGCCGTCAGGATAAATCCCATGAATCTCCGCCATCAATTCGGTTAGGGTTTTGTCAAAACGGGCAGCATCAAAATCCGCAGCATGAATGTCCTGAAAACACAATTTGTGCCGGGTGTTTTTCCAGCGCAGCCAAGCCACTTCTTTTCGGCAGATGGGACAATTGCCATCGTAAAGCAAAGTAAATTCGGGCTGATTGAGCATGGAGGCTATTTCCTGATCGCTTGGTAGCCGGTAAGTTTGCCGTGATAAAGCAAAAATGCCAGTTTAGCGGCTTGGGCTGGCTTAATCATGAATTTAGTGTGAAGATTCCACTTTTTTGTTTGGGTATTTAGATTGACGATGTCCGCCATCTCTCGCTACGGCCACAGTACCAACCTGATTGGTATCGCCACCTCCTACATGGCTAGCCCGCTATTCAATGACAATCCGCAGGCTTTGCGCATAGCCGGCACCCGGGAAGCCGCGGCCGGATTATTTGATAAATTGGCCCAACAGCCTGATTTGGCTGCCTGCGGACAGGTATTTCAGGATTACATGTGTGTGGTATTCGGTTTTGAGGCCGAGCAGCGTCTGGGCGTGGATAAACAAGGCCGACGGCGTTTTCGCAGTAGTTATTTACGCCTGATTCAAGATTGGGGGCTGGATTCCAACAATGCCCAGGGGGCGGTATTTAAAGGCTGGGTGGAAAGCCGCTTCGGCTTGTTTCCCAATTTTCATAAGCAACCGCTGGATAGTTTTAGGGGTAAAAACTGGCTGGTTTACATCGAAGAAAAGATGAACAGCCGCTATCACAATAACTGTATTTTTATGCAGCTGGATCTGCTGTATGAATATTGCCAGTGGGTGATAGCGCGTTTTCAGATACCGGCGGCCCGGCATAAAACCTTGTATCGCGGGGTTAATACGCTGGATGATTGCAGTCTCGTGGCGGATGAGGACAAAACCCAAAAACTAGTGCGTTTTAACAGTCTGGTGTCCTTTACCGACCGGCGTAGCATTGCCAGCGAATTTGGTGCCTATATTCTGCAGGTGCAAGTGCCGGTGGTGAAACTGATTTTTTTTAACGAATTGCTGCCTCACCATGCTTTGCACGGCGAGGCCGAATATTTGGCGATAGGCGGTGATTACCGGGTCAAGGTGCAGCGTTAAGCGAGGCGATGGAATGGAACGGCAATTGTTAAATCGGGCGCTGGGTGCTTACCTGGGATTCGCTTGCGGCGATGCACTGGGTGCGACGGTGGAGTTTATGTCACCCAGGCAAATCCAAAAGCGCCATGGCGTGCACACGGAAATTATCGGCGGCGGTTGGTTGGGACTGGAAGCCGGGCAGGTTACCGACGATAGCCAAATGTCCATGGCTGTCGGCGAGGCGATTCTCGAGCAGCAGGGTTGGAATTTAACGGCAGTTGCCGATAAATTTGTCGCCTGGCTGGCAAGCAATCCGCCGGATATCGGCAATACCTGCCGGCGCGGTATTCTGCGCTATCGTGATAGTGGAATTTTGCAAGGCGAACCGCGAGCCGATGAGGCCGGCAATGGCGCTTGCATGCGTAATCTGCCGGTAGTGCTGGCGACGCTTTTCAATCCGGTTAGCTTTGAAGCATGGACATTACAACAAGCCCGACTCACCCATCACCATCCGTTATCCGATGCGGCGACGCTGGCTTTAGGCCGCATGGCGGGCAGGCTGATCAAGGGGGACCCGGTGGCGGACTGCAAGCTGGAAATCGACGCGCTAATCGGTCAATTCGGCGAATTCGCCTATCAGCCATATCCGGGCAAGGCCAGCGGCTATATCGTCGATACTCTGCAGACGGTGCTGCATTATTTTTTTAATAGCGGTGATTTTGAGTCGTGTCTGATCGGCACGGTTAACCGGGGCGGAGATGCCGATACCACCGGGGCATTGGCTGGGATGCTGGCGGGTGCGGCATACGGATTGGAGCAAATTCCGCAGCGTTGGCTGGCGCGCTTGGAACCGCCGGTTGCGGAACAGCTCAAGCGGCAGACACTGGGGTTGATCGAGTATGCCGTCAATACAAGTGGTTAGCCTTTGGCTTTGAGACTTGGTATCTAAAATCCAGCGATATGCCGGTAATGATGTAAAAACCGATACGCCATTCGACGGCTTCCGCCGGCGCGGTCTGTCCTGGCGATATAGCAAATAGGGTGGGTCTAAATGGAGTAAACGAATGGGGTGTCGGTAACTATGCGCTATAAAAGCCCTGCTAATGCCGTCACCAAAAGCACCGAAATAAAATCCATTCCAAATTACTGGCTTTTTCGTCGATAATAGTCGGCTTTGTAAACGACCTTGAGCATGTTCCGCCAGTCATGAAGCTGGAAAAAATCAAACTTTCGGGTTTCAAATCCTTTGTCGATCCCACCAGCATACCGATTAGCGGCAATTTAACCGCCATTGTCGGTCCGAACGGTTGCGGCAAATCCAATATCATCGACGCGGTGCGTTGGGTGATGGGGGAAAGTTCCGCCAAACATTTGCGTGGCGGCAATATGGCCGATGTGATTTTCAACGGGTCTTCGGGACGCAAGCCGGTCAGCATGGCCTCCGTGGAGTTGGTGTTCGACAACAGCGAGGGCAAGGCCGGCGGCGAATACGCCCAATACGCCACCATTTCCATTAAACGTCAAGTCAGTCGGGACGGCCAATCCCTGTTCATGTTGAACGGCTCCAAATGTCGGCGTAAAGACATTACCGACCTGTTCTTGGGTACCGGCTTGGGTTCGCGCAGCTATGCCATCATTGAACAGGGTACGATATCCCGAATGGTGGAGGCCAAGCCGGAAGATTTGCGGGTGCATATAGAGGAAGCGGCCGGCATTTCCAAATACAAGGAGCGCCGGTCGGAAACCGAAACCCGCATGCGCCACACCCGCGAAAATCTGGAGCGCCTGGACGATTTGCGCGACGAAGTGGAAAAACAGATCAAAAATCTGGCCAAGCAGGCGGAAAAGGCCGAGAAATATACCGAACTCAAAAAACAGGAACGCCAGTACAAACAAGAGTTGCTGGCCATGCGCTGGCAAAACTTTCAACAGCATGCCCAGCAATTGGAAGCTAAACTGCAAGGTATTGCCGCCGAACACAATCGTTTGTTCGTATTGTTGCGCGATACCGAAAAAACCATGGAACTGAAACGCGGCGAGCAAAAGGTCCAGCAGCAGCAACTGGATAGTACTCAGGCCGACTATTATGCGGTGGTGGGCGAAGTAAGCCGGCTGGAGCAGGCCATCAAGCACAGCGAAAAAAGCCATGAAGAAACCCTGCTTGAAATCAAGCGCTTGAAACAGCAAGCGGAACAGGCGCAAACCGAATGCGAACTGGACCGGCAGCAGCTGGAAGAAATTCGCCAGACTTTAATGGAAGCCGAGGAGACTTTAATAGTCGCCACTGAACGCGAGGAAGATCTGCTGGGTATACAGCAGGATGCGCAGTTGCAAAAGCAACAATGGCAGCAGCAATGGGAAGCTTTTTTGGCGGAAAACGCCGGTTATCGGGAGCAAGCCGAGGTGCAGCGTACCAAGCTGATTCAGCTGGAAAACCAAAACCGGCAACTGCAAACCCGACTGGATAAAGTGCAAAGCGAGCGCGGCGGTTTGGCCGATGCCCAATTGCAATTCGAACTGGAAGTCCTGGAACGCGGCATCGAGCTGATCGAAGCCGAACGCGCTCAGCTGCAGCAGCAGTTAGATGAGGTATTGCAGCGTATTGTCGGTTTGCGTCCGGAAATTAAGCTGCTGCATGACCAGTTGCATGAGCGCCGTGCGCAATTACAAAAAGTCAACGGTAAAATCAGTTCCTTGGAATTACTGCAGCAACACGCCATGGGTAAGGATAAAAAAGACCTTACGGCCTGGCTGGAGCAAGTCGGCTTGGAGCAACAGCCGCGTCTGGCCGAATTTCTGGAAGCGGAAGAAGGTTGGGAAACTGGCCTGGAAACAGTATTGGGCAGTTATCTGGAAGCGATTTGCGTCGACAATGCCGATAGTATCCTCTCTGAGCTGCAGGAACTCAGCAAGCAATCGTTAATTGTGTTTGAAACGCATCCAGCCGATGCCGGCGCAGGAACGGAAGCGGTCAAGTTGGTCAGCAAACTGCGCAGCCGGTGGGATTTGTCCAGTCTGTTAAGCGGGATTTATTGCGCCGAGACGCTGCCGCAAGCGCGGCAAATGACCTTGCTGGCGCATGAGTCGGTGGTATTGGCGGATGGTACTTGGTTGGGTAAGGATTGGATCAAAATTAGCCGCGGCAGCGACAGCAAGGCCGGCGTGCTGCACCGGGAAAAGGAGCTGCGCGAATTGAAACAGTTGCAGGCTGAATTACAGATGGCGATTGGCGAAGACGAACAGCAATTGGCGGATAGCGAACAGGCATTAAAAACCGCCGAAGCCAATCGCGAGCAGTACCAGCGCCAAGAAAAATTATTGAGCGCCGAATATTCCGCCAAAAGCGCCGAATATAGCGCCCAGTCCGCGCGTTTCGAGCAGCAAAAACGTCGGATGGAACAGCTGGATCATGAGATCGAGGAAATCAGCCAGCAGCTGGCCGAAAATGCCGAAAGCATTTCCGAAGCCGAAATGGTCAAGCTGGATGCCGAACTGGCTTTGGGCGAATTAGCCGATAAAAAAATGCAACTGGAGCAATTGAACCAGCAAATTCAGTCGCAACAGCAGGATACCGATGCCTCGGTGGACGAAGCGCGCCGGCACTTGCAGCGCCTGCATGCGCAAATCGAGTCGTTAAAAGCCTCGGAGGGTTTGACGGCCAAGCAAATCGAGCGTTTGCAAATTCAGCATCGACAGTCGGCCGACCGTATTACGGAACTGGAAAATAAATTGGAATTCAGTCTGTCGCCGCTAGATGACGAGAAAATACTGCTGGAGCAGTTGCTGGAGAAAAAGCAAGCCTTTGAAGCCGGGTTGGCGGCCGAACGACTGGCACAGCAGGTCAGCGAACAAAGCGTCAGTCAGCTGGCGGAGCTTTATGCGAAGACTCAGCGCGACCTGGAGCAACAAAAAGAAGCCTTGGACAAGGTACGTTTCGAGCAGCAGGACAGCCGGGTACGCCAGCAAACCGTCGCCGAGCAGTTAAGCGAAGTGGATGCCGATCCGCAGCAGATTTTGGCGAAGCTGCGGGCTGACGCCAAGGAACCGCTATGGAAAAACCGACTGGATGAGTTGACCGAGCAGATTGAAAGGCTGGGGTCCATCAATTTGACCGCGATCGAGGAATTTAAAACGCAATCCGAGCGAATGAGGTTTTTGAGCGAGCAGCATGGTGATTTGATGGAGGCGTTAAACTCTTTGGATCAGGCTATTAGCAAAATCGATAAGGAAAGCCGGCAGCGTTTTAAGGAAACCTTTGACAAAATCAATAACGGCTTACAGGAAAAATTTCCGCGTTTGTTCGGCGGTGGGCAGGCGTATTTGGAACTCACCGAGCAAGATGTGCTGGAAGCTGGCGTCAATATCATTGCTCGTCCGCCGGGCAAGCGCAACAGCTCTATCCATTTGTTGTCGGGTGGCGAAAAGGCCTTGACCGCCGTGGCTTTGGTGTTTTCTATTTTTGAATTGAATCCGGCGCCGTTTTGTTTGCTGGACGAAGTGGATGCGCCATTGGATGATGCCAACGTGGTGCGGTTTTCCAAAATGGTGGAGGACATGTCCGCCAGCGTACAGTTTTTATATATTTCACATAACAAAGTCACAATGGAAATTGCAAAACATTTGGCAGGTGTTACCATGAGAGAGCCTGGGGTGTCCAGAATGGTGGCGGTCGATATTGAAGAAGCAGTGAGCATGGCGGAAAGCTAATGGATAAAGAATTATTAAGAGTCGTGATTATTTTGATCGGCATGCTGGTAATGATCGGCATGCTGTTATGGCATTTCTTTAAAACGCTGCGCGAACGGCGCGAAGCCGGCGATTATTTCGATGATTCCGAATACAGCGATCGGCTGGTCGATGACTTTGAAGTCGACGATGGCGACGATGAAATGGATATTTTTCCGCTGCACGATGTGGTCGACGGCGATGCCTTACTCGATGACGAATCCATCAATCCGGCCCATAAAGAACCCGTCAAACAAGATGTGGTGAAAGGTCAACCCAAAACCGCATTGCCGGCGCTGATCGAATTCAGCCTAGTTGCCCGCGCCGATGAAGGTTTCAATGGTGAAGACTTGTTCGACGCCTTTGAGCGCGTCGGTCTGGAATACGGTAGCGTAAAGGTGTTTGAACGGATCGATAAAAACCGCCTGGTGGATTTTGCCGTTGCTAGCATGATTGATCCCGGTACTTTTCCCGATACCCATCTGGATGAATTTTATTGCCCGGGTATCGTATTTTATATGCAGCCCCGCGAGGTAGATAAGCCTCTAGCGGTGTTCGACGACTTTATCGAAACCATTGATGCATTGGCAATGGAGCTCGACGGCGTGGTCTGGGACAATCAAAGACAGCCCTTAACCGCCGAAACCATCGCCCAATTCCGGCAAATGCTGGCCTGATAGTAAACCGTTCTCTACCTGGCGAGGGCGGTCTGCCCTCTTTTCAAGTTAACATTAGTAGTTAGTAAGTGGATCAAAAACATATTAGAAATTTCTCTATCATCGCCCATATCGATCATGGTAAATCGACATTGGCGGATCGGTTCATTCAAATTTGCGGGGGATTAAGTGCTAGAGAGATGGAAGCCCAGGTTTTAGATTCCATGGATCTGGAACGCGAACGGGGTATTACTATCAAGGCGCAAAGCGTCACCCTCGATTACAAAGCCAGCGACGGCGAAGTCTATCAACTCAATTTTATCGATACGCCAGGCCACGTGGACTTTTCCTATGAGGTTTCACGCTCATTGGCGGCTTGCGAAGGCGCTTTGCTGGTGGTCGATGCGGCCCAAGGCGTGGAAGCGCAGAGCGTGGCCAATTGCTATACCGCCATCGAACAAGGTCTGGAAGTCGTGCCGGTTTTAAATAAGATCGACTTGCCGTCCGCGGAACCGGAGCGGGTGATGGCGGAAATCGAGGATGTGATAGGCATTCCCGCGGACGAAGCGCTAAAAATCAGCGCCAAGACCGGTGTTGGCGTGGAATTGGTGTTGGATCAACTGATTCGGAAAATTCCGCCACCGCAGGGTGATCAGAATCTACCGTTGCAGGCCTTGATTATCGACTCCTGGTTCGATAATTATCTGGGCGTGGTGTCCTTGGTGCGCATCGTTAACGGTGGCTTACGTAAAAAACAAAAGATAACCGTCATGTCGACCGGAAAGTCGTTTCTGGTTGAAAAGCTGGGTGTTTATACTCCGAAATCATTCGAAAAACAGAGTTTAAACACCGGTGAAGTCGGTTTTATGGTGGCTGGCATCAAGGATATTTTCGGCGCGCCGGTGGGCGATACCATCACTGCCACCGATAATCCGGCCGCATCCGCCTTGCCTGGATTCGAAAAAGTACAGCCGCGGGTGTTTGCCGGTTTGTATCCGGTCAGTTCCGACGATTTCGGCGACATGCGTGAAGCGCTGGATAAACTCAGGTTAAACGATTCGGCCTTGAATTACGAGGCTGAAACGTCTCAGGCCTTGGGGTTCGGTTTCCGCTGCGGTTTCCTGGGGATGTTGCATATGGAAATCGTTCAGGAACGTCTGGAACGTGAATATGATATCGATCTGATTACCACGGCACCCACGGTAGTCTACGAAGTGGAAACCCATGGCGGCGAAGTGGTTATGGTGGATAATCCGGCCAAGCTGCCCGATGCTGGTACTATCGTGGAGATCCGCGAGCCCATCATTCTGGCGAATATACTGGTGCCGCAGACCTATTTGGGCAATGTCATCAACCTGTGTATCGAAAAACGCGGCGTGCAGAAAAACATGCAATATGTCGGTGCCCAGGTCTCGCTGAGTTACGAGTTGCCGATGAGTGAAGTGGTGCTGGATTTTTTTGACCGCTTGAAATCGGTTAGTCGCGGTTATGCGTCGTTCGATTACGAATTCTTGCGTTTCGATCCGTCCCCGCTGGTCAAGCTGGATGTGTTGATCAATGGCGATAAAGTCGACGCTTTGTCGATTATCGTGCATCGGGACTTGAGTCAGAACCGTGGTCGAGATTTGGTCGAGAAAATGAAAGACCTGATTCCGCGACAGATGTATGAGGTGGCGATTCAAGCGGCGATCGGCTCAAAAGTGATTGCCCGTTCAACCGTAAAAGCCATGCGCAAAAATGTCACGGCCAAGTGTTATGGTGGCGATATTACCCGTAAGAAAAAGCTGTTGGAAAAGCAAAAGGCGGGTAAAAAACGTATGAAACAGGTGGGTAGTATTGAGATTCCGCAGGAAGCGTTTCTGGCGGTGTTGCAGGTTAATAAAGAATAACGGCAGTAAAACTTATGGATTACGATTTTTCTTTTTTTCTGGTGATGGCCACTTTTGTGACCGGTATCGTCTGGGGCGGCTATTGTTTGTATTTAAAATATGCGCATCAGCCTTATTCGATCGACAAGGAACCGTTGTTGGTGGAATATGCGCGCTCGTTCTTTCCGGTTGTGTTCATTGTTTTATTACTGCGGTCGTTTCTGGTGGAGCCGTTTCGGATTCCGTCCGGTTCCATGATGCCGACTTTATTGGTGGGCGACTTTATTTTGGTCAATAAATTTACCTATGGCGTGCGCCTGCCGGTGTTGAACGATAAAGTCATCGAAATGGGAGAGCCGGAACGAGGCGATATCGTGGTGTTTCGTTTTCCGAAACAGCCGACCGTGGATTACATCAAACGAGTGATTGGCCTGCCTGGCGACCGGGTCGCCTATTTTGACAAGAAACTGTATGTTAACGGCCAGCCGATTGCGCAGACTTCGCTTGGCCGCTATCAAGGAGTAGGCCAGGGTATGAATATGACTGGAGCTGAACGTCTGGAAGAGGATTTGACCGGCGTTAAGCATTCGATTTTGATTAGCCCCGGCGTGCCTACCGTCGAAGATGTATTTGTGGTGCCGCAAGGCCAATATTTTGTGATGGGCGATAACCGGGATAACAGTAACGACAGCCGATATTGGGGTACCGTGCCGGAAGCCAATTTAGTGGGTAAGGCCTTTTTCATCTGGATGAATTGGGACTTGCAAAATAAGGGCATTGCTTTTGATCGAATCGGCACTATTCTGGAATGAACCAATTAAATTGAAGCGGGAGACCGGTATGCAAGTTTCACCTTATAAACAACAAGGCTTAACCTTTATTTCATTGGTTTTGTTGTTGGGGCTGATTGCGTTTTTTACCATGCTGGTGCTGAAAATCGGCCCTATCTATTTTAATCACAGTAAAGTGGTTAATGCGTTGGACGCGGTGGAGAATACCACCGACATTACCAGCAAATCCAGGGCTGAAATTTTGAATAGCTTGTTGAAACGCTTCGATATGAATTATGTCGACTACGTAACTGGAGACGACGTTAAAATTATAGCTCAGCCGGGTTACGTCAAAGTGGACATCGATTACGAGCGGGTTGAACACATGGTGGGTAATTTAAGTGTGTTGGTTGAGTTTCATGAAGGATTTGAAGCTGGTGGCAGGTGATTAAAAAACCGGAAGAACTGGCCAGAAAGCTGGGGCTAACGTTTAGTCAGCCCCAATTGTTTAAGACCGCATTAACCCACCGTAGCGCAGGAGCCAAAAATAACGAACGACTTGAATATCTCGGCGACTCGGTCTTGGGGTTTGTGGTGGCGGAAAGGTTGTACTCGCAATTTCCAAGTGTGGGCGAAGGTGTATTGAGCCGTTTGCGGGCCAGTCTGGTTAATCAAACCTCCTTGGCCGAATTAGCCCGGCAGCATAATTTGGGCGATTATTTAATTCTGGGTTCCGGAGAGTTGAAAAGCGGTGGTTTTCGGCGTGATTCGATTTTGTCGGATGCCCTGGAAGCCATTATGGGCGCCATATTGCTTGATAGTGGGGTGGATGTTTGCAGGCAATGGATTCTGAATTTGTTCGCCGAAAAATTCGCGGAGATCAAGCTGGACACCTGGAACAAAGACCCTAAGACCCGTTTGCAGGAGCTGATGCAGGCCCGGAAAAAGGAACTGCCCGTTTACGAATTGGTCAGCATGTCTGGTGCAGACCATGCGCAAACGTTCGAGGTCAAATGCCGGGTGCCGATTACTGCCGAAACCACCCAGGGTGTTGGGATTTCCCGTAAAAAAGCGGAGCAGGCCGCCGCGGAAAGCATGTTAATTTTTCTAGAAGATCAGGACTAATGAATTGCGGATATGTCGCATTAATCGGTAGGCCGAATGTCGGCAAATCGACTTTGATGAACCATTTGCTAGGCCAAAAGCTTAGTATTACCTCCAGAAAACCTCAAACCACCCGGCATCGCATCCGGGGTATCAAAACCAGCGAAGCTGGCCAGGCAATCTTCATGGATACGCCTGGTATGCATAGTGATGAAAAAAAGGTATTGAACCGCTACTTGAATAAAACCGCCGATAGCACCTTGTTGGGGGTGGATGTGGTGGTGTGGGTATTGGATGGATTGTATTGGCATGAATATGACGAGCGGATTTTCAAAAAGCTGGAGGCCGCTGGACTGCCGGTGATTTTGGTTATCAACAAGGTTGATAAAATTAAGGATAGACAAGCAGTGATGGCCTTTTTTGCTGAAGCCAAACAGAAGTATCCTTTCGAGCAAATCGTGCCGGTTTCGGCTTTAAAAAATACCAACCTGGATGTGCTGGAACAGCACATCATGGCTTTGTTACCTGAAGGCGAGTTGATTTATCCCGAAGACCAAATCACCGACCGGCCGGAGCGCTTTTTTGCGGCGGAAATCGTACGGGAAAAGCTTACGCGCCGTTTGGGGGATGAATTGCCCTATGCAATGACAGTGGAAATAGAGTTGTACGAAGAGCATCCCGGAATTTGTAAAATCTATGCCAATATCTGGGTGGAGCGCAGCAGCCAAAAAAGCATCGTGATCGGTAAACAAGGCGAGATGCTGAAAAAAATCGGAACGGAAGCCCGTCTGGATATCGAAAAACTGATCGGTCAAAAAGTCTTTCTGCAGTTGTGGGTAAAAGTGAAAAAAGGTTGGTCGGATAACGAGCGTGCTCTGCAAGGTTTAGGCTTTATCGATACCGAATAAGCCATGAGCGAATCCGCTGTCTACCTGCAGCCGGCATTCATTTTACAGCACCGGCCATATCGCGAAACCAGCCGGTTGTTGGAGGTTTACACGCGCGATTTCGGCATCGTTTCAGTCTTGGCCAAAGGTGTGCGTCAGCAAAAGTCAAAACTGGCCGGCATGTTATTGCCCTTCAGCTTATTGCATATCTCCTATCTGGATAAAAGCGAGCTAAAAATTCTCACCCAGACGGAATTTGTCTGTAATTACGCATTGCAGCGGCTCGCCTTGTATTGCGGTTTTTATCTCAATGAGTTGTTGCAACGGTTTTTGTTTCGAAATGATCCACATCCGGAACTATTCGCCGGTTACCAGGCTTGTCTGGGCGAATTGCGCGAGGGCTTGAATATCGAGCAGGCATTACGTTATTTTGAACTGGAAGTGCTGGAGGCATGCGGCTATGCCGTGGATTTGGTCGTCGATCACCGGGATCAAGAGGTTGATAGGCTGAGTCGTTACAGTTTTAAGGCTAATGTTGGCTTGGTCGAAGACGGCGAAGGTTGTATTAGCGGTGCCAGTCTGCGGATGCTGAGTGTCAAGACGCAATTACAGGGGGCCGCGCTGCTGGAGGCAAAACAGTTTTTACGAGCGATGCTGGACGTGCATTTGCAAGGCAAACCATTGCAAAGTCGTGAAGTGCTGGCAAAGATGATTAAATATTTGTAGACGAAAGACGAAAGACGAAAGACGAAAGACGAAAGACGAAAGACGAAAGACGAAAGACGAAAGACGAAAGACGAAAGACGAAAGACGAAAGACGAAAGAGCGGGTTGACATTAAATAACCGCGTATACACACAGAAACAGGTATGGAAAAACAAATTATTTTATTAGGCGTAAATATTGACCATGTCGCAACCCTGCGCCAGGCCAGGGGAACCCGTTATCCAGAGCCTATCCAGGCTGCATTGGTGGCTGAACAGGCCGGGGCCGATAGCATTACCGCGCATTTGCGGGAGGACAGGCGTCATATACAGGATAGGGATATTTTTCTATTAAAGGATATGCTGCACAGTAAGTTGAATCTGGAAATGGCGGTTACTGACGCCATGATCGAAATTGCCCTGCAAGTCAAGCCGCAGGCTTGTTGTTTGGTGCCGGAGCGTCGGGAGGAATTAACCACCGAAGGCGGTTTGGATGTGCTGGCCGCGCCGTGGAAAATGCAGGATGCCTGTCGGGCTTTGGCGGCTGCGGGCGTGGAAGTGTCATTATTTATCGATCCTGAACTTGCGCAAATTGATGCCGCTGTAAAAGTCGGTGCGCCGGTGATTGAATTGCATACCGGTCGCTATGCGGATGCGAGAACCTCGGCGGAGCAAAAACTGGAGCTGCAACGTATTCAACAAGCGGCGGATTATGCTTTTCAGGCGGGTTTGCAAGTCAACGCCGGGCATGGTTTAAATATCCACAATGTGGCCGCGATATGCCGGATTATGCCTGTCGTGGAATTAAATATAGGGCATTCCATTATTGCTCAAGCGGTATTCTCGGGGTTGGCGCAAGCGGTGCGCGACCTGAAGCAGGTGATGCGGGAAGCGCGTTTGCACGGTTAAGCGTATGCAGACGGCATTGGAGTTCTATCAATTATCATCGGTGGGCGACCGGGAGATCAACCAGGATTGCATGGCGCATAGGGTGTGCGCCGACTACGCAGTATTTGTGGTGGCGGACGGTTTGGGGGGGCACCAGGCCGGTGAGAAAGCTTCGCGGTATTTTTGCAAAGGCTTGATCGAACAAGCCCAACCTTATCAGGGCCGTATTATTCAGCAGCCCGAGCAGGGTGTGCGGGAATGGATAGCTGCAGCGGTTAACCGAATGCGGGAGTTATTCGATGGCGATTCCTTCGCGTCCGATGCGCATACAACTTGCGCCATTTTGTATCTGGATGATAAGCGCATCATTACTGCCCATTGTGGCGATTCCCGGATTTATCGTCTTAATCCTTCGCAAGTTCTCTGGCGCACTAAAGACCATTCCTTTACGCAACGGCTATTTGACGAAGGTGAAATCAGCGAATGGGAGATGGGCATACATCCGGAACAAAATAAACTGACCCGCAGTATAAATGTGCTAAGCACACCTAGCGTGGATATTAGGGTATTTCCCGCCATGCGCTCGGGAGAGACCTTTATTCTGTGTAGTGATGGCTTTTGGGAATGCATAAAAGAACAGGAGTTTTTGCAGTTGTCCCAGCCGGCCAGCGGCAAAGACGAACTTAAAAAAATGGCGCAAATGACCATTTTGCGGGCGCAGGGTAAAAGCGATAACTGTACGGTGCAGTGGGTGAGGAAACGCTAGGGTTTTATGAAAAGTTGCGGAGATGTTGTCTCCGCAACCAGAAGAAACGCTTAATGAGTTGCCAAGCCGTGTTTTTGGATACGGTACAGCAGGGTGTCTCTGGAGATGCCTAACAGTCGGGCGGATTTGCTGCGATTGCCATTGGTGCGGGCCAGGGCTTGATGGATCATGTTGGCTTCAAGCGCATCCAGTTGTAAGCCTGTTTCCGGCAATCTGAAGTCGGTTGCCGTGGTGGTTGTGGCGTTGCTGCTTTCTTTGCCGTGAGTGAATTCATGCGGCAAATTCTCCGGTTCGATCACTCTGCCGGCCAACAAAATACTCAGGCGTTCGCACAAATTGCGTAATTCGCGCACGTTGCCCGGCCATTTATGCGTCTTGAGTGCTTTAAGAGCATGTTTGCTAAAAGTAGGCGATTGCAGCGAATGGGCTTCGGAAAAGTGGGCGAAAAAATGTTTAGCCAAAATTTCGATATCTTCACTGCGTTCATGCAAGGCGGGTAATTCCAGCGGAACGACATTTAAGCGAAAATATAAGTCGCGGCGGAATTCACCCGATTCGATTTGTTTTTCCAGGTCGGAGTTAGTGGCTGCAATTACTCGAACGTTAACCCGATAAGGCTTGGTGCTGCCGACTGGCAGGCATTCGCCGGATTCTAAAAAACGTAGCAGCTTGGATTGAATGGTTAACGGTAGAGAGTTGATCTCGTCCAAAAACAGGGTGCCACCGTCCGCTGCTTGAAACAAGCCTTGTTTGTCTGAAGTGGCGCCGGTAAATGCACCCTTTTTATGGCCGAAAATCTCGGATTCCACCAGTCCTTCCGGTAATGCGGCACAGTTAAGTACAATGAAGGGTTTGTTGGCTCTGGGGCTATCCTTTTGAATGGCGCTTGCTAGGACTTCCTTTCCAGTGCCGGTTTCTCCTTTGATTAGCACGGTTACATCGGTTGCAGCAACCATACGGGCACTACGAATCAATGCTTCCAGAGCAGGGGATTGACCAATAATAGAACTGAAATTATCCACTGTAAAAACCTCTCAAAACGTCAGATGTGTTCAACACGCATCGGGTTAAGCCACGGGAATACGGCTAGTAAGGCAAAGATAATAAATAGTATGCCCACTACTTGCTTGAAGCGCCTAGCTTTGGAAAGCCTGGCTAATAATGAGGTCATTATACCGACTCCAACCACGGCAGGTAAAGTACCCAATCCAAATGACAGCATGGTCATGGAGCTGTGCACGACATTACCGGTGGTTGCCGCCAAGGCCAGTGCGGTATAAATCAGGCCGCACGGCAGCCAGCCCCAGATCATGCCGAATAGAATGGCCTGGGTGCGGGTTTTAACCGGGATTAACTTACGCCCAAAGGGTTCTATCAGTTTCCAGAAGCGCGAGCCTATTTTTTCGATATAAGCGAAACGAGGAAACCAGCCGCCGATATAAAGGCCGGCGCTGGCCATAATGGCGCCCGATGCCAGTTGTAAAATACGGTGAGCTTGGCCCTCCGTGAAGGGCAGGCTGAGAAAGCCGACGACCGCGCCGGCTATGGCATAACTGGCAATGCGGCCCAAGTTGTAGCTGAGAACGATGCTGAACAAGATCCGCTTGTTGTTTCTCAATTCCTGACTCAGGCTGTACGTTAACGTGCCTATAATTGAGCCGCACATGCCTATACAATGTAGGCTGCTGAACAAGCCAATAAAAAACGCGGCAAGATAGGAGGCATTGAAGTCTAAATAAAGGTGCATAACCAGAAATACTCAAAATAAAGGGCGGTAGCCGGGTCCGATTATAAACGGATAATCGCCTTAAGGAGTGCTAATGGTTGTTGAGAGGGATTGAGGCGATAAATTTTCGCAGCACACCCGGTTCCGGCCCTGTTTTTTGGCGCGATACAATGCGTCATCGGCTGCTTGCATCAAACCGCTAAAATGATCGGTGGTGTTGGCAATGATAGTACTAACCCCGACGGAAACGGTCACATACGGGAATTCGCTGTCGTGGGCGTGGTGGATCTTCAGATTTTCCACGGCAAGCCGGTATTGCTCGGCACGCATGACGGCACCCATGTTATCGGTGTTCGGCAACAGAACGGCAAATTCCTCGCCGCCCAGTCGCGCAACTAAGTCTTCAGTGCGCTGAGTATGAGTGACAAAGGCATGTGCCACCTTTCTTAAGCATTCATCTCCCACCGGATGGCCGTATTGATCGTTAAACATTTTGAAGTTATCAATATCGAAGATTATCAGCGAAAGCGGGCTGGCGATGCGTTTGGCCTGATTGAATTGTCTCTCCAGCGCCGAGTCGAAAGCACGCCGATTCGGGATTTCGGTTAAGCCATCCAGCGAGGCCAATTTTTCCAACAGATCGGTTTTGGCTTTTAATTGTATTTGGGTTCTGACGCGTGCCAGCACAATGGCCGGCGAAAAGGGTTTGGTGATGTAATCGCAGCCGCCAATTTTAAATCCCTCAACCTCGTCGGCTTCGGAGCGTTTGGCGGTTAGAAAAATTACCGGGATATTACGCGTGCCGTCGTCCGATTTCAGTTGGTGGCATATGTCGTAGCCGTTAATATCGTCCAGAATGATATCCAGCAAAATCAAGTCAGGCTTTTGGCTGCGCGCGATACGCAAAGCCAGTTGGCCGCTCGGCGCCACTTTTACCGAGTAGTGTGGCTCGAGGATATTTTTAATCAGATCGAGATTTTCCGGGCTATCGTCGACTGCGAGAATGGTGTGATCGGATTTATTTTCCATACCTATCGTTCCGGGAAATCTATGAGGGTTTTTACTGCTAAAGCGGCTTTATCAAATTGATATTGGGCTATTTGTTTGCGGATTGATGCCAATGCGCCAATGAGCGATTGATCTTTAATACCGGACCAAATGAAATCCAATTGTTGATCGGCATCCGAATCAAAGTTTTGCAATTTATTAAGCAAAATACGTAACTGATGTTGGGTTTCGAGCTTTGAAAATCCCTGGTTCTGTTTAAAGTCCGGCTCAAGAGTGGGGATAGTGCTTTGTATGCTATTGATAATGCGGTTAAGTTCTTGAGTGGCCATGCTAATAAGTTTACTCACGGCAGCTGTATTCTGAATGTTAGCGCCCTGCTCTGCAAGTGATTCCTCTAACCTTTGTAAATGTCCTTGTAATGAGGTGGCGCCCAAGGAGCCGGCTAGGCCTTTGAGTGTGTGGACAAATTGCCTGGCAGTGGGGGTGTTTTTTGCTGTCAGAGCCAGTGATATCTCGGTCATGCTATTAGCATGGTTTTCCGCGAATTTTTGTAAAATTTTCCGATAAACGACTTTGTCGCCCGCTGTATGTTGTAGACCTAATTGACTGTCTATGCCGTACAGGAAAGGAATGTCCTCGCTAGTGGCGAGGGAGTCCGTGGCGTGGACCTCGTCACTCTGTTTGGGTTTTATCCACTTGGTTAAAACAGCGTATAAGGTTCCCGGCAGAATTGGTTTGCCGATAAAGTCATCCATGCCGGCTTTCAGACATTTATCGCGATCGACATTCATGACGTTGGCGGTCATGGCGATGACCGGTAATTTCGCGCAATCGGCTTGTTTGCGAAGATTCCGGGTGGTTTCATACCCATCCATTACCGGCATCTGCACATCCATCAAAACGCAGTCATATTGAGTTTGTTTGAGCTTCAACAGGGCGATTTCACCGTTTTCAGCGGTATCTACCTGCAAATGGGCTGAGTCAATAATTCGATGGCGACAATGCGATTGACTTCGTTGTCTTCGACCAATAGGATTCGGGCGCCACGAATCCGCTGTAACTGGCGAGTATCGATATCGGGGCGCTGGCGTGGTTGGCGTAATAACTCAATGTCCGTTAAGCCCAAGGTGACCGTAAAACTAAAGCAGGAACCTACATGCTCCCGGCTCTTGACGCTTATCGAGCCGCCCATTTGTTCCACCAATTGTTTACTAATCACCAAACCCAAACCGGTGCCTCCGTATGTGCGAGTCACGCTGCTGTCGCCCTGGCTGAAGGCCTTGAATAATCGTGTTTGTTGCTGTTCAGTCATGCCGATACCGGTGTCGGTGATGCCAAATTCAAAGGTAGTATGTTCGTTTGTACGTTGGAGTTCTGTGAATGAGACTTCAATTTGCCCGCGTTCGGTGAATTTGATGGCATTCCCAATCAAATTGATCAACACTTGTCGTAAACGTTGCGGATCGCCTACCACGGCATGATGGTGCTGGTCGATCCGAGGCCTGATCAACTTGAGCTGCTTGCGGCGGCATAAATCAGCCATGGTTGAAAAAACTTGGTCCAGCATCTCTTCCAGAATGAAAGGTGCCGCTTCAAGGTGCAGTTTGCCGGATTCCATTTTTGAAAAATCCAGAATATCGTTTATCAAGTTGGTCAAGCCGTGAGCCGCGGTTTCGACGCGCTCCAGATAATCGCGTTGTTTGGAGGTGATATCGCTGTTCAAACACAGTTCTACCAATCCGACGATGGCGTTCATCGGGGTGCGAATCTCATGACTCATGTTGGCGAGAAATTCGGATTTTACTTGAGTGGCTTTCTCGGCTTCCTGCTTGGCTTCCAACAGGCTTTGTTCGGTTTTAAGGCGTTCGGTGATGTCCTGCATCGTGCCCTGAATACCGTTGGCGCGATGCCGATCGTCACGAATCACTTTGCCGCGTTGATGAACATGGCGGATTTCGCCATTATTTAACACGATGCGGTGCTTGAAATCGACGATGTCATTATTGTGGGTATTTTGGAGCGCGGTTTTGAAAATATTTCTATCGTCGGGGTGCACTAATTGGGTCAGAAAGCTGGCAAAAGACGGAATGAAGCTGCTCCTGTGAGTGCCGGTAATACGATACATTTCCTCGGACCAACTAAAGTGGTTGTCTGACCAATGCCATTGCCAATCGCCTATATGGGAAATATTTTGTGCGTCGACCAAGCGTTGTTTTTGAATTTCCAGCGCCCGGATGGCTTGGCTGCGATCCAGTTCGGAGGTGATTTGGGCGGCAAACAATTTCAGTATGTCTTCGGCAAATTGCAGGTCGGGAATGGGATGGCGATAAAGGGCCACCACATATCCGCAAACCCGGTGGCGATCGTTTTGTAACGGTATGCCTATAAAGCCCTGGATGCCGTGGTTGACCAGCCATTTGTCCTCCGAGAAATAGCGGTAAACCTCCTGTTTATAGTTGCAGATCGCGCCCGCCGACAGATGTGCGCAAACGCTGGCGTGCATGACGTATGGAATGGGGCGGTCGGATTTATTCAAGGCACAAAATGACAAGGTTTTGCAGATACCGTCGGTAGTCATTTCTCCGATTAAGGTGTAATCGGCCGCCAATGTCTCCGCGGCCAACAGGGAGAAATTATCTAATATGGCGTCAGTAGAGTTCTCCAGGGAGCCGGAGATAATGTTGCGGATAGCACTGTTTTGCTGGCGTTGGCGAGTGATATCCGTCACCAAACCTTGGTAACCGATGACTTGCCCATGATCATCGCGGCTGATGACTTTATGGTCTTGTACCCATTTAACGGCGCCGGCACTGGTAATGATGCGATAAGGCTGATGAACAATATCCGAACATTCTGGATTGTTACGGCAGTTTTCAATTTCCGCGCGGAATGCAGCTGCATCATCCGGATGGACCAAACTCAGATAGGGCACTTTGTCGGCCACCAGACGCACGTCGGTACAATCCAATAATTGCATGACATTGTCAGTGGCAAATTCGATGGGTAATCCTTCGCTACAACGCCATTTCAAAACCACGGAAGGGCTTTGGCTAATCACCTGATAAGCGGCTTGCAGGTTTTGTTCGAATTGTTTGCGGGCGGTGATGTTTTGGTGCGTGCCGCATAAGCGGGTGGGTTGACCCGTGACAGGATCTTGTTCCACGACCGATCCCGAACCTTGTATCCATACCCAATGGCCGTCTTTGTGCCGCATGCGAAACTCAACCACATAGGGTGATCCCGAGGCTATGTGCGCCAAAAGCATCTGCCGAACCCGGTTTTGATCCTCGGGATGAAGTCTATGCTCCCAGTCGTGAATATGGTGATCCAGTTCATCTTGTTGTAAACCCAGTATGTCCAGCCAACGTTGATTAACCTCGTGTTTGCCGGTGACATATTCCCAGTCCCAAAAACCCAGTCCCGCACCGTCGATAACCAAGGCCAGTTGTTGCTCGGTTTTTTTGCGGGCCGTGATATCAATATGCAATTGCAGTAATTGATCCGGAGCGCCGGCAGGTAGGCCGCTTAGGGAAATTTGCTGCCAACGCTGCAAAGGGAAGGCAAAATCGGTGGCGGCCAATTCCTGGCCAGCGGCTATGTGCTGGCAGAGCTGGCAGTCTTGTCCGGAGCATTGCGGGGGGTGAAATAAATCATGTACTGGTTGATTAATAAGGCTGGCGGGCGTCTTGTCGAGTAATTGGGCGGCCGCATGATTGGCGTCGCGAATGATACCTTGCCGGTCAACCACCAAGGCCGGTTGCGGTAAGCGGGAAAAGCAAATACCGGTTTGGAGATTTGGCGCGGCAGTCTGGCGGAAAAAACCGATTATCCCCCAGATAAGACAAATGAATCCTATTGCCGAAAGGGTAAGTTGCAGCCAAATAACAGGGGGTATGCCGATAAAATACTGGAAAGCGCTAACACTCATTGCCGCGGCAAACAGAATCGCCGCGGTAATTAACGGTAAAGTTGGGCGAGCGGCGCGGCGCGGCGCGTATTCTGGCGTCATCATTTTCCTGGTTTGAAATCCCTAGCCAATGTTACCTTTCTGCCGGCGACAGAACAATCCGCCTTTAAATGTCATTGTTAAGCCAAACGAATTTTATGGGCAGCTCCGGCCTGTTCTTTGACCAGTCTGGGCACTAGATAGCCGGGTAACTGTTCCTGCAGGCTTTGCATTAATGCCAGCGCTTGCTGTTCAGGCACTTCAAAATGGCCTACGCCTTTGGCGCGATCCAGGCAATGCAGGTAATACGGCAAAACGCCCAAGCTGAACAATTTTTCATTCAATTGCCGCAAGGTTAGGCTGTCGTCGTTAATGCCTTTTAGTAATACGCTTTGATTCAGTAATGTGACCCGATGTTGCTTCAGGTTTCGACAGGCGCTGGCTACCTCCGCGCTTAATTCGTTGGCATGATTGGCGTGTAGTACCAGCACGATCTGTTGTCGCAACTTGGCTAGGGTTTCCAGCAACTCGAGGGTAACCCGGGCCGGTAACACGACCGGAATGCGGCTATGAATCCGGATGCGCTGAATATGGGGGATATCTGCAACGGCTTCCAGCAACGTTGCAAGCTTATCGTCTTTAAGCAGTAATGGGTCGCCGCCACTCAGTATTACTTCTTTGATTTCCGGGCGGGCGGCGATATAAGCCAAGGCCTGTTGCAATTTTTGCCTGGAGAGCTGTTGGTCGGCATAGGGAAAATGTCGGCGGAAACAGTAGCGGCAATTGATTGCACAAGCACCGGTGCAAATTAATAGCACCCGTCCCTGATATTTGTGTATGACACCTGTTTCGGCCATGGCGCTTAAATCGCCTACCGGGTCAAGGCTGTATCCTGGGTAATGTTCCAACTCATCTTGTAGGGGCAGCACCTGTCTTAATAGCGGGTCGTTCGGGTCGCCCTTTATCATGCAATCGGCAAACCCGCGCGGTACGCGCAACGGAAATTCTTTGCAGTGCGGTAATAAGGGCAAGCTGGCGGGGGCGAGTTGAAGGTGTCGACATAAATCCTCGACGCTGGAAAAAGCCTCGGCAAGTTGGCGTTGCCAGAGTGTGGGAAGGGTATTCAATGCGGCTCCGGTTTTTGAAAAAAATAACAAGGCAGTTGCGTCGATCAGCAGATTTATTGCTCATTTACCAAGGGCATACAAACAGAACCCGCGTGAGCTTTGCGCCTATTCTCGCATGTCGAGGTTGAACAAAAATCCCGCTCTATCGGGCTATATTTGTTCTTGAGACTTGCCTTATCCATTATAATCGTCCGACTTATTTTTGTTTCACGAGGAAAAAATGGCGACTTATAGCACCAACGAGTTTAAAGGCGGTTTAAAAATTATGCTGGATAACGATCCTTGTTCGATTATCGAGAACGAGTTCGTCAAGCCCGGCAAAGGCCAAGCTTTTAACCGGGTCAAAATCCGTAACCTAAAAACCGGCCGCGTAATAGAACGGACTTTTAAATCCGGCGATACGGTGGAGAGTGCCGATGTCGTTGACGTGGAAATGCAATATCTGTATGGCGATGGTGAGTTCTGGCATTTTATGGTGCCGGATACCTATGAACAATATCAAGCCGATAAAAATGCAGTCTCCGATGCCGTTAAATGGCTGAAAGAGCAGGATATTTGCACCATGACGTTGTGGAACGATTCTCCACTGTCGGTGACGCCACCCAACTTCGTTGAATTAACCATCACCGAAACCGATCCGGGCTTGAAAGGCGACACCTCGGGCGGCGGCGGTAAACCCGCGACATTGGAGTCGGGTGCTGTGGTGCGTGTACCGCTATTTGTGCAAATCGGCGAGATGATCCGTGTCGATACCCGTACCGGCGAGTACGTATCCCGCGTTAAAGAATAGTGCGGGCGAGCTGGCAACCGGCGGCGGATATCCGGCAATTGCGGCAGCGAGCGCGGTTGCTGGCCGCCATCCGCCAGTTTTTTGCCTGTCGCGAAGTGCTGGAAGTGGAAACGCCGCTGTTATGTCGCGCTACGGGCACCGATCCTAATCTAAATTTTTTTTCCAGCCAGTTTCATCAGGTTCCCCATACACAGACCTTGTTTCTGCAAACGTCGCCCGAATTTGCCATGAAACGCTTGTTGGCGGCCGGCAGCGGTAGCATTTACCAAATCTGCAAAGCCTTTCGCAATGGCGAGGCAGGGCGCTTTCACAATCCGGAATTTACCCTATTGGAGTGGTATCGGCTTGACTTCACGTTGCAACAACTGATGGACGAAGTCGCCGAATTGTTGCTCGGCCTATTAAGGGCTGGGTTGCCGCACTTGGCGGTGCTGCGGATTAGTTATCAACAGCTATTCAAGCAACACACCGGTTTGGACGCACTGGCGTTCAACAGGCAGGCTTACCGGCAATATGCCGTTAGTCGCGATCACCCGGAGGCCGATATGATATGCGGCGAGGATCATGCCTTGTGGTTGGATTTTTTGTTTAGCCATTGTGTGCAAAATAGCTTGCCGGGAGACACCCTTTGTTTGGTGCACGGCTATCCGGCCATACAATCTTCTTTAGCTCGTTTGCTCCCCGAGGATACCCGTGTGGCGGAGCGATTTGAGGTGTTTATCAATGGGTTGGAATTAGGTAACGGCTTCTTTGAACTGTGTGATGCCGATGAGCAGGAAAGCCGTTTTGACCGGGAAATAGCGCATCGCCAGCAGCATGGCTTGCCGGCCGTGGCAAAAGATCAGCTGTTTCTAGCTGCGCTAAAAGCAGGCCTGCCGGCGTGTAGCGGTGTGGCGATTGGTTTAGACAGGTTGTTGATGATAGCCTCGGGCTGCGACGCAATTACTCAGGTGTTGGCTTTTCCCGTCGGCAACGCTTAACGGCCAAGCGCCTCAAGCGCACTCGCCCCCAGTCAAATCTAATAGATAATATCCTTTGGGTTTTGGGCACATGAACAAATCGCCTGCCTTTTATGTGGTCTTCAGTATAATTGCTGCTTACCATAACAATAATAAATGGGGAGTCTCATGTACGGTATCGACAGCTTTTTTGAAAACCAGTATCTACGCCTGCAAGCCCATCCGCAGTATCTAAAGCTTATGGCTCTGCCGACACTGCAACGCTGGGGGGTGATTACAGGCTTGTTTTTATTGAGTCAGTTAGTGGTGTTCGGTAGCCTGTACATCATTTTCGATAAAGTGGTTGTCGTCGGTTTTTTAGCCAGCATTCTGGCCGGCCTGGCGACCGGAGTAGGGGCTTTGCCGGCCTTATTTTTAAAAGATATCTCTACCCGCCTGTTTAATAGCATGTTGGGTGCCGCGGCCGGCGTGATGTTGGCGGCGACCGCCTTTTCGTTGTTGGTGCCCGGCATGGAATACGGCGAACAGGTTTGGCCCGGCAAGGGGTTACTGGTTGTATCGGTAGGCATGATCCTAGGCGCCTTGTTTTTACATTTTGCCGACCAAAAACTGCCGCACCTGCATTTCGATACGGTGGCGGATGAGAGCTTGGATTCGCTGCAAAAAATTTCCCTATTCATCATTGCCATTACTATTCATAATTTTCCGGAGGGGATGTCGGTCGGGGTCAGCTTCGGCTCCGGCGATATGAAGAATGGCCTGGTGTTGGCAATAGCGATAGCCTTGCAAAATCTGCCGGAAGGTCTGGCTGTCGCCTTACCTTTGGTCGGTTTGGGTTATAACAAATGGAAGGCAGTGGGGTTGGCCACATTGACAGGTTTGGTTGAGCCGGTAGGTGGATTGCTGGGCATTACCATGGTCACGATTTTTTCTTCGGTTCTGCCTATAGCCATGGGCTTTGCCGCCGGAGCCATGTTGTTTGTGATCAGCGAAGAAATTATTCCGGAAACGCACTCCAAGGGCCGTTCGCGCATCGCAACGTTCTCATTGATGATAGGTTTTATCATCATGATGATGTTGGACAAAATGTTGGGATGAAACCTGCATAAACTGCGAAAATTTAAAGACAAGATATCGATAACGATTACCTTAAGCCTTCTAGCTGATCTGTTTGGCCCATGGATTCATTAACTCAAATCATTGTTGATATTCAAGACATCAATTTTCCGCGACTTGCCACTACTTCGGCGACCAGTTTTGCCTTAATCGCGGCGGCGGAGATAGGCGATAAAAGCCAGCTGGTCTGTATGACCCTGGCATCCCGGCACCGCGCCGTGCCGGTGATTTGGGGCGCTGTAGCGGCCTTTGCCGTGTTAAACACCTTGGCGGTGGTTTTTGGCGTCGCCATAGCCAGCTGGTTACCGGATTATCTGGTTGCGGCGGCGGTGGCTTTGTTATTTGCCGGTTTTGGCGCGCATGCTTTGCTGAATCATGCGGATGACGAGGGTGACGGCGAGGTGGTGGAAAAAACCGGGCATGGGATTTTTTTTACCACTTTCCTGTTAATTACCGTGGCGGAATTTGGCGATAAAACCCAGTTGGCGGTTGTGGCCTTGAGTAGTACCACCGTGCCAGTAGCCGTTTGGTTGGGCGCTACGTTAGCGCTCGCCTTTACTTCGGGTTTGGGTGTATGGGCCGGGCGTACGGTGTTGCAACGTATGCCTTTGAATTTTTTGCATAAAATTAGCGGGATGATTTTTATCCTATTGGCGGCGGTGGCTGCCTATCAAGCCTATACTGCTGTATAACTGGCAGGCTGGTGGCTGGTGTTTTAATCGTCCAATGAGCCGGAGTGATCGGTATGGTATTTCCGCACTATCAAAGGCAGGATGTATTCAGTATATTGCTAATGGCTGCAGCGTATGCGTTGTTGGGCAAGCTAGTGCTGAATTATTTTTCCGCTATTGGCAATGTTACCTTAGTGTGGTTCCCAGGCGGCATGGCACTAGCGGTTTTATTGTCAAAAGGGTTGAAGCTGTGGCCGGGAGTGTTTATTGGTGCTTTTGTCGCCGGATTACTGGTCGAAGATGCCTATTGGTTGTGTTTATTTATTGCCCTGGGCAATACTTTGGAGTCAGTAGCCGCCGCCTGGCTGCTTAAGCGAAGTACCGCATTTTCTCTACAGTTAAGGCAGCCTAGCGATTTGGCGTGGCTTACCGGGGTGGGGTTGGTTTGTTCCCTGATCAGTGGCGCTATCGGGCCCAGTGCGTTGTGGCTGGAAGGCGTGTTCTCCACTCAAGCCGTGCCGAGTATCATGCTTCATTGGTGGATGGCGGACGTATTCGGCATTATTTCCACCACCCCATTTATATTAATCTGGCGCAATTGGCCGACAGACTGGTTTAACAAAAACCGTCTGTTAGAGACCGCTGGGTTTATTACCCTTAATCTCTTGTTGGCATCGGTGGTGTTTCTGGGGGCATTCAAAGAGCCGTTGGACGGGCAACAGCATGGCTACTGGATGTTTGCGGTTATGTTTTGGGGGGCCATGCGCTTCGGCCGCCACGGCGTTCAACTGGTTGCGGCATTCACAGCTGTCACTGCATTGATGGGGGCCGCCAAGGGATTAGGGTATTTTGCCGACGATTTTGAAAAATCCGGGTTATGGAATTACTGGCTTTTTCAAACACTGTTTTCCTGGATTGGTACGGTATTGGCGTTGACTTTGCACAATGAGCGCGAAGCTCATGCCAAATTAACGGTCAGCGAACATCGGTTGCAAGCCATTATCGATGCCTCTCCTGTCGCTTACGTCCTCAACGACGATCAACAGAACATTACGCTACTCAATCCGGCCTTTATCGCCACCTTTGGTTATACGCTAGCGGATATACCCTCTTTAGCTGATTGGTGGCCTAAAGCCTGTCCAGATCTCGACTACCGGAAATGGGTGGAGGCGACTTGGCGGGAGCGTTCGCAGCTGGCCGAAAAAAACGGTCGCCCGTTTCAGCCGTTCGAGATACGGATACAGTGTAAAAACGACGAGGTCAAGCATGTTCTGGTTGGTGCCGGACCGTTGGAAGGAGTGTATTCCAGCGAGTATTTAGTCACGTTATTGGACATGACCGAGCAAATCAGAGCTAGCCGTGCACTGTCAAACTCTAATGTTTTATTGCAATCCATTCTGGAAACGTTGCCGTTACGGGTGTTCTGGAAGGATACCCAGTCGCGATATAGGGGCGGCAATCGATTGTTTGCCCAAGATGCCGGGATGGATTCAGTCGCCGACTTATTAGACAAGAACGATTATGAGTTGCAATGGTGGGAACGGGCGGCTTTTTACCAACGGGACGATCAACAGATCATGCAATCCGGCGTTAGCCGATTGAATGTCGAAGAGCTGAGAACCATGCCCGATGGCGAAAAGGTGTGGTTAAGCACCTTCAAATTGCCGCTACGCAATAGCGACAATCAAATTATTGGTGTTGTGGGTGCCTATGAAGACATTAGTATGCGCAAACGTATCGAAGACCAACTTTTATGGCGCACGACATTTTTAGAAACCTTGCTGGAATGCTCGCCGGACGGGATTTTGGCGGTGGATAAGGAGGGACGCAAACTATTGCAAAATCAGCGGGTAGTGGATTTATGGCGGCTCCCCGCCGAGGTGGCCAATCATCCAGAGGATGCCGTGCAAGTGGAATATGTTAAAAGCAAGCTCGGCAATCCGGCTGAGTTTTTGGAGAAAGTGGCATATCTGTATGCCCACCCGGATATCACCAGTCGCGATGAAATAGAATTGCGGGATGGCACCGTTCTGGAACGATATTCCGCGCCAGTGAAGGATAGGTTGGGTAACTACTATGGTCGAATCTGGCAGTTTAAGGATGTCACGCAGATTCGACGAACTCAGTCCGAGTTGGAATTAAAGGATTATTACCAGCAGGCGCTCATGGATAATTTTCCATTTTTAATTTGGATTAAAGACGCGCAAAGCCGGTATCAAGTGGTCAGTAAAGTGTTTGCCGAATCCTATGCGCTCAGTATGCAAGAGGTGATAGGTAAAACGGATTTTGATTTGTTTCCCTCCAGATTGGCGCGGCTTTTTCGGTCCGAGGATATTGAGATTATGGAGAGTAAACTCAATAGAAATACCGAAGAAATTGGCAAGATAATAAAGCCGGCCACTTGGTTTGAAGTCTATAAGGCGCCGTTATTTGATAAACAGGGCAATGTGCTGGGTACGGTCGGCTTTGCTCGTGATATCAGCCAACGAAAGGCAGCTGAAGAGAATTTAAAGTTAGCGGCCTCCGTATTTGAAAACAGCAGCGAAGCAATGATGGTTGTCGATGACAATAATAAAGTTTTAGATGTGAACGCTGCATTTACCTCGATAACCGGCCTTAAACGCGCTGATGTGTTGGATAAGGATCTAAGTATTTTGATGGGTGGAGAGCATGATGCCGAGCTTTATCAAAAGATGCGGCAAAGCATTGAGGCGACGGGTAATTGGCGGGGCGTTATCAAAAATCGCCGCGATACCGGCGAGCATTATATGGTGGAAATTGTCATAAATACTATTTTTGACAGCGAAGGCAGGCCAAGTCGGCGAGTGGCTTTTTTTTCCGATGTCACCCAGCGCAAACGGTCGGAAGAAGAAATCTGGCAACAGGCTAATTTCGATCAATTAACCGGCTTACCTAATCGGCATTTGGCGAGTAGACAGTTGGGGGAAGAAATTAAACATGCCCAGCGCACTCGACAGCGATTGGGTTTACTGATGCTTGATCTGGACCGATTTAACGAAGTCAACGACACCTTGGGGCATGAAATCGGCGATCAGCTGTTGCAGCAAGTGGCCAAGCGTCTAATCTCGGCTGTGCGCGAGTCGGATATGGTAGGCCGTATGGGCGGTGATGAATTTCTGGTGATTTTGAATGGACTGGAAAGCGCCGACAGTCCCGAGCAAGTCGCTAAAAAGCTGCTGGAACGATTAAGTCAGCCATTTAATTTGCAAAATGAGCAAGTGTATGTTTCGGCTAGTATCGGCATTACTTTGTACCCCGAAGATGGGCCGGAATTGAGTCAGCTACTGAGAAATGCTGATCAGGCCATGTATGCGGCCAAGGCCAAAGGTCGAAATTGCTACAGCTTTTTTACCCCCTCCATGCAGGCCGAGTTGAATGCCAGGGCGGCAATGGTGAACGATTTGCGCGGCGCTCTGGCTAGACAGGAATTCACGCTGGTTTACCAGCCCATAGTGGAACTGGCCACGCAACAGGTGCATAAAGCCGAGGCTTTGCTGCGTTGGCGGCATCCTTTGCGTGGATTGATCAGTCCGGCCGATTTCGTCCCGTTGGCCGAAAAATCCGGTTTGATAAATGAAATCGGCGATTGGGTGTTTCACGTGGCTGTGGCGCAGGTGAACCATTGGCGGCAAATACTGCATCCGGATTTTCAAATCAGCATCAATAAATCGCCGATGCAATTCTTGGATATCCGTCATGATCCGACCGATTGGATTCGTTATCTGCAGGCGCATGATTCACTGGGCCAGTCCGTGGTGGTGGAGATTACCGAAGGGTTGTTGTTGGAAACCAATATCAAAACGGCCGAACATTTATTGGTGTTTCGAGATGCGGGTATCCAAGTAGCCATCGACGATTTCGGTACCGGCTATTCCTCCCTGTCGTACTTAAAGAAGTTCGATATCGATTATTTGAAAATCGACCAATCGTTCGTGCGTAACCTGAGTCTAGAATCCAGCGATTTTGTGTTATGCGAGGCCATCATCGTCATGGCCCATAAATTGGGATTAAAAGTGATTGCGGAGGGCGTGGAAACCCAAGCGCAATGCGATTTATTGACCTCAATCGCTTGCGATTACGGGCAGGGATACCTATTTTCAAAGCCCCTGGTCGCAGAGGATTTTGAAGCGCGATTTAAGGATAGCGCCGCTAGACAGGCGCCGGTCGACCGGAAGCCAAATTGAAGGCAGAGACGCAATCTGCATCTCTACCTCGCCAAGCAACATCACTATTGCGCGCTAGTAACCGGGTTAATCGCCACCGAATCGGGCGTAAGGCTCAAACTATAGTGCCCTTGCAACAAGCCCTGCAACTCCTGTCCCGCCATGTTATAGCGCCAGCCGTGCAGCAGCGGGCAGTCGGGATCGCCAAACAGCAGTTGTTCCAGTTCTTTACGGGTCGCCAATATCACCGGATTAAGCGAGTTTTGTTCGGCCCGGATACGCACGACGGCGCTTAATACATCCATAACGGCCTCATGTTGTTGAGTCTTTTTACCCGAGCGATCTTTTTCGGTTAATGGTTTAGGCGGGCGTTGCCGGGCAGCGTCGATTAATTCGCAAAGGATTTTGCCATAGCGGTTGACGCTACGTTCGTTGATATTCCTGATCTTGCCCAGATCGGTTAAATTGACGGGTTGCAGTTTGGCCAGTTCCAGCAGCATATCGTCCGGGAACAGCCAGTTGCGCGGCTTATTTTCGGACTGGGCTGTCTGTTCCCGCCATTCGCTCAAACTTTGTAAAATCGATAGCTGTCGGCCGGTGAGTTTATTTTTACCGCGGATTTTCAGCCAGGCATTTTCCGGAGACAGTTGATAGAGTTCAGGATTGTTCAGCAGCGCAAAGTCGCTTTCCAGCCAGTCTAACCGGCCCAGCTTTTCCAGCTGTTGGCACATCAGCGTATAGATTTTGCACAAATAGATGACGTCATCGGCGGCATATTGAATCTGGTCGCCGCTCAATGGACGTTGAGTCCAGTCGGTACGGGTGTGAGCCTTGTTCAGATTAATGTTCAAAAAACTCGACACCAGCATGGCATAGCCGGGATTTTCCTGAAAACCCAACAATGGCGCGGCGATTTGGGTGTCGAAAATTGGTCCGGGTATGCGGCCGGTGATTTGGAAAAAAATTTCCAGATCCTGGCGGCAGGAATGCAGAACTTTAATGATGTCGGGGTTGTAGATGGCTTCGAATAACGGCGACAGATCGGCTATGGCCAACGGGTCGATGCATGCCACCCAACCTGGCGCGGCAATTTGCAGCAAACAAAATTTAGGATAATAAGTCTTTTCGCGCAGGAATTCCGTATCCAGCGC
This sequence comes from Methylomonas sp., assembly GCF_023228165.1. Lineage (GTDB taxonomy): Bacteria > Pseudomonadota > Gammaproteobacteria > Methylococcales > Methylomonadaceae > Methylomonas. Next base: position 27,252 of record NZ_JALOBS010000031.1, on the reverse strand, counting down.
AATCCAGGGTTCTTGTTGAATTTGTTCGCACAAAAGGGGGAGTTGTTCGGGGCGGTCGATGTATTGAATAGTCATGGTGCCTGATAGGGAATGGGGCTTTCTTGATGTATTAAGAGGCTATTTTACTCTGCCAAAGCAATAGGCGGGGTTTAAATATTTCTTGGAAGTAATGGGTTGGCATAAAGGTGGGAAAATTTCCTTTTTAGGCGACAAATGTGGTGGCGGTGGGAGCAGCTGGGTATCATGCGCAGCTTTAATAAAAGACAGCATGATTTAGGAAAAAACGATGAACAAAGTTGCCCTGGGCCTTTTGCCCTGGTTTGCGCTGATGCCGTTGGCTGAAGCGATTGCCGAACAAATTGCCGGTAACAATGAAGCGCTGGAAAGCGTGGAAGTAGTGGCGGTATCGCCGATTCAGTTTGGCGGCGTGGATATCAGTAAAATTCCGGCCCATGTGCAAACTGTAAATGCCGAACAGCTTCAAGAAGCGCAGGCCCTATCGCTGGCCGATTATATGAATCGCTATCTGGGGGGGGTAAATATAAATGACGCACAAAATAATCCCTTGCAGCCGGATGTACAGTATCGCGGTTTTAGCGCTTCACCCTTGATGGGCTTGCCACAAGGATTAGCTGTGTACGTCAATGGTATTCGCTTCAATGAACCGTTTGGCGACATGATTAATTGGGATTTGATCCCTCAAGGCGCCATTCAAAGCATGGCTTTGCAGCCGGCCTCGAATCCCGCCTTTGGTTTAAATGCACTGGGCGGTTCCATAGGCGTCAAAACCAAAACCGGTTTTTCCGCTCCCGGTCATCGCTTTGAAGCCCAAGGCGGTTCCTGGGACAGGCATTCCGAGGAAATTACCAGCGGCTGGAATAACGGCACCTGGGGTTATTTTCTGGACGGCAATTATTTTTCCGAGGCCGGTTGGCGCGACCATTCCGATACCGAAGCCAAGCGCGGTTTCGGCACCCTGAGTTGGCGAGGTGTCGAATCCGGTCTGGATTTGAGCATTGCCGGTACCGATAACACCTTGCGTGGTAATGGGGCCTTACCACAGGAAATGCTGGCTTTTGGGCGGGACCAGGTATTTACCCATCCGGACATTACCCGTAACCGGATGCTGTTGGTGTCGCTGGCCGGCGATACCTGGCTGAACAACCAGAACCAGCTATCCGGTACCCTGTATTACCGCCGCAATAAAATCAGTACTTATAACGGTGACGGTAGCGAGTTCGGCAACTGCGTCGATGAAGGTGGTGGGGAAGATGCCTTTTTGTGTCAAGAATCCGATGGCGAACTGGCCGACGAGGGTTTGATCGATTTGGCCGGCAACAATGTTCCGGCCGCGGATTCGCTGGAAGGCGGCACGATCAATACCAGCAGCACTTTGCAGCAATCCTTCGGTTTTGCCTTGCAGGATGCCTTCGATCACAAAATTTTCGGCCGTAACAATCATTTAGTCGGTGGCGCCAGTTTCGATTACGGCAATGCCCAATATCAAGCCGATACCCAGCTGGGTTCCCTAACCGCCAATCGCGGCGTGGCCGCCGGTGGGGTTTTTCTACAAGATGCGCGCGTGCGCTTGACCACCGAAACCGATCACTACGGCCTTTATCTGACCGATACCTATTCGCTGACCGATAAACTGGATATTACGGTGGCCGGGCGCTACAACCAAAGCCATATTAAACTGCGCGATCATTTCGGTGCCGATCTGAATGGTTCGCATTCTTTCGACCGCTTTAATCCTGCGGCCGGCCTGACTTACGCGTTTATGCCGGAATTGACCTTTTACGGCAATTATAGCGAATCGTCGCGGGTGCCGACGCCGATGGAGTTGAGTTGCGCAAATCCGGACGACCCATGCCGCTTACCTAACGCTTTCGTGTCCGACCCGCCGTTGAAACAAGTGGTGGCCAATACCTTTGAAACCGGTTTGCGCGGCCGGATCAGCAATTTGCTGGACGGTCACATGGACTGGAATCTAGGCTTATTTCGCGCCATCAACAACAACGATATTATTTTCAAGAGCACCGGCGGAGTGGGTAGCAATGTCGGCTATTTCGATAATGTCGGATCTACTTTGCGGCAGGGTGTCGAGCTGGACTTGTCCGGTAATTTTCAGCAGCGCTGGCGTTGGTCGACCCATTACACCTTTATCGATGCCAGTTTTGAAACGGCGTTTTTGGGGTCCAGCCCCAATAATCCGGCAGCGGATGAAAACGGCAATATTCAGGTACAAGCGGGCGATAAGATACCGGGAATTCCCGCGCATCAATTTAAATTCAGTACCGATTACGACATATTGCCGGAATGGACGTTGGGTTTCGATATGAACTACAACGGGCCGCAATACCTGCGCGGCGATGAGGCCAATCTGACCGATAAATTACCGGCTTTCGTGGTGTTTAACTTGCGTAGTGAATATCGCTTTAATCAGCATGTGGCCCTATTCGGGCGGGTCAATAACCTGTTCGACCGTGACTATGTCAACTTCGGAACCTGGGGTAATACTGGTGATGTGTTGGATGGCGTCGGCTTGCCGGGCGACCAGAAAAGCCGCTTCGTCGGGGTAGGTGCGCCGCGCGCCGCCTGGGTCGGTATCCGTCTGACCATGTAGCCGATTTCGAATATGACAGCCGCGTTAGGGCCGAACTGGTGATTCGGCCCGTTTTTGGCAATCATATTTCCAGCATATTTCCGAAAGCACGGATCAGGGTAATATAGGCCAGTAAATTGACGGGTGCCATTTTTTGGTTTTCCAGATAAATCTTTCTGTAGTATTTAATTTGAGCTTTGTTGATATGGCGTTGAATATAATTCGAGCAGTTTTGTGCCTGGCTATTTAATATATTGCCAGCCAGTTTTGCGCTAAATCGATGTATGTCTGCTTGTAGAGTATTGCACACGGTTTTTACCCAATAATCCCGTCTCGGTATTTGGGTCAGCTGTTTTTCTATTTCATTTAAGCCAAACGTTTGATTGATATCGACCAATAATTTTAATATAGTGATTAAATCTTGCTGTGTTGTTATGGCTAATGAAACCATGAATGGGAAGTCATTTAGCTGAGCGATAAACTCCAGTTTTTCCGCTATTTCCACGGGAATGCAATCCGATTCCAAAGCGCTGGTTTTGTTCGGTTGATTTTCACGAGTTTGCTGTTTTAAATACTCGGCATAAATATTTAAATAAACGTTATAGCATTCGACTGTTTCTACGTCAGGGCAAATACTCTTATGATGAAGTACAGCCCAGTGAGAAAAGTCGGATAATGTGTTTTCAATTTGCAACAATAATTGATATTGTGAACTGGCTGGGATTATATTATCTAATTGATAAATTGCCGTTCTCAATTCTTGCGCCTTTAATACCCTGTCAAAAGTTAAATAACATTTAACATAGGCCAAGGTGCTGCCGTTTTCAATGTCGTCGTCCTGGCTTAAGAAGCTACATCCAGCCTGATTAACCAGGTAATTGCTAATCATGGTTGCTTTAATTTCGTTGGCGAGCGGATGACTGGACAGGTGTTGTTGGTACAGATCGGTGAATTCGGTTGGAAAATAAGCCTGTAAATATCCTTCGCAACAATCGTTTTCCAAAATGTCCAATTGACTTTGTATTTGTTCGGTCAGATACATTTTGCTGGCGGACATCAGTACCGCGAGTTCCGGGCGGGTAATGACTTGCCCGGCCCGGGCTTGAATTTCCTTACTTTGCGGAAAAGATTCCACGGCGCGATCTAAGAAGCCGGCCGCCTCTAAACGATCTGCGACTTGCATAAATGCCGCCGGGTTTTCGGTGCTGCGTTGCTGCTCTAAAGACAAGCATAGGCTCTGCGCATAATTATCGGCAAGCACTAACCGGCAAACCGCTTCCGTCATGCCGATAAATAAACTTTGGTAATCTTCAACAAGGTGCTTCTTGTGCAGCCGGGTCAACAGTATTTTTAAATTGACTTCGTGGTCTGATGTGTCGACGCCAGCCGAATTATCCACCGCGTCGGTGTTAATTCTGCCGCCCGTCAAGCTATATTCGATACGGGCTTTTTGAGTAAAGCCCAAATTGGCGCCTTCGCCTACTACCATAGCACCCAACTCGCCGGCATCCACGCGCACATGGTCGTTGCCACGGTCGCCGACGTCTTCCGGTTTTTCCGCGCTGGCTTTGACATAAGTTCCTATGCCGCCCAACCATAATAATTCGACGGGGGCTTTTAATAAGTGCTGAATCAGTGATTCCGCATCAATCGATTTGTAACGTATGCCCAGCCATTTTTTAATTTCAGCCGAGACGGGAATATCTTTGTCGGTACGCATGTAAACGCCGCCGCCATGCGAAATCAGCTTGCGGTCATAATCATCCCAGCTCGATCCGGGTAATTGAAATAAGCGCTGCCGTTCTTTAAACGCCTCATCAGTGGCGGGCGGATTCGGGTCGATAAAAACATGCTGGCCGCTAAATGCCGCGAGCAGGCGGATGCAGGGTGATAACAACATGCCGTTGCCGAACACATCGCCATCCATGCTGCCCACTCCGATCACCGTGAACGGTTCGTTTTGAATATCCTTGCCGAGTTCGCGAAAATGCCGCCGCACGCATTCCCAGGCTCCGCGCGCCGTGATACCCAGTGCTTTATGGTCATAGCCGCGTGAGCCGCCGCTAGCAAAGGCGTCGCCCAGCCAAAAGTGGTACTCCGCCGCTACGCCATTGGCAATATCGGAAAACTTGGCCGTGCCTTTATCGGCCGCAACTACTAAATACGGGTCGGGATCGTCATGTACCACGATGCCGGGGGGGGTGACGATCGCGTCGTCATGATAATTGTCGGTTAAATCCAGCAAACCTCTCATTAATGTTAGGTAAGCCCTTTTGCCGGCTTCCTTGAAATCATGTTTGCCGCCATGGTTTTTGACGACAAATCCACCTTTGGCACCGGTAGGAATGATCAGGGCGTTTTTGCTAACCTGGGTTTGCATCAGGTCCAGAATTTCGGTTCTAAAATCGTCGATGCGGTCGGACCAGCGAATACCGCCGCGCGACACCTTTCCGCCCCTTAAATGAATGCCTTCCATATCGACACTATGCACATAAATTTCGTACTGCGGCTTAGGGGCCGGCATATCGATAACACCCAAACTATGCACTTTGATGGCAATAAAATAATCATCCAGTAAACAGCGCTGATGAAAATTACTTCTTACCGTTGCATCAATCAAATTAAATAGGGTGCGTAAAATACGGTCGTCATTGATATTCGAAACGGAGGCCATGCTTTCCAGCAAGTGTAATCGCAAAGGGAATAAAACTTGTTCTTCTCTAATTAAAGAATCCTGCCAGTCCGGATTAGGTCGAAAGCGCGCCTCAAAATAGTCATAAAGGGCTTTTGTAACATGAGAATTGTTGATCAGGGCGTGATGGATACTGTCTTTTGTGGTGCGGTGTTCCAGTTGCAGATAATAGTTTCGATAGGTACGCAAAACGTCGCAGGCCCGCCAGTCCATGGCGGTCATGATAACCAGTTTATTGAGCGCATCATTTTCAACCCGAAACGCCATGACTGCCTGTATGGTTTCTAATAGTTTTTCCTTTATGGTATTAAAAGATTCGCATTGTTCCGTCGCGGCTTTAATAGTGAAGCTTTTAATCGTTGCGGGAACACCTTCAATCGAAAATCCGAATTGAACCTGATCGATCACCCGTAAATTCATATTTTCCAGAATTGGAATAAACTCATCCAAATAACGTTCACGGTGGCTATAAAAATGTAACCGGAAGTGCGGATGGTTTGCGCAGGGTTTGATTAACGAGACGGCTTGATGATTAGGGTTTGTTAATCGCTCTAAGTGCAGGATATCGTTGAGAGCATAACGTGGTGAAACAAGCGCCTGATAGTCGGGTGGAAATAGGCCGGAATACTTTTGCACCAGTGGTGTTCCGCTTGGTTTTCCTAACGCTTTTTCAGTGAAAATCTTCAGATTTTCCAGCCATGATCGAGTCGGTTTACGCATATCTATAATGTTCGTGTGGGGTTTGGTAATGGGCGTAACCAATTTTTGATGGTTTATTTTAAGTATTTAATAATTTCCAAAACATTGCAGTCGGTCTGCCGGGTATACGTGACTGAGTCCATCATGGAGCGGATAAAAAATAGCCCCATGCCGCTTTCGGTTGGGTGGTCAAAATCCGGTGTCGGGACTTTGTCTAAATCAAAGCCCTGGCCGTGGTCGTAAACTTTAATATTCAATATGTCGTGATGTAGATGTATCGAAATACGCACGGTATCTTTACGGTGAGTATCGTTAGCATGCTTGATGGCGTTGGCGGTCGCTTCGGTCAATACCAGGTTTAACTGGTATGCCAAGGCCTCCCGGTCTCCCGTGAAGCCATCCAGTTCTTTAACTATGCGTTCACCTATGCTGCCGATTAAATCCAAATATTTGGTATGGGTAGGGACAATAACGTCAACTTGTATCACTGAGGAACACATAAGTCATCTCTATGGCTAATTGGTAAGTACTTCATTTATGTCGGAATAAATTTCAAATACCCGGGTGAGCCTAGTCAGTTCGAACATCGATAGCACTTGAGCTTGTATATTGCTTAAAGCAAATTGTCCGGCTTTGGCTGTCATATGTTTATGGCCGAATAATAAAGCCCCTAAGCCGGAGCTATCGATAAAACGAACCTGTTTTAATTGAACAATAATATGACTCTCGCCGCTCTCTATCATATCTAGCAGGTATTCTTTTAATTCCGCGGAATTGTGCGCATCTATTCTTTCATCTTGGATAGTCAATACGCTAAAATTTTTTATTTTTTCCAGATTAAAATTCATTGTTTTTATTTTTAATAAATATATTTAAACCCATTAATATAGAATCTTAGCACCAATTCAAAAAATATTGAATTAATTCGGCTTGCATAACTCTATTCATCAAAAGTCGGACACAGCATGAACCTGAGACAATGTAATAACCGATTCGTTCTCCGCAGCTGATACATTCAAAACGCTTGCTCTGCGGCAGCGATAAGCTGTACTGTTCAGACTGTAAGTGTTTTCTCACATTCGCTGTCCACAGCGTGAATGGCTTATTCACTGCAAGATGAGAACTTTTTTACAGGATAAACCGTTATGAATACTGTGAAGTTCGATACCATTGGTCAATATCTCCTCAATCGCTTATATGCGGCGGGGGTTGAACATGTGTTTGGCGTGCCGGGCGATTACGTGCTGGGTTTTTATGATTTGATGGAGAAAAGCGCTATCCAGCATATCGGAACCACCCGAGAAGATACAGCCGCCTTTGCGGCTGATGGCTATGCGCGTTGCCGCGGTTTGGGTGCATTAGCCGTCACCTATGGGGTTGGCGCGCTGAATACCGTCAATGCGGTGGCCGGCGCTTATGCGGAATCTTCGCCTGTTATCGTCATTAGCGGTGCTCCCGGGGTGCGCGAACAAAGAGACGATCCTTTGATTCACCACCGCTTCGGACCGTTCACCTTTCAACGTGAAATTTTCGAACGCATTACCTGCGCGACCGCTGTTCTCAACGATCCGGTTATTGCGTTTCGGCAAATTGACCACGCCATTGCCTCGGCACGACGCTACTGTAAACCGGTTTATATAGAAATTCCTCGGGATTTGGTGATGGTTGAAGGCTATCCCATGCCGACCATAGAGGCCATTGAGCCATTAGGCAGCGATGCAACCGCCTTATCCGAGGCGGTCGCGGAAACCATGAACTTGCTGGAAAGGTCTGTTTCGCCCATGGTTATCGCCGGTATCGAATTGCATAGGCGCGGTTTGCAAAATAGGTTGCTTGAATTGATAGAGCGGGCCCGCATGCCGGTGACGGCCACGCTGACCGGCAAGTCGGTCATCGCCGAGCGGCATCCGGCTTATTTAGGTATTTATGAGGGCGCTATGAGTTCGGAACATGCCCGCTATATGGTGGAACAGTCCGATCTATTATTGATGTTGGGTGTTACTTTGAATGAGGTTGATACCGGTATTTACACGGCAAAACTCGATCCTCAGCATACCATACGCGCCGCGCTCAACGAGGTGGTGATTAGCGCCCATCGTTATCCACGGGTTGCTCTGGAGGATTTTTTAAATGCATTGGTGGAAGCAGTTAAGCCGAGTAGCGCCGGTTTTCCCGCAAAGCCCGGCAAATCGGTTGCCAGCCCATTTCCTCAGGCCAATCAAGCTATAACCATCACCCGCTTGATCGACCGAATCAATCAGGCGCTCGGCTCCGAAACGATCGTCGTCTGCGATGTGGGCGATTGCCTGTTTGCGGCTATCGATTTAGAGGTTCATGAACAAAGCGAATTTTTGGCTTCCGGTTTTTATACCTCGATGGGGTTTGCGGTTCCCGCGGCTTTAGGGGCGCAGATTGCCAGGCCGGGGCATCGGGCGCTTATTTTGGTAGGCGATGGCGCGTTTCAAATGACCGGCACGGAGTTGTCCACGCAAGCCAGGTTGGGTCTCGATTCGATTGTGATCGTCTTTAACAATAGCGGCTATAGTACCGAACGATGCATACTCGAAGGACCGTTTAATGATATCAGCAGTTGGCGGTTCGACCGGTTGGGTGAAGTGTTCGGACCGTTGCAAGGTTTCGACGCTGCCAGCGAAGAATCGTTTGAAGCCGCGTTACTGCAGGCGTTGAATAACCGTAGCATGCCCAGTATCATCAATGTACATCTTGCCTCCGACGATACCTCTTCAGCCATGAGAAGGCTGGCGGAGCATTTGAAATCCAAAGTTCAAGGCGAAAGCCCTGCTTGATATGTCGAATTTAATTGAGATGCCTACCTTCAATTTGCTGATCGTTAGGAGCGAATGCGCGGAGGGCCGGCCGGTTTCACCGCGTATTATTCAAGCCAACGATTCCGCGCTTAAATTGCTGGGTTATGCCGAGGCGGAGCTAACCGGCCAGCCGCTTAGCATGGTTTTTTCCGAAAAGAGCCTGTCGTGCTGGCAAGCCGCTGCCACAAACACGCAGCACTGCGGTATAGATAGCAGTTTCGAAGCGGAGCTACTCAGCAAGGAAAACGGCAGCGTATCGGCATTGGTTTCAGTCTCTTCCTTGCCCGGTCGCGAAGCCGGTTACCTCGACTGCATCCTGCTGATTCAAGCGCTTAAATCCGGCGATGATTTGTTGGTGATGCGACGGGTGGTCGAGCAAAGCGCCAGTGCCATGATGATTACCGATCGCTTGGGGCGTATTGAATATATCAATCCGAAATTTACCGAACTCACCGGCTACGAGGCGGCTGAGTTAATCGGTCATAATCCCAATATTCTGCAATCCGGCCATATGTCACCGACGCTTTATAAATCGATGTGGGATACGCTGCTGAGCAGCGGGCAGTGGCAGGGGGAAGTGCAAAATAAATCCAAAAGCGGTCGCGATTACTGGGTTTATGAAAGCATTAGCGCCATCAAAAACCAGGCCGGCGAAATCACGCATTTCCTGGCTGTCGAAGAAGACGTTACCCACCGTAAAGCCGTCGAATCGGCCTTGTCGGAAAGTGAAGAACGGTTTCGGCAAATGGCGGAATTGTCCGGCGAATGGTTGTGGGAACAGGATCCAAACGGCTATTACCTGTACAGTAGTGTGGCCGTAAATCAAATTTTGGGCTTTAGTCAGCAACAGATCATAGGCAAGCATTATACGGAGCTGTTGACCGATCAAGATCGTGCCTCGCAAACCGGATACTCCAGCAATCAGCATGCTTTTCATGCCTTGGTTAATCATTACCGGCATCAGGACGGACACCTGGTTTTGACTGAATCCACCGGCTTGCCGCTGTTCGATGCGGACGGAAAATTACTTAAATGGCGGGGTGTCGATCGAGATATAACCGCTCGCATGCAATTTCAAAATGCCCTGATCGAGTCGGAAAAACGTAACCGGTTGATTATCGAAAGTTCGCTGGACGCCATAGTTATAATGGATGCTTACGGCATAATTACCGACTGGAACCAACGGGCCGAAAAAATGTTCGGCTGGTCGGTTGAAGAAGCGATTGGCCGGCCATTAGCCCAATTGATCATTCCGCAGCGCTATCACAGTGCCCATCGGGAAGGTATGCAGACCTTTTTGCGCACCGGAGCAGGACCGGTATTAAACCGGCAGACCGAACAACTAGCCGCGCGGCGTGACGGCAGCGAATTTCCGGTCGAACTCAGTGTTTCGCCGTTGAAAGTCGGCAATAGCTATATTTTTAGCGGTTTCATACACGACATATCCGGGCGCCGGGCCGCGGAACAGCAAATTCGCCAGGCCGAAGTCGAGCTGGCGATTGCCCAAAATGAAATCAGGATCGCTCAACAAATTCAGGCTACTTTATCGCCGTCCTCGGCCATAAAAACCGATAACTTTGCCATAACCGGCTTATGTGTGCCGGCGGACAAGGTCGGCGGTGACTATTACGATTATTTTTTTCGCAACGAAACCCATCTGGACATCGTGATTGCCGACGTTTCCGGGCATTCGATCGGTCCGGCGCTATTCATGGTGGAAACGCGCAGCGCCTTACGCGCGCAGCACAATTTATCCATAACCCCGGCGGAAACCCTGGGGATATTAAACAAGTTTCTGTTTAACGATTTAAACAATGCCGACTATTTTATTACCTTGTTTTATATGCAAGTCGATCAGATCGGACGGCAAATTAAATATGCCAATGCCGGTCATCCGCCACCGATATTATTGAATCGTTTGCGAAATGACTTTATAGAATTGGATGCTGATGGCTTAATTGTCGGTATCCGGCAGGAGGTGATGTTCGAAGAAAAATCCATTAGCCTGGTGGATGGTGATGTGATTCTTTTTTATACCGATGGTCTAATCGAGGCGGAAAGCCCGCAACAAGAGTTTTTTGGTCTGGAGAGGGTGAAACGCATTTTTCTGGAAAATTCGCATCTGCCGCCGCAAGCGATTATTGACGCCTTATATGCCGCCTTGAAACGGTTTTGCCAAAAAAGCCGTTTCGACGATGATATTACGCTGATGGTTTTCAAATGGCGCTGAGCTGGAAATACAAGGGGAAATAAACCTGAAATGGGCAGCACATTAATGTGAACTGGTTTGAGGGGCGGACTGCTTGTGGACAGTCAGGTCGAGTCGACCCACGGGTTTTTACCCTAGACAATAGCCAACGACACGATTACGGCCTAAATTTTTGGCCTGATAAAGCATATTATCGGCCTCGTCCAGCAATACGGAGGAGACTTGGTCCGGTTGGGGAATCAAGGCGGCGTAACCCAGACTGATAGTCACCCAGCTTGAAGAGCCGGAATCGGTGTGGGGAATTCGCATCGATTCGATGCGGTGGCGTAAATGATCGGCAAGCTGTTGGGCGCCTTCGGTGTCGGTTTCCGGCATCAGTATCACAAATTCTTCGCCGCCGTAGCGGGCAACTAAATCGCCCGGCCTGTTCACGGTGGCCGCAAACATCGCGGCCACCTGTTTCAGACAAACATCGCCTTCGCCATGCCCGTGGCAGTCGTTATAAGCTTTAAAATGGTCGATATCCACCATGATGACGGCCAGCGGCAAAAGATTACGTTGGGCGCGTTTCCATTCGACTTCCAGCATTTGGTCGAAGCGGCGCCGGTTGGGGATGCCGGTCAGCCCGTCTATCCAGGCCATGGATTCCAGCATGTCTGTCATCTGCTTGAGGCGGACATGATTGCGTATTCTGGCCTTGACGACAGGCAGATAGAAGGGTTTGGCGATGTAATCCATCGCACCGAGGTTGAGGCCGAATTCTTCGTTGGCGACTTCGTTTAATGCGGTCACGAATATGATGGGGATGGAGCTGGTTTGCGGGTTATTTTTTAGCCGGCGGCATACTTCGTAACCGTCTATGTCCGGCATCATCACGTCCAGCAAAATCAGATCGGGCAGGCCTTGCTGAGCAAGAATTTGCAGCGCGGCTTCGCCGCTGGCGGCAACTTTGATCCGATAGTCTTTTATGAGATTTTCCGCCAATATTTGAATGTTGGTGGGAGTGTCGTCAACTATCAGAATCAAGGGCTTGATTGGTTCGCAAGTCATGCCGTTCCTTTCTGTAAATGATGCGTTACGATGACTTCCATTTTAGCTAAGGTTTTTTCCGCTTGCCGGTAATCTATAGTATTAATCTGTTTTTCAAGTTTGAGCAGTTGTTGCTGAAAATGTTGTCCGGGTAGCGCCTCTTTGAGTAATACTATCAGTTCCTGCGGCACGAAGTCGCAGCCATCCAACAAAATTCGCAATTGTTTAGCGAGTTTGTCTGCGGCGGACCAGTCGGCTTCGTCTTCAGGCTCGGCTGGAATTTCCGGGGTACCGAAGCGGGAGGCGGTTTGTAGTAAAGCCTCCAGGGTACGAGCCAGATTCTCGGTGCTGATATCGGCAAGCGTATTGCCGGTGAGTTGATCTTCAAGCTGGGCAGCCGCCTGGCTTAGGTCTGTCGCGCCGATAACGCCGGCAGCCCCTTTAAGGTCATGTAAGCATTCGGCGGCCTGTTTACTGTCTGCCGTCTCGATGAATCGCCGAATGTGATCCGCTGAGTCGGCGAATTTTTCGCAAAAGCCGTCCAGCAAGCGTTTAAGTTTAGCGCCGTCCTGGCCTATGGTTTTGTCGACATACGCCAGGTCGAAGCCAGGGAGGTCGAACGGGAGAGCGGAACTCGCGATATCGGCAGGCGTGGAGTGCTGGGGCTGCCGAGGGATAGAGTGAGGTTTGATGCAACGAATCAGCACCTCGATTAAGGTCTGTGGTAGCACGGGCTTACCCAGATGATCGGACATGCCGGCGGAATAGCAGTCGTTACGCTCCCGGTTCTGTACCGCGGCAGTCATGGCTATGATGGGCAAATCGGCGAAGCGTTTCTCCTGGCGAATGATGCGGGTGGCCTCTATGCCATCCATCTCGGGCATTTGCAAATCCATCAACACGGCATCGAATTTTGATTGGCGGATGGCTTCTACGCCTTCCCGGCCGTTATTGGCCACGGTAACGATTAGGCCGGCGCTTTCCAAATATTCGCGGGCTACAAGCTGATTGATTTCATTGTCTTCCACCAGCAGTATGCGCGCGCCGCGTATGCCGGCCGCCATGGTGGCCAGTGGTGGCCGGTCTTGTTCCGCAACAAGAAAGCTTTCGCCGCCTTGTAAACGCGTCAAGGTGTTTAACAAAACGGATGGCATGACCGGTTTGACCAGAATATCGTCCGGTTTCGTATCGCCGGCGGCAGTCAATAATTTTTCCCGGCTGAACGCAGTGACCATGATAATCACCGGCGCATGGCGAATTTCCGCCTTACGCACCATGTCCTTGATGGTTCGAGTCACCTCGACACCATCCAAGCCGGGCATTTTCCAGTCCAGCAAGACCAGTTCGAAATCCCGGTCGGCATCGTTGGCCGATTTTAATTGCGACAGGGCTTCCGTGCCGGTGGCGGCCTCTACAACTTGAAATCCCCAAGCCTGCATGATGTCCCTTAAAATCTTCCGTGAAATGTCCAGGTCGTCGACGATCAATACCCGCATGCTGTGCAGGTGGCTGGGCGTTTGGCTGGCGTTCTGCTGTTCCGGCAAGGGCAGAATCAGGGTAAATTCAAACACGCTACCCTTATCACTCTGGCTTTCTACGGTCAATTCCCCACCCATCATTTCGATCAGGTTTTTACTAATGGCCAAGCCTAGGCCAGTGCCACCGAAACGGCGGGTAATCGAGCTGTCCGCCTGGGTAAAGGCTTGAAACAAATTGTTTAGTTGCTCGCTGGTCATGCCGATACCGCTGTCGCGCACCGAAAATTTTAATGTGGCATAACCGTGCGCGGTGGCGACTTGTGTGACCTTGATATGAATTTCGCCGGTATCGGTGAATTTAACCGCATTGCCGACCAGGTTATTCAACACTTGGCCGAGGCGTAGCGCATCGCCGCTTAAGCGCGGAGGTATGGTGTGGTCGAGTTCCAGTACGATCTCCAGGCCTTTCTCCTCGGCGCGCACTATGAAGAGGTTCAATACGTTTTCCAGCATTTCTTCAAGATTGAAGGCTTCGCTCATCAATTCCATCCGCCCGGCTTCGATTTTGGAATAGTCGAGAATATCGTTGGTAATCGCCATTAATGCCATCGAGGAAGTATGGATTTTTTGTAAATAATCCAGTAGCTTGGGTGGGGGTGTGGCATTCAGAGCCAGATCGGACAGACCAACGATAGCATTCATTGGTGTGCGGATTTCATGGCTCATATTGGCCAGGAACAAACCTTTGGAGCGAGAAGCCGCTTCTGCTTCATCCTTGGCCTGCAAGTATTCGGCGGTGCGTTGCGCGACTTCAATTTCCAGGCGGTCGCGATGTTCGGTCAGGTTTTTATCGCGAAGTTGGATTTCTTCCAGCATGGCATTGAAGGCCCGCACCAGATCGCCGATTTCATCGTGGCCGCGCGGCCGGACGCGCAGCCCGTAATTTTTTTGGTCGCCTATGCTGCGGGCGGCCGCGGCCAGTTCCTCTATTGGGCGGGAGATCAAACGTTGCAGGCGGTTTGCCAGTAAATAGACCAAGATTAGCGCCAATCCGGCGGCACCCAAACCTTTGCCCAAACCGGTGAGTTGGTCGTTCCATTGTTCGGTGAAATCGGCTTGCAGCAACACGTAACCGATCAGCTGGGTATTTTTAATCACCGGGGTAAAAAGTTCGGCGCGCCGGCTCCAAAAGTCCGTGCGTAGCTCTCGAGCCGGCTGCTGGAAGTCATCCGGCATGACGCGGGCTATGCCGCCTCTGCTCCAGGAAGACAGTGCCGTGCCGTCGGGAGTGACCATCCAGCTGGCGACGATTTCCGGATGTTCCTTCATACTATCCAATAGTCGCTGGGCTTCGGCGTGATCGGAAAAAGCCAGCGCGGCCTGGCCGTTTTCCGCTAATACATCGGCCAAACTCGACAACTCATGTAATGCATTTCGGTAATGCTTGAAAGCGGAACTGGCTACCATCACCGATAGGCTGACCAGTAGACAGACCGCACAGCTCAACATGATGATGGAAACCAGTTTTCGGCGCAGCGACCAATTGGAAAAACCGGATAAGGCACGCACTGAACTATCTCCCGTAAACATAGCTTGCGATATTCAATAACTGACTCGGCAGGTGCAGACCTGCTTTGCGAATCGATTCCAGATTGACTTCGAACACTACCTTGTTATCGCGGAATAGCAGGCCGATACCGCCGCCTTTTTCCGCAAAATCGTCAATGTCGGATAGGGTTAGCGTCGGCGCGTTTCCTAAGGCTGTGAGTATAACCAGGAAATGGGCTTGTTCCGAGTCGCCGATGTATAACAGGTGGCACCCGGCGACGGATAGATCGGCATAGTTTTTTTGCTCTACGCGTAATGGGTGTTCGCCGACATTACGCCCATTCAGCCCATCCAGTGCGCCATCCAGTGCGTTATTCCCGACAATGCACAGTAAAATTTCAGCGTTGGGTGACAGCATATCGGCGGGCCATTCCACGAATTTGGCAAAATTGTACAAATAAGCCGCTTTGATTTGCTTTTCGGAAAGGCCGTCGGCCCATTGGGGCTGGCAGACGCCCAACAACGATAAAGCCAGGATGGCTCTGGTCAGCCAACGGCCTTGCTCAGCTGCTATTGAAGTTAATATTCTTGCAAAACGCGCACGGGGACCCAGCCGAATCTTGTCCAAGCAATTTTGAAATCCTTTACATTTATCGGAAGGCATCATGCGTTTTCGGGTTGGGTAACGATCAAGTGGTAATGGCGATCAGGCTTAAATACTTACACAAATCTTACATATAACACGAGTGTTTTGCTCGGTTGTTTTAAAATTACGGTGCGGATTCGTTATCGGTTCAATTGACGCAGTATGCCGTACATCAGTCGAGTGGTACGGCATCTTCTTAAGCTATAACTGTCGCGGCACGGCAGCAATTTACTCCATAGTTGACCGGCATATATGCGGGCAAGCCGTTGTTATATGCCGCTCCGGGGCGGACAGCGACAATAACCGTTGAGTTCCACATACGCTTGACCGTCGACGGCACCCGCAACGCTGCAGGCACCTTCCCAATAGACCGGGCCAATCCAGAAGCTGTGTTTGGCATGTAATTCCTGGTCCTTCAGCAAGGGTTGCACGGTGAATTTTTCGCCGCGAATTTCAAGTTCCCAACCGGAAGGATAGCTGCAGCCGGTGTTAGGACTGATCCATTGGTCCAATACGGACACCTGAAATTCGGCGGCGGCCAGGGTTACGGTACGGCCTTCCGCATCCGTGATCGATCCTGATTTTTCCACCTCGGAATCGTTGCCTTTAAAGTCGAACAGCATAATTTGCCGATTGTCTGCCAATTCAATGGCAAACCATTGCCAACCTTGCTGAATGGCTTGGTACAGCTCGCCGTACTGGCGGTCGAACCAGCTGTTGCCGCTCACTTTCAGCGTTTCGCCGGCTACCGTCAAGGTGCCGCTAGTCTCCATCTTCGGCCGTGAATAATAGTAGGTGTAACCGCCGAAACGGTAGGGGTGTGGACCGCCGCCGTAGTGCAAGGCCGGCGGTTGAGTGGCCTGTAATTCGATATCCAGTATGTATTCGCCCACCGCAGCGTGTAAACGATCATGGCCGTCGCCGCCGACAGCGGTGATACGATTGCCGTTGCCCGAATCGAGGTTAAAACCGTTTTTGCCGCGAGTCGGCAGGTGAAACTTGACATACTCCGCGAATTCAAATCGGTTGCCCTCCACGTCGGTAATGGCGGCTTGTACCAGTTGGTCGCGCATGATCAGAAAGCTGTCGAAGGTGAAAAATACCACCTCAAAGCCGAAGCGGCGTCCATCCTCGCTTTGCAAGTGCCCGGTCCAATACCACCACTGAACTTGCTCGGTCGGCAAAAAGGCATCGTCGGCGGGCAGTTCAACCGGGCCGATCAAGCCTCGTTTTGGCATAAACAAACAAGCGACCACGACTGCGGCCAACAGTAGCCAAGGCAGTAATGCCGGCTCCAGCAGACTAATCAGCAGTATAAGTCCGACAAGGATCCAAGGTAGTTTCTTCCAGAGTTTGCTTAGCATAGGTATTCTCTAGTGAGTGAAAAAATCAAAAACTCCAACTGAATTTGCCGTAAATAGAACGGGGTACTTCGGTTGTAAAGTCGGTTAGCGAGACGGCGGCGGAGTCTCTAAACTCCAGATGCCGAGGGGCGAATATATTTTGCGCGACCAGGGACCATTCCATACCCGCGATCGGTTCGTAGGCGAGCCGGGCATCGAAAGTGGTATAGGCGGGTACGCTTTGATTGACGGCATTCAAGCGACCGACGTGGCGCATGGTCATATCCAGGTGGGTTTGTGCATTCACGTCGACCTGCCAACGCAACATGCCGCGATGCCTTGGGCTTAGCCCGGCCAGATCCGGATTGTTGGGGTCGTAGGGCTTTTCGATTTTCAAGTGGCTGTAGTTGCCGGTAAAGCGCATCCAGTCGAGTACATTCCAATCGGCGGACACTTCGATGCCTCGGGTGGTAATCTCTCGAGTGAGATTGGTCCACATCAAGGGTTGGGTTACCGAAAAGGTAGGGGCTGTCTGTATAGAAAGGTCGCCTCTGCTGAGTAGGATGAGATCGGTGTAATGATTGCTGAACGCGGTCACATCGGTTGAAAACCGCTCGCTCCATTGCGTGCGATATCCGATTTCCGCGCTGAAGACTTTTTCCGCCTTCAAGTTTGGATTAGGTAAAGCCATGATCTGAATGGGAACAGGTAGCAGAGCTGTGTTAGCTGTTCCCAATGCAATGCTGGATTGCGCCTCGCCGCGCGATGGAATTCGCGAGGCCCTGGACACCGAGGCCCATACCGAATGGGTACTATTTGGCGTCCATAATAATCTGGCATTGGGCTGTACCTGGGTATGGCCGAAATGGCTTTCCTCGATCTTGCTGCCCAAGGTTAGCCGCAAGGTATGATCGATCAGGGTGATATCGTCCTGCACAAAGGCGCCGCCCTGGTGATATCCCAAACTGTTCGGCGTAAAGGCGATAGCGGAGCTGTTGACGGTCGTGCTGTGGATGAAGCGATAATTCACCCCCCACATTAAGTCGTGACTGGGGTCGGGATGCAGGCGGTGTTGAAAATCGATGTCGAACATGTCCTGGCTGTCGGACAAGGCTTGGGCGGTGAAATCGACCCGGTCGTAATAGCCCTGCAACACAAATTCCGAGCCGTCGCTGAGACTACCCGCCCAGCGCGATATCAAGTTGGCGCCATCGGCCTGGTCGTCCACGTTAAAAGCAGTGTTGAATGGCGCCGAGATCGTTAGCGGTTGTACGGTATTACCCACTTTTTTACGGTATACATCGCCTTGCACGGTAAAACGGTGATTGCTGGAAATCCTGTCATCGACTCGAAACCCGCCTTGCACCGAGCGCCAGTCGTCATGTTGCCTCTGGCCGCTGGGGGTGACAAAAGCCTCCCGTTCGAAGGTTTTGGCATAGACCCGGTAATTGCCGTCGTTGCCGATCTGGCCGCCGTGCCGGTAGCCGGCAAAGCCTTGTTCCTGATTGCCGCCGCCGGCGACGAACAAGTCGCCTTGGGTATCCTTGGCTTTTTTGGTAATGATATTGATGACACCATTTACGGCATTGGCGCCCCACATTACCGCACCGGGCCCGCGGATGACTTCGATGCGTTCGATATCTTCCATCAGGGTGTCCTGTAAATTCCAGAACACGCCTGAGAATAGCGGCGTATACACGGTGCGGCCATCCATCAGCACCAATAATTTATTGGCGTACCTGCCGTTGAAGCCGCGCGATGTGATTGCCCAGCTATTGGCGTTGATTTGGGCTACTTCAATACCGGGTGCCAGTCTTAAGGCTTCGGGAATGCTGGTAGCTCCGGATCGGCGGATATCGTCCTGACTAATAATGAAGGCGGCCGCGGCGGTGTCCGATAATGATTCTGATTTTCTGGATGCGGAAGAGACTTCCATCTGCATCAGCTCGTTGATGGATATGTCGCCAATATCCGGGGAGGCTTGCTCTGCCGCCGCACCGTCGGCTAAGGTTAAGGCCAGTAATGTGCCTAGTAAAAAAAGGCTGAGTGAATTGGTCGCGGACTTTAGGTTGTTATCGTTTTGCATCGTCGTATCATTAGGAGATTGCAGCGCAAAGTTAGCTATTTACCGGGATGCAGCTTTATGCGGCAAGCCGGGTAACCAGTCTAGTCCTTGTAAGCATAGCCAAAATGTTTTCCTATTCATGGGGTTAGGTTTTCGTATATTTAACGCTGAAGAATAGTCCAAAATACAAATTCAACTATTACCGGAAGCATGGCTTTCATGCCAGGTTGAATAATATGCGCTTAAAATCTACTTGCACTTTGATATTTTAATTTCAGCAATCTGGACGCTTTCCAGCTCAATTTGCTACAATCCAAGCGATTTTTGGCGCCCGTAGTGTCAATTAGTTTCACCCCTCGTCTTTCACACTCATTCCGGAGAACACTCTATGGCAATTAAAGTTGCAATTAACGGTTATGGTCGCATTGGTCGCAACGTCATGCGCGCTTTGTACGAATCAGGTCGCACCAACGAAATTCAAGTCGTTGCTATTAACGATCTGGGCGATTCCAAAACCAATGCACATTTGACCAAATACGATACCGTACACGGCAAATTTCCTTTCGATGTGTCGGTTGATGGTGATTACATTGTCATTAACGGCGACAAAATCCGCGTTTTTGCTGAACGAGATCCGGCAAAATTGCCTTGGGCTGAATTGGGTGTGGATGTGGTACATGAATGTACCGGTTTCTTCGCCAGCAAAGCCAAAGCGTCTGCCCATATTACAGCCGGCGCCAAAAAAGTCATTATTTCCGCGCCAGGCGGTGCCGATGTCGATGCAACCATCGTGTATGGTGTTAACCACCAGACCCTGAAAGCATCCGATACCGTTATCTCCAATGCATCTTGCACCACCAACTGTTTGGCTCCACTGGTTAAACCCTTGATAGACAGCATCGGTGTTGAACATGGTTTGATGACCACCATTCACTCTTACACCAACGACCAAGTGTTGACCGACGTGTATCACAGCGACTTGCACCGTGCCCGTTCCGCCACTCAATCCATGATCCCAACCAAAACCGGCGCCGCGGCCGCGGTAGGTTTGGTATTGCCGGAAATGAAAGGCAAATTGGATGGCTTCGCCATGCGCGTGCCTACCATTAATGTGTCCGTGGTCGATTTATGCTTCCAAGCTTCACGCAACACCACCAAAGACGAAATCGACAGCATTCTTAAAGAAGCAGCGGCGGGTTCATTGAAAGGTATTTTGGCGGTTAATGAAGAGCCGTTGGTATCCATAGACTTCAACCACAACCCACATTCATCTATTTATGAAATGGGTCTGACCAAAGTCACCGGCGGCAACTTCGTTAAAGTTTTGTCCTGGTATGACAACGAGTGGGGCTTCTCGAATCGTATGCTGGATACCACGGTTGCATTGTTCAACGCCAAATAAAGGATTTACATGCTGTTACGAAGAACCAAGATCCTGGCTACGCTGGGACCTGCCACCGACAAGCCCGGCGTACTTGAAGAGTTGTTCAAGGCCGGGATTGACGTTGTCAGGTTAAATTTTTCACACGGTTCGGCGCAGGATCACATCGATCGCGCCAACCGGGTGCGTGCCATCAGTAAACAAACCGGCCGCAGGGTCGGCATTTTGGCCGATTTACAAGGCCCGAAAATCCGCATCGAGCGTTTTAAAGAAAACAAAGTTTGGCTGGAAGAGGGTCAAGCGTTTGCTTTGGATATCAATTTGGGCAAGTTGGACGGCGACAATACCCAGGTCGGCATTAGTTATGATCCGTTGGCGCGTGAAGTAAAACCGGGCACCCGTTTATTGCTGGATGATGGCCGGGTAGTTCTTGACGTGGTGAATGTCGAGAACAACACCCGCGTCAACACCACCGTCGTGGTGGGTGGCGATTTGTCCAATAACAAGGGTATCAACCTGTTGGGCGGCGGTCTGTCCGCGGCGGCTTTAACCGACAAAGACAAAGAAGACATCAAAACCATCGCCATTATTGATGCGGATTACGTGGCTATTTCGTTTCCGCGCACCGCGGCGGACATGAACGAAGCGCGCAGCCTGCTGGAAGCGGAAGGTTGCTACGCCGGTCTGGTCGCCAAGGTTGAGCGTGCCGAAGCCATGGAAGTCATCGACGAAATCATTCTGGCTTCCGACGCCATCATGGTGGCTAGAGGCGATTTGGGGGTGGAAATCGGGGATGCCAACCTGCCGGCAGCGCAAAAACTGCTGATCCAGCGTTCGCGTGACCTGAACCGGACCGTGATTACCGCGACCCAGATGATGGAGTCTATGATCGAAAATCCGATTCCGACCCGTGCGGAAGTGTTTGACGTCGCCAATGCCATCATGGACGGAACCGATGCCATCATGCTGTCGGCGGAAACCGCATCCGGCAAGCATCCGGTCAAAACCGTGCAAGCCATGGTGCGTATCTGCCTGGAAACCGAGAAGCAACCGAGCGTGACCAAGTCCATGCACCGCATGACCGATAACTTCGCACGTATCGACGAAGCCATCGCCATGTCGGCCATGTACATGGCGAACCACACTGAAATCGCCGGTATTGCCTCCCTGACCGAGTCGGGTTCAACGCCGTTGTGGATGTCCAGAATTAACTCCGACATCCCCATCTTCGCGTTTAGCAGTCACGAGCGCACTTTGGGTCGGGTTACCTTATATAAAGGGGTATTCCCGATTCATTTCAGTCATGAAAAGATGGAATCCGCCAGCGTCAGCCATAGTCTGACTCAAGCGTTGAAATTGCGCGGTGTGGTGAAAAACGGTGATTCGCTGATTCTGACCAAAGGTGATCGGACCGGCACCAGCGGCGGAACCAACTCGCTGAAAGTGATCAATGTAACCGAAGATTAATTTCCCGGTGTCAGCGTTGCGAAAAGGAAGTGCCGTATAAGCGGTGCTTCCTTTTTTTTATCTGGCGTTCGTCGATTTTGGGCGATATAAACAGCTATGGAAAAAACTGCTATCAATAGCCAAATTACCCGCAGCCATCGGATGCCGTATGGTGCACAGTGGCAGCCGGATGGCCGGTTTTGCTTTCGAATTTGGGCACCTAACGCCAAACGGGTTGAGCTTTGTTTGAGAGATGCGGATGCGGAAAAGCGTTATCCGCTGCAAGCCGAAGCCGATGGCTGGTTTGCGCGGGCGATGGAGGCCCCGGCCGGTAGTTTGTATCGTTATCGGATAGACGGGCAGCATAATGTACCGGATCCGGCGTCGCGGTATCAGCCCGATGACGTGCACGGATACAGTCAGGCGATCGACCCCGGAACTTGGCGCTGGACTGATGGCGATTGGCTCGGCCGGCCCTGGCATGAGGCGGTGGTTTACGAGTTGCACGTCGGCTGCTTTTCGCCGGCGGGTACTTTCAACGCAGTGATTGAAAAGCTGGACTATTTGTTGGAACAGGGTATCACGGCGATTCAGCTGATGCCCATCGCCGATTTTCCCGGAGGCCGAAATTGGGGTTACGACGGGGTATTACCGTTTGCGCCCGATAGCCGTTACGGTAGGCCCGAAGATTTGAAAAATCTGGTGCAGGCCGCGCATGCCAAGGGCATGATGGTATTTCTGGATGTGGTATACAACCATTTCGGGCCGGAAGGTAATTACCTGCACCATTATGCCAGGGCTTTTTTTAATTCAAAGCAGCATACCCCTTGGGGAAAGGCCTTTAATTTTGCCGGCGGGCATAGTTATTGGGTCAGGCGGTTTTTTATCCACAATGCCTTGTATTGGCTGGAAGAATATCATTTCGATGGTTTGCGGCTGGATGCGGTGCAAGCGATGTTGGATTCGGGGCCGCTGCATGTACTCGATGAATTGGCGGATACCTTGCGGCGGCAATTCGGGCAGCGGCAGATACATTTGATATTGGAAAACGACGACAATGCGGCGCATTACTTAAACAGAGACGCTTCGGCCACGCCTTGCCGATACACCGCGCAATGGAACGATGACTTTCATCATGCCTGGCATGTGTTACTGACCGGTGAGACTTGGGGCTACTATCAAGATTTCGCGGATAATCCCCGCCAACATTTGCTGCGTTGTCTGCAGCAGGGCTTTGCATTTCAGGGTGAGAGGTCGGCGTATCGGCAGGCTAAGCCGCGTGGCGAAGTCAGTGCACATCTGCCGCCGCTGGCGTTTGTTAACTTCTTGCAAAATCACGATCAGGTTGGTAATCGGCCGTTTGCCGAACGTATTCATCAATTAGTCGCGCCGGAAGCCGTGCGCGCCGCTACTGCCGTGTTATTGCTGTCGCCTTTTCCGCCCATGTTGTTCATGGGCCAGGAATGGGGTTGTCGGCAGCCGTTTAGTTTTTTTTGCGATTTTGAAGCGCATTTGTCAAAACGCGTCAATCAGGCTCGCCGGCGCGAGTTTGTCGAGTTTCCCGGCTTTACCACGGCAAAAGCCCGCGCCGCGATTCCCGATCCCTCGGCGGCCGAAAGCTTTCAGAGATCGATCTTGGATTGGCGGGCGTTAAACACTGCCGAGGGGCAAGACTGGCTGGCCTGCCATCGCAAGCTGTTGGCGGTACGCCGGCAAGAGATTGTCCCGCGACTGCCGGATATCCGTTTAAACGATACCCGCATAAAGCAGCTCGGCGGGCAAGCGTGGCAAGTCGATTGGCAAATCGGAGAAGGTAGGATTTTGCGCTTGGTAGCCAATCCGGGAGACCAGTCCGCCGAGCTTGGTGAATCCGTTATTTGCGGGCGAATACTATACGCCACTGATGGTGAGTTAATCTCGCAACCGAAAAGCGGTTGCTTACCGGCTTGGGCCGTGGTCTGCCTGTTAGCTTAGAACCTGCCGGCACCGCGGTGGGTATGCCAAAATAAAGCGGCAATGTCTAAACTCGGGAGGCCTTATTTCAGCAATAGCGCCACGATAATAAGCGCCAGAATACAGGAAACGCCTTTCCAGAAACCGACCGGGTTGCGTTCCAACAGCGGTGGGCGGGTTTTGTTTAAGAATGCCTGGTGCGGATGGCGCAGGTTGAATATGAATTCCGACAAGTCTTCGTAACGCCGATAGGGATTAGGGTGTACGGCTTTTTTGACGGCGTCGTCCACCCAGGCTGGAATGAGCCGATTCGGTTGTAGCAGGGTGGCGTACATTAACTTGCTTTGCGTCGCTTTAGTCCTGCATTTGGCGACTTCGGCGCCATACGGAAGCTTGCCGATCAACATTTGATAAGTGATGACGCCCAAGGAAAACATATCCGAGCGCGCGGTGGGCGGCTCGCCGATAAAATATTCCGGTGCGGTGTATTGGGCGGTACCGAGGATGCTGTCTTGGCCGGCGGTGTTCATTTCGACAAGTCCGGCGACTCGGGTGGAGCCGAAGTCGATGATTTTCACTGTACCGGTGCTGTCGATCATGATGTTGTCGGGCCTTAAGTCCTGGTGCAACATTTCCAGGCGGTGAAAGGCCCGCAAGCCCTTGGCGATTTGCTCCACTATGTCGCGCACCGTTTCCATATCCGGTTGCGGATGGTCGAGCATCCATTGTTTCAGCGTCTGGCCGTCGATAAATTCGGTGGTGATATAGAGATAGTGGCGTTTGCGGGTCTGTGCGTAAGGCTTCAGGACGTGCGGGTTGTTGATGCGGCGGGCAATCCAGTCCTCCATCAGAAACCGCTCCAGATAGGCCGGATCGCCGCGCAGATCGATCGATGGGGTTTTGAGCACCACGGGTGTCTGAGTGTCCTGGTCGACCGCTAAATAGACATGACTGCGGCTGCTGGCATGCAGCTCGCGCGTGATGGTATAGCCGTCGAATTGCATCCGGGCTTCCAGGAGCGGCGGAAACGGTAATTCGGTTAATGACTGGTAAAGTTCTTTTGAGTCGGGCGTGGGTAAGGTCTCGATTTTGATGATCTGGATGGTTAGATTGTCAGTGCTGCCTTGCCGGTAAGCTTCATCGGCGATAGCCTTGGCGGCGGCGTCGAGATTACCCCTGAACCGGTTGTTAATGGTATCGCAGACGAAATTTGGACTGACGTATTCATAAACGCCGTCGGTGGCCAGGATAAAGCTGTCGCCGATTTCCACGGACAGGCTGTGATAGTCGATTTCCAAATGAGAATCCATACCCATGGCCCGGCTGAGGTAGCTTTTTTCATTTGACACCCACAGCCTATGATCGTTGGTGAGCTGTTCCAGGTCGTGACCTTGCAAGCGGTAAATACGCGAATCGCCGACATGGAAAATATGCGCGGTGGCGGATTTGAGCACCAGGGCGCTCAAGGTGCAGACATAGCCTTTGTCTTTCTCGTAACAATACTGGCTTTGTCGGGTTTGGGCGTACAGCCAGGCGTTATTGGCGGTCAAAACCCGTTGTACCGATTTTTTTACCGACCAGGCTTCCGAGGTGCAGTAATAATCTTCCAGAAAGCCGGTAATAGCCGCCTGGCTGGCAATCTGGCTGACTTCGCTGCTGCTGATGCCATCGGCCAAAGCGATTGCTATACCTTTTGACGCTAATTGCGGCTGTCCCGGAGCATATAGGCCGTGAAAATCCTGATTGACGGCTTTGCGGCCTTTATCGGAATATTGGCCGACGGACACGGTTAATTGACTGGAGGACATTGTATAAGGCCGAAGGCTTCGGGGGCGGCATCTGGGACGAGATGAGCGTGAATACTACTTAAACCGTCTGATCATTCAGCCTCGGCCTGTTGATAGCCGAGGCTGAATGATCCCGATTTGAATTAAAAAGTACGTTTAGGCGCGGTTTTTACATGGGTGGAATAAAGTGTCAAGCCGGTAAAGGCCAGGCCGCCGACCAAATTGCCCAGCACCGTCGGAATCTCATTCCAGATAAAATAATCCGCAATCGAGAAATTTCCGCCCATGATCAAGCCGGACGGGAACAGAAACATATTCACTACCGAGTGTTCGAAAGTCATGCCGAAGAACAGCATGATGGGCATCCACATGGCGATGACTTTGCCGCTGACCGAGGTGGAAATCATCGCGCCCACTACCCCTGTCGATACCATCCAGTTGCACAGCATGCCTCTAATGAAGATGGTAAACCAGCCTGCAATGCCGTATTTGGCATAACCCAGGGTACGCGCTTCACCAATGCCGGCCAGTTTTTTACCTACTGCATCAGGTTCCACGGAGAAGCAGTAAGTAAAAACAATCGACATCATGATCGCCACGGTTAAAGCGCCCAGAAAATTACCCACGAAAACCAGTCCCCAGTTCCTGAAAATGCCGCCCATGGTAACCCCAGGCCGTTTATCGATCAGAGCCAATGGCGCTAATACGAATACACCGGTCAATAAATCGAAGCCTAATAGATACAGCATGGAAAAGCCGACCGGAAACAAGATTGCACCGAAAATCGGCGAACCGGTCTGGACAGTAACCGATACCGCAAAGACTGCCGCCAGCGCCAGTATCGCGCCGGCCATATAAGCCCTGATCAAGGTATCTCTGGTCGACATAAAGATTTTGGATTCACCCGCATCCACCATCTTGGTGACAAATTCTGAAGGAATCAGATAGGACATAACGCACCTTTAAAAAATAGGAACACAATGAATGAGGTGTCGGATCAAAAACACGGTCATTCGGTTGATTTAGCCAGTTTAAGCAGGCCGTTGATTCCCCGAAGGCGAGCGATTTACTCGTTAATTGCGGATGGCCGAAATGGACAGGAACAACAGACGAGTAAACTTTTAGCCGCCTGTTTAAAACATGCAGCCAGCCAACGCCGTTGTTGAAGGGAAGATATGATGCGCCATTGCATCGTCATTTTTTTAGCACTGATTGTGCCAAGCTCTGCAGCACTACTGTTTTAGGGAGCGGCAGGTAGTTTGGTCAGTCACCGGCAGAACAATTTGCACCGAAATGAACTGTTTCTGCACCAAAGCGGTAGGGCGGACGATCACGCGCAACCGGTGATCGAGGCTGGTATGAGTGTGCCGGCAAAACGCGATGCGGCGAATTGGCGCAGTCGACCCTAACCGGCCAGTCGAATATTGAATCAAATTTTTTTAGTTAAACTTCATCACTTAATAAGCAGACGTTCAAAAATCAGATTCGAAGGAAGGCTCGGTGTATTTGAATACAGAACCAAGCGGCCGCAATGCCGAGCAAC
>NZ_JALOBS010000030.1 GCF_023228165.1 Methylomonas sp. | reverse complement strand
TATATCGCGAAATATATTTTCAAGCATCTCCGCAATTTAACACTGAATATTATTTGCGTGACATACGACCGTGCCAAGGATGAAGCAACACTTGTATTATGCCAAATTTGCGATGGCGATGCTCATTACGAAAATATCGCGACGAAACCAAGACTGCATTGGCTATTTAGTGCGGAATTCGCGCAAATGCACGGCGATTTATTCGCATTTAATTATAAGCAAACTGGTGGGAAAGATACACAGAACTTTTCAAAATTTACAAGGATAAGCGCCAATAATTGGAAAGAAGAAAACATTCCCGCCGAAACACATCAGGAATACCATTATCCATTACTATTCACGGATAATGACGGGATTTATATATTGGACGGAGTGGTGTTTCAAAGAGATGTTTGCAATGACGAGATAGTCCATTTCAATCCCACGATGAACGATTGGCAAAAAATAACTGTCGCTGCGAACGAAGATTTACATTTCCACGATACATCGGAAATCATATCGATTCATCGTGGTATTAGCCAGCCGAAAATATACGGAATTTTACGAAATGATTCCGGCAAAGAGTTATTCTCATTTGACCAAGAAGATGCGCATTCGCCGCAAAACAGAATTTTGAAGTCGATTCGTATCAATATTCCGGACAAATTTGCCCCATTGCACATATGGCGGATATGTAATATTGGCAATTTGTTATTCGGCATATGCGATTATGGTGGGCTTGATTTCGGAATGGATTTATTTCTTGCGCGAATTGACCCAGTATCTCATTCGCTGCGAAAATTGCGCACTTTGAATCATCTCAAGCGAGTTTTCAATGGACGAGTGTCAATGTGTGATTGGTGTGGAAAAGTCTGCATAGTTTATTATAATTATTCAATATTTTCCCGATTCATAAAAATAGAAACTTATAATCCAAAAAATGGATTGCCGAATTCTGTCATTCAATTGCCGGCAGAATTCTTTCAGCCGCTATTCATATTTACGAACTCCGCCAAAGGCGTTGAGGCTTCGCCGAACTCCACCGGGGGTGTCGAGGCTTCGCCGAACTCCGCCGAAGGCGTTGAGGCTTCGCCGAACTAATGGCAAGATTATTCTTTTTTGAATTATACGCCGATATTCAAGTAACATGGCAGAAATGGCGGCGCATCTACAAAACATTGATAACCCGCAGAAACACAGCGAGAAAGTTATTAATATTCAAGCCATCGCAATCCAGTTCGTAGCCGCAATTAGCGATGAGATTAGCCCTATATCTCTTATCTCGCAGGATATCGCGAGAAGTATCTTCAAAAAAATTCAAAATACGACTCTTAATATTATTTGCGCGACATTTGATAACACAATGGGGACACTCGTATTATGCCAAATTTGTGGCGATACCACATGTTATGAAAATATTGCAACAAAACCAAGATTGCATTGGCTATTTGGTGCAGAATTCACACAACTAAATGGCGAGTTGTTTGCATTTGATTGTAGGACAATTGATGGCAAAGATGTCTCTTACTTTTCAAAATTTACAAGGATAAGCGCCAATAATTGGAAAGAAAGATCGCATCGCCGCCGAAATACCCCAGATATATTCGTCGGCTGTGTTTACGGATCGCGATGGAATTTATGCGTTAGATCGTTATACATTTCCAATATCGATAAACACTGGTGAGATACTTTATTTTAATCTACCGACCGGCGATTGGCAAAAAATAACTATCACGGCTGATAAAGATTTACATTCCCATTACATACATGGCATTGTATCAATGCGCGATGTCAACCCATCGAAAATATATGGAATCGCGCAAATTTGTTCGGGCGACGAGTTGTTCTCGCTCGATCGAGATGAGCGCGCTAATAGCGCGAATTCACAAGCGCCATCGCTACAGCGCAGAACTCCCCTGGAGGGGTCGAGCCTTCGGCGAACTTTGAAGACCATACATATCAATATTCCAGGCGAATGTTCTCCATTGAATATATCGCATATATGTGCTATTGGCGGATTATTATTTGGATTGTGTGATTATGGCAAAGATTTATTTCTCGCGAGATTTGATCTCGATAAGCACACAATACAAAAATTGCGCGAGGCTTCGCCGAGCTCCCGCGAAGCGGTCGAGCCTTCGGCGAGCCACTTCAGAGATTCTATTGATAGAGAGTTTATGTGCGAATGGCGGGGTAAAATTTGCTTGGTTAATGACAATTGGACAACTGCTGCGCAATTCATCAACATCGAAACATTTAACGCAAAAACTGGAATGCCAACGCTGACAATTCATTTGCCGGGGAAATTCACAAATCTATTATTCGCATTTACGACCAACTAATGGCGAGATTATTCTTTTTTGAATCGCGCCGATATTCGTATCAATAGGAAATGGCAGAAACCGATAATTCGCCGCGGAAGTGCGAAACGAATATTATCGATATTCAGAACACAGCGATCCAATTCATATCCGCGCTAAGCGACGAAAATAGCCCAGTATCTCTTATCTCGCAATACATCATACATCTCATTTTTGAACAAATTCAAAATGAGACGCTTAATATCATCCACGTGACATTTACCAAAACAAATGGAACACTCATATTAAGCCGAATTCGCAACGGCGAGACACTCCACGAAAATATCGTTACAAAACCGAAGGATAATTGGTTATTTATGGCGCGTTTTGTACATTTACGCGGCGACTTATACGCATTTGGATGCGCTGTGGATAATTGCAAATACGTGGAACATTTCTCGAAATTCACGAGGATAAGCAATAGTAACTGGAAAGAAGAATGCATCGTTAACAAAATGCGCAGAATGTTGTATCTTTATTCATCATCATTCACAGATGATAATAGTATTTACATAATTGGTAAACCTGCGTTTTCGTGCGGTATTGGTAATAACGAGATAAATCGGTTCGATCCAATCACAGGTAGTTGGCAAAAAGTCACATTCGCGCTCGATGAAGCTCCACCGAAGGTGTCGAGGCTTCGCCGAGCTGCGCAAATTCGTATCGCGTATTACAACATTACACTAACACGCGATGCGGTACGCCCGAAAATGTATGGAATTTTGGAAAATTATGATTCAGACCATGAGATATTTTCATTCGATAAAGATGAGCGCTCGCGTAGTGACGCGGATCCGCAATCGCGTTGCATACCTTTAAAAACGACGCAAATTAATATTCAAGGTAAGCATCCGCTATTGGTGATACGGTACATATGTGCGATTGGCGAATCATTATTCGGTATAATTAGTTATGGTGATTCCCGTTACGGAAATGATTTATTCATCGCGCAATTAGACTTATCCGCCCACTCATTGCGTAAATTGTGCGTTTTGGATTGCGCGGCAAATATTTTCGATTACCATTACGACAGAGTATTCATGTGTGATTGGATGCAAAAAATTTGTCTCGTCTACTGCAATCGAACATTATATTCGGTGAACATACAAATCGAAACATATAGCGCAAAAGATGGACAATCAAATCCAGTTATTCGACTGCCGGAAAAATTCACAAATTTACTGTTCGCGTATACATCGTACTAACAGCGCGATTATTCTTTTTTTGAATCGCGCGAAACACACTTCTATAGGCGCAAATGCAAGCACTCCACTTTCCTATCGAATCTACAATGCAGCCAATCAGCGATACGCGCGATGATTACATCGCGGCAGTGCGAAAAATCTACTCCAGCCGCACTCTCGACATACTCAGAATTAAAAATCGGGATTTATTTATGGATCCGGCATTTCTAAGAGAACTCTTGCCCGCAGAATTTCTCGAAAGTGAATTCGCGCGGCAAGATGTTGCACAATTTTTCAGTGTTACACGCGCGATTTCGGAATGGATCGGATACAAACCAGCTCGCGCGTTTTTCAATCTTTGTTATCCGATGTGGCTGTATTCGCGCCAAAACGCGCAATTTCGCGCTTATTTCGAGGATATACTCGCCATTTACTACAAGCAAGAATTCCATGTGCATGATAACTCGCAACTCAATTTCGGCTATCATGGTCCGAAGAAAATCTCATTTCTTGAGGATTTACTCATTGATATGGATTGCGCGGAAATATTTAGCCCGAGTATTGCCAAGGATGAGGCACCGGCATTTACCGGAGATTTAATCACGATATATTTGCGCGCAATGGAATTCACCAAAGGCGCGACTGCCATTTATGATGAACTCATATTGCCCAATAGATGCACAAATTACCATAATTTCGAAGATAGAAACATATTAAAATTTCTACCAGATACATTCGAGCGGATACCCGAATACAAAAAATGCATTTTGCACCCAGAACAATTTATTACACCTCCGCAGCAAAATACGTTTGGCTTCGGTTTGCCCCCCCGAAACAATCTTCCATCACTCGAGAATCGTTTATTCTTGATTCGCCATTGTTTATTCGCGCTAAAGGGGCATCTTACGCAAGAAGAAATCACTTCACTTCGCGGCGAACATTGGACAATCACAGTAGAATTGGCGAATGTCGGCATTTTGACGCCGAAAACCGACCCATTTCTGCTGCTTGCGGTGGTTCGCCAATATTTTCTCGATGAATGCGAAAATGAATTATTCTCGCCACGCATCGCGGCATCGCATTATCCGTTATTCTTCGGTCTACGCATCCTGCTACGCAGAGGATTTCCGATTTTCGCACAAGATAAATCCGGCGCGAGTTTATGGAAATTCGCGCACGAAATGCTCGCGAATTCACCGCAGATTCTCGCGGAAATTGAGCAATTCGCCGTGCGCGAAATGATTTTAATGGCGCGGTTCGACGCGAATTCGTTATTTTTCGCAGTTATTGGGCAGTCGAATATTCTTCGCAAGATTTTAAATACGCGGGAATTCACATTCGGCACATGTCAGCAGATTTTCGCGGGCTAATTATCAAGACTAAAATGCACGCATCGCATCCAAATATCGATGATGCAACAATTTTAATTGTATAATTCCGTTACATCGAACTCGCCGAAGGCTCGACGGCTCCGCCGGAACTCGATATTTCTTGAAAAGAAGATCTATCCAAGGCTTATGCGCCACTTCTTCACGAATGTTTAGGTTGCTAAATGCGCATATTTGCGTCAATTGCGCCTCCACAGTGCCTGAGCCATCGATATTCTTTTTTTGAGTTGCAATGTATATTGAATAATAGCAATAGATATGGAAACAATCTGTCTTTCGGCTAACGACTTTCAAGTTACAGCCGTTGAGTTCCTTATCGCGCTTAGCAAATGCGGCAGTCCCCGCGAAGCCTCGAGCGCTTCGCCGAGCCCGATATCGCTTATCTCGCCTTTCGAAGTGCGAACTATTTTTGATTATCTTCACGATAAAACTCTCATTATCATCTGCGTTATCGATGACGAAGCGGATATTGAACATCAATCGCTTGGAATTTGCCAGATTGACAATAGTCGCACCGTTCGCTCAGAGATAATCGCCAAAAAACAAAAAGATGACTGGCTTTTCCACGCGCATTTTGTGTGGTTAAATAATCAACTATATGCATTCGACAACGCGCTGGAATCCGCGTATTCCAATTTAGGAGCTCGGCGAAGCCTCGACGCCTTCGGCGGAGCTCCGCCGAAGGCGTCGAGGCTTCGCCGAGCGCGATTCACGAGAGAAAGCGAGAATAATTGGCGCGAGGAATGTTTACCATCCGCGAAGATGCATATCCGCCGCACATCTCCAATATTCCATGTCATTTGGAATCGAATATATGTAGTCGGCGGATTCGGAGAAGCCAGTTTTTTCGTCGGGGCTCCGTCGAACTCGCCGGAGGCTCGAGCGCGTTGCGCGAATTATCCCGATACTTCTGATGAAATTGAATATCTCGATCCTACATATTGTAGATGGCAACGTATGATCGCGAATGGCGGATTCGAATACGTTTCGTTTACTCGCAATTTCGCGCAATGCATCATGTCTGGCGTTATTGGAAACAAAATATATGGCTTTGCGGACAAGACGGATAAATTATTCGTATTCGATACCAGCGAGCGAAAATACACGCTAATTAAAACAAATCGCATTGTTCATTTTCAATATAAGTGCTCGCTCATCAATATTGGCGAATCGTTATTTGGATTATCCACCATTTGTACAAAACAAGAATATTATTCGGCTCTCATACGTTTTGATGCCGGAGATAATTCTTGGCACGATGTTTATCGAATGAGCTACGATCACGAGAAAATAAACATATACAATATTCAAGGCTTAGTTAAGTGGAATGGTAAGCTCGGCGTAGCCTCGACGCCTTCGGCGGAGCTCCACGTAATAACTTACCATTGGTTTTATGGATTGAGCATCGCAACTGTCAATTTAGATTTAACTGACCGCAACACGAGAAGTATTTCCCCGGATGATCCAGAGGTACTCAGCTGTGTGACTTTGCCTGTGCCATTCGCGCGCGTATTGACAATGTTCACGAATTGAAAATTATGTGTCTTTTTTTGAAATAATGCACATATGAATCATATGGCAGCCACTGCTCATTTTGCCGCGAATACCAATCGCGCGCGAGCTATTCAGCTCATTGCGGCAATCACGCAAGAAGAAAGCCCGCTCGCACTCATTTCGCCTTTTGAATTGCGATGCATCTTCGAACAATTTGCAAAACCACTAATCATCATCGGCGCGACAAAAGTGGATGTCGGCAAATTATCGCCAGAAGAAACGCGCGGATATATGGTTCATAGCGGCATTGCGTTATATAATTTAGATTTGTACACAATTGACGGCACATTGCAAGATATTCGCCGTGAAACAATTTCGACAATGCAAATAAGTGGTCGACCAATTAATAGATTATTCTTTGCGCGATGTGATCGTACTTTATACACGATCAACTCCGTTCCTCGCGGGTGGGCTGCTGGCTATCAGGTCGCATCTAAAATCGCAAAAAGTGTCGGTGTCTGGGAAACTGAATACTTCTCGCGTAGAACAACGCGCACATCTGGTCCAGCGCCGATTTTCATGTCATACAAAAATAAAATATATGCTATTAATCTGTATAATAGTTTTAAAACGCGCAACCAAATTAAATTCTTCGATCCGGACATTCGTCATTGGCAAATATTAACATTTGCGGATAAAAACTTGCTACAAAGTACCGCCGATCGCGAAATATCGTATCCATGCTTTGCGGGAATGATAGGTGGAAGATTGTACCGTTTTCAGAATCGAACTAATATATTGCACTTATTTGATATTGACGCGAGAGAAATGAATGAAATAACGACGAATCGCGTGATTGACTTTGATTTCGCATATGAAATGATAACCATTGGAGAATTATTATTCGGATTATATACTTTTCGCAGGGATGGTCATTTTACTATCGCGCGATTCGATCCGCGAAATAATACGTGGAGCCTGGTGGAATTCCGCAGAGATGCGCATATGATTGTTCATCAGAAGGATCGCATCATGCTTGTTAACCGGCATCAACAGCTGTGCTTAATCTTATGCAGAGGTGATTCATCGGTTGAACTCGTGGCGATAGATCCAGAAAGCGGCACAGTTACCTCTGAGACAATATCGGCAAAAATCGCAAATCCAATATTCGCGTACGCAGAATAGGTGTCTGCAAAGCGCTGACACCGAGGAGCCGTTGATATTTTTTTGATTTTAAGCACAACCAAAAAAGAAATACATGGATTCGCTCGGCGCGCTCCATATTGTCTGCATTGAAAACAAAGAGTCGAGAAATGGTCACGCATATCTTGCGATTTGTCATATCAGTCGCGCAGGTTTCAGTATCGAACGGCTTGCCAAAGTGAGCCTCAATAATAAACTATTTCTTGATTCGCTATTCATATTTATGGATAATGCACTGTATGTATTCGATGGCAATTTAATCGATAACGATTTACTTTGGAAACCGGAAACACAATATCCAATATGTGTCGCTAAATTTACGTATGATGGAATATGGAAAACGGAATACAATGTCGTCATTAGTGAACGAGAGGAACGCGATCTCAAGTCAAATGGATGCTATGGATACAATTCATATGATGCATCAGTATCCATAGAGCTTGATTGGAACGGACTTCTTTGCAACGTGGATGCGCGCAGTGGAAAATCAATCAAAATTAAAACGCGCAATCCTAAAACTGCGAAAGTTAAGCTATTCGTATTGCCGAAAAGATTTACAAATCCGATATTGGAGTTCGGCGAAGCCTCGACCTCGCCGGAGGCTCGAGCACGAAGTGCGACCGCTTCGCTGGAGTTCGTTCCTTGAAACAAGCGGAAGATTTTAAACGCGTATTACGCATGGGTATCTTTTTTTTTGATTTTCGTTTCTATATAATCAAAAGGAGGCAATTTAACAATGGCATCAACTTCGAGTGAAACGCTTAATATTCTCTGCGTTGACGGAGGATATACCAACAACGATTATGTGTATCTCGTAATATGCCATCTCAATCGCGATGAATTCAGCGCTGAAGTAATCACAAAAGTACTTATTAATGAAAAAATACTCAGCGCGAAACGTTTCGCGTTCGCAAACGATGCTTTGTATATATTTGAAAACAAGTCGCTTGTTGATTTGGACGTACGCCCTAAATGTATTGCCAAAATTGTTCGCGACGGCACTTGGAAAATAAAGCGTGATCCTATCATCGACGAGCAAGAGGAACGCGATCTTAAACTGGTTGAATTCAACTGCAATTTGGGTCCGAAATCCACACTGACCTTTCCAAAACTTAATTGGAATGGTCTGCAGTGTGAAATTGCGTCTTCTTTTGGCAACGCAATCAGGATTAAGACAATCAATCCGAAGACCGCAAAGGTCGAGAAATACGCTCTGCCAGAAAGTCTATCTCACGTGATATTCATGTTCACTTCTTAAAATGCGCTGACAATCTTCAGAACGCATTAACATCTTTTTTTGATTTCTGCATAATCAAAAAAAGAAAGCCGTGGCAACGTTGCGTCAAAAAACATCTTCGCATTGGCGCATTCTTTTTGAATACCTACAATATAAATTAAATAATGGAAGACAGTTCTAAAATTTGCCACTCTAAGGTTATCCAAGGCGATGCCTCAGGCACCATTGAGGAAAGCGCGCCATCGCGCCCAGAACCACACATCGCGCCACATGCAGCGAACTCCCGCGAAGGGGTCGCTGCTTCGCAGTGCTCGACCCCTTCGCGGGAGCCTTCGGCGAACTCAGATAACGTTAAGTCACTTAATATTCTTTGCATAGTTGACAATAGAGCGAAGAATTTACTGATACTCGCCATATGTAGAATACGTGATGGAAAGTATTGCCTCGATCTAATTACGTGCGCGCCAGTGACCGATCCACTGTTCGCGGAATCCACGGTCTTTACATGGGTGAATGGTTCGCTTATTGCTATTATAGGCGAATTGCCACTGGAAACGCATCCAGATCGCTTAATCAAATTCACAAAGTGTAGCGAGAATGACTGGACAGAAGAAATATTTGATTCTGATTTACTTGTCCCGCGATGCGCAAATTTAGTTTCAATTGCGCATGAAGGGTCAGTTTTTATTATTGGAAATGTCGGTGGTAGAATATCTATCGGCGAACACAATAATTGCGATGGTGGTATACGATATGATGATAATTGCGCCGAATGGCAAAAATTAATAGCCGATGGAAAAACGTATCAAGATACTCCAGTTGAACAAATTACAGCTGGCATGATAGGTGGAAAAATATACATCTTTAATTTCAATATCGAAGAGTTCCGCGTGGTTAATCCTACAGATAGAAAAATCGAATTAAAGCTTTCCAATCGTGGGTTTGTGTTTAAACGTTCAAACGGTCTTGCTAATATTGGAAATTTGTTATTCGGGGTGTGTCAGAAACGGCGAAAAGATGGCGATTATGCAGAGTTCCTAATGCGATTTAAACCGGCGGACAATTCATGGGAGCCGCTTTATCAGCTACATGATTACGATCAGCATAAACCATTGCCAAATAGAAATTCAACATGCATCGCTGAATTTAACGGAAAAATGTGCGTGATATCGAGCGAATCATTGAGCGATGTTTGTCAATCAACGCCACAGCAACTACGTCATGTTATCCTCGAGGAAATTGACGCGGATGGTTGCCATTCTCGCGTATCCTATTTACCGGAAAATTGCCTTTGTGCTCGGCTTGCTTTTATTGCTTAACGGAGCGAGATGAATTTCAAATAATGGCGAAATTAGTACTGCTCAACGTAATCCGCAGGATATTTTTTTGATTGCCGGATATAATCAAAAGAAGATCCACATAAAATGGCAGCAAGCATCAAATGCAGCACGCTTAATATTATCTGCATTGAAGATGCGAAACTCAAGGATAATCACAAGTACGTCGTGATATGTCGGCTCAATCACAGCGGACTCGAAACGAAAAGAATCGCCGAATTAAATATCGAAAGCGAAATGTTCGGAGACGCGATTTTTACTTTCGGAAATGATACGCTATATATTTTTAGTGATAAAACTGACACATTATGCATTTCTGATGACGTAATCTACGATGATCTGCCCATCGAGCAAAAAGTGCGCCGCGCTAAATGCATCGCTAAATTCGCGCTCGGCGTAGCCTCGACGCCTTCGGCGGCACTTAAAAACGCGTGGAAACTGGAACGCAATCCAACTATAACCGAACAAGACGTATCAGATATTAAAACATTCGGTTGTTATGCTCGGTGCTATTATGGCAGCTCATCAATCACTTTAAAAATCGATTGGAATATGTGCCAATGTCGCGTCAAAGCGCTGGCGGGCAAATCCATCAAGATTAAAACGTACGATCCAAAGACGGCGAAAATCGAGAACTTCGCGTTGCCGAAAAGTTTCTCAACCCCGATATTAATCTTCGTATCTTGAGACTTGCATTCTTGCGGAGATTTTTAAACGCATCTTTTTTTTGAATAATGTTTCCATAAAATCAATCAGATGGCAGTTTACTTTTCCAAAGATTGTCGCGCTCAAGCGACCCAATTCACTGCGGCAATTACGCAAGAAGAAAGCCCAATATCGTACCTCAATCCATACGACGCACAGTGCATATTCGAGCATTTACGCAGTGTTAAAACACTCAATATCATTTGCATAGTTAAAGATGAAGAAGATGCAGGTCGCTTACTGCTCGTTCTATGCCAATTTTACGACAATGCGTTTCACGATGATACGATTGTAAACGCACCCGCAGATGACGCCCTCTTTGCAAATTCAACAGTTTTCGCATGGATGAATGGCGCGCTCTACGCGATTCTTAGCAACTTGCCTTTAGAAACGCATCCAAATCGCGTTGTCAAATTTACGAGATGTGGTAAACATGATTGGGACGAAGAAGCCATGGATATTGACCTAAGTGTTCCGCGCTGTGCAAATCTTACACCAATTGCATACGAAAAATCAACTCGGCGAAGCCTCGACCGCGAAGCGATAGCTGCGACCGCTCCCGCGGAGCGATCCGCGGGAACTTTTATCATCGGAGTCTCTGACGGCAACATATTTATCAATGATTATCGCGGTGGCAACAGTCCGCCTCTTGATACGAATTGCGCAGAATGGCAAAGATTGATTGCAGCCGAGAATCACCGGATAGCCAATCCAAATGCAGATGTGGAGTATTTCGCCGCTGGTGTTGTTAATCAAAAATTATTTATATTCGCAGATGCAACAGCGTATGTCCGCGTAGTTGATGCAACCAATGGAAGTTCCGAAGTAAAAACGGCAACTGAAACTGTATACGGGATATCGCACAGATTGGCAACTATTGGCGATTTTCTATTTGGAATATTCCGCATTTCGCCGGGAACAAATAATGAATATCTGGCGCGTTTTGATCCGACAAATAACTCATGGAATCTGATATGCCCGCTTAATGGCGGCGCACATAAACCGTCTTCGACATTCCTTGCTGAATGGGGCGAAAATAATATCTGCATCGTTACGAGCGAAAGTACGCATGAATCGCAGATTACAATTGAGGAATTCGATGTGCGTGACTTCAGTATTCACACAACCACAACTTTGCCGGCGATTTACATGGACGCGAAACTTGCCTTTGTTTCGTGAAACAAAGGCGCAAATCAATCTTTTTTTGATTAAAGCAACCATATAATTAGAACTGAATAATGGCAGAATTAAAGTGGGCGAGATTGATGGTAAGACAACACCTCGTTCGATTCTACTAATTTGGCTCATTTCGAAAAAGAATACTATCTAATTCAGTCGCGTAATGATCGCCAGTTATCGTAACTGAATTCGATACTAATTACCGCGTATGTAACTCTGTTGCGCTTCCCGATAATTGCATAAAAGCAGTATACGCATTTACCACTCTGGACTTTATTATATAGGTGCGCGAGTGGTGTTCTTTTTTTGAATCTCGTACGCGTAATATTTATCAAGAGATGACAACACGCTTGGATTTTCTAACGCCGTTTTGCGAGTGGCTATTAGATAAAGAGCCGCATGGAATCGCGCAGATTTTCCAATTGCGCCTCATTTCGCACGAGTATAACGCAGTGATTGATAATTTTCTCCAAACCAATGCCAGCAAAATAGTTGCGAAAATACTCACGATATATGAACGAGAAATGAGCATTCATCCTCTTTCTATCAATAGCGGACAACCGCCGCCACACATTGGCGAAAGTATGATTGATGAAATAAGCGATATGTTGCCATTTCCTTCGCCGCGAAATTTAGTCGACGCGATGTGGGTCGTCAAAATACCAATAAAATATATCTGCCTATTAATGAGTACTATATTTCCACCGCGCCACACGCGCCATACATTGGGCAAAACAATATTCATGCGGATTATTGCGCAAGAAGAAGATGATGGAATACTGGAAAGTGAGTTACACGGCATGTATTGCGATTCTGTGGCGTTTGATAGCCCAGTGGGCGAAACGACTTACGATTGGAGCGTATTCTTGCCACTTTTCGCAAAGATGAATCATCATATCATTGCGAAAATCTTCGAAAGTGTTTTAAATTCGCGCGTGCGCGTCAATAGCCCAGTTCTGTTCTCGTGGGTTTGGCACGCGATGTTCCATTTCTTGAAAACGAGCAACCGCACCACTGCGGTGGATGGTCTTTGTGTCTTCTGCGATTATAATGTAAATATCCTAAGATTGTTCGCGAAGTCATTTGTATCGTCCGGCTGTAAATTCGGTGATGCGTGCAGCATATTGGCGGATACGGCGCAAATGATTGAAAAAAATCCGCAAAAAGTAAAACCAAGTTTGCTCGATGAGTACGCGAAGGCGAGTTATGTGCAAATTCGCAGTGATATCCCGCCGATTGACTTATCCGCGTATTTCTAATGCCGCGAGTGGAAATCTTTTTTTGAAATGCGCCATTCTAAGCAATAAGCATGGATAACTTCGACATTTGGCAAATTATTCTCGATTATTTTAATGCGCGCTTACTCGCGCATTGCGCGCAGGTGTGCACTACTTTTCGCAAACTCGCACAAGATATATTCGATAGAAAGGCAAAAGAAGCGTATAACGATGTGATAGCTGCAGTTTCATTATTCCGCTCGGAAGACGATGAATCCAGAGGTCAATCTGTATTTTGCGCTTTTGAGCGTTTTGGCGATTGGTGCCCCGAACACTGCGCAGAATTCATGCGCGGCAGAATAGACTTCGATAAATACGTACCACCGAAAGATAATCACGCTCAGGATGACAATCACCCATTCAATACGATGACAGTATTTCTTGATAACCATTTATTCCCATCGATAGATGCCGCACGCGGTGTGACCGGAATTATCACCGCGCTCAATGGATTTTTGCGCGATCCACGGATAATGCGCTGTGACCGCCCACATCAATTTCGCCCCAGATGCTCGATATTCACGACGTTTTGCGCTGATGTTCTATCCAAACGCATAACTATTCAAAATGCGGATGTTGTATTGCAATTTCTCGATGATATGCCTTGCAAAAAAACAGCATATATATTCGACAGAATTATAAGCAACGCCGTAATGATACAGTACAGAGATAAGTTCGCGCGAAGCGCTCGAGCCTTCGGCGAATTCGTCGTAATTTCTCTGGAAGCAGAATATCACGAAGCCATAAATCTCCCGCTCGAGAATTGGGCACTTCTCGATAAAGTTCTCGCATTTGTGAAAACATCCAAAACAGGAAAAATCGAAGATACAGATGGGCAAGTTTTCCCGAGCGATTCTCCACATCCACTCTTCGCAATTTATAATTTCATGCATAATCAGCCATTCATCGAAAAATACGAGCCGCATATTCCAGAAAAATATCAACATCGCATTCCTGAATTTATTTCCTATCATGGCGGTAAAATATCTGATTTAGAAGCGTTCGCAACTCGGAAATCTTACGCGAGATTTGATGCGATTCACACTTTGCGATTCGCATTAGATTATCTTCCATACGCCAATATCGTAGATTGGGCAACATCGCGAATCATTGCAGACCATGGAGAGAATGAAGCAAGGAAAATAATAGCGAATTATGTTGAGTCTGAAGAAAAAATTAGACAAAGATTGCCAGAAAATCGCATATGCTGGATATTGCGGATAGTCAACTTTGAATCTGTGGAAAAAAGCGAACACTTTGTGCGCCGTATTCTGCATCTCCAAACAGTTTCAGCAGAAACAGCGAATACGGCAGCCGCATTTATACGCAGAAATAATATTTTGGCAATCGCACAATTCAAAGCAGATTTTGCAACATTTGTCGAGCAACTAATTGGAACGCCAGAAGCAAAAGCTATTCTCACACGCGAACTGTTTGATGCAAAATAGCCAGTGGTTCGCGCGCCAGATGTAGATTTTTTTTGAATCTACTTGCACTTAAAATTATCGTAGCATCATCATGGACAATTTCAGCAGTTGGCAAATTATCTTCGAATATCTCGACGCGCGCTCGCTTGCGTGCTGTGCGCAGGTATGTACGATGTTTCGCACTATCGCGAAAGATTTATTCAAAAGAAAGTCGAAAATCGCATATGACGAGCTGATTGCATTTCTCGTCGAAAATCATGATAAAACTGAGAATCACCTATTGTACTATGGCGTACACAACATATTCGACACTCTTCCTAGCAATGACATTATCGGTCATTTTGGCGAATGGTGTCCGAATCGCTGTGCGAAACTCTTGATATTTGCGATATCGCAAATATCGCCCGCGGATGGAACAATCAATCGCGAATTCTACTTTTTAGAAAATAATATTTTCCACAAGATATGGAAGTATCGCGGTATTATAAGCATGATTGCCGCACTGAATAAGATTTTAAATTCGCCGCAAATAATGCGCTACGATGCGCAGCGACCCAATTTCACAATTGCATCATTTTGCGCGAAAGTATTATCATTTCGCATCACATCGCAAAATGCGCTTCGTATTTTGCAATTCCTCGATGCCATGCCATGCAGCAAGACTGCGGATATATTTGACTATGCGATAGGGCACGCCATCTTTTTACAAAATGGATTGCACCCGTATACCGGAGTTACAATAGAAGCGGAAGTGGATATACTCGATAAAGTGCTCGCATTTGTAAGTACATCAAAAACAGAAAAAATAAAAGTTGCCGCTGGAATGCCATCATTATTCGACGAACCACATCCACTCTTCCATATTTATAATTTCTTACATAATCAACAGTTCATCGAGAAGTACGAGCCGCAAATACCGATGGAATATCGGTATCGCATTCCGGAGTTTATTATCTATAATTCCGGCGGAGTACCGGAATTGGAAGCGCTCGTTTCTCGGCGAAATTGTCATTTTGACGACGTAAACACATTGGAATTCGTATTAGTTGATAATCAACAAGATAACTACGATATTGCAGACTGGTTAGTTGCGCGCATCACTACAACCCATGGAAAATGCATTGCGAAAAAAACAATCGCGCATGTATTGCGCCATGAAACTTTCCAGTATAACATGCCAGAAGAGCGCATATGCTGGATATGGCGAAATGCAAGTTTTGACGCAGCAGAGAAAAATCTACGATGCGCGCGATACATATTGCGCGCGAATATTCATCCCTCCGTAGAATTCGCAGAAATTGCCGCCGCATTCGCGCGCGAACATAATCTTTTCTTGAATGAAGTCTTTAAAAATGAACTCACCGCGCATTTCGCCAATCATCCGGAGATTTTGGCAATTTTCAATCGCGCAGAGAGCGCCGATACGAGCTCCCCCGGAGGGGTCGAGCCGAAGGCGAGCTCGCCTTCGGCTCGACCGCTGCGCGGGAGCTAAACACGCGTGTAGTTTATTTTTCTTTTTTGAATCTGTGCAATCTCCAGGACAATAGAATGGATAACTTTGATAACTGGCGATATATTCTTGATATGCTCGATGCGCGCTCGCTCGCACGTTGCGCGCGAACATGCACTGTTTTTCGCGACTACGCGAGAGATTTATTCGAAAGAAAGGCGAAAGAGGCATTTAATGAAATGCTTCTTGCACTTCCGCATTTGTCCTATTCATACAGCGAAAAACCATCCGAATCTGTGGCAAACGCAGATTTAATTGCGCGCTTTGGCGAATGGTGCCCAGAACGCTGTGTTGATTTTGCTGATGCGTTTCATGAAATACAGAAAAATCGCCCAGATGCGATGTATTATTCATTACTATTATCGCTTCCATTCATTACTATTATGGAATTTTATCTCGTTCCTTCAATCGTCGAATCGCGAGGAATGCCATTTCTTCTGCGCGTGGTAGATAATTTTATTCACGATACGCGCATAGTAAATTTCGGTTATCCTGATGAATCAAATGCATGGAGAAGACCCCGGTTAATGCATGCTGCAATGTTAGTATCCAAGCATATTACAGAACAAAATGTATCTCTTGTGCTGAAGTGGCTCACGACAATGAGAGGTGTTAATACAGTAAAAATATTTAATTTCGCGATTCAAACCGCTGCAGAGCAAGAAAATGAATTGCTATTGGAAAAAGTTATGTCTGCAGTGTCATCTTCCTCATTACACGGAAAACACGATTATTTCTTCCCGGGACATCGTCTTGTACTGCAAATAATATGCAAAAGCATTGAATCAATAGATAAATATGGTAAATATATCTATCATGGATACATTCCAGATGCTGTTGGCATTATTGCGGCAGAATGTGATGTCAATCGA
The DNA here is from genome assembly GCF_023228165.1 of Methylomonas sp. Lineage (GTDB taxonomy): Bacteria > Pseudomonadota > Gammaproteobacteria > Methylococcales > Methylomonadaceae > Methylomonas. The sequence goes on along the minus strand of NZ_JALOBS010000030.1, from coordinate 46,593 downwards.
ATGTGCGCGCTTGCCAAATTTCATCCAGCGCGTGTGGAAGGTTTTGCAGTTTTCGGCGCACTGAGCATAGGCAAATTCGAATTTGCCGAACAAATAATCGGCATGGTTGACACACTTAAAGATTTTCATCGTCGCCAACTAATTTCAGTGATTCAGAATTTCATTGCTTACCAAGCCAAATATGATATGGATTTTGGGCGAACAATAACCATCGGTTCGCCAGAGGCAACAGCGCGATATGCCGCGCTACGCTGGATTTTGCGAACTGCGGAATTTCAAGATAAACAGCACCTCATATCGAGCGCGAATGCACTGTTAAATGAGATGTGGTGTTTGCCATTTATCAATGAAATAGTTATATTCTTGAAAGAGCGCGGTTTGCTCGCGGATAACGATTTTATGGAGCATAACAAAGAAAAGTTCGATGATATCACACGCCGAGTACCAGAATTCGCGAATATGCTCGCTCGCGCAAAGGCGGAATAAACGCGCGTTTATCCTTTGCACAAAAGGCGAATATTCACAGCCAGACATCGCCGCTGAGATTCGTTCGATATGCAAGCTATCCGCTAACTCAAAAAAATACTCATTTGCACGCGTTTTTCCACGGGTATAGTCTTTTTTTGAAATTTAATCATCAGTTTCAATCAATGTCGAGCGCGATTTTCCGCGAAGCAAAGCGCAAACAAATCGCCACTGTATTCGCGCTCGGGCAAATTAGCCCGGAAAGCCCGCTATCATTGGCTGGTCTTCCGTCATTTGGCTTCTTTTTCAAATTTCGCCAATATATCGCAGGACCGTTAATATTCAACACATTCGTAGATGTAAGTAAATTCCCAATAGTTACGAACTCGAGAAAATTCGTCTTTCCGAGCGAATTGTGTCCATATTTGCCCGATGAAAATCGTCTATTTTCATTTAGTAACGATAATTGGCTTAGCCTGATTTTGCAGAACATTTCGATTGTGCTCACGAGTTCTGGTGTTCCGTCTGAGGCATTTTTCCTTCGAGAATTTTATTTTGCTCGGCAACGAATATTTTTCGGAAATCAAAGCGAGTTGGTTTACCCAGAACTATCGCCGATTATCCCCGCGCACTTTAGCGATAAAAAAATAATCATCAATGAATATCGCGCAGCTCTAACTGCAGCGATACTGGATCCGCCGCATCGCAACTGTTTGCCGCCGTCAGAATTCGAGAATACACCGCCTTTCAATCAAATGCAATTCTTTGCCGATAAAGCGGCTGGGTGCATTTGTTTCATTGACGGCAATCATGGCGGTGATTATATTAGCATTCCGATTGATGAATACTTCGCAGATTATCGCAATTGTAATATCATTCCCGCGAAAAATGTCGTGTATATTTTTAGAGATAGGTCGAGGCAAGTTTCATGCTTCAGTAAATTTACTCAAAAAATGGAATTTATTCCGCTAATACCGCCATATGATTACCCGATACATCAATCGGCAACTTCGTACAAAGACGATTTATTTGTCGCGGATGAATATGATACATTCCATTTTATTCACGCTGAATGGCGATGGGAAAGTTTGCCGAAGTCGACACAGTATCGCAATGGCGTAGAATATCTGTGTTTTATTCGCGGATATCTATGCGTAATAGGTGACGATGATAATAGCGAGTATTTCGATGGCAAAGAATGGCACAATTTATCAGTTTCATTCCATAATGACGTTCGAAAAATATCTATTCTTGGATGTTACCTGGCATAAATCGCATTTGCGGATTGAAAATCGCGCGGTGGCATTTTATATGGTAGATATCTTTTTTTGAAGCGAGTTGTTACTCAAAAAATGACTTCTATGCGATTGAAGCCGCCATTGATAATAAATGACATTCAAACGACTGCAGTCCATTTTCTGACTTCTCTTAGTTACGAAAATAGTCCGATATCACTCGTTTCGCAAGAAGTAGTATACATCATCTTCGAAATGATGCGCGTAACAAAGACACTCAACATTATTTGCACAATAGCAGATTATTCAAAACGTCAGTCTTCGCTGGTGGTGTGTCAAATCGATAATTGCGGTGACATTCGCTGCGAGACAATCGTGCAAAAGCCGACAAAAGACGAACTCGCCGGAGGCTCGAGCGCGAAGCGCGAACTTTTCCACGCAACTTTTGCGTGGTTGAATAGCGCATTATATGCAATTAATAGTACACTGCCCACGAGACGCAAGCCATATTATGAGAAAATTACAAGATTTACAAGAATAAGTGCGAATCACTGGGCAGAAGAGGAAATGCAGAGTAAATTATGCATTCCGCGCATCGAGCAGATATTATTGACGCATCGAGACCGAATTTACGCATGTGGGCAATCTTATTCTTCGGAGCATGCGAAAATTCCGCCAGAATCGCGGCACGAAAGCGATATCGAACAATTTGACGCAAAAATAGGCGAATGGCAGCCGCTGATTTTCCATAATTACAAAAAAATCGCATTGAATTTCGATGCATTATGTGCAAACAATTTGGTATCTGGCGTGCTTGGAAAAAAGATATTTTGCTTTAAAAATGGAACGCAGGATTTAACTGTATTCGACATCGAGAATAGAAGCTACGAAAAAATAAAGTTAAGTCTGGCATCGAATTTCAAGTACATGCTGAAACAATTAGTCACCATTGGCGGAAAATTGTTCGGCATTCAACGGATTCTCGTTGATGTTCCGCTTCCAGTCGGTGTTCCAATTCAGTTTGCTCGCAAAATATACGAAAATATGATTGTGCAATTTGACGCACAAAGCAATTCATGGCACGATTTGTATTTATTGCAGTGTAAATATGGATTTCTCGATGAGGCGCGTGCAATAATTGGCATCCTCGAATGGAATCAAAAATTCTGTATCATTCTGGAAAGTGTCATCACGCATAATATCGCAATCGAAGTTGCCAATTTTGCAACTGGCATATATGAGCCGCCGATTAATTTGCCAACAACGATAACCAACGCGTTATTCGCATTCACCGCGTGATTTCGCGCATCAATTTCTTTTTTTGCAAAAAATAATTGAGTCACACGTAAAGTGGCAGCTCGCGCGATTACGAATGCGGAATTAATGCAGAGAGACTACTTATTTCGAAGCGATTCTCGGCGAAATTAAAGATTGGCAAATCTTTGTCAATTTCCGCCGATTTGCGCAAGAGTATTCGTATCCCGCAATGTGCTGGCAAATCTGTCGCCGCATTATCGCCAATAGCGATGTGTATTTTTTCCGTAGGATAGAAGTCTGGCTTACAGCAAAATATGATTTCTTTTGCGATTGGCGGCGCAAAATTGCGCGCAATTGTCGCCATATCCGGCATTATCGCGTGACTTTCGTCTATTAAATCTCCGCACGCATCAATTGTGCAAATCGCGCTCGAATCAGCGACAATAAGTGGAATTTGATTCCGCGCGAATATTTTCGCCAATTTTACTGTTCTCGCCAAATCGAACCAGAAATTACTTACCATAATGACTGCATCGTACGAAGTATTGCTTTCGCCATCAAAATCAACATCACATCCGAGCGTGTTAATTATCTCTTTGCGATAATCATCTCCTTCCGCCGCGATACAATAAATGCTGTGAATTTCGTGTTGCGCAATATAGTCACGAATGAAATTTAGCGGCGTCAAAAATTCGCAATGAATGCTACGAAGCAGTGTTAACGCGCTTTTTGTTGAGTTATTTGTAATAATAGTTGGATGAAATGCATCAATAAATCGCTGCGCTTCTTCTGAAATCGCCGATTGCGCATCCGCGCGCAGAGTGCCATCGAGGTCAATTCCGATTGCGCGCGCAGCGCGCAAAATGCATGGTAAATTAATCGCACGAATGATATTTAACACGCGGTCATTTATTTCGCGCGATTGAATGCAAATTCGCACGCAATTGGCAATATCGCGCGACTTATCGCGAATGAGGACGCCCATTTTTGCAAATCGCGCGCAGACATTCGCGGGATTGCGGCAAAAGAGCAAATAGAAATTGCCATTCTGAATATTAAATGCAAATATTTCTGCATTCGAAAAACAAATCTTCGGCAACACTTCCGCAATATGCGCCGATTCCGCGAGATATTGCGCCTTCATTGCCGCGTAAATCTGCGGCTTCCAATGCGGCGAATCATTCAAAGCGAAAAGAGCGGCTTCCATCGCGAATGGCGAAACACTTTTCTCATTGTGCATTTTCCGCAGATATTTCGCAGTATCCCGATGCGCGATAATGTAGCCTATTCTTAGCGCAGCTAACCCGAACAATTTCGAGAAAGTGCGCAGCACAAGTAAATTTGCCGGCATCTCATCGGAAATACACGAGTCTTCTTTCTTTGTAAATTCGATGTATGCCTCATCGCAAACAAAAATAGATTCTGGATGCGCGACGGCAAGCGCAGTAATTTCCGCCGACGGCACGAGGTAACCGAATGGCATATTGGGATTAACAATATAAATCAATGAATTGCCGCGAATCGCATTTGTGGCGCATATTTTTTTCGTAAATTCGGATGTTGATCTGATTTCGCGGCGGTCGATGCTCAGACATCCAGATTGTTCGAAAAATAGCTCCGCGTGCGGATATGTCGGCGTCGGCAAAATCACGCGCGTTTGCGGCGAAATTAGCGCATCACAAATCAATTTAATGCCGGCATCCGATCCGGCAGTCAAGATAATATCTATCGGCGCAGATGGATTTATGCGAGCGTATTCGCGAATTTTCGCGAGAAGATGCGGATTTGTCTGCGGATATTGCGTAACGTTAATGCCAGCGAATATTTCGCGCAAAGGATAATAACCCGCAGCGGATGGATTTTCAAGAATAGCGAGATTGATTAAATTTTGCCGCGAGGTATTCGGTAAAATATACGGCTCGCCTACACAGCGCGGATTTATAGGAAATTGGCAACGTGGCGCGTCGCGTGAAATCATTGCGAGGCAAAATATATAGATAAGTATGAAAACACTTTCAATAACAAACCAATTATTTATTCTTGTTCTGCTTTACATTATCGCGTATGCTTACTCGTTGCAATTCGCAGTCGCGCTTAACGACTGTAACTCGAAAGTCTGCGAGAAATTCAAATCAGCGCATGAATCCTGCCTTCTTGATGTGCCGATGAACATGGGCAATATTCGCGATAAATCGTATTACATCGGGCGAATGACACCGGAAAAATTGAAGCGATTGAGCCACTGTGGGCTATCATTTTGGAGCGCGACTCATTTCTCGCTTTATTGTGCTATTGGAATTTTCTGCCCGGATTTATTCTGGCTTTCCTTCGCAATCGGCTCATTTTTCGAAGTATATGAGCATTTCGTGCTGGATTGCGGTGCGCTCGATGATATCTTCCAAAATACGATGGGATTCTTCGCCGGCAGATTGATAAGATTGGCAATGTAACGATTCCAAATTCGCAGTTACCGCAGATTCTTTTTTTGAATCTTAATTATTATTTCAATAAAGCATGGATACTCACAGAGTTGACGACACTCGGCAAAGTGTTCAGTTAGCGGCAACACAATTTACAGCGTATCTAACGCGCGAGGAAAGTCCGATATCACTTATTTCGCAAGATATAGTGCAAACTATCTTTGAGCAAATAAAACACGTAAAAAAGCTCAATATTGTGTATATCGATGCATTCGATGAACCGTCGACGCTTATTATGATTTGCCAGATTGATGGCGATAATATTCACCACGAGGTCGTTGCGATTTTACAAGAAGATGATGCGTATTTTCGGGGAATGCAATTTGCGTGGTTGGACGATAAATTATATGTATTTCGCTATTATCCTGGAACTAATCAGTATATCTCCAAGCATGTCATAAGATTCACAAAAAGATATGCGGGTTGTTGGCTCAGAGAGGATTTTACGAGCGAAATGTGTGTCGAGCGCGATTTCCCGGTGTTAATTTCCGATCAACATAGATTATATGCCGTTGGCGGTGTAGACAGATATTACGGTCCGTCGGATGATTATAAATACTCGGTCGAATACTTCGATATAGAGACGCTTGGATGGCAGCTATTAATCAAAGGAGCCGTCGCGCCACAATATTATTCTGCCGCATACCATAATTCAGAAATAGCCGGAATTATTGGCAGCAAACTATTTTATTTTGAGACAGACAGCGATCGCGCGGTTTCATTTGATATCGAAACGAGATGCATCGAAAACACGAAAATGCAGAACAGACTTGATTTAAAAGATTCGCACGGCATGCCATTTGTTAATATTGACGGAAAATTTATCGGGGTTCATCGCATCGGTGACAAATTAATATTGATGCAATTCGATGCTGCCGTGAAATCATGGCGCAAATTATGTATTCCGCATGATGACAAACACGAGCCGATAGCATCTTACAAACGCGCTATACCTGTCGAATGGAATGGACAATTCTGCTTGGTTACTGGAAACTGCATCTTTATAATTGACACAAGTTCTGGTGAATGCGATGCTGTGGAAATTCAACAAGAAGATACATGCCAACTTTACTGGAATTCTACAAATCCAGTGTTCGCGTTTACGACTTAAGTCGTTTTTTTGAATTGAACATCAACTACAAACAAGAATGAATGACCTTGCTATTATCGACCCATTATGTTCCGCGCTATTGAGTGAAGATTACGGCTTAGCGCGGGTATTTCAATTGCGCCTACTTTCGCGCGATTTCAATGCGCGAGTTTCGGAATTCCTACGAATACATGTTGGCGAAATTGTCGGCAAAATTCTCACAATATACAAACAGGATGTGTGTCCGGAAATCGCCCACGAGCAACGGTGCTGGACAGACTCGCCGAAGGCTCGACCGCAACGCGGGGACTTATTTTCGGAGCCAGAGTTGCCGCAATTGGATTACTGCCACATTGCGGAAGAAACAATTCGAAATGCCACATTTCCATCACCATCGAATCTCGCAGAAGCGCTTTATCGCGCCGGCTTACCAATCAAACATCTTATTCGCACTATTTACCGCGCATTTTATCTTCAAACTTGCACAATCAATGTGGGCGAATTTACATGCCCGACATTAATCAAATCAAGGCAACAATGCGCGAATGTAGGCGAAAAACTCTTTAAACAATTAATCACACAGAATCGATTTAATATCGACTTATCGGTTGATGACGAAAAACTGGACGATGAAATTGCAATTATTCGGTGTTATTGTCTCGAATCCGGACTTATTCCTGAATCGATTCAGCGTGATTTGCAGAGATTTTTGCCCATATTCACACGGATACATCGCGCGGAATTGCGGCAATTGCGAAAGATGTTAATCAAGAATCAGCGCGAAATTGCCTGCAGTCCCGCAACCATTCATTTAATCGCATGGACATTCATGTATGAGGCGTTTGCTGATACATACAATGAAAATACTATTAATGCGTTGTGTGTTTTCTGCGACTACAACCCGAATATTTTCGAGTTATTCGCGAAGCAAATGGTCTGGCAGCACTATAAGAAGCGCGGCTTATTGCGGTTTTTATCGGACGTGGAAAAACGCATTTACGAAAATCCGCAAAAAATGCTGCCGAGCCCAATGGATAAACCAATAACGTGGAATTCAACATAAGTTCTTTTTTTGAATAGAACAATTGTGTAAATCAAAGAATGTGTGAATACGCGGCAATTATTGACCCGTTGTGTTCTACAATACTAAGAGAAAAATATGGTTTATCGCGGGTATTCCAATTGCGCCAACTTTCGCGCGAATTCAACGCGCGAGTTTCGGAATTTTTGCAAACGCATGTAGGTGAAATTGTCGGCAAAATACTCGCAATAAGTGAGCAACAAATCATCCCTGAAATCGTTAATGAACAGTTCACACTCTTACTCGATGAATTCAAAGGGAGTGCGTCGCAGCCATCTTTGCACTACATATTAGATCTGGATTATCGGCATATTGCTGATGAGGCAGTTCGGCAAATCCTCGACGGCTCCGCCGGAACTTTTCCTTCGCCATCGAATCTCGCGGAAACATTCTATTATGCGGGTTTACCAATCATACATATTATTCGCGCCGTAAACAATGCATTTTACTTTCAGCTTTGGATTCAGACTGATGAACCGGATATAAATCCATCTTCCCGCGAATACTTCTGTTCGAGGCTAAATCCGGTGGAAACCAAACAAAGGCGAATAAAAACTGGTAAAAAACTCTTTCAACAATTAATCGCGCAGAACCGATTCAATATTGATTTATCGGCAGATGACGAAGTATTGGATGAGGAAATAGCAAATATTCGGGATGGATGTCTTACATGGGAAACTGGCGAAAATCCGTCAAATCGTGACCCCTATGGTGGCATTCCGTATCCAATTCTGCAAAACTGGCAGAAATTTCTGCCCATAATCACAAGATTACATCGCGCAGATGTGAGACGACTTCATACTCGAATTATCAAACATCCTCGCTTATATTCACGTGATTCTGAGATTCACTTAGATGCGTGGAGATTCATGAGCCAAGTTCTCGAGATGTGTAACTACGATGCCGCTGAGAGTCTTTGCGTCTTTTGCGATTACAATCCGAATGTATTCTTTCTATTTGCGAAAAATCTGTATCGGGACAAATGGAAAACATGCGGTTTGTTGCGATTCTTAGCCTTCACCGAGAATCTCATCAAAGAAAATCCACAAAAAATGAAGCCGAGTCCCGTTGATGAGTGGTGATCGTGCGATATATCGCGCACATAAATTCGCCATTTTTTTGATTACGTGAATTATCAAAAAATAATCAATCATCATTCTCTCGCAATGGCAGACTTTGGTAGCTCCCGCGAAGCGGTCGAGGCTTCGCCGAGCTGGCAGTGTATTTTTGATATGCTTGATGCGCGCTCACTTGCGCGCTGCGTGCAAACATGCACTACATTTCGCGATTATGCACGGGAAATATTCGAGAGAAAAGCCACGCGCGCATTTTACGATTTGTCATCATTTATGACAAGCCAACATTACGATCAGCAAACAATGGAATATATTTCCTTTGATGATTTAATTTCACAATTTGGCGAGTGGTGTCCCGAGCGTTACGCAGAAGTTATGATGTCATACGAACAAATATCCGAACATAAAAACGAATCATTAATCGCGCATATCTGGCTTTTTCATCAAAAACAAGGACATCTATTATTAGCTGCGATAAATCAATCGAGGGGTACACGCATACTTTTGCGCATCATGCTCGACTTAATTCGCAAATTACGAGAAATAAATATTGATTGTATACCGCAAGATAAGAAAAATGAATTTCTTACTCTTAATGCGGCAGTCTTCATTGCAGATTACCTTACAGAACAAAATGCGAATCTTGTGTTAATTTGGCTTGAAAATCTCCCCGATAATAATATGCTTACCGTATTCAGCCCGTCAATAAATGCGGCATTAATCAGCAAGAACGCAATACTTCTCAAAAAGATTATATTAGCAGTCGCATCTTCGTCACGATGCAAACAAAATTTTTCGCTTCCGAATGAAATGCGCGTAGCAAGAGCGGTGTGTCAAAATGCGCTCACGCTTCAAAAATGCAGAGAATTTATTTCGCTCGAGTCAATATTGAACTTTTTCTGCGAGACCATTGGCGCGAATAAATGCGAAAAGATAAAAATTCTTTTCGCGGCGGATGATTCGCTACTTAGCTCCACCGGAGGTGTCGAGGCTTCGCCGAGCTTGAGCGAATATGCCATTTATTGCGCATTACAAATGTGGGATACGGTTTTCGCGGATTGGTTAGTAGGAAACATTCCATCTCTTCGCGATTTTCACAGTCGCCATCTAAAAGACGTCACGCAACGATTTTACCGATTGATGCCGAAGGATCGAACTATGCGCGCTGGTTGGATTTGGATTTTCCGAAATGCAAAATTTAGCGATGAAAAAAGCGCACTTCATGAAGCAATGAGTATCCAGTACTTAAATACCGAAATTGGATTTATAAACGGATTTATTCTATTCGCATGCGAACATAATTTATTCGCATATCCAGAATTTACACAATATATCCGCAATAGATGCCAGTATTATTAATAAACTGCGATTCATTGCCCAGTGACGCTTTGTCCGCGGGCGGACGAGAGAATTTCATTTTTTTGAATCGCAGTTTATTAACAAAATAATACAATGAATATTTTCGATAATTCACCGGAATATTTTTCAAGTTGGCAGTGTATTCTTAAAGTACTCGATGCGCGCTCATTGGCGCTCTGCGCCCGCACGTGCACAACTTTTCGCGATTATGCGAAGGGGGTATTCGAAAAAAAGCGCAATATCGCATATGGTACAACTTTAAGCTTTTTAATCTTCGAGTTTTGCGATAGGTGTAAACAACCGCCAGATAATGACCTTTATAATAATTCGGAAGATTGGCAAATTCGCGCGCGTATCGTGGGAAGGTATTTTGGTGAATGGTGCCCAGAACGCTCTGCGGAACTTATGATCGCATATTTAGAGGAAAGGGGATTAAAATCCGCCGACACAGAAACAAAAGAGAGCGAAATTTTATACATGAACTCGATAATTGGAGATATTATATTCATCGCGATATTCGAATCGCGAGGAATGTCGGAATTATTGCGCTATACACGCGATTCTATCTGCGAAATGTGCAAGACACTCGATTATAAATCAGATGAACAATGTCGCGAGATGACAAATAATTTCGCGAAATACGCGACGGATCGTATCACCGCGCAAAATGAGCATCTTGTTTTGCCATGGATTGAACATCTCCCCGGTTATTCGTTAGATTTGTTCAATTTCGCGGCAAATACAGCAAGAAAAAATGAAGCTCTTCTTGAGCGCGTTATGGATACGATCGTTAAATCCACATTAGATCTGCGTAATTACGTATTTCCACACATTCATGAATCAAGTCAACGACGTATGGCGCGCATTATAAGTCAAAGTGTTGAAGCAATTAAAAAATACGGGCAATTTGTCTCACCTGATTGCTTGCAAGATGCAGCGCGTATTATTATCGCGGTAAATGGCGATACTGATAAACTGATGGCACTTGAAGAATGCTGTCATTTTCGCGACGACTCCGTGATTTATTATGCGCTTGCCGCTGGGAGATTTAGTCTTGCTGCTTGGATGCTTATGCACATCCGGATACTTTATAATTTCCACAACTGGTCAATGGATCATATCGTGAATCGGTATTATTCCCTCGTAAATGCGACAAAGGAAGGCTGGCATTGGATATTGCAGACAGTATATTGGAATACTTTAGAAAACAATCATATTACTTTGCAAAACGCGAAATTTCTATTGTGCAACTACAGAAGTATCGGCTACATGGATGAAATCATTCTTTTCATTGAAAAACACGATTTATTCGCAAATGCGAAATTCTTGAAGACAGTATCTAAAGAAATTGGCAATATCCGCAATATCAGTCCAAATGCGGCGGAGTTGCTCGAGTGCACTATTCGCGAAAAGAACGCACCGGTGCATTAATTACAATTTGCACTCTCCCCTTTCCGGCGTTGAGTCTCTTTTTTTGAATTGTATCATTTTATAAAATATAGTGATGGATATCAGTAGTAATCCTAATGAAACACTCGTTACAGCATCAAGTTGGCAATGCGTACTTGAATCGCTGGGAACGCGCTCTCTTTCGCGAATCGCAAAAACATGTAAACCATTTCGCAATTATGCGCGCGAAATATTCGAAAGAAAAAACGCAGCCGCATATAATAAGTTGCTTTCTGATATGTTGTCTTGTGATTTCTTTGATAGTGATACTCGTCGCGACATTCCATATGCCGCAGCGCGACAATTTGGCAAATGGTGCCCCGAGCGCTGTGTTGAATTCGTAATAGAATGCGTATCGTCGCCAGCTTTACGCGGACGGCGATATGAACGGCTTGCATTTTCATTACTAAATATAAGTGTTGTGGGCATTATTGTATCTGCGGCAAATTCATCCAGGGGATTCGATTACGCACTGCGCTTAGTAAATGGGTTTATCTTTAATGCGCGAATACAATCTCTTGGTGATGATCAATATGATTTCTGTGGAAATTTTTCACCAGCAGAAACTGGCGCGATGCTTATATCGCGACACATTACGGAGCAAAACGCGTGTATCATTTTGCCATGGTTAGCCACGCTCGCGCAGAGTGAACATGGCGCAACAATCGCAGTGTTCGACGAAATTATCGCAAACGCAATCGAACAAGAAAATGAAATTCTCCTTGATACGATTATTGCGTTTATTTCAAAATTACAACTTGGCGAAGCTTCGCCCGCTATGCGGGCACTCTCTCCCCGAAATAAGGAAGACCAAGAAAATCCATTTACATCTTCACTGCTTAAATGTAGTAATATGAAATTCATCGAAAAATATGAAAAATTTATTCCGAAAGCGGAATTTCCGACGATGGTTCGCGATATTGCCTGGGAATGTGATGCAACTCAGCTGGCGAACTTTTGCCATCGGCACCCTTCATTCCGATATATGGAATCTGTACTATTCAACGCGATACTCGATGGAAAATTCGAAACGGCGGATAGAATGATTATAGAGTTTGACCAATTAAGCACTTTCCATCATGATAGCGTTCGAGAAAAAATGCCAATGTATCATGCACTTACTAAGTGCAATCCGCCAAAAGAATACATAAACTGGATATTGCAAAAAGCCGAATTTAGCGATGAAAGACATCTTTTGGATGATGCGTCATGGGTCGTTTTTAACTGTTTTGACGAAGATTTTACAATCGAAGCAATTGCTTTCATAAAAAAACACAATTTATTCTCGAATCCAGCATTGGTGCGGCAAATTCAGTGGCATACGAATAATATTCGGCTAAACTATCTGCCGAAAATCGCGCAAATGTTGGACAGAGCGATTGCGGAGAATCGCGGCGGAATTCCTATTTAAACAATGGTGAATAATATATGCCAAGCACTTGATTAGTTGACGCACGCATGTCCGCCCGTCTACTAATCTTGTTGCTTGGTCACTTTTTTGTGGCGATTTTCAAAATCGCCACAAAAAATAATGCGACTTCACTGCTAATTTCCTGGGCAAATTTTGCAGCAATGCGTCATTCGCGCAACAAACGCGCGAATTCGCGCAAAACGCGCTTTTGGCGGCGGAGCCACATCTAATTGTTGCGCGGACGATGCACTTGCCGCGCTTGCCGCGCCAGTTTCACTTTGCGATTTGCCGTTTCCCTCGATTATCTCTTGACATTCATTGTGCGTTTTAATATTAATCTTGCAATCGTTAACTCGTTGAAGGCTGATGATAATATAATTCCTAAAATAGAGCACGAAGTAATCATCGCCGATGAAAATTTTTCTTGCTTTTTTTGGGTTGTCATCATTCGGGCTCGTATCAATAACGCCGCTATGAATGCCATATTCTCTCGGAAATGGCATTTGCCGCCTAAAACTTGCATCCGTAAAAAGTTTAGTTTCAATTTCCAAATCATCATATACAATTTCTATAAATCGCTCAAAATATGGCGTTGTTTCGAAACTGGCATCTTCCGCATATACAAAGTCAGTATATTTAAAACGATGAACCTCTCTTGGCATCTTGACTTTTCTTTATTAATCGGAATTCAATTTTTTAGTCACAAAAAAAGATAGTCATCTCGCGATTAAAATGTAATTGGCAATTTGCGAACAATATCAGCGGATTTAATCGCGTCAATAACAGTTGAAAGTGGCAAATAATCTGCATTCCAATCGATTCTCACGACAGGAATACGCGTACGGATATCCTTAATCCAGCTTTCATATCCATCGCGCAGCGAGCGCAAATAATCGAGTGAAACATCCTTCTCACACTCTCTGCCGCGTTTCTGCATTCGCGCAAACGCAGTTTCCGGCGTTACATCCAAATAAAGAATGATATCCGGGCGATGCAGAAACTGGCACATATTAGAGAATAGCGAAGAATAAGTTGCAAAATCCAAATCGGAGATATTTCCGCTATCGTGAAGCATTGAAGCGAAAATAGGGTCTTCGTAAATAGAGCGGTCTTGCACAGATGATTCGCCGCTCCACACGATTGATTGATGTTGCCTGAAGCGCTCGTTCAAAAGATAGACCTGCATAGGAAAACCGAACTTTGCCATATCTTTGTAAAATAATGGCAGATAGACATTTTCTTTCACCGGCTCATAAATCGGCGTAAAATGTAGCGCCGCAGACAACTGCTGAACGAGCGATGTTTTGCCGCTTGCGATTAAGCCGGAAACAGCCAAGAACAGCCGGCGATCGCGATAAATCTCGGCATAATCACCGCGTGGCACATTCACCGAGATTGTCGCCATTTTCGCGCTTATATAAATTCGGGGGTAATTCTTTCAGAATGCGAATTGCGCAACAAAAAAACAATCAATCGACGCGCGTAGCGCGCGAGCCTTCGGCAAGCATAATTCGCGCAATACACGCGTTACTGGAAGATAAACTCACTGCCTGGACGAGTGAATTACGTACGGATGCTCAACGACCTCGGGATTCAGCGCTGCGGCAATTTCGTCACTTGGTCCGCAGCCGAAATCATGGATATGATGCGCTGCTATTGCCTCGGTCTCCGGGTCAACGCCAGATGAAACTCCAGACGGCTGATGCCCTAAAATCGGCGCATCGTGGATAATATGTACGGGGATTGTCTCGTGGTGCTGCGCCATAACGCAAAAACGCTCGCTATAAACACGCTAAAGGCTCTCCTTTTCGTAAAAGCTCCACCGGAGGTGTCGATGCTTCGCCAAGCCCTCAATTCAACACTACCTTTCTAATAAAGATTAACGATTTTCAAAAAAATAATTCAGATGGAATCACCACTGGTCCGTCTTTTTTTTGAAATAACGAACAACGAGAAATACAATCGCTTTCTAAAATCAATATGGAGCCAAAAATCACAACGCGCGTTTTATCGCTTAAAATGCCGCCTTCGTGGCAATATGTCGTATACCATTTTCGCAGCAATTTTGACGAAAAGCCGAGTGATATGCCAATGGAGACGTTCGTAAATTCCGAACTTCCTGAATTTGGCGGCGCTGTGGAGTGTTTCGTCCATTCGCACTTTCAAAGTGCTGACGGCGTTCATATCGAGCCGCAATATGAGCAAAATGGAACATTCCGCAAAATTGTAAACGCGCTCGCATCGCGCGGAGAATTTCGATGCGATAGGCAGACTATCTGCTTGAAATTTCCACGCCAGACGAGTATTGCAAATTCTATTCGTGGCATTGGACGAAGTGGCATAAATACACAATTGGCAAATATTTCCATTATCACAATAAAAGAATTTGATGAAATATCGGTTCTTATTTTGAATGATGAGGATACAATGCGTGGATGCATCTCATCTCATGTTGAAACATGCTGCGAATATCGTTTGAATAATGTCTCGCCGAAAACAGTATGGTGCCAAGTTTAGAACGGAAGTGGAAACTCCCGATGTGCGCTTCGGTTTTACCTCTGGGGCAAGAAGATTTCGTCCATTTATTTTTTGTATGTTTTCACCAGTAAATCCCGCTCAATCGACGAATAATTTTGTACATTTTTGCGCAGATGGTTTATAAACCATCTGCGCAAAAAAATAATCAGCGCCGATAATAGCGGCAATTAATTAATCACGAGCTTAAATGCTAGTCTCTCAAGGAATAATAGGATTCGATCCGTGATTGATTTGTGGCGAAGTATATTGTCCATTAGTGCCCGAATTTCTTCATTTTGTGCAAACACGCGCATACAGGCACAATCTGGCAAAATTGTCACAAAGGAATGAAGTAACATAAATGTATCTGGCGAATTCGTGACAATTGCAGTGGTGAATGCGGTGATAATTTCATAATCGAAGAGAAACGCCAATTTGATGTAATGCCTATCTTCCCATGAATTCGCGGGCGGACAATAATTGCGTCGCGCGTCTGCGATTTGCTCATGCGCAAGATTGCAAAAATCACAACGATTCATGGAAACATAATGCATAAATCTTTGGATTAATGGATCCGCAAGCATAAGTTTACATGCATAATCTACTTCTTTATCTATAGCATTACGCTCGCTTGGCGCTATTCTACCGTTACCCGAAAAGAACGGCTTAATGACACATCGTTTCGCGTAATCTAAATATTCGTCGCGATTTTTCGTCTTATCCACTCGATTTCTGGCATCAATGCATAGATGACATACATCGGAATAGTATCCACCATCTTTTGGTAATCCAATAGCGGAGAATTGCTCCAATATGAATCGACGCTGATCAATGGTGATATGCGAACAAACTGAAAGCATCGCATATTCTCGGGGAAAGACGAGTGATGGCTCTTTTGTTGCCGTTTTGCGCAGAAATTCTATCGCTTTTGGTTTGTGATTAGCGACGGCAAATGCGAAAAACGCTGCATTTGGCGTTTTGAAGACCGGAAATAATGCGCAAACACAGTGTATAATTTTACGCAGCCCACTCGTATGTATATCATCATCAAGCGCGATGCATTTTCCTTCCGCGAGCAAATCTTGTTCGATGCGTTTTCCGTAGCGATCCGGATCGTCATCGCGCATCAGTAATCCACAGCGATCGTCGATAATCCGAAGTAATTCAGCTGTGGTATTGTCCATTTCGTAAACGACGGCAAAGTGATTACCATCTCCAAATTCCTCCATGTTTTTCGATACCCAATCCAATGCAGCGAGGAATGGAATATCCTCATTTAGAATCGCGATTTCATACAACGCGGTGAATAATTGTGGGTGCTGAATAAAATACCCAACATCGAATGCGGAGTCGGGATCGACATACCTATTTATGAGCAAACTGCGGACTACATCATCATCTTGCGGAAGACCATGATCTATACTCCAGTTGTTGACCCGATTCCAAAATCCCCACATTTCGTAAAGAAGGTGCGTATTTCTCGCATGAATAATCGTCTTGAGAATGACGCGTTGATATTGACGCCAAATTATATCACACGCATCATTACTGCCTGAATGCAGTAAACAATGATTCATTTTTTCGAAACTTATTATCTCACTGAATGTTGCGATATTTCCATTTTGAATATGATTACGCAACGTGCTAATACTTTGAAGACAGTGCAATAAGTCAACATTCGCAGGATCACGATACTGAGTTGTTCGCGATTTTCCCATTTCGTATTCGCGCAAAACGCTGGTCAAAATATCGAAATAACATTCGCGCACTCGGATGCCAGCGTTAAGAATGTCCAATATAATTCTGCAAATAGTGTAGCATTTTTTCTTTGTTATTTTTGGATCACCCTTCAGTGTTGCAGCAAATTCGGCGCGATGGAATGCAATCGCAATACCGCAGCATTCAGCGGCGCATTCTGCTGAAAGTCCGCCTTTCGTGTGTAAATTGCAAAATAAACGGACTATTTTCGCAGTTTGGCAATATTTGCAAATGAAAGCTGCAATCGACGAAATATGATTAGTATCAGATCCGACCATTTCGACATAATCGTGAAATACGCCATTGCGCACTGGATGTGAAATGATTGCCCGTACGATCGCACCGATTAATGGCGTACTTACGCGGTTTGCAAATAAAATCTCTTCCCTGCCAGCCTCCCACGTATAGCGTGCCCAAACAATCGAATCCGTGAAAATATGAATTTGCTTACGCATTCTTGCGCAAATTTCGCGCCATTCGCGACAAACGCCGCTCAGAATCGCAATCGGCACACTTTTCGCGGCAAATGCGAGAATCCGCATTTTGACTGTTTCATCCAGCGTTTCCATTACGCACAACAATCGCACTCTTATTGTTTGGACGCATCACAATTCAAAAAAAGAAATGATACTATTCTTTTGAATCTGGACGAACGCCAAAATAGAGCCGATGGATACTTTCCCACAAAATTCATTTTTGATTCGCTATATTCTGCAATTCGCAGACCCATTGACATTATTTCGCTGCCAGCGCGTTTCACACGCGTTTTTAGCAGCGGCAAATGAAACAATCATTTCAAGGAGTGGATTAATGTTTATTTGCAAACTCTTTCGAGAAGCAGACGCTGCGGATGAATGCGAATATCGCGCGACACTGAAAGATTTCGACAATAATTCTCATAAATTCGCTGCGAGTCGCGCGGTTGCTGAATTCGGAAATATGAAACTCATTCGCCAACTAAAACACAGAATGTCATTCTTTAGCGCAATGTGGAATTGTATCTTTCTGCATGCTTGCGAGATTGGTAATTTTGAAGTCATGAAGGGCACGAGAAAATATGGCGCGAAAGTAAATGATGAGATAGGACTTAAATTGGCATTGATTAATTCTAATACTCGTATCATTGATTATCTTATAAAGAAAAATGTTCACGATAAAGATTTTCGCTTCGGTCATATTGTTTATAAAGCAGTGAAGCGCGGGTGTAAATGCGGCGATACTATTTTACAATTCCTTCAAGCATTTTCAAAGAAATATGACTATACATCGCCTAACATCAGTATTGCCGATGCATTTCGGATTGGCAATATTAAATTAATCGATTATCTGTATAAACGTTCTTGTGGATTCACTGATGATCATATTGTTTTAGCATTAGCGGTAATATCCGGCTCCGATGAGCTTATCCAATACGTATTATCGCGTATACGAAGTATACCCCAAGAAAAACGCGACCAGTTTTTTACTGATAATATCCATTATTTCCATAGTGAAAGCAAAGACCTAACGAAACTTGCGCATCTTTTCGATTTGGTCGATGAAATGGTTCATCTTGATTGGTTCAATATAATTACGACATATGCTAGTTCTGGGGATAAAGACGCACTGGTATTTATAGTCGAGAAATGTCGTGGAATATATGAGATTCCATGGGAGCAACTTTTGATGGATAGCTTCATCAGCCCAGAAACTAAGCAATTCATCAGAGAGCGCTTTATTGGCAATGCGGCATGAAAAAACAATCGATAAGAAAAACTATTATCGATTATCTTTTTTGTTCGAATGATGAAATGCACTTATTGCGGCAAATATTTTCTAACAGTGCCTTAATTTCGCAAACGCAGCCTAGAATCGCAATCGGCACACTTTTTGCTGCAATCGCGAGAATCCGCGTTTTAACTGTTTCATCCAGTATTTCCATTACGCGCGAATATTGAACTCTTATTGTTTGGACGCATCACAATTCAAAAAAAGAATCGCTGCTTTTTTCTCAATTCGCAATTTCTCATAGGATTTTCTTTAGCAAATATGAAGTAAATCTTTCAGTCCAGGATTGCTTATAACGGCGAATATTCTCCAAGATTGCTTTAATTTCATCACCCTGAGCGATTGTGTATATATCTTTGTATCTATCTGATGGAAATATCCCAAAGGAATAGAATAATAAAAACACATCCGGCGCGTTTGCGACAATGGCAGTGCTAAGTGCTATTGCAAGCTCGTAATCAAAGAGGAATATTGATTTGATATAATGAGTTTCTTCCCATGAATTTGCAGACGGGCAATAATCGCGGCGTTTCAGCGCGAATTGCTCGAGCGCGAATTCGCATAAATCCGCGCGATTCAACATTGCACATTGTCGCAGAAAATGAATCAATGAATCGCCGATATTAATACGTACCATCGCTTTTTTTAGGTCCGTCATTGCGGCACGCGCTCCGTTCATTAAAGTCATCCCCGGATTCATAATCATCGGAGCCACAAACCCAAATGCATATTCGATGAGTTTTCCAGAAATCGTTTTTCTGGGCACTAAATATTGCCACATGTGTTCATGCGGGAGCGCAAATACAGAGCCATGAAAATAATCATCCTCATCTATTTCCCATATCGCAGGAAAATATTCTAACACTGCTCTGCGCACATTCGCCGAAATATGCGGATATATTTCCGCTTTTGCGTAATCCATATTGAAAGAGACAGTTTCATCTACTTGATTGTTATTAACTAAACTGCGCGTAAATTCCAGGACAACTTTTTTGTTTTGCGCGATAGCAAATATGAGCATCATTTCCACTGGCACGTTTGATATCGGAAATAATATGCAGGGTATCAGTGATTTTTCTATAATTTCGCCATCTGCGGATATTCGCGAGATAAATGGATTATCGACTAATAGAATATGTGTACCTTCTTCAATTTTACCACACAGCGGTGAATAATCAGTCAACACCAATGCGCAGCGATTATCAAGGATGCGAATCATTTCCGCCGCATACTCATCAATATAAATGTTCAGTGTAAGGACACTATCGCACTTGACGGCATTTTTTGATACCCAATCTAATGCCTCGAGAAATGGAATATCTTCGCTTAGTGTCGCTATTTCGCATAATCCCTTAAATACATCATATCGCTGTATGAATGAAGCACTGGACGGAAATATATTATGGAGAAAACTATCTTCCTCATATAAATGTATTAACTCCTCGTTTCTGAATAAATCATGCACGGCATCATAATCATCGCCAAATGTTTGCCTTGCGGATTGATTACCAAGTTGGTCTTGCGTTTTCCAAATCTCATAAAGAAAACGGCTATTTCTTGCTCGAATGATTGATTTGATGGTGATATGCCGATAGCATTCCCACGCGATGCCAATATCCCCACAACTAATAATCGAATCTTGATAGTTTTCGCCATCAGGTAAAGAGTTCCGAATGCGCTGCGCGAATTGCACCATTTGCGCGACTGATGTAATTTCTTTATCTTGAATTAATCTGTTCAGCATGCCGATATTCATCATATTTTTTCTTCCTCTTGAATCGATGGTGTGCAGAAATTGCCGTATATCGCGCCCATCATCAAAATCGTCGAAAATCGCTGTCAATACATACGACTTTTCAAATATGATTTGTTTTGCTGGTTCGCTGATGATCTCATGTAAACCTGCGCGAAATAAATCAATAATAATGCGGCAGATTTCACTCATCTTTTCACGGCATGCTTCTTTAACGGCAAGTTCATCTTTGGGCATAATGTGTTTATCGCTCTTTTTTGCGACGAATTGTAAATCCGCACGGTGATTTATAATCGCCATATCGCAACATTTCGCTGCAATTTCGGCAGCCAGTCCGCCTTTCTCGCGCAAATTGCAAAATAGGTGTACTAATTTACCAACGCGGCAATATTTGCAAAGAAAAGCCGCGAGCGGCAGAATATTACGATTAGGATTATTTCCGACCATTTCGGCATAATCGCGAAATATGCCAGTACGCGTTGGATGTGAAATGATTGTTTGCGCGATATAGCTCATAAGCGGTGCATTTACGCGTGTGGCGAATAGGACTGCATCACTATTCGCGTCCCACACATATCGCGCCCAAATGCGCGCATCAGCGACTCCAACGCGAAGTTGAGTACGAATAACCCCGCAAATATCGCGCCATTCGCGGCAGACACTGCGCAATATTGATATCGGTATGCTGTTTATAGTGAACGCGAGAATTCGCGT
Source organism: Methylomonas sp. (assembly GCF_023228165.1). Taxonomy (GTDB): domain Bacteria; phylum Pseudomonadota; class Gammaproteobacteria; order Methylococcales; family Methylomonadaceae; genus Methylomonas. The sequence goes on along the minus strand of NZ_JALOBS010000030.1, from coordinate 25,181 downwards.
TTTGACTGTTTCATCCAGCGTTTCCATTATGAATTTGCGAAGTTCTCTTTATAAATCAAAAAATGCGACGAGGCTTCGCCGAGCGTTTTTCAAAAAATTGAAAGAAAGCGGTCCTAATTACACAACGCATGGCACTAATACAGCCGCTTATAAAATTCACAAAAACACTTTCTGCCCTTGCAGAAGAGCGCAATTGGCTGCTTCAAAATGAGCAATTCGCCCTTGCGGCAATCTGCTTCGAAGTCGAGTTGTTCCTTTCGCCGAAACGCGCTTTAGACTCTGGAATGCCATTCGCAATTACGAAGATTTGTAAAATCACGCCAATGCCATCGGACACAATTTATTATAAATTTGTTGTTCTTGAAAAATGCTGGAAAGAAGACAAACAAGAAATGTCAATCGAAACGGTCGGTATGACTATAACGCCAGAGAATTTCTATATTCATGTTATAAATTTCGCAAGGCGGGAAGATATGGCGCATATTCGCGACCCAGATTGGTTCCGGTGGTTCGCGAAAATCGGCACTCGCATCGTTGGCATTCTTGCAAACGGAAAAAATACGATTACCGGCTTAAAAATTGATAATACTTCCCGTCGCGCGCTATTAACGTGCGTTGAAAATGCCAATCCTGATATCCACGCAACTTGGAAGGTCGAGATAGCTGCATAAAACGCGAGTCTGCTAATTCTTTTTTTTGAAATCAGCCCGGCAAGTTCAATCAATATGTGTGATATCCAGTCGATGGAAGTCAAAAACACGAAAGCCACAGACATATTGCAATCTGCGATTGATGGAATCTGCAGCCAATATGGCTCAATAAAAGGCGCGTGGGATATCGTGACAATTGCGCATAATGTTCGGGAATGCGAATATAGGCTTTCTGAAAACAACAGCGAACATATAACAATTCATGCCGAAATTTTCCAAAAAATAGCCGAACGCTGGAAAACTTTATCCATTATAGAGGCGCGCATTGAGTTAATAAATTTCATGAGATGCTTGCGCTATTTTGATATTTCGAAAAAATTAATCGCCATTCCATTTCGTCAGCTCGTGGAACGCGCCGATTTTACTAATATTGGAAGGATGGCATTTCACGATTTCTTAGAAAATTCACAAGGCACGCAATCGACAGAATGCGAATTAGCCATCGTTGAAATTCTTACATCAATGAAAGCAAAAAATATATTTGCAAACTTACCCACAGTTTTGCGCGCGTGTCGAGGTCTTGGGCATGGACCACTAAATCAATATTATGATGGAATACTTAACTTGCTCATATCTACAGTATTGTCGTCTCCTGGCTCAGAAAGCAAGATTTTCAATTGTGTGAACTTCGCAATTGAAAACGGCGCAGAACTATTCAATGAAAGCGACCCATGGGCAACTATTGATGCTGCGCATCATCTTATTATGGGGTGCGAAAACGACCGTATTGACCCCGATGAAGAAATACAAAACTTGAATTCGCGCGGATCGCTCGATATTGCGATAAGTTTGTCTTGCAATCAAATAGATGTGCCGAAAAACGTAGTCGACCAACTTGCCGGCATTCTCTCAAAATGCATGCCACGCCAGCAAATAATCCAGCATCCGGTCGCAAAACGCATTCTTGCGCAAGCGAAATCGGCATTCGCGCCGATAGTCATCGCCACTACGATGCCAAGCAAAATCGCGGATTCGCCATTTTCAGCATTAGGCGGTGATATATTTCTTACTCGCTGGATATGGGAAAGCATTCATTCCGAACTCTTCTAAAAAAATATCTCTCTTTTTCGAATAATTCGCGCCGATGAGCAAATGTATTAACGATTATCGCAGAGACGCGAGAAGAATTCTTTTTTTGAAAAACAGTTCAATAAGGTCAATTAACGGGGTATGAATCTCGCGGCTGTTAGAAATATTGCTTGGAATGCGCCGAAATACGCATTGGATGCAATAGCATTTACTGATATTATTTGCGATTGTAAACCCGCATCACGGCACACTTACGGCGCACATTCATCATACATTTCAATCCATAAAAATGCATTTCAGAAAATGGCAAAACGCTGGGAGACTCTAACATTCATGGAAGCGCGAGCTGAATTATTACATTTCATGCGGTTTGCAAATCTTTATATCCGAGATGAATTATTCATTGATCCAGTTCTCCGTCTTATCGAAAATACAAAACTCGCCAATGTTGGAACGCTCGTTTTTCGACCATTTTGCATAAATCTAACCAACCATACCGACGTTTCGAAATGCGATATGATGCTAATTGACATTCTTGTCGCTAAACGCGCGAAAAATATATTTCCGAATTTACATTTAGTTTTGCATCATTATCGCGAAGTAACGAATGTTCGTGGATGTAGAGATTTCATTTATTTTCGCGATGGTATATTTGCTTCGCTTATGGATATCTTTTTCGAAAATAAAGACTGCGGCAAAATTGTCGAAGATTGTGTAAACTTTGCATTTGCGAATGGCGCAGAGTTATTCAATGAGAGCAAACCATGGGACACGATAGATAATGCCCGGTTTATCGCGAGATGCGATGAAAAAGTAATGTTATCCGCAAGCGATATCGCGTTTTCATGGTTAGTTTTCCATGACTCCAGTACAATCGCGCAAATAGCAGACTTTATTGAACATGGCGAATCCGCGAATGTGAGTGGTGAGACGAAGGCTCACGTGTTTCAGCGAAAGCAAGCAATACCTGGTTGGCGTTCTGCCGCGAGATGTGTACTCGCGCATGCGAAATCTACGTTTGTGCCGATAGTCGCTTCCTCCGCGATGCCAAGTAAAATCACGGATTCGCCGTTTTCGGCGCTCAATAGTGATTCGTATCTTCTTCATTGGATATGGAAAGGCATCTATTCTGAACTATTTTAGCAACGAAACGCATCTCTCTTTTTTTGAAAAACGCATCCCAGTAAATTTATCAAAGAATAGTCAATTTCCGCAATGGATACGCCGCCGTCAACCATAATACAGCCTGAAGATGTTCAGCAAGCGCTTGCAGCCGCATTACAAGAGCTGAGCAATTCGATTCCGAATTCTGTCGTCGCACGCCAAGCATTGCGCATAGCTTGCTCTAAGAATAGTATAATGGGCGCGATTCTCGCGATTGCAACTGGCGCGCGCAATTATTTCGATGCGCTGGATATTGCGTGTAAATGCGGCTCGCTGAAGTGCGCGGAACTCCCCCGGAGGGGTCGAGGCTTCGCCGAACTCATCCTTCTTGTTCTTGAACAGCCTATAAAAACTATTTTCCTTAATCTTTGCGTACGCGGCGATAAAATCGCAATGAAATTCATCATCGCGCGTGAGGCTTTGCCGAGTCGTTTTCCTGTTTCGCGAGATGAGTGCCTCGAAGGAATGCGTATCGCGCAAAAGAAACGTCTTCTCGATTTTGTAGAGTGGCTTCGCGAAAGATATACGGCGTTTTGCCGCATTACTCCCGGCGAAAGAGAAATTACTGCGGAAGAAATTGAGCCGTTTTCCGACCCAATTGACGCAAATCGCGCGCTGATTGCCGCTGCAAATTCCGGTGATGCGAATGGCATTGTGATTGCCGTGAAAAGTGGTGCGAATGAACTGAATCGCGCACTGTCAATTGCTTGCAGAATGGAGCATTCGCATATTATCGCACTTTTGGCAGAAAGTGGCGCAAATGATTGGAACGAAGGCGCGATGTGCGCGTGCATTGGCGCAAAAAATAATCGAACTCCCCCAGAGGAGTCGAGCCAACGGCGAACCGCAGCGCTGCAAATTCTCAAAGATATGATCGCGCGCGGGGCAAGCAAGATTGGCGTTTATTATGAGATTGCGCTTGCGAACGACATAACTGAAATGGTTGAGTATCTCGATAATATTCTCCAAGATTAATTTCTTTTTTGAATCGCTAACCCTGATATTCAATAACATGAAGAAACATGATACAATTACTACTGATATAGATGCCGCTTATACACTTATGCTCGTAACTATTCCTCGACTTGGTTCAGATTCGTGCATCGGTCTTAATGGTATTGGCAAAGATGTTTTAACTTCTATCATAAAGATACTGATTCCGCCGACACGTGACTATAAAAAATGTTGCTTTGGGAGAGCCATTTATGATTCCGGACCGGATATGTCAAGAAACTCGCCAGATGGGCATAATAATGAGTTGCAATTCATGTGCTCTTATTGCGGATGCACAAGTTGCGAAATATGGAGTCCTAAAACGGCAGGTAGAATTTGCTCGACCGTTACGTCAAACTTTTTGCTACAAGTTGCAACCCACATATCCGAAGAAGGATACTGCATACATCGTGGCGAGCTCGTACATTATTGCAATTCGTATTGTCTTCGCGCAATCGAAGAATTACTTCGCACACATACGATTGTGAGCATAGGGGAAAGTGTCCCTGGTTTCGAATACTTACGGCTCTCTATGTTTATATTTGGACCATCGACACTCAATAAACCGGATGGCATTGGTTCGAAACTTGATTTGGATGTATGGATTGATAAGCCATTCGAAACACTCCATTCGGAGCAAATGAGATACAGAAGTTTAAAAATTTGCAAAGATTCGTTCATTGAAAAACTACAATGTAGCGATTCATATAGGAGTTTGCGTTATATCGCCAGTATGTTACATGATACAATTTCAACACTCGGAGATACAGAGCGGCGCATTGAAGACGTTCTTCGGATGTGCGATTAACGCTAAAGAAATCGGAGATGGGCATCTTTTTTTGCACAAAAAAGAAAACTCGCAGATAAATCGCGCATTTCATTGCCGGCGGCAAACGAGCTGCAAATCTCTATCGATTTCATTGATGCTCTCGCCATTCGCGAGCGTAATTTCTTTTCCAGTTCGCTCAAGAATAACCACACATCCGTAATCATCCGCGAAATCCAGAATCTCCTGGAATCCCGCGTCCAGTGGCGAATCAGCAAATCCGCTCCAAATCGCGCCAGTGCCAATTGCGCAGTGAACATCTCTGCCGGTTCCTATCGGCTCTGTGCTATCATTTAGATGAAACATTATCGGCATATCATCTCGAAGCGCATCTAAATATGCAGACATGCCTTCGCGCGTTGAAATATCGACGCCACATGCCCATAAATGCGCAGTGTCAATGCATAAGCCGAATGCTGCACTATTCGCGGATTCGGCAAATAGCGAATTCACGCGCTGAACGTTTCGCGCGAATCCGTTCTTTGCGGATTCTGTTTCGAAAAATACAGTCGGATGGAAAACAGAAGTCTCATCTTCGCGGCGAATTGTCTGCACGATATTGAGCAGTTTTTGGCGCGCTGCAGTATCTGTATAACATGCGTTTTGCGCATGCATTACAAAATCAGCGCCGAGAACCGCGCATTGCGAGAGTTGCGCGCGAATATGTGCGTAAATGCCGCCTCCGCCATTGCCTCCACCATTGCCGCCGCCGAAGGCGGCGGCGACTTGTTTTCGCCACGGAACATCAATATATGCAGAATGCGCGATTAATTTGGCGCCATGCTTTTCTCGAACTGCCGCGAGTTGCGCAATTTCTGCATCATTAAATAAAATACTCCATTGTCGCGGATTGCTTAAGAAAATTTGCATCGCTGGAGGATTATCGCAATAGTGCTCAACTAAATTATAGGCTTCATCCAGAGTTTCAAAGAATGGGCGCTGCGCAGTGGAGTGCCGACAATGAAAACCAACTGAAGCCATAAGCGTGGATTATATATTTTACCAAAGAAGAGCAATTCAAAAAGAATGACAGATATGCTGGATGATATGACTGCTGGTGCACAAATATTTCATGGCGAATGCGCGCGCGTGCTCTGCGAAGGCGATGAAGAGAATTGCAGCGGCGCGAGAGATTTAACGATTGAAGCACTGCGCAAAATGTGCGCAACTATTGCCGCCACAAATGGATGCCGCGAGAATGATGTGCGCTTTCATTTTGTAAAACTTCTAGACAGCAAAGGCATTACGCGCATTGATGAAATTAAATTGGTGTTTTATTCTATGCCGCTTAGAGAGCCGAGTTTGTCGTTCATAAAAGGGCATTCCATTCGCGTAAAAGTGCCACAATGGATTGTTGATAATCTTAGCGCAACAGACAGTAAATCCGCACAAGCCGCCAGTACAGCGCTGCAGCAAAGTGCTTCGCGCGAATTGAAAACAGATTCAGATACAATAATAAACCCACCGCGCGATACGCAGCCATGTGTGACCCCGCCAGAAGTCGCGCCACCACGGCGCCAAAGGAAGACAACAAAGAAAAGCTCGCCTTCGGCGCGACCGCTGCGCGGGAGCCCGGCGAAATCATTACTCCACTTGAGGTAAATGCGCCAAAATATAAGCCGCCGGCATATTTGCGCACAGAAGGCTTCTTAATCCGGAAAACCGATTTAAATGCCGCATTCGGCGATAGAGTCGGCGAATTTTACGCATCGCTTACAAAGCGCTACGACCCAAAAATAGGCGCTGCGAAGATAGTAAGTGTTTATCGCAATATCCGCGATAAAGGCGGAGAAGTGTTTATTTCTTTGCCCAGAGGAATACGCAGCGCAATTGCAGAACATTTTAATATTCTTGTCGCATTTCCGCCAGTGCGGCGAATCACACAGCCGATTGCGCAAGAAGAATTCCTATATGAATCGCAAAAAGTGCTCTTAGAAGCAACAACTTCTGCGCTTGTGAATAATCCCGCACAAGTTGGCAGCGCAGTGCTGTATTTGCGCGCTGGATGGGGCAAAAGTTTCATTGCGGCGGCGATTATTCGTCGCCTTTGCGTGAAAACGCTCTATATTGTGCCGACAATCGCGCTGGCGGCGCAAATATCAACAGATATGAAAAGCGTCCTTACGCCGCCCATAGAGGGCGAGAAATCGGCGTTAATCGCGAGTGTTATGGATTTCTCGCCGGAGAAAAATGACATTTGCATCGCAGTCATCAATTCCGCTGTGAAAGCCGCGGAGGATAATCCGCGCTTCTTTTCGAATTTCGATTTGGTTATTTTTGATGAGGTTCATCAATATTGCACAGAAAAGCGAATGAGTGTCTTTTGGTGCGCAGCAAAAGCAAGATGGAATCTCGGAATGACCGCAACACCAAATGACCGTCGTGATGAATTTGACTTTATATTTCAGAAGCATCTATCGCCGATTATTGACGCTGCAAAAGTGCCAGGATTCGAATATCCAGAAAACTCATTCAGCTGTTGTGTACAAGTTGTGAATTATTATGGTCCCGAAAATCTCACGCAGAATTTGACGCACGATGCAACTGGCGAAATATTTGTCCACTTTATGTACGAGCAAATGGCGCGCGATGCATTTCGCAATAGATTTATTCTTGAAAAGTGCGATGAATTACTCAAAGATAAGCATAATGTATTCATCTTTGCTGAAGAACGCAATCATCTCGAACTGCTCTATTCGCGCTTTTGCAAAAAACATCCAGAAATCCCATGCGGATATTTTGTAGGTGGGATTTCTGATACAGAGCGGAAAGACATTATCGAAAATGCGCGCGTAATATTCGCCACATATTCATACGGCGGCACAGGAATCTCAGTTGTACGAATGACAGCAGAAATATTCGTGTCGCCGCGTTATTCGGCAATGAAGCAAATTGTGCCGCGAATTATGCGGAAAGGTTCCGATGAAACGAAAAAAAGAGTAATTGTCGATATTGTAGATTCCAAAACGTGTCTAAAACATCAATATTTCAAGCGGCGAACTGCGTATGAATATTACAGCTGCGAATACAGATATTCTGTGATTCACGCGCCGGCAGTTGGCGAAATTGAACTCGCCGAAGGCGCGACACCTCCGGTGGAGCTCGCGCAATGTGCTCGAACCGAAGGCGAGCCCGGCGAAGCCGCGCGCTCTCCGCGCAATGTTGCTTAAATCGCGAGTGCTTTTCTTGCGGCATCTTCCGTTAGTTCGTTATTCTGCCAGAGATTATACAAGAGTTTAAATTCTACTATATTTGATGTCACATTTTCGCGAATGAATTTATCGTAAGTTGGCGCATCATGGACGTAAAACCACTTTGCGAGTGTATCGGCTTTCTCATCCAAAGGAATGAAAGACTCGCGATGTGAGTATTCGCGGAATACAATCAAAATAATGACAACAACCAAAATGCAAATCAAGATTTCACTCATTTTTTATGCCACACGAAGCGCTCCGAGGTCTCCGCAAAACAGCACTCTATATACGAAAGCGCGTTATTTTTTTGGAAAATCTATGGCTCGCGCAAAGCGCTCAGTATTCGCTAAAGGCGGGCTTTGCGAAGGAAAGCCCGTCTTTAAAGCTCCCGCGGAGCGGTCGAGCCGAAGGCGAGCTCAGCGAAGCCTCGACACCTTCGGTGGAGCTCGCTGCGCGGGAGAGCACTGAAAAGGTATGACTTTTTGAAAATAACGCTTCAAAAATTAAAACGTCATGAATAGTAAATGTCCTTCGATAACTTCACAGAGTCTCACCTATAGAGCATTGGCTTTCCGTAAAGCGTATAGTGAGCATATCGTCGCGTTGCATTCGCTCTTTCAAAGAGGTATTTCCAAAGAAAATGAGTCAAAGAGTGGTGGGTCTACTGAGGATTTAGAAACCTTGGCAAGACCCACTGAAGGTATTAAGGTGTTGCCGAGTCTGAAATATCACGTACGGTTACCATTGCCAATCAGTATTTTTGACGAACTTTGTTCAAGTATGTATGCGATTCTGTCACCCCACGAGTCAATACTCCATTGCTTTATTCCTTACGAACCAATATCTATTACAAAATGCGAATTCGCCGGCATGTCGTACGAAATAGCGCCAAACATTTTGCTCCGGATTATTTGCCAGCGGATAGAAACAGCCCAAATTTTAGGGGAGTATTGCGAATTATCTTCGGGGAATAGTATTTTCGAGGCGAAATTACGTTGGCTCGCGAAAAATGCGTCCAAAAATTTCCTGTCATATTTGTTCAGCAGCAGTGATTGCTCGCAGTGTTTCGACCGCCAAATCGCAGTACTAGAACAAAATACGCTTATTGTCATTTTCGCAAATAAGTGGCTGCGCGAGAACTTTTCGCCACGTATCCGCGAAAAGACGCGAATCTATCGAAAAATTGCCCGCGGAAAATCTCCAGATATCGAGCATTTTCATCCGAAAAATATAGATTTCGTAATTAGGATAGCACTAATGGCGCCGAATTACGATTTCGTTCGGAAAATCGCTGCTGGAAGACCATTATCTATTGATGTATTGCTCCACGTTCCTGACATTACGTGTTACGGATATGATACGCATCTATTGGGTATTTATGTAACGGCGTTTTTAGTCAGGAGGAAAGATGTTATGGACGATGTGACATCTATTTTTGATGGACACATTCGCGAAAATGCCGCCGCGGGAATATTGGAAGTGAATCCCACGATTCTCTTGGCGCGTTTATTGCCAAATATACCCGGTACTTTACTCCCTGTTGTGCGCCGAGTAATTAGTGAATGCCCTAGTAAAGCACTGCGCGATTCACTGCCTTCAGATAATCGTTGCGCCGTTGTGTCACCGGATGCGATGCGGAATTGTTCTGCCAATATTAATGCCAGTTTAACGCCTGCAGCAGTTGCAAAAATCACAAAAGAAATATATCGCAGAAATTGTACCGAATATTTCCCATTGTGCGATTATTTATGCCTTGCCAATGAAGACCCAATGGTACGCCAACAGCAAATACTATACAAGATATATTTCTCATTGTTCCGCGCACATGCAATTGAAATCGTGTGTGAGGGTGGTAATATTCATTGGAAAATAAAAGATACAGTTGTATTGGATAATTTGATACGTGGCATAATTACGGCGCCGCCAGAAGCGTCGATGCTTCGCGATGCTTTCACAATTCTGCTAAATAAAAAAATACGGAAATTGCAGTCTAAAATTCTCTGTCGTGCGTGAAAAACAATTCTCTTTGCATACCAATTCGTATCGCCCATTGAAAAAGGCGTATATTCATTTTTTTGAAGTCAGGCGGATGAATCTTATAAAGAAATGCCGGAAATCATAACTAAGGATGATTGTCCAAAAAATGTTCAAATATGCATCGCGATTGGGTTTATTCTTAGAGACCATTTCGAAAATTTCCATGGAAAAACGATTATCCGCGGCGAGTTCATCGAAAATGAAGGAGAGTTAGGGCAGATTTTAGAACATTTTCGGCTAACCATCGAAAGTGGTGGCAGAACTATATTTCAGCGTGTTATTGCGAAACTCGTGCCGCGAATTTTCCAACCAGATTTTGAGATTGTAGAAGGAAAATTTACGGATGATGGAGAAGAAATAATAATCATGAAATATTCCCCGACAGTTCATCCGCGTAATGCAGATGTGCGAATTGGATTCGCTGCTCTTTCCATTTTGCTGGAAAAAGGCGCTATTATTCATCGCATTTTTCAAAAGATAATATCCAAGGAAGAGGGTAAAGAAGAATTATTCATCGAATATAGTGCCGATGAGGAGCATGAAATTATCAAAGAAAAATCAGTTTCCGATATTCTGAAAACCTATTTCTGAAGGGGGACGAAGCGCTAAATGCCCGAGCGAAGCAAGGGCATTTAGCGCTTCGTCCCCCTTCGACCCCCAAAGGCATTGCACACAGATGCTAATCACTAATAGTATTTGCGCAATTTGTCGCCGGTGATTTGCAATATATTCCTCGGAAAACCGCGATTAAAAAACATGCAAATTACTGGAAAATATTCTGGTTATTTTCTATTTTTTGTAACTCATTTTTTCATTTCGATTCACTGCAAATCCTCGGCGACAAATTGCGCATTGCGTATCAAAAAAAGAAATTTGCGACGAGTTTTCAACTTGCGGTGCAAAGAGAAACTCCAGGGGTGTCGAGCCGAAGGTGAGCCGCGCTTTCTGCTTGATTTGCCGCCGCATTTGGATGACTGTCGCTCATTGAATCGAGCGATAAACGTCGTGTTGTCAAATGAAAATCGCCTTGCATCGTAAATAATTCGCCTCCATGTAGAATCAAAATAGGAAAATTTTCATTGCACGATTCGCCGTAATTGCGGCAATCTATAATCGCAAATTGTTCCGCTGAAATGAAATATCCAGAGAACAAACTGTCAACGCATCGCATAATTTTTGAAAGTGATATCGCGCGAAAGAACGCGGTGCATACAAACTGCGTATTATCGCGAAAAAGATGCTCTCCAGCTATTTTATTTGAAAGAATCGCCGCAACTTCGCAGAATTGCTCATTGTCTTTATAATCCGGCAGTATTAACATTGAGTTTTCTTTGATAATCGCGAAAATCTCTATTCGCGCTTGCTGTTTTTTGTCATTGAAAAATATTGGCTGAGATGGACTTTCTTGAATATAATCTATATCAAGTGTGCCATTATTTATCTCGTAGCATACAAAGCGAAAACGCGGTATTTCAAGCGAAATAAAGGCTGAATGCGGGACTCCCGCTATTGCGTTTCGCGAAGTGCCAGGGCGCAAAAAGCACTGACTCTGCGAATTTGCGTCCATTTATATCCGATTGCCCGCCACAATTTCAAAAGAAGAGGCATTTGTCCTTGCTCCAATCCCCAAAAAAGATGCGCGCCACTTGTCTAATGAGTTGCTAATATGGTAATCACACTCTCTTTTGAGGCAATAAAGTGAAATACGATATTCCTCGATATATAGAAGGCTCGAGCACCCAAATATAGACAGCGGGCTAAAGCGCGCGCATTATAAAACAATCTTCAAAATGGAAAAAATAAGTGCCGGCACTTATGGCGCTGTTGTCGCCGTGAATGGTGCAATCGCACAAAAACACTTTTTCAAAACTGCATCTTTGGGCGTTCCCTTAACAGCGCTCACGGAAGCGGCAATTGTGTCATCATTAAATCATCCAAATATCATCGCGTTTAAAGGCGAAAATATCGCGGATGCGGCATCAACACTTGACATGGAATTAGGCAATAAATTGTTCTATTTCCACGAACCAACGCTCAAAGAATGCTTTGGCATGGACGGCAATACACAACTCGATAGAGAATATGCAGCCGCTAATGGAATAAAAGCAGTCATCCCGCCATTTAACGAAGAAAGATTACGCGCGATGCTATACCAATTGCTGAGCGCGACTGCATATATTCACGAAATGGGCATCATTCATCGCGATATTCGACCCGATAATATCGTATTGGTCGGCGATACGCCGAAATTAGTCGATTTTGGCTTAGCTGCATTTTCCGCCGGATATTCTCGCGCTGTGTATACTTGCCCGCCATTTATGCCGCCAGAAACTTATGTATTTTCGCCATATTACACAACTGCAGTAGATATGTGGGCATTGGGAATGACTTTTCTTTGGATGACAACGGGGCTCACGATTCCGCCCAGGAATTTCTCTCAATATAATTGCATTGTTTCTCTCGCGTATATGTTCGGAGTGCCATCACTTTTGCAGCGCGAAATTGCGAAACGCTATGGAGTGATTATTCCTCCTCAATTTGAGGCACAATGGAGCGCTTTTTCGCGCGAGAAGATTGCGAATCACCAATTGCGAAAACTCCTCGGGAGTTTGCTCGAATGCGAACCATCGGCGCGAATTTCGGCGCGCGATGCGCTAAATCATCCGTTTTTCATTGGAGAGCCATATCGCCCTATCTTTATCGAAAGAAGTCCATTTTCTTGCGAAAGTGGAGACAATGGCGCGCGAACGATTTATTGCGATGTTGACAAGTTCGGCAGTGTGTTTCGCGATTTCGAATTGCGCGCAAAAATTCTCAATTGGCGACTAAAGACACTTATCGGCTGCAAAGTGATGTATTATCACGCGATTGTTGACTATCATTTCGCATGTGAATTAAAGGTGCTCTCAGCGACAATCATTTTTCTTGCGCATAAATTGTTCGAGTTTCGCGTATTAGTGCATTTTAAGTGGTCTGGCGCAAGAGATGAAGATATTCTCGCATGTGAAAAGCAACTCGTCAATGCGATTGGCGCGCGAGGACTATTTGTGCTTCTGCATCGATTTTCTCACTTGAACATTCCCGTCAGCGATTTGACAATATCCGGATGTGATAAATTTATTCAATGCAAAAAATGAAGGGGGCTCTCGCCCTCGCTTCGCTCCCACGTTGTGGTCGCTGCTTCGCAGTGCTCGGGCTTCGCCCCCTTCAACCCCTAATTCGATATTTCCGCTACTATATCGGGTTCGTTCTCGATTAAATAACCATCTGCTGCATTCCAAGTGCCAAATTGTCGAATGCTGCATTCTGCGGAGTATCTGCAGGGCTTAATTTTTTTCTCTTTGTATCATATGTTAATTTAACTATTGTTAGAGTATCTGCATTTATCTGCGTGATGGAAAGTAATTTATATGGAGACAAACCAACGTCATCATGATAATATGTGCGAATTCTATCCGCAAGCGCGAAAACAATGCCGAGTGTCATTTCGGAATCAATCGCTGCAAAACAAATGCAATTGTGATGCAGATTATCTGTGTCGCGTAGCACAGATAGGATGGATTGAATCTCCTTTTCGAAATACATTCCATTCTGCACAACGAGTCCGGATATGATTTCTCCATCTTGAAATTTATATACTTTGCCGCTTTCTGCTAAGTCAATATCGCGAAGGAAAAGGCAGATAATTTTGCAAGAGGATATTTGCCGCGAAATCTCCCATTCCAACTGAACGATATGTGGAAGAAGTTGCGCGGGATTGTCAATGTCAAATATAACGCAGTTCGTGTTCTCAATGCCAATCGTCGTGCAACTCGGCATGAGTGTTTTTTCTTTGTGATAAATCCTTTCACGTGCGCAATCCATTCTGTTGATTTTTAGAAAGTCAATATTTCAAAAGAAGGGGGACTCTCGCGCAATGCCCTCGCTTCGCTCGGGCATTTAGCGCTTCGTCCCCCTTCATTTTGAAAATTAATCATCTCAAAGATAATTGTTGCAGATTATAAAAAAGGAAAAGGATTACTTATAAATTCTCTCCAATGGAAGAGGCTCGTTTAAGAGAAGCCTGCATAACTGGCAACTATAAAGCTGCAACGCAAGCGTTAGTGAGTGGCGCAACGAATGTCAATAGTGCACTATTTCTCGCGAGCACTTATGGGCACCACGAACTTGTGCTTTTGATGCTATATAGCGGCGCCACAAATATAAATGATTCATTCCTCAATGCGTGTTCTGCTGGACAATATGAAGTTGTTCGCATTCTTGTGCAATTTGGGGCAAAAGATTTCGCTGCCGGAATTAGGATAGCAAATCTCGCATTATCAAGTCCGATGCAGGCGCGCGGTGCACACCAAATAATCGCACATCTCTATTCGATAATCCAATGCGATATGAAAGCGCTAAATGATGTATTTTTGAGTGCTATCACAGCCGGGCAATATGATACTGTTATCGACTTTGTGAAACGTGGAGCAACGGCGTTCAAAGAAGGGCGAAATTTAGCGCAAAATCTATTGAAAGATGAAAATCGCGCGGATCTCGGCGCAAAAATAATCGCGTATTTAGATGATGTAATCGCTCATCGTAGAGAAAATTTACGCATGATTGATTACGGCGAACTCCCGCGCAGCGATCGAGCCAATGGCGAACTTCCGCGCAGCGGTCGAGGCTTCGCCGAACTCCCGCGCAGCGGTCGAGGCTTCGCCGAACTCCCGCGCAGCGGTCGAGGCTTCGCCGAACTAAATCCATACCCCGATAGTAGAATGCCGGTTTCATATCACGCAAAATTAGAAACACCTTTGGCGAATTTGGGCAAAGATGCACTGACATTAGCGGATGAAAAACTCGATACCCCAACATATCAGCAAATCATCATGGCAAATAACGCACTTTTGTTTGCTTGCCAATATGAAGATATTCGCGCAATTGATGCGGCGATTACAAATGGCGCTGAAAATCTTTCCGAGGCATTGGAAGTTGCGCAAAAGAATGGCAAAGAAGAAAATGCAAAATATCTTATCTCTTGTGGCGCAAAATCGCTTTCAGAACTACAACTGGCGGCAATGGAACACCAAAGTCTCGAAATGGTGCAAATTCCGCCAGAATTACTTGCTCCATCGAAAATTTATTCGCCCCCACAGGAGACAATAGCCACTTTAGATGATGTGCCTCAGTGCGCCGCTGCTGCGGCATGCGCTAATAATACGCAAGTAGAATCCGCGCTCTTCTCGCAAATTGACGAAATTACAGAAAGGGTCAAACAACAAGCGCGGCAATGTAGCGATGCGAATGAATTGCGCAAAAGAATGGCGGAAATCACAACGCAGATACCATCATCATCCACTGAGAATGTCGCAGCGTCACCGAGTCGTTTTCGCGAATTGTGCGAGAATCAGCAAAAACCACTATGGGATCGTTTCGTGGATGCGCGCAAACGTGCTCGTGGAGCCACAACTGGAGCAATTACGTGCGCCGCAGCAGAACCACGCGTAGCGATTGAAAATCGCGCTTTGCCGAGAATCGCAAGTGTTGCGCAAGAGCAATTACCATCTCCAGACCAATTACTTCTTATTTCTTGTATCACTGGAAACATTGGCAATATTAATACAGCAATTGTCGGCGGGGCAAAAGCAATAGAAGAAGGTTTTTATAGAGCATGTGAAGCCGGACAACTCGCCGCCGTAAATGAAATGTTAAGTTTCGGTGCAAAAGATTGGAAAAAAGGTTTATTAATCGCCGTCAAAAATGGATTTGTCGCAATTGCGGATTTACTCTCGAATGTAGAACATGGCAATCTCAATGAAGCACTTTATATCGCGCGGATGAGTAATTTTCAAGAAATGGCGGATATGCTGTCTGCCAAACTCGCGGCAAAAGAAAATCGCGCCCCATCAGGGATGGCAGTCTCTGAGGCACCACAAATTGCGACTTCTGAAGCACCGCAAATGAATTTGCCGGAGAGCAGCCGCGCATTTGTCTAATCTCAGCGATTTTCATCGTGACTCTTTTTTTGAGAAATGCCAAAAAAATAATTCGCGATTTGTGTGCGCTTATATGAAATAACACACGTCGATTACAAATGCGGCATTACCTGCGCCGGCAAACGCACCACCAGTAGGATTCGCTCCAACGCGAACTGTTACGTGCGATGTGTTGGAAACTACGCAAGTTCCAAACACATACGCTGCGTTATCGAAAACCCCACTAAGCGGAATGTATTTATCTTGTGCAGGCGTATATTCTGCGGCTAAATCGTAATCTGCAGTATCATCATTTGTTCTTAGCGTTGCGATTGCGGCTGCTGTTGCAACGCCAGTAACAAATGTTGCTTTCAGATGGACACAAAATCCATTTCGCTCAATAGTGAGAGTTGTATCTTTTGTTGTGCCAACTCCCCATGGACCTGTCCATTTGAGCGGAATACCGGCTGGATTATAATAATTGGACAATCTGCCAACTTGCGCACCAAAGCCAATAGATGCGCAAACAAACGGCTTATCGCAATTAAGCTCTGTTGCTGCGGTTGTAGATAATGTTGCTTGTTGACTCGTTGCATAATTTTCGATTAATAATGTAGATTTTATCGTTGTACAGCCTCCAGCTGGGACAGTTCCGGGCGATGTAATGGTTAAATTCGCTGTAGCACTTTGAATCGTGCAATATCGCGCAATATCATTATTGTCGTAGACGCGGATTCCTACATCGGAGATATCGAATTTTGTAATAGGTTCGACACCAACGGCAAATCCAATAGCGAATTGAATCGCGCCAGGGCTCAATTGCGTGTATGAGGCTTTTACAAATGGGTCATCATCAGCCCAAACGCCGCCACCATCATACAATCCCGCAAAAGAAAGAATTCCGCGCGCATTACTCGCATCTTGATGCAGTCGGGTCTTTATATGAAAGCCAAGCGGCGTTATTGTCGCGACAGTAGTTGGATACACGTTAATGACTGACGAAGCATTAAAATCTATTTCGCCTGGCAACATCATTATGAGAGATGTTTGTAGCGCTGCGTTGTTTGTTGTCCAAACATCAGCAGCATCAATAAAACCATTAAACGAAAGAACTCCACGCGCCGCATTACTCGTTAAATATGTTCCCCCAAGAATAACTCGAAGTCCATCTGGTATGACTGACGCGATTTCTGTTGGCAGAGTATTTGCAACTGCCGCAAGAGCAAAATAAATCGCCGGTTCTGGTATCATTTTGATATACGAGCCTTTTTGCGCAGGAGATAAATCTTCTGGTAAAATCCACGTACCATCGGCAAAATTGATTTTTCCATAGTATGTAAGCACACCATAACTCGTGCCAACACGAAATTGCGACATGTATGAATCAAATGCGCTCGCAAAAAGAACGGCTTCGATACTAAATCGCGTTGCGTATGTTGGCGTAATTGTTACTTGCCCTGTTACATCAGCGATTGATATCTGAACATTACGCGCGATATCGTCCTTCGCGAAGAGAGAGAAATTTGCCGGCGCGAATGATGCGACTTTTGTCGGCGCTGTGGAATCAACGCTATTAGCAAGAAAATCGATTTCGCTAGGCAATAATTCGACGATTGATGCCAATCGCCCAGGCGCAACATGATCCCACTGCCAAACATCGAACGCGTCGTAATATCCATCAAAAGAGATGTATCCATTAGTATTCGCGATGCTGCCAAGATGAATCGAATTGGCGACAAAATATTTCGTAGTAATAATATTGTTGCCGGTTGGCGTGATATTGAGATTTCCGCCTGCGTCAGTGGCTAAATTCGTGTAAATAACGGCACTCGCGGGGAAATGCAAATTAAAATCGCCATCAAATCGCAGCAAATTATTCGTCGTTGTCAGCATGCTCGCGCCTGCATCATCAATAGCAAATGTGATATCTTTCGTTCCATCTGGACTATATATCGCAAAACTGCCCGGAATGAGACTTGCGTGTGTTATCGGCACTCCTGGGGCGATTGCACCTGTCATAAAATCGATTCTGCTCGCCTGCAAATTCAAAAGCGATGTGCCAATTCCGCCGTTTGCGGAAGTCCAAACGCCGTTCAGAAAAGTGCCGTTAAATGCAACATATCCATTTGTGCCGGTAAACGAAAGCGGCGCTGCGTTTGCGAGCCGTAATCCGCTATTTCTCTTTGTGACATCCGTACCAGTTGATTGGTCAATTCCTAATATTCCATTTGCGACATCAAGAGAAAAAGTAGTCGTTACATCGCTTACTCCTGCATTTGCAAATGTGAATATTGGCGTTGCAGATTTTGCGGTCAATGCGGCGAATGTTGGAGTTGCGGCGATTTTCACTGTTTGATCAAGATAACTATCAATCGTCGCGTGTGTTAATGTGCCGGCACCGACTAAATCTTGATGCTGCATCGTATTGCCGGAATGCACATAGCCGACAGCGGGAACTAATTCATAAGTATAAAGAAGTTTCGTGGTTTTATCGAAAACTGTATCGCCTTCTGCTGGAGCATCTTCAAACCAAGTCAAATCCGCGAGATATTCGTAAATTGACCATTGATTCCAGCCGAAGCCGGCAACACTGCAGCAATAGCGATCGCCGACTGCTGGCGCGACTGGAAGACCGCCAGATGCGTCATAAAAATTGAGAATCGCTTGCTTATATGAATCATGGAGAATGAGAGATTCTATCGCATCGTCAACATATTTTTTCCTTGTTAAATCATCATCAGTTGCGGGCGCAACAAGAGAACGAACACCATCATTAAAAGTCTTCATGCCGGCAAATGATTGTGCCGCAATTGACACTGTTCCGCGATTAACTGCTGATGCATCGCCGATTGTTAAGATTTGCGTAATAGTGTTGTAGGCTAACGGCGGAATTGCCGTAATTGCTGCGGCGCCGGGACCCCAAACTTCAGCAAAATAATATTCTTCGGTGAAATTTATTGGCGGTGTTATTGCCATCTTTGTCGTATATATTCTGTCCGTGTATTTGAATTAACAAGGAAATGTGAATCGGCAAAAAAGCAAATTACAAATCCGCGAGAGAAACTCGCGATTCGCTTTTGTGGATTTTCTCGCAAGGATGGAACCGATAGTAATAAAGTAGACTCGTGGCGATTAACGCCGCGAAAACCAACGCAACTGCGATGGATAGCGCAACAACAAGCCAAATAATCCACTGGTGATTTAGCGCACTAAATAAAGTTATGTATCCAGAAATGCGAACTGGTGTTAGATTATCATTTTTGATGCGAATTATAGTTCCATTTGGATAATTACAATCAGCATCAAATGCGAGCGATTTTCCCCGTTGTTCGCCGCACGCATCACTGGATGGTAATACATTATTAGAAAAAGAAATATCAATCAATTCTCGCGCGGATATTGAATATTCCACGCGGCGAATATTTCCAACTACGACAAGCGCGATGCTGTCTTTCGGCTGAGTAGTGTTGTCAAAATCATAGCGGATTTGCCCGGAATTCGCAATGATGAGTGTGAT
Organism: Methylomonas sp.; assembly: GCF_023228165.1. GTDB lineage: Bacteria > Pseudomonadota > Gammaproteobacteria > Methylococcales > Methylomonadaceae > Methylomonas. The sequence continues at coordinate 5,754 of NZ_JALOBS010000030.1, read as the reverse complement.
GAATGAGACGATAGATGTCGTCATTTATATTTTGGGGTGATTGATTTTTAATGCGGCAATTACCGCGATTAATTTCGAATTGTTGCGCGCATATCGCAAAAGTTGCGCCGCGAATGGCGCAGGAATTTCATGGATGTTTGCAGCGATAATTGCCGCGATTTTCTCGTCATTCGCGCCACAAGCGGCGAATAATGCAGCATAGAAGACGCGTGAACCGTGCGGAAAATATTGCGCCAACCACGTGACGATTTCTGCCTGATGATGTGTGATGGCAATTAGAAATCCAAATGCGATTTCCTGCGTGGTGCATTTTTCGAAAAGATACTCAGCGAATTCCATAAATCCACATTCACATGCGATGGCGAAATAGCCACCGAATTTCACGGTGTTTGGCGGAATCGCGTCAATTGCCGAATGAATTGAATTTGCAAAACACGCGGATAAGAGCGCGTTCATTTGGCGAAGTATTTCTTCTTTGTTTTATGATATTAGTTTTCAAAAGAAGGGGGGCTTTCGCGCAATTCCCCTCGGCTTCGCCTCGGGGAATTTAGCGCTTCGCCCCCCTTCAACCCCCGATAATGTGAAATTCGCATTGTTCGCGTGCGTTCCTTGTTATTTTAATTTAAGAGCGAGGATTCATTATAACGAATGGCAACACTAAGCCAATTTAAAATCATTGCGCGCCTGGAAGATGAAAAGCATAACGTATTCACAATTAATTCTGGCAAATGCAAAATTAAGATAAATAGTATTTCATTTCGGTTGTCTGATGCCGTTCAAGAAGTGGATTTAGCATTCTTGCTGTATGATGCGGATAGACTTTCTTTAGAGACGATATGCGATGAAAATAACAAATCTGGAGTGTTATATGCCCGCGCAGAGTTCGGCGGAGCCTCGACCGCTTCGCGGGAGTTGCACGGTGGCGGATGTCAATACAATCTTTTGATACAAGGAAATAATGAATTGGAGAGTTGCAGTGGTAGAGTGCGCATCAGATGCGCGATTCGTTATCGTATTGCAGATACATTTTATCGGTTGGCTGATATTATTGATGGACCAATCACGGTAAGTGGCGAATTTATATCGCGAGATTGCGAAAATATGCCGCCGGAAAAAATAATTCCAGTCGCGACATTGCAGATGTACGAAGCATCACGCGCGGGAGATTCACTTGCGGCACTTCTCGAAAGAGATAACCATCCCGTGGTTGTAAGTGCGAAATATTGTGAAAACGCGATGCCGCGAGAATACGTCCCAGCAGCACTATCAAGTACTGCGGATATTTCATACTCGCGATTGAAACGCTATTTCCGCGATAATCCGCAGCGTGCTGTGCGCATTATTGAAGGAACTCTCGATGTGATGCGCGGCACAATCGCGGATTCGCAATGAACGCGCGCAGTGCATTAATTTCTTTTTTTATCAATTTAATGTTGAATTTAGCAAACTTATAATCATGGCGAAATTCGAAATAGGCGGCGAGATGAAACAGTTCAAAATCGCCATAAATGCGAATGAAAGAGATTTTTACACGATTCCGATTACTAATTGTAAATGCGAATTCAAAGTATTGAGCATCGCTTTTTGTTTGGATCGGTATATTCCGGACGTCAACATTTTATTCTTCTTTCTTGATGCGGGCGGCAGTTTAGTAAACCACGATCTTGATGGAACAGATATGGCATTTCATACGGAAATTCGCAACAGTCCGCCCAAAATTAAATTTGATTTTGAAACAACAGCAAAAAATACGATAACGTTACGCAATGGGTGCGCAGCGCTAAGATGCGATGTAAGATGCCCAGATAGAAGTACGCGTAAGCTATTAGATATCGTAGATGGAGAGATAATAATCGAAGGTACATATTGCGAACGCTGAATTGCGGATCCTCTTTAACATGATTTGGCTACCGGACACTCGCCACTTCGCGAAAATAATCCGCCGCAGTTGCGAGAATTAGGCGATATATTCTCATCATTGTTTTTTTCGAAATACACAAGATGAATTCCTATTATAAATCTCATTTTGTAACTACTATAAAGCGGAATGTCGTCGACAAATAATGCGACGATGGTGATGCCAAGTCGCACTGGTGGCGTTATTGGGGCGAAAGTGCCGGTTGATGCGCTGAAATTCCCTTGCCCGAAATGTGGCAAATCTTTCGCGACAAAACACGGCGTTACGCTGCATCAAACGCGGAGCAAAACTTGCCATCGTGACGTAGTTGTTGCTTCAAAGCCATGAACATTAACTTTTGACTCGCGATCGCGCTGTGGGAGTAATTCTTTTTTTGTATATTTTCAATTTCGTAATTTGAACAACACAATCACTTTTCATATAACAATTTTAATCGCGAGAATTTCAGAGCGCAAAAAATGGCAACATCACATGAAGTAATTGTATCGACACTTATTGAGTCAAATGTCGCAATCATTACGACGGAGATTAATGCATGCCGCGTTAATTCATTGGATACTTTTGTAATAAGAGCGCAACAACCGCGCACATTCACTTTGCAGCATGTATTCGTCGATTTCGACAAAGACGCACAGATTCCGCCGAAACTCCAAATGATACTCAATTTCGCTGATTTACCAGAAAGCGAACAATCTGCCGCTGTTGATTTTGTGGCGAATTTCACAAAGAAAAATAATACTTACTCATTTATCCCGGATAAAGAATCGCCAATACTTCTGAAAAAAGGATTTCTGCGCATGAAGTGCATTATCACGAATGCCGATAACGTCAAACTCGCCGAAGGCTCGACGGCGAAGCCGGAACTAAATGGGCAATTGTCCATTTACGGCGAGGTTTCTATCGATCGCAATGAAGCGAATGCAGAATTAGAAAATTTCGTACGCTTGACAAATGGTTGTCCGTTTCACACAACTGGCGATGATTCCGCGAGAGGAGAATCAGACCCATTTACGGATTTGCGAATGCGTCGCATGCTTCGTCGGCGTGGCATTGCTGAAGAGCGCGAATTCTTGAACCCAAAAGAAAGCGAATCATCATATGATGATATTGTAAAGAAACATCTGAATCAAGGTAGCCTGCTGCTACAGCGATGCGCTTATCGCAACGGAGAACCGAATACATTATTTATCTCCTTGCGAAAGCAGATTCAAGATATAGCGGACATTGTCAAAAATCATCATGAATTCGATGATGGAATTCTTATTGCATTAATCGCGGCGTTAAATGCGGCGGTAAATGATGCGGAGAAAAAAACGGCAACCGCGAATGTAGCACTGCAAATTTGCAATAAAAACGCGCAGACACCAAAGGATGCAATTAATCCGCATCCATCTATTGCGCCAGAAAAACAAGCATTTGATGTTGCGGAATACATGGTCAGAGCCACACTCCAACCAGATTCGGATGCAAAAAGCGCGTCTGCAATAAATAATACTGCAGCGCTGCCAACTGGCGATAAAAAAGCGCCGATATTTGATGATGCTACTCGTTTACGTCCGTTTGATGTGCCGGAAAATCAAGAATTTGACTATAAAGGACACCTGTTTAAAATTGGATTCCAACCAGATCCACAAAGCGCACCAACAACCAATAATACCACTGCCGCGGCGCCGCCACAAGTTGACACAACTGATTCCGATGTGAAAATTGATGAAGCGCGGCTAATGGAGAATTTAAGCGAGGCAAAACGCGGAGACCCTGAATATGACCAATAAAGATTTGGCATTCTAATTGCGCGCGAAAATACTCCGGGGTAATTTATTTTTTTCTTTGAATAAACAGCGAGAACAATCGCGTTTGCGATTCTTTTTTTTGTAAAAAAGAAGAAATGTGCCATGAATGGCATGCAAAATTCGCGCTAAAGGAGGCGATGCATAAATGCGTTAATTTGCTCATCTTTTGCAAGTTTTAAATCTTGAAGTTTGATTCCGAATTGTTTAATGAATTTGTACGCGAAATCGTATTGACCATTATCAATCGCAACTTGAACAATTTCTGCTATAGGCAATGTGATGGCAAGAGTTGCGAGCCCGAAGATATATGATGCACTTATTATATTGCCATATTTTGCCGCCGTTTTAAGACTTTCGACATAATCGAGTTTGACATCTATCAATTTAAGTAAATCTTTAAGAAGAGAATCCTTATCGCACTTAATCGCGGCTGAAATCGCACAGCCAAAATTCATCAACTTTCCTCTGCCATCCGACAAGAATGAGAGTTCTTTTAGAAGTTGCGCATTCTGATATTCAGCAGCGCAATATATGAGCGATTCGCGCGTCACGATTACGAACGGATGCGAAATACTCGTAATTTCAATCACCGTATTGATATTGCCACGTTTGCATGCGGTTTTAAAAACTGCCCAAAAATATTTGTCGCGTTCATCTGATTTAGTGTACGCATTGGAAAGTAATAACATGATCTCGCTGTTCGAAACGCGATTGCCATGAGCGATTTGCACAATAGAATAAAGCTGGGCAATATTTCGACGACCATCACCATACATATAATTTTCGCAAAGCTTGATTAGTTCACTGATATGCTTATTTTCGTGAACAATCGCGGCTATTGCCAGAAAGTCGTCCTTCGGAAAACAATCCTTTAGTATTTCGCAATATTCGCATGGGGAAGCTACTATTGCTGCCATCTTCTCTTGGATTTCTGCTCTTATAATGATTAGATAATGGGAGAATTCAAAAAGAAGAATGACTTTCGCAATCGCTTCGTCCGGCTTTGTCTCCGTTACATCAAACTTGATATTTCTTGTAAAGAAGGAATATCTTAACGATTTTTCGGTCCAAAAAAAGAACGATTCGCGCGCGCTTTCTTATTAAATTTCGCGTTCGTGTTGAATATAAGGACAATCACGCAATAATGGCAACAGCTATAGATACTCATTCGGAAATACATGAAAACCCAGAAACACTAAAATGGACCTGTGATAAATGTCATGTTAATTATTATTCGAAAAGAAGTTTCATTCTCCATTGCTTAAAGAGCCGAACATGCGGCACGAAACAAAATGTGGATATACACGATCTAATTTCGCCGAGTGTTTATACTACGCGATTCGTGGATACATTCGGCATGCATTTATTTGACACAACGGAAGGCGATCCAAAGACAACCGCAATTGTACGAATCATGGTCCAAAATCCATTAGATTTCTACGGAGAAATAAAGCGATTTCTCTGGAGTTTCGCGCCAAATCCGCCGACTCAAAATCCGCCAGATGCATTCACTGAAACAATTGATGGAGAGACATTTTCTGCGCAATTCGACCAGTTAATCACGGAGTTTATAAGTCATTTCTCGGGCGATATAAACAGGCTAATCAGTAAATATTCGATATACCGTCTTGTCAAAGTTTTTCCTTGGGACAACTATAAAGTCGTTATTCCTATTTCGATATAATGATTATGACGCGGATACTTCTTGCTCAGTGTAAAGTCGCTTCTGTCGAGCTGCAAAATTAATAAGGTCATCCAAATCGCGCATATAACTAAAATCATGCCAATAACGCACTATTTGTTCTTTGAATAATTGGCGATAATCATGCGATTTCGCGTCGATTGATTCCATTTTTTCGAAGCATTCGCGGACGATATCCTTTAGATATTTTCTGAGTTTATCCGCGAAGCTTCCAGAATCCAAGTAGACCGTTACATCGAACTTGATATTTCTTGAAAAGAAGAACTATCCGAGGCTTATCCGTTCATTTACCTTTCAGCCTATAAAGGCTAATTAGCAAACTCCCGTGAATAAGCAAGTTT
>NZ_JALOBS010000055.1 GCF_023228165.1 Methylomonas sp. | reverse complement strand
CTTGAAAAAAAGGAAGTGAAACTCGTTGTTCCCTCAACGGTAGCCTATCGATGCAGGCGAAGCTGGTAACGGCTTGGTTTGAAGCCATTGAGACAATGAAGCCCTTCACGAGAGAAGGAAGCACCGCGAGGGGGTTCAAATGGCTGCCAGCATCTGGCGGTCGGGGCGCTAGGCTGGATAGTAGGACCAACCTATGTGAACTGTTGATAACCCCAGATAAGAACGTGAACTGTCACTGCACATCTGCCACATTTACCGTATTCCTCGAACCGGTGGGCTTCGTTACCTCGTGCTAACTCACCCCTGGAACTCGGCCTTTCATGTGATTTCTGTCCGTCAGCTCGCAGCTTCGCACTCGGACTTCCTCCAGACAACACCTCGCGGTATTGCCCTTGCCGTCGGCTAGTCATTAAAATAGTCGGCATATGTTAAATGCTAACCAATGTCGATTCTCCGACAGGGGACTTTCACCCCATAAGTTCACGCCCATGCTGGGCGTACACAAAGCATTGCAGCGGACAAGCCGCTGAATGCGGCGTTACACGTCAAAATGAAACGAAGCATCGTCACATTAATATTCATATTTTCCACATATTGCTTTGGAGGCAGCATGGAGCAAGGAAAAGCCGAGTCACAACAACTCATGGATGCAGTATTGCCGCTGGCAGAGCAGCTGTTATCCCAGCATGGAGAGTTCTTTCCCTACGGAGGTGCAATGACTCCGTCCGGAGAAATCGTTAGTATTGCTGCTTACGACGGTAATGAGCACCCACCATCATCTGAAGTTATTTCAATGCTTCAAAAGGCATTCATCTCAGCAGCACAGTCCGGAGAATATAAGGCCACCGCAGTAGTCTATGATGTCCGCGTCGCGTTGCCTGAGTCTGGTGAAAAATCAGACGCTATAGCTATCGCCCTAGATCATGAGTCGGGTTATTCCGTTGTAGTGTTTTTACCATACCAACTCACAGAGCAAGAGCTTAGGTTCGGTAATATCTTTGCCCAGGCAGGAGAAACCGGTGTTTTTAAATAGTTCGCAACGTGTAACAAGTTGCGCAAGCGGGACAAAGTGCTGCGCACTTTGCCCCTTCGCAAGGCGTTAGTTCTCAAGGATGAACATTTTGAAAATAATTATAGTTTGCATATTAATCATATTGTTCGCGTTCTATTGGATTCGTCCACTGGCTAACCCTGACGTTACAAAATATTATCCTCCAATCATATATTCTGATGAGACCTATTTTTCAATTTCGATCCCAGTGGAAATTGATTTAAAGGATGGTAAGCGATCATTCATAGAATTGTTTAATGCTTACGGTTTTAGCGGCAATGGCCCATCTATAGAGCAAGGAACTAATAGGGTCAGGCCTTACAATTGACATTCATAGTTTATTACCATACTCTGCAGCCCGCGTAGGGCGCAATAACCAGCGGGCATTGCGCCGTATTTAATTTGCAAAACAGGCGATGATAAACAAATAAATTACCGGCGAATATGGCATCCTGGCGGAACCTATTTTTTACTATCAATTTGTTACAGACAGCGTAGGGTGGGCAACGCTTTTCTGCCCACCAATTTAGATCGTATACCTTGATTCCCCGTGGGCACAAAAACCGTGCCCACCCCACCCTACTCGACTGAGGGATGAGTTAATCGACAATGAAATCATTATCAAAAAAGGAGAGTCTCTGGTTCTAGCATCTGACTATCTTTTCAGTAGCCCATCGGCGGCAGCTGCCGTGATCATGGGGCGAAGTGCAAATGGGCTAATTGAGTGGAAAAACTCAAAAGGCAAAGAACTGAAATCCGTCGAAGAATCAGAAATATCAAAAGCTAACAAGTCAATGCAGCCAACCTCTAACGTGTCGGCTGATTGAAGTGTTATGCATCGTAATGGACACACACTTGCCAGTTGAAATAGAAACAGTATCGACGGATGAAGACATTGAATGTGTCGCAGCTCTCGCAAGAGAGATTTGGACTCATCACTACGTACAAATCATCGGTGAAGAGCAAGTTGAATATATGCTGTTGAATTTTCAAAGTTCAGCTGCGATTAAATCTCAAATTGCTGACGGTGCAGAATATTTTCTCGTGAAAATAGAGAATGAGCCGGTGGGATACCTCGGATTGAGCGCTGATAAAAATAAAGACAAAATACTGCTTAGCAAACTTTACCTAAAAAATGTCACGCGAGGAAAAGGCGTGGGTAAAGTGATATTAAATTTTGTTGAAAGCAAGTGTGTTGCGGAAAATATCTCTTTCGTTTGGCTGACCGTTAATAAGATGAACGCTGCAGCAATTAATTGGTACAAACATCGTGGCTTTGTGGTGATAGATGAAGTCAAAAGCGATATTGGTGGCGGTTTTTTCATGGATGACTACATCATGCAGAAGAGCATCGGAGACAATGCATAGGACAAGCGAAGAAAACTACCCTGCCCGCATGTGTGGGAACCGGCACGACCGTGTTCCCACGCCGGAGCATGGGAACAATAATTGCATCATTCCTCAACCTTAACCACATCCCCCAAGCCCCGATACAGAATCTCGGTATCGTACATACCTTCGGCAAACACCGACGGCACTTGGTAAGTGCCGGAATTCAACGGTTTCAAACGAAACTCGAAGTATTTTTCGCCGCCGTCCAGATCGCCGAACAGCACCAATCTATCCTCCTGTACGTCGATGTAGTCCGGTTGCCACAGTGGTTTCTTGTCGATTGGCAACGATTTCCGCTCGGCCAGACCGTGTTCGCTAAGATCGATTTCGAAACCGCCGGGGATCAGCATCACCACCGCCACATCCTGCATGGCCTGATCCGGATGCAGGGCTATGCGGATATGCAGTTTGTCCTGCAAACCGAGGTGATCGACGCTTTCGCCTTTATCGTTTAGCAATTGCCGATTGATGCTGAGCTTGTTGGCGATGGCTACGCTGGGTGGCGCGCGGTCGTAGCCGGTTTCGCTAAGTTGGTAATACAAGCTCCATTTACCTTTGCCGCGTATTTCCAATGGTCGGGTGGTCGGCGTCAGCAGCGCGGTTTTGATGGATTTGCCTTGCAATGCCAGTTGCGCCAGCGGGGTGCCGGCCAGTACGGTAAAGCTTTGTTGCTGATCTTGCTCAAAACGGGTCCACAAACTGCCCAGACCCAGCAAGGCCATGGAACCGCGGAAGGAGTTCATCCGCTGTCCGACTAAATCCTGGCCCAGTTCCAACAGATAACCGCCGAATTTAGGATCTTGGGTATCCAGCAGCTCCGGCAGGTGTTTGCCTACCAGATACAGATACAAGCTCAGGTCTTCCGGATTGTTTTGCATATCCTTGGGCAAGATGCCGCTGGCTTGCCATTGCCGCTGGATTTCGCCGAAATGGCGCTCGGCATCCTGATCCAGTTGATGCAGTTTGTAGGCTGCGCCAATGAAGAAGCGAGTGCGGCTGGCGATCGGTTCACCGCTGCTTTTGCTTTGTGCCTGTAGATCGGCTTCGAAAGCCCGCAGCCGTTCGGCGACATTCTGGCCGTTGCGGGCCAACAGGTAAAAGGCGTAGGCTTTGGCGTCATGCTGATCTTGGCTATATTGGCGGGATTGGGCAAACTCGTCGGCATACGCCAGCGCTCGTTGCAGCATGGCTTCCGGCACGTTATGGCCGCGATCCTTGGCTTCCAGCAACATGTGAGTGGCATACATGGAATAAAACGGCATGCCCTCATCCGCCGCCGTCCAATAGCCAAAACTGCCGTCATGCTTTTGCCGGGTTTGCAGGGTGTGGATGCTGCGTTCCAGCAATTTTTGCACGTCTTTGGCCGACAAACCCAGTTCCGGATTGACGCCCAGCACCGCTGCCGGGAAAGCCTGACTGGTAATTTGTTCGGTACAGCCATACGGATAGTTTTTCAAAAATTCGACAATGCCGCGCAAATAGGCGGCCGGGGTTAACGACAGCGCCAGTTCGGTTTGCCGCTGTTCCGGGTACATATCGCGTTGCAAATCCAATTTTCGCACCTCCCCTTTACGCTGCTGATCCACGCTCAGCACGCCGCCTTGCAAGGTGGTCAGCAAAGGCTGCGACGGGCGGATACTCATTTCCTCGCTGTAACCTGCAGTTTCCGCGCCGCCCGAGACCTGATAGCGCACATTCACCGGCCCCAGTTTATCCTTGACCCGGGCATGGAAACGTACCGTACCGTCCTGGCCTTGCGCCAAGCTCAGGGTTTGCGGATTGGCCGACAGTAATTCCAGCACATCGCCGGCCACTACGCTGACTTGCAACTCCTGCTGGCCGGCCTGCTCGCTGTTATTGGCGACCAACACGCCCATGTCGAATTCGTCTCCGGGCGCCGCCACGTAAGGTTGCTGCGGCTGAATCACATAAGCCTGGGCGGCCACCGTGTAAGACACCGGTACCGCCAGTTTGCCGGCATTCACGGCCACGGCAATCACCCGAATTTTACCGTTAAAATAATCCGGCACCGGTATGGATAGCGTATGTTCGCCGGGTTGCGCATCGATAATGCCGGACCAGAACGCCATCGGCGCTTTGTGTTTACGGGCAAACGGATTTTTGTATTTACCTAACTGGGCATCCTCGTCGCCGCCGGGTGCGGACAGATTATGCACCAGAGCGAAATCCGGCAGAATCAAATCCAGAATCTGATGGCTCTTGACCTGCAAGGCGCGTTTGCGGAAAAAATAATCCAGCGGAGTTGGGTTGCTGTAATGGGCAAATTGCAAAATACCTTCGTCGACTGCATAAATCACCAGCTTAGTGGCTTGCTTGACCTGGCAGCTGACATCCAGGTTTGTACCGGGTTGGACTTTTTCCGGTACTTTTAAGCCGATCTGTTGGGTATAACGCTGTTTGGAAATACTGAACGGCACCACCCCGTAACTGAGCGGACTCATGTAAATTTCCCGCGAATCCAGCGAACGTACGAACGCTACCGACAGATAGGCGTTGCCGCTGATATTGTCCGGCAAGCTAATCTTCTGCGTGGAGGCGGTGGTGCTGGTCTTGAACCATTGACTGCTCAATACGCCGTCCTGCTCGACGGTAATCAGACCGGCGCCTTGATACGGGGCGACGATTTGCACTTCCAGGCTTTCGCCGGGCTGGTATTCGGTTTTGTTCAAGGTTAGATTCAATTCGGCATTGCGCTCGACATTGCGGGTCACATTGCCATCACCTGCTACCGTGTAATCAACCCGATTCAAAGTTTCGCCCTCGGCATTTTTAAACAACACATACAAGCGGCCGGGAATATCGCTGGGCAACGTAAAGTCCGCCATGCCTTTGTTTAAAGTCAGTGACTGGGTGTTGCGCAGTTCCTGGCGCTGCACCGATTGGTATTGATACAAGCCGTCTTCGCGCTTGACCAGGGTCGATACATAACGGATTTCGTAGATATCCGCCGTCAAAGTCTCGGTTTGACGCGGTTGAAAATCGGCGCCCAAGGCCAGCAAACTCAGTTTGCGCGGACTATCCTTGGCAATGTAATCCAGGCTGCCGTCGGCTTTATAGCCCAGCAGATAAGCCTGTCTGGACACCAGCGCGGTGGCCATGGCGATCACCGAACGGCCCGAGCCTTTCTCGAAACCTTCGCCGGCCAGAGAAATCTCATAAACCGGTTCGGCGATACTGGCCAGCGGTAGATCGAAAATAGCTTCACCTTCGGCATTGGTTTTAACTTCGCCCAAGGCTTGCGGGGTGTCGGGGATGTTTTCCGGCGCCGAACGGCGGAAGCGGTAATCGCTGTAGCCCGGCACCTGCCCTGCCCAAGGCCGGGCGGTCAATTCCAGTTTGGCGATATTACCTTCGGCGGCGGTGCCGAATAAATTACGCACCGTGATGCGCGCTTTTGCACCGTCCGGCACTATCCAACCTTTTGCCGGCGCGGCCAGCAGTTCGGTTTTGACTTGCAAACGGTCGGGCTGGAATTCCTCCACCCTAACCCGAACGCTACCCAAGGATTTTTTACTTTTATCGGCCACGATCAGTTCTATCCGATAGGTACCGGTTTTGCCGGCCGCCGGACTGGTCCAGCTGATTTCCTCGAAGCCTTCGGCGCCGAAGCCTATGGTACGGCTCCAGACTTCCTGTAATTCAGGATCGCGGATCACGGCTTTCAGCGGCAAACCGCTCGGCAAGGCCGACCAATTGCGCTTGCGCAAAATCAGCCCAATATTGACCGTATCGCCGGGCCGATAAATGCCGCGATCGGAAAACAAATAGGCTTGCAAGCTGTCGGCACTATCGTGCAGGCCATCGATATCGAAGCGGGACACGTCCAGTTGCCGGTTGTCGCGGTTAAACGGCAAGAACGACAAATCGCCGTCCTTTTCGGCCAAATATACGGTGGGGGTTTTTTCAGCCTTTAAACCTTCAGTGGTCGGAAAGCTGACTTGACCTTGTGCGTCGGTTTTGCCGCTGAATACCGCCACGCCGTTCATACCCAACAGCGATACCTGCGCGCCAGCTACCGGCTGACCGCTACGGAACGACATCACGAATACAGTCTGCTTGCCATCGGCAGCGGTTTTGGCCAGCAAACCCATGTCGGTAAGCAACACCAGGCGTTTGTCCTGATCGACATCGGACTCGCTGTCCGCATCGCAACTCTCCTGCCCGGAGCCGCCCGCTTCACTTTCAGCATTTGTCTGATTTTCGTCGGCGTTATCATCGGCCGCCGCCGCATTCTGGCAGTTCTCGGCCGGCTCGGGCTTTTTCTCAGCCACTGACAAGATAAACAAGCCGCGCGGCGGATAGCCGTTATTTTTGCTAAAGCGGGCAAAATCCACTGCAAAATACTGTCGCTGCATATCCTGGCCAGCCGGCAAAATCTGGTCGTAACTAAAGGTTTCGGCAAAATGCTCTATCGGCAAATTGAAATCCGGATTTTGAAAACTGCCGGAGGTAAATTGCACCAGATGATGCATGTTGTGCGGCAAGATGCGTTGCAGTTGCACCTTGACCTGATTGATACCGCGAGTTGTGACGCCAAGCTTTTTATCGCCGCTTAAACTCAGTAAAGAGCCTTCATGCAATATCTTCAACTCGCGCTTATTAGCGCCCAGTTCTTTCAGATAGCGGGCATCTTTGCTTAAGCGAAAATCGTCTATGCTTTCCAGTCCTTTGTTTACCGTAATCAGTAATTGCTTGTTCTCCGGCGCAGTAAAGTTCAGGTGCTGAATGGTTTTGTCTTCGCTGCCGGAATCGCGCCACTTTACCGACAGCGGCGTGGCGGCTTGCAGCACTTCGGCATCGACCTGATTGGCACTGTGCCATTCAGTCAGTTCTTTTTGCGCACAAAATTTGGGCCGCTCGGGATTTTTGAGCGCGCAATCCGGCAGGATATACACCTGAACGGCATGCTCCAGCTCGGTGGGATTTTTCAGCGGCACGGTGGTTTTCAGTACTATCAACCGCTCGATGCTGTCGTCTTCCTTAATAACGCTGTTCAGCTCCAGTTCTGTGATTTGCAGGTATTCCTGCGCGCTGGGAATACCGATGCTGCTGTGGGTATCTCGCTTGCTGGGTTCGCCGCCAATTGCCGCGACGATGTTTTTGTCGAGCACGATCTTGATTTCGCTGGGCGCAGCGCCGATTTCTATCGGCGCTGATTTCAAATAAGCCAGCTTGGGATGCTTTTCGTCGTAACTGATTTCAAAGGCTAAAGCATTATCAAAGCTTTTGGCCGGCAAAGTCCGCGACCACAGTGCGGTCTTGGCGGCCAGACTGTCGCGTTGCGGCGGGTAGCTAAACGCCAGGCTGGCCGTCACCCGTTTGATTTTCGGTGCTTGCGGATCGCTGTAGAGTTGCACAGAGCGGATATTTACCGCCATCTCCGGCATATTCAATTCGGCACTGTATTGCGGCTTTTCGAAATTCAAATTTGGGAAAGCCGCTTTTTCGACCGTCACTTGATAACGCGAACCTGGCTTCAATAAATCCGCCGATTTCGGGGTAAAGACCAAATCGGCGCCGCCAGCCGCTTCGCCATAATGCCAGCTGCCTTCGATGGCCGGACTGATGGCGATACCGGCAGCTACCGGCTTGCCGGCATTCAGCTTAGTGGCCGACTCGCTCAGCGCCTGTCCTTTTAAGGAGACCAGCAGCTTATCGTCGATTCTATCGACCGCTATCCCATTAACGGTTGGGGTCTGCTTGGCATCGGTTTTATCCCAATCGCTGCGTTTAAGCGGCAATTCACATTCAGCACCGTTTGCCAATTCGGCCAGTTCGAGCAATTTTGCATCGGCTGTCAGCAGCTGCACGCTACCTGCTGCAAACACCGCTTTAATGCTGGAATCTTCGGCGGGTCGCACCAAGGGATCGCTGACTGCTACGATACGCGCACCCTCGCCGGCGTGCATGGCAATCGCGGTACCGTTGGCCAGGGTGGCGTTGAAAACAGGCTTGGCTAACGGATAATTCAGTTCCACTAAAAATTCCAGCGCCCGACGTAACGGCGCCTGGTCCGTGTCCGTCCAACGGCATTGTTGGCGTATCACCCTAAGTTCCGGAGTATGGAATTTCAACGTGACTTCATCCAGGCTGTAGCTGGGGTGCAGTTTTAAATCGTTTAGGGAAATCCTGATCGTCGAGTCGGGCTTGAGCGTTTGCCGTTTGGGGTAAAACACCAGCCGCGACGGATCTTGCCAACGCCATTCGCCTTCGATAGCCGGCTGTAGTTGAGGAAGGGATTCGGTCAGCGGTTCGCCGTTGTCTTCCGGCGGGGCGATGGCATCGGTAAAATTCAACACCAATACCGTGGTCCAGTGTTGATGGTTCAGCAGATAGATAGACGGTGCCGCTACGCTATGGGTTTGCTCCCGGCAAGCCGGCAATATCAGCATTAAACACAATAGGGTGGCTAATCTTCCGATTAAACCGTGGCGCGATGGCGTGATCATAAACGACTTGTCCTTTTCATCCGGCTGGAATGCGATGATATTTGAGATATGGCAAGATTGGCGGGCCGATCCGGTCGGCTGCAAGCATAGACCAAGACGCCGCCGCCAACCACCGATTATTGATGGCGGAACACGGAATCAAGCCCTTTCCGTGGATATACCATGATTAGTAAACCTGTGAAGCTCACGGCGAAATGCCCTGTGCCTGAACCAGGTGGGTTTAAATAAAACCGCAACGCCGCCAAATGTTGCCATCGGGTTTGGTCCGCTTCGGCACAAGCTAGTCAAGCTGTTGAGTTCGCCTTGATTTGGTCTGCGAATGACTTGGGTAACCATCATTCAGCCGGCCACTGTGGCCTTTTCCGAAACCATTTGAGCTGGAGAGGAATCGATGCCATCATTGCAGCGCACATAACAGAGGATCGCACCTATGAGTTTTGCCACTTTGAGTCAATTATTTCTGTTTTTATTATGGCCGGCGTTATTTCTGGTGATTTTTTACTTTAACGATAAGGAAAAGTTCAAACAACGGATGAAGCAGTTTAAATTTAAGGATTGGTAAAACCAAACGCATATTGCCGCATTTTTGCTACGCTTCGCGTGGGAATGCAACCTGAACCGCTCTGCAGTTCGGGACGCTGGAGCGTCCCCTATGGAGTTTCCACGCGAAGCATGGGAACCATAAGCGTAACTTCCTAGCGTTTTAATGCCAGCGTTATACCGTCGGCCACTGGCAATAAACTGATACTGACCCTTGAATCGGCATGTATTTTTGCATTCAAGGCTCGGATTGCCCTTGTGTCCTCATCGTCGCACGCCGGGTCGGCCACTTGGCCGCTCCACAGCACATTGTCGATCATGATCAAACCGCCTCGGCGTAACAGCCGCAGTGCCCGCTCGTAATAACCGTCGTAATTGGCTTTGTCGGCATCGATAAAGGCTACATCGTAGGCACCGGCCAGGCCTTCGGCGAGCAGATTGTCCAGCGTGTCTAAAGCCGGCCCCAAACATAGCTCGACTTTATGCGCAACGCCGGCCAGCTCCCAATAGCGGCGAGCTATGTCGGTATGTTTTTTACTAATGTCGCAGGCGGTAAGTATGCCGTTCGCCGGCAGGGCCAGCGCCAGGCTGGTGGAGCTGTAACCGGTGAATACGCCGATTTCCAATATGTTTCTCGCCCCGATCAATTCAACCAACCAAGCCATGAACTGGCCTTGCTCCGGCGCAATCTGCATATTGGCCAGCGAATCTCCGGCCGTCTCCTGGCGGAGTTGCCGCAAAACAGCCGGTTCGCGCAACGAATTGGCTAAAATGTAGTCGTAAAGACGGCCGGTAACCGGAGTACTTTTAGTGGACATGGCGAAAGGTATGAGTAGTTGAGGCGAATAAGCTGCATGCAAACCTTGAAATATTCACTCTAGATACTAACCTGATTATTCCGGCGATTAAAGTTTTTCCGTTACGCCGGAATCAGGCTAATGCTGATTCGGAAAGCCGATACTTTCCCGTCATCATTGAAAGGCGTATAAATACATTAGCGTTTTTTCATACAGGATAGACGCTGCAATCGACTTTAAACTAATAGTTTACATTTTATAAACTAAACAAAGTCTTTAAACCGCTACACCGCCTGTATACAATCTGCGGCGGAGATAGTCGTTACACCGTCTGACTACGATACGTCGGGTCAGACGTTTTTTCACACACCGAGGTTCTTATGAGCAAAATTCTAAATGAAGTACTTCTGGCCAACCGCGATTATGTTGCCGGTTTCGATAAAGCCGATCTGGCCATGCCGCCAGCGCGCCAATTCGCTATCCTCACCTGCATGGATGCCCGTCTGGACCCAGCCAAATACGCAGGGTTATCGGAAGGCGACGCCCATGTGGTCCGCAATGCCGGCGGCCGCGCCAGCGACGACGCCATTCGCTCGCTGGTAATTTCCTATAAATTACTCGGCACAAAAGAGTGGTTCGTGATTCACCATACCGATTGCGGCATGGAAACGTTTACCAACGAAATCATGACGGATTTGTGTGCCAGCAGCCTGAAATCCGCTAGTGTCGATGCCTCCGGCTGGCACGATTGCTGTGAAGGCCCCGGCTCTAAAGAAGCAAAATACATCAATTGGCTAACCATCAAAAACCAGGCCGAAAGCGTGTTGGAAGACGTAACACGTATCAAGACCCATCCGTTAGTACCGGCCAATATCCCGGTGTACGGTTATGTTTATGATGTTAAAACCGGCAGCTTAATCGAAATACCAGAGGCAACCGCAGCGGGTCGCGCCAGTTAATTCAAGATAAAAAGTTACTCTTCAGCCCACGGCACGACAGGCCCTCACGGCAACGGACCCTGATTTACCGTACGCGCCCCTGCAAGCATTCAGGGGGAAAAGGGGCGAAATGCCGCGCTGAACAATTACGAAAATAATAACTATAAATCCGGATCGGAAGCCGCGCCAGAGGCCGGCTCCGATCCGAAACCGGTGGCTCGGAGCCGGGCCGGTAAAACACTCATAAATCAAGGCAGCCGTTAAGCTGCCATTACCTAGATAATCAGGCTCCACGCATAAAAAAACTACAAGCGGCAGCCGTTATCGAGTACATTTGCCGCACACACCAGGATAACCGACTACTATTCTGATTCGTTCAAAAGGAAATGTGCTCATGACTAAACACCACAAAGCGACCATAGTATTACTGGTCGTAGCAGGCTGTTTAATAGCCGGCTTTTACCTCCGCCGCGATGATCCACCCACTACCCAATTAACCCTTTACGGCAATATCGATATTCGCCAGGTCGAGCTGAGTTTTCGTGAACCGGAACGCATAGAGCAAATTCTGGTGCAAGAAGGCGAACAGGTCAAGGCCGGACAAGTACTGGCCAGTCAAATTCTAAACGGCTACCAGTACCAGGTCGACTTGGCTGCCGCCCGCCTCGAAGCGCAGCAGCATCAGCTGGAAAAGTTGTTGCACGGTTCAAGACCGCAGGAAATCGGTATCGCCCGTAACGATGTCAAAGCTGCCGAAGCCTCCGTGACGCTGGCGGAAAAGGAGTTGCAGCGTCTGAAAACACTGGCGATCAGGAAACTTGCTTCCTCGCAATCCGTCGACAAAGCCAAGGCCGCATACGATAGTGCCAAGGAAAATCTGCAAGCCTTAAAAGAACAGTATGCGCTGGCCAAAATCGGCCCGCGTGCGGAAGATATAAAAGCCGCGCAAGCGCAACTGAAAGCCGATCAGGCCAGTCTTGAACTGGCCCGAAAATCCTGGCGGGACGCGCATCTGCTGGCGCCACGGGATGCCGTGATACAAAACCGTATCTTGGAACCCGGCGACATGGCCAATGCGCAAACACCGGTTTTGACCCTGGCCTTGCACGATCCGCTCTGGGCCAGAACCTATGTCGAGGAACGCGATTTAGGCAAATTGCGCCATGGCATGCCGGCCTTGGTTAGCAGCGATAGCTTTCCGACTAAACAGTATAAAGGCTGGATCGGTTACATTTCGCCAACTGCCGAATTCACCCCCAAATCGGTGGAAACCACCGAACTCAGAACCAGTCTGGTCTACCAGCTGCGGGTGTATGTCTGTAACCCGCAAGACCAGCTGCGGCTGGGTATGCCGGTAACCGTGAGCGTCGATACCACGCAAGCGCCTTCATCCATCCCGGATTGCCAATCAGAGGCACCGTGAACCCAGTAGAGACCGCTTCCGAAACGTCATCGGCGCTGACGTTTCGGAGCGTCGGCAAATCCTTCCTGGCCGGTCAACGCCGGATTAGCGCGCTGCGGAATGTTTCATTAGATCTGAGCGGCGGCGTCACCGCGCTGATTGGTCCGGATGGCGCGGGCAAAACCACGTTGTTACGACTGGCCGCCGGCTTGCTGCTACCCGACGATGGCAGCATCGAAAGTTTCGGCCTCAATACCGCCAATGCCGGCGATAGTCTGCACCGCTTGACCGGTTACATGCCGCAGCGTTTCGGCTTATACGAAGATCTCAGCATATTGGAAAACCTGAATCTGTATGCGGATTTGCACGGCATGGATCGTGGCGAACGTCAGCAACGGTTTGACGACCTGATGCGCATGACCGGGCTGGCCAAATTCAACGAGCGTCTGGCCGGCCGGCTATCCGGCGGCATGAAGCAGAAGCTGGGTTTGGCCTGCACCCTGATAAATCGGCCGCGCCTGTTATTGCTGGACGAGCCGTCCGTCGGCGTCGACCCGGTATCCCGCCGCGAGTTATGGCGCATCATCGAGACCTTGGCACGTGATTTCGCCGCCACCGTTCTGCTCAGCACCGCCTACATGGACGAAGCGGAGCGCTGCGACCGGGTAATTTTACTGAACCAAGGAAGTATTCTTCGGCAAGGCAGCCCAGCGGAATTTCATAGCCTAACCGCGGGGCGCGGCTTTAAGTTATCCAGTCCTGTACTGTCCAATCGAATCATACAACAACGTGCCGACGGGCTACCCGGCACCATCGATGCCGTCGTGCAAGGCGAAGCGGTGCGAGTGATATTGCGTCCCGATGCAAAACCGGACTGGCAGGCCTGTTTTAGTGAGGCCGACCGGCTGCAAAGCGAATCGGCCAGCCCGCGCCTGGAGGATGCTTTTATCATGCTATTGCTGGAGCAACGTCCACTCGAAAAAATGCCGGCGCCGATTTGCGTGATTGAAACCGAAAGCAAAGCAGCGCTAAGCACCACCCATCAGCCGCCCATCATCGAAGTCGACGCCGTGGATCGTTGGTTCGGCGACTTTCAGGCGGTAAAAAAGCTGTCGTTTCAGGTTAGTCAGGGCGAAATTTTCGGCCTGCTGGGCGCCAATGGGGCCGGCAAAACCACCACTTTTCGCATGCTCTGCGGCCTGTTGCCGGTCAGTAACGGCAAGTTAAGCGTAGCCGGAGTGGATTTACGTCGCGCCGCCGCCAAGGCTCGTTCTCGCCTGGGTTATATGTCGCAAAAATTTTCACTGTACGGCCAGCTATCCGTACGGCAAAACCTGGAATTCTTCAGCCATGCCTACGGCTTGCGCAATCGACAGCGCCAGCAGCGCATAAGCTGGGCTTTGCAGCAGTTCGACCTGCAAGAGTTTGCCGATACCAATAGCACCGACCTGGCCTTGGGTTACAAGCAGCGGCTGGCATTGGCCTGCGCGTTGATGCACGAACCGGCCATCCTGTTTCTGGACGAACCCACTTCCGGTATAGATCCGCTGGCGCGACGGGAATTCTGGACCCGTATTAACCAGCTGGCCGGGCAAGGCGTGACTATCCTGGTGACTACCCATTTCATGGAAGAAGCCGAATATTGCGACCGACTGCTGATCATGCGCGAAGGCGACATTCTGGCCGCGGGCACCCCGGCGGAAATAAAACGCCTGGGTAGTCAACCGGCGCGAGCACCCGCCGACAACATGGAAGAGGCCTTTATCCGGCTGGTGGAAACCAGCGAGGCGGCAACATGACCAAGTCCTCCCGCCAACGCCTAAAAGGACTGATTCGCAAGGAATTTCTACAAGTGCTGCGCGATCCCAGCAGCCTGGCAATAGCCTTCGTGATGCCGGTATTTTTATTGTTGCTGTTCGGTTACGGCGTATCGCTCGATGCCAAACACGTGCCGGTCGGGCTGGTAGTTGAACATACCTCGCCGACAAGCCGCGCCTTTACCGCCGGCTTCGACCATTCGGACTATTTTCAAAGCTATTATTTCAACGACATGCACGCCGCCCGCCAGGCATTGCATGACAAGCATATAGATGCCATCGTATATTTACAGACCGATTTCGACCGGCGTCTGGCCGGCAGCGAACCTGCCGCGATTCAGGTGATTCTGGATGGCGTGGATGCCAATAACGCCCGTTTGTTAAACGGTTATATTCAAGGCGTCTGGCAAAACTGGCTGAACGACCGTGCGGAACGGCGCGGCCAACGCCCCGCCCTCGCGGTGCAATTACAGCCGCGCATCTGGTACAACAGCGCCCTGCGCAGTCGCAATTTCCTGGTGCCGGGTCTGATCGCGGTGATTATGACCTTGATAGGCGCGTTACTCACCGCACTAGTGGTGGCCCGGGAATGGGAGCGCGGCACCATGGAAGCGCTGATAGCCACGCCTGTAAGCGTCCGCGAAGTGTTGCTAGGCAAATTGATCCCTTATTATCTACTGGGTATGGGCGGCATGTTGCTGGCCATCGCCATGGCGGTATGGCTGTTTAAAGTGCCGTTGCTGGGTTCTCTATGGGTGTTGCTGGTGTGCGGTTCGCTGTTTATGTTGGTTGCGCTGGGCATGGGACTGCTTATTTCAATTGCCGCCAAAAATCAATTCGTGGCCGGCCAAATCGCCATTATCATCACCTTCCTGCCGGCCTTCATCCTGTCCGGGTTTCTGTTCAACATCGACAGCATGCCGGCCGCCGTACAAGCATTTACCTATCTGGTGGCGGCCCGATATTTCGTGGCGATTCTGCAAACCGTGTTTCTGGCCGGCAATATCTGGGCCATCATCGTGCCGAACGCACTGGCGCTACTACTGATGGCGCTGATTTTTCTGGGCTTGGCCCTGTGGCGCGCGCCGCGCCGACTGGAGTAAGCCATGTGGTTACGCATCTACGCCTTGCTGATCAAGGAGTTTTTAAACCTGCTGAAGGATAAAAAGAGCCGTTTCGTGCTCATAGTACCGCCGATAATACAATTGTTCGTATTCGGCTATGCGGCGACTTACGACCTTAACCAAGTGCCGATAGCGGTTTACAACCAGGATAGCGGCCAGGCTTCCCGTGAATTGATTGCCCGCTTCACCGGCGCGCCGGCTTTTAACGAGGTGTTGCGTATCGACCGTCATACTCAAATCGCCGAGGCGCTGGACAGCAAACAGGTCTTGCTGGTGCTGCATCTGGGTCAACATTTCAGCCGAGACCTTTTAACGGGTCGGCGGCCCGCGGTCGCCCAACTACTGCTGGACGGTCGCGATTCCAATACCGCCCAGATCGCCCTAGGCTACGCCCAATCGGTGATCAGCAACTTCAATTTCGACTGGGCCCGGCAACGGCATCAGGGCTTACCGCCGGCCAAATTGGTCGTGCGGTCCTGGTTCAATCCCAACCTGGAGAGCCGTTGGTTTATCGTCCCCGGTATCGTCGGCCTGCTAACGCTGGTGGTGACGATGATAGTCACCGCACTATCGGTAGCCCGCGAACGCGAGCAAGGCACCTTCGATCAACTGCTGGTGACGCCTCTGACGCCGGCGGAAATCCTGCTCGGCAAAGCGGTGCCGGGTCTGCTTATCGGCATCCTGGAAGCGTCGTTCAGTATAGTCATGGCGGTTTTTTGGTTCCAGGTTCCCTTGCTCGGCAGTCTGGTCGCGCTATATCTGGGTATTGTGCTGTATGTGTTCTCGGTAATCGGCGTCGGCTTGATGATCTCCTCGCTGTCGGTCACTCAGCAGCAGGGCTTGCTGGGCGGTTTTCTGGTGATCGTGCCGGCGGTGATTTTGTCCGGCTACGCCACACCGATCGCCAACATGCCGGAATGGGTGCAACACCTGACCCTGATCAACCCGCTGCGCTATTTTTTGGTAATCATTCGCGGGGTGTTTTTGGAAGGTTTGGAAACCAGGGATCTGCTGGATCAATACTGGCCGCTGGCCATCATCGGTTTATGCTGTTTGCTATGCGCGGGCTGGTTGTTCCGCAAACGCCTATATTGAGGAAGGAAAATATCAATTAGATCCCGCAACTGCAAGGATGGCCGATGTTATTCGATTATGTCGGGTTTCACTTGGCGAGCCTGGCCTGAACGTTCCGCGCTGTATAGAATCCGATCAACTCTGGACAGCCGCGTCCGCACCCATTAGGAGGAACCGCCAATATTGCTTTTGCCTGGGTGGGATAAATCAGCGTTGCCTTGGTTCTGCGCATGCTGTGTGTTCCGTACCCAGCCGGATCAAGCCCGATTGATCTGCCCCACTTTTCGACATGGCGCCCGTATTGTCTAGTGGATAGATAGTGGTCTGATTTCAAGTT
>NZ_JALOBS010000054.1 GCF_023228165.1 Methylomonas sp. | reverse complement strand
AAGGTGGCCAGTTCGACGGCTTCGCGATTCTTCCAGGATTGTTTATGAATCAGCTCAGCCTTATACAAGCCATTGATGGTTTCAGCCAGGGCATTGTCATAAGAGTCGCCGACGCTTCCCACGGATGCCTCAACGCCAGCTTCTGAGAGACGTTCGGTATAGCGGATCGAAACGTACTGCACACCTCGATCGCTATGGTGAATCAGGCCGCCGTCACGCAGAGGTTGCCGGTCATGTAACGCCTGCTCCAGCGCATCCAGCACAAAGTCGGTGTGCGCCGAGGACGAGACTTTCCAGCCGACAATGTAACGGGCAAACACATCGACAACGAAAGCCACATAGACGAAGCCTTGCCAGGTTTTGACATAGGTAAAATCCGCCACCCATAAAGCATTCGGTCGCTCGGCATTGAATTGGCGGTTCACGCGATCCAAGGGGCATACTGCATCGGCGTCGCTGATCGTGGTCTTGATGGTTTTGCCACGCCTGACACCTTTCAGCCCTAGGTTTTTCATCAAACGCTCCACGGTACAACGGGCCACCGTCAAGCCTTCGCGCTTCAACTGAATCCAAACTTTACGAGCGCCGTAGTTTTGGAAACTGTCATCCCAAACTCGGCGAATCTCCTGACTGAGTGCCTCGTCCTGCTTGGCGCGAGTTGAGCGCAATTCAGGGCTGGCGGTGCGTGCCGCATGCAGATAATACGTCGATGGGGCAATCGGCAATACTTTGCAGATTGGCTCGACCCCATAAGCCTTGCGATGTTCATCGATAAAGGCGTTCATCGTTTGAACGGGCGGTCGAGCTCCGCCTGCGCAAAATAAGCGGACGCCTTGCGCAGAATCTCATTGGCTTGGCGTAATTCACGAACTTCCCGCTCCAGCGCTTTGACCCGTTCCGAATCGCTACTGGACGATTCATTTTGCGGGTCATTCGTTTTTTGTGTTTGTCTCAGCCAGCGGCGTAACGTTTCAGCAGTACAGCCAAATTTGGCCGAAATCGATTGAATAGCCGCCCATTCCGACGCATATTCGCCTTGATGTTCTCGCACCATGCGAATGGCCCGTTCTCGGATTTCCGATGAATATTGATTTGACGTTTTCTCTTTCATTGCTCCATTCTCTCAAAGGTTGGAGCCTCCGAGAAATCCGGGGCGGTTCATTTCAATTAATCAAATTGGTCAGTTATCACTCATACAGACAAACTTTGCGACAGAATCGCTATTACTGTAGCTGATGTTCTCTGGCCCTAGAAGGAAGCGCCGATCCAGGCGCCTAGGACGACGGCATCGTCAATGACGCCGGTACCGCCGGGTTTCCGGATGTATTGAACCGAGGGCTGAATGTAGAATGATGGGATGATTTGGATACGATGTCCGAGTTCGAAGACTATTTCTGCATCCACATCCCCCTTGGTAACATATTTGCCGTACACATCACTGACCTTACCATATGTGGTAAAGAACACGGTGTGGTCGTTTTCACGGCCAGGAATCAAACCTTTCCAGTTTGCACCGCCGTTGATCTGCAGCGGAATCTTGGCTGTTTCATCCTGAGAGTTGTATGCACCGAAAGCGAAGAGCTTCAGGCCATCTATCACTTCAAAATCGCCATGCCAATAGAAGGTCAGCAGGTTTGAGGTTTCACCGCCATCGAAGTCCTTAAAATCATAAACGGAATTGGCAATACCAATATAGACGCGGGCCGGACGGTCAAAAACATCCGGCGTCCAGTCATACTGCGCCATGAAGGTCACACCGTCATCGCTGCTGATACCCCAGTTTGTTCCCCTTACGTGAGTACCAAAGGGATTATCATTAATCTGGTAGGCGCCCAGCTGGAATTGATGCTCATCGCTCAGCTTATACTTAACGCGTCCACCCCATAGAGCCAAGGGGAAGGAAAAAATCTGGGGATTCTGGAGCATCATGGAACGGATGGGGCCGTTGATGGAGGTGCTCAGAGAATAACGGTTCAAATCGTTGTCCGCGAAATCCTCATCCATGGATGTCCGGCCGAATTTAACCGCCCAGTCTTCGCCAAACATTTTTTCGATCCAGACCTGATACAGCCAGGTCACCTGTCCGTCCGCGCCGCCGTTGATGGTCATGGGGTCATAGATACCGCCGACACTCCCGGCAATACCGTTGCCATGGCGATTGACCATGGAAATCTTCGCGGTGGTGGCATCCCAGCCCAGCAGTTTCTCAAGATCTAGATTCAATCCGCCATAGACTTGCCCGGTATATTGATCGTCGGTTTGGATCCCGCCGCTGACGTTCGCAGCCGCGATGGAATCGTAGTAGAGGAATGGCTCGATGCCTTTGTCCTCAATGCTGGTGCGGAGGCCACCCCAGTCGCCTGTAAGGTACTCGCGTTCATTCCAGGCTTCGTCCGCAGCAAATGCGATGCTAGATAAGCCTATTAACATGAATGTCGTCAGTATTTTCATGTTTTTTCTACTGGGTCTTATTTTAGTAGAGCTTGCATCTGCTGAGCGATGTCAAGGTTTTCGTAGAACATGCCTACCATCCTGCTGTATTCATCCGTGAAGGACTTGCTATTGACGAGGTCTCCAAAGACCGGCTTCAGTTTGGGGAATAAAAGTTTGTTTTCCGATGTTCCTGCAGCCGCCTGGTGCAGGGCTTCTTTCATCTCATCGACAATTTCGAGCTTCTCACCGTCTTTGCTCACTCCTTTATCGGAATAGTAGCACCACGCGGTAATCACCAGAGTTGCATATTTAATACTGCCCCCTTGCTTTAGGTTCTCAGTAATTGTTGGAATCAGAAACACCGGAAGTTTGCTGGAGCTCTCCAAACAGATGCGGGCAAGGTTGTCCTTGATGTTCGGATTCGAGAAACGTTCGAGAAGGGTACGTGCACAATGCCTGCCTTCACCTCGCTACGGTTGTATTTTGGACATGTAAAGTCTTCTGGTAACTGACGAAGATTGCTCTGATTAAGATTGATCGCTTGTTTCATAATTTATGATTCCACTTTTATTGCTGATCCTACAATACTCAACAGTTTTGCCATGGTGTCTGACCATGATGAATAGGAATTTCAACGACACTTTCGAACCTATAATCTAGTGAAAGCTACGCCGAGCTATTCTGTTTGGCAATACAGACTTTGACTGTTTTTCTCGATATCTGAGGATGTAGATTCAACCATCGTGGGATTTTTAGGTGTAAATGATGCCTTTGAGACTGTTATCTGAAACCTGCAGGCGACAGAACCTCTGACCAGTATCATGACCGACTGGCATCGGTACCGTGATGCTACCAGCTCACAGTCCGATCAAACTCAAATTTCGGCCCCGATTTCGCTTGTTCCGATTCATTGAGATAGGCTTGATCAAAATCCGTTTCCAGCCAATCCGGTAAGTCGCGAGCAGGCGCGATTTGGGGTGGTGTGGGTAATTCGCCGATATGGACCAGGATACGCTGAATGGGATCCGCCTCAGTGAGGAATGCAACGATCGTTAACTCGCCACCACATTGAAAACAGACCAGCGGACAGATTTCATAGATCCTGGCAATCAGCATTGCCCAAAGGTAAGCGGTAGAGGATGGATGGTTTGTTCATGCCTGCCTCCGGCGGGTCTTCTGTCACTATCTGCAGTTGATCGGTTGAGACGACTTCATCACCCAGAGGCAATCCGGCATAGGCTGTCACAGCTTGGCGTAATGGAGCGTTCGGCGCCAGGACGCCATGATAACGATGCCGATGCTTGCGCGGGGCGGCGGTATCAGCACAGCGAACTTATCCAGGAACTCCATGGGCGTCAGATAAAGAACCGTTTGCCCATCCGGCCTGGCGATAAACAAGTCGCTGATCCTTCTCGATCCACTGCAACCGCTCGCTGGCAAAGATGGGGCGGGCGCGGGTATTGGGTGTTGACTAATAGTGCAGTAGAAAGGTATCAAACGGCGCCAACATTGAAGGTCATCCTGTGCAGAAAAAAAGGGGACGCTAACAACAAATTTGCCACTAAATCCCGTGAAACTTTAGAGCCTTTTGTTTATTAGCACCCAACGTCCTGAAATGTACGGTTACGAAAAGCCTTGTCGAAAAGATTAGCATCAAGTATGGTTTGTCAAAATAGGGTTGGAAAGTAGCATTGAAATTCCTATCCATCGGCTGAGCTGGCGCGGCTGCCCCGGGCCAGTCCTGGTGAACTTTTCCGATGGGAAGTTCAGCCTGCCAAGTAAGCGCGGAGGATCTGGCGGTAAAATCCACGGACTATTTTGTACAATACTAAAAAACCTGTCGGCATATCCTGATCGTTAAGGCGGGTTGGTTCGAGCTTTTCGTTGCACTGATCGATGGCGCAGAAGCCGGGATGCGCTCCAACTCCACTCTCAACAACATGATGTCTTTGGAGGAAATGGTGCAAATATTGAATTCATTACTTCGCTGTGGCACCGCCCTTTGCATATGCTGTGTCGCCAGCCTTGCCCATGCCCAAGCGACGATTACGATTGCCACCGTGAATAACGGTGACATGATTCGGATGCAGGACTTGTCTGAAGATTTCACAAAGGACAACCCGGACATCAAGCTGAATTGGGTTACGCTTAAAGAGAACGTGCTGCGCCAGCGCGTAACCACCGATATTGCGACCAAAGGAGGGCAGTTCGACGTACTGACAATCGGTATTTACGAAGCCCCCATCTGGGCCAAGCGCGGGTGGCTGGTGCCACTCGACGATTTGCCGGAGGACTACGACGTCGAGGACATTCTGCCCACGATCCGCGAAGGACTTTCGGTCGACGGCACGCTTTACGCAGCGCCATTCTACGGCGAGTCATCCTTCACCATGTATCGAACTGATCTATTTGAAAAAGCCGGGCTCGTGATGCCCGAAAAGCCCACGTGGGCTTTCATCAAGGACGCTGCCCGCAAGCTGGCCGACAAAGGCAATGAAGTCTATGGCATTTGCCTGCGTGGCAAGCCAGGATGGGGGGAGAACATGGCGTTCCTGACGGCCATGGCCAACTCCTACGGTGCTCGCTGGTTCGATATGGACTGGAAACCCCAGTTCGATGGTGAAGCCTGGAAGGCGACGATCACCGACTACGTTCAACTCATGAAAGAAGTCGGCCCGCCAGACGCGTCGGCCAATGGCTACAATGAAACGCTGGCTCAGTTCCAGTCAGGCAAGTGCGCGATATGGATCGACGCGACCTCAGCCGGCCAGTTCGTAACTAATGCGGATTCTGGTGTGGCTGACCGTGTCGGCTTCGCGCTCGCGCCTGACAAGGGGTTAGGCAAGAGCGCGAACTGGCTCTGGGCCTGGGCTCTGGCGATTCCCACGGAGTCCGACAACAAGGATGCGGCGAAGAAATTCGTGGCCTGGGCCACCTCGAAGCACTACCTGGAGCTGGTCGCCTCGAAGGGAGGTTGGTCCAATGTGCCTCCGGGTACCCGCACCTCGCTGTACGAGAATCCCGAGTACCAGAAGGCGCCGTACGCGAAAATAACGCTCGCATCGATCTTGGCAGCCGATCCGAAGCATCCGACTGTCGAAGAAGTGCCCTATACCGGAATTCAGTTCGTCGCGATCCCGGAGTTCCAGAGCATCGGCACTGCGGTGGGTCAGAGGTTCGCGGAGGCGCTGGCGGGAAGGATCACGGTCGATGAGGCACTTGGCAACGCCCAGTGGGTGACTGAAAAGGTCGTAGAACGCGCCCGTTTCCTAAAAAGAGGTCAAGCCGCTCAATAGCGCTTCTGCGACCCACCACTGACATCACCCGCATGCCCGGGTGCAAACGGTGGGTGATCGTTGACCGCCTATTACTTCTTCTGAATTGGAACGACGTAAAACCACAGTAGCACTGGAGGAAACAATGATCAATACTACCCCTGTTACAGAACGCTCAATATCGGAAATGGACGACGAACTACTACCTGTGCCGACGCACAGACTGCATGGACCCGCCCATTTCCTTGGCCTCTACGCTGCGGAACATGTTGCTGCGACCGAGTTCGTCATTGGTGCCGCATTCGTGGCTATGGGCGCCACGATCCAGGACATTCTGATCGGGCTCCTCATCGGCAATACGCTTGCCACGATGAGCTTCTGGCTCATCACAGCGCCGATCGCGATCAAAACGCGGCTAAGTCTTTACACCTATCTCGATCAAAACATGGGTGAAAAGTTTTCGCGGTTCTATAACGTTGCGAATGTGCTGATCTTCGTTGCCATCTCGGCCGCCATGATCACCGTGTCGGCGACAGCGGTTCGGGTGCTTTTCGATATTCCGCCTCAGATCTATCCGTATCCCACCAACGTCTACTTTGTAATCATTGCCGCCTCAGCAAGTGTGATCGCTGTGCTGGTGGCCTACTATGGTTTCAATGTGCTGAGCGAGTTTGCCACCATTTGCGCACCCTGGCTCATGGTGATGTTCACGGCTGGCGGCATGGTGCTGATACCTTCGTTGAACGAAACGCTGACCGGTTACACCACGCTCTCGAGTTTCTCCGATTTTGTGAATTTGGCGGGAACAACCGTGTTTACGGGCACCAATGCTGCGGGGGAGCCCGGTATCGGATTGTGGGAAGTCATAGGCTTCGCATGGGCTGCGAACACCTTCGCGCATTTTGGCCTCATCGACATGGCGCTACTGCGCTACGCGAAAAAATCGATCTACGGTCTTTGCACAGCAACCGGTATGATGTTCGGCCACTACATTGCCTGGATTTCCGCGGCTCTGATGGGAGCCGCGACAGCCTATCTCATGCAATTGAGTATCGCTGTTGTTTCACCCGGTGATGTTGCCTTCTACGCGCTGGGCGCCACCGGTTTTGTGATCGTAATCATCGCGGGATGGACAACGGCGAACTCGAACCTCTATCGAGCAGGTCTTGCAGCCCAGGCTGTAGTCCCCAGCGTCTCACGCCAACGGGTAACGCTTGTCGTTGGCGCCGTGGTTGTGATTGCAAGCTGTTTCCCGTTCATCTACCGCAGCATCTTGCCACTTCTGACCTATGCGGGACTTATCCTTGTGCCGGTCGGCGGTATTGTATTCGCCGAGCAGCAAATCTTTCCCCGGATTGGCTGCAAGAGCAATTGGCACCGCCTCAAGGGCGTCAAGAACAACGTGCCGGCGCTGATCGCCTGGGGAATATCCCTCGTGTTCGGCTTTGGGTTGAACTTCCTCAACATTATCCCGTTCGTATACCTGTTTGTGCCGACGTGGCTCGTCTCGATCGTCGCCTATACCCTACTCGCGAAGCGTTATGGCGCCGACCGCAGTTGGCCGGAGGCCGAGAAGCGGGAGCAGGAGTTTCAAAAACAGGTCGAAGCGTACCATGCCGTGCTTGCGGAGAAGGAACGGCACGTACACGTACGCCGCGCGACCGTATCGATCAAGATTATCCGGGCGATCTGGATCGTGATTGGTCTGATCGTGCCGGCCGTGCTCGCCTGGCGTGTTCTGTTCCACAGTCCGAATATTTACGACTACTACGTAAATCGTGAGTTGTTTTACGATCTGACCATCTGGTGCACCGTGATCTATTTCGCATTTGCGTGGTCGGATTTACAGCTCTCCAAGAGGTTGCAACGCTCCGGACAGTCATCCGGTGCCGAGGTGCCCGCGGTTTAGCAACGCGCAACCATGGCGAGACAGGGTGACGTCATGCCGGCGCAGCCCTATTCCTGGCCTCTAGCGAGTATGATTTGTCGTCGCCCCAACGCTCCATGGCGACGGCGGCGCCGGGGTGAGTGGAGGACGGGTGGTATGAGGAGAAGGTCATGAATGAACGATTTACAGTCGCTGGAATCGGTGAGTTGCGTGGGCAAGGACGAACTGGGATTGAGGCTTCGCGAGAAAGTTTGGGGAATGGGCCTACTAAAAGGCTGGCCGCTGAACAAGGTGAATTCGTTTGCGAACATTGTGGCCGCATTCGTCTGTTCACAGAAGGGAGCAACTCCGAACCTGCCCGTGAATTTGGTGGCGTATTGAGAGCGAGGCGGCGGAGTTGTGAGCATACAAAATATCAACAGACTAGGTGTTCGTTATGAAAGAAACTATTAAACTCAAGCAGGAAAATCTTCCCCTGCTTGCAGCGAAGATTACTTGCCCGTCCTATGACCGGAGCAAGATCAAGGCCGGCATCGTCCATATCGGCGTGGGTGGATTCCACCGATCACACGAAGCCTATTATACCCACGTACTCATGAACGAAACTGAAGCTTCCGACTGGGGCATCTGCGGAGTCGGTTTGCGCGAGGTTGACCGCAAAATATGCGACACTCTGAAAGCTCAAGACTATCTGTACACTCTGATCGTGAGGCATCCCCGCGGAGATGTTGAAACCTGCGTGATCGGGTCACTCGTTGATTTTCTGCTGGGCTGCGATGATCCCGGCGCCGTCATCGACAAGATGGCCAGTGCGGACACCCAGATCGTTTCACTGACCATCACCGAAGGTGGCTACAACTTCAACCCTGCCACGGGTGAGTTCGAGCTCGGCAATCCCGGTGTGCAGCACGATCTGGACAATCCCTCCAGCCCTAAAATGGTGTTTGGCTATCTGACCGCCGCGCTCAAAAAACGCCGCGCCATGGGGCTTCCCGCCTTCACCATTCAGTCGTGCGACAACATCCAGCACAACGGTGACATGGCGCGTAAGATGTTGTTGACCTTCGCGTACAAGCAAGATGCCGAGCTTGCGCGGTGGATCGAGAGCGAAGTGTGCTTCCCCAATGCCATGGTGGACCGGATCACGCCCGTGACGACGCCGGAGGATATCGCCTACCTGCGTACCGAAATCGGATTGGAAGACCAGTGGCCGGTTACTTGTGAGCCTTTCACCCAATGGGTCATCGAGGACAATTTTTCAAGTGGAAGGCCGGCCTGGGAAAAGGTTGGGGCGCAGTTCGTCACCGATGTCACGCCCTACGAGAAAATGAAAATACGCTTGCTCAATGCCGGACATTCGGTTCTCGGACTGCTAGGCTCGATCCATGGCCACCAAACCATCGACGGCTGCGTGGCGGATCCGCTCTTCGCAACCTACCTGCGCCGGTTTATGGATACCGAGGCCACCCCTGTGCTCGATCCGGTGGATGGGGTCGAGTTGGAGGCTTACAAGGACAGCCTTATCGAGCGCTTCGGAAACCCGAATATCAAGGATAACCTGGCGCGAATTTGTCTGGAGAGCTCAGCCAAGCTGCCCAAGTTTTTGATCCCCACCATCCACGAAAACCTGGCGCAGGGTGGCAGTATCAAATATGCCACTCTGGTCGTTGCGGCATGGTGCCTGTACAGTGATAAAGGCCGCAACCGGCATGGCGTCGAGCTCGATATCGTCGACGCGATGAAGGATGAGCTGCACCAGGCCGCAACGGGAACCGCGGACGATCCGCTTGCCTTTATCCGGCTGAAAACCATCTTTGGCGATCTGGCTAGCAACCAGGCGTTCACCGGCTTGTACACAAAGATGATCCATGCCATCTATGAAGATACCGACATTGCGCGGCAAATGCAGAAAATCTTGTCAGCCTAGGGTTTAACGCTGATAATTTGTCCGGTTTTTGCCGCCTTGCCGGACACGCTAAAGAAACAAGTGAGGTGTATCGAATGAGAACACTAATCGCTATCACCCTGTTGTTATCATCGAGCATCGCCATGGTCGCAGAAGTGCAGCTGGCATCCGAATCCTGATAATCGAGGTAGAACAGCCAGTTACCCGACTGCCCCCTCACAGATCCCTGCGTGCGGAATTACTGCACAGGGCTCTTCAAAACTGCTCACTTTGCACACGGCTTCCTTATAATTCTTAGAAAGCATGAAGTATGGTAAGCGAGTATCCCTACCATATCGTCAGCCAGTTGCGGTTATGATTTAATCCATGTTACTGAACGGCAGCAGTTCGTCGATGCGGCTGTTAGGCCAGGAGGGGAGCTTTTCCAGAGTGTCTTTTAGCCAGGCTGACGGATCAAGGCCGTTGAGTTTGGCAGTGCCGAGCAGGGTTTGAAGGACGGCAGCCCGCTGCCCAGCGCGTTCCGATCCAGCGAACAGCCAGTTCTTTTTGTTATGCAAAGCTTTGCATAACAAAAATTATGCTCAGTCAGTTATTATGCTGAGCACTTATCGGAAGTCGGCAGTGCGTAAGGCTTTTCGCCCTACCGACTTTGCATAATTTTATAGGCTCTCCAAGAATTTTAGAAGGTCATCAGATGGATGATAGTGCACCTGCCCAATTTCAGGTGGTAGAGCTATCGTCGCCAAAGCCCGTTCTTTCATAGATAGATCGGCCTCGATATAACCATGGGTTGTCACTGGACTTTCATGACCCAGCCATAAGGCAATGATGGTAATGTCCACACCGGCTTGTAGTAAGTGCATGGCTGTCGTGTGGCGTAGGGTATGCGGTGTTACTTTTCGATCTTGCAACTGAGGGCAATGTTTTACCGCAGAACTGACAGCCAAAGCAATCCGCGCAGCTACATTTGAACGCGTCATAGGTAAACCTCGGCGAGTGGGCACTAAAGTTTGCTCCACCTTCAAATTGGCGTATGCCAACCAGTGACGTATTTTGACGGCGGTTTCCTTCCATAGGGGTACTGTGCGTTGTTTGCGGCCCTTACCGTGCAAGCGAACTGAAGGCGACGCGGTCAGTTCAACATCAGTCACCCTGATTCCAATTAACTCAGATACCCGAGCGCCGGTGTTATAAAGCGGCGTTAACAAAATACGATCACGATAGCAGCACCAGGTTTGTTCATCGGGCGCATCCAGCAAAGCCTGAATCTCCTCGCGAGATAGAAAGCCCAGCATAGGTTTTTCAAAGCGCTTCATCGGAATTGCCTGAATCTGCTGAGTTAGTAGCAAGGCTTCTGGGCATTGCAAGGCCACATAATGGACAAAAGCTCGTATAGTCGCCAAACGAGCATTGCGAGTTCTCACTGTATTGTGACGTTCTGATTCAAGGTATTCAAGAAAGTTGAGAACCATCGTCACATCAAAATCGATCAGAGCCAGCTTGGTAGGCGGTTTACCTATTTTGAGTTCGGCATAACTCAGTAGCAGCCGAAAGGTATCACGGTAAGCAGCGATTGTTCTGGGACTTGCGTTTTTTTGTTGTAACAATCGTTCGGCAAAGAAACGTTGAACCAAGGCAGCAAATTCGGCAGGATTAGTCAGCAAACTGTTCATTGCTAACCTCCTGAGAATATCGTTCAAAACGTTCGGCCGCGATTGCCATCAGTTCCGGAATGCCGGTGACATACCAATAGGTATCGCTAACTCGCGCGTGTCCAACATAAGTTGATAACGCAAGCACGGAGTGGTCAACATCAATACCTTGTTGGTAAAATCGCAACAGGCTATGCACAATAAAGGTATGTCGAAAATCATGCAGGCGATGATGCATATAATCGCCACGAGGCTTCCAACCGAGTTGTCGGCAAATTGTATGCAAAGCATACAAGATGTTCGCCCGTTTAACTGACTGACCGGTGTCGGACAAGAAAAACCGATTGCAGGTAGGATGAGATATGATCTGATCACGTAGTTGGGCATAGTCGTTTAGCGACTGAGTGGTACTGGGATGTAGCGGTACCCAGCGACTCTTGAGAAACTTGGCTTCATGGATACAAAGCACGCCGGCTTCAAAATCAACTTCGCTACGAGTGAGCGAGGTCGCTTCTGAGATGCGAAGTCCGCTTGATGCCAACAGTCCGAATAGTGTGCGGCAGGTAGCAGGACGTAAACCGTGTTGAGATAAGAGATTATTG
Source organism: Methylomonas sp. (assembly GCF_023228165.1). Taxonomy (GTDB): domain Bacteria; phylum Pseudomonadota; class Gammaproteobacteria; order Methylococcales; family Methylomonadaceae; genus Methylomonas. The sequence goes on along the minus strand of NZ_JALOBS010000054.1, from coordinate 5,828 downwards.
GTTGCATTCAAAATAGCAATCAGCTCTTCTTCAGAATAGATATGCGGAATAAGTCGCCGGTGAGACGGGCCAAATAACCCTGATGGTGGTATCTCAGTTGCTGGATCAAGTCGTAGGCAAAATCGGGAAAAACCACGTAAAACTTCGATGCGTCTTGCCCACGTAAATGGATTATCCCGATCTGAATCACGAGCCCAGCCTATGGCAAGCGGCATGGTGAGACAGCTCTGATCGCCTATGGCATCAGCAAAGCGGGCGAATCCTCTTAGCACTACTTCATCAATAGTCAGTTTATAACCTAGACTGCGTCGATATATCAGGTATGCCTCAACTCGTAACATCCAGAAATTAGAGGCGTTCATGCGCAACTCCCTGGCCAGGGTAACGCCACAGTCCGTAAGCGTTCGATATCAACACGGGCATAGGTCTTTGCGGTATCAAGGCTTTGATGCCTCAGCAGATCAGCAATTTCCTTGATGGATGCTCCCGCCTTTTGTAGACGTGTCGCTGTGGTCGATCGTAGAACATGAGTATTGCAAAATTGATTGCGTAAACCGCAACGAACAAACGCGCGATTCATCGCGCTACGAATAGCTGGCACGCCTAACGGCTCATCGAAAGGTGCTCGATGCCTGATAAACAGGGTACGACTCGACGTCTGTGGACGGCCTTTAAACAGATATTCAGCAATTGCTTGCCCTGTTGATATGGGGAGTGGTAACTGTTGTACGCGTTTACTCTTATTGGTGCTAATGGTCAGCGTTGCGCTACGCCAGTCCACGGAATCCAGTGTTAAATATGTTACCTCATGACCGCGCAAACCCAGATCGAGCAAGCAACGAGCAATGGCATAATCGCGCATGCCAACCGGCTCGGAGCAATCGAATGTCTTTAAAAAAATATCAACTTGTGCGTCAGAGAGAACCTTGGGAGGTATCGCCTGTGAATAGGATGCAATCTTTGGGATAAAAGCCTGTAATGCATAAGCTGGCTCGCCTTGCAATGCACAAAATCGTAAGTAGCTTCTGATGCTTGTGCCAACCGCTCTAAGCGATGTTGGCTGCCACGTCAAAGCAAGGTATTGAAAAAAAGCATCAATATCAGCACCTGAAATCTGGGACATAATAGGCAGTTCAGTGCCAAATCGATGGATAAGAAAGACGCTAACGTGCTGGCGGCGATTTACGCAGGTCTGTGGCGACATCCCGCAAATGTGCAACAGGTAATCAGTGAATCGTTCAAGTTCCTCTTCAATCGGATTTTTGGTGATAGCTAAGTGTTGTTGTGGCAAAAAAGTGAGCAAGTGCCTTAGTGCCGCTCTATCCATTTTTATGGAGTCTCTGGAAGTTGCTGCAGAGAATACCAATGCCAAATCATGAAGGTAACGATCAATAAGCACCCGATTAATACTCTGTAAATCAAAACCTTCAGCATTTAGCCAGCAACCGAAATGAATCACACAGTTAACATAGCGCTCAATGGTGTATCTGGCATAGTGCTGGGTATTTAATGCTTCAACATAGAGGATGGTAATGCTGCTGAATGGATTACCGACAAGTGAATCCAGGTGCGTAAGATCTGCCAGGTGGGTTTCAGTAAACATGATTTATTCCTGTAGTAAGTAAAGAAATTACAGGAAACCACCAAATTATTATGCTGAGTTAAATTAGCTATGTTGAGCGGAAAGCCTTACTCTTATGCGGCTTTGCGAAAGATTAAAGGTGAACTTTCCATAATATCGAACTGAGCATAATTTTTGCCCAGGGCAATGGGACGGATACCGTTTTCCACCGGATTGTTGTCAATGGGCAAATCCCCGGTTTCGGCATAACGGCTGAGGGCAGCCCAGCGCTTCAAACTGTAGTCGATGGCTTTGGCCGTTGCGGTATTGGGCGCGGTGCGCAGGCGGGTGTGCTGCAACCAGTCGTGCAAGGCCGCCAGGATGGGTAGGCTTTTTTCGGCGCGCAGTTGTTTGCGCGCGTCCGCACATACCTCACGCGCTTCGGCTTCGACCGCATATAACTTAGCGATGCGATTCAATGCTTCTTGCGCTATAGGGCTCTGACTGGCCTGGAACAGATCGAAGAATTTGCGCCGCGCGTGTGCGAGGCAAGCCAGTTCGATACACGGCTCGAGTAGGCATTGCGTTTCAGGATGCGCGCGGGTAGCGGCAAACAAGGCTTTGTAGCCGCCGTAGTCGTCAACCAACAAGTGACCCTGCCAGTCACCCAGAAATTGCTGCGCATACCGGCCACCGCGACCGGCTTGATAGTCGAAGACGATGATCTTCGGCCCCGGTTGCAAGTCGTTGCTGCGATAAGCCCACAGATAGGCTTTTTTGGTCTTACCGTTGCCGGGATCGAGTTGTGGCACCGGCGTTTCATCGGCATGTAAGCTATTTCGTTGCAATAGATGCCAAACCAGGCGGTCTGCCAAGGGTTGCAAGGCGACACCGAGACGCCCCACCCAGTCGGCCAGGGTGGAACGGGACAACATAACACCATCGCGGGCGGCGATTTGTTCCAGCCGGTACAGCGGCAAATGATCGAGGTATTTGCTGATCATGACCCAAGTCAACAAGCCGACGGCGGCCATGCCGCCATCGATGACCGCGGGTGGAATCGGTGCTGCGGTGATGCTTTCGCAAGCTCTGCAAGCATACTGCGGACGAATGTGTCTATGGACAAAGAATTTGGCCGGTTCGACGTCCAATTGCTCGGTGACGTCTTCGCCGATTTTGACTAAGTTTTTACCGCATTGACCACAGGTGCAAGACTCCGGTTCGTGGCGGTGCTCGATACGCGGCAGATGATCGGGTAACGGTTGGCGACCAGCGCGCGGGCGCTTGGGACGAGAGACGGTATCACAAGGTTGGTCGTCCTGAAGTTGCTCGACTTCCTCATCAATCGCCGAGATGTCGGTATTCCAGGTTTCCTCGAACACATCGCGCTGCAGCGGGGCCAAGGCTTCGCTCTTAGTACTGAAGCGGATACGCTTGTAATAGGCCAGCTCGTGCGTCAGCGCGCCGATTTTGATATCTTTGGCGTGAATGAGTTTGGCATCCCGTTCCGCCTGCTCGATCAGCGATTGAATCAGCACCGCCACCTCGGTTTTGGCGGCCGGTTCCAGGTTCAATTGCTCAAGTTTGGCGAGTGGATTCATGGGGTGTATTATACCGCAATCATCCGCTGAAAGCCTTGATATTGCTGGGGTTCTTCGGCTTTCAACGCGTCATATCATATCTGCCATTCCGCTTGCGGCTGAGCCGATAACCGTTGCCAATCGACACCGGCAACCAACCACTGCCATTGGCTGGAAGTCATCGCAAACACCGCATCACCCACTTTGGGCCAAACAAAACCGCCCTGATGCAAACGCCGCTGACATAACCATACCCCGTTGCCATCCCACAGCAACAATCGTAAACGGTTACCCGCACGATTTCGAAGGATAAACGCCGAACCGGCACAGGGCGAGTGCCCCAGACTCTGCTGCACGATCGCTGACAAGCCATCCAGGCCTCGCCGCATATCCACCGGCGCCACCGCCAACCAAATCTGTGCCGGATAATCAATCAAGCCAGACATCGTAACAACTCGGCCACCCAAGCCGCCGACACCGAAGGAGAAAGTTCCAGTCGATGACCGTGGACATGGGTAAAGACCATGGCCGCTGTCGCAGACATCGCCACAGATGCGGTCGGCTCGGTCGGCTCAATCCGTACCGGTACTAATGCCACCGAGTTGGCCGCAGACGACTTGCGATAGTCGCTCAGCCTCGCCGTGAACGTTCTGACATTGATGTGTTGCTGCACGCAGTACTCCGCTTGCGACAATCCGCTACTTTGCCACTTTTCTATATGTTGCCGCCATTTTGAGGTCACGACCATAGCTGTTCCTGATTAAAAAATCACAGAATTCCGCAGGTAACTTGGTTTTTACAGGTGGTTGGGATAGAGCCTTACTGTTTTTCGTCGCTAGAGTCACCAGGACCTCAAACTGCTGCTTTAAATTCCATCAACTTGATGCCAAGTTTACGGAAAACTATCAGAGGACTGAGTTGATGCCTTTCAAGAAAATCGTATATGCTGCGATTTGCATCATCGAACTGTCCGGTTGCGCAACGTTTAAAAGTTTGGATGCCAATGTTCCCTTGTATGAGCGCGTATTCGTATACAGTGGAACCAGGCTAGATTGGGCCGCTTTAGAGGGCGACGATGTGGCTATCCGAAAATTCAACACTGAACCTCCGAGCTATCCGTTCGTTGATCTGCCGTTTTGTTTTGCTTTGGATTCGTTGTTCTTTCCTTTAGCTGTCAGTGCGGAGATTTTTCACTGATGACATGGGCAGCTGTTTTACTCCGGTTAAATTTCTAGGGGCATTGTGTTCTTAAAAATAGTCCTTATAGTGTAATTGTCTCAACTACCTGACTGGATTAAGTCAATCAATAGCATGAAAACCAATCATCACTTGTATAAACACCTCGCTGTGGCAACTCTTTCATTGAGCGGCATTTACCTTTTCACGGTCGGGGAATTCATCATCTCATCGGCAATGTTTTGCACGGCATTCATTGCCAGTAACCTTGCTTCGTCAAATTCTTTACGTACATGAAAGAAACTAATTATCAGCAGCAGTTGTCGTAGAACCGGCAGCTGCTTACTTAGCTTGGTCATCAATTAAGGAGTCAATAACAACTGATTATTATGAATGAAGTATCTAATACTAAACCAGAACCCCTCTCTCCAAAGGCAAATTGGCATTACGACTCGTATTTCCTATTGCAACTCCAACACCGACATAACCGGGCGGCTATTAGCCCCCACGCTGAACAAGTTGCGCAAGAGTTATTCAAAATCAACCCAACAGGGAAAACGGCCGCGGCCAAGATCGATCAACCAGTCGCCCGGGTCATCCTTGATCGAAACGAAATTATTAAACAGATCAATGATCTTGCCGACTCCATCGGTGTATCCGTAAGAATTATTGAGGCCACCTCAGCTTAAATCATAACCTTTGTTTGTGTGATACTTAGTCAAGTACCTTACAATATCTAATGCTTTGAGTAATGGCTGATGCGATAAATCGTTGTGTCGAGAACTTTTCTAGATTTTGCTCGTCGTTTCGGTTAACGATAACACCTGCTTCAGCCAAAACAGCCGGCATGATTGTGGTTTTTAGGACCGCTAAATTGTCATAGTAATAGACATTGTTTTGCTGATCCGCTCATTTACGGTTTTCGCCAGTAATTGGTTCGGCATGATGATTTGTGGGAGTAAAGTCTTTTGGTCTGAGTGCTTTGCCTATCAGTTGATCACCGTGCAAGCTTTTTGGCGCGGTGGGTTTTCAGCGATACAGACAAAGAAAAAATCAGAAAACTGATCGCTGTATGGTCTATCGATGTCTTGCCATCGCCAGATTTTAAAATGGTTCGGTTGCGTAGACCGAAGCATCAGGCCGCTGATCGCCCTTGAGCCGTGACGCACTCCATTCGCTTTTGGAGACGCGACTGGCGGCGGATGCGCCCGTGCTTTGTACGAAAGCGCAAATGCGCCGTCGAACCGGTGTTTGGGAGCATCATGTTGGCGCCGATTGAAAATTGATCATTTTAAGGGGGCTGTACCGATCGAAAATTGACCAGGTAATCCACGTATCCTGTGATTTTAGGCAGGAGCAAAACCCGAGTGCATTACATGTAAATGTGAAATGGTTTAATGAACCCGGACACTTCGAAAGGCAGAATTTATAATGCTATGAGAGGTGACCATGAGTAACGAGAAAAGACACAATCGACCCAAATATAGTTTTAACTTCAAGCAAGATGCCGC
>NZ_JALOBS010000053.1 GCF_023228165.1 Methylomonas sp. | reverse complement strand
CATTTTTATCACTCCAGGTTTCTCCGGCAAAAAGCCGGTCATTGAACTACCTGGGGTGGAAACTTTTCAACGCTCTTTTACCCAGGACCCTGGAAAGTTTTGCACGCCGTTTTGCAATCTTCGTAAAACATAGAATATGTTACGGGTCATATGATAATTTTTTGATGGCACAAACGAAGTCTTTTTTTTTGGGGGGGGGCATAAATGACCGGTTTCGGACAGGGTTTAAAAAATATGTACTAAAGTAGGCAAAGCGGATTTCGTACATGTGTTATAATTCGTACATCCCTTTCGGACGGAATTAGCGCATGTCACGCGTTTTTGCTTACTGTCGAGTGTCGACCACAGACCAAACCACCCAAAATCAAAGCCGGGAAATTCAATCTGCCGGTTTTGCCATTCAGCCGCATCGTTTGATTGAAGAAAGCATCAGCGGTTCAGTCGCGGCTAAAGAACGACCTGGCTTTAATAAATTGATCGACCGGATGGAATCGGGCGATGTATTGGTGGTGACCAAACTGGATCGGCTCGGTCGCAACGCTATGGATGTCAGAGCCACGGTCGAGCATCTTTCGAATTCTGGAGTGCGCGTTCATTGTCTGGCGTTGGGCGGGGTTGATCTAACCAGTTCTGCCGGCAAGATGACCATGCAGGTCATCGCAGCCGTTGCTGAGTTTGAGCGTGACTTGCTGATTGAGCGAACTCAAGCAGGCATTAGTCGCGCGAAGGCGGCGGGTAAACAGTTCGGTCGGCCGCCGGCACTCAATGCGGAAGATCGTGCTGAAGTGGTGAAACGATTGGCTGTTGGCAGCAACGTTTCAGAGTTGGCTCGAGAGTTCAAAACCACTCGGCAAACCATTATGCGGATTCGGGAAGCGGCGTTGAAATCACCGCAAAGTGAAAAGTCCGTCAACCATTCTGGAGAGTAAGCGATGAATCATCTATATATGGAACGGCATGACGAGAAAGACAACATGCATCGTTTTTATCAGATGTTTGTGACGCCAGGTTTATTTGACGATTGGTCACTGATTAAGGAATGGGGCAGGGTAGGGTCACCCGGTACGGTGAGGAAGGAATGGTTTACCACCGAACAAGAAGCAGAATCAGCCAGTCAAAAAATCAGCAGCAAAAAAATTAAGAAGGGTTATCGATTAAAATAACTCCATGGGGACAGTATTACGTTGCATATAATCAGACGCTTTTTTACCTAGTACACTTAAAAATCATGCTGGACGACATTAAAAGGACACTCTGATCCCCCGCCTAATCTCCGATCAGTTACACCTGCCGGAAGCCAAGGCAATCGCATTGGAAAATTAAAAGGAAACATCATGTCATTATGGTTAGTTCGTGCAGGCAGTTACGGCGAGCACGAGTCAAAATTTATCGATGAAAACCGAGTCTATCTGACGTGGGGGGAACTAACGGCAAATGACATGACATCTATCCCCGACTATGAGGGGATCAAGCAACGGGTGCTTCAGACTTATCCGGGAGAGCTACCCCGTAAATTGGGCAATTGGTCGGGTCAGATCTGGGCTTTTGTCCTTGCGATGAAGGTTGGTGACTGGGTGGTGCTGCCCAATAAGAACAAACCGACAATCGCCATTGGCGAGATCAAGAGTCCATGCAAATTTGACCCTGCCGCCGCAGATGACTATCGTCACTATCGGGAAATTTCGTGGTTGAACACCGAGATCCCCCGAACTGCTTTCGATCAAGACCTCCTTTACTCGTTTGGTGCCTTCCTAACGGTTTGCGAAATCAAACGCAACAACGCTGAACATAGAGTCCGCTCCATGGCGCTCAATCAGTGGCAGACCCCGATGCCGGCGCCGACCCAGGTGTCTGTGAATGGGAGTGCCACTGATGAGGCCCCGCAAGAGAGCTTAGTCGATCTGGAACAATTGGCCCGAGATTCTATCGCCAAGCTGATCATACAGAAATTCAAGGGGCACGGGATGGCTCGTCTGGTCGATGCGATTCTGAAGGCGCAAGGATTTACGACTTATCTCAGCCCAGAAGGGCCTGATAAAGGAGTTGATATTTTGGCCGCCGGCGGCCCTTTCGGCTTCGACTCGCCTAGGCTATGTGTTCAGGTGAAGTCTGGCGATACGCCGGCAGATCGTCCAGAATTCACTCAGTTGATCGGGGCCATGCAAAGTGTGAACGCTGATCAGGGGTTGTTCGTGTCGTGGTCGGATTTCAAACAGACCGTGTACAAAGAAGTACCTGTTCAGTTCTTCAAGGTGCGACTCTGGAACCAAAACGACTTGATTGAGCAATTACTCGACAACTACGACAAACTTGATCAGGACGTTCGTGCCGAACTGCCCTTAAAGAGAATCTGGACAATTGCTACTCCCGATCGGTAAAAGTCCAAGCAAAGCGCCTAAATTCATAAAACTCAATCACTGACCGATTCACTCAAAACATCTATGCAAAGCACTCAACACCAAAACCTAGTCGGCTTCATCTGGAATATCGCCAATAAGCTGCGCGGTCCTTATCGTCCACCGCAGTACCGCCGCGTGATGCTGCCGTTGATTGTTTTGCGTCGCTTTGATTTGGTCTTAGCGGAAAACAAGCAACAAGTGTTGGATGAAAAAAAGCGGCTTGAGAAAAAAGGTATCACAGGCCAAGCGCTGGAAAAGGCGCTATCACGTATTGCCGCCAATGACCGCAAGCAGGAACTGTTTAACACCAGCGGCTTCACTTTTGAAAAATTGCTGGGTGATGCCCCCAACATCGCCGGCAACCTGATCGCTTATATCCAGGGCTTCTCGCCCCGTGCTCGCGACATCTTCGACAAGTTCGAATTCGAGACCGAGATCGCCAAGCTCGACGAAGCCAACAGGCTGTTTCTGATCATCAGAGAATTCTGCTCGGCAGAAATCAATCTGTCCCCCAAAGCCATCAGCAACCTGCAAATGGGCTATCTGTTTGAAGAGCTGGTACGCAAATTCAACGAGCAAGCCAACGAAGAGGCCGGGGATCACTTTACCCCGCGTGAAGTCATCCGCCTGATGGTGCAGTTGCTGTTCACCGGCGAGGAAGGTATCTACGAAAAAGGCATCTACCGCAGCGTTTACGATCCCACAGCAGGTACAGGCGGCATGTTGTCGGAATCAGAGAAGTACATCTGCGGTGACGGCTTTACCACGGGGCTTAATCCGGACGCCAACATCGAACTATTCGGCCAGGAATATAACCCGGAGTCTTACGCCATTTGCTGTTCCGATCTGCTGATCAAGGACGAGCCAATCAACAACCTGATCTACGGCGACACGCTGGGTATCAAGGACGCCAAAAACAAGACTAATGGTTTTGTGCCGCACGACGGCCACCAAGACAAGAAGTTCCATTACATGCTGGCCAACCCGCCATTCGGCGTGGAGTGGAAGCCTGAAGAAGATTTCGTGCGCGAAGAGTACGAAGATCAAGGTTTTTCTGGCCGTTTTGGCGCAGGACTGCCACGCATCAACGATGGATCGCTGCTGTTTTTGCAGCATATGATTTCCAAGATGCACAATCCACCCAAAAGCGGCGGCGATGGCTCTAAAATCGCCATTGTGTTCAACGGCTCGCCGCTGTTTACCGGCGACGCCGGTTCAGGCGAATCCAATATCCGCCGTTGGATTATCGAAAATGATTTGCTCGATGCTGTTGTCGCTCTGCCTGACCAGATGTTCTACAACACCGGCATTTATACCTACGTCTGGATCGTTACCAATAAAAAGCCCTCCCATCGCCAAGGCAAGGTACAGTTGATTGACGGTACCCGGCACTTCAAAAAAATGGACAAGAGCTTGGGCAATAAGCGTAACGAGCTGTCGGACGAGCACATCAAGGCATTGGTGCGCCTGTATGCCGAACACGAGCAGGATGCGGAATGTGACGTCATTGTGGACGGCAAATCCCAGCGCCGTGTGTGCAGCAAACTGTTTAATAATCAAGACTTCGGCTTTCTCAAAATCACCGTCGAGCGCCCGCTACGCCTGAATTTTCAAGTCAGCCCCGAGCGCATCGCCCGGCTGGACGAGCAAAGCGCCTTCGTTAATCTCGCCGGCAGTAAAAAGCGCAAGGACGATGCCGCCTATCGGGCCGAAATCGCTGCCGGACAAGAAACCCAAGCGGCAATCAAAGCCGCTCTGCACGAGGTGGAAAGCGTAACCCTTTATCTCAACCGCGCCGAGTTTGAAACCCTGCTCGCCGACACCTTGCAAGACGCCGGTATCAAGGTTGGCGCGCCGCTTAAAAAAGCCATTCTTGCGGCGTTGTCCGAGCGCGATCCCAAAGCCGATATTTGTCTGGATGCCAAAGGCAACCCGGAACCCGACCCTGAGCTGCGGGATACCGAAATCGTGGCGTTGCCAGATGACATCAGCTTGCCGCTGCCGCTTAAATACGACAACGAAACCGGCCACGACCAGCTGCTAAAGTTGGTCAAAGACCACTGCGAAGATTACCTGAAAGCAGAAGTCCTGCCGCATGTGCCTGATGCCTGGATAGCCCACGACAAAACCAAGGTTGGCTACGAGATTCCGTTGAATCGGCATTTTTATGTCTACCAACCGCCGCGGCCGTTGGATGAGATTGCAGGCGAAATCAGCCAGCTGGAAAAAGACATCATGGCGATGCTGAGTGAGGTGGTCTGATGCAAATCGGTGTCTATGACAACCTTAAAAGCTCTGGTTCGGCATGGCTTGGTGATATTCCGACGCATTGGGGTGCTCAGAAGCTGAAGTTTCTGGCGACGGTTCAACCCAGCAATGTCGACAAAAAAACCGTGGAGGGTGAAGAACCAGTAATTCTTTGCAACTACACGGATGTTTACAAGAACGAATACATCGACAGTCGATTAGAATTTATGCAAGCCTCTGCAACTGAAGCAGAGATTAAGAAATTCAAAGTTGATGTCGGTGATGTGATCGTCACGAAGGATTCAGAAACCCCTGAAGATATAGCTGTTCCTGCCTGTGTCGCGGAAGATATCGAAGGCCTTGTCTGCGGATATCACCTCACGCAAATCAAACCCATTGACTTGCATGGTCGTTATTTATTTCGACTGTTTCAATCGAAGGGATTTAATGCGCAATTTACAGTTGCAGCCAATGGTGTCACACGTTTTGGATTACCTCAGTATGCAATCGCTAACGCATTTACCCCGTTGCCGCCGTTTGAGGAGCAACTGGCCATTGCCCAATTCCTAGATTTCAAAACCGCTCAAATCGATGCCCTGATTGCCAAGAAGCAAACCTTGCTGGAAAAGCTGGCCGAAAAGCGCACGGCGCTGATTAGCCATGCCGTCACCAAGGGGCTTGATCCATCGGTGCCGATGAAGGATTCGGGAGTGGCTTGGTTGGGGGAGATTCCGGCGCATTGGAATACGATAAGGCTCAGGCATGCGTCAGATTTCGTTACAAGTGGCTCACGCGGCTGGGCTGAGTTCTACTCAAATGAAGGTAGTGTATTTCTGCGAATCACAAATGTTTCTCGACACTCGGTACAGCTATTATTGAATGATATTCGGAGAGTTTCTCCACCAGATACGGCGGAAGGAAAGCGAACAGCAACGAAAGGTGGTGATGTGATAATTTCCATCACAGCTGACTTGGGTTCTGTTGCAGTAGTCCCTGATGGGTTTGAGTCTGCATATGTAAGTCAACACCTTGCTTTAGTCAGACCAAACAGCAATCACGTCACAGGACAATGGCTAGCCTATCAGATTTTCTCGTCAGCCGGGCAGGCACAATTACTTGGGGCTGGATATGGTGGAACAAAAATCCAACTTGGGTTGAACGATATAAAAGACATGTGGCTGGCGCTACCACCTGAGCACGAGCAGAAGGACATTTGTCTTCGAATTAGTGCTGCTCTCGATGCGACAGAGCGGCAAGTTTATTCAATTACTATGGTTATTGATAGGCTTCAAGAATACCGTTCCGCCCTAATCACCAACGCCGTCACCGGTAAAATTGACGTGCGAGGCATCAAAGTCCCGCCGCAATCCGAGCAACAGGAGCTTGCCCATGCCTGACATTGTGCCTTTGCCCGCCGATTACCCTGCGTGGCTGACTGAGCTGAAATCTCGCATTCACAGCGCCCAACAACGTGCCGCGCTGGCGGTTAATCGTGAGTTGGTGTTGCTGTACTGGCAAATTGGTCAAGACATTTTGACACGGCAAACGCAGCAAGGCTGGGGGGCTAAAGTCATCGAGCGATTGGCGCAGGATTTGCGCAATGCCTTCCCGGACATGAAAGGTTTCTCGCCACGCAACCTAAAATACATGCGCGCCTTTGCCGAGGCGTGGCCTGATGCCGAATTTGTGCAAGCGGTGCTTGCACAATTACCGTGGTATCACCAGCTGGCGTTGCTGGATAAGCTAAAATCCGAGGCTGAACGCCGCTGGTATGTCGCTAAGACACTGGAACACAATTGGTCACGCAACGTGCTGGTGATGCAGATCGAAACCCGCTTGTTTGAGCGCAGCGGCACTGCCATCACCAACTTCGAAGATCGCCTACCCAAACCGCAATCGGATCTGGCTCGCGAATCTCTGAAAGACCCTTACCGTTTTGATTTTCTGGGATTGACCGAAGCAGCACAGGAACGCGAGATTGAAAATGCCCTGGTGAGACATGTCACCGAATTTTTATTGGAATTGGGCGCAGGTTTTGCGTTTGTCGGGCGCCAGGTGTTGCTGGATGTGGGCGGCGATGAGTTTTTCATCGATTTGTTGTTTTATCACCTGAAATTGCGCTGTTACGTGGTGATCGAGCTCAAGGCCGGCACATTCAAACCGGAGCACCTTGGTCAACTGGGGTTTTATCTGACGGCGGTGGATCGGCAGATTAAGGACGAGCACGATAGCCCTACCATTGGCCTGCTGCTATGCAAAAGCAAAAACAAGGTCGTGGCCGAATATGCCTTGAGCGATAAAACTCAGCCTATGGGGATTGCCGAATACAAACTGCTGGAATCCCTACCCGCCGAATTGCAAACCAGTCTGCCAAGCATTGAGGCGATTGAACAGGCACTACAACACACTGAGGGAGAGAGTGATGCATAAGGAAATCGACTTCGAAAACGACATCGAGCAGGTACTGATTAGCAGCGGTGGCTACCAGAAAAGCGACCCGAAAACCTATGACCCGGAAATCGCGCTGTTTCCTGCAGAGACCATCGCCTTTGTGCAAAAGACCCAACCTAAAATCTGGGCGCGCTTGACCCAGCTCGGCGCGAGCAAGGCCGAGACTCTATTACTTGACAGCCTAGTTAAGGAGTTAGCCGCTAAGGGCTGTTTGGCGGTGCTGCGGGAAGGCTTTAAGTGTTTGGGTAAAACGGTGCGGATCGCCTATTTTGCACCCAATACCGGGCTTGATCCCTCAGCGACCAAGCGCTATGCCGACAACCGCCTGATCATAGCTCGCCAGGTCAAAACCAAGAGTGGCGCCATCCCTGATGTGGTGTTGGCCGTCAACGGCTTGCCGGTAGTGACTTTGGAGTTGAAAAACCCGATGTCGGCGACACATTGGAATGTCGAAAATGCCAAATTTCAATACCGATATGAACGCGATCCCAAGGAGTTGTTGTTTGCGTTTAAACAGCGCTGCTTGGTACATTTTGCGGTAGATACCGAGTTGGCATATATGACTACCAAGCTGGAAGGTAAGGAGACTTTCTTTCTGCCATTCAATCTCGGGCATAACCATGGTGCCGGCAATCCACCTGCCAAGGGCGATGTACGCACCACCTATCTATGGCATAAAGCGCTGACTCGGGACAGTTTGATGGACATTCTGGCCCGCTTCATCCATTTGGATGTGGAAGAAAAGACCGTGGTAACCGAGAAAGGGATCAAACGGCATCGCAAGGAAACCATGATTTTTCCGCGCTATCACCAGTTGGATGCTGTCCGCACACTGACCGAGCACGCCCAAAGCCAGGGTGCCGGGCACAATTATTTGATTCAACATTCGGCCGGCTCTGGCAAGTCCAACTCGATTGCCTGGTTGGCGCATCGTTTATCCAGTTTACATAACGCTAACGATGAGAAGATTTTCCATACTGTGGTGGTAATTACCGATAGGCTGGTGTTGGATCAACAGTTGCAAGACACCATTTTCCAGTTCGAGCACAAACTGGGTGTGGTACAGAAAATCGATGAAGATACCCAGCAGTTGGCCAAGGCGTTGGCGGGTGGTGTGCCTATCATCATTTCCACCATCCAAAAATTTCCGTTTATTGCCCAGGCCATACGTACGCTGGAGGCGAACGGCAAAGCGATTGCCATTTCAACCGCCGGCAAGCGTTTTGCAGTGATTGTAGATGAAGCCCACAGTTCACAAAGCGGCGAAACGGCCATGGAGCTACGCAAGATTTTGAATCGAGACGGGATCGAATCGGCAATTGCTGAGCAGTTACTGGATATGGAGGATGACGCTCTAAGCGAAGAGGCCAAAAAAGAACTGCTGCGCGAACAACTTAAGCGCACCAAACAGCCCAATTTGAGTTATTTTGCTTTCACTGCAACGCCCAAGTTCAAAACCTTGGCCGTATTCGACGAGCCTGGCCCCACGGGCACGGTGCCATTCCACCATTACAGCATGCGGCAGGCTATTGAAGAAGGCTTTATCCATGATGTGTTGGAAAACTACACCTGCTACAAACGCTATTACAAGCTGATCCAGAAAGTAGAACAAGATCCTGAGGTGCCGCGCCGCAAGGCCGCCAAGGCTCTTGCGCGTTTTGTGGCGTTTCATGATTATGAGATTGCGCAAAAAGTGGAAGTCATCGTTGAGCATTTTCGCACCCATACCCGCCACAAAATCGGTGGCCGGGCTAAAGCAATGGTGGTCACTGGCTCGCGAGAACATGCTGTGCGCTACAAACTGGGGTTTGACAAGTACATCAAGGAAAAGGGTTATACCGATGTGAAGTCACTGGTGGCTTTTTCCGGTGAAATTAGCTTGAAGGAGTTTGCTGACAAAAAATTCACAGAAGTGAATATGAATAACGGCATCAAGGAAACCGAGTTGCCGGAAAAGTTTAATACCGAAGAATATCAAGTGCTATTGGTGGCGGAGAAATACCAGACTGGTTTTGATCAGCCTTTGCTGCACAGTATGTATGTCGATAAGCGCTTGGCCGGTATTCAAGTGGTACAGACTCTGAGTCGTCTTAATCGGACCACGCGCGGTAAAAGCGATACTTTTGTGCTGGACTTTGTGAATGAGCCGGAAGACATCTATAAGGCTTTCAAGCCCTATTATCAAGTGACACCTAAAGGCGAAGATACTGATCCGCAACAACTAAACACGTTGGCTCACAGCTTGATCGAATGGAAAGTGTTTACCAAGGATGAGGTGAATGCCTGGTGTGAAATTTGGTTTAGGAATCGGATGAATCCCACCGGCGGCGAACACAAGAAGTTAAACGGCTTGCTGGATTTGGCGGTAGAACGATTCAAACAGCTGTCGGAAGAGGACAATCTGTTCTTTAAAGGCCAGCTGGCAACCTTCCGCAATTTATATATGTTTGTTTCTCAGATCATCCCATATCAGGATTCGGATCATGAAAAGTTGTACAGCTATATCCGTTTTTTGCTGAATAAATTGCCACGCAATACCGATACCGGAACGGTTCAAGTCGACGATGATGTCGAGTTGAAATATTACCGATTACAGAAAATCAGTGAGGGCAGCATTGATCTTAAGGTTGGGGAGGCCGAGTCTGTCTATGGCCCAATGGATGTCGGCACGGGCCAACCGGATGAAGAAGTACAGCTATCCACACTGGTTGAAAAGCTCAACGAACGCTTTGGCACTGAATTTACGCTTGCCGACCAACTATTTTTTGATCAAGTTAGAGAGACGGCCGTGGCCAATGAGCAATTGCGTCAAGCGGTGATGGCCAACACCATTGAGAATTTTGCATCGGTGTTTAATAAGCAATTAGAAAACCTGTTTGTTGAACGCATGGACGGCAACGAGGATATTTTTGTCCGGCTGATGAACGACGAGGCGTTTCGGAACATCGCAGCCGGTCACCTAGTGCAAGCGGTTTATCAACAAGTTCGTACGGGTAGTTAACGCCAAAAACTAATAATGACTAATGGAGGAAGGATGATAAGTTGTGGTTCGCAATGGCGGCGCTGGGAGCCCCATATTCATGCACCAGGTACTGTGTTGAATAACCAATTTGGTGGTGATGATGCCTGGGATACCTACCTCACAAAGATTGAGGGACTTACGCCAAAAATAGAGGCAATTGCCGTTACAGATTACTATGTCACTGAATCGTACGAAGAGGTACTGAAACATAAAGCGGCAGGCAGGATTCCTGACGTTCAGTTGATATTTCCTAATGTTGAACTCAGACTAGATGTAGCGGCGAGGTCTGGCTTCGTGAATGTCCATCTCTTAGTTAGTCCAGAAGACCATGACCATCTACTCCAACTTCGCAGAATCCTCACCAGACTCCAGTTCCAGGCTCATGGGGATCATTTTAGTTGTACGCGGGATGACCTTGTCACGCTTGGAAAACGCACAGACCCCAGAATCACGGACGACCGTGCAGCCCTTCAGCTTGGCGCAACCCAATTCAAGGTCAGCTTTGACCAGCTACGTCGAATCTTCCACGAAAGTGACTGGGCGAAGAAAAACATCCTCGTCGCAGTGGCTGGTGGTGCTGGCGACGGAACCTCTGGCTTACGTCAAGCAGCAGATGCGACAATGCGCCAAGAAATTGAGAAGTTCGCTCACATTATTTTCTCAGGCAACCCTGCTCAACGCGAATTCTGGCTTGGGCAGCGAAGCATCAACATCGATGTGTTACGCGAGAGATATAACGGCTGCAAGCCGTGCCTTCATGGCAGCGACTCACACGACCTAACAACGGTCGGCCAGCCTGTGGATGATCGCTTCTCATGGATCAAGGGAGGGCTAGAGTTTGACGCTTTACGACAGGCTTGCATCGACCCGGAAGGTCGCGCATTTGTTGGATCAGAGCCACCACGCTCCGCGATGCCGTCTCAAGTGATTTCCCATGTATCGATAGCCAATGCGAGTTGGGCACAAACTCCGGAAATTCCCCTCAATCCGGGCTTGGTCGCTATAATTGGAGCTCGCGGCTCTGGAAAAACAGCTCTCGCAGACATGATTGCTGCGGGATGTGACTCAATATCATCAACTACGTGGAATGCTCAAGAAAGCAGAAGTGCATCTTTTTTAGTTCGCGCGAGACAACTCATCGGTGATGCTACTGTCATCTTAACGTGGGGTGGTGGTGGTGATACCACGCAGGCGCTTGATGGAAGAGATGCAAATGGACATCTTTCGTTTCCCAGAGCACGTTATCTATCACAACAGTTCGTGGAAGAGCTTTGTTCGTCAGGCGGTATATCCGATGGACTTATTGACGAAATAGAACGAGTGATTTTGGAGGCGCATTCACTCGATGAACGTGAAGGCGCCATTGATTTCGCCGAATTTCGAGAACATCGAACCAGTCGATTTCAGCAAGCTCGCAGCCGCGAGGAAGAAGCAATATCTGATTTGTCTGACCGTATTGCAACCGAGCTTGAAAAAGAGAGATTGATAGACACACTCACTGCTCAAGTTGGAGAGAAGAAAAGGCTAATCCAAAGTTACAACGCGGACCTTGCCAAACTCGTTGTCAAGGGCACGGAAGCTCAGGTCAAACGGCACACGGAACTTAGTGAGGCTGCTCAAACTATCAGAGGCAAGATTCAGGCCTTTACCAATCAGCGCCGTACTTTTGTCTCAATGCAAGACGAGGTGACCAGTACCCGTGCAACAAAGGCTCCAGAACTTCTTCGCCAAGCGCAAGAACGACACACAATGAGCGGGCTTAGTGATCAACAGTGGGACGAATTCCTTCTCATCTATAAAGGAAATGTAGACAGTAGCCTGACGGACTATGTGGCATGGGCCGACAAGAAAATTGCCGAACTTATGGGCCTGCCCTTGCAACCTGGAGAACCAAACACTCCTCTCATTGCCGAAGGCGTTGATCTCGCTACACTAAATCTCTCAACCATAAGTGCGGAAATGACTAGGCTGGAAGCCTTGATCAGCGCAGACAAAGTGGTTCGAGACCAATATACAGCACTGACCAAACGTATTGGGCAGGAGACTGCTACTCTTAAAATGTTGGAAGAAAAGCTCACGGATGCGCAGGGTGCTGCTGCCAGAAGGAAGGTATTGCAAGGCGAGCGCGATAACACCTACATGCGAGCATTTGAGGCAATTATCAACGAGCAGAATGCTCTCGCCGAACTCTATACCCCTTTATTGACAAGGCTCGCAACATATTCCGGCACGCTAAGCAAGCTCAGCTTTTCTGTCAGACGTATCGTTGATACGCAACAGTGGGGAAAGTTCGCAGAGGACAATCTTCTTGATTTGCGTAAGAGTGGCACGTTCAATGGCCGAGGATCGTTAATTGCTATCGCAGAAAAGCTGCTTAAGCCGTCATGGGAGACGGGCAGTGCTGATGAGATTCAGACTGCTATGACAAACTTTATTTCCACCTATATGAAGGATCTCTTTGCTCACGCACCTTATGCTCAGACGCAACAAGTTGAGTTCAGAGCGTGGTTGAAGCATTTCGCGCATTGGCTTTTTGGGACAGATCACATCTCAGTTCGATACGAGATTGTTTATGATGGTATTGATATACGGAAACTATCTCCAGGCACGCGGGGCATTGTTCTATTGTTACTTTATTTAGCCCTAGATGAGTCCGACGACCGTCCTCTTATCATTGACCAACCTGAGGAGAATCTCGATCCGAAGTCTGTCTTTGATGAACTTGTGCCGCTTTTCATCGAAGCGAAATCTAAGCGACAGGTCATTATGGTTACTCATAACGCCAATTTAGTAATCAATACCGATGCAGATCAGATCATCATTGCTGAGGCTGGACCACATAACACTGGCGGGCTTCCTCCCATTACATACAAAGCGGGAGGACTTGAAAACTTTGATATTCGTAAAGCCGTTTGCGACATCCTTGAAGGTGGTGAAGACGCATTTCGCGAACGAGCAAGACGTCTTCGTGTTCGCTTGGAACGATAATACGGATTTAAGGGTTTTGATCGTTGGCGAAAGTAGTAATGAAAGGAAAAAAGAAGTGAAATTCATACATGCAGCAGACATTCACCTGGATAGTCCGTTAACGGGTTTAAGCGCTTACCCTGATGCCCCTGTGGAAATGCTGCGCACAGCGACTCGCGATGCCTTTACCAATCTGGTCACAGAAGCAATTGAGCAACCGGTTGACTTCATGGTGATTGCCGGCGACCTGTACGATGGCAGTTGGAAGGATCACAACACCGGCATTTATTTCTGTAAAGAAATGGGTCGCCTGAAGAAAGTCGGCATTCCGGTTTATCTGCTGTTCGGCAACCACGATGCCGAAAGTGAAATGACCAAGAAGCTGCAACTGCCTGACAACGTCTTTGCCTTCGACACCCGGAAACCCAGCACTTTTCGACTTGAAAACCTCAAGGTCGCCCTACATGGCCGCAGCTTTAAGGAAAAAGAGACCCTGGAAAATCTTGTGACAGGGTATCCGGCACCGGTACCAGGCCTGTTCAACATTGGTGTGCTACACACCGCGCTGGAGGGCAACGCAGCGCATGCCAGCTATGCCCCGTGTAGTTTGGATGAACTGCATGCCAAGGGCTACCACTACTGGGCATTGGGTCATGTACATGAATATCAAATATGGGAAGGTGCTTCGACAGTGGTTTTCCCTGGCAATCTTCAAGGTCGTCATATCCGGGAGACCGGACCACGTGGCGCAGTGATGGTGACGGCAGACGGGCAGGGCATTCAGGACATTCAGCGCCTGTTCGTCGATGTCCTGCGCTGGGCCAATCTTGACGTCGATGCTACCGAGTGCAAAATGCTATCGGAAGTAGTGTCCAGGATAGGCAAAGCCCTCGACGAATTGATAGAAAGCAGCCCGTCGACCATCCCCATAGCAGTTAGAGTCACCGTAACCGGCAAAACAGCCGCGCACGGTGATCTTTTCGGATTGGAGTCGCAACTGCGCGCCGAAGTCTTGGCCTTGGCAGTCGCCATGGGGGCGGAGCGACTTTGGATTGAAAAGGTGAGGGTGGCCACTTCGGCGGCAGATGACGGCGAGGCGCTGCGAGCACGTGCCGATGCGCTATCCGACTTACAGGACCTGCTGCAGGCAGCTGAATCAGACGCCGACTTTCTTAAAAGCTTACAAGACGATCTGTTGGGCTTGGTCAACAAAGTGCCCCTGGAATTACAAACTAGCGTCCCTTACTTTAAAGCCATCCGCGCAGGCGATTTGGTGGACTTGGTTCGCGAAGTCCGCCCGGGACTGCTATCTCATTTAGCCAAGGTGGAGTGACAATGCGCTTCCACCGCTTGGACCTGATCAAATACGGCAAATTCTCTGACCGCTCGGTGGAGTTTCCCGTGGCCAAACAGGACTTTCATCTGATTGTCGGGCCCAACGAGGCCGGCAAGTCCACTTTGCGGTCCGCCATTGTTGATTTGTTATTCGGTATTCCTTCGCGTTCCGTTCATAGTTTCCTGCACCCGCTTAACGAATTGCGCTTAGGGGCCTACATTAGCAATGCCGCAGGCACGCTTGAATTTCAGCGCGCTAAAGCGCAAAAACAAACCCTGCGCTCGCCAGTGGATGCCATCTTGTCAGATACCGCGCTGACACCGTTCCTTGGGACTGCGGATAGAAGTTTCTTTGATCAAATGTTTGGTCTTGATCATACCCGTTTGGTGAACGGCGGCAATAGTATCCTCAATGCCGAGAACGACGTGGGTCAGATTCTGTTTCAATCGGCAGCCGGCGTTGCCAGCCTGGGCAAAATTCGTGATGCGCTGGTCGCCGAGGCGGATAAGCTGTGGGCGCCCAGAAAATCCAATGAGCGGGCCTATTACATCGCCGCAGATCAGCTCGATAAGGCGACCACCGCGTTAAAGGAAGCCACTGTTCGCACTAAAGTCTGGGTGGACGCCAATAGTAAAGTCGAGTCGCTGCACGAAGCGCTCAGTCATGAGCGCGAACGCCATCAACAACGCCAAAGCCAGCGCAACAGCCTGGAACGCATCCGCAGGCTAGCCCCGTTTCTGATGACGCTTAGGGAAAACGAACAGAAACTGGCTGAACTGGGCGAGGTGATAGAACTGCCGGCAGAGGCCGCGGCCACTCTCGCAAGCGCAGAACGCGAGCTGGCTATCGCCCTTGAGCGACTGGAACTGCGCAATGCCGAGGTTGAAAACCTCACGGAAGCGCTATCACACATCGAAGTAGACGAAGCCGTACTTGAACTGGCTGCCGACATCACCAAACTGGATAACCTTCGCCTGCAATACAGTGCCTATGAAGGCGATATCGCCCATCGAAAAAAGGAAATAGCCGCACTTTGGCAAGCAGTTGGTCAAGCCTGTACTCAGCTGGGCTGGACGCCAGACTCTGAGAGCGCCATTGCCCAGCGCCTACCCACACTGCTGATACGCCGGGAACTCAGGCAACTGGTCCGCGACCGTGGCGGCATTATTCAGACTCTACGGGCAGCAGAACAGGCCGAAAAGACCAAGGATTCTGAAATCAATACGCTATCAGCTCAACTGGCTGACTTGCAAATGGGCGAGATCAAGCCCGCGCTACGTGCGGCGTTAGCAAACGCCAAATCATTGGGTGACACGGAAATAGCCCTCCAAAAGCGACAATCCACGTTGACCAAGACGAAGTCAGCGTTGGACGGTTTATTGTTGGACTTGGGGCAATGGCGCAAGCCCTTACCTGAGTTAATGGCACTACAGCCGCCTAGCCAAGAAAAACTAACCCGTTTGATGCAAGAGCGGCAGGCCCTTATTGCTGATCGAAAAGCTGACTTACTGCGACTAAAAAATCAAACTGCCGAGGTTGCCCGGATTGAATTGCAAATTGCCCAGTTTAAAGCACTACATCATCCCACGACACTGGAGGCGGTGATAGAAGCGCGGACTGAACGAGATACGGCGTGGGAGGCGATTAAAACGGGTGAGATTGATCTGCAGCGCGAGGGACACACGTTTGAGAAGAAGATGACCCATGCCGATCAAGTGGCCGATAGGCGACTCGACGATGTCGAGGAAGCAACCGAACTGCAAAGCTTGAATCAACTGCTGGAACGGGAGCGGCAGAGCCTAACGCTGATCGAAAGCCAATGTTCACAATGGGCAGAAGATCTTCAGCGGTTTGATGACCGATGGGCACAAGAGGCAGTCGGTATGGATTTGGCCGGTATGAACTTAGAGGACATGGGTGCCTGGATGCTTAGGCGGGAGAGGGCACTTTCTGCTGGCATTGCCTATCAAGAGGCACAGAGTGATGTGGAGTCATTGTGTCAATCAATTGCAGCATCCAGATTATCCCTCGCCAAGACCTTACGAGAAGCCGGGCTGCCTGTGGTCGAGACGGATAGTTTGTCTGTCCTGTGCGTTCAGGCAGAACAGCATATCCAAGCCATCGACAGTGCTAAAATTCGGCATGAAACCTTATCGGCACAATGGCTTGCCGCGCAGTCACTGGCCACAACGTTAAAGCAAACTACTGAGGATGCGAAAAAGGAGGCAAGCCGTTGGTCTACAGCCTGGTCAACAACGCTCGCCAAGACGGGGTTATCCCCTGACAGCGATACTGGCACGGCGGAAGGCGCTCTGGAGCTCATTGAGCAAATCGCCGAAAAATTAGAAAAAATGCGGCAGATTCAAGTCGAGCGTATCGACACCATGAATGCTGATCTGAAGGCGTTTTCTGTTGAAGCCAATCGTCTCGCGCAAATCGTTGCCGCTGAGCTCAAAGATCAGCCGGCCGAGCAAATTGCTCTGACATTAGCCCATCGTTTAGAGCGAGCTCGCGAATCTTTTGCGGAATGGAGTCGACTTAAAGAAGCCCTGCGTATTACAAACAGTCAGGTATTGGAAGCCAAAGAATCGAGTCAAACCGCCATAGCGAGTTTGAAACCGTTAATGGAAAAAGCGGGTGTCGACACCACGGCTTTGTTGAATGAAGCAATTGGTCGATCTGACGAGCTACGCCGCCTAAATACCGAGCTGGCAGAGGCTAAGGCTACTCTTCTCAATGGGAGCGATGGTCTAACTCGGATGCAAATCGAAGCGGAGATTGATGCGGCTAACCTAGTTCAGCTGGCCGCTGAACTCGCACACATCAACGCTGAAATTGCTGATGCAGTGCAGCAGCAAACGACGCTTTCGGCTGACCATGCGAATGCCTTACGGGCTTTGTCCGAAATCGGTGGATCAGACGCGGCCACACAGGCGGAGGCCCAACGCCAAGAAGCGCTTGCGCAAATGTCGGATACGGCCGAACGCTATGTAAAAGTTTTTACCGCCGGGCGCTTGCTCCGTTGGTCAATTGACCGCTATCGAGAAGAGAAACAGGGGCCACTGTTACAACGCGCGGGCACGATCTTTTCGACCTTAACGTCCGGATCGTTTAGTAAGCTGATCGTGGATTTTGAACGGGAACCGATGGTGTTGGAAGGGCTACGTTCCGATGGCAAGTTGGTCGGTATTTCTGGCATGAGCG
>NZ_JALOBS010000029.1 GCF_023228165.1 Methylomonas sp. | reverse complement strand
TCCTCGACCTGGACGACCCCAGCCTGCCGACCGCAACGGCCGGCGAAGTGTTCACCCATTGGCAATGGCCGTTGCATTCCGGTCAAGCCTTCGGCATGACCGGGCGGATTTTAGTGTTCATCACCGGCCTGGCCTGCCCGGTTTTATTCGTCACCGGTGTGATCCGCTGGCTGCAAAAACGGTACGGCAGACGGAGGGTTCAAACTCGATAATCCGCAATCATAGGGTGCAAAAGCCTTTAGCCGTATTGCACCAGATTCAGGCAATCCTACTTCAATTGGCATAATACGCTAACGCTATTACATCCTATCCCTATCCATGGATGGATGTCCTCTCTTTCAGACGTTATTAGTATCGCTAACATTTAAACAGTGTTATCCGACTCAGTCGCCTGCGTTATATCACGCAATTTTTCCGTTGGGCGATGTAAAAAAATATTTTGTTACTCGCCAGTATCAATCAAAACCAAACGGGCAAAACCGCATGGGTATTCCATGCTGGTATGACGGCTCGCGCTGACGTTAAAAAAACACCTAAGCAGGAGCGGCATTACATTTTCGCCATCTTCAGCTGGCACGGATTTAGCTTGATCGAATCTCTATTTCCAAAACCGCTTAAGTTGCACTCAATCCATGAAGCTGGACATTAGCGCATTGTATACATTGCACCGCATGGAGTTGGTCAATCATCTATTGCGCATCGTCAAGTGTCCGGAAACCGCGCAGGATCTGGTGCAGGAAAGCTATATGATTTTGGCCCGCACTGCCGACGATGCGGTTGTAGACCATCCGCGCGGCTTTTTGTACCGCACGGCCGGCAATCTGGCCTTGGATCATTTACGCCACAACAAAATCGTGGCCCGGCATGTCGAAGCGGAATTAGCCAACGATACGGCCACTCAATCCAGCGTCGAAAGCGAATTCTCCAAAGCCCAATGGCAGACGTTGTTACATCAGGCGATAGACGAATTACCGCCGCGCTGCCGCGATGTATTTATCCTGCATAAAATTCGCGGCCTGAGTTATCGGGAGGTGACAACAATGCTGGCTATTTCCGAAAGCGCGGTGGAAAAACACATCATCAAGGGTCTATTACATTGCCGTAAACGGCTAGGTGGGCATTTTAATTTTCCCCAAAAAGACTCGGGTTGAGGCTTTGCTCAACTCAAACGTCTCATTGTCATTGATCCTGAGTTTTGAATTATTCATTCCATGAATGACCGACTTAAACCGGCTATTTTCACAGCGCTGACCGAATACCCCACTTATAATGCCGTCATGACCGATTTAAGCCCCGATTCTCCAATCACGCCCGATGAGGTAGTTGCCGAACAAGCCATTACCTGGTTTGCCCGCTTGCGGGCGGAGCATGTCCCGGAAGAAGCGCGGAGGCAATTCGCAGACTGGTGTCAAGCCAGCCCTGCGCATCGTCAAGCCTTTGATGAGATCGGTGCTTTCTGGGAAGATGCCGATTTCACCCAACTGCTAACCAGTTACGAACAGACCGCCTCGGCATACCAACGGTGCCGGCCGCACTTTAAATATGTCCAAGTTTCCGCGCTGGCCCTGGCCGCATGTCTGGCCTTGCTTGCCGTAATTTATCGGCCTTATTTAAATTGCCGGCAAGCCGATTACTGCACCGGTATCGGCGAAATTCAAACGGTAGCTTTGGCCGATGGCAGCCGGGTCACGCTTAATTCCGACACAGCGATGCGCGTCAGCCTGCTTAACGGTCGCCGCGATGTGCGGCTTGAGCGTGGCGAGGCATTTTTCGATGTGCACCGCGATCCACAACATCCTTTTGTGGTGGAAGGCCGTTACAGCAGCACCCGCGTGCTCGGCACCCGTTTCGTCGTCCGCGAAAATACCGAAAACGATAATGTCACGGTAATAAGCGGATTGGTGGAAGTCAGCGGGGACAGGCGCACTCCCGTACTTTTAACCGCCAATGACAGTATCACCGTGGATGCCGAACGCAGCAGCGAGATTCAGCAGGTTACGGCGATTAATGCGACCTCTTGGTTAAAAGGCAGCGTCTCGTTCGACAATGCACCTCTCGGCGAGGTGATTGCCGAAATCGGCCGCTACCGGCGCGGCAGCGTGATAATTAAGAACGCGGCGCTGAAAAATCTGAAAGTTAGCGGCCGCTTCGATATTACCGACACCGACAAGGCGCTGGAAGCGCTGCAACAAACCCTGCCGATCCGGGTTTTCAGGGTAACACCATGGTTGATCTTCATCGCTTAAGGAGGCCGGTTTTGCATTCAGCCAAACGCCTTTTTAGCTAGTCGGCTATTCGAGTCAATGGCTCACCTCCCCGGTTCCGGCGAAGTTCACGCCAACCGATTACAAAACTTTGAAAAAAATTTTCCAAGCCAGCTGAGGGAAAACCTCCGCCGCACGTCTCCATTGCATCCCCAAAGTTTAGGGGCATGTTTCAGTTCATGAATGGAGAAATCAATGTCATATCCTTTCCGCCGCCAGGCATCGACCGCCCGCCCGCCGTTCTACGCGTTATCGCTAACTGTCGCCGCCGCGCTCAATGTATCTGTGGTAATGGCCGCCGAGCAAATCATGGCGTTCGACATTCCGCCGCAAGCCTTGGGCAGCGCATTAAATGCCTACGCCGACATAGCCGGCGCGCAACTCAGCTATCCGGCCGAATTGACAGCCGGGCTTGCAACAAACGGCGTCAAAGGTCAGTACACCGTGCAGCAGGCTTTGACAAAGCTTTTGCAGGGTACCGGCGTGACTACGCGTACCACCTCAAACGGTACAATCACACTGGAACGGTCAGCAGTCCCCGAACCGCAATCATCGTCGACTATGCCTGCGGTAACGGTCACAGGCAAAGCAAGCTATAACTTTAACGATCCTTACAGTAAAGACTATGCAACCAATAGCGCTTTTGCGTCCACCAAAACCGATACCCCCTTGATAGAAACACCGATTTCAATACAAGTCGTACCCAGAGCCGTCATGGACGATCAGAAATCAACCAAAGTTAAAGAAGCGCTGGAAAATGTCAGCGGCGTCAGGGCGCAACCCTCTTTAGGTTCCGGTCTTGGCTTTATTGTCCGTGGTTTTCGTAACGGCAATGTTTACCGAAATGGCCTATTGACCAGTGAAGGCGGATTTGGCGATTTGGATGCCGCCAACCTGCAGAACATCGAAGTGATTAAAGGGCCGTCGCAATTATACGGACGCGCGGAGCCGGGAGGAATGATAGCCTTGAGCACCAAAAAACCGCTGGATTATGCCTATTATTCTCTGGAACAGCAGTTCGGCTCCTATGACTTATACCGGACTCAATGGGATGCCGGCGGTCCGATTACCGCCGATAAATCGTTGCTATACCGTTTCTCCGGTGCTTATCAAAGCAACGATTCATTTCGCGACTTCGTGTCCGTTGAGCGCATGTTGTTCAATCCCAGCATTACTTGGCGGCCGAGCGACGCTACCGACATCACGCTCGATGTCGAAGGTACCGACAAGACCGCGCCGGCCGATTTCGGTATCCCGGCGATAGGCAATCGCCCCGCAAATATTCCTATCAGCCGCAATCTGGGCGATCCGAATACGCCGCTTGGCAGCCAATCCAGCGTCAAAATCGGCACCGAAATCAATCACCGCTTCAACAAAGACTGGGCTATCCACAACCGTTTTTTGGCCAGTTTCAACGACGGAACGACCACCTTTGTGAACCCGGGCCCGGCCTTCAATGCCGCCGCCGCGCTTGACCAAACCACCGGCATAATGCAACGCAATATCTTTCGGCAAATCAGCGAGCAGGAGCATTACGCCGCTAATCTGGATATCACCGGCAAATTCGGCATAGGCCAAACCAAGCACGACGTTCTATTCGGTTTTGACTTTTACCGAACATTTAACAAGTACGGCGGTGACGGTCGTTGGAAGAGTGCCAACCCCGGTTTGTCGATCAATATTTACGATCCGTATCCCAGTTACGGAATAGCGCAATCGGTGTTCGCTAACGCGTTCTCCATACCGGGCGATACCTTCGGTTCGGCTACCAATGGCGGCATCGGCAACCGTGCGGTGATTTATAACGGTTGGTATGGTGCGTATTTCCAGGATCAAATTACGTTCTGGGACCGACTGCATATTATGGGTGGCGGCCGTTACGATTGGGCTGAAGCCGGGCGTGGAAATGGCTTCGATTTTGCTACCGCGGAAAGCCGAATCAATGCGTTTAAAAGGGAAGATCAGGGTTTCAGTCCACGGGTTGGGATACTTTATGAAGCACTGGACGAATTGAGTCTGTACGGCAACTGGACAACATCGTTCGGCGCCAATAACGCGCCGGCTGCCAACGGCCGGACTTTCGATCCGCAAATCGGCGAACAATTCGAAGCAGGTATCAAAACCCAGCTGTTCGATCAACGGTTGCTAGCCACCTTGGCTTATTATCATATCGAGAAAGACAATATCCTGGTCAATGATTTGAGCACGCCGGACCCTTTCGACAAAATCGCCAATTTACAGCGTAGCCAAGGCATAGAGCTGGATGTGACCGGTTACCTCAGCGACAATTTCAGCATGATCGGCAGCTATGCGTTTACCGATGCGCGGGTTATTAAAGACTATGGCGGTAACACCCGGGGCAATCGATTGAACAATGTTCCCGAACATTCCGGCAGTTTGTGGCTGAAGTATGATGTGAATGGCTATGCGGCTAAAGACGGATTCAGTGCCGGCATCGGCGGCGTAGCTGCCAGCTCGCGCGAGGGAGACAACGCCAATAACTTTCAAATGCCGGGCTATGTGCGGATGGATGCATTTGTGGCCTATAAACAAAAAGTCGGGCAATCGCGGCTGACGGCTCAATTCAATATTCGCAATTTGCTGGATAAACGTTATTACGAGTCAACAGATCCCGATTCCAACGTAGCTCCGGCACTAGGGATTTATCCCGGAGCACCGTTGACCGCGATCGGTTCGTTGCGATTGGAATATTAATCCGTACACTCAATGGAGTAACCAATGAAAACCGTCGACAACATTAGAACGCTTATAGTCGGCTTACTATTAATGTGTTCAAGCGGCCATATTGCAATAGCCAAGCCTTCCGACTCATTCCGGCTACGCGAATTCAACTTGCCAACCACAGGAACCAGCCAACAACATAATCTCTCTAAAACCACGGACGGGCACTTGATCGTTAGCTGGGTGGAAACGGACGGTCAAAACAGTACGGTTAAATTTGCGACGTTAGAGGGTGAGAAATTTTCCATTGTACATGAAGTGATCCAAGTCGAGGGTAAACTGGCTGCCGCGCCCGTTGTATTAAGCCTCAGTGACGGAACGCTGGTCGTAGCGTGGATGCCCTATCCTCAGCGGAAAGGTGAAAATCGTTACTTGACCGACATCTATCTGGCAAGATCGATAGACGGCGGTTTGAGCTGGAGTCCTCCCTTAAAACCTTATGGAGACGCCGCGCATATTTACGATGCGCAAATGTCGCTTACTGCATTGCCGGATAGGCGATTGGCTCTGGTCTGGACCGATATGCGTCACGTCAGCCCTGATTCCACGGCCGACAAAAAATACAATCGTCATCAGCTAATGGCGACCGTTATCGATAAAGACTGGCTGCCAAGCCCCGAAATTACGCTGGATGCCGATGTCTGTTCCTGTTGCAGCAGCTACACCGCAACATTGGCAGATACGTTAGTAACCGTATACCGCGATCATCTACCGGGCGAAATCCGCGATATCAGCGCCGTGCGCTGGACGCCTTTCGGTAATATCCAATCCACGCTTGTAAATTCCGACGGCTGGGTCATCAACGGCTGCCCCAGTAACGGACCATCCGTCGATATGTCACCGACCCATACGGTCGCCGCCTGGTTTAGCGCCGCCGACGGCAAAGGCCGGGTCAAAGTAGCCTTCTCGGAAGACAGTGCGGCGCATTTCGAATCGCCGATCGAGCTCGACAACAATGCCAGCGGCTATGCCAATGCCTTACTATTGGACGATGGCTCGGCATTGGCCGGCTGGCGCGGCCGAGCCGGTCCACAAGATGAGCTAAAGATCGGTAAAGTATCAAAAAGCGGTAAGCTGAGCCGTCAAACAACCGTTTATCGAGGCGGTTTTCCGAAATGGCCCAGTAAACATCTGGCTATGACTCGTATTGGACAACAAGCGTTTATGGCCTGGACCGACCCACAGCAAAAACGAGTGCGGCTGGTGTTGGTGCGGTTGGATTGATCCGGAAGGAATTCGAGAGTTGGTCAACCCACTCAAGACGATCCGGCAGATTCTGGGGCTAGGCGGCTGGCACGACGAACGGGCGTACGAGTTGCGGACGATTGGCGACAACACCAGCCCGCGTAGGTCCGATTAGCCCGCGTAGGTCCGATTAGCGCAGCGTAATCGGACGCATGTTTTTGCGACAAGCCAGCCGGGTAGGTCAGGATGCGCGATAGCGTTCCCTGACACTTCGGAGTCGTGATTGTCACGTAGCCCACCCTATTGCGCCATGAAGTACAGCGCAAGAGGGCAGGCAACGTGACCTACTGGGATATTTTCTCGTTCCCACTCCCCGCGTGGGAACGTAGCCTCTTACAGCTTTGAAGCCGTGTTGGGTATGCACCACATACCTTTTGGGGCCTGAATCCAACTGAAAGCTTTAAAATGGCACGAGACTGTGAAAGGATTTGAGCCTCATCAATGGCATAATATTATTTATTATCCCATTGATATAGAAAGAATAAATGATTACCTTCGCGACCGGGGTTTACAAAACCCGGTCATGTGGAAAGCCTACTGATTTATATCCCGGTTTTACGCGGCGGCGCAACCCGTGGCGACGTCAGCCACGTTTCGATTTGTTCCTTTTTCAACGCCCCGCTGACGCCGACCCGGTTGTGTTTCGAATCGTAGAAATAACTGCGCGGCATTTCGCCGAACCACGACGGATCGATTACATAGCGCAAGTGTTCGTCGTTGCCCCCCGAGAATATCCAGGCGTCGGCGTTGGCCAGCCGGTGCGACGCCAATACCGATTCGACTTGTTCGGATACTTCCGCCGAGTCGGTGGAAATCAGCACCAATTGAAGATCGGGATGGCGCTTTTTGACGGCGCCGACCAATTCGAGCTCTTTGTGACAGGGCGGGCAATCGATCGACCATAAAATCAGCAGAAACGGCCGGCCGGCATAGGCGCTTTGGATTTTTTCCAGGCTGCCTATTTCGAAGGGATGTAGAAAGTCCTCTGCTTTGGCTGGCTTGGCCGTGGCGCAAATAAAGATAACACTGAGCAAAAACAACAACCCACCAGCCTGTGATCGAATATACAAAGTCATGCTTAAAGCCCGATTTTAACTAGTCGAATCTGTTCGGCCGCCGTATCCAACCAAGAAAAATAAGCGTTTCGGCCGACTTGCGCCACGGTCGGCATGTCCGGCCATTTGAAAGTGGTTTCCCAACTCGGTTTGCTGAGTTCGCTCTCCGTCAAAACTTGCCGGCTGGCGGCCGATACCAGCGCAAGTTGCAAGGAAGCGCCTTGGGGCGACGTTTGAATCCATTGGACTAATGCATGATCGTCGTCCAACATCGCCATTTTCACTTCGCCCCGAGGCTGATGCGGCGTGTTGATTTCGATCGGCGCACCGAATCCTTTAGCCGGATCGTCGCTAAAAGCGACCTGCACCTTGCCTTTGCCGTCGGCGGCGGTAAACCACGCCACGCCGAAGCGCTTCGATGAAACCGCCGTACCGACGTTTTGACCGGGACAGCCTTCCAGCACCCAGTTGTCTTCGTGAACGCGCACCGGTTTGGCGGCTTGAATACCGGGCCAAGGTAATACGGCAATATCGCGAACCTCGCCGGGCAAGTGGTCGCGGTAGGTCAGGTAGAGTTGGTCTTTGTAGCGTGTGGGCAGTAATTGGCAACACGAGCAAATGTCGTCGTCGACGGCGAAATCATGCTCGACCTTGCCGGACGGTGCCATTACCGCGCCCATCAGATATTGGCTGCCCCGGCCTTTTTTTCGATGCCGCGCGTCTGACCAAAATACCGCCGCCTGGCCGTCGGACAAGGGGGCCATATAGGCGTTGTAGCGCGAGGTTTTGATCTTTATGTCGCTGTTGGCCTTGACCGCTGGGCTCCAGGTCAGGCCGCCGTCCGCCGAGTGCGACACGTAAACTTCGCTGCTCGCCTGTTTTTTATGTTTCGTCATCGTGCCCCAGACCGCTCCCAACGAGCCATTGCCGAGATCGACGACTTTCGGCAAGTCGTAAATGTCGGGCAAACCGACTACTTCGCCAGGCGCGGACCAGACGTTGCCGTCGTAAAACGAAAATTTCAAGGTTTTCCCGGACTTTGTTCCGGGCTCCACCCAACTCAGGATCAGCTTGCCGTTGCCGCCGGCAGAGAGGTGCGCCTGCTTACTCTTTGCAGGACTGGGAGGAGTGATCGATTGAATGGTCAATGCGGGATCGGAAACCGCCGCAACGGCCTGGGCATGACTTAAGGCAAGCAAAGCGATCAGGGCCAGTGTTGCGGCGGCATGGGTTTGCCGTGCGCCGCGTGAAACGCAAATAATCATTTGTTTCATATCAGGCTCGCTAATTTGAGTGATTGAGGGAATAGAGGTGCGCGAATATTGAATGATCTACTTATTCAGTAAGACGTTTCAGAAGACACCACCCCCCACCGTAAGAAAAAAAAATCCTGATTAGAGCGGTTTCAGCTAACCCGAAATTCGCCGTTCCGGCAGGGATTGCCGGAACCCAGGCATGCTGGAGTCGTATCCGTTTGCGGGTGGAGCGGGACAGTACTTCGACGATAATCACCGGCGACGTCGAAAAATAATCGTCGCCGGACATTTTGCTGCAATCCACCAGCACATCGGGATACACGTAATCCTTACCCAGGCGCAGTTTGATATCAGCCATAAAAGTGGTGCATGGCGTGCCTTTTAAATGGTTTCTGAATTCACCCGGCATATTGGCCGAGATGCAATTATGGTTATAGCCCGCGCCGGCCATCGCATAGACCCGGCCGTCGATATTTTCGCGCTTTAGCTTGGAAACCGGCTTCGTCGCCAGATACTCCGCTTCGCTTAGATAAATGTTGTCATGCAGATTATCCAATGCCATCGTTTGCTCCAATGATCTGTTGCCGATTTTCATATTGTTAGCGACCAGTGGCCGAAAAACAAGTATTACAAATCGGATTACCCCGTACGTTAAGATTGTAGGTTGGCGGTGAGGCATGAGCCCCAACATGTTTGAGCGGTTTGGCCTTTGCCTATCATTGGCGGTTTTGCATTTTGTTGGCTAATTGCCTCACTTTCGTGGTTGGCCGGCAACTGAACAGTTGTCGCGTTGGGGGAGCGTGCCTCATCCCGACCTACGCGCCGGACGATCCCAGCCTGCCGACCGCAACCGCGCGGTGCAAATACCCCGGTGAATGTACCGGTGCGCCTATCACCCGAAGCGACATTACGCCGATATAGCGCGCCGAAATCCGGGATTCGACCAGTTCAATCCTCCGATTATCGCAACTGGCATGATTTACCAAAATTGCGGCATATCACCTAGTTGCTAGGTTATTTCACCTATTTTTTGCATTGGAGCTTCGCTCAATTTCCCAATATTCATAGCGTTACCTCGCAATCCACCGGCTTTTTTGGATGATGGCTTCAATATTGCTGATGCCAAAATTTTAAGCGTACGGTAACCACCGCAACCGGCCTGCTATGTCTGCCCTACCCAATCAAGCGATCCAGGAGCTATATCTCAATTGCCATGGCGAATTGGAAGCGGTGTTGTTTTCCCGGCTGCGTTGCCGGGAAACCGCCGCCGACATTTGTCAGGAAGCGTTCGTGCGGCTGTGCCGCGCCGAGGACTTGAGCGGGGTCGGCAATCTGAAAGCCTATCTGTTTCGCACCGCGATGAATCTGATGTTCGACCACTATCGCAGTCAGGCGGTACGCGAAACCTCCACCGTACACTGGCACGACGATAGCCCGCCGGATGCGGAAGACCTGCGTTGCGCCGAAACCGTGGCTCTGGGCGAACAGGAGCTGGACCGACTGGTCGCGGCCCTGGAGACGTTGTCGCCGTTATGCCAGCGGATCTTTTACCTGAACCGTTTCGAAGGCTTGAAACAACGGGAAATCGCCGAAGCCTTGAATATTTCCATTCGCACCGTGGAAGACAATATCAAGCGGGCCTTGGTGCATTGCGCCAACACGCTGGCTCAAAACTAGTTTCGCTGTGGTTTAACGCCCCCGCCTCGTCTATGATGTATCGCTTCATTTTCTTACCTGGTTACAGCCATGACTAACCAACCGACGACTGCCGCCACCGAGCGTCTGCTGGACGAAGCGTGCGGCTGGGTCGGCAAAATGCATTCCGGCCAGTTTGGCCCGGACGCTCAACAACAACTGGCCGCTTGGCGCGCTACCGATGCCAGCCATGAGCAAGCCTGGCAAAAAGCCCTGGCCTTGTGGCAAGGCATGGAACAACTGCGCGGCCGCCGTATCCCCGGCGCGGAGCCGCTGCTAACCGAACGCAACCGAAAACCCGCCGCTCGCGGCCGGCACGATTTTAAACGCCGCGCATATCTAGCGGCGGCCTGTTGCGCGGCCCTGGCCGTGAGCCTGGCGGCCTATTATCCGCCGCGGCTTTGGCAAGCCGATTACCTGACTGAAAAAGGCGAGCAGCGCCGGATCAGCTTGGCCGACGGTTCGCGGCTAACCTTGAACAGCGGCAGCGCGGTGGAACTGCATTTCGACGGCACCGTGCGCCGCATCGAATTGTTGCAGGGCGAAGCGTTTTTCCAAGTGGCCAAGGATGCCGACCATCCCTTCATCGTCAGCACGGACGGCCGCGAAATACGCGCAGTGGGGACGGCTTTCGATGTTCACCGCCTGGCCGGACGCACCGCTGTCGAATTGGTGGAAGGCATTGTGGAACTGCAAGATGCAGCACATAAACATCGCCTGCGCCTGCAAGCCGGTCAAACGGCAACCATCGACGCCGGCGGCATCGCTATTCAGCCGCCTCGCCATGCCGAAAACATGGCGTTGTGGCGCGACGGTTTGCTGCAATTCGACGGCCTACCGCTCGGCGCTGCGGTGGAACAGATCAACCGTTACCGACCGGGCAAGGTGATATTGTTAAATCAGGCCTTGGCGGAAACCCGCATCAGCGGCCTGTTCCGGCTCGATGCGCTGGATCAAGCCGTTGCCAGCCTGCAAACCGCCGTGCCGCAATTGCAAATCGTGCATATCACGCCGTATCTGCTGGTATTGCGGTAACCGCGCCAAGTCAGCTAAAGCGTCGGATTACGGCCACGCCCACAGGGGCTTTTGGCTATAGCAACCCGGGCTGGAAATTATCTTTAGGTTCTCGACGTGGATTTTGGCAAGGATTCCGTCTTTACAGTTATCAGCCCAAGCGCTGCACTGTAACCCAGACCGAACCCAAGGAGCATCCATGTCCCGCGCAAAGTATTGCCGTCCGCTATTCGCTCAACCGACCGTCGCCGTATTGGCCCTGGCAATTGCCCAGGCTGCTCACGGCGAAACCGTTGCTTTGAAACAATATTTCAATATCCCGGCCCAGCCGTTGAATCAGGCCTTGCTGATCTTCGGACGGCAAAGCGGCCTGCAAATCATGTACGGCACCGAGATCGCCGACAACTTGCATAGCCATGCGTTGCAGGGCGATTACACGGCTACGGAAGCCCTGAATATTCTACTCAGCGGCACACCGCTACGAGCCATTAGCAACGGCGAAGGCGTCATCAGCCTGCAGCGTAACGCGCCCGAATTGCAGAACAAACTGGAGCCCGGCATCATGCCCGCGATTACGGTGACCGGCAAAACCGTTTACGACGCGGATGATCCCTATAACCCGAATTACAATCGCCCCAATGCCACCACTGCAACCAAGACCGACACGCCGGTTATGGAAACCCCTTTTTCAGTTAAGGTGATATCTAAGCAAGTGATGCAAGATCAACAATCAATACGTCTGGATCGGGCTTTAGAAAACGTCAGCGGCGTTTATCGACAACAAGGTTTTGGTCTGGTCGAGTCGTTTAACATCAGAGGTTTCGGAACCTTTGATTATTACCGTGACGGGACTCGGTTTCAATCGGCACTGACTCAAACCGGCCCAAGAGAAACAGCTAATCTGGAAAGAATCGAGGTTTTGAAGGGGCCGGCTTCCATCCTCTACGGCAGAATCGAGCCGGGTGGCATGATCAATCTGGTCTCCAAAAAACCTAGGGCGCAACCCTATTATTCTTTACAACAGCAATTTGGTTCATTTGATTTTTACCGGACCACATTAGATGCGACGGGTGGATTGAATCAGGACGACTCATTGTTGTATCGATTCAATTTTGCCTACGAGGACAAAAGGTCTTTTCGTGAATTTGTTAACAGTGACAACGTTTTTTTAGCCCCGGTTATCCAATGGAAAATTAGCGACCGAACGCAAATCACCTTCGACATGGAATACAAAACAGGTAACACGATGCAAGATTTTGGTTTTCCTGCCCTTGGTAATCGCCCAGCCAATTTACCAGTTGAACGTTATTTTGGCGAGCAATTTGGCTTCGCTAAATATGATGAAATTCAGGCCGGTTTTAATTGGTCGCACGAGTTTAACGACAACTGGAAAATACAGCATCGCTTCAATACTCAATTTACCGAGCAAGACGGACGGTCGATAGCCCCCAGAGGATTACGGGCGGACAATCGCACGCTTAACCGTGTATTGGTCGGATTTGATGATAATAAGATCGACACCTATACCAGTAGCCTGGACTTGACTGGGCATATTGATACATTCGGTGTAAACCATACCGTGTTATTGGGTGGCGACTTGTATAATTTTAAAAACACCGGATTATTCATGGCCGATCCCACCTTCCCTTCGATCGACATTTTTAATCCGATACATTCTGGAACACTAACACTTAACCCTGCCAATGGAGATAAATTCCACACCGATGAAGAATGGTATGGCCTTTATTTTCAAGATCAAATGAAGCTGCCATACGATGTTCATTTGTTGGCAGGTTTTCGCTACGATAACGCAACGATTGACTTTGTATCTTCATCCCTAAAAGCCCAACAAGAAAAAATTTCACCACGGGTAGGCTTGCTATGGCAACCAATCAAGGATCTGTCAATATACGGTAACTATGTAGAGAATTTCGGACTACCTAATTTCGGCTTAGGAAACGGCGGCCAACCACTAAAAGCTGAAACGGCCCAGCAATGGGAAGCCGGCGTCAAAACGGAGTTTTTCGACGAACGGTTTAGTGCGACCGTTTCTTGGTTTCAATTGACCAAACAGAATATCGCCACCGGGAACCCCGATCCGGCCTTGGCTGCCCTGGGTTTTGCGGTACAAACCGGAGAAGTGGTTAACCAAGGGATAGAACTGGATATCAGCGGAGAGATACTGCCCGGCTGGAATCTCATCAGCAACTATACTTTTATAGACTCGGAAATAACTCAAAACAACGACGACACCCAAGGCAATAGATTCCCAAATATACCGCAGCATGGTGGCAGTTTTTGGACAACCTACGCTTTTCAAAACGACGTAATAAGAGGCTTAAAAATAGGCGGTGGCGTGGTTGCTAGAGGTCAGCGTGAAGTCAATAATGAAAATGACGTTCAAATGCCCGGTTACGTGTTGGTCAACCTGATGGCTGGTTATGAATTCAAGGTAGGTCACTCGAAAGTTAGTGCCCAATTAAATGTCGATAACCTATTGGATAAAGAATATTTTCCCAGTAGTGGCGGTTTTGGAAGAGGACGTATTGACGTAGGTACCCCACGAACTTTTCTTGGTTCTATTAGAGTCGAATTTTAACGAATAGCATCGTGCGTTCACCGCGCGAATCGAGCCCTCCTCGCGGGTCGGGGTTTACAACCTCGCCCCGAACGTTTTAAATCCACTTTTCCACTCAAAAAAAACTATACGGACGGGTTTACAAAATTCGTCTCGCTGATGTTATACCCGACATAGGCTTTCGAAGCGATGCAATACGGGTACGTTTGCCGGGCCATCGTTTGGAAAACGTACCCCACGCGGTGGTGACGGAAAAAGTCTCGTTCAATTGGCGCGCTCATAACCCTGGCCTGCTTTGCCTGTTTCAATAATCGCATAACACACCGGCGTCAAGATCAAGCTGGCTGCCATGCCGACCAGCAAACCGGCGGACAGCGACAGGGTCATCGGAATCAAAAATTGCGCTTGCGGGCTGGTTTCCAGTAGGGTCGGCAGAAAACCGGCGAAGTTGGTTAAGAAGGCTAATAGTATCGGCCGGAAGCGGGAGGTGCAGGCAGCGCAAATCAAGCGCTCAACCGGCTGCTCCTCGTCGCCATGCTGGCGAATGTAATCCAATAGTACCAGGCTGTCGTTGACCACCACGCCACTGGCTGCAATCATGCCGACCAGCGATTCCATGGACAACGGCAACCCGGCCAGCCAGTGGGCCAACACGGCCCCACTCCAGGCCACCGGTGCCGCCAACAGAAAGATCAGCGGCTTACTGTAAGAGCGAAACGGCACCGCAATCAAGGCATAGATCACCAATATAGCAATCAAGGTGTTCTTGCCAAAGGCGGCCAGCATGGCTTGCTGTTCCAGTCGCTCCTGACCGATCTCAACATGTAAATCCACAAAGTCATGTTGCAACTCCTGAATAATGCCGTTTTCCAGCGCCGCATAAATCTCGTTCACATCGGCCTGGGTGGGATCGACACGGGCTTGAACCTTTAAGACCCGATGCCTGTCTTCGCGGTTGAATCTTGAATAGCCTTGCACCAGTTTGATGTCGGCCAAATCAGCCACCGGCGCGCTGGCGCCATTGGGCAGACGGATCGGCTGGGCCTTCAAATCATCCACTGAACGACGTTGGTCCAGCGGGTAGCGCACCATCACTTTGACTTCCTGGCGGCCGCGCAGGAAACGGTGTACTTCCTGGCCGTAATAACCGTATCGAACCTGTTCGGCCAGTTGTTCCAGCCGCAATCCCAGCCGCTCCGCCTGCGGCTTGATACTCAAACGCACTTCCGGCTTGCCGGGTTCCGAGGAGTCGATCACATCATATACGCCCGAAAAGGCCCGCAGGCGTTGTTTGAGCTGTTCGACCGCGGGCTGTAAGGAATCCGGATCGCCAGTATTCAGCATCAGCTCGATGTCGTAGGGCACATCGCCTTCCTTGTAGATAAAGTCGACCTTGCCGCGGCCGATATCGCCGATACGTTGCCGCCAATCGCGGATAAAATTTTCCACCTTCAAGCGACGCCGGCCTTCCGCCGAGAACTCCAACCATAGGCCGGCGCCATGCTCCCAGATAATGGTTTCTACCCCAACGATCACGCTATGGTCGTTGGCATGGGCGGCCGCAATGCTGTCTACGGCGGGCCGGTCGGTTTTATTTATGCCATCCAGTTCGTCGCGCAAGGCAAACAAGGCATTTTCCACTTGAGTCGCCAGGGCCTGGGTTTCGCTGTAAGGCGCGCTTTGGGGCAACTGCATGGATACCCAGAAACTATCCTTGACCACATCCGGGCTAATCGATTGCCTGACCCGGTCGCTGTATACCAACGCCGCGCAAATCAACAACAGCGCAAAAAACAATGTCACGGTCAAATAACGCCACGCCAGCGCGGTTTCCAGCAGCGGCCGGTAGCGCCGCTCGACAAAGTTCTCCAGCCACTTATTAAGTTGGCCGCGTATTCGCTGCAGGCGATTCGGCCGAGTATGATCCTCAAGCTCGGCAACCAGATGCGACGGCAAAATCAGCAGCGCTTCGATTAACGAGAACACCAGCGTCAGAATCATTACCAGGCAAATCGGTTTCATCATTTGCCCCGCCCAGCCGGACAGAAACAGGCCGGGCAGGAAAGCCACCAAGACGATCAACACCGACAATATCACCGGTAACGCCACTTCTTGCACCCCTTGTACGGCGGCATTCAGTGGCGACTGCTTGGCTAAGGTTTGCCGGCTATGTATGCTTTCGCCGATGATAATGGCGTCGTCCACCAGTATGCCCATGGCCAACAGGAAGCCGAACAACGACAGCATATTCAAGGAAATATCCAGTGCCGGCATCAGCCAAAAGGCCCCCAGCACGGAGGTGAAAATGCCGACCCCGGCCCATAAGGCCACCCGCAACCGCAAAAACAGCGTCAATACCAGACACACCAACAAAAAACCGCTGAAACCGTCTTCCAACAGGGTGCCTATACGTTCGTCGTAGGCTTGCGAATCGTCCCACCAGGTGATCAGGCGCAAACCCTCCGGCAATTGTTTGCGCATGGTTTCGACGGCGGCCTTGACCCGCCGCGCTACCGCCACACTGTCCAGCTCGGTATGAATTTCCCAGCCTTGCGCGGTTTGACCATTGTGGCGCCAGGTATATAAGCGCTCCTCCAAGCCATCCTTGATACGCGCAACCTGATCCAGACGCACCCGATTGCCGTCCGGCAGGGTTTTGACGATCAACGCCCCAACGGTTTCGGCCTTTCTGGCACGACCATCGACGCGCAACAGCAGTTCGCCGTCGGGATTCTTGATCAAGCCGCCCGGCAGATCGACTGACGCCCGCCGCACCGCCTGGGCTACTTCATCCAACGTCAGCTGGTATTTCCGCAATTGTTGAGGCGCGACTTCGATGGCGATCTCGTAAGGAATTTCGCCGTAATTGCGGGCCTTGCTCACGCCGGGAATGGCGGCAAGTTGTTCCTGTATCCTGTCGCCGTACCGCTTCAGCGTGACCGCATCGGTGGCGCCGTGCAATGCCACCCAAATCACGCCATCGTCATCCTGGCGATCCGCCGGCTGCACATCGATTTTTTCCAGTTGCTTCGGCAGGCGCTGAATGGCCTGGACCCGGCCCCGAACCAGAGCCATCAGCTGTTCGCGGTCATGATCAGGCAATATTTCCACCGTCAGCGTACAGGTCTCGCCTCTGATTTCGCCGTGCAGATGCTTGATGCCCGTTATGTCGTGAATGGCTTCCTCGATCGGCACGCATACCGATTCTTCGACTTCGGTGGGGCCGGCACCAGGATAAATCGCGGTAATGACGATCTGGTGCGGACTAAAGCGCGGAAACACTTCCTTGTCCACGCCTATCATACCGAGCAAGCCGCCGACCATAATCAGCAACATCAGCAAATTGGCCGCCACCGGGTTGCCGGCAAACCAAGCCAATACGCCCCGATGGGCTTGATGATTTTGCGAACGATCGCTTTGATCGGTCATTGCGCTTGAGAGATGTTCGGTTCGGCAATGTTGACCGACATGCCGGCAACCGGCACCGGCATTTCCGATACCACGACCTTGTCTCCGGCGGCCAGTCCGGATTTGACGATCACCCGATCGGACTCGGTCCGCAGCAGTTCCAGTTGCCGAATCTCCAGACGCCGGTCGGCATCGACCAGTTTGACCTGTTGTAAATTGTTCACGGCGCCGCGCGGCAAGACAATCATGTTTTCGCGACTCACCCCTTCAATTTCCGCCTGCACAAACAAACCGCTTAGTAGCGGCAACTGATCAGGTTGGGCCGCAAACGGGTCGGCCACCTGGGCGACCAGGTAAAGCTGGCCACTATTACCGTCCAGCGCCGCTTCGCTACGCACGATACGGCCTTCCCAACTGCGAAGCCTGCCGGCCAGTTCGGCGCGCAAAGTTACTCTTGGCCAGTTCTCGGCGTTAACGTGGCGTTTGCCCAGCGGCAGATTGACAAAGGCCAGCTGATCGGTGCCGATAGGCAGACGAACTTCGGCAATATCGCTAGCATAGATTCTTGCCGCCACGCTGCCGGCTTGAATGTATTGTCCCAAGCCCACCCGCCTGCTGAGGACCCGCCCGGCAAACGGCGCGCGCAACTCACAGCGGCCACGATTGAGTTTTGCTTTGGCAAGATCGGCCTTGGCGGCTTGTAATTTGGCTTCCGCCTCCGCCAACTGCGGCTTGCGTAGCGCCAGCTCGCTGGGTTCGCCTTCGCCCAGCGCCTGCCACTCGCTCTCGGCCTGCGCGACCTGTGCCTGCTCGTTAATCAATACCCGTCTAGCTTCGGCGAGCTGTGCTTCGGCGACGACGATGGCGTAATCGTAATCGCGGGTATCGATGGTCAACAGTATTTCATGAGCGGTAAAAAAGCCGCCGGCCACCATGGCTGGATGCACTTGCACCACTTTGCCGGCCACTTCCGAGATCAAATCGATTTCCTCGCGTGGCGTGACCACGCCTTGCGAAAAAACATTCAATTTCAAGGTTTGCGGTTCAACGCGAATGATATCGACCTTGGGTATGGTCGATTCGGAGGCTTGCTTTACGGTTTGCGGTTTGAAAGCGATAATCGCCCCGGCGGCGCCTACCGCCGTCAGCAACAGCAGCAGCGGTAAAATTAGTTTCAAGGAGGATTGTGGCGAACTCAAACGGCACCACCCAGGGCCAGATATAGATTGATACGATTGGTCAGTAATTGCCGCTGCACCACCAGATGAGCACTTTGGGCATTGAGGGTACTGCGGTAGCTGTCAAGCAGGGTGAGGATTTCGATCAGGCCCTGTTGATAAGAATAGACCGCCAACTTGCGGCTGGCTCGGGTTTGTTCGACGGCTTGCCTCAGGGCCTTTTCCTCGGTCCTGAGCCAGGTTTCGGCGGCCAATGCTTGCTCTACTTCGCGGAATGCGTTCAAGGCCGTACTCTTATAAGCATTGATCGCGGCGTCGACTTCGGCTTGGTTCAAGCGAATTTGGGCTTGTAAGCGGTCGCCGGTGAATAGGGGTTGTACCAAGCCCATTGCCACATTCCATGCCGCTGCGCGCGGATCGATCAGTTCGGTTAACGCCGGACTGCCGGTTCCGCCGTTGGCGGTTAAGGTGATACGCGGCAGCAAGGCTTTATGGGCGCTTTCCAAGCGCGAATCGGCAGCGCGCAACCGCTCGAAAGCCGCCACGATATCGGGGCGGCGATTCAGCAATTCCGCCGGCAGTCCCGCCGCGATGGGAGGCGGCAGTTCTGCAAAGTGGGCCTTATCAATTAGCCCGGCGCTGGGGTAACGCCCTAGTAATACGTCCAGGCGCCGCGCGAACACTTGCGTCTGATTGCGGGCATTGGCTAACTGCGCTTCAGCGTTTGCCAAGTCGGTGAGAGCGAGTCGCAAGTCCAGCCCTCGGGTCAAACCTTTATTGAATCGGCCACGGATTAACGCGACAATCACACCCCGATCATGGACGGATTGCTCTGCCACTTCGGTTTGCAAACGCGCTTCCGCCAGTTCGAAGTATGTTTGAGCAGTACGCGCCGACAACGATAAACGCGCGTATTGGTAATCGGCTGCCGTTGCGTTTGCCTGTTGTTGCGCCGATTGCTGGGCGGCCTGAATGCGTCCCCAGACATCGAGCTCCCAGCTGAAACCGAACAGCGCGTTAAAGTGGCCTGCTTGATCGCTCGCGGGTTCCTTGCCGCGCTGATAACCGGGCGCAAACGCCAACTGCGGCAAACGCACGGAGCCTTCTATCTTGACCAGTTCTTGGGCGGCCTGGACACGGGCGGCCGCGGCTTTTAAGTCATAATTGTTATGCCAGGTTTCTTGCAATAGTACTTCGAGATCCGGATCGGAGAACGTTTGCAACCAGTTTCCGATCGCCGGCTGCGTTGAGGGCTCGGATGTCCATTGCGACGGTAAAGTCATATCAAGCGTTTCACGCACGGGATCGACACCACAACC
The DNA here is from genome assembly GCF_023228165.1 of Methylomonas sp. Lineage (GTDB taxonomy): Bacteria > Pseudomonadota > Gammaproteobacteria > Methylococcales > Methylomonadaceae > Methylomonas. Next base: position 45,973 of record NZ_JALOBS010000029.1, on the reverse strand, counting down.
CGGCAAACTAGATAAGCAGAGGCCAGCCAGCCAAAAACCGGCGGCCAAGCGGTGATTATTCACAGGCATCAAACTGCAAATGACTCCAACCAATAGCAATGTTTAGGAATTTTGTTTCGGCGAAGAGAGTAGTAAAGCCAATACTCGGTCTAATTTGGCATCCAGGGCGGCGACATATTGTTTAAGTTGCTTGAGTTCTTTATGCAGTGCATCGGCATTTTCGTGAATATGTTGAAAGTGGACTTGAAAATAACGGGACGAGGGAAACTGTTCGCTCAAGCCATCATTATTCGAATGATCCAATCGGTCTTGGGCCAGAAGTTGCGTCGGATGAGAAGGGTTTGCTTGTATTTTTACGGCTTTCATTCATCCTTCCCGAGTAATTGATCGATAGGCTTTACAATTTGATCCTGTCCATGGCCTATTTCCCATTTTCAGAGAACAGTGCATCTAGTTCCTTTAGTCATTAAGACGATTATCAACGCAAAATCCCCACCCTATTAGTCTAAAATATTCGAAAAATTTTCAGAAAGCCCCCGGTTTAATGTTTTCGGGTATCAATACTCGTCACATGCCACAGGTCGAATTTCTGTTTTAAGTTCTCCTCACCTTTACCCTCTCGGCAACCGCTCCCGGCGTTACCTTATCTTCTGCATCCTGGCAGTCGTCCAGCCGGGAATTGAGGCGCCGAAATTTGACAAGCAAAAGGTATATCACCAATTCCAACGGCTGTTTTATGCCTTAAGTTGGATTTTAAAAGACGTGAATTTCGGACTCTTTGCCTGTATTGAGCAGGCTGACCCCTGCAGAAAAAACTGGACACAAATTCCGCAGCTATCTGGAGTGGACATTCCTTGGTCCATTTCCATGGGCTCCACAACCTGACGCCTACCAAATGGGTTAACCAATCGACTTCGGGTGTAAGTCAGGCCATGTCGAAGACTTTGACCCTGTTGCTTCCCGCGCACCGCCGCAACGTATCTATGGTACAAAGTGATGGATAAAAGTTTTGCGTTGAAAACAAGAGGCCAAATATGTCTACACCCGCTGAAGCCAGCTCAAAATCGCCCAATCTCAAAGAGGAAACACCCGGTTATCTGGAGCGTATCGGCGTTAGATATTACCGCTACCTGTCTGAAAAATACGGCACCTCCGGGTTAAACAACGTCGCCATCGACGACTTACCGCCGGATAACACGTTAACTACCCTGGCCAGCAATATTACGGCCTTTGCGGCCGTCATCGGCTTCGGCATAGGCGGCTTGACCACTTTTGTCACAATCTGGGTCGAGTGGACTTATCAGGCCGGCATGGAGACCGTACCGTACTATTTCCTATACGGTTTCACCCTAGTTGCGATGCTGATATTGGAAATGGCGGTGCTGTTTTGGTTGGGCTTAAAAACGGTTTACAGTCTGGCCTGCCTGAGCGGGCACAACCAGTCTAACCAGGGCGTTGTGTTACCGGGTGACGATGAAGTACCCAATCTACTGGCACGAGCTGCCCTGGAGGTACCTGACCCGGTGATTCATTATTTGGGTATCGATCCGCTTAAACACCTTTCCAAATCCAAGCTGCTGTTAGTGGCGTTTTTATATAAAGCCAAAGTCATCCTCAGCACGGCCTTGGTGAAATTCGTGTTGATACGCTTGGTCGGTAAAGGTGAAGTTCGCCTTGCCGTCAGTTGGCTGGGTGTGCCGATCACCGGGTTCTGGGATGCTTTCACACTGTATAAAGTCGCTCGTGAAGCCAGGCTGCGTTTATTCGGCAATAAGCTGGCCGAACATATAGTCAATAATCTGCTGACGGATGAATTTGTGGCGCAACTCAGCCCCAAATGCCGGGAGGGCGCAATTCGCGCCGTTGCAACCATGATGGTATTGTCGCAGCACTACCACCCCAACATGTTGATGCTGTTGGTCAAGCTGTGTAATAAATTTAAGATTGATCAGCGTTACGAGTATGACAATTGGGAGGACTTTTTAGCACTTTTGGATCAAGTCGAAACCCATGAACGCTATTTTTTACTGGATTTACTTTGTGTGTCTGCTGCTTTCGACGGCCATTTGTCACGCCTGGAACGTCATCATTTGCCTGAAGCCTTTAAAGAATTAACCGATGTTTACATGGCGCGCAGCGAGGCATTAACCAAACAACTTATGAACGGCCAATTACATGCTGCAAAAGAATCCTGCACCTTGGATTTTGTGCCCGGCTAAGGATGTGTGTAAGCGAAAATCCCGCGGAATTTAGCGGTTCAACCACTGCATATATAGCTGCACGCCTTCTTCTACTGTTTTGAACGAGTGATTACAGCCCGCAGCACGTAGATTTTCCAGATTAGCTTCTGTAAAGCTTTGATAGCAGCCTTTCAGGTGCTCGGGAAAAGGAATGTATTTGATCCGACCGCGCTGGTGATATTTGATTACCGCATTGGCAACATCGTTAAAAGTCTGGCTACGTCCGGTGCCGCAATTGAAAATACCGGAGACTTGCGGGTTGTCCAGGAACCACAAGTTAATATCCACCACGTCGCCAACATAGACAAAATCGCGCCGTTGTTCGCCGTTACCGTAACCGTCGCAACCTTCGAACAACTTAAGCTCGTCGGAGTCCTTGATCTGATTGTTCAAATGGTAGGCAACGCTAGCCATGCTGCCTTTGTGGAATTCTCGCGGACCGTAGACATTGAAATAACGTAAACCCACCACTTGCGCGGTTAGTTTATGCAGATACCTGCGCAGATATTGATCGAATTGAAACTTGGAATAACCGTACACATTCAACGGGCCTTCGTAAGCCAGATCTTCCTTAAAAGTCGGATCGGCGCCGTAAGTGGCTGCGCTGGAGGCGTAAATAAACGGGATTTTATGGCTTTGGCAATAATGAAACAGGATTTTGCTGTACTCATAATTGTTATCCATCATGTAACGTCCGTCCCACTCGGTGGTGGATGAGCAAGCGCCTTGATGGAAAATAGCTTCTATGGTTTCGGCGGGAAATACACCTTGCTGGAGTTTTTCCAGAAAGGTGCTTCTGTCCATATAGTCCGCAATCCGGCAATCGACCAGATTTTTGTATTTGACCCCATTGGTCAAATGGTCGACTACCAGAATATCATCGTAACCTCGAGCATTTAAACCCAGTACCAGGTTGCTGCCGATAAAACCGGCACCGCCGGTCACGATGATCATGGGCTTACTCTGAAACGATTTTAATCGGCAGCGTCACCACTACATCGGTATGCAGGTGAATATCGATGTCGTATTCGCCGATTTGACGAATCACGCCGTTAGGCATGCGCACTTCGCTTTTTTCCACCTTTACGCCTGCGGCCGTAATGGCTTCGGCGATATTTTGGGTACCGACGGAACCGAACAAGCGGCCTTCGTCGCCGGTTTTATGCGCGATTGAGATGCTCAGTTTGCCGATTGCTTCGCCACGTGAAGTTGCCGCAGCCAATTTTTCGGCAGCGTGTTTTTCCAACTCGGCGCGACGCTCTTCGAATTCCTTGATTTTGGCGGCAGTGGCTTTGGCGGCCTTGCCTTGCGGAATCAAAAAGTTTCTGCCGTAACCTGCTTTTATGGTGACTCTGTCGCCCAAATTGCCCAGGTTTGCGATTTTCTCAAGAAGAATGACTTCCATCTTTACTTACCTCGTTAATCGACTCATGTCGAATGATGGCTGCGATTAGTCAGCCGTTTTATTTGAAATTTTATTACGTAAGTTCAACCAGTTATCGATCAAGCCAACTGCGGCTATGATCACCATCACGTGCGGAATAATCACCAAGGTCAGGTATAAAAACGGCACCATAAATCGGCTACCTTTCATTACCGCGAAACAGGCATGCAGCACGGCAGTTCCGATAAAGGTATACAGCACGAACAGCACCAACAGCATATTCCAGCAGACTTCAGCCAACGCTCCCGAAGAGAATGCGGCGATCGCGATCAGTACGAATGTCGCCATACTCAGCTGGACATGCCCTTTCATGGCTAAAAACTCGGTTCTGAATCCACCCGGATTGTACAGTGCCGACTGCCACCATCTCGCCAGGAACAAGCCGAACAACAAACCATACACACTACCGGCGGCGATGGCCCCGGTCATGAAATGAGCAAAAGCTTGCGCCGATTGTTTGATTTGTTCGATCGGCACATCCGGTTTCGCTTCCAGCATGGGTTGCATCATGACCGATAACACGCCACTCCAGACTTGGGCCGGTTGCGGTTGATAAGCATAAAATACCAAGACGGCCGTCATACCCAACAACACGGCAATCTCGATTGCCACGGCCAGATTCCTGCCTTCGCGTAGCACGATGGAGATCAGCCAAACCGGCGTCCACAACACCACGCCGTACAACAAGGCAAATTGATAACCGATCTTCAAGAAGACACTCAGTACCGCAGCGGCCAAACAGGCGCACACCAGTACATACAATCCTTCTTTTCCGCCCCTTCGCAAACTGACCAGTGCGACAGCAGCTGAACTTACGATACTTGCCGGAGGAAACTTCAATGACAGCAACGCAAAGGCAGCCGCAACCGTCATGGCTTGCAGACGGCCTTTCATGATATAGGCTGCCAAAAATTTCACGCCTGCGCTCCGGATTACCTTAAATTATTTGTGCGCGTCGCAGAACGGTAGCAGTGCCAGAAAACGGGCTTGTTTAATAGCCGACGTTAACTGTCTTTGATATTTCGCGCTGGTACCGGTAATGCGGCTAGGGATGATTTTGCCGGTTTCGGTAATGTATTCGCTCAGCAAATCCAGATCTTTGTAATCGATTACGATTGCCTCTTCACCACTGAAGCGGCAGCCTTTTTTACGTCTAATATTGTTACGTGCCATATTAATTCTCTTGATATAAAAAGTTTATTCGGAATCCGTTTCGGTTTCGGTTTCGGTTGCAACTTCTTCCGTAACCTCAGCTTCCGCAGTCTCTTCTTCAACTTCTTCCTTTACGCGATTGCTGGTTTTTTGACCGTCGTTACCGCTGGTAGCAATGGCGGAAGGCGCAGTAACGGCTTCTTTTTGCAGCAGAGTCTGGCTACGCAGAATCGCGTCGTTAAAACGGAAACCCGCTTCCAGTTCTTCAAGAGTGGCTTGATCGCATTCGATATTCATCAACACATAGTGTGCTTTATGAATTTTCTTGATAGGGTAAGCCAGATGTCTACGGCCCCAGTCTTCCAGGCGGTGGATTTTGCCGGCAGCCTCTTCAATAGTGGATTTATAACGTTCTATCATGGCAGGTACCTGAGCGCTTTGATCAGGGTGTACCAAGAAGACGATTTCATAATGACGCATGATTTCTCCTTACGGTTTAAAAAGCCTCCCACTCGGACGAGCAGTGAAGCAAGGATTTGGGATGAAATACCCCAAAAGCCGACCATTATAAAATCAGGCAGGATTCTTGCAAACTTATTTTTCAAGAAGTGGTAACTTTTTAAGATCGCTGGCCGTTAAAACTCCAGCCGTTCCATCAAATAACACAAGCAATCCTGCCGAATCACCCGTTCATTCAAGGTCAACATGGACGGCATGGTGGGCCTGGTGATTTGTAATTGGCCATCCGCTAATCTAAAAAACTTTTCAGTAATCGGTTGTCCGTCGTTATCTCGCGCCAGCAACGGCATCCTGGAGCCTTTTACCTTGCCGAATACCGTTCCGGCCTGAATTTCGGTGAAATTCAACCGCTCCAAATCCAGGTTCAGCGACAAATCCGTCGTGTCGTCGTTAAAACTAAATGCGACTCGCTCGTCTACCGTCACCTGCGCCACGGTGTGATAAATGTCGACATCCTGCCTGACAACCGGGTTGACCGGAAAGGCCTGCAAATGCAAACAACTGTCGATAAACTGAAAAACATGTTCAACGCCATGCGGCTGATCGGGACGCCCGCATTCCAGGGTCACTGCCGGGCAAAATTCCGCAAAGGCACCGGATTGAACACCTTTGGGATGGGTAAAGTGCACCAACAGTCGACCGAACAACGACCCAAGATGCAGGAAATTATCCTCCAGCTTGTTTATACAGGCATAGTGAGGGTTGAGGCCGGTATTGTTGTGCACGTCTATACTGGCGAACGTAGCGCGCGACTTCATCACATCGCAAATCTGTTGCGTCCAGGCCGTTTCAGGCGAATCGGACAACGGCGTACCGGGCCAGATACGATTGAAATCCGGCTGATTATCCAAGCGCCGCAGATTAAAACGGGCCGCTTGCGTATTACCGAAAAACAGCGTCAAATTTCTGGGCAACAACTGCCCCTGATACTTCTGTAACAGCTTTTGCACCGCCAGAAAGCCCGTGGGTTCGTTACCGTGCAACAACACCGATACAAACAGCGTATCCTGACGCTTGCCGGGCAAATGGAACAAGGCCGGCTCCGGAATCAGCGTGTAAAGCTGCTCGACAGAAATATCCGGCAGGCTTTCGGGCAAAATATCAAATTGTTTAAGCACTTGGTTGACGGCCTGCTTCGGTTGCATATTAAAAAATTAACTTGAGGGATTTTATCGCTAAAAATTCACTGCCGCTGCAAGAAACACCTCTTCCCAGACAATAATCAATAGTTTCCCTACAGTTTGAGGCCACCCCCACGCTATCTGACCTTTATAGAACCTGTCTTATCTAACCAAATATTGGCGTTTTCCCGAAGCCAGAATCGAGCAAACTCATCTTTTTTGAACACCACGTCCAGAAAAGCCAAGGTAGTACTAATCACTGCTGCAACCTGTTTGTATGCCCGCTCGCCCTTATCAGCTTCCTTGTTTCCACTACCCCACGCCAACATCCCCTCATCATTTGAGTTTTGTTGGTTACGGCCATGCCCCCCAAATTGATTACTAAACTCATTCAATTGCCCAGCAGCATCCAAACCGCCATGCCGTCTTGACTCTAAACCACCCGTTTCACCCCGATCAAAATGGCTGAATATTCCCGAACCGCTCAACAGACGATGCCCGCCTCCCTTAAGCAATAACAGATATTTATCACCGGAAGGTGAGTCTTCCCATAATCCTGTCCTGACCGATGCAGAAGAAATGGCATAGGGGTCATTATCTTCACTACCGGTAATTACCAATATAGGCAGATTCAAGGCTTGAAATCGGTTGCGGGCATTACCTTCAGCCAGATCGATAGACGGACTCAACACGATAGCCGCCAGGGGCTTGAGCTCAATACTATTAGGTAGAGTGGTGTTGAAATTTTCACCTAATACAGCCGTCACCGTTTGCGCGCCTAAATCGTAACCAGCCAGTATGACTTTGGATACATCGGCAGAACCATATAAGGACTGTTTCATGCCGGCTTTTATCTTCAACTGCTGATAAGCCCAGAACAACTGATCCATACGGTTTTTGAGGGCCTCGACAGCAAAATATTGGTGGCCTAAATAGCGTAAATCACTGTCACGCGCCATACGCAACGACCGTCGCCTATCCTTCGTTATTGAATCATCGGAATCGTCGGCTTTAGCCTCTATACTCTGATCATCAAGACTATCGTCACTATTCATAGGTGATCCACCACGCTGGGGACCTAAATCTTTTAATGCCTGACTGATAGACACTGGCTGAATACTAAAAACCGCATAACCGGCTTTGGCCCAATTCTCGCGCCAAAGTCGCCCAGCTTTTACATCTTCACCTAAACTAGGCAAATAAATAATCAGCGGATAAGCACCAGGTTTTGTTGGCGCAATCATCGCGACCTCTAGCTCAACCTGGTCATGCCGCCAAATATCGTTAACACTGCTAATCTCAAAATCTCGTGTTGGTTTGTAACCGCTATCATCCAGCGCTTGAGCTAACTTTTCAGCCTGCTGTTCCGGGCTCGGCAGCTTAGGTCTGGAAGAACAAGCGGAAATCATCAAACATAACAGTACCGGCCAAATAACTGGCAGAGTTTTAAAGGGCGGGAAAACGTTAGACTTTAAAATCATTGGGTTGCGCGGCTAAAAACATGACATGCCGATAAAAGCACTAAATCCCTTTTGCATCAAGTATTTAGCGAAAACGTATTGAAGAGCGCTTTTAAGGGTTTGTTGATGGCATACATAGCCAATCAATCCGACGACCCAATGGCCGTAACGCGTCTATCGGCAACAAAATAACGAAAAACCAAACCATTTTAGTGCGTTTCGGTAGACAACACTTCGGGATTTCGCTTGCTTAATTGACAAAGACTACCTGCAAGGCCCCTGTTTGTTCAATGTAATTCTGAAAACTGCTACTTAAAACCGGTAAAACCGATATGTAGCGCGACATCGCTATTCTCCTTAATGCGGTGCCGGCGGAGTAGGATCTGCCAGCAACCACCAGGACATTCTTTTACATAAGGATAATAACCCTCCGGGTTAGGGCAATAATGCCAATAATTGGCTGGGTTTTGTTGATTAGCCGCTGCAGACTTGCCGGCACCGTGACCACCCCCATGCGCCAAATTGATTCCTCCATACAAGCCGCGAATCACAAACAGCGCGGCAGCTACCTTGACAGGTGTTTTCATGTAAAACGCCCTATTATGGGTGCCTTTTTGGGGGACGCATGAGGTTTTGATTTTCGCAAAATCCGCCTAACTTCCTGAAGTTTCAATCATCCCAACTTGAAGATAACGACTAGATTCATCAAACTTCATTCGCGTGGTTGCCACGCAAAAAACTGTTATCCCATAGGGTTTTAACCATAAGCGTGTCAATGTTTTTTGGCAGGCTGATCTGAAACCTTGGCATAACAACCTGCGCGTCAACGCCGGTTTTGTGCATGCTGGTAGTGGACAGCCAACTGTAATCCGTCCAATTGCTCAAATCATCGCCTGGGTATTTACTGAGCGGTTGGCGGAGTTTGCTTTGGTAAGCGTAGTCCCATTGACCGGTTTCGTACACGGGGTCGGCCAGCCAGACCCGGCCTTTGTTCAAAGCATTTTCATAAACTCTTGCACGGTCTTCGGATCTAACTTCCCGAACATTACCCTTTTCATCACGCCATTCAGCGGCCTTCACTTCGTCGATGCCGGCACCGAATATGGGCAATATGGACAGGTATTTTAAAAAATTAGTTTTGGGGGAATTTTTTATCATCGCTATTTCACCTAAATTTCACGGAGAATGTGAACGCATTGCATGAACTGAAAAAACAATATGAACTAGGCCAGGAGAAGACGATGATGACTGCCATTTCCTAGCGCGGCGTTCCGGAATAATCTAATGCTATTGCCATGCCAATTTATTTGGGCTTGGTTTTCCCCGGTATACGCACAAAGATGAGCGGTTTTTGAACAATTATGGCAAGACCAATGGTTTAAAAAATGGGTGAAGCGGCTTGTTTAAACCAAATTATTAGAAAAATATCGCCCTAATCGAATGAATAAATCGGGCGTTTAGCAAATACAGACCGAACCAAAAGTTGACACAATAGTTTAGATTGCCGACAGTGATTACTGAATCGGAAACGGCAACACATCCGTCCAACTGCTATCTCCGGCTGCGGCATCGCTATCCGGCAAGCTGCTGTTATCCCAGCCGCCGCCCAAGGCCTTGATCAGTTGCACCGAGTAACTCAGCCGTTCGCCTAATACCGCAACCGCGGCTTTTTCATTGGTCAATGCGGCCGCTTGCGCGGTCATTACGTTCAAATAGCTGACCGTGCCGGCCTTATATTGGTTTTCGGTAATGGTCAATGCGGACTGAGCGGACTGAACCGCTTTGTCCAGCACCCGCTGCTCTTCCTGTAATGTTCGTAAGGCGGACAAACTGTCCTCCACTTCCTGAAAGCCGGTCAACACGGTTTGCTGATATTGGGCAACGCTGGCATCGAAACTATCGACCGCCTGCTTCAGCTGAGCATTTTTGGCCCCGCCATCCAGCAAGGTCCAGGCGGCGGCGGCCGGACCCAAGGCCCAATAACGGCTAGCCATGGAAAACAGTTTGGATAGATTGACCGTTTGAAAGCCGTTGGTGGCCGACAAAGTCAGACTGGGGAAGTATGCCGCCTTGGCCACGCCGATTTTGGCATTGGCGGTGGCCACCAACCGTTCGGCATTGGCGATGTCCGGCCGACGCTCTAATAGGGTCGACGGAATTCCCACCGGAATTTGCGGCAAGCGGCTGGGGAGCCGTTCGGTACGCGACAAATTCAATTCCGCCGGCGACTTACCGATCAGCACCGCCAAGGCATGCTCCATTTGCGAACGCAACACCCCAAGGTCGATAGCTTGCGCCCGGGCCGCCTCCAGTTGTGATTCGGCCTGCAACACATCACTGCGCGCCGCTACACCGACAGCGTAACGGTTTCGGGTAATATCCAGAGTCTTTTGATAAGCGGCAACGGTTTTTTCCAGTAATTGCTGTTGGGCATCCAGGGCCCGCAATTGAAAATAATCCTGGGCCAAGGTGGCCTGCGTGGAAAGTCGCAATGCCTGCAAGGTAGCGGCGCTGGCTTGAGCGCTGCTGGTATCGGCCTCTACCTGACGGCGCACGCTACCCCACAAATCCGGCTCCCAGGCGATGTTCAGCGCCGTACCGAACAGATTACGAATACCGGACACCGCCACACTCTGCCCGCTGGCCGCCTTAAAGCGGTTGACGCTGCCGGTAACACCGCCCGTCGGCAGATAGGCCGCTAGCGCCGATTGCACCAAATGCTGGGCCTGTCTGTACTGCGCTTCGGCAGCCGCCAAGGATTGATTACCGTCGGCTACTTGTTCTAACAACGCATTCAATTGCGCATCGCCGAAAATTTCCCACCATTTACCGGGCAGGCTATCGTCCCGCGGTTGCGCCTGTTTCCAGCCTTTCATTTCCTTGAATTCGGCGGGCACAACCGCTTGCGGCCTTACATAATCAGGCCCCATAGTGCAGCCGGCCAACAGCATCGGCAAAAAAAATAAACCTAATACGCGGATCAACATGAACTTTAAAAAGGCCTAAATGGTGTGAGCGGCATATTTATCCTTAAACCAATGCCGGCCGGCAAGACTCAGCCGGTCCAGATATAAATACACCACCGGTGTGGTATACAGCGTCAATAATTGACTAACCAGCAAGCCGCCGACGATGGAAATCCCCAGCGGCTGCCGGAATTCGGCGCCGTAACCGGAAGCCATCGCCAGAGGCAGCGCCCCCAGCATGGCCGCCAGCGTAGTCATCATGATGGGCCGAAACCGCAACAAACAGGCTTGGAAGATAGCCTCTTCGCTGCTCAGCCCCCCCTCTCGCTCGGCCTGTAAGGCAAAGTCTATCATCATGATGGCGTTCTTTTTGACGATACCGATCAGCAAAATCACGCCGATCAAGGCAATGATGCTGAACTCGGTATCGCAGACCATCAGCGCCAAAATGGCCCCCATCCCCGCGGACGGCAAGCTGGATAAAATAGTCAACGGGTGAATGTAACTTTCATAGAGCACGCCCAGCACGATGTAGATGGTTGCCAGGGCCGCGGCGATCAGCCAGGGTTGATTGCTCAGCGATTCCTGAAAGGCCTTGGCACTGCCTTGAAAACTGCCGCGCAGGGTATTTGGCGCGCCAATCTTTTTCATGCTGTTTTCGATCAGTCTGGTGGCATCCGATAACGACACACCCGGTTTTAGGTTAAAAGACAAAGTGGACGCGGCAAATTGCCCCTGATGATTCACCGTCAACGGCGCGTTGCCGGGTTTAAAGCCGGCCAGCGCCGCCAGGGGAATCTGAACGGCCGAACTTTGCCCGCCGGTGCCGGCGTCGGGAGTGACATACAATTGCTTCAATATCTGTGGACTTTGCCAGTATTCGGGTGCCAATTCCATGATTACATGGTATTGATTGAGCGGATTATAAATGACCGATACCTGGCGCTGTCCAAAAGCGTTGTTCAATGCCGTATCGATGGCGGCCTGACTGACGCCGTATCGGGCCGCTTTGTCCCGGTCCACCTGCAGAGAGATTTGCTGGCCCTTGTCCTGCTGGTCGGTATTCACATCGACCAATTCCGGCAAGGTTTGTAAGGCGGCCAGGATTTTGGGGGTCCACTCTCGTAAATCGTCCAGATTTTCGGTTTGCAAGGTAAATTGATACAGTGCCGCCGAAGAGCGCCCGCCGATACGCAAATCTTGGATAGGCTGCAAAAATAAGCTGGCGCCCGGCTCGTTGGAAAGCTCTGTCCGTAATCGCTTCATGATGTCGTCTATGGTATCCCGGCGTTGCTCGGGTTCTCTCAATACCGCAAAAATGCGCCCGGTATTGCTGTTTTGCCCACCGCCGGCAAATCCGACCACCGAGGTAACCTCCGGGTCTTTTCGCAAAATATCCGCAAAATCGAGCAGTTTTTTCTGCATGGCCTGAAAGGAGATGCTCTGGTCGGCCTGAATACTGCCCGCCAGCCTGCCGTTATCCTGCACCGGAAAAAATCCTTTCGGCACGATGGTGTACAAATACACATTCAAGGCGATGCAGACCAACAAAATCGCCAGCATCAGCGGCGCATGCCGCAAAGCCCAACGCAAACTGATCCGGTAACCGCTCTGAATATATACAAACAGCCGTTCCAAATACCGCGATAAACGCCCCGGTCGGCACAGATGCTCCGGCTTTAACCAGCGCGCGCACAACATGGGCGTGACGGTCAGGGAAACCAACAGTGACACCAAAACGGCCGCCGACAGCGTCACGGCAAACTCGCGAAACAATCGGCCGACAATGCCGCCCATCAACAGAATCGGAATGAATACCGCAATCAGCGACAAACTCATCGAGACGACGGTAAAACCCACTTCACGAGCACCGTGCAGCGCGGCCTGATATGGCGTTTGGCCTTTTTCAATATGCCGGCTGATGTTTTCCAATACCACGATGGCATCGTCTACCACGAAGCCGGTGGCGATGGTCAGCGCCATCAGGGACAGATTATCCAGGCTGTAACCGCATAAATACATCACCCCGCAAGCACCCAACAACGATACCGGCACGGCGATGATGGGAATCAACGCCGACTGCAATTTGCGTAAAAACAGCAGTATCACCATGATCACCAGGGCGACCGCAATCATCAAGCTACGCTCCACTTCGTCAACCGAGGCGCGGATGGTTAACGACCTATCCACCGCCACGGATAAATTCATGGCATTAGGCAACAACGCTTGCAGCTGCGGCAGCATGGCTTTGACCCGCTCCACGGTTTCGATGATGTTGGAGCCGGGTTGCTTATACAGGATCAACAGCACCGAATTGCGGCCGTTTCTGACCCCGGCGTTGCGCAAGTCTTCCACAGAATCCACCGCCTCGCCCAGATCGGCAATCCGGATCGGCGCACCGTTGCGATAAGCCACGATCAGCGGATTATAGTCTTCGGCCCGTTTGGCCTGGTCGTTGGCCTGGATTTGCCAATGTCGGCCATGCTCATCAATGGCGCCCTTGGGACGATTGGCATTGGCCGCGGCGATGGTTCTGCGCACCTCTTCCATACTGAGCTGGTATTTGGCCAGCATATTGGGGTTTAATTCCACCCGCACCGCCGGCAGCGAACTGCCGCCGACCCTGACTTGACCGATGCCGTCAATTTGGGAGATTTTTTGCTCCAGAATGGTGGATGCCGCATCGTACATTTGCCCCCGGGTAAGGATCTCGGAAGTCAGAGACAAAATCAAAATCGGCGAATCGGACGGATTGACCTTGCGGTATCTGGGCCGGCTGGGCAAGTTGGCGGGTAACAAACTACTGGCGGCATTGATGGCGGCCTGCACATCCCTCGCCGCGCCGTCGATATCGCGATCCAGATCGAATTGCAGGGTAATCCCCGTCGTCCCGACCGAACTGGCCGAAGTCATTTCGGTGATACCGGCTATCCGGCCCAACGATCGCTCCAATGGCGTGGCAATCGTGGCCGCCATGGTTTCCGGACTGGCACCCGGCAAACCGGCCGAGACCGAAATGGTCGGGAAATCCACCTGCGGCAGCGGCGCCACGGGCAACTGCAGAAAGGCCATCAATCCCGCCAGTGCCAGACCGATGGTCAGCAGTGTGGTCGCAACCGGACGCCGAATAAACAAAGCCGAAAAATTCATATCGTCTCGGTTTCGTCGGCCCATCTGCCGCGCCATCGCCGCGACAGGTCGTCCAGCGCCAGATAAATGACCGGCGTGGTATACAACGTCAGCAGTTGGCTAAACAATAATCCGCCGACCATGGTTATCCCCAAGGGATGCCGCAGCTCGGAGCCGACGCCGGTACCCAGCATTAACGGCAAGGCGCCGAGCATGGCCGACAGGGTGGTCATCAAGATAGGCCGAAAACGCAACAGACAGGCTTGGTAAATGGCTTCGCGCGGCGGCAAACCCTGTTTACGCTCCGCTTCCAGTGCGAAATCGATCATCATAATGGCGTTTTTCTTGACTATACCGATCAACAAAATGATCCCTATCACGGCGATAATGCCCAAATCCTTACCGGCGACCATTAAAGCCAACAAGGCGCCCACCCCCGCCGAAGGCAAGGTAGACAATATCGTCAACGGATGGATATAGCTTTCGTACAGCACCCCCAGCACGATATAAACCGTAACAATAGCGGCCAGAATCAACCACAGGGTGTTGTTCAACGAAGCATTGAAAGCCGCCGCTGCCCCCTGATAAGCGGTTTGTATGCTCAGCGGCAAATCGATGTCCTGTTTGACCTTTTCGATTGCATTTACAGCCTCTCCGAGCGAAGCGCCGGGTGCCAGGTTAAACGAAATCGTCGCCGCCGGAAATTGATCCAAATGGCCTATGAGCAGCGGCGCCAGCTGTTCGGAAACGCTGGCCAGCGCGGACAACGGCACCAGGCCGCCATTGGTGCTGGGAATACGCAATTCTTGAATACCCGCCAAACCGTTCCGGCTGTCCGGGCTCACTTCCAGCACTACCCGGTATTGGTTGGACTGGGTAAAAATGGTGGATACCAGACGCTGGCCGTAAGCGTTATACAAAGTATTATCGATGGCCGCCGTGGACACCCCCAAGCGACTGGCGGTGGCTCGATCGATATTTACAAACAGTTGCAGACCCTGGTCTTGTATATCGCTGGCCACATCGCTGAACTGCGGCAACTCACGTAGCTTGGTCACCAAGCGCTGCGTCCATTGGCTAAGCTCGGCCCAATCCACCGTTTGCAGGGTAAATTGATACTGGGTACGGCTGACCTGATTCTCCAAGGTCATGTCCTGTACCGCTTGCAAATATATATCGATGCCGGACAGTTTCGCCAATTCGATGCGCAAGCGCCGGATCACGGCTGCGGCGTCATCGTCACGCTGAGCATGCGGTTTTAGGTTGATCAAGAACCGGCCGCTGTTCAGGGTTGGGTTGGTGCCGTCGACACCGATAAAGGATGACAAACTGGCCACCGCCGGATCGGTCAAAATGGCTTCGGCCAGCTTGGCTTGCCGTTCGGCCATGGCCGCGAAAGAGATGCTGGGCGGCGCTTCGGAAATGCCTTGTATCAACCCGGTATCCTGCACCGGAAAAAATCCTTTTGGAATGACGACATACAGCGCCACGGTTAACAGCAAGGTGACGGCGGCCACCAGCAAGGTCAGGCGCCGGCGATTTAACACCCACTCCAGGCTACGGCCGTAAGCGGCAATCACGCGCGCATACCAGCCGCCGGGTTCGGCTTGCGCCGGTGTTTGACGCAGCATTTTCGCGCACATCATCGGTGTCAGCGTCAGCGAGATAATGGCGGAAATCAAAATCGCCACCGCCAGCGTAATGGCAAATTCCCGAAACAGGCGCCCCACCACATCCCCCATGAATAACAGCGGAATCAATACCGCCACCAGGGAAACCGTCAACGAAATAATGGTAAAACCAATTTGTTGCGAACCTTTCAAGGCCGCTTGCAATGGCGATTCGCCACGCTCCCGGTAGCGGGAAATATTCTCGATGACCACAATGGCATCGTCCACCACAAAGCCGGTGGCGATAGTCAGGGCCATCAGCGTCAGGTTATTGATACTGAAACCGGCCAAATACATCAACGCAAAGGTGCCGATCAGGGACAGCGGTACGGCCACACCGGGAATCAACGTGGCCGCCAGATTGCGCAGGAACACGAATATCACCATAACCACCAGTGCCACTGCCAGCATTAATTCGAATTGCACATCCCGCACCGAGGCGCGAATGGTCACGGTGCGATCGGTCAGCGGCACCACATCGATTGCGCCGGGCAGCGAGGCCTGAATTTTCGGCAATAACTGCTTGATACGATCAGCCACTTCAATCACGTTAGCGCCGGGCTGGCGCTGAATGTTGACGATAACCGCGGCGGTGTTATTGGCCCAAGCCGCCAACCGTACATTTTCGTTGGCCTGCACCGCTGTTGCGACCGCCGAAAGTTTTACCGGCGCGCCGTTACGATAGGCCACGATCAAATCTTCATATTCGGCCGCACTACGCAGTTGATCGTTATTGTCGATGATGGCGGAACGGGCCGGTCCGTCGAACACCCCTTTGGGTTGGTTGACATTGGCGGCGGCGATGGCGATGCGCAAATCCTCCAGACTCAGGCCGTAAGCCGCCAAAGCTTTTTGGTTGGCCTGAATCCGCACGGCCGGGCGCTGACCGCCGCTGATGCCGACCATACCCACGCCGGGCAGTTGAGCGATCTTTTGCGCCAGGCGGGTGTCAACCATATCTTCCACCTGCGTTAACGCCATGCTGGGCGAGCTGACCGCCAAGGTCAGAATCGGCGCATCGGCCGGATTGATCTTGTTATAGATCGGCGGCATCGGCAAATCGGTAGGTAGAAAGTTGCCGGCCGCATTGATGGCGGCCTGCACGGTTTGTTCGGCAACATCCAGCTCCAGCGCCAAATTAAATTGCAAGGTGATCACCGAAGCGCCGCCGGAACTGGCGGACGCCATCTGTTTGAGCCCCGGCATTTGGCCGAACTGTCGCTCCAGCGGCGCGGTAATCACCGAGGTCATCACTTCGGGGCTGGCACCGGGATACAGTGTAACCACCTGGATAGTGGGATAGTCGACTTGCGGCAGCGCTGAAATCGGTAGTAGCCGATAAGCCATCAGGCCCACCAACAGCAACGCCACCATCAATAACGAGGTGGCGACAGGCCGTAGAATAAAAATACGCGACGGATTGAAATCCTGCCGAGACTGGGTTTCCATAGTCATACTCAGGAAGGGGCCTGCCGATGGGTGGGGTTTTCATTAGCAATCGGCAGCTCGTCGCCCGGAATCACCTTGACTCGGCTGCCCTCTCGTAGTTTGTCGGCTCCGTCGACCACTACCTTTTGCCGCGGAGTCAGTCCTTCCAGCACCGCAACGGTTTCGGCCATGCCTGGACCGAGCCTGACCGCTCTGACGGTAACGGTATTATCGTCATTAACCACATATACAAAGCTGCCGATAGCGCCTTGCTGAATGGCGGCGGTGGGCACCAGTGTCGCCGCGGGCAAGTTGTTCAGCTTCATCTTGATGTTGACGAACTGATTGGGAAACAAAGTTTGGTCGGCATTCTCAAATTGGGCTTTTAATTTGAAAGTACCGGTGGTCGGATCGATTTGGTTATCCAGGGCCAACAGCTTGCCGCCGGCCAATTTTTGCTGGCCGGCACGGTCGTAAGCCTCTATCGGCAGGGTTCCGGCGGCATGCCAGCGCTGCATGACCGCCTGTACCCGGTCTTCCGGCAAGGTAAACACCACGGTGATGGGCTGGAGCTGGGTAATCACGACCAAGCCATTGCTATCATTGGCGTGTACCAGATTACCCTGATCGACCAAGCGCAAGCCCACCCGTCCATTTATCGGGGCGGTGATTTTGGTATAGCTGAGTTGCAATTTGGCATTTTCCACTTGAGCGCGATCGACCTCGACCGTACCGCGATATTGCTCGACCAAGGCCTCCTGGGTCGCGACCTGTTGGCCGGCGATGGAATCTTGTTCCAACAAGGTCCGATAGCGGGCCAGATCGATCTCGGCGTTTTTTAGCAACGCTTGGTCATGCAGTAATTGTCCTTGCGCTTGTTGTAATTGCACCTGAAAAGCTCTTGGGTCGATTTCCGCCAGCAAATCCCCCTGCTTGACCTGCTGGCCTTCGCTAAAGGCCACCCTTATCAATTCCCCATCCACCCGTGAATGCAGTGTGACGGTGCGTAGCGGCGTTACCGTACCCAAGCCATCCAGAAAAATCGGCATATCGCCCTGGGTAACGGATGCCACACTCACGGCCACCGGGTTCTGCTCGCGGCGTTTGGCACGAGCATCCTCGCTCGCCGTCCCGGCATGATCCGAACGCCAGATGACATAACCGCCCGCAGCGACCATCAATAACAATATTACCGGCCATTGCCAGCCCGGCGACCCAATTTTTCCGGGCTTCGATTTCGCTGATCTTGGATCAAAATCTGGATTCATGAATGTAATGGGTAGTGGTTATATAAAGAGTAAAGACTAAGGGACCAGTCATCGGCTCCGCATCATCCCTATCTCACCAAGTATTGGCGCGGCGGACACGATTTTCGAAGCTCCATGCCATTTTGAGCCTATTTTTTATCATGCAGGATTTTTGCCACAAGCGCTTCAATTCTCGCCATGTCTCTCCAGTGCACATCTTGTTGCGGATAGGGTATTTCGATATTTTCACGCTTGAAAGCAGCATCGATTTCGAAGCAAAGGTCGCTGCTGACCTTCATGACTTTATCGACGTCCTGCACAAAGGCGCGCAGCTCAAAATTTAGACAGCTGTCGCCGAAGCCCTTGAACAGTACCGAAGGCGCCAACACAGTCAACACGGATGGATGGGCATCGGCAACTTCGAGCAATATTTTCTCCACTTTGCGGGTGTCGCAGCCGTAGGAGACGCCCACCGGCAGCACCACTCGCCCGGTCTTATCGGCATGCGTCCAATTCAGCAGCGGATTGGAAATCAGCGTGGAATTGGGAATGAATACAGAAGCTCGATCGAAAGTTTGAATTTCGGTGGCTCGCACATTGATATTTTTGACATAACCTTGCATGTCGTTGACGACCACCCAATCGCCTACTTTAAGCGGCCGTTCTATCAGCAGTATCAGACCGGATACGAAATTATTCACCACATTCTGTAAACCAAAACCGATACCCACCGACAAGGCTCCGGCGATTATCGCAAGTTTGCTCAGATCGATGCCCAGCGTGGATATGGCAAGACCCGCGGCGAAGATAAAGCCAATGTAGCCCACCGACGCCCGGATCGAATGCTGTATCCCTAAATCGATTCGGGTACGGGGTAGAATCACCTGTTGCAAAAAACGTTGGCAAAGCCGGGTAATCAGTAAAACCGCCGAGAATAAAGCCACCGCGAAAAATAAGGTGGAGAGCGAGATGGTGACGCCGGCAACGCTAAAGCCAAATAGCACGCTATAAAGCCATACGCTGATATCTTCGCCTCCCGCGCCCCATATCACCAGCAGCGCCAAGACAGCAGCAACATAGATAGCGGTATTGACCGCGGCCTTAAACCAGAATATCAACAATTCGCTGCCTTCATCCGTCAAATCCAGGTTTTGTCTTATTTTTGAGCCTAGTTCGGATTCCTTGTTGAAGGCCTCTTCGATTAATTCATTACACAAGGCAACCACAACCCCAACCAGAATGTAAAGGCTGCCGGTTAGCACGATTTGGGTGCCCAACAGACGCGACAAGGCAACATAACCGCCAATAGCGGACACGGGTATCATCAACACCAGCATGCCCATCAAAGCCCTTATGGCGCGCCAAACACCGGCCTTGTCGCTCTGTTTTCGTCTGTGCTGGATATCCATGCGCCAAAGCTGCCGATGCATCAGCAATGCCAACAGTAAACCGGTTATCAACAACCCCACCAAAAACTTGCGCAATAAGGTTAATTCCAGGGAGGTTCCACTCAACCAGTTATCCAGCACCAAGTCGAAGGCAAATACCCAAGCCAGACCCACAATGACTTTATGCACATAATGGGCATCATTATCATTTAGCGGCATCAGACGCCAACGGCCGTTAAAAGGCGCCAGTATCGCCCGGCTGGCGGCGGAAACCAGAATGATCATAAACAGGGCCTTTAGCACACAAAGGGCTAACCCATGCTCGGCGTCCGTCCAGTGCATATCGTGTTCAAAGACCAGATAAACCGACATCGTGACGGTCATCGGCAACAATAAGCGGATGAAACCCACCGTTAAAGCGGCCCTCAACAACTCGACATAAGTCGGTATCTGCACGGCGGATGTTCGACCGAATTGACGGGAAAACCATCTCGACAGAGGCCATGCGACGACCAGTGCAGCCACAAGCGTTGTGATTAAGTGAATAAGCTTGGAATTGAGGGCCTGACCGGTCTCATGGTCTCGCCAAGCCGCAACCTGTTTAGTTAGCGCGGTGAATTTCTCCTGCAATTCCGGCAGGCCTTTTTGCCACACTTCAGGCGCCAGCGGAGAAAATCCGCGGCTGAATATTTTTTGGGTAAACCGCCGAATCCGCAATCCCGATAGCTGATCGAGAGCGGCGTCCGCTCGCGAAATGACCAAGCCCAATTCCCTGGCTTGCCCATCCATGTCAGTCAACTGATCATTCAGACTCTTTCTTTTGACGGCAAGACTTTTCGGTTCTTTTGGCGCATCTTTAGCCGGTGGCGGGCCGAGAGCCGTCAATTCAGCCTGCAAAGGGGCTGTTTTTGCCGCCAGATTGTCGCTGATAGCGATAGCATCGACACGCAAGCCGTTCAACCGTGTGCGTATCCGTTTCAGCTCTTCATCGTCAATATCCGTATTGGCAAACGATTGCCCGGCTTCTTCCAGTTCGGCATTCCATTGTCGAAGCGATTCGGCAACCGCGGTCGTTTGCACGGGCTCTGCATAAAGCAGGCTTGAGCAGACACTTAAAAAGACAAAAACACAGACTCGGAACAGTGGGCTTTTCATAGTTTTAAATAAAAAAATTTAATTTAAACAAGCACAGAACGCGCCATTGCTCTTAGAAACTCTTGTTCATTACAACTATGCGGTTTAGCTATCAAACGCAAAGACTAAACCGCCAGGATGTATACGGATGTTACATATTCATCGCACTTCAAGTATCGATATTAAAAATCTCCTCACCCTCTTTAGCAAGAGTGCGAATAGAGCCGCCGAAATTCGATGTGCAAAAGTGATATTTTGGCAATATCGCAAAGCCCGACCTAACCGTCCTTTCGTCAGGCTCGGAGGGAACGCTGTTTAAGTACCGGGTTAGCCTAAAAACTCAGTCATGCGTTTTGTAGACACGGCCTGATCTTAGCAAACACGCTTGCTATATAACACCCGCCGCCTGCAAATCTGCATGATAGGAGGAACGCACCAATGGGGCGCTGGCAACTTGTTGAAAACCCAGTTCACGAGCAATCTCCGCATAGCGTTTGAATTGATCCGGGTGGACATATTCCTTTACCGCCAGATGCTCTTTACTGGGTTGCAAATATTGGCCCAGAGTCAACATGCTGCAACCATGCGCCAGCAAGTCTTTCAACACTTGCACGACTTCCTGTTCCGTTTCGCCAATACCCAGCATCAAACCCGATTTGGTGGGCAGGTTAGGCAACAACTGTTTATGGCGCTGCAATAATTGCAGCGAAGTTTGATAATCCGCACCGGGCCGGGCTTCCAGATATAGCCGCGGCACGGTTTCCAGATTGTGATTAAACACATCGCACGGCTGCTGTTGCAAAATCCGCAATGCCGTTTCCATACGCCCGCGAAAATCCGGAGTCAACACTTCTATGGTCGTGTTGGGGGACTTTTGCCGGATCGCGGCGATACAAGCCGCAAAGTGCCCCGCCCCGCCGTCGCGTAAATCGTCGCGGTCGACCGATGTCACTACCACGTATTTCAACGCCATCGCCGCAATGGTATTGGCCAGATTATCGGGCTCATCAGCATCCAGCGCTTGCGGTTTGCCGTGCGCAACGTCGCAGAATGGGCAGCGACGAGTACATAAGTCGCCCATGATCATGAACGTGGCGGTGCCGTGACTGAAACATTCACCCAGATTCGGACAAGCCGCTTCCTCGCAGACGGTGTGCAAGCGGTTCTCCCGCAGCGATTGTTTGATTTGATTGACTTTTTCGCCGGCCGGCAATTTTATCCGAATCCAGTCCGGCTTGCGCAACAGGGTGTCCGGTTTTTCGACCTTGACCGGTATCCGCGACAGTTTGTCGGCGTTGCGTTGATGGGTTTCGGGCGTCGTGCGCGACGGCGCATTAATGTCTTTAAGGTTATTCAGCGTCATGATTCGATGGCCTTGATAAGGTGATGAACAACCGGCACCGCCAGTTCGTGAGTGTGTATTTGTACGCCAAAATCGGCCAGCTGGGTTACCTTCAAACCGGCATAACCACAGGGATTGATATAGCTAAACGGCGTCAAATCCAGGGCGTTATTCAAACTTAAACCGTGGTAACTGCAACCCCGCTTAATCCTTAGCCCCAACGCGCCGATTTTTTTACCTTCCACATACACCCCGGGCGCGTCCGCTCGGGCCTCCGCCCGCACGCCGTATTGTGCCAGCGCGACAAGCATGGCGTTTTCCAACAAAGTCACGGCCTGTCGGGGCCCGAAGGCCAACCGGCGTAAATCAACCAGAAAATAGACCACTAACTGGCCGGGCCCGTGATAAGTCACCTGCCCGCCTCTATCGGTTTGAATTAGCGGAATATCGCTTGCTTGCAACACATGCTCCGGCTTGCCGTTCAAACCCAGCGTAAAAACCGGCGGATGCTCGGTAATCCAGATTTCGTCCGGGGTTATCTCTGTCCGATCGGCTGTGAATTGCTGCATATTTCGCCAAACGGTTTGATAATCCCGCAAGCCCAACTGCCTGAGGACGGTTTGCTGCTTCACCGGTTTTTTACAGCGCCACCAACACGGCGGGGTGGTCGGTCAGGCCCTGATAAATGGCATCCAGCTGTTCGCGGCTGGTCGCTTCTATCATCACCGTCACCGACGTGTAAGTACCGGCTTTGCTGGGCCGAGAACTAACGGCGCCTTCGTGAATATCGCTGACATGCCGGCGCACGATTTCCACCACAATCGTATCGAAATCGGCACTGGTTTTGCCCATCGCCTTAATGGCGAACTGGCAAGGAAATTCTAAGAGGCTTTCTGTTTCGCTCATACTAACGATTGCTTATAAGCTTGTAACAATTGGTCCATTTTTTGGAATACCGGTCCTGGTTTACCTGGACCGACGACTTGACCGTCCAGTTCAATCACCGGCACGATTTCGCGGGTGGAACTGGTTACCCAGATTTCACTGGCATTTTGTAAGGCCTCTACGGCAATCACGTCTTCCTTACAAGCCATCCTGTTGGCTTTGGCCAGTTCCAATATCACATCGCGGGTAATGCCGGGCAGGATTTCGTTACTATTAGGAGGGGTAATCAGTTCACCATCAAGCACCGCAAACAGATTACTGGCGGCGCCTTCGGTGACATAACCGTTTCTCACCAGTATCGCTTCCGCGCAATCCTGATCCAATGCTTCTTGACGCAACAACAAGTGCGCCAACAGTGCGGTTGCCTTGACATGACACTTCTGCCAGCGGGTATCGTCCAGTGTTACGGCTTTGACGCCCGTGACCCGACCTGGAAACGGTTTGATTTCCGAACACATGGCAAACACGGTCGGCACCAATTGTTCCGGAAAACCATGATCGCGTTTAGGTGCATAGCCTCGGGTAATTTGCAGATAAATGTATTCATCCTTGCCGCTGTCCAGCATGGGTTGAAAAATTGCCTGCCATTCGGCCGCGCTTTTGTTCAGGTCCAGGCGAATTTCCCGCAAACTATTATTCAAGCGCAGGATATGATCTTCAAACCGGAACAAGCGCCCGGCATAGGCGGGGATTACTTCATAGACCCCATCGCCGAATAAAAAGCCGCGATCCAAAACCGAGATTTTAGCGTCCGCCAACGGTAAATATTCACCGTTTAAATAAACCGTGTCAGACATTAGCGCTCCAGCAAGACTAGCACGGCGTCGTATAAACGGCGAAAAAACCCACCCTCGGCAATGCTGTCCATGGCCACTAGCGGCTTGCTGAGAATAGTCTCGCCAGCCAAGGTCACGTTCAAACTACCCACGGTATCACCCTTATTAATTGGAGCAATGATGGCTTTATCCACCTGAGACTCGGCTTTTAATTCATTGAAATGCTTACGCGGCGCGGTGACATAGATATCCTCCGCAACACCTACCGACAATTTGGACGTTTCGCCTTTTCTGACCCGGGCTTCAGTCAAAGCCGCACCTGCTTCATATAGTCTGTGCGTTTCGAAGAAGCGGAAACCGTAATTCAACAAGGACTGACTTTCATTGGCCCGCGCGTTGGGGCTGGAAGTGCCCATCACCACCGAAATCAAACGCATGTCTTCGCGCTTTGCGGAGGCCACCATGCAATAACCGGCATCATCGGTAAAACCGGTTTTAACGCCATCAACAGTCTCATCCCGCCACAACAATTGATTACGGTTTCTCTGGGTGATGTTGTTATAGGTAAACTCTTTTTGCGAAAACCAGCGGTAATAATCCGGAAACTCTCTGATCAAAGCTTGCGTCAACAGCGCCAAATCATGGGCACTGGTGTAGTGATTGGGAGTAGGCAAACCGGTGCTGTTTTCGAAATTACTATTCACCATACCCAGACGGGAAGCCTGCTCGTTCATCATGGTGGCAAAGGTTTGTTCGCTACCGGCTACGTGTTCGGCCAAGGCCACGCTGGCATCGTTGCCCGACTGAATAATATCGCCTTTCAATAAGTCTTCTACCGCAACCTGTTTATTCACCTCGATAAACATTTTGGATCCGCCTGTTTCCCAAGCGTTTTGACTGACGGTAACTTTTTCGTCCAAAGCCAAATGTCCGGATTTCAGTTCACGAAACACGACATACACCGTCATGATTTTGGTCAAACTGGCAGGTGCTACTCGCTTATCCGGCTCTTTTTCGGCCAGAACGCGGCCGCTGTCAAAATCCATCAAATAAAAGCTGGTGCCGGCAACACTGGGTGCGGCTGGGGTAAAAATCGGGCCGGCCGCATGCAATGTCTGCACAGCCAGCAACAAAAACAGCCCAACAAAAAGGCTACCTGTTGAACGGAAAGATAACATCATGATTGCAATTCGTAAGTCGTTCTGGGAGTGGCTATTGTAACACCGTCCTGAGCTGCTTAGAAAAACCGCTGGAAAACGCTGCCTAGCCGTCGCCTAAAATACGGGATTTCTGATGATGTTCTGGCGCCTATACTCAGGCCGATAGATAAGCCTTGACGCTTTGTTTGACGTAATCCCGAATCGACACGCCGTGTTTCAAATAATCCTTAAATAGCCGGTGAACATCGAAAGGGTTTAAATGCACATACGCGCCATATCCGGTTCGGGCAATAAATTCGCCGCTTAAGGCATCTAAAAATGCCGCATGAGCTACTTTGGCTTGTTCTTGATACAGGGTTTTCATGACTTTGCTCCATTATCGGGTTCCACACTTACAATGCAACCAACGGGCTCATAAAACAAACAACCAATAAGAACAAATAGTTACCTTATAAAATATCTGCCGCGCGACGAAATCATGACAACCTTGACGTCACTTCCCGCCAATTAATGCTTCAAAGGCTTGAAAAACGTTTGGGCACCCCGCAAATGGGGCAAGCCCAATCTTCAGGAAGATCTTACCAATGCGTACCCGGCGCAATACCACTATCGGTGTCTCCCTTGGCTTCATCGTAAATATGTGCGCTTTCCACGCAATGGTATATTTTGTATTCACTCATCTTAGCCAGCCTTTCAGAACGGATAAAAAAACAGATCAAAAACACGTGCAGTTTTGGCGGCACCCTAAACGCACACCTCATAAATGCAAGAGTCACCCGGCGGGCTTGGCAAAACCGCCACATATATTAAACCCACTTCACCGCAAACAGCCGCGCAAGCTAAAACATATTGGTCGAAGCAGGGTGGCGCGCAGCCTTCGACGGGCTTTAGCCGTAACGCGCAAAAGCGAGCCATACTTAATGGCGAGCCGATAAAATATCTGGGAATATCCAACGGCACGGCGGATAACTTACTTGAGCTTACTCAGACCGATCGCTAAAAAATCCAGCAACGCCCTGGTTTTGCCGGGCATCAAGCCTCTACCGGGAAAGACGGCCCAGGCAGTGACGGTGGGAAACTGCCATTCCGGCAACACCCGCGTCAACTGGCCCGTTTTGACATACGCGTTGGCGTACACCGTAGGCGAGGCGACGATACCTAAATGCCGCAGGGCCAATTTGACCAATAATTCCGGCGAATTGGCAGTCACTTTGGCCGGCACGATGGCCGCCCAGCTGCTATCACCACGCGTTAATTGCAATGGCTGCAATTCGCGCTGCCTGGCCAATAACTGCAACATGCCGTGCCGGCACAAATCGTCCGGTTGTTCCGGTACACCATACGAATCCAGGTATTCGTTGGACGCGTAAAGCCCCCAGGCATTTTGAAAAACCGGTTTTGCGGCCAAACTGGTATCGTCAGGCAAATCGCCCATACGGATTACCAGATCGTACTGTTCGCTCAATAGATCCACGCGCCGAGCCGATAAATCGATCTCCAAGGAAATCGCCGGATGACCTGAAATAAACTCGGCCAATAAGGGCAATAACACCAAATTGGCAAAGTCGTTCGGCATTGATACCCGCAATATCCCGCTGGGCTGCAATTGCCGATGCTGGGCCAGTGCGACCGCCGCATCGATGTCCTCACCTATCTGCCGGCCGTGCCGCAGCAACTTCAAACCGAACTCGGTGAGATTCAACTGCCGCGTCGTGCGCTGGAACACTCGTTCGCCCAATTGTTTTTCCAATTGGCTGATACGGCGCGATAGTGTGGATTTGGGCAAGCCAATCGACACACTGGCTTTAGAGAAGCTACCAATATCGGCAATTTTGGCAAACAACCACAGATCGTTCGGTTCTATATGCATCAATTGTTCCTCCAACGGAACACTGTTATCCATTTCAGGGGCTACCGTTCTATTTTGTAGCGGAATATAGTGTAACCACATTCCAATCAACACGGGGAGATCACCATG
The DNA here is from genome assembly GCF_023228165.1 of Methylomonas sp. Classification (GTDB taxonomy): domain Bacteria; phylum Pseudomonadota; class Gammaproteobacteria; order Methylococcales; family Methylomonadaceae; genus Methylomonas. The sequence goes on along the minus strand of NZ_JALOBS010000029.1, from coordinate 18,874 downwards.
AAAACGTCTCAACCTTATGCCGACATTGTGCTCAATTCGCGCACTATCGAACAACAGATAACCGGTCAAGTCACTTCCGATGGCGCCGGCGTGAAATTGACCCGGCTATTCGGTCGGTCGCTACAGCAACGACTGGACCCATTTTTAATGCTGGATGCGTTCGGCAGCGATTCGCCCCAGGATTACATCGCCGGGTTCCCCAGCCACCCACACCGCGGCTTTGAAACCTTGACCTATTTAATCGCCGGACGAATGCGGCATAGCGACAACGCCGGCCATCAAGGCTTGCTGGAAGCAGGCGGAATCCAATGGATGACGGCGGGCAGAGGTATTATTCATTCCGAAATGCCGGAACAACAAGACGGGCTGTTGGAAGGCTTTCAACTGTGGATCAACTTGCCCGCGGAAGCCAAAATGCAGCCTGCCGGTTATCGCGATGTAAAACAAGCACAATTACCCGAGCTGATTATAGCTGACGGGGTCGCCGTGCGGGTCATCGCGGGCACAAGTCATGGACTGAACGGCGCAATACAACGCCCTGTTACGGAGCCTACGATTTTGGATATTCGTTTGCCGGCCGGTAGCCACTATAGCCAGAGCTTGCCCGCTGTCAATAATGCCTTTTTCGTGGTCTATCGCGGTGAAGTATCGGTAGGCGACCGATCGGCGCCCAAGGGTCGGCTGGCTGTACTGAAGAACGACCAGACTGCGGATGGCATTCAAATGCAAGCGCAACAAGACAGCCGCGTCCTGTTGGTGTCCGGCAAACCGTTAAGACAAGCAATTGTTCAGCACGGCCCCTTCGTCATGAATACCCCTGCACAAATCCAGCAGGCAATTGACGACTATCAAGCAGGAAGGCTCACCGCAGCCGACTGACGGCCCGGCCAATTGCCATATTTTAGGGAGCACACAGGAGCGAATTACTCATGAACAAGTTATTTCAACCTTTACCAGTCGGCAGCCCCACATTACCCAATCACGTATTGATGCCTCCGTCGTTAACCCGCTGCCGGGCGGATTGCGACCAGATCCCGATATGCTGACGCCATTTCGATGTGCCGGCCATACCCACTCCTGATGAAAAGATCACGGGATGCGGTAATTTAAGTTGAAAGAACACTTACATTGCTTCGGCCAATAAAAAACCCGTCAAGCCTTGCAACTTACGGGTTTTTGGACTGGGTTGCATCCGCTTGAATGCATAAATGGTGCTCAGACCTCAATCGAATCAAGTCTGCAAGCCATTTAATTCAAGGAGCTTAAGCGGCTTTAACAAAAGTTACTGGAATTGTTACTGCATTTTTAATTTGCTGGCTTCCTGTGAGTACGAAAATCGGAATCACAGAGCTTGGCAAGTTGATCCACTCACTCCATTTTTATCCAAGTCGTGCCTTGAGGCACTTGGGATAAAAAGAGGACTTTTTAAAGAGAACCAGAGAACTGAGGGAACTATCAATAATAATGAGGGTTGTAGAAGTTCTCTACGATTTTGGATGAGGGAACTGAGAGAAAAATCGCTTTTTAACTTTCACCATCATCAACTATCTTGGCTATCGCCATTGATTTTTAGTGGTTATCTTTAGTGCTCGGCAGAATTCGCAGTAGTCTTACTCGCCGCTCTCGTCAGATACTTCAATAACCGATATACCGAACTCTTCCTGCACGATTTTAATGATCTCCGAACCAATATCTGCTTCATTTAGCAAAGGAAATTCCTTGCAAAGTTTGTTTGAAATTTTGCCATGGGAATTACGAATCGAACGAATGATGCGATCAATATCGGTGTCTGGGCCATCCAGGACCTCTTTAATGCGGGCTCGCGTGACACGAATGCTACGCAAATAGCCTGCTTCTTTGCGCATTTCCTGGTTGATAGTCTGATCGATGATTTGGGCAAGATATTCGCAGTGTGCGGTCAAATCAGGATAGCGCCAAACTGAGCAAGCATCGGCGTAGCTTTTAAAGTGAAAATTGTAATCAACGCCATCGGCCCCTATGCTCTGTGATCCAAAATGGTATTGATCGTGATAATGCCGCATAAATGGTTTTGAAAGCACTTCCAATATTTGATCGTACCCATATCGGTTTTGGGGTGAGCTGATAATGGTTGCTGAGACAGGTAAAATAAAAGGAGCGGGTACAGCCTGATCACGGCGCAGGCTATCGTTGATTAAAAACCGGGAAATACGGCCATTGCCATCCGCCATAGGGTGAATATAAACAAAACCAAATGACAATACAGCAGCTCTGACAAGTGGGGATTTATCGACTGTTCGACCTGCGAAATCCGAAAGACCCGATAACATGGATTCGGTGTCATCCCAGTGCGGCGCTATGTAATGAACTATCGTTAAGGCCTGAAAATCATTTTCCCCCACAAATACCGGTGATTGCCTTAGACCATACCGTGTCGCCCTTGAGCCCAGAATTTCGGCCTGTAATTCCGATAAGGACAATACACCCAGTGGATTTTCAATCTGTCCGCAGTGTTTTTCCATGGCAGCGGCAAAGCGCTTTATCCGATCAGTCTGTTTGTCTTCGTGCTCTATGGTAAAACTTGCCTGACTCTCCTTGACCGTGAGCCACACAGCGCTGCGCATGAGTAAATCTTGACCATACTCAGCTTCGAGCTTGCTCAGGCTTTGTTGGCAATCATAGGATTCTGCGGCTTTTACCTTATCTGTTCGATAAATCACCGGGCAATAGTTGCGGTTACCCGGCAAATTATTACGAACCCGCCAGCGCTGATTGTTGTCAGGGTTACTTGCCGTAAAATAATGATTGGCATCAATGGCGTCGACATAATTGCCAACGCTCACACCCTTGAAATTTAATTGCCGACCGGTCAGCCATTCATAAAAAAAACCCGTTCGCCGCGCATATTGGCCACTGGGTTCAGCATTAACCCATTCTTCAATTTCGGCAACCGGAACAACTTCAAACAGTCGCGCTAAAAACTCGAGATGAATGCCTTCACGCTTGAGCGCAAAAGTCATATGATCCACGAAGGTGTCTTCCGGCTTGAAGGCTGGCGGATAGAATTCATGGATAAACCCATCGACTCGCTCGGTTAAGCGTGATTTTACGATTTGGCTATCTATTCGAAACGGTTGAACAGGGTTGATGTTGTACCTTTCAGCCAGCCATCGATAGCCCACCCACTGACCTAAAGACATATAAAACCGCTCCTATTATTCATTTTTTGTTTATCATAATGATTTTTTATATAAAATCATAAGTAATTTATGAATATTATATAGAGGCTGGCATTCGTTGTTGGGTTGGCTCGTTAGATTTAGAACTTTTGATGACCACGTCGATCAACGCCAGTTGACAGCTCACAACAGCCTGTATTGCCACTCTTGGGCAGACCTGTGCGTCGTAACTATCGGACTTTTAGTGCAGTGAGATTACTGGTATTACCGGTGTTACCGTCCTATCTGGCGTAGGCTGCAGAGGACATTTCGATGGATTACCCAGTATTACCGGTATTACTCACAGACGATGTCTATAAATAAAATAAGCCTCCAGATCATCGAGGTCTGTCTCTTATCGAAATCGATTTAATCGCTTTTGGCGTCACCCCAGTTTTTAATACCCCGATTTTCAATGGCGGTTGGTACGAAAGTCATTCATATCTTTAATTCTGAATTGTCCAATAAAATCCAACGCCGTCCAGCCTGTATTCACCACTTAAACAATTGAAATAAAATGAAAAAACCATTTGACAGTCGCTCAATTTCAACCCCAAAATAGCCCCGCACGTAGAACTTTTCGGGACGAAATTTTCATAGACTGCACTTCGGCAGTATAAAAAGCGAAGACGTACCAGCTATAGAGTCCCTAGTGGGATGGCAGAGGAACGCCGCTGGATGTACTGTGTCCGTTGGGCCTTAGGGCAATGCGTCCACGCTTAAATTTATTTTTGGTGCAGATGGAGTTTTGAAAACGCTCTATCTGGGTCGGCAGGGAAAATGCGCCTCGATGAAAGGCACAGTCGCTGTCGATAGCGAAGTATTTTATAAGTTCATCAACGATCGTCTGCCGATCGCTGAGTAATCCAAAGCGCCTCAATGGCGCAAACCAATAGACCGCGCGAGTAGAGTTTCGAAAGGTGGTGTTGCCGTTGCGCGTAAGCAGCCGCGCAGAAAGTTTGCCTGGAACCCCGGTTCCGCAAAATGGATAACTGAAGTGGTGTTTAACCGGTTCAGTGGTGGCAATCTTATAGCTAGGGTTTTATATCAATCGTTCCCATCTGGATCGGCGACAGGCGACTGCCTGCCCACCCGAGCAAGGCGATTGAACATCTCTTAAGAATCCCGTCGTCCCGTTTTCAGATCGGCCTGTGCCACCGGCAGTCGCGTTTGCCGGCGAAACAACTGATTGCGTCACGCGGATTGGATTCGGATTCCCTTCAAAGTCATACCCGGACGTTTCAATAACGTCTTCCGGTAAAAGCCTAAGCCCGCTGTTTCGCCGTTTCTAAAAAACAGAAACAGAAAGGGATTTAAGCATTTCTACTAAGTAAATCAACCGGATACCTGCGTAACAATCACGGGTTTTGCCGGGTCAGTCTGTCTCGAACGTGTAAGGGGCCGAGTTTAGCGTCGCAAGTGGACGCTGAATGCGTCTGGCCAGCACCCCGAGTTCGTTACCGACCGACAAAAATTACTCGCCCGCGCAGCGAGTCATAAGCCGCGCACCTCACACTGGGTATACACCTCCGCCGGGTAGGCAACCCGTGCGTCAACACTCATCGTCATGAGTTTGGCCTTGTATACCCAAGTGGGGTTGGAGCCGGGGTTCCCCGCTCATGACGAAAGAAAAACTGTTTTACCAAGGCCACCCCGGCTCCCTTGTTCAAAGCCGACTGCTGATGTGCATGGCATTGCCAATGTGTTCAGTTCCAGTCCGCTTTGGACAAGGGAGTCTGTTGCCCACTTTTTTCTGGAGGTTAACCATGCCAATCGATCGACCTGACGAATACCAAGTAAATCAGACTGGCACAGGCGCGCGTGTCAGTCCTCCTGATGACCCAGCGCCAAAACCATTGATGGCGAGTCGAAAGCGAGGCCGCAATCTCGGTCTTGGCAGTCGCAATCTGACCCGAGCAGGAAAAACCTGCGCCCATCAATCCGGCAAAGCGTTTGCCACGCGCGGCACACTCGCCGAGCGCTGGTCGGTATTTGCCAAATGGCTGGAACAAACCCAAGGCATCAAACGCATGGAAGACATTAACCGCGAGCTGGTGATTGCTTATGGCCAGGCGTTGAAAGCTAGGGTGGAACGCAACGAATTGAAAGCCTCGACTGCGCAACTGTATGTCTCGGCGGTCAACAGCATCATGAACTCCGCCACACAAGGCGAATGGCAAACGGTCAGTCCGACCCGAGATTGCGGCATACCTAAACGGTGTTACATCCCGGAATCCAGCAAAGCCATGCCACAGTCGCAGCACGACCAGTTGCAAACCAGTGTCGACGACAAACGCATTGCCGTCTTGCTCAATCTGCAACGGACATTGGGATTGCGTTTCAAGGAATCGGCCTTGCTGGATGCGCAAAAAGCGCTTCGTCAGGCGCAACGGGAAGGCCGCATCACGGTCTTCAGCGGCACCAAGGGCGGCAAACGGCGACACGTGCCGGTATCCGCAGAAGCCATGGAAGCGTTGAAAACAGCCGCCACCCTGCAGGACGGACCATCGATGGTTCCCGCCAATCTGCGCTATGTCGACTTTCGCGACCATTGCTACAGCCAAGCGCAACAACAGCCATTCCAGTTTCATGGCCAGCGCCATCATTACGCTCAGCAACGTTATGAAACTTTGACTGGCGTTCCAGCACCGATTAACACATCTATCGCCGTATCGGACTGGCATAGCTACATGGCCACCCGGCTCAACATTGATCTGACAGCCGCTGAAGCGTTGGACCAACGCGCCCGCAGCATCCTTTCTCAGGAACTGGGCCACGAGCGTCTGGAGGTGGTGCGTGTCTATATTGGTTAAACAGATCCAGGCTCTGGCCCACCACTATGTCCGCCAGGGTTCCAAAGCTCATCGCCGCTTGCAGGTCGGGCGCATGATCAAGTTCGTGGAATTTATCGAACAGACCGAACACCCCCATAACCTGCACGAAATCGGCAAACGCCACGTCATTGCCTTCTGGAGAGCGCACCGCGACCTGGCACCGAAAACCGCCCATGCCTATTGGCTGGCGTTATGCGTGATCTGGGATTGGACCGATAAACCCGGCCAGCCGCCGAAACCGTTATGTATTGCCAAATCCGAACTTAAGGAGGATCAGCCATGAGCGAATTACTTCTGGACGGCGAAACCTACGACTATTTGTGGCTGACCGATCGCAGCCATCCCAAAGCCCAACAGATATTGCACCGGTATCATGGCTGCACCGAACGGCCCTGCTGTCAGTGTCTGAGGGATACACGGAATCGGCAATTGGTCATCAAAGCGCGTGGTCAACGTTATTATCTGGCTCGTAAAGCCGACACCAGCCACCACCATGCCGAATGGTGCCTCTTGTACGAACCACCGGAAACGGCAGGCCCATCAGCTAAACAAAAACCCGCCATCCAGTACGAAGGCGATATCGTCAATGTGAAACTGCAGACTCGGCTGATGCGCACCAGTTTCGCGACAATGCAAACTGACGACAAGCCGGTTGCTGAAGACAAACCTAATATCCCTCGAAGCAAGGCGCCCAGCCTTAAACCGGGTCGGGCGTCCACCGGGCTAGTAGGATTTTTCCATGCCCTGATTCAGAAAGCCCAACTAAACGACTGGCAGCCACAGCAAACGGAACGCCCGTTTGCTGCATCTACCCGAGCACTTGAGAAAGCGGCGCAAACCGTCACCCTGGAAAAACAGCAACCCGTCGCGGAACGCTTGGTCATTACCCTCTGGGAACGGAGCCTGGAACATAGCCAAGCCATTAACCTGGCTGCGCTGCAAACCCGCACAGCCAATCCACAACAAGCGGCCATCGTGGTCGGTGAAATCATGGCGTACCGGAACTCCACCAAAATAGAAGGCTCCCTTGGGCTCAAATTGAAACTGTTGAACGTCCCGCTGTGGCTGCCACCGCCCTTGGCCAAAAAGGCAACCAACAGCTTTGGCCAGTTATTCGACGAAATTGGCAAACCCGACCGGCGTATTCTGGCGATTGCGGCAGTATTTCACAACAAAACCAGTTTTGTCGTCAGTGACATTGGACTGATCCGTACCAACCGGCAATTCATTCCGGTCGACTCGTCCTATGAACTGCAGCTAGCCGACAAACTGATCACCGAACGGCGCACATTCAGCAAGCCGTTGAAACTGGATGACGAACTGCGATACCTGCCAGATTTTCTGTTACACGATTGCCAGGTACTCTGGGTATTAGAGGTGTTTGGCATGACCAATGATGACAAATACCAGGCTCATAAACTGGAAAAGCTGCAGTATTATCGGGACCATGGCATTCCATGTTGGCAGTGGGAGCCAGTAGTCGATAAAGTGATACCGGCATTTCCGGTTAAGACATGAACTGTGCCATCGGCAGGTCTCGGCCAAAAGCCGACCACCACGCTTTTTTAAATCAATAGCAAGTGACGTTCTAGTGTTGAGAAAGTCCACGGCACATCTTACAGCCAATTATTTGGGAAGATATTGGGGAGCATCAGGCAGCTGGTGTAACGAAATCGTCCCGCATCCTGAACGCGGCGGAAGAACCGCTATCGACAAGAACATCGAGCACATACAGGATCGCCTCGCGCAAGGCCGGACTGCGCTTGAGTTCCAGTGGCCTTGCGTAGACATGCTGCTGGAGAAGGACTTCGAGCATGAAGACGGTGTTGGACTCGCGCAGCATGTCGGCACGGTTCCCGCGCCTGAGCGCGTTCGAGATGCGCACAAACGCGGCGGGCATGGAACGCTCGCCGATGTGGTAGAGGAAGCGGACATAGCTGTCCAGCACGATCCAGACCGGCGGCAGCGCGTCGAAGAGCGCGTCGACGTTGTGGGCATAGCCTTCCAGACTCCGCCAGTGCCGCACGTTGTCCTTCCACCACGCAGTCAGGAAGATCGTCGACAGCACTTCGCTGCCGTGCGGATGTTCCCTGTCCAGATGCGCGAGCCAACTGGCGCTCTTAACCTGCTCGGCAAACAGATTCCACAGGAACCAGTAGTGCGGTGTGTTGGGATTGCTGTCCTCGCTTGTTGTGAACCCTTGTATGACGTTGTGGACCTCGCGCGGATGCCGGTCGACGGTGTCGAGGATCGGCTGGAGGACTTTCTTGGCATCGGCGTCTGGCGCCCGCATCGCAAATTGCTGAATGCGGTTGGATATCTCCTGCTCCCTGTGAAAATTCCTATTGAGCCGGTCGGGAGAACGATCATTCATACGGTTCCAGCACTCCACCAAGTCTTCGCTGGCGCGTCGGTGTGCGGCCACGGCCAGAGGCTCGTTGGGGACCTGGCCGAGGATCGCGAGGACCTTCGCGTGCGCCTCGGCTCCGAATATCTCGGTGATGTCGAACCTGACGTGCGCATCTTCGGCGATTTCCCCCTCGGTCCAGAACCGCCCGCGAACGTCTGCGGCCGCAGCGGCGGAGATCGTGACCGGCGTGCGCCGCTTGTCGTAACACTTCGTCTCCTCGGCGTTCCAGTCGCGGTCGGCAATAGCGGCCTCGGTTGCGATTGCATTGACGGCGCGCAGGGCAAGGGCGGGGTTCGCGGCCCAGAACTTGTTGTCAATGCCCCAGGTGGCGTACCAACGGACCTCGTCAATCGGATGGGTTAGCGCGGCAACAAAGGCCTGGCGCACGCACGGCGTCTGGGTCTCCGTCAGGGGCCTGGAGAGCACCAACGGCACAACAAAGGCACACGGGCGGTCCGCTAGCATCGAGAAACGCTGTAAGCGGTCGATTGTTCCCCATTGGTCTGCGTGCAGTGAGACTTCGGAGCAGATGATGTCGACACACCAGTCCTTCTCTTCCGGCGACATCTCGTCCCAGCGATCGCGGACGCAGACGGCAGCGACAAATCCCGGAGCGTTGCGGCTGTTGCCCGGATGTTCCGCGGTGCGGTCCATGCCCTTGGCACTTGCTAACATCTCCCTCCACCGCGCAGGGTCGGCAGAGTCTGCGTCGCGCCGGAAGGTCTTGAGGCCCCACATGAGCACAGCCAGCCGGGCATTCATTTCGCCCAGTGTCTTTTTGCTCTCGTCAACGAGTTGCTGCACTTCGGGAGCCGGAGGCTTGGGTTCGAGCCGAATGTAGTTTTTCTGAGGCTCCTCGCCGTCGTCTGCCGGTGTATCGTCCTCTGCTGGCTGGATTTCGGCCACGTCGTACTGCCGGAAGTCCATCCGGTGCAGTGAAAGCTGCCAAGTGATGTCTTCCTTGTCGCGTTTCTTCGGTTCGGGCAGTGCCGCGATGTAGCGGTCGATGATGGCGTGAACCCGCGGCGCCAGAGGACCGAGTTGCAGGTTTGCGATAGCCGCTTCAAGGTCATGTATGCGGTGCGGCAGTGCGTTCGACTTCTTCCGCTCCTCTTCGTAGATTTTGTTGTCGGCGCGGAAGTCAGGAAACAATCCCGTGAGGCTCGAAGACTGGTGCTCGCCGGCCATACGGCTACGATCAATCTCGACGTAGTCCTGCACCGACAGCAGCACCAGAAGGGCCTCGCCCGACCGGTGAGGATGAGCAGTCGCCACGCTTGCGACGACAGCTGTGAGCGCGGCGGAATCGCTACGTTGGAGGATTTCGAGCAGCACCGCGTCGAGCCCCTCGGGATGGGATTTGGCGTAGTCGAGCAACCACTTCTCGAAGGCCATCAGCAGCGACTGGAGCACATAAGGACCGACAGTCATGCCGCGGTAAAGGCCCCAGAGGCGCGAGTTGACCCATTGCTTCCGCCTTGTGCCGTCCGCAAACATGAGCTCGACTTCCCAGGCGGGTTCGAGGGGGTCATGGAGACGCGGATGCGCATACCACTCGGCACTGTGGTTGAAGACCTGGATCAGGAAGTCGAGACCCTTTCTCGGGTGGTGCGAGAGCAGGTTGATCCACGGCCCTCGGAAGGCACTGGCAGGGAAAAAATTGTGGTGCAGGTGCTCCTTGATACCGAAGTAAAGGTCAACGTCGATGGTCAATCGGCCGTACGGTTCCTCGCGCAGATACTCCTCCGTTGCGAGGAATCTATCCAGTGCGGCGGAGATCAAAAGGTCCGGTAGGTCGCGCGCCGTGGGCGCGCCGTCGAAGCCCGTAAGAAGAATGTCCTGGAAGTCTTCGGCGACGGGATCGTGGTGCCATCCCTCCCTAATCTGTCCGCGCAAAACGGCTTCGAAGCGCGCGGGGGCGGCCTTCGGGATCTTCGCAATCACCTTCAGAATGCGTTTCCGGGCATCGTCTCCCCTGTAGTGATCAAAGTGTGGGAGGAGCCAATGGGCAATGCCGGCAACATGTTCGGCCCCGTCGATGTCCGGTGCCCACCAACTGATGCCGCGCACGGCATCCTCGATCAATGCGAGAAGCAGTGGTGCGTCTTCCGTTCCGAAGCTACCGATGTTGCGGTGAACCAGTCCCACGACGGTTGCCCAGACCGCGCCGTCCGGCACGCTCAGGATGGAGCTGTGGCCGCGCACATCAGCAAGCCACGCGGGCGACGTCACACATGCGACGCGCAGGAGGTGGATGACCCGCTTGAGGATGGCGCGGTCATTGGCGAGCAGCTCAGCCTCGTTCCGCGACAGGAATTCTGGCGCAGACGGTGCCTTGAGCAGCGAGACCAACGTATCGTCGCGGAACTGGGCGGGCACGTCGGGCTGGGCAATGGCCGCGCTGAACAGCCGGTCCGCTGCGGGTGCGTCGCGGTCGACCAGTTCGGCAACCCACTTCCGGTACGAGCGGCGCACCGCAGGATGCGGCCCTATCGCTGACGACAATGCCTTGAACGCCGTCTCATCCGTGAGGTGCTGTTCCTCGATCCATTGCAGGATGGCCCAATCCTCGAGGACGTCGTGCGCCGTCGCCACGAGCAAAGCATTGCTTTCCGGCGAAACAACGAGGGAATCCTGTTTTAGGAGGCCGATGGCTGCGGCATTGAGACCCGTCGCTGGCACGTAATCCGACAGGGCACGCGCCCTGCGCACCGCCAGCTCTTGCAACGCCTCTTCGCGCAGACGCGGCATGCCATTGGCCGGATTCTGGTTTGCGCACACGATTTGCCGCCAGAAGATGGCACGGAAATCGCGCTCGTTCTCTGGAAGCGGACGTCCTGCATCCCACGGAATCTGCAATGCCTTGTCGATGAAGTACGGGTTGCGCAGGATCTCGCGCAGGGCGGGGTTGGCGAGCGGCACTGCCAGCGACGGAAAAGCGGCCTGGACCTCCTGCAATTCGGTGTCGTCAAGCGGCGGAACATCGATGACCGCGTGATCAATCCCCGCCGCCTGGAGAAAGCTGGCCTGCACCTGCTCCACGGAATAATCGCGGCAGGTCATGAGGATGCCGAGGCCGTCGTCGCCCTGGGCGAGCGTCATAAGGTCGCTGAACGCGTCGCGCGTCGGCTTTTCGAGCAGGCGTTCGACGCTCTCAATCACGAGGACCTTGCGACCCTGCGCGCCGAGGATGGCTTGAAGCTCAGTGGCACGCGCCGGAATCTGGCTGTTGTGGAGTGATTCGTCGATGTGAGCGACGGCGAATTCCTCCACTCGGAACCCGAAGGCGAAGAATTCGCGGGAGAGAAAGGCCACAGCTTCCTTCCCAATGACGGATTTGCCGCTGCCGGCTGGCCCCGTTATTAGGACGACTTGCTTCGCCTTGATGGCCGCAAGCACCTTTTGGACGATGCCGGGGCGCCGCAGATGGAAGGCCGGCCCGATCGTGGTGCGGATCTTCAGGAGCACGAAGTCTGTGTGGTTCTTCAGTGCCGTCAGTACGCGCTGCTCGTTCGCGCCCACCTCGCCGTACGCCTGGACGAGAGCGGCTGGAAGGTCGGCGCGTTTCAGGCTCCGCGCGCCCGGTCCGGCCTCGCTCGCGAAAGTCAGAAGATCGTCCCACGCGGCCTTCGCGCTCGCGACAGGATCCGGATCGGTTGATTTGAGGGCGAGCAGCGTCTTGACGTGCGCCTCGGTCTGGCGCGTGGAGGTATGCAGGTCGAGGCTCAGGACGTGCAGCACGCGCAGGAAGGGCCACAGGTCTTTGGCGGTGATGGGCGTCCCTTCCAGGGTGCTGACGATCTCGCAAAGCTCGTCGCACTGATGAACGGACTTCTTCGAGATAAATCCGTTGAGGGACAGCCGTCTTTCGAACTCCTCGCCGTCAGCCGCGCCTCTGGCGCAGTCGAGCAGACCGACGAAATTCTCGAGGAGCACGTTCGTGCCGCGCAACGTCACTAGAACAAAGCGGTCGTGCTGGGGATTGAAAGGGGCGGCCTTCTTGAAATCCTTCCAGAAATCGCCAATGGCCTTCTTGCATTCGTCGTCGGCAGCACTGATGGTGAAGCTGCGCTTCACCTGCCCGACGAGGCGCGCAGTCGCCGCGTCTGCGCGCGCGCAGACGACGAGGACGTCGTCCGTATTGAAGCCGAGATGCTCAGTCTGGAAATGGACTTCGGTGACGCCGGTATCGGTCAAGATCGGCGGGATGCTGCGGACGAGCAACTGGACGAGCCAGTAAGCAGCGACGTGTTGCTCGAAGAACACGCCCTCACCACCGGTGGAAATCGGACTTGAAACTCGTTTCTGGCTTGGGCCATTCATGCAATCTACCAAGTGTTCTAATGTTTCTTTAGTCGGGGAAGTCATTCAAAGACTAGTGTAGAATTGGTCTTTGAGATCTAACCAGACGCGCGTTGCTGCTGCGGGGTTAAAGGTTTGTCTACCGCCCGGAATTAGTAATATTGATACTCATGCCGTCCCCTAATCGATCAAGCGCCTGACTTTAGCGCCGCAATGCTGACACTTGCCCTCCAGCAACAAGTCGTTTTGTACCGTAGTACATCTTAGGTCCACCATGGTGGTGTTATCCCGGCACTGTCCGCACCAAACAGTGCTTAAGAATAGTTGCCGGTCTTGTTCCGGCAACGCGTTCCAGCGTTGTTCGGCTTTTTTGGTAAATTGGTTAGCCATGGTTTTACAAATGAAGTTGTGTCAGTAAATCCTCAGTGGAAATTAGGCTTAACGTTGATTGCTCATCAATTCATTGACCTGAGCAATCAACTGGCGTTGCTTTTCCCGCATTTCAAAACAATGTGCCAGACCGCGCTCGAGCTGCATTTCTCTAGAATCGTCAACAGAACCGAACGTCAAATTTCCACACATCGGGAAAAATGCACGATTAGCGGTAGCGGTCTGACACAACGCAATCCGTTCATCCACTTCATTTTCCACCCATTGCCAAATCTCCTCATCGGATTTGGCAGCCCAGGACAAATCGGCACCGGCATACTGGCGGATGACTTCCCAAACCACAACTGGTATGGCCACCGTGACTTTATCGGGTGAGGCTTCGAAAAATGCCTGCTCCAGTTCCAGATAGACGGCATCTTGTTCAAACGCTTCGTGGTAAAAGTGGAAATTCGGCCCGCAGGCGATGCTGGATTTGGTGGACATGGGATTGATTATCGATGGTAATCTAAAGGTTAGAGACGGTAAGTTACCTCAGCATACCAAACCCTGTGGTCGGTGATGGCCGAAACCAACACCAGCACCAGCACCAGCACGAATTGCGAAGGTCCAAGGTTTCTTCCCTCAAATCACCCTGACGTTGCTCAAGCCGCTGCCGACCTGTTTGACTTCGATTCGGGTGCCGATACGCTCCGTCATTTCCTGCACATGGGAAATTACCCCAACCTTACGACCCATCGCTTGCAGACTGTCCAAGGCATCCATAGCCACTCGCAGCGTGTCGGCATCCAGACTACCAAAGCCTTCATCGATGAACAGCGATTCGACGCGCACCCGATTCGAGGATAGCGAGGCCAGCCCCAAAGCCAGGGCCAACGACAGCAGAAAGGATTCGCCGCCGGACAAGGAATGAACCGAGCGGATTTCGTCGCCCATGTCCTGATCGACGACTTGCAGTGCAAGATTATCGTTAACCCGTTCCAGACGATAACGCCGACTCAGGTCTTTCAAATGCTGATTGGCATAACCCAGCAAAATATCCAGCGTCAGTTGCTGCGCGATATTGCGAAAGCGTTTCCCGTCGGCAGAACCGATCAGGCTGCTGAGCTTGGCCCAGGTGTCGTTGACGGCAGTTTGCGCGGCAATTTGGGTTTGTAAACCTGCGCAAGCTTGGCGGCGCTCATCGTCCAGGCGGCGTTGCAGATGCAAATCGCTCAATTGCTTGATCAACGCCTTAATTTGTTCGGTAAGATCGGTCAGCTGAATTTCCAAGCTTTCGAAACTTTCCAAAGAGCGGCGCAATTGCAACTGGTGTTCGCATTGCGCGCGACGCTCGGCAAATACCGTTTGCGCCTGCATCAATGTCTGATCCAATTGTTGCAATACCTCGCGTTCGCGCTGCAACCAGGCCGCATCCTTTAGCAAGTGTCTGCGCAAATCGTCGAGCCCCAGGGCCGCCCGGTTGGGGTGCGTGGCATTAAAGGTTTGCAGCCAACTCGACACCGCCGCGTCGGCGGCATGCAACGCGGTCTGCCGCGCGGTAAGCGACTGAGTGATTTGGCTAACAGCCTCTCGTGCCGTGGCTAGTTTGGTTACCGCATCCTGCACGGCAGTCACGGCGCTCTGCAGTTTGGTCTTGGCGTTGTTCAAAGTCTTGACCAACGCTTGTTCGACTTCCGTGACCGAACGTCCGTTAAGCAGACCTTGCCGCAGCTGCTGTTTGGCGACTAGCTCTGCATCTATGGCCGCAAATGCAGCATCGGCTTCGGCTTGTCGTTGTTCCGCTTGGGTTACCTGGCCCTGCAACGCCTGCAATTCCGTTTGAAGAATAGACAGTTTTTGGCTCAACTGAGCTTGCTGTTGATGATGACTGTGCCAGGCTTGTGCGTTTTGCAAACAGGTTTGATAAAACCCCTCCGCATCGGTTTGCCAGGCTTGACGCCAGCTCGAGTCGTCAAAGGCACCATCCAGTTCGTCCAATACCTGTTCCAACTTTAAAGACAGTGCTTGGAGATTGTCACGGGCCTTGACTAATGCTTGATCCGCGCTGAGCCGGTCAACCTTGGCTTGCTCCCATTGCTGCTGCAAGGATTGCTGTTGCGATTTGAGTTGCTCCAACTTTGCGTAAGCCTGATCACGAACCTTCATCACCGCGCTCATGGCTTTCAAACTCTCACCAACTCCTTGCAAGACTTGTTCCGTCGCTAGGGTTTCCTGCGCCAACCACACGGCGATGCCTTCGTCGGGCATGTCCGCAATGGATAATGCCGCTGCCAATGCCAACCCGCTTTGCTGTTGAGATTCGACTTGGCGACTCAGCGTTGCCAGCAAATCATGGGTTGCTTGTATCGTTTGGTCGCAGTGCGCGATGTCTAGTTGCCAACGCTGACGATCACTTTCCGCCTGTTGCCGACGCTGGCAACACGCCTCGACTTCGCGTTCCAGCGCCTGTAATTCGTGCCGCAGGGGATGATCGTGTTCGGCAAACGGATGTTGCATGGCCCCGCACACCGGGCATTCCGTGTCGGGTTTGAGTTGAGCGCGCAAAGCCTCCACGCGCTCACTGCAGGCCAGTTTGGCCAATTCGAGCATCTTGGTCGCCTGTTCGTGACTGGCAATCAAACGCGGTAACGCAGTTTCGACGTCCTGTAACGCGGCGCTGGCTTGATGTTGCTGGGCCGATACGGTTTGCAACGTGGTTGTCTTTTGATCGACTTCTGATTTCAACCGCGCCAGTTCCCGCCACACGGTATCAGCCTGACGCAATTGAGATAAGCGGAGTTGTTGCCGTTCCGATGTTTGGGTTAGTGCATCCGCATCAAACCCCTTAGCCTCGGCGTCTGCCGTTTGCCATTGCAGTTCGGCGGCTGAGAGTTGCGGCAACAACACGTCGAGTGCGTGCCGGGCTGTTTGCGCGGCCGCGTCGGCCTGAGCCAAAGCGCTTTCAGATTGCGTCAACACAGAGCGCGCAGTATGCATTTCGCCGTTCAGTATTTTGCCTTGGCGGAATAGCGTGTCCCAACGCGGCCATTGCTCGCTCAAGATCAGCCAATGTTGATATTGGTTCAGCCAAGTCTGGCACAGCACCAATTCACCGGTCAGTTGTTGTTCGTTCTGCTGCGTGTGGTGGTATTTCCGGCGCAAATCAGCCATCTGCTGAACGGCCGTCAATTTATCCTGTTGTTGCTTCAGATGTTGCGGTTGCAGGGTCTGGATTTGCGCATCCAGACTGCGCGCCTGAACAATGTCCTGCTCCGCTGCGCTTTTTTGCTGTTCGGCCTGCTGTACGTGGGTTTCGGCGTTCGCCTGATTGAGTAGCGCCTGTTCATGCAACGCTGTGACAGACGTTACCATCTGTTCAGCCTTAGCCAACTGCGTTTGCATTTCGGCACATTCGCTCTGCAAGCGATCCAAATCAACCAGAAATGGCCGTGCGGCTTGCAAGGACTCGATCAGCGCCAGGTGCTGACGTTGCGGCTGCGCATGTTCATGGCTCTGCTGAGCTTGTTGCCATTGGCTTTGGGCTTGTTGTTCCGCCGTTTGCAAGGCCCGGTAGCGCCGATGCCAGTCCAGATGACCGTCCAATTCGGATTTTTGGTTCTGCGCGGTATCTACCGCAGTCTGCGCCACTTGAATTTGCCCCAGCAACGCCTCGCGTTGGTCCTCGGCCAGAGGCTGTTGGCTAACCAGTTGTTGCTGCAACGCCTCCAATTTTTGCCGCTCCTGTTTGGCGCGTTCAAAGGCCCGGATGGAGATGCGGCTGTACTCATGGGTGCCGGTCAAGGTTTCCAACAAGCTGGCGCGTTCGTCGTCGGGGGCTTTGAGAAACACGCTGAACTCATTCTGTGCCAACAACACCGCGCGGGTGAACTGCTCGAAACTCAAGCCAAGCCGTTCGACAATTGCTTCCTGCACTTCGGTCTTCTTGCCGCCAATCGGCTGTTGATCCGGCAAACGAAATAATTCCATATCGGTCGCCTGTAGCTTGCCGTCCGTCCGCAAGCGTGCCCGCCGCACGCTCCAGCGGCTACGATAATGCTGTCGGTCGTTGCCGATAAACTCAACTTCCGCATAGCCTTCGGCGCAGCCCCGGCGTAACAGGTTGCGAGAATCATTGGGCGGCAGGGTTTCATCGCCGACATCGCGTAATTGCACGCCTCGGCTGCCGGCCTGGTGCAAGCGCGGGGTTTTATCAAACAACGCCAGGCACAGCGCATCCAGCAGGGTGGATTTGCCGGCACCGGTCGGGCCGCTGATCGCGAACAATCCGGCCGATGCCAGCGGCGGTTGCAGAAAATCGATGGCAAACTCGCCAGCCAGTGAAGCCAGATTTTTACCGCGAATCGCCAAAATCTTCATGCTTCGTCCCCCGTTTCCAGCAATAAGGTCTGAAAGGCCTGTAACAATTCTTCAGGCAAGGCGGAACCATATTGATTTTGATAGTGGCGTTGCAGCAAATCCTCCGGCTGCAATCGACTCAGATCACCCTGCAACGATCCGGCACCCTCATCCGCCGCACGCTGAACCCGTGCGTAACTGACATCAATCGCCGCCAGGCGCAGGGCTTTGCCGGCCAATGCTGCTTCAATCGCCACCCGTGCACCGGGTTCCGGCGCATCAAACAACACCCGAACTTCCAGATAAGGCCAACGCTCTTCCGGCAACTCAGGCTCGGCCGCTGTCCATTGCTCTAATTGCGCCAGTACTTCCGGCAACGGTGTCGGCCGCGTGGGTATTCGCAACAAGTCTACAGCTCTCGGCACGCGCAAACTATCAATGTATTTGACTGCTTCGCCCTCAAGCTCCAACACCACCACTTGATGCGGATACTCGATTTCGGAAAACGACAGTGGCAGCGGACTACCGCTGTAGCGCACCCAATCGCGACCACCGACACTTTGCGGCAAATGCAAATGACCGAGTGCGGCATAGGCGATATGCTTGTCGAACATCGCCACCGACAAGGCTTCCAAGCCACCGACGACAATCCGCCGTTCCGAGTCGGCCGACACCGCGCTGCCATCGAGGTGACAATGGCCCATGGCCAAAATCGCTTCGCCAGCTTGCCGTTTCAGCAGAACCTGCTGCAAGGCATCGCGATACAAGGCATCCACGCCTGCCAGATAAGTGTCGCCGTCAGTTTCGATGCGCGGCACATCGCCGGGGCGTAAAAATGGTACCGCCAAACACCAGGCACGGCGCAGGCCCTCGCGATCATGCAAGGGTACGATCAACGACTCGAGATCGATTTCGCCTGCTCCATTACGCCCCGTTTGGCCCACCACCGTGGTATCGAATAAATCCAATAACGGCGAAGGCGCTTCCAAGCGACCGGGCGAATCATGATTGCCGGCAATCACCACCACCCGTAAGTGAGGCGCAGCTTCTCGTGCCGCCTGCAAAAACCGGTACAACTGCTTTTGTGCTGCCGCCGATGGATTAGCGTTGTCGAAAATGTCGCCGGTGACCAGCAGCGCATCGACGTCTTGCTCGCGCAGTTGCACGAGTAGCCAATCGAGGAAGCATTGATGCTCATAATGACGGTCAAAGCCTTTCAGGCTGTGGCCAAGGTGCCAATCAGAGGTGTGAATGATTTTCATGAAATATTTTTATTTACCTGAAGTTTCCCAGAAAATAATCAAGCCACCATGCGCAGCAACACCGAGACCAGTGAATTTTTGGTGGGATTGCCGGGTTTTGGGCAAACCCTATCGAAATCCTCATCGAGCGCGGCTTCGGCGATG
>NZ_JALOBS010000073.1 GCF_023228165.1 Methylomonas sp. | reverse complement strand
GCCGCGCACGATTTCCAGATCGGCCTTGGCGGAAAGCAGATGATTCTGCTTGGCCAATACCTGTTCCAACGGTACCAGCCAGTTGACCAGATCGGCGCAAACCGCCACCACGCCGTGATAGTAAATAACATTGGCAAACAGGTCGACCGGAATCTTGAAGTAAGCGTAGTCAAACAGCGCGTAGCAGGCTACAAACAGGGTGAATTGCAGCCAGGTATGCCGGCTATAGTGGCGGTAGCCTTCGGAAAACAGCCTAAGAGTCTGCAATACGGTTATCCCTTCATAGTGTCTTGGCGCGCGCAGTCTGACAGTATCGGAAGATATCATCGTCCAGGGGGGGCGGCGCTGCACAAGCCATCATCAGGATGAATACACACCCGGCTATTACGGTCGACTCGGCAAGTTTCCACGGAGGTGAAGGTACCTCTCACGTGTCGCACCAGGTTTTCAATTTGCCGATCAGCCGCTTTAGATGCGCGGCTTTCTTTCGATACGGCGCATGTGATGAAAGATAGTATCCAGTTGTTTCACGCAGTCTTCGGCCTCATTTTTTAAATCGATCAGCTGGTTAATCTGTTCTTTGGAGAGTGCTGCCATGGTTTGCCTATCGCATTATCCTGTCAATAAGCGCTTTCAACTCATCTTCCGTATAGTTAGCTCCGATCGCTATATAGGTGGCCAGCATAATCAGTCGCTCATTACTGGCCTGCATATAAATATTAGAATCTTTTTCCCAAATTCGATGATTCATTAGTCGGTCTAATGTGAGCATAAATGATGGAAATCCAGCGCCCGACAATCCAATCCTAGTCCTACTGGTTTTTAGTTTCCTAAAAGAGTCCAGTAACGATTTTTTAGCCGAATTCAACGTCCGAAATTGAAGAGCGGGATCCAAGAAAAAATTTGGGTTTTTCGGTTTTTTTCTGCTTCCGCCGATTTTTTCTAGGAGACTAATCAAAAAATCCTTTCTGGCTTGCTGAACACTTTCTTTCCAACTGCTTATTTCTGTGACCTCAAGCTCTCGGTTAATCGCGTCTTCTGCAGCTTTTGCCAGCTTCTTGGGTACTTCTCTCTCATACTCGAAATGTAATACTACAAGAGCTATGATTTCATTATTTGTTACTGTGTCACCGTAGTTTATTGCATCACCCCAATGAGCAAAAAAACGCTTTAATGCTTCCTCGTAACCAACACTATGAACGCCATCCAACCACTCATTCCATTTTTCTCGTATTTCCACGCCTTCATCACAGTCGAACGGATCAATTCCCCATGCTCCCATTGAATAACTCCTATTTTTGATAGACGCTTTGCATCATATTTGTGTTTGATTTATTCGGATACAGAACAAATCCTCCATTTGCACCGGAGGAAATATTTGTACTCAATCCTATTGCTGACCCACTAAAAATAGAATTCCAAATCGATTGTGCGGGCGTAGCAATTGACGTAATAGTACCAAGTCTAGAATTATTTAATAACCCGATGCGGGCCGCCCCTATGGGATTTATTGCATTTAAAACACCTAATGCGTTTATTCCACCCATGTTATTGAGGGTTAGCTGCTCTGCAACCTCTCGACTTGCTTTACTTCCATTCACAGCCGCTCTTACTGCATTATCAACGGACGATATAGGCTTAATAGGATTGGCCACATGTGCAGCTAAACGAGTTCCAATTTGACTAGACTGCCCAACATAACTGGCCCCGCCTTGTTCAAAGAAATAAATCCCACTGGTAATTTGAGCTTGTGCGGTCGCGCCACTACTGGCTGCTAATTTTGTTGAAAGAGGCGCTGCTATATATCTCGTTTGATAAAGTTGTGTGGCTTTACTAATTATTCCAGATCCTGCCGCTCCGAGAGCGGCATCAGTTGCGATTGCATTTGCATCAAAAACATCTCTACCAGTGGCAAATCTTATTGCGCCACCTAAAACTACACTGGTTGCGGCACCTACACACATCGGACAATTCCCACTCGGATCATTCCCATTCACCGGATCATAATACCGAGCCCGGTAATAATAAAATCCGCTTTCCCCATCGGCTTCCCAGCCGGTGTACTTTTGTGAGGCGTTACTGGTGCCGGTTCCGCTTAGGTTGCCGCCGAAGGCGGTGTAACTTTGGGTGGCTTGAATCTGACCATCATGCGCGCTTTGCCCCAACACCGA
This sequence comes from Methylomonas sp., assembly GCF_023228165.1. GTDB lineage: Bacteria > Pseudomonadota > Gammaproteobacteria > Methylococcales > Methylomonadaceae > Methylomonas. The sequence continues at coordinate 1,892 of NZ_JALOBS010000073.1, read as the reverse complement.
TTGCAGGGCGTCGTGGTGGTAGGTGCTGTTGACCATCATGTTGTTGGCGTCGCGGTGGTAGCCGTTGACCACTTCGTCGATCACCGTGCCGCGCATATATTGGTCGCGCAGTGCGCCGTTGCCGTCGTAAACGGCTTCCAGATGTTCGCCTTCCAGGTAGTAGCGATTGGTGATTCCGGCAGTTTTTTCGATGCGGTAGCCGGATGGGTCGTAGCGGTATTGGCTGGTATTGATTTGCTTGACGCGGTTGTTGACATCCCAGCTCAGGGTCATTGACCGATTGCCGCTGACGGTGGTCAGGCTGCCGTTGTCGTCGTATTGGTAGCTCTCGTAGATCGTGCCGGTCGGACTGCCGGTGCGGATGTCTTTGAGGCGGTTGCCGGCGTCGACGTTGTAGTATTGGGTCGTGCCGTTCAGCGTGTGGGTCTTGCGATTGCCGACCTTGTCGTAGCTAAAGCTTTCATCAAAGGCGCTGCCGGGGTAATCGGCGGTTTTGAGGCGGTTTTCCGGGTCGTAGCTAAAAACTGTGGTGCCGGTGATTTGGCCCAGGGCGTTGGTGGTCGCTCCTGCGCATCCTGCGCCCGCGACATTCGTGCATCCCTGCACATCATCGGTTTGGCTCAGAATGTTGCCGAGCCGGTCGCGCGCGTAGCTCGTATCGTTAACCAGTTGGCCGATATATGTAGGCTGAATTATTTTCATGGTCGAATCAGTTATCTACTTTTTCTTTATAATTTTTAGACCCCAAAAAACCGTTACTAGCAAACCAATGGCAATTGCTACTACATTCGGAACAGTAACAATTGTAAATAATCTTATCAATCGAATCACAAAAACAAGAACCGCAAAACTAATAATAGCTCCAATAGCTCTAAAAAAATATGAGGTAATTTTTTTCCAGGCTGGCACGAACTTGGGCACTTTCCCGATGTGTTCATTTATATAAAATTGTCCAAGCAATGCAGAAGCAATAACGGCTCCACCAATCATGTTAAATAAATACTCGTAAACGATAGAATATATATTCATAGTTTAAGATTATTTTCTGTAAACACTTTGCATTTGATTCGTGTTGGATTTGTTTGGATAAAGAACAAACCCTCCATTAGCAGAATTGGTTGCTGGTAAATTTGTGCTGGACCAAAACCCACCAAGATCAGTAGGAACCGGTAGATTGGCAATGGTTTGAGTAGCCCCTCCAGCCAAGGCACCATAAATATTGCCGAAATTCAACGCTCCTTCCACACTGCCTCCAGACCTAACAACTTTAAGTGCAGATGAAAGACCTGCTCCATACCCAGCTAAACCACTAATACCCCCTAATCCAGTTTGTACAGAAAATTGAGGCCAATTTGTATTACCTAGAGAAGTGCCGCCCGCCCATTGGTTCGCTAAGTTACCTCCTCCAGCAGCTAGCGCACCTACAGCAACAGTTGCCTTTAATCCAATATTAGTTGCAACAGCACCTGGAATAGCACCGGCGACAGCGCCTGTTAAAGCACCGATGGCAATATTTCCCGCATTATCGATGGTCCAACCACCACCAGCATTAGCAGCCTGTATAGCTCCAGTGACACCGCCAATTGTTGCGCCAATCGTAATTGGATTAACTACAATTTTCCCACTGGGATCATTGGCGTTCACCGGATTATTATTGACGTAGGCATAAAAGTTAACCCCCGCCTCAAACCCCAGCGGGTCCTCGCTGATAAACCGCCCCATCTCCGGACAATAAATCCGCGCCCGGTAATAATAGCAGCCGCTCTCGCTGTCCGCTTCGCGCCCTGTATATTTCTGCAGCGCGTTGCTGGTACCGGTTGCGTTCAGGTTGCCGCCGAAGGCGGTGTAACTTTGGGTGGCTTGAATCTGACCATCATGCGCGCTTTGGCCCA
>NZ_JALOBS010000004.1:13842-205771 GCF_023228165.1 Methylomonas sp. | reverse complement strand
TAATTTTGCGTTCGGAGGTAATGAGCTGCTTTAACGCCGCATACAAACTGGTGGATTTACCGCTGCCGGTGGGACCGGTGATCAAAATAATACCGTGCGGCTGCGCCAAGATTTCCATGAAGTTTTCCGCCTGCTTGCCGACGAAACCCAGCGCGGCAAAATCCAGCACCGCATTTTCCTTGTCAAGCAACCGTATCACCACGCTTTCGCCGTACAGTGTCGGTATGGTGGATACCCGCAAATCCAGCTCTTTGCCTATCATTTGCAATTTGATGCGACCATCCTGCGGCAAACGCCGTTCGGCAATATTCAGTTTGGCCATGATTTTGATGCGCGATAACACCGCAGCGGTCGACGCCACCGGCGGCGAATCAATGTCCTGCAACACCCCATCGATACGCAGGCGTACTTTCAAGCTTTGCTCGAAAGGTTCGATATGTACGTCGGAAGCACGGCTTTCCACCGCTTTTTGCAGTATGAAATTCACCATCCGGATAATCGGCGCTTCGCTGGCCAAATCTTTTAAATGCTCCAGGTCTTCGCTGCCCTCTTCTTCCACACTCAAGCCGTCCATCAGCTTATCCATTTGCGACTTGCCGTCGCCATACTGAATTTCCAACGCCGCATCGATATCGGACAGTTGCCCGACATGCAGCCTGATTTGCTTGCCGGTCGCCAATCGCAAGGCATGCGGCAAGTAATCATCTTCCGGGTCCATCACCGCCACGTCGATTCCATCATCGTCAGCTTGCAAACCCACCACATGATGGTATTTCAAAAACCGTAACGACACATGATCTTGCAAAGGCGATTGCGGCGGATAGTTTTCCGGGCGCAGGCGCTCCAGACCATGGGTTTTAGCAAAGGTTTCGGCCACATCCGCATCGGAGCATAAACCCAATTTGACCAACATTTGCGGTAATGAATCGTCTTGGGCCGACTTTTGCATGCGGCGGGCTTTGGTCAAATCGTTATCCGAAAGTTTGCCGTTACGTTTTAAATGACTTAAAAATTCGGCGTATCTTTCGGGCATGTTTACGGTTTCCATACGGGTATCTCGCTAATAAATCCAAAACGTGCTTACTGGCTGCCAATGAATCCCACACCTATACGGCAAGGAAGTTAATTACTATAGGCGCCTGATTATAACGGCACTATGCGTGCAATAGCGTGAAATATGATTGCGCAAATTACGCCCGGTTTACCCTACCAGTAAAATTCAAGCTAATACCGTTAGCTCATCAAATTCGGACACCTCAAGCCCCTCTCATGCTGGAGTAATTTATATTCAATGGCATATGAATGAAGCCACGTATTCAAAAGCTCGAGCCTTAAAATGAAAAAATTTATTGACAAAATATACGACCGGTCGTATATTTTGTACCCACTATGAACAGCAAGCCTTCCAAACGTACAAAATTACTAGACCAAGGTGTTTATCTGTTGATGAACCAGGGCTATCATGCAACCGGAATCAACGAAATTGTAAATGCCGTACAGGTACCCAAGGGTTCATTTTATAGCTACTTCGATAGCAAAGAAGAGTTTGCCGCTGAAAGCATTAATCACTATATCGAACCCTTTATACTGCTATTAACGCGGCACCTACAACACTCACAAGTCGACCCGCTCACTGCTTTAAAAAACTACTATGCAGAGCTAATTGTTGCAGTGGAAAAGAATGGATACAAAGGGGGATGTTTACTGGGTAATTTGATGGGTGAAATCGGCGATACCAGTGAGCGGTGCAATCAGGCGCTAAAGTCTGCTGTTGAACGCTACAAAGCGCTGCAATATAAGGCTTTGCTGCAAGCACAAAAGGAAGGCAGGGTGCGTACCGATAGGAGCGCAGACATGATGGCTAACTTATTGGTCAATAACTGGCAAGGCGCGTTGTTACGGATGAAAATCGAACAATCCGTACAACCTTTGCAAGAGTTTTACGATACCTTATTGAATGATTATTTTGTTGCCTAGTTGCTTGTAGATTAGGAATAAAACAGGATGACTCAAGCGACGGTTGTCTGGGTCTTTTTTTTAGGCCCAAAAACAAGACGACCGGTCAACTATTAACCATGGGATTTTAATATGAGCGAAGAAAAAACCTTAATGGATTTTGTTAAACAGGCAAAATCGCAAATACACGAAATTGATGTATTAAACGTTAAACCTCTCTTGGATGAAGGCTATCAGGTACTGGATGTACGAGAACCTGCAGAATTTATGTCGGGTACTATTGAGGGTGCGCTAAATATTCCGCGAGGAATACTGGAAGCGGCGGCCGACCGTCAATATGCGGGTCGGCGTGAAGAATTGATGGATCGCGATAAAAAATGGCTACTACTCTGCGCCAGTTCCGGGCGCTCTGCCATGGCGGCGGCTGTGATGCAACAAATGGGCTTTAAAAATATCAGGAATATTAATGGCGGCATCACCGCCTGGAAAGCGGCCGAATTAGCCGTAAATATTCCGCCACAAACTTAAGCCTTAACCAATAAACAAGACCGTTTAACTAACAAACTTTTATGCGATAGGGTCATGACGACCTATATCGTTTTTTTAACAACCAACCAAAGACGACTGGTCGTATTACAGCAAAGGAGACAACATGCCTAAATATATTATTGAACGAGAAATCCCTAATGCAGGCCAATTAACCTCGACAGAGCTGCAACAAATATCACAAAAGTCCTGCTGTATTCTTAACGATATGGGGCCGCAAATTCAGTGGCTGGAAAGTTATGTGACGGACGACAAAATCTATTGCATTTATATCGCCCCCGATAAACAAAGCATTAAAACGCATGCGGAACGCGGTGAGTTTCCGGCAAATTCGATTGCCGAAGTAAAAACAGTGATTAATCCAACAACAGCTGAAAATAGCAGAGGTTAAGCACCATGAAAATACAATGGGATAAACAAACATGTACGCACTCCGGCAACTGTGTCAAATCACTACCCGAGGTATTTAAAGTGGTGGACGGACAATTTGTGATCGAACCAGACAATGCGACTGACGATGAAATCGTCAAGGTAGTCAATCAATGTCCTTCCGGGGCGCTCAAACGCGTCGACTGACTAAAAAACGGGTCTTCTTGCCCGGCGTTAGATATTCGTTATCGATACGTCTGACAAGTTGACCCTTCACTGAATAATCAATTGAAGGAGTCATTATGACTAGCTCGACAAAACGCATTATCGTGGTTGGCGGCGGGATAGGCGGCACCATGACCGCTAATAATTTAGTCGCTAAATTTTATCCGGAGATTCTAAAAGGCGAAATTGAGATCATGATGCTCTCAAATTCCCCTAACCATATTTACAAGCCGGCCAATATGTATGTGGCTTTTAACGCTTTTCATCCGCATGAACTGGTGCGTAAACAACGCTCGTTATTACGCCCGGAAATTATTTTTCATGTCGATGGTGTGGAAAGTTTCGAATTCGAGCAAAATCGCGTCCTTTGCCAAAGCGGCAAGCGCTACCATTATGAGTATCTGGTGATTTCCACCGGCTGTATTCCGGCACCGGAACGCATCGAAGGCTTGAAAGAGGCCGGCGATCATTTTTATCAGACTAAAGCAGCCCAACAACTCGCGCATAAATTACGCACCATCGAAGAGGGCCGTATATTTATCACGGTCAATTTCCCCAAGACCCCGAACGTACCGCATCAATGCGGCATTGCCCCCATCGAAACCACCTTAATGCTGGATGAATATTTACGTAAACGCGGCGTGCGGGATCGGGTAGAGATTATTTACAGCTATCCGACCGTTTCTCAATTATTGCGTAATTGTTTGTTTCTACAGAAACCCACCTGCGATGTGTTGCCGACTATTTTCGATAGTAAAAACATTAAATATCAACGCGGTTTTACGTTAGATAAGGTCGATCCCGAAACCAAAATAGCCTATTCGGAAGAAGGTAAGTCTCAAGAATTCGATATTTTAATGGCCACGCCGCCTATCCGCGCGGTAGATGCCGTGATTAATTCAGGCAAGTCGCAAGCCCAAAACAATGAAGGCTGGTTACCTACCGACTTTGAAACCTTGAAAATGTACGGTACCGATAATGTCTATGTGATGGGCGATACCGTTGATTTGCCGGTGAGTAAAGCCGGTGGCACCTGTCATAACCAATCGCCTGTCGTGGTGGAAAATATCGCCTCGGAAATTCGTCGTGGTTACACCTCGGCTATCTATGACGGCAAAGTACAGGCCATCGCTCAAATGGGATTAGAAGCCGGCATGCCACTCTGGTACGACTATAAGCATGATGTACAGGTCGCCCCACCTACCAAGCTCGGTGGCTTAATGCGTAAAACGTTTAATCGCGGCATTTATTGGGCTGTTGCACGTGGAATCGTTTGATTACAGAGGAATTACTTATGTCTGAAGAAAAGCAGTTAAATACAAATGTAGCAAAACTTGTGTCGGATACGGCGCTTAATGACCCGGCAACCCTTGACGGTATTAAGAATCTAATCGATAAAGCCACCCCCTTAGTACAAGCTGGACGCTTCAATAACATCATCGATTTATTATCGATCATATCGGACAATATCGAATTTCTTGATGAAGCGGCACTGGAAAAAACCACTAAAGTAGGCGAAGAAATTTTAGCCTTGGGCTGGACAGCCGGTAATGCCGTGCGTATGGCAAACGCGCAAACGGAAGCATTAGAAAAGCCACCCGGTTTATTTCAATTAATCAGCTCGCTAAACGACCCGGATGTGCGCCGTTCATTGCATTTTTTTATCGGCACCATGCGCATTATTGGCCGGCAGATGAAAAATGATTAATCAATAAATTTTGATGACTAATTTAATTAGTAACCGCTACTAACGCCGTTATTCAGACTAAAGACTCTCGCTTCGCATACTACTCTGGCGACCCAGTCTTTAGCCTGTTGACATTATTTTCCCGCTATTTTTTGTTAGTTTACGTCTATATGCTGATCTATCCCTGTTTCCAGCGAGTAACCCGCTCCGATTAGCCATCGCGTAATCGGAGCAGTATTGGCTTAGAAATACGCGATTACCCAAGCGAATCACACCTACATTTTGAAGGACAGCTTAATTGCCTGTACTTATCTGTTCGAATTAATCTAGTTTGGCTACAAGGGCCCGACAAATCTCGTTTAAAATCAAAATTATTCTAACCGCTAATTCGCGGGAAGCGCCTATCTGTCTACTTCTGTGATTTTAGGGTTCCGATTCCACTCTGCTATCCAAATTGCCGACCTGATATTTTCGGCTAAACTTGTTCCGGATTTTTACAAAACTGAAATAAATTTTGTGTATAAGCGAAATGAGTAGTCGGTTGGTTTTTCATGTTGCCTGCCCCGATGCACCGCCAACCGCTTCGAATCAGGCCGCCCCGGATAAATGCGAGCCGGACGGCTGCCTTAATGATATCGATTGACAATGCACCCCTCATCTCGACCAACCAAACACCCGGAGGCTTATCATGACGGAAACTCTTGCCGCGCGCGTCGCCCGAATCATCGTCGGCGGTGCGCATGCACTGATCGATAAAGCCGAAAATCTGAGCCCGGATGCGGTGATGGCGCAATCCGTCAGGGAAATTGAACAAGTAGTCGCCGAAGTCCGGCTGGATTTCGGCAAGGCCGAAGCGGCCAAGCATTTGACCGTGTCGCAAATGTCCAAGTTAAATGTCGAGCACGAACAGCTTACCGGACAAATCGAAGCAGCGGTGACGCAAGGCCGGGACGATTTGGCCACGGCAGCCATCGGCCGACAAACCGATATCGAGGATTATTTGCCTGTCCTGCAAAAATCGCTGGATGAGCAATCTGAACATGCATGTGAATTAGAAAACTACATTCTGGCCTTACAGGCAAAAAAGCGCGAGCTGACTCAGCTACTCGACGACTATTCGGCTGCGCCGGAAACCGCCAGACCTGCCGAAAATCCAGACCGGCTAAACCGGGTGGATGACGCGGAATCCGCTTTCGATCGGGTAATGGCACGGCAAACGGGTATAGGCGGACCTGGCCAGGGTATTAACCAGGATGCCGCCAAGTTAAAAGAGCTGGCGGAACTTCAACGCAAGCAACGCATCGCCGACCGATTGGCCGCCATCAAGGCCAACGCAACCGCCACCAAACAATCAGGACTTTAGATGGAACTGTTGCTGGCACCGCAATCGCTACCTTTCACGGCCGCATTGGTTTTGCTGTTGCTGATCGGCATCGTGGAAACCGTAGCGGTATTAAGTGGACTGACTCTTTCGAGCTGGCTGGATGTGCTATTTGCGGACAGTCTGCAGGGCGCCGCGGATTCCTGGCTGGGCTGGTTGCATGTCGGTCGGGTACCTGTTTTGGTGTTGCTGGTCAGCTGGCTGACGGCGTTCTCGATTATCGGCATGTCCTTCAATACCTTGGCATACAGTTTGTTTGGACTCTACCTCTATCCTTTGTTCTCGGTACCGACCGCACTGGTCTGCTCGATACCGCTGGTACGACTGATCGGGGCCGGCTTGATCAAAGTCCTACCTAAGGACGAAACCTCGGCCGTGCTATTGGAAACCCTGGTCGGCCGCACGGCAGTAGTGATCAACGGCACGGCCAGAGCCCATTATCCGGCGGAAGCCAAAACCAAAAACGAACAGGGCCAAACCTTTTATGTTCGGGTCGAACCCGAACAGGACTCCCAGACCTTTACCGCCGGGCAATCGGTATTGCTGATCAAACAAATATCCGGCACGCGGTTTTTGGCCATCGCCAATCCGCGCCCCGATTTACTCTAATCTCAACCAGGAGACTTTGAATGGACCAATTAATGGGGCTGGGCTATATCGTCGGTAGTGCATTGGTGGGATTAATCACCATCGGCCTGATTTTTGCCCGTTTGTATCGGCGCTCGTCAAAGGAGTTGGCCTTCGTCCGTACCGGTCTGGGCGGACAAAAAGTGGTGATGGACGGCGGCGCCGTGGTGCTGCCGATTTTCCACGAATGCGTCAACATCAACATGAACACCCTCAAGCTGGAGGTATCGCGTTCCGGCGCCGACAGTTTAATTACGCTGGATAGGCTGCGGGTGGATGCGGTGGCGGCGTTTTTCGTGCGAGTAATACCCAGTGTAGAAGGCGTGGCCAGCGCCGCGCAAACTCTGGGACAGCGCACCATGCACCCCGATTCGCTGAAGGAACTGGTGGAAGACAAATTTGTCGATGCCCTGCGGGCGGCCGCGGTGTCGATGGGCATGCATCAATTATTGGACAAGCGCGGCGACTTTATCCAGGCGGTACAAAATGCCGTGTCCGAAGATCTGTTAAAAAACGGCCTGGAACTGGAATCGGTGAGCTTGACCCGGCTGGACCAAACCCCGATCAAGTTCTTCGATTCGCAAAATGCCTTCGACGCCGAAGGCCTGACCAAGCTGACTCAGCAAACCCAGCAACGCGCCCGGGAGCGTAACGAAATCGAGCAAGATACCGCCGTGGCGATCGCGAAAAAAAACTACGAGGCCACCCAGCTCAAACTAAATATCGAAAAAGACCAGACCTTTGCCACCTTGCACCAACAACAGGAAGTGGCGACCCGCGACGTGCAACAAAAAGCCGAAATCGCCAGTATTACCGCCCAGCGGGAACGCGAAGCGCAGCAAGCCAAGATCGATGCCGAACGCTTGGTGCAGGAAGCCGAGGTGGAAAAAAGTCGCGCCATCCGCCAACGCCAGATCGAAGCCGACCGCGAAGTGCAAGTCGCTAAAATCGAACAGGAAAAACAAACCACACTGGTCGAGCAGGATAAACAAATTTCGATTGCGGAAAAATCCAAGGCCCAATCCGAAGCCGAAACCCTGGCTCACCAAGCCCGCGCGCTGGCGGCCGGTGCCGAAGAACAAATCAAAACCGCCCGCGACGTGGCGATTGCCGAGCGTGATAAGCAAATCGCCCTGGTGGCCGCAGACCAGGATGCCCAGGAACGGGCCATCGGGGTGCGGGTAGCCGCCGAAGCCGAAAAAGACGCCGCCGAAAACCAGGCCGAAGCAATCAAAATCAAGGCCGAAGCCCAACAACTGCAATATCAAGTAGAAGCCAACGGCATCGAAATGCGCAATGCCGCATTGAATACTCTGGCCGCCGAACAGATAGCCATGCAGATCAAGATGAAGCTGCTGGAGGTGTTGCCGAGTATCATCGAAGCCTCCGTCAAACCGATCGAGAAAATCGACAGCATCAAGATCGTGCAAGTGGACGGCCTGAATCGAGGTCCAGCCAGTAATGCCGGCGAGACCGGATCATCCGGCGGTGGTAGCCTGGCCGATCAAGCGGTTGCCGCCGCGTTGACTTACCGTGCTCAACAGCCGATTTTGGATGCGGTACTGAACGAAGTCGGCCTCAAAGGTGGCGATTTGAACCACCTGGTTCAAGCGGCTACCCAGGATTTTTCACCGGCTGAAAAACCAACCAAAGCAGACCCGGCAAACACTCAACAGGCCAATCCAGGCAAAAAATCAAGTTAGAATTGGATTTGACTAGACTTTCCGAATTGAAATCCCCATTTAACGCATCGTCGTCCCGACGGCGATTAGCGGAAACCAGAAGTCATGGATGCCAACAATCCATGCCGACATGATCTGCTTGGATAGCGGGAGGTTATTTATGACCAAATCCTTAGAGTACTTGCCAAGCACTCAATCGCAAAATTGGCTATGCTAATTACCATCGTTAACAGGAGTTATTTATGAAATTCGAGATCACGAACCCGGGTGCTTTTTCGACGTTGCTGGTACAGCTGGCAGCCAACGAAGCCGTCAAGGCCGAGTCAGGCGCCATGATCACCATGAGCGAAACCCTGGATGTCGATTCCAAAATGGAAAGAGGTCTGCTGGGCGGCTTATCCCGTAAACTGCTGACCGGCGAATCGTTATTTTTCCAAACCATCACAGCCGCCCGCGGCCCAGGCGAAGTTCTAATGGCTTCTGCTTACCCCGGAGAAATCGCCGTGCTGGACCTGGACGGCTCCGAGGAATATATCCTGCAAAAAGACGGCTTTCTGGCAGCCGAACAGTCCGTACAGGTCTCCACCAAGGCGCAAAACCTGACCAAGGGCTTGTTTTCCGGCGAAGGCTTTTTCGTGATGCGGATCAGCGGCAAAGGCAAATTGGCCATCAGCACCTACGGCGGCATCCAAAAACTGTCGCTGGCCCCTGGCGAAACCCGCATCATCGATAACAGCCACATGGTAGCCTGGAGCGCTAACGCCAACTATAAAATCGAAAAAGCCTCGAAAGGCTGGATTTCCAGCTTCACCAGCGGCGAAGGTCTGGTCTGTCGATTTACCGGGCCGGGCGATGTTTACATTCAAACCCGCAATTCGCCGGGCTTTGGTTCCTGGGTGCGCCAGTTCATCCCAACGCGCTAAAACACGCTTTACAAATAATGAGTTTAGTATCCGACTTCAACGGGCTGCATTATGCCGGGCGCGAAAAATTCAGCGTGCGATTTTCCATATCCGGGCATGGACTGATTGAATTCGAAACCGCCGAACAGGGTCGGTTGGCGGTTGCCCTGCAAAGCAGCAGATTGGAACTGATCGGCGACCCGAACACCACCCTGCAAATCAGTTGGTCGACCCCTATCGGCCGGTACGCGCTGTTATGTAAGGAGCCTGAAATTTTCGATAAACTGTTATCGCTGAATTTACCCCAACCGGCTCGGGAGCACGTAACCGCGTTACAAACCAAACAACGCCGAAACCTAACAGGCGAAAAGCACCGTGTTCCGGTTTATTTAGGGCTGATAGCGGCGTTTTTTGTCGGCGGTTACTTTACCCTGCATTATTCCGCCCCATTGATTGCCGATTTGATTCCCTACGAATGGGAGCAAAAAATCGGCGCTTTCGCCTTTGAAAACTATCAAATGGGCAAAAAAACCGTCACCGACAAAACCGCCACCGATGCGGTCAACGCCATCGTCAAACGTATAGACCAGTTCGACGGCGCGGATATCGAATACCGGGTGGCGGTGGTCGATGCGGATATGATCAACGCCTTTGCTTTTCCCGGCGGCTATGTGGTGGTCACCACCGGTTTGATCGAAAACGCCGACAATCCGGAACAAGTCGCCGGCGTATTGGCCCATGAATTGACGCATGTATTGCAGCGGCATAGCATGCGCAAACTGGTCCGCCAGGCCGGCATGGGCGTGTTGATCGGTATTGTGTTCGGCGACCTCTCCGCCCTGTCGCAGCTGATAGAACTCAGCTCGCAACTCGACAGTCTGTCATTCGACCGCAGTCAGGAACGTAGCGCCGACGACGGCGCGATCGAAATCATGACCGCGGCCGGATTGTCGCCGCAAAATCTGGCGGCGTTTTTTGAAAAAATCCAGAAAGCGGATGCGCTTACCGGCAATATTCCGGAACTGTTTCAAACCCATCCGCTGACCGACGAGCGCATCAAACGGGTGTCTTCCGCCGCCGAACCGGCACAGCCTTTCACATTCGATATGGATTGGCAACAAGTGAAGCATGGCGTACAGTAACGCCTCCCAGCAATTAATTTGACGCCAATACATAGTCGTCAAGCTTGACGGCAAGCTCGCGGATGATTTGCGGGCTGGAAGCACCAAGCACCACCACCGCGTAACGAATAAGACGCCCATCGACACTACCACGCTCTATAACGGCGCAGTCGTGATATTTTCCGCCGTAGATACCGACTTTTGCATAAGCAGAGTTGACGTTCCGGGGTGGTCTGGCACGCATCAGCCCTTCTACAAACCAAGTGCCAGCCAGCCCCATGATTCTTCGCATTTCCTTGCTTGCCGCTGGGCTTACAAGGCGGTTGTCTTCTAAAAGTGCTAAAAACTTGGCAACAGTTTTTGCCGTTGCCCCTTGGTGCGTCAGTTTTGTTCTCGGTTCCGGAATCCAATTCCGTCCGGCATAGTTGCCGCCCAACCATAAACCGCCAGCATTGAAGCTGTATAAGGCTTCCGCCTCAAGTGCGCCATTGATATATTGAAAGCCAATCAGGTCGATGCATATCGAAGCCGAATGATTGTTAGAGTGACCAATCATCAACTCCATGTGGTGCATAAATTCTTTCGTAAAAACGAGTGTCCAACCGCCCTTTGCTCCTGTGATATCGAATATTTTCGAGAGTTGTGGAAAGTCACGGCGACCCGAAGGGACCGCTGTTTCCACCGCGTCTTTCCAGTCCAACGCGACGGCGTTAAGCGCGTCCTTACCGATAGTAGCGCTTGTTTCATTGACTGCAACACCAAGATTTTCTTTTAATCTGAATGCGGCGAACATGGCTGCGATCTTGACCAGACTTGCGGCATTTCGAAACACTCTTTCATTCCAGCCCGCCGAAGTCGTGAAGCCCGCACCATCCGCTCGGCGACCTCGGTGCGTAAGATCGATTACCACAACCCCTAAATCCTTGTAGCGCTTATCCTTCCCCAGCTTGGTCATCATGTCGATTGTGAATGGATCTATTAACCAAAATACCTCGGGTGCATTGAGAGCAAATGGCGGATTGAAGCGGGTTGAAAAGATATCGAACATGGTAGCCTCGGATTTATACTAAAAAATCAGAACGGATCTTGTTCCGTGAGTTCAAACGAATGCACATCGCAATCAAAGGTATCTAACCACCCTCCTCGCGCTATCCCCTCTCGATGTACATTGTCAAACACAAATCCGTCAACATAGACGCCGAAATGCTGGCCGGTGTTCGCTATTGCTTCGTCACCTTGAGTCGGGAACGGCAGCTTGAATCGCGAATCTTTCATGACAATGTACCCACGGCCACCTTTCGTTTTGAGCCTGAGGATGCATCCCTTTTTTCCCGCTGCACTTAGTACTTGCCTTAGTTCAATTGCACACTCATAACATTTGTTAAGGCCAAACTTCCGGGTGACGCTGAATGCGAGCGCGCGAACGTTTGATATTGAATTTGCCATATTAATTCCGTCTTTGATTGCACAAAGAAAACACCCAGGCTACTTGCTACGAGCTTTCTTGACCCACTTGCGTAGCCTGGATGAAGCGAAGCGCAATCCGGGATTGATAGCCTTCAGGCCCCGGATTCCATTTTATTTCATCCGGGCTACGCTGGCTTCGGCCGATTTCATTCCGCCCCCTCGATATTCGAATCTCCAACACCTCCCCAGTCAAGCGGATACGCGCCGCGCCGAACAAATAGGTGAAAGTTTGAATAAGGCCAGTCGGCCACGTATTTGACCAAGCCATGTTTGACCGGATTCCAATGCAGATAATCGGCGTGGTGTTGATAGTCCCGATCGTCACGAATGGTGTGTTCCCAAAACCGCCGTTGCCATAAGCGGTATTCACCCCTTGAATCCCGTGTCAACGGCACACCCGAACGGCGTAATTCACGGGTGAAACAGGCTTTGAGCGCTCGCCAGCGCCCGGAATAATCGGTGTCACCGTCAGGCAAAGTCCAGATGGCATGCAAGTGGTCCGGCAAAATGACAATGGCATCCAGCTTGAAAGGCCGCTCCTTCAGCACGATTCGAAACGCGCACCGCAACAAATCCACATGTCGCACCAACGCATCCGAAGACCGGTCACGTAAAGTCACGGTAAAGAAATAGGTGCCGCCCGCAAGCCGATTCCGCCGATACAAAACCATATCATGCTCACCAAAAGTATTAAAAATTGCGCATCGTAGCCCGTATGCAGCGCAGCGGAATACGGGAATTCAGGTCGACCCTACCCTGGATTCCATTTCATCCGGGCTACGCTGGCTTTTACCTTTCAATTCATCCGCTTATCGCTTAAGTAAATGCCCCCGTTTGTGCTTTAGGGCCGGGATAGTGCAGAAATGTTCGGTTACCGACCATTACCGGCGTCTTACCAGTTGCGAATAGGGCGGCAAATTCGAACAAATCCGCGCTGCCTCGGTATAGGCCTCTTCGAGATCCTCCGCAGCAGTCTCGAAATCGACGAGGAGTATCTCGTCTCCGGGAACAAGCACCTCATCGGGAAGCGCTCGCAGCCTCTGAATTTCGGCATCAACCGCTTGAATCGCCATCACTAGCGTCTTTCCACTCACTTCCGGCATAGCATCGCTCCTAGTTTACTTTTTAATAATCTGTCACTTAACTCGGGAAAGTTCTACCTGTTTTACCACGGCATTCCGTGCAAAATTGTCGAGCGCCCCCTTAAAAGTCCCTACGGTCATCGGATTCTTTGGCTCGATTTGATAGTGTCGCCCTTTAAGATTACCGGCTCTGTTTGTCCTTACGCTTTTGCCTTTTTTAATGAATAGACTTTCCGGGTATTCTGTGCCGTTCGGAACCAAGAAATAGCGCCAATTGCTGTAGCCAAACCAACCTTCAACGTCGAACATCGACGTTCCGCCACCCTTTTGCACCTTATCCGATATTATTTCAACATCAGCAGGACTTGTTCTTTCGATGCCTGAGCTATCAGTATAAGTGGAGGTTTCGAATCGAGGGTAGAGTAATCCAGCTACCGGCAGATCATCGACGACAAATGGACCATCCATGCAGCCGTTGATTATTGCGCGGTAAAGGTTTTCAGTAGTCTTTGCCATTCAATTCACCCTAATGTCTAATGTTGGCGTGTTTCCCGCTGGGTGGCAATCAGACGGAACGCACCAGTTGAAAATCTTATACTCTAGACTCAGATGACAGTATCGAATCCACCTTGTCGCTGAGGAGTTTTAGACTCATGATCATAACTAACGGCCTAATTCGCGAGTTGACCGGCAGGTTATCCTGCATAATGAGTAAATCGGGCATATAGGTAAATTGCAACTCACTATAGCCGGTGGTAATCAATCGATATCAAAACAACCCGACGTAACCAACATCAGGCGTCTGTATTGTGTTGTTATAAAGTGTCAAACCCTATAAGCAAATCAACTCAATCCCGCACAAACTCCGAAATCTTCTGCCGGTAAGGCGAGTCGGATTGTTCCAGGGCGTTCCACACATCAAAAGCCTGCGGTTTTTCGCCGTTTTGATACAGGCTCAGGCCGTAATAAAACACCACCCTATCGTTGTGGCTGTCGTTGCGATACAAAAACTGCATGTGCTCCAGCGCAGCCTGGTTTTGATTTTGCGACAGCAGCAACACGGCTAAATCCAAACGCACGGTGGTTGCGTCGGGATAATAGTTCAGCAGGGTTTTAAAACAGTCCAAGGCCTGCGGGGTGTCGCCCAGACTCATGTAGACGTAACCCAAATGGCGCAAGGCGCTGTAATTGGCCGCATCCAGCGACAGGGCCTTTTGCAGGGTTTCCCGGGCGGAGCCGTAATCCTGACGCAGAAACAGGCTGACCCCCATCTGAGCCCAGGCATCGGCGTAACCGGGGTTGATCTCCAGCGCCTGCTGATACCAGTCTATGGCCTCCGAATGGCGGTTTTGCATTGCAATCGAACCGGCCAGCGAGGTGATGATACGGGCGTCGTATTGGGCATTGCGATAAGCTTGCCGCCAGGCGTTTTCCGCGCCGGCGATATCGCCCATGTTCAGCCGCAAGCGGCCCAGATTATCCCAGACCTGTGCATTGGCCGGGTCCAGATTGGCGGCCTTGAGCAATAAATCCAAGCCATCCTGTACCGAGCCGGTCATCGCCAGCACCTGGCCTAAATTGCCCAGGAAATTGGCATTTTTCGGCGCCAGCTCCACGGCATGTTGCAGGTGCTGCACGGACTCCTTCCAATGCCGTTGCTGCGCCAGCAAAAAGCCCAGGTTGTTATGACTGGTGGCGTTACCGGCGTCGATTTCCAGCGCCTGCCGATAGCAATCTGCGGCTTTGCTGAATTTACCCTGTAAATGTAATTGGGTGCCCAAGGCATTCAACTCGGTGATCTGTTGCTGGGTGGTGTCATCCATCAGGCTATCCTGTCTATCAAACCGCTCAAAATCGCATCGGTATCAATGTTGGGGGTTTCGAATTGTACATCGCTTAAGGATATATCAAATGGCTGACCTTCTCGATAGTGAATTGGAAAACGCACCCCGAAAGTAAGATCGGAGCCGTATTCGAACGAGGCGAAATTCCAGGTTTCTTCATATACCGTTTTCCACAGCACCTCTACTTCGACGAAACCAGCAATATCGAATGTAAATTTGGGTTGGGCGTGGATATACCCCTCGGCATTGATCGCCAAGCCGGTGGCTGGCGTCCAGTCGAAATCCACCGCCGCCTCGGCCGCGCCGGCGATGCCCAGCTTTCCACCTATTTCCAGCCCGCCGCTGGCACTGGCGCCGGGAATACCCAAACCGATACCCGCCCGCACGAACAGGCGAATGCCGGCGTCGGCCGGTATATTCAAGTGGGCGTTGCCAGTAATGTGAGTGCTTTGCTCGTCGCTGGGTTTGTAACTAATCCCCAGATTCAGCTGATCGAGTTGGCCTGGTCCGAAACCGGCCTCCACATCCACCCCGCCTTTGATGCGGGCGGTGATCCCCGGCACGATGGGAATTGAAGTGCCGATAGAAAACAGGTTTTTATCCACCGCTTTGCGCGGCAGCAGGTCTACCGCGTTGGGCAAGCCGATTTCGCCGACCACGGTGACTTCGCCGGTCGGATCAAAGGCGACACCGACCGTGCCTTTCAGCCAGGGCGCGATCTGCACCGTTACCGAGCCGCCGCCGAATACCACCAAATCGGGCGTCGGTTCGCCGGTCGGTAGACCGGCGGTATCCAAAGCACGGTTAGTGGCGCCCAATTTGACGCGTCCATCCAGCATGCCGCGTTTATAGACGGCTTCGCCCTCTATCATAATGGCGCCGTTGTCGTATTCAATTCGCAACTGGCTATCGAAACCGGGAATAGCCGGCACAGCGGTGCCGCTGGCCTTGAGCGAATATTCGTCGGCGCCAGCAGCTTGTTGCAGCTCGGCGCTGATATGGCCGCTTTTAATGCCGGGCACGTCGGCGGATAAGTCGAAGCTGCCGGCAATTTTGAAGCCTTCTTGCTCCGATTTCGATACCGACAGACTGCCTTTGTCGACCCCGGGAATATCCAATTCGGCTTCACCGCTGGCCGCCATTTCGTTCTTGCCGAATTTGGCGGCAATGGTGGCTTTTTTGATGCCGGGAATTTTATGCTCAGGAATCCCCAACACCCCCTCGCCGCTCAGGTCGCCATCAATATAGGCCAGTTTAACCTTGGCCGGATCGAACATTTTTGAGTCGAAATCGAACTGCCCCTCCAACGCGAATTGGGCCTCGGCGCCGGCCTTACCCGCCGAGGCGGAAGCCCGCACCATACCCTCGCCTATCCGGTCTATGCCGAAGTCAATCTGGCCGGCAATCATCAAATTACCTTTCGAGCCCACCGCCAGGGTCATGGTCGAGGCGCGTACCGCAAACGGTTTAGGGAAATCCAGCGTGTCGGCTGAAATCGATGCGCTCAACACCACTTGATCGCCAATCAAGTCCAATTGCAACGGTACTTTTTTCAGCAACGGTAAATCCGAATGCACCTGGCCCTTGGCGACCAAGCCAAGCTCAGGATCCAACTGCGCATTAAAAATTTCGATGGGGCTCAGGCCATAAAGCTCCAGGGTACTCAATACGCTGCTGGCTGCGCGGTTAACGCTGACTTGAGAGACATAGCCACCGAAATCGACCCAATCGGTCTCGGTGATTTCAAAGTTTTCCAGCGAGGCATGCTCGACCCCCTTCAACGCCGGCAGCGAACCTTTCTTATCCCGAAACGCCTGACCGGAAAAATAACCGCCCTTGCCTTTTTCATATTTGACATGGGTGACGGTAAAATTTTTACCGAACGGAATTTTGACGTCGACTTCGGTACCCTTGCTCATGTCGACATCGCGCTTGCCGCCGCCTTTTTCCGAGGTGTATATGGCGATCTTGTCGGGACTGCCGCGCAGGTTGAGCCTTTTGATGTCCCTGGCTTTTAATACCTTAAGTTTTTTCAGCGGTTCCAGTTTATTGACGTCATCCGCCTCCCAAAACACACTGCTGTCGCCCTTAACTTTCAGTTTGCCGTCGGTTTTCTCGAAAGTGATGCTGTAATGCGGACGCAGCTGGGTTTTGACGTCTTTTTTCTTGCCGGACCACAAACTGGGCGCGGCGGCATCGGCCAGTTTATCGATACGCCCGGTAATTTCGTTATTAATCATCGACCCGGAACTACGATTGATACTGTCCTGCAACAACCACAAATTGCCGATCACGTCGGCCTTTTCCTCGCCCACCAACTGCACTTCGGCCTTGTGATCGATGTCGTAAAACTGCCGATTGCCACTTTTATCCCAATAAGGTTTATTCAGGGATTTAACGATATTTTGCAAATCGCCGGTGACGAAATTATCCTTATCCTGCAATTGCAGATAATACAAATTAGCCCCGGTATCGTCATCTTTAATGCCGGGTGCCTTCTTGCTGGTCAGCCAGGCGCCGACGTCGGCCTCGGCGATGACGATATTGTCTTTCCAGATTTTTTGCTGTTTGGTGTCGCGCTCATAATCCACTTCCTTCTTAGGCAGTTTGATAGGTGGCGGCGTGTACTTTTCCTTGAACTTGGGCAGCGAAATGGTAGGAATCGAAATGGTTTTGGCGTCGTCGTCGAGCTTGCCCAGTTTTTTGTCTTCAAACACCTTACCGCCGCCCGAGGTTGCGGGTGCGGCCGGCGATTGGGCTTCGGCGCGCGCCACACCGTCGCATTGCTGCAGCACATGCGTTAATTCGTGCGCCAATAATTTACGCCCCTCGACGCTATCGGGCGCGTATTCGCCGGTGCCGAAGAAAATATCGTTACCCACCGTGAACGCTCGGGCGTTGATACCGGCCGCCAATCCCGCCGCTTCACCGCCGCTATGGATACGTACGGCGGAAAAGTCGGCCTGCAGCTGTTGCTGCATGTCGTTCTTCACCGACTCCGGCAGCGGCTCGCCCTTGCCGCGCAGACTGTTGATGCGCTCCTCGGTGGCCTGATCGATTTGCAGCGCATCGCCCTTGGCTTGCACATTCGGCTTATCCGGCTTTTTATTCAGTTTGTGGTCGGTTTCTTTTGCGAGGTTTTGCTCGGGTTTGCGGCTCAACGTCGATTGCGGTTTTTTATCCTCGGTTGCCGGTTTACGGGATAAGCTTTGCTGCGGGTCGCCCACATCCTGGCCGGGTTGCAAGGTCGCTCTATGCACACTGTTTTTTTCCGCGCCGCCTCCCGGTTTCGGGGCGCGACTAACCCGATCGGCAACTTGATCGGCCTGTTGCTCGTGGGCATCGCCAGGCTGACTGACCTTCATTTTGGCTTGCAGATAACCCGGCGTCTTCATATCCGCCGTTCGCGCCACCGGCTTTTCCGTAGCGGGTTTGGCGGCTTTATTCAGTGTTTTCGGTTTGCGTTTCAAACCTTGCGCGTTATCCATTATGCCCTCCTGAACCGATCCAACTGCGGCGGTAACTGCCGGCCCAGTTTTTGATATTCCCAGGCCAGAGCCTGCAAAACGGCGGCCCTGCCGAGTTTATCGTCACTAAATACCGCCGCATTCAGAACCGCGTTGCGGATATAACCACCCGGCAATTCGCAATGCTGCGCCAACAGTTGCACAAAATCGTCTCCCGGACCACGCGCGCCGAAATGACTGAGCCAAAGCCTTCGGCGCTGCTCGACATCCGGCAACGGAAACTCCAACACCGCGTCCAGCCGCCGCATAAAGGCTTTATCGATACGCGCCTGGCTATTGCTGGTCAAAATAATAATGCCGGGATGATGTTCGATGCGGGTTAACAGAAAATTAGTCAGCATATTGGCGAAACGCTCGCTCGCCTCGCCGCCGTCGCTACGTTTGCCGAACAAGGCATCGGCCTCGTCCAGCAACAGCACCACATCGTGATCGGCGGCCTGATCCAGCATCAGGCTGAGGTTTTTCTCGGTTTCGCCGATGTACTTGTTCATGACTGCGGCTAAGTCCACCCGATACAAGGGCGCCGAAAAGCTGGAGGCTAAATAACTTGCCGCCAGGGTTTTGCCGGTACCGCTTTCGCCGATAAACAAGGCCCGTACGCCCAGGTTTTCCGCTGGGTCGAACGTGGCGCCCAGGCCGCGGCTCATGGACTCCCGCCGTCGGCAGCGCAAACTGAGATGCTGCAATTGTTGATTCAACGCCTCCGGCAGGATCAGCATCTCGGCATCCACCCGCCGTTCCACCGGTTGGGCCAGTAACCGTAGCTGATCGGCGCTTTGCGAAAAACGCGCCTGCAGCAAATGTTTGTCTTGCAGTGTTTCCTGATTTTGTATGGCCCGCAGTTGCGCCTGCTCGGCAATGGCAACCACGGCCGGCGCGGATAATTGCGCGGATTCGGCAAGGCCGGCGCTGTCGAAGCCGGGTAATAAGGTCTGCCATAAGGCTTGCCGTTGCCGATGTTCTAATGCACCGACCGACAACTCCATGACATCGGCGGCATCCACGCCGCCGTCGCGGCCCAGGATTACGGCAACAGGCCCTTCCCGCAACACCTCGGGCAGCGCCAAATGTTCGCCCGGCCCCAGTTGCGGCTTGAGTATCGGCAGCCAGTGGCCGTATCGTGCCAATAAGCCCAGTTGCCGGTCGTGAAAAACAGCAGTATCAATGACAACGGCCCGCAATCCCAAACTTTGCGCCAATCTGCCGGCCAGCAGCAAACAGTTTTGCTGTTCGCCGCGCAACGCCACGGCGGCAATACGTTTTTGCCCCAATAACTGCGCCAATTGCTCGCTGCGATGCAGTATGTCGGACGGTAACAATGACGTTTTCGGAACGGCTAAAGGCCGGCAGCCGGTCCATTGCATGGCTTTACCATTCAGTAACTGCCAAAGTTGCGGCGCCATTTTCATGCGCCTGAGCGGCAGCGGCTCATCCCCTTCCAATTGCAAAAAGCCGTTTTTCAGCAAGGCATGCTGGTATAAATCCACCGCCGAGTAATTCTGCTGAAACAAGCTACGGCACATGGCGCTGATCAGGTGCAATTCCGGGCGCAATTGTTGCGGTTGCTGCAATAAACCGATCAACAAAGCAGCCTGATGATGGCTTTCCACCACCCCGCATAAACTCAGCACGAAAAAATCGGCCGCGTTTAAACCGAAATCGCGCACCACCTGACCTAAATTACCCGATAAGCGGGGAAGACAGGCATCCAAACTCTGGACCAATTCCAGCCAACTGCGATCGGGTTGTTGCAAGATGCGTTGCAATTGCCGGGTGGCGTTCAGTTCCTGAACCAGCTCAGGGCTCTGCGGCATCCGCATGTCGGCGAATATGGCCAAAGCCGTTAGCACCAGGTTTTCCGCCAATTCCTGTCCGGCATCTATCATCACCCTGGGCGGCATGGCCTGCGTCATGATGCAGCCCTCAGATAAGCGGCAATTCGCCGTAATGAAATTTAACCACTTTGCCCAGCCAGGGCAACCAGCCTGGGTCGATATCCAGGCCCGCTCGACGCACATCCGGATTCACGCTGTCCAGCGCATAAAATACATCGACATGACAGGCATCGATCTCTATCAGCCCCGGTATGGCGAAAATATCCCGATTGAACAAGGATACACCGTAACGCTGCCGGCCCCAGTGCAATAACGCGTGCATCCGCGGCATGGCCGGCAATTGCCGCAACTGCTCCGGCGTGGCGTAACCGCAAAAAAACGCGAATAAACGCTCCAATCCGGGCTCGGCTGCCCATTCCATGGCAACGGCCAATTGCCACAGCCAACCCCAGGCAGAGGGATAGTCGCGCGTTTGCGGCTCGGAGCATAAACACGCTTGCACCCCCGGCAAATTCAGGAAATTCAATAAATAAAATATTCCGCCCTGCTGGGTCAACAGGCGGCTGGGGTAACTACAGCCGCTGTCCGGAACCGGATCTAACTGGCATGCCGGCGGCGGAAATGGAGCCGTTCGCTCAGCGATCAGGTCGGACACGGGTTGCACTGGCGGCCCTAAAACCGGTTCGGCCATGCTGCCTGATTTTTTTTGCTCGGTTTGTTCCGTTGGCATGCCGGTTTCAGCACTGCGACTGCGGCTTGGCATATCTGCTGGCATAGCCGGCTTTAGGCTATCGCTATCGACGCCCGCATCAATAACCTTGGCTGGTTTGTTAGCGGCAGCCGAACGCATAATAGTGGTGTTTTGTTCGGCCCGAACCAGGTATTCATTGCGCCCGACGGTTTCGGGCTGACTGCTCCCTATCACCATCAATTGCTGTAATACCGCTCGATATACCGGCAGCATCTCGGCCGCTTGCCGTTTTAAGGGTTGCCATTCGCGTAGCGCGATCAGCGCGGCCAGTTGCATTACCTGTAGCGGCAAATCCGCCCCGGCCAGCACCGCGTGCCACGGCGCCAACCAGTGCGGTGGCACGCTTAATCCAGCCTGAAAAGCGCCGGACAAACTTTCGCATTGTTTCAGTTCATCCCATTGCGGGCACACCACTCGGCATAACTGCTCTATCAGCGTGTCCGTCAATTGCAGGCAAAACCAGCGCAACTGATCGTGCCTGGCCAACTGGGCAATCAGGGCCGGAATTAAATGTTGCTGTTGTTGCCAGCAACCGGACAAAGCGGTTTCCACCGGCAGTTGAAACAGAACGTCCCACTGCCGCCAATACCAGCAGCGCTTGTTCCGCAGCAAATCGCGGCTTAAACAAGCCAATAACTCGGCATAATCGGCAAAATACACGGCTTGCTGCCGGTCCGCGTTTTCCTGCCAACCCGACACGGCGGCATCGCGACAGGCTTGCGCCTGTTCGGCCAAACTATCCGCCAGTTGCCCGGCGGGTTTATGAGTATGCAACTGTCGGATAAACAGATATTCCCTATCCCGCAAGCACGGCCAAGCCGCCCGTTCCAGATCGGCGACCACTACTTGGCGCTGGCTGTCCCGGCCCTTGAAATGCAAGCGGTCGATATGAATCGCATTCACTTCACGACAGCCCTGCCCATGGCGACCTTGCCGCTGACGCTCAAGCCTTCCCGGATCGTGATCGGTTGATAAACCTGCATCAGCGTGGCCACCGTGCCGTTTTGGTCGTGATCGTCCACCCGCAGCATACCGACTACCTGCCGTTGCGCATCCAGTAGTTGCAAGGCCTGCCCCGGCATGGCGGCCCGGTTCAGATTCAAGCGCAGCAACTCGCCGGGCCGAAAGATGCCCGGCAGGGTTTTTAAATTGCCGTGCAAAATCCGCTCGGGATCGTCGGACGCCGCTATCAGCAGACAGGCACTCAGTAAATGGCTGATGGCGGTGTGGCTGTTATCGCCGGCATTATCGGCCAGTTGCCGATAAAACCAGTTCACCAGATCCACCAGGGTACGTACCCGGTTGAAATCGGCTTTTTCGATATCGGCCAGATTAGGCCAACGTTCGGGTTGCTCGATCGGCAGCCGTTGATCTTCAACCAATTGCGCCCAACGAAACCGTATCGACGGCTGCACGCCGGCCAATTCGCGCAAAAAACAGCTGCCGGCCTGGGTGAGCTGCTGTTGCAAGGTTTGAGCTTTGCCGGTCAATAAACCGCGCGCGCCGTTCAGGACATCTTCCAGCGATAACACCGCATGTGCGCTGCTGAACTGCTGCTGCAGCGATTCGGATTGCAATACGGTTTTACCGGCGAATACCGACAACACCTGGGTATTGACTTGCAGCAACGGCATCAGCCGTACACTGGTCTGGCTGGTGGCGGGCAGGCTGCGACTGACTTTACTGCTCAAGCGCTGCTGGCGAAGATCCAGCAATTGGGTTTGCCGCAAGCGGCTGGGCAGCAAATGGGCATCGTTTTGCAAATTGCGCCAGTCGGCCAGCGGAATATCCAACACCGTATCCATGAACGGCGCCAAATCGTCCGGCAACTCGGCATCGCTATCCGCGCAACCCGGCACCACGTCAGCGGCGGAATGGCCGCGTAAAGCCAAGGCCTCCGGCAACAAGCGGCCGGCGGCGGTTTCCCGGACTCTGACGTAATATAAGCCGGTATAGTTTTCCAGGATATTACGGCGGGTCTGAAAATGGGTTTCCACTTGCTGCCAGTCGTCCGTCACCAGCCGTTGCGCCAGCGCATAATCGCCTACATCTTCCAGTCGGCCGCGATTCAAGGCATCCAGTTGCTGACGAGCCTCGGTGATTTGCACCGCCAGTTGTTGTTTTTCATCGCGCAAATTCAACAATCGCTTCAAAACCGTGCGTTGCAGCAGCAGCAATTGGTTATGCAGATTGCCGACAGTTTGAGTTTCTTTCAACAACAACCGGCCGCTATGAAACAGCAGCGACGAGTCGTCCTTTAGGGCGCTGATATCGGCTTTGCGGGCGGTAAAAATATCCTGGAAACTTTTCAGCTGACCGTCCCGCATTTCCTGTTTGAACAGCTGCGCCACATCGGCATCGTCCTTATAGCGGTTCAAAAATGCCTTGGTTTTGGCCTGTAGACTGGCGTTGCTATCGGTTTCCTCCTGGCCCAGATCGTCCTGCAGGGTTTTCAGACTGAGATTGAACAAACCCAGCACCGTGTTCAGGCTGTCGATATGCGAAATCGACGCCTGCTGATCGGCCTCGGGAGCAGTAAAGGTTTCCTTGGTGGGCGGTTTATAGGTCAGATCGTATTTCAGCAAGTTACTGCTGAGCATCACCTCGGTATTCAAGGCCTGTTGGGTCTGAAATACGTTGCTCTGCACCTGCAGCGCATGATCGGCAGCCAGCGGCTGGTTTTGGATAGCGACCCTAGGCTGCACATCGACGCTGGCAACGTCTTTCACCAATTCCTGGTTGAACACGATTTTGTTGGCCATGGCGGTTTCCTCTATGCCTGATTATGCGGGTGGGGTTTTGCTGGAAAATTTGATGTCCGGTAACCAGCGTGCTACCGCCAAACCGCTGCCGTCGCCCGGCACGCCGCCTGCCAGACGGGCAAAGGACAGGCTGACATGGTCGATTTGTTGGCGTTGGCTGCGCTGCATGTCGGCATACAAAGTCAGCAAGTCGGCCAAGTCGTCTATCAGTTGTTCGGTATGTTCAATCCGCAGGCTGACATCCAGATACTGCTTCAGCAAGCCGTTCGCCTCGCTGGGAGGCGGGGCGCTCCAGTCGAAGGTTTCGCCCACGGGCGGCGGCGGAATGCTCTCGGTATAAGGTGCGGGCAAATCGGGATTGATGCCGTTGGCGGCGGTTTGCCAATCCCGACTGACGGCGATCAGCCGGCTGAAAAACAGCTCCGGGGTAATCGGCTGGCCTTCGGCTTCGGTGTCGATTTTATCCGGCACGCTGAAGAACAGGCGTTTGCCTTCGCTGGTTTGAAAATCCGCCGGCTGCAGATTATTAAACAAGGCGTCGTACTGCACCACCCAGTCTTTCCAGCTATCGTGGGCGCGCTGGGCGTAGCGATACAATTCCTGTTGCATTTGCCAATCCGGCAGCGGCAAATCCAATAAATCGGCCCGGTAATCGCTATCAGCCACGGCCAACAGCAATCTTATCCGGTCGCCGCCGACCTGTTCCAAATCGATGGAGGTACGCGGCAATTCGCGGGCGATCAATCCCGGTACCTGGCTCTCGGCGATCGGCGCCATTTCCACCTGCAAATGCGGCGGAAACCAGTGCGGCTTGGGCAAGGTAGCCACATCGTCCAGAAACAAGGTCGGCAATACCCCGGCGGCCGGCAGATGCGCCAAGTTAAAACTGTCGATCAGCGTCTGGCGGGCGGCGGCATCCGCCAAATGCCAGCCGTTGAAGTGCTGTTGAATGGCTTGACTGGTATGCGACAGAAAAGTCCAATAATTGGCGTCGGCCTTGGCCGGGAAACGCCCCGCCACCGCATCGAACCACAGCACCGCATCGTTTTCCACCGCCAACATGCCTATCGGCACCGCGCCGTTCGCCGCAAACCAGTCGGTGGCCAGGTGCTCGGCCAACAGGCGATTAATAGTCAAATCCCGGTCGGCCTTGGCCGCAACCACCGCCTCATCGGCCTCCCAAACCGGTTGCAGGGTCAGTCGGGTGACGGTTTCGATACGGGCGTCACGCAACAAATCCAACTCGTCGCGCACGCAGGCGGCGAACTGGCCGCTTTTATCCACCGGCTCCAGTTCGCGTATCACGCATAAAAAATAGATGCCGTTTACGGCGCCGAGCGGATTCAGCTCCCGGCTGCGCCTAGCCAGATATTCGGATTTTTGTTCCTGCCAATATTGATCCAGCGGAAAAATCATGTTGACGATTTTGCCGTCGCCGCCCACCGCCAGCCCCGGACGCACTCGAAACAGCCAGTCGCTGGTTTCGCTGTCTGCCAGCGGCACTTCGCCGGCGGCCACTTCGAGACCGTGGATAATGCCCGGTGCATGTCCGCACAGTAACGGCGCCAGACGCTGCTCGGCATAGCTTTGCATGATGTCGAATTCGCGCTCGCCCAGGCTGCGGCCGGCAAATAGATTCAAGCGCAGGCGACCCTGCTGTTGCAACGGATCGGCCGCCAACCCGTTGCCGGGCGCGGCTTCGTGTAAACGTATGCTCTGATGACTCATGCCTATCCCCCCAAAAAGTCCTGTACGCGTTTCCACAATTGCAGTTGGTCGTCTTTCAGACCGAAATCCGGACCGGTATTGATCATGAATTCGTGGGCCGGTTTGCCGGCTTGCAGGGTTTCCAGCAGATTCAGCAACAATTTTTCCAACAAACCGGCTTCCAGACTTTGCAGCAGGCTTGGCCAGAAGGCCCGGTCGTAAACGCTATCCAGTAACGCCAGTACCCGGCCGGTCAACTCCTGCAATTTGGGTTGATTGGCGATGTTATCCAGATATTTGCGGGCAAGCTCCACTATGGTTTTATCGCGCACGCCGCGCGCTTCGATCTGTGTCGCCAGACCGCCGCCGGTTTGACCGCCGCTGTTCAGCAACGCATCGTAGTCCGCTTTCAGTTTGGCGTATTCCTGCTGAACCGATTTCAATTGTTGCCGGCTGGTCTGCAGTTGGGCTTGAAAAGCGTCTCTGGCCTGTTCGGCTTGCAGCAGCCGCTGGTTAAGTTGTTCCAGTTCGCTGTTATCGGGCGGCAAGGCATCCGGTAACTGGAAACCGCGCGCCAATACCACGGTGCTGACATGATTCTCCGCGATGCGGGCCGGACGGCGCAGATAACGCAATTGGCCGTCCGCCACCCGGTCCCAGACATTGCGCCAGTAATTGGGCTGGCTGGTATCGACAAGCGGGCGCCGCAATGGCCGCACGCTCAAGCTCAACGGCAACAAGCTGGGCAACAAGCGGCTGGACAAGGCGAACGGTTGCTCGGCGGGCGTTGCGGTCGGCGCTTCCAGCCGGCGGGCGTAAAAATTGAAATCGGCATCCGCCAATGGCGCCAGTATCATGATGTCCACGTCCGTGTCCTGACTGAGATTAATCGCTTGTTCCAGCATGGCTTCCTGCTCCAGCACCGGCAAATCCTCCTTGCGAACCGGCACGATGCTGACCTTGAAACTTTCCGGAAAAAATCGTTGCAGCGCCGCTTCCGGGTCCACGGCCTGCTTGGGCAGAGAACCGAACGGCGGCAACCATTGAAAAAATTGCCCGGCGCTAAATGCGGCCTGCAAGGACGACCAATTGCGGGTATTCAACACCTCGGCCAGCAATTCCTCGTAATGCGCGGCCAGCAACTGTTGCAAGGCATTGCCCTGCAGGTGTATGCCGGCCGGCCTGTACAACAAGAACCGATCCAGCCACTGACCGACATTATTGTCGATGGCCAGTAAACCCAGCGCCACCGCATCGTCGGGAATTTCCGGCAAAGGCTGCACCTGCGGCAAGAATTTTCCGGCCAGCGCCGCCCGGGTGCTTAATTCGCTG
Source organism: Methylomonas sp. (assembly GCF_023228165.1). GTDB lineage: Bacteria > Pseudomonadota > Gammaproteobacteria > Methylococcales > Methylomonadaceae > Methylomonas. The sequence goes on along the minus strand of NZ_JALOBS010000004.1, from coordinate 178,968 downwards.
CCGGACGGATAGCTTTCCCGCAACGGTACCAAGGCCAGTTGCACACCTTCTTCATAACTGTTGATGCGCGGTTCGATTTTTTGGCCGATGTCTTCGGGATAGGTTTCGGCGATACCGACGCCTTTTTCGGTGTATTGCAAAATCAAGGCATACAAGCCGCGATTGAAATAGCGTAACGGCGGCTGGTTGATCACGGCGATGGCCGCCCGCTCGGTCAAGTCGATGTTCAGGCTGTTGACCGATTCCAGTACCCTTCCCGAAGCGGTGATGGCCAATCCGGGACTAACCGTGATTTTTTGCGAGCCGCTCAATTCGGCCCGTAAACCTTTCACCACCCCGCTACCCAGCACCCGGCCGGTTTGCAACAAGCGTTCATCCAGATATTGCTGGTCGCGGGTCAGATCGGCGGCTTTTAACAGGCGGCCGTCGAAATAATTGCTGCGGGACAGAAAAGGATCGAGACTGCTTTTTCGCAAACCGTCCTGACTGAACTCGGGGGCCACGAAGGGCTGAAATCCTATGCTATGGCTCATGTCACTCTCCTTTACTTATGGGGCTACAGACCGGTGCAGGCTGATTAATTGTTGCGGGGTGGCGACGAAGGGTCTGAGCAGATTATTGATTTGCACGCGCTGCGGATTGCTGACCACCTTACGGTCCGGATTCAGTTGAATGCGGATGCGGGCCAACAAGGTTTGGGCGGCTTCGGTTTCCTTGACCAGCATATCCAGGGCACTTTTACCGGTACCCAGGGCATGCAGCATGGCCGCGTTCAGATTCAGCAGACCGTCGGCATCGGCATGAGCGGACAAATAGGTTTTTTCGTCCGGGTTCAGCGCATCGGCCGGATCGGCGGGTGCGTGGCCGTGTGCGTGGCCGGCCCGCAACGGCTCCAAATAAGCCGGCGGCCCCCACGGCGCGAAGGCCAGGTCGTCGAACAAGGGTTTTTCCGGGGTCAGCTCCAACAGAATACAATCCTTCAGGCGGCTGGGCTGCACCGGATCGGTACCGGCATTGATTTTGGTGGCCATTACCGGTTGCAGGCCAGTGGGCTGTTCCTGGTAGCGGAACACCACTTTCAGCCACAAACTGTTATCGCTGCCGTCAAAACCACCGTTACCGACCTGCCAGATCCGTTCTTTATCGCTATGCGCTTCCAGCCAGTCTTTCAGATTGATGCAATAGGGTTCGTACGAGCTGACCTCCCGGCCCAGACCGTCGATACCGACACCCGGCGAAACGATTAATTTAGTCAAGATATGCTGATCGGCATTCTCGGGTTGGTCGGCTTCTAGACTCACCACCAGTCCGGAAACCGTGCCGTAGCCGTGCAACCAATATTGATGCCGCACCAAGCGGCGGCGGTGATAATCCTGTTCGCTGCTGGTGGCTTCCACCCCCAACAACATGCCCGGTTCGAACACCACGCGCTTCAAGGGTGTTTCGAATTGGCCGTCGCCGATCAGACTTTGGTCTTGCATTGCGGTCATGTCAGTCTCCTGCGGGTTCGGGTGAGGTCGCCAGTTCCGGCGCCAGAGCAATGGCGTTTTGCAACACGCTGTCGCGGCCCAGATTGATACGATCCAAAATCAGCTTTTTCCAGGCCGGGCTAAGTTGCAAATAACTATCGATTTGTAACAGCGGCGACAAACCCGGCACGAAGGAATAATCGCTGGTCTTGACGGCCCACTGCAAATGCGCGGGTAATTGCTGCTGCAAAATCTGTCCGACAGTGGTCTGCTGATTACCGGCCGGGCCATGTAATATCACAGTCAGTCTGTGACTGTAACGATCAAAAAATTCGGCGACGAGACGTTGATCGTCGACGTTGTCCTGGACCAATTCCGGCGCCAACAGGGCCAAAAATTCGCGAGCGTTATCGGCGCTTAAAATCAGGCTGTCGCCGACGATGCTGTTGCCGCTTTGACCGGTGCCCAGGGTCAAGGGGTGTTGTTCATCGCTCAAATCCAGCCCCAGGATGGTGGCCAGGGTGCGGCGCAAGCGGAAATGCTCGACCGGGATCACCTGACCACGGCTGACGCCACCATCGGTGGCAATGTCCAACGCCAGACACAGGCCGGCCATGGTGCCGCGCCGGCGCTGCAGCTGGCCGCTAAAACTCAACCAGTCGCGTTGGCGCTGTTGCGGCCAATGTTCGGGTAATACCACCCCCACCATGCCGGCCAAAGTCTGCAATTGCTGGGTCGGCGCCGACCGCGGATCGACCAGTATTTCGCTGGCCGCCACCCGGTCTTCGATAGGCGTCAATTGGCCTTCGAAGCCTGCCAGCAGCCGTTCGCGAAAATCGGCGCTATTGGCCGGACGCATGTCCCCTTCCACCGCGCGTTCCAGCTGATGAAAGTGGCGTGGCAAATAGTGTTGCTGCCAGGAAAATCGCGGAGTATAGGCGCGGATGCAATGAATGGCCGGCGTATGGCGGCCGTCGCCGTTCATTTGCAGTTTCAGTTGCAAATACCGCCCGCGCAGTTCCCGGCAGGCGCCGGATTGGCGTTGCAGCAAAATCTGATACAAACCTTGATAAGGTTGTTGCGGGGTCTTCCAGCCGGCATAAAACGGCAATTCCGACGCCATCGGCAACCATAAAGGCTCCGGTTGCAGCTGCCAGTCGGCGTCGGCCTTGCCGTCGGTTTCGTCGTAGGCGCGGGCGTAAACCTGCAAGGCGCAACCCGCCGGAATGCTGGCTTCCAGATACAGTCGGTGCCAGAGCAAATCCGGGCTGCCGGCATCTAGGGCTTTATCCAGGATGCAAACGCCGTTTCGCGGAAAGCGCGCCTGCGGCAACGGCAATAACGGCATGGGGCCTTGTTCGGATTGATAACGGGTTTTGCCGTCCAGCCCGACCATGAATCTGGGCGAATGCAGCGACAACATCCGGTAACGTTCGCCACTGAGCCGCGCCGTGCCTTGCTGTTTATCCAAAGTCACCACCGGGCAATCCCAATCCCGGCGTTCCGAATCAGCCGCCGGCTTGGGCACCAGCAAGGCCAGCCGGTCCGGGGCAACTACCGAGCAGTCGATGGCAAACGGCAAGGTTTCCGGTAACAACACGTCCAGAACCGGCTGGGCGGCATCGTCGCTCAAGGCCCGTATCAACACATGCTGGCGATAACCCGCCTCGGTTTGCCGATACACCAGCAGATATAAAAATTCCCGATCGACGCACATCGCCAGCAGACCGTCGTAAAACCCGACATCCTGCCGCCATTGTTGTTGCAGGGCATGCGGATTGGCGGTTTGCGGATAAAACGCCAAAGCCGGCGGATGATAGGCCTGCGGCAAGGGTTCGCCTTGCGCCATCGCGATAGCCGCGCGCGGGTTATCGTCGGCATCGATATATTGGCCCGCCAGCCAGACTCGCCGCCGGCTATCCACGCAACAGCGTTGCGGCGCGATATCCAGTCCGCAACGCTGTTGCCAACGGCGCTGCAAATCCATCACGATCAACGCATTTTCGGCGCCGGATGCCACCAGGGCCGCCAGACTGCCGCCACCGATATGCAAATCCACAAACAGGCTGAAATCCGGTGCCACCAACGGCGCCAGCGTTAATTGGTCCATGTTTTGGGCATCGGGATCATGACTACTGGCCCGCACATCCAGCCAATGGTTGCTTTGCCAGTCCGCCTTAACCTGAAAGCGCTTGCCGTCCGCGCTGATTCCGCCGATCTGACCGTAGTTGTCTATCACCCTTGCCGGGGCATTTTGCCAAGCCGACAAAGCCAGTTCGGGGCTAATTTCCGGAAAAAAATGCGCCTGCTGCTGTTCCAGCCTGAAGGCTTGTTGCTGTCCATCCCAGACAAACTTCAGCGAGCGGCTGGCAAAGTCGCCGCCTGCCTTTAGCAATAAAAACGAAGTGCGGTTGCTGTCCATGGGCTTAGCAAATGTCCGGAATCACGGGAGTGGGAATCCAGTCTTTTATGGCGTCCCGTTCGCCGGCGCCGCTGACGATATTCGGCGCTTGCGGCGCTTCGCCGGGGCTGTCGGCCTGTACGCTAATGCCGACCAGTTCCGGTAATTGCCAGGGCTGTAAACTCAGACTTTGACTCTCAGTTAATGTCTGCCATTGCCCGGCGACATTTTGCACGTAAAGCAGCAAGCCGCCTATGGCTTGCACGCCGGTCACCCGGCCGGCCACGGTGCGCAGTTCGTTGACGTCCACAGCCTGCCCCAACGGCCAGCCCTGGCCGATACGGCCGCCCGGTGCCAGCGGCCACAAAAAATTCAGCAGGCTTTGCTGCACTGCCTTGTACACCTGCTGACGGGTTTGTGGGTCCAGTTCTCGCACCGACACCGCAATCGCCACCGGCACGTATTCCGGACTCAACACATATAATTCCGTACCCAGCAGGCTACGCTCGCTCAAATAACCGTATACATCCTTCAACAGGCCGACGCTGGTGCGCGGGAAAGCGCCGATAGCCTGCTCGGCCGGCGGCAATACCAACACGCTGATCACGCCGGGCACCTCGAAACGGGCGGTGGCCAAGCTGGAACCCGGCAGGAAGCCGCTGAGCAATTCGGCTTTCGCCACCGGGTTGATCGGATTATCCAAGGCCAACCGGGTGAAATCGTCCCGGGTCACGGCACGGTTGCGGTGGCTTAAAAACGCCGCGATGCGCTGCTCCATTTGGGTAACCGTTTCGGCGTCCATGCCGCCGGCGGTCGGAAAATCCTGCCTGACCTGCAAGCCGGTAGCGGCATTTTCCAGTACCTTGAGGCTGTTGGCGGGCAAATTACCGGCCACGCCGCCGCCATGCCGGTAATAGGCGGCGCGGATACGTTTGCCTCGACCCGGCAGTTTGCCGCGAAAACCATCGCCAAATCGCAGCCAACCTTCCGCCGCGTCCAGCATGTAAACCTTATCCTCGGCCCCGGCCGCGCCGAAATGATCGACTCGCCGCCAAGGCAGGAATTGACCGTTTTCTTCCACCTCTATTTGTGCGGATTCGGCATCAATATTCTGTTGCGGAAACGTCATTAGCTGATCCGGTTGACCACTAGCCAGACCCAGCATCACATCGCGCTCGATAGCTTGGCCAATCACATCCACCGCGTTCACGGCCAGATAACTCAAGCTTAAATCCGGTTGTTCCGGACAGCGCAGCCGCAGCCAGAACAGCATTTGTTCAGGCTTGGTCGAACCGGGCTGTTCCGGCGGGCTGTTACGTAAGCCGGCATTAGCCGGATCGTCGGGCAGGAAAGGTTGCAACAGAGAGCTATCCTTGGGCAAACGCAGCCGCACCACACCAGGCCGCCGCGCGCCGTTGGAACTGTCGGCCAATTGTTCCAGCGGCAGGTAATCGAAATCGCTGACGCCTTGTTGCTGCCAGGCCAGCTCCCACAACAAGTTACGCGGTAAGGGCTGGCTTTCCTGTTCAGCCGGCAGTTGGTCGGCCGGGGCGATGCCGATATTCAAGGTAATGCCGGCCAGATTTTTGACCAGTTCGGCTTTTTGCGTTACCAGCGCCAACGGCAGGCTAATCCCCAGATACAAGGCATTATCGACTGTGGCGGCCAGTTCCAGACTATCTCGCCCCGGTAATAAATGCCGGGGTCTGAAAGGGATGGCGGCGTTGCCGGCCGGCGAGGTTAATTGCAATTGCTCGGGCGTGATGCCGAACTCCGCCAACTGGGCAGTGCTGATGGTTTCCTTGCACACCACATCCAATAGTAACGGCGTCGGCTGTAGATCGCCCACCGTGCTGAACCATTGCTTGCCGGCCGGCAAGTGGCTTTCGGCCGGAATAATGGCGGCCAGATTGGCGGTGCGCTTGCGGGTGGCATCTATGCAAACCAAGCCCTTGGCTGGAATCGCCGGCCGCCGGGGTATTTGCAGCAAATTTAAAAATGCCTGCCGTTGCCGTTCCGGAATCAGATTGGCGCGGTACAGGATGGTTTCGGTCAGCCAGGCGAATACGTCCACCAAGGCATGCACCGGGTCGCCGGGCACGATTTGGGTCAGCTCCGGCAGGCTGTTCAATAAGCGGGCCTTGGCCTCTTCAACCAATTCTTCGAAGCGACGGTCGTCAAGATTGATCATGGGTTTCATAGTCACCTTCGTATCTACGCTGCCGGTTTATCATGGTGTTATCCGCCGCTAGCCAGTTGCAGGCTCACATCCATCTGCGCGGCCGCGCCGTTTTGGCGGATACGGTAATGGATGCTGACATTGACGTGGCTGATTTGCTCCGGATCGGGCAACACCCGCACACTGGTCAACTCCACCCGCGGCTCCCAGCGGGTCACGCCGCGAAACACTGCATCCTTGATCAGATTACGGGTGGTTTCGTTATTGGGTTGATGGATATAGTTATACAAACCGGCGCCGAAATCGGGCCGCATCAAGCGCTCGCCGGGACGGGTGGCCAGAATGTTCCAGATCACCTGCCGGATGCTGGGGTTATCCTCGGCAAAGCGCAATTGGCCATTTTCCAGTTCGATTTCCAGCGGCCAGCTTAATAAGGGCGAGAGTCGGCTGTTCATTTGGGCTTGGGTATCAGGGTGATGGCATACGGCAGCCATTGGAAAAACAAATTCAGCAGATTCAGTACTATCATCAGCAACAGCATGGCGCAGATGGTAATCACCGGTAGGCTGAAGCTGATGATCCATTCCAGGCCGAAGCTATTGCCGGATTTTTCGCTGGGCGGCATTTCCATGCCGATCTTTTTCAGTTGTGCCGCCAAATCCTTGGGCGCTACAAAGGTGGCACCCTTGGCCAGGCCGCGTTTCAAATCGGACAATTTCGGCATTTGTATGGCTTGCGGCCGGCTAGCTTCCGGATCGAACGGCGCCGCCACCCGGAATGGTTCGCTGTTGCCGCCCCAGACGATTTGTTCGCAACCCCGCTGGTCCAGGTAACGCACAAAGGGCTTGATATAATAAATATCGGCGGAATTTTGCTGATAACGCGGAATTTGCAGGCTGTCCACATAGTTCTTGGTTAACGCAGTAGAGCGCTCGAACAATAGTTCGCGCAGCGCCATGGCTTGCGCTTCGCTGAAAAACAACTGACTATCGGCGGTCACATTGATGAACAGATCGGCCACATCCTCGTCACTGCTGGCCTTGGCCAATAACTGAGCTTTGTTGGCATTAAAATAACTTTGCAGGCTTTGCAGTTTAAAATTACCGATATCGGACAGATAACGTTGCAAGGCATGCAGGCTGGCATCCGCGCTGTTAATACCGGAAAGCAAAGCCGACAGCGCCGCGTGCGCGGCTGGGCTGCTGTTGACGGATTTAGCCAATGCCGACACGCCGGCCAGCCATTGCAGAGCTTGGCTGGTGTCCGCCGTCAAACGGGCCGCCGCGAAATCGTCGGCTTCGGCAAAATCGGGATAAGCCAAACCGGGCACACTGGTTTGTTTGGCCTTTAAGGCGGTAATTGTTTGGTTGACATTACCGACGGGGAATAAGGCCAGTGCGTCGGCCAATCCGCCGCAGCGTTGCGCTACCTGGGCCAGCTGTTGTCGGGTTTGCAGATAACGACTGCTGTCCGGCAAACGGTAAAAATATACGCCGGATAAAAAATCGTACAAAGCTTTATTGGCGGCAACCGAGTTATCCAAAAGCTGATAACGACTCAGCAATTGATTGATCAGCTTGACTAAGGCCGGTTCGGCGACGCCGTTGTGCATTAAATACCCATCGCCACGCCGCCAAACCAGCACTTCACTGCTTTGCTGATCCTGCCGGCCGAACGGCCACGGCAACGTATCGACGAAATAGTCGGCTCTGGCGCGATTTTCCAATAGTTCATTCTGTACCGAGCCGGATAAAGGCAAAAAGCCGTATAGCAGAGTGTGCTTGCGCTGCCTGCCTTCGGCTGCGTTGGCGCTTACCAATTGAGCGTGCAAGGGATAGGTTTCCTCGCCGCTGGCCGGCGAGGCCGACAGGCGCGGGCGTATCAATTTTTGCCGGCGCAGTTGCCTGACGTAATCCGGGTCGTCCTGGTTTTGCCCGCCGGCCTGCCAGCCCTGGGCCACGCCGTTCAGTTGCAGCCAACGGTTGCCGTCACGGCGGCGCACCACGAAACCGGCGGAGGTAATGTTTTGCGGATTGAAGGGCGGGGTGCCAAAGGTATCGCAGACAACTTCGCAACTGACCATATAAAAGGTGCGATGCACCGGCAGCCGCAGCCAAGGCAAAGTTTTATCGTCGGCGAAACGGTCTTCGAACCGCCATTTTTGAGCCCGGTTGCCTTGCAGGCTACCTTGTTGCATGGCCTGCAAGTGGCGGCTGACGAAATCCTCGTCCAGATAGCGATGGATCATAGTGCCATCTTCCTGGTCGGCGTAATACGGCGCCCGCAACACGGGTTTATGTTGGGCTACCATATATTCCCCGCTCCCGGCGTATAACTGCTGGACACCACCGCATTGCTGATCAGGGTGTCGCACTTGACCACCCCGGAAAATTTGCTCATGCCGGCTTCCACTTCCACCATGCCTGCCGACACTTTCACCTGCGCGGCTTCGATGCTGACCTTGGACGAGGCGTTGATTTTGATTTCCGAGCTACTGAATTCGATAGTTTCGCTGCCCTTTTCGATTAGTACCTTACCGCCTTCGGCTTCGGTAATCTGCAGGTGATAGCCGCTGCTGGTCTTGATGTCGATCTGCGACTCTTCAGTATCGTCGAATTTGAGTTGCGAACCGGACGGGGTGCGAATGCAATATACGTCCTCCACCTCGCGGGCTTCGGACGGATGGCTGTCGCCACCGGACCATAGGGCGCCCATTACCACCGCCACTTCCGGACTGATAAAGGCCAGCACCACTTTTTCATCGACCTTGGGCAACAGACTGACCCCGTAATCCTGGCCGGCGCTATTGGTCAATACCGCCGCCCATAACTCCATGTCGCCGACCGCCAGCCGTACTTTAATCCGGCCGCGATTATCGGGGTCCTGGTTATCCAGCACGGTGGCCAGATGCAAGGCCTGCAAGGCGCCGAAACTGTGACCTAGCGTATTCATGTCAGGCGCTCCAGTCGGCACGGTTGAGTTTTAAAAAACTTCTGAAGCCCTGACTGCTATCGAAGCGATGGCTGCAATGCACGATCTGATAGCGGCCGCGCAACCGTTCCGAGACGTCGGTCAATTCGACTTCCCGGCCGGCGGCAAATGCCACATTGCCGGTACAAACGGCGTCGCCGGCCAGAAAGGATTTGGCCCTGCTACGAAATGCGCCGGTGGCCCACTTATCGGCCTCGGCCTGGGTTTTAGCAAAGGGATGCGGAAAATAAGCTTCGCCGGGCCAGCCCAGTTCATTCAGCACCTCAAGCGCCGAAGTGCCTGACGGCGCGGGCTGCAAGGCATCGCTTTGGGCGTCTGTTGCCTCATCGGCGGCTAAATCAAACCCCGTCACATGACTATTAGTAGGTTGACCGTTCAGATCGGCGATGATGCGCAGATATTCCATGCCGTCCTGCGGACTCAAGCGCGGCGGATTGCTGTCGGCCTGCTCCGGTTTGATACGCAGTCGACCGTGTTGCCAGCGCACGGCAATATCGTAAGGCGCCAGCAAGCGCTGCATGAAGGCCAGATTGCTTTCGTTGAACTGGTGCCAGTCGCCGGTTTGCGAGGATACCTGAATATCGGCCGACAAGCCGGCATCGTCGGCCAAAGCCTGCAACACGTCGTCCAGGCTTTGCTGTTCGAAGCGGCGGGTATGCCGTTGTCTGGCCAGTAAATGCATTTTATCTTCCACTAATAACAATAATTGCGGGGCGCCGTCGCCGTAGCGCTCTTCAATCGCGGTCACATCACCGCTGAACAGGGCTTGCTGCTCCTGTTCGCCCATCATGATCTCGATCACCGCGCCGTGCCTGATCTGCTGAAATACGAAGCCCGGCTGCTCCGAGCCGCTCACCCGCCCCCAGTTAATCAAACGCAGCTCGGCGTGCGCCCGCCCGGACAGCGGCTGTTGTATCGCCACATCCTTGACCGCTTCGGCCATGGCGGCATCGTCAGTGCCGTCGATACGGAAGCGCGGCCGCGCATTGATAAAGGCTTCGGCCATTTCAATCCACCAACAAGCGGGCCTGCCGCTCGCGCTGGATTTGCAGTTGCCGAAGCAATTGTTCTTCCTGCTCGTTGGCGGCGGCAAACACCCGACTGTCCATTTGTTCGGAACTGTCGGGTTGGTTGACTTCCGCTATCACTTCATTGATAAAAACCGGCACACTCCGCTCCTGTGGCTTACTGTTTAAAACGCACCGGGTATTTGCGTACCCAGGGTATCCGATTGACCGTAACTGTATCCGCCGCCGCTACCCGAACCGCTATTGGCGCCGCTGGGCGGCATAACCACACCTTGATTGTCGCTAAACCGGGGATTTTCCATACCGTTGTACATCGCCGTATCCCGCCATTGCTTGGGGTCGCGGTTGGCGGCCAGATTGGCGTCAGCGGCACTGACGCCCTCGCCGTCCACCGCCAGCCTGCCTTGTTGACGCAGAGCGTCTTTTAAATCGATGATGTCGAACTGGTAATTGTCCTGCTTGAAACTCAGCGCCAGGGTGGCTCTGAGCGGCACACCTTCCGGCGAGAAAAAGTCCAGGGTTTCGTTATAACTGCCGAGCATGCCGATAAAGGAAAAACTACCCCACTGGAAACGGCAACGCTTGGGGGCCTTGGGTTGATTGCTTTCGGCGTCCTGCGGTTTCATGAACTCGGTAGCGATACGCTGAGTTTGCTTGCGCACGTCTTCATGTAACAAGGTTTGCGTACCGTCGGTCCGGGTTAAATTCTCGCCGTCCAATACGCTGGTATCGAACACCAATTCGATCGCCAAGGTCGATTCGCTTTTATCGACAAACTGTGCCGCCTTGCTTTGTCCGCTACCGCTATTACTGTCTTTTAGGGTGTTGGATAATGTGACTTTCAACGAAGCAGGATTGAATTGCACGGTGATCCAATTTTCTTCCGGCGCATCCTGATTCTGTGCATCCAACGGGATCAACACCGCTTTACTGAGTTTGCTGCTAGCCATTTTGCACCGCCTGCATGGGTTGGTTCCAGTCGACGACGAATCCTTCGTGATTCAAATGCAACTCTTCGATAGCCACCTGATTGGCGGTGGCATTCAGATCAGGCCCCTTGAATTTGATCGGCAACACCTTATCCAGGGTCCAGACCATCACGGTTTGCTCGGGATCGGCCGGATTAATCAGCTGGATGCTGCAATTCAAACGTATTGAATAATAACTTTGCCGGAAACTACGATCGAACAAGCGCCATAGACCCTCGGCATCGGTGATGCCGCGTTTCAGCACCACGGTGGAAAACGTGGTGGGGCCGGCCAGTTGCACGTCGCCCCAATTGCGACCACCCTCTTTAAGGGTTTTGGGCGCCATGCTGGCCTCCAAGCCGCTGACTTCGCTGAAAGCGCCGTTACAAACCAAGCCGCCACCGGCCGACTCCGGCAGGCTTAATTGCACATGAAAGCGAAACGGGATGAATTCAGCCATTTTTAATATCCAATTGCCACTGACTGCTGTTGCTGCCCAGGTCGTGGCTAAAATTCAACACGATACGGTCTATCGCAAATACCGGCGCCAACTCTATTTGATAAATCACCGTGCTTTCATTGTCGTGGCTGGCGGCGATGGAAAAAGCCTGTTCCGGCAAAGCGCCCCGCAAGGCGCCTGCCCTGTGTAGGCCGGTAAAAAACTGCGTCAGCTGGACTTTGCCCAGCGGATCACGCACATCGGTGTTGAACAGCCAGCTCTCGCCCAGCCGCAGCAATTGCCGATGCAGCCAACCTAAAAAGCGCGCCACTTCGCCGGAACGGTATCCTTCGGCCTGCCCGCTCTGCCGCGAAAAACCATTGGTGCCGACTACGGCCGCGGCACGGCGTTCGTCATCCAATTGCAGCCGGTTTTTATGCGCGACCAACACACCTACCCCCGGCCGGTCGCGCAGTTCGACCACTTGCTGGCTATGCAAAGGCGGATAAAGCTGCCACATACCCGGCAGGTTCCTACCGGCCATCGAGCGCCAGGGTCCGAGACGCTGGCTGGTTTCCAGCATGGCACCGGCGATCAAACCGGCCGGACTGCATAATGGCCGCTCGCGATTACTCAAATAGGGAAATAAAAACTGCACGGCATGCAGACCGGAGTTTTCGCTGTCGCCGGCCAATTGAATCGCCTGCCCGGCTTCCCGGGCCATTGTCGGCAAACTGCCTTCGCCGGCTTGTTCCAAAGGTAACGTCAACAGGCATTGCAGATCCGGGCGGCGTTTTTTCAGGGTTTGCAAAATGGGCGTCAGCACGGTTTGCAAAGGCCAGACGGCCGATGGTCGCGGAATTTCCTCGCTACGGCGACGTTCGCGGTGATCGTCCGCCGTGGATGCGGCACAGGGCAAAAACACCGGATCGGGATTGACCAGACGCATGCGCCGGACATCGATTAAATTGGCCGGAATTTGCAAGCGTTCCAGATCGGGCAAGGCCAGCGCGCCCAGATTGGCTATCAGCATGGCACGATCGAAAGCCGGCAAGCGCTGCGGGTCGCCGTAATCGGCATACGGATCGGGTAAGAAGCCTTGCTGTCCCCACTGTTCCGGAATTCTCAATACCCAAAGCTTTTTAGTGCCGTCGGCCAATGCGCCGGGCTGGACCGATTGGAAAAAATCGGCCACGGCCGCCGGCAGCCAGGCGCTATTGCCGGCCAGTTGGCTGCGGTAAGCCGTGGTTTGCTGGTCGGCCTGAGGGAACAACACTTGAAAATGCGCGAGACTTAAAAGCGGAATCGGCAACTGATACAAATCCAGCAGGGTCTGTTCGGTCGGGGTAGGTAGTTCCGGTGCGCCGTTTTCCCGCCATTGTTGTAATTGCCGCATTTCCCGACCGAAACCCAGCGCAGCTATTTCCCTCACCGTTTGCGGACTTTCCAGCAGCAAATCCCAACGGGCGCTGCCGGGGCAATGCCCTAGCATGGCCACGTCCATCACCGGATCAGCCACCGCCGCGGGTCTGACCCGCATCTCCAGCCGGGAATCCGCCAAAACCATGCTTTACTCCTGATCCACCGTCTCGACCGACAGCACCAGCTCTTCGATGGCCACATCGCCACCGCCCTTGCCGGTCAAGGTGGGTCCTGTCCATTTGATCGGCATGGCATTTTTCAGCCGCCAAGTCACCACGGTGTCGGAACGATCTTCGTTGAGCAGTTTGATACTGATGTTGCGTTTGCCGGACAGTTTGCCCTGACGGACTTCATCCAGCCAGGTCCATAGATTCTGGGCGCCGATGATGCCGCGCTTCAGAGTCACATCGCCGGCCTTGTGAATGCCGGGAATCTTGCTGACATGGTTGACCTTGCTGTTACCGTTGCGGTATTCGGCGATAGTCACTTCGGCATTTAAACCGGACACGTCGGAAAAACCGGCATCAACCTGATCGCCCTGCCCCGGCTCCAGTTCGACCACATAGTTAAAAGCGGAATAAGGGGTTTCTCTAAATACGGCCATAGTCGTTCACCTCTAGGCGTCTGCGGTCTTTTGACCGATGCGGAAAATCACGAACTCGGCGGGTTTCAGGGCCGCCACGCCCACTTCGCAAACCAGCCGGCCGTTGTCCAGATCGTTCTGGGTCATGGTGCTGCGGTCGCAACGCACGAAATAAGCGTGTTTCGGGGTCGGCCCCAACAGATGGCCGTTGACCCACTCGTTGTATAGAAAATCCTCTATGGAGATGCGGATGCTGGCCCATAAGGCTTCGCCATTGGGCTCGAACACCGCCCATTGGGTGGATTTGTCTATCGAGCGCTCCAGAAACAGGAAATAACGGCGGACATTGACGTACTTCCATTCCGGATCGCTGGAGGTGGTACGCGCGCCCCACACCCTGTGGCCGCGTCCCGGCAAGGAGCGCAGGCAATTGATGCCGTTGGGGTTCAGCAGTTCCTGTTGGAAGCGGTTGATGTCCTGTTCGAAATGCAAGGCACCCAACACCACTTCGTTGGCCGGGGCTTTGTGCACGCCTCGGCTGACGTCGGTGTTGGCATAAACCCCGGCGATAAAACCGCCGGGCGGCAGACTCAGAGTGCTGCGTTTGCCGGTCGGATCGCTGCTGACCACCCACGGGTAATACAACGCCAAGCGGGTGTCGTCCAGATTGGATTTAAAGTCGCGGATTTCGCTGATGCTCATGTTGGCTTCGCTATCGACGATGCCGACCCGATACTGCATGCGCTTGCAGTGTTTCTGCATTTCGATCACCACCGCCAGATGTTTGGTTGTGGTGTCCAGCACGGCCGCAGCCGGGGTCATGACGATGGAAATATCCTCGACCTGTTCGAAGGCGGCCAAACCGGTATTGCCGTCCTTGTCGTTGATTTCGCCGGCATAATCGCCGCTTTCCGGAATGTCGCCGTCGCTGCCGTTTTGCAGTTCTATCAGATAGCGCGGGCCGTTGACCGGGTGCGGCGTGTTCAGCGCCGCGTTATCGAACAAGGCATGCAGCAGATTAAATACATCGGCATCGGCGGCCACTGTACAGGCGATCGGCTGGGTAAGCTGGGCGTCCCGGGTAGCCGGATCGGCCAATAATTTTTTGCCCAATGAATCGTCGGCGGTGGCGGAAGTCGACAAGCCACCCACCCGGTAAACCACTTCACCGCTGGCGCCTTTACGGAGCTTTTCGATATCGTCGATACGCAACACATCCAGATCGAAATTACGCCGCACCAACAAGGCGCTGACATTGCCGGGCAAAGCGGCAAGCGCCGAAATGGGGAAATCGATATCGGCCGCCAGACCGGCATTTTGCGCCATGGGCAAGCTGATCAGCGTCAGATTGGCGCCGGCGTCGGCTTTGAGGGCTCCTTTCAAAACAGTCAACGTGCCCCAATGCGCAACCCCGCTGAGACTGGAGAGGTCGGTGACTTGCGATAAGCGTAATTCGACCGCCACGCCCGCCTGCAACTTGCCGCTAGCGGGCGTGCGTAGCGTGACACGACTGATTTTGCTGGTAGCCGCCGGCAATTGAGCGATTACCAGTCGAGTCAGCGCCGCAGCCGCGTCGTCCTTGTCCTTGATTTCACCGGACAGGATGTCGAAGTTGGTGCCGTTGCGGCGTACCCTGGCCCTGATGGAAATCGGAAATCTATTGGCTGGCAGATCACCTGCCGCCACCCGCACGTCTTGCGGCAGGTTGCTGGCTTCCAGAAACAGTTCTTCGCCTTCAGCCGGAGTGGTAGTGGTTGCTATGGAAAACAGATTTTCGCTGTCCTGCCAATGCAGCTCCAGCACGTAATTGCCGACCTTACCCGGAAAACGGCTTTTAAAGCTCAACTTGCCGTCGGCGCTAACGCGAGCGGCTCTGACCGCGCTACTGCCGTCAGTTGAGGGATTACTGGCATTGACATCCTTAACCACCCGGCTGACAAACAGTTGTTTGCCGCCGTTGTCGAAAAAGGCCCGCGCCGCCAACGCGGTATAATTAAGTTGGGTGTTATTGCCGGCAAACTGCAAATCCTCAAGATCGCCGTAGATGCGTTCGAAATCGGCGAAGCTGGTCACCGGCTCGGGCTTGCCGCGGAACGGCCCGGTGCGGGTCGGCCCGACGATGGCCGCCACGCTGGTGCCTACGCCTTCTATGGAACGGGCTCGAAAGCTCTTTTCTTCTATGTATACGCCTGGGGCGAGATACTCGGGCATGGTGTGCCTCCTTCAACGATCTTGGGTTGGTTTAACCTGATTAGGGACTTTTTAACTCCAGGGTGCTAACGCGGGTTTCATCGGCAACAAAACCCAATTTAAGGCGATGATTCTTATCTTCTGCCAGCACGCTTTGCGTGTCTGTAAAAACGCCGTTATCGGCCAAGGCGATCTGCATGGCCGTCATTTGATCGGGATCCGGAAACCTGCCGCCGGTTTGGGCTTTATCGGCCTTGACACTCAATTCCGCGGAGAAACCCGCCGACAACATGGCTATTGATAATCGCGTCACAGGGATCTGAAAATAACCCTCGATATCCGCTTGTGCATTAAACGTAAAACGATCGCCGGTACTGCTAAGATTGACCAGTAGTGTCACCAGCGCCCAGGAAGCCGGCATGGCGACGGATTCGCCGGGCTGTTTCTGGTACTGCAGCATGCCTTGCAAGGATTTGTTCTGGCTAAATCGGGTACCCACCACGGATCGGTACAGCGCTATTTGCGGATAGCTGTTATTACCGCAATTTTTGATGAAGGCGCGTGGATTAAAAATACCGGACGGATCGCGTACGGTGCCCTTTAGTTGATACGGGGTTTCTATCGGGCGGCTTTTTTGAATCTCCGTGGCCCGGCCGGGTTCCGTTGTGCGCTGCAGTTGTTCCGCGTCCGGCAGTTGGGAGCGCCAGATAATGCTGACCCCCGGCTTATGCAACAAACTCAGACCTTTCACGGCTAAATTGTCGTCCAATTCGATTTGCAAAGCGCTTAATACCGGACTTTGCTGACCGTCACGACCGGTACCATCCAGCCAGCGGATCACGTCGCTGGTTTGCCGGATCAGAGTTTCCTTGAAGCGGATCATTGCAGCTCCCCGACCGGTAATACGATGCTTTGCACCGGCTCGCCGCCCTCTTCCCGCACCGGCTCAAGACGCAGGGTTTTGATGATGTAGGGCGCCGACAGGATGTAGTCGTGCGGCAGGCTGTCCCACATGCGCATGAAATCTTCGCTGGACATGTCTTCCGGCAGGATTTGCACCCGGTCCTGGTCCAGCCAATTACGTTTGTTATCGGTGATATGATCTTCCACGTCCGCCACATCCAGTTCGGTACCGGAACCCAACACCTGCATGGCCCAGGCCAGCACCACCTGCTCGAACGTGGTTTTACTCCAGCCTATCAGCAGGATATGCAGATTGAGCGGTACTTCTTTTCTGGGCTGATTGCCTATGCCGGGCTTTGGAGGAAGGTGGCGGTTTCTGCCGAAAGGGTCTATGGAAATGCGGTGTAAATAGATGCCGACCTTGTGCGTGGCGTCGACAGGACCGGCTTTTAGGGTTTCACTACTAAGGATTTCGACACTGACGGACACGGTATCAAGCATATCCTTGAATTGCTCAAGATAGGCTTTTAATGCCTCAAGCACTCCAGATACAGCCGTGTAATTTGCCATCATCCCCCCTGCCGGCGTTTTACATTTCAGGAAAATCCCGCAAAATTAGTGAACGCTCTTTTTTATTTATTCAAATCTAGCTCATGGTTTTAAATTTGCAAGGTTGACAAAACATTAAGATTTCATGAAAAAAGTAAAAGTGCTTTGTCACTGAATATAGGGCCCGCTAAGCCTACGTATTAGTAGCTTCTATAGATTTCTGGCATATTTTTTGACGGCTAATGGTTTATTTCACACTGTTCGGCGATTTTTAAAAGCCCGACCAAATCCGATTTTTCCTGTTCAAGACCGTACGCTGTAATCCGCTGGGCATCTATTAAGCGAAACGGTATTGCGCCCTGCGCGAGCCGACTCTTGCTATTTGCTCGTGTCTGACCAGTGTGCTCGGCGTTTTCAACAGCACCTCAACCGCGTAAACTTACGGATACCAATACCGGAGTACGCAGCACGAAATAGTCCGATGTCACCCGTATCAATGCATTGACTTTTGGCTCAGCGAGAATCTTTTGCTTGCCACCACCGAATGTTTTAACCACCGCCTTACTAATGGATGCGTCAGACAAATCCAAATAGTCAGCACTCTTATTGAACTGAAACTCCATGATATTCGAGCCGTACGACTGTGCCTCGCTAAGCTTGTTCGTCAAATAGATGCCGGGACCGTAGACAGCCGTTCCTCCCAATGCTTGCTGGCAATATAAAGCGCGGAATGCCTGTTCACTATGCCACCCGTACTTCTGAATGATCTGCACGGCAAAGTCCTCATTATTCGTTCCGGAATACAGGGTTTGAAACTGCACCGGGACAATGGTCATAAACAGGTTGCGCAGATTATTGATTTCTTCGTCGGTCATGAGTTACTCCGGTAGACGGATGGCAAGTTGAAAAGCATTCCAAACATATTCAGTGGCTACTGAGTTTGGTACACGCACCTAATAAGTGCAAGAGGGCAATAGCTGCGTATAAACAAGAGGGGGGCAGATAGGCTCTACCTCAAAACCGGGCCGGGTGAAAATTGTCCCTACGACAGCTTTGTTAACCATTTACTGACCCATAATTTTTAAAGCAATGTATGGTGCGACCGTAAAAACCAATGTCATAACTTTATAATTACTCAAAAAATCAAAATATTTAGAACTTAATTCCTTTTCGTCCATATCAAATATTTTGCCGTGAATAGATGCTACTGCACCTCTCATAAACAGAAGAATTAAGGTCGCCAAAAAAAGATAACCAATATTGATTACCGACGCCCATCCTAGCAACTCAGTTAATTGTGAAATAGTGATCATGACTTTTCCCTCCTATTATTGAATTAATTATGGCATGTGTTTAACGCAAAACCAAAGGGCGCGTAATAGCGAGGACCTTCCCTCTGAGACCCGTTAGGCTTGGAGTTCAAGGGATTTCTTCAACTGCTAAATCAATATCGTTAGCGATTTACCTGAGGGGAATTTTGGGGCCGGGCTTTCCTTTCTGTTCAGACCGGAAACGAAATGCGTTCTTCAATACCTTTCCAATCTCGCAAGTCGGGCATCCGGCAATCAGATCATATGTCTCCTCAAGATAAGTCTCTTCGGGTTGCGGATATCCGAACTGCCCTGTGCATATCAGATACCCATTCATCTAGGCATCCAACTATTGCTTATTAGGCAAATCTGCCTGCGTATGGGTAAATTGCAATTCACTATAGCCGGTAAATTAGTCGCATCAATCCCAGAACCGCCTCCCCTGCTGAGCGCCGCGCGATGCGGCCAAATCACTATTCGCTGGATAACGAACGCAGTTATGGGGGGTTAATTAAACAGTTCGTTATATAGCATCGTTTGACCCTGCGATCGGCTCCAACATACAAATCGTTCAATCCAGACTGGTCAGCGATTTTAAAAACTCGACTAAATCCGACTTTTCCTGTTCGGTCAAATGCAGCGGAAATATCTTTGCATCTACAAATTCATTGCCCTCCCCGCCCTTGTCATAATGATCGATTACCTGTTCGAGGGTTTGCAGGCTGCCGTCGTGCATGTAGGGCGCGGTGAGAGCTACATTGCGCAGTATTGGGGTTTTGAATTTACCGATGTCTTCGAGCCGACCGGTGACTGAATATCGGCCCAGTTCCGCGCGCTGCGCATCCGACCAACTTGATGTATCGGGCGGTTGATGCTGCCTAACGGCCTGCTTCCAAGCCTCAATGACCGGCTTTATGTTCCGCATGCCGACACCGATGTTATAAAATCTGTTATCGGTAAATAGCGCCGTTTTCATCGATATCTCGTGACAGGTAAGGCAATTACCTTTGCGTCTAAAGATACGCGAACCGCGCACGGCGCCGGCAGAAATGGCGGTCTGTTCCATGGCGAAGTGATAGCGGTCGAATGCCGAATTGCCGCTTATTAACGTGCGCTCGAAACTGGCGATAGCTTTTTGGACATGCATAACGGTTAATTCGCCTGACTGGATAGCAAACACCCTGGAAAAAGCCGCGCTATAGTCCGGTTCATTTTGCAGGATGTCGATAATCGCTTGCGGGTCTTTAAGCCCATGCTCAATGGGATTAAGCAGCGGCCCCAAAGCCTGCTGTTCCAGACTTGCGGCCCGTCCATCCAAAAATTGGCTTTGATAATATGCTGCATTCTGCACGGCGGGGGTGTTGCGGGTGCCAAGTTGGCCGTTAATACCTTTTGCCAGCGGCAGACCATCGCTGAATGCCTTATCGGCCTGATGGCAACTAGCGCAACTGATGGCGCCATCGGCACTCAAGCGTTTATCGTTAAACAATTGCCGGCCCAAGGCTATTTTGGCTTCAGTTTGTGGATTATCATCAGGAATGCTGAGCACGGGCAAACCCAATAACGAATCAGCCATTGCTGTAGCGGAAATCACCAAAACCAACAGAAACAGCACAAAACGCATAATCACTCCAAAAAGCGCCGGAAGCACTTAGGCACTTCCGGCTAACGATGCACGCATGACTGATACGCACATCAGGGGGACGAAATTTAATCTTGTTCCGGCATATCCTGCACGATGACTACATACGGTTCGCCTAACGGGAATTTATCTTCAGGCTGTTGAAAGTAAATTACTTTCCCATAAGTTTCATTCACTGCGGGTAAAATTTTAGCGGCTTCTGCCCGGGTCAAATCGGGGAATGTTGCGTGCGCCCTCGGCACCTCGGTTTTATGATAATGCCAGTATTTTTTCTCCGCCTCCGGCAAGCTATTGAACTGCGCTGTCGTAATGATGTATTCGAAACCGATCGGCTTGTCCTGATCTTTCATGCCGGAATGAAACATCAGGCACACCATAGTCTCGTCCTCGTACGCTTTACAATGATGATGAACGACAGTTTGCAACTTGGGGTCGCGCACGCTGTGAGTATCCGGCACTAAATGTCTGATGGCTTGAATGTGCAAGTCATTAAAACCCAAATGATTGGGATGTTCGATTTGCCGGGGGTTTAGCGTTTCGTTATAAAGTTTTACTTGCCCCGCCGCCGCGGTTGCCGCATGGCCGTGTTCTATTTCAGCGGTTGCCGGGGCTGCGGTGCTCGCGCCGGCTGCTAACGCCATTAAAGTGCCTGCGATTAAAAATGTTATTTTCATTATTATCCTCTTGAAATGGACCCAAAAAATCGGGTTTAAAAACCAGTGCACTGAATAAATCACTACAATTCAACTAAAGCCATAAGCGTGCCAACTATAATAAATAACTCCAAACCACTGTTTTTAAAAGAATATATAGCCTGAGTGCTATTTTTGCCGAATGATAAATGTTTCAATACATTTACAGGCAGTATCAAATGAAACATTCAGTGATACATATCGCGAAGCAACCTAGCAAATATGCTAAAGTTGCAACATCATGAAACAATCCGACTACCGCCATGAGCCAATCCTCGCCATTTTTTAACCGATGGCTAAGCCAGATCGGTCCCGACCAGGTGATTACCATCCTCACCGACTTAGTAGATGCCGGTGCGGTGTTTGCCGTGGATGCCGACGGTAAAATTCTGTTCTGGAGTAAGGGGGCGGAAAAGTTGTTCGGCTTAGCGGCCGAGGCGGTAATCGGCAAAGTCTGCACCAAAGCCCTGAATTGCGACGAAGCTCGCGACCCTTGCGGCCTGGCCGAACATGGAGTCATTAAAGACCAATTGGTGAAGCTACGCCGCCCAGACGGCAACACCCTTAGCTGTTATCGCACTGCGCGGGCTTTTTTCGCCGCCGACGGTCGGTTCGCCGGCGCATTGGAGTTTTTGCAGCCGCAGGCGGCAACGGCGCCCAGCGCCAAATCGTTAACCGATAGCGACAGTTTTCACGGCATTTTGTCCCGCGACCCCGCCATGCAGGAAGCTGTAAAAATCATCCGCAATGTGGCCGAAACCGAAGCGACCGTCTTGATTCGCGGTGAATCCGGTACCGGGAAGGAATTAGTGGCACAAGCCTTACATCAGGAAAGCAGCCGCAGCAATAAACCGTTTCTGGCCATCAACTGCGCGGCGCTGACACCCAGCCTGCTGGAAAGCGAGCTTTTCGGCCATGTAAAAGGCGCTTTTACCGGTGCGATGCGTAATCATGCTGGCCTGTTTCAGCGCGCGCATGGTGGTACCTTATTTTTAGATGAAGTAGCGGAACTGCCGCTGGAACTGCAAGCCAAGTTGCTGCGGGTTTTGCAGGAGCAAAGCTTTATTCCGGTGGGCGCCGACGCTGCTATTAGTGTCGATGTGCGCATCATTGCCGCCACACACCGCTCGTTGCGCGAAGAAGTGAAAGCCGGACGGTTTCGAGAAGACTTGATGTACCGGCTGCGGGTGGTACCGGTGTTTTTACCGCCGTTGCGCGAAAGGCGGCAGGATGTGAACTTACTATTATGGCAATGCATACAACAGCACAATCTGCACGGTCCGCGCCATGTCGACAGCATTGCCCCGGAAGCCATGCGCCGCCTGCTGGATTACCGCTGGCCGGGTAACGTCAGAGAATTAAAAAACGTAGTCGAATACGCGTTCGCCGTGGGCAGGGACAATGAAATCACTTTGGACGACTTGCCGCCGGAATTTCGGGAAGCCACCGCCGCGCAGAGTACAAACCCCTCGTTAATCAACAGCAACCGGCGCGCCAATGAAGCCGATCTGATCCGAGAAGCCATGCAAACCGCCGACGGACACCTGGAAACTGCCGCCGAACTGCTCGGCATGAGCCGGGCCACTTTTTGGCGTAAACGCAAAAAATACGGTCTTTAATGAATTTCAGCAGCCGGCGGTTGCCGGGGTGAAAATAATGACCAGACCGGTTCCGCCTCGGCTGGCAAGGGCGCCAGCCGGCCCAATTCCACCCACTGATTCTCCGGCGTATGGAAATCAGAACCGACCGAGGCCAGCAACTGGTGGTTACGGAGTAACTGCACACTCAACCTGATGTCGTCCAACGACGCCCGCCCCGTGACCACTTCCACCCCCTGCCCACCGGCCAGCTTAAAGGCGGCAAGCGCCTTATTCATCCATTTAAAACTCAATTTATAGCGCAAGGGATGCGCCAACACCGCAATACCGCCCGCCGAACGAATCCAGCCGACTACATCTTCAAGACTGGCCCATTGCGTGGCGACGAAAGCCGGCTTGCCTTTGCTAAGGTAGCGGTCAAATGCGTCCTGCTGGTTGTCGACGTGCCCATGCGCGACCAGAAAATCGGCAAAATGTGAGCGGGTAATTTCGCCATTGCCCGCCGCCTGAACGACTGCTTCATAGGCCCCGGCAATGCCTTTTTTTTGCAGTTTTTCGGCCATCTTCAACGCCCGCTGCTGACGCAAGGCTTGTTGCTTGATTAATCCTTCGGTGAGTATCGGCTGTTCGGCATCGATATTCAGACCGATAATGTGCAGGCATTGGTTGGCATAAATGGCGGACAATTCGATGCCCGGTATCAAGCGTATGCCGCAATCTTCGGCCGCTTGCGCGGCTTCCTGTAAGCCGGCCGTGGTGTCGTGGTCGGTTAAGGCTAGTGCCGTCACCCCCTGTTGATGCGCGCGCCGCACCACTTCGGCTGGTGCTAAAGCGCCGTCCGACGCCGTGGAGTGACAATGTAAATCGTACTTGTCCTGCATTATTGATATTCACCGTAAAGTTTTGCATACAAGCCGTTTTGCTGAATCAGGGCCTCGTGCCGCCCTTGCTCGCAGATTTGTCCTTCTTCGAACACGTAGACATGCTCGGCTTGTTTGACCGCGCTAAGGCGGTGGGCAATGATAATCGTGGTTCTGCCGTTTAAAAAATCGCTCAAAGCCTGATGTAATTTGTACTCGGTTTCGCTATCCAAGGCTGAGGTTGCTTCATCCAGTATCACGACAGAAGGCTTGCTGACTATCATACGCGCAATCGCCATACGCTGCCTTTGGCCGCCGGATAAACGCATCCCCTGCCGCCCGACCAATGTATCCAAGCCTTTTTCCAGCTCGGCCACGGTTGTTTTCAATTGCGCCAACTCCAGTGCATACCAGAGTTCGCTGTCGTCAATTTCGCGTCCCAAGGTCAGATTGGCGCGTATGCTGTCATTCAACAAGGCCGGATGCTGAAGCACCGTGGCGACATGTTCGCGCACTACATCCAAACCGATCCGGGTTATCGGCACGTCATCGAAATAAATCATGCCTTTATTGGGCGGATACAATCCGATCAAGGTTTGCGCAAGAGTGGATTTCCCGCCGCCGCTGGCGCCAACCAAGGCGATTTTTTCGCCGGCTTTTATATTCAGGTTGATGCCGTTCAGTACCGGTTCGTCCTTATAACTAAAATGCAAATTTCTCACGGCAACCGAGACGGTTTTTTTAGTTACAAACGGATTTTCCTCATGCGGATAGTCCGGTTCCCGTTGCAGCAATGTCAGTTGGTTGATTCTGGCAAGCGCCGCCTTGGCGGCATAAAACGCCTGTTGTATCCCCAGAATTTCCTGTACCGGTGCCATCATGAACCATAAATATCCGAACACCGCCAACATTTGCCCGATACTGAGATTCGAATACAACACCATCAACATGGCGGTGGCGCGAAAAATATCGAAACCGAACAAAAAAGTCAGAAAGCTCAAACGGATTGCTGCATCGCTTTTCCAGGCAAACACGGTCGAATGGTTTTTTACCGCCAAGGCGCTGTTGATCAGTTGCCGACAGTAATGTTCCTCGCGGTTACTGGCGCGAATTTGATTGATGGCTTCCAAGGTTTCACTCAAGGCTTGCTGAAACACGCTATACGCTTTGTTTTCATTGGCTTTTAAATCCTTGATTTTCGAGCCTATCGACTTGGCGAAATAAATCACCACCGGATTTAAAAAAATGATGAACAAGCCCAGTTGCCAATGCATCCATAGCAAAATCACCGCCGTACCCAGCACCGTTAAACTGGCCACCAGTAATTTGCTGATGGTGGTGCCGATAAAGTTATCCAATGTATCCAGATCAGTGACCATATGCGCCGTCACGGTACCGCTACCCAAACTCTCATATTCCGACATCGAGATATGCTGCAATTGGCGCACCAAACTCTTGCGTATCCGGAAGATCACATCCTTGGCGATATTGGAAAACTGGCGGGTTTGGATGATGTTCAAGATCAAGGCAAACAGGCGCAGTAACAAGCTGACCAACAATACTCCGGCGATGTAGACGACGGGTTGCTGCCATTCGGGGGGTAAAACAGGATTGACGGTATGCAATACCAGACCCGGATGATGCAGCAAAACCTCATCCACCAACAAAGGCATTAACAGGGGCACCGGCACGCTAGCCAAGGTCGCCAGTACGGCAATAAAATGCCCCACCACCAAATGCTTTTTATGCTGCAAGGCTATGCGAAAAATATAATGCCAGGAATATTGGGGGTTACTGGACGAGGATTGTTTTTTCAATGTTTAAGCGTTATGGGTTGGGCTAAGGGGATTATAATGGTTTATGTTTTTTTGCAAAAACCATTCCGGATTTGCGCTTATCGAGGGATTTTATGAAGTTCGCCACCTGCCTGCTACTGTTGGTCAACCTGCAGGTATTCAGTTTATCGGCCGGAGCAGACACTGAGCGCGGCCTGCGGGCAATGCGCACCACCTTCTTACAAGCCGAACAATACATCAAACAAGACCGTGAGAACGACTATTTTGCATTAGCGGATAGCTTAAAAACCTATCCACTCTATCCCTATCTGCAATACCAATGGCTGCTTAAACACCTGGATGACGAAAAATCCGTGCAGGCCTTTTTACTGGCAAACGCCAATAGTCGCTATGCGCCGCTACTTCACCACAAATGGATGGTGCATCTCGGTCAGCAGCAACAATGGCGCTCTTTTATCAATTTTTACAACAACAGCAACGATACCGAATTACAGTGCTACTTTGCCCAGGCCCAATACCTAAACGGAGAACAACAAGCCGCGCTGGAAAGCGCCAAACAGTTCTGGCTGAGCGGCAAAACCCTGCCCGCCGCCTGCGATACCTTATTCGATAAGCTAAAGCTGTCATTTTCATTGTCCGCCGAACTGACATGGCAACGCTTTCAGGCAGCGCTAAAACTGAATAATACGGCCTTGGCTAAACAGTTACTGCCGCTGTTTGGCCACCAGGATCGCGCACTGGCCGAGCAATGGCTGAAACTGCATAATCAGCCGGAACAAGTCAAACAAACGGCCAATTGGCGGCGTCGCTATCCGCAAGCCGGACTGTTATTTGCACACGCCATAACCCGCTGGCTGGAAAGCGACCCACAGTCCGCGCTCGCGGTATGGGATGCACAAAAACACCATTTTAAAATTCCCACGGAAATCTCGAACGATACCGAAAAACGCTTGGGTATGGCCCTGGCCTTCCGCCGCGACAAACGCGCCTATGCCAAACTGGCCAAATTTGCCGGCAACGATAATTCCGCGCAGGAATGGCGGGTTCGCGCCGCGCTGAATCAACAACAATGGCCACAAGTGCTGACGGCGATTGCGGCCTTAAACGAAACAGCCAGACAGGAAGACAAGTGGCAATACTGGCAAGCCAGAGCATTAGCCGCAACCGGCCGGCAACAGCAAGCAACCTCCCTATTCCAAACCATCGCCTCGCATCGTAGCTTTCACGCTTTTCTGGCTGCCGCTTATTTGCAACAGGATATTCAATTAAACCATCAGCCGGTATCCGTTACCGAACAGGAAGTGGAAACATTAAAAAAATCCGACGAATTTCAGGTGATTGACGAACTATTGGCCATTGATCGCAAACCCGAAGCCGTCAGACAATGGTGGCATGCCATCGCCGACCTGGATAATCACCGGATGGAAGTTGCCGCCAAATTGGCTCAAAGCTGGCAATGGCCATCGATGAGCATTTTCACGCTGGCCAAAGCCCGGCATTGGGACGACATGGAATTACGCTTCCCTTTATGGTTTAACAGCCAAATTCAAACTAACGCCGACCGGAATCAGCTTGATCCCGCTCTGGTTTTTGCGTTGATCAGACAAGAAAGCGCATTCGACGAATTTGCCGGCTCGCCCGCCGGCGCGATTGGCTTGATGCAAGTCATGCCCAAAACAGCCAAACAGATCGCCGGGGAACTAAATCAAAATTGGCATAACGATTTCAATTTACTCAATCCGGATATTAATATCCGCTACGGCAGCTACTATTTCAAAAAAGTGCTGGATCAATTCGATGGTCATTTTGTATTAGCCGCGGCCGCCTATAACGCGGGCGCTAATCGCATCAAGCAGTGGCTACCCAAAAACCAATCCCTACCGGCCGACATTTGGATAGAAACCATACCCTACAAAGAGACCCGCGGCTATGTTTCATCGGTGCTGATGTATGCTCTGATCTATCAACAAAGACTGAACCGGAACAGCCTTAAAACAACGGAATTACTGCAAAAAATAAATCCCGGCTAAAAATTGAGCTGATTTTTTGACTCGACTATTGGATAATGGGCGGAGTTTTCAGCTTATTTACCAGGTAAAGATTTAAATGGAGAAACAGCACAGTTTCACGCGCGAAGAATTATTAATGTCCGGGCGCGGCGAATTATACGGCCCGAAAAACGCGCAACTCCCCCTCCCCCCCATGCTGATGATGGACCGCATCACGCACATGTCGGACGATGGCGGTAAATACGGCAAGGGGGAAATAATTGCTGAACTTGATATCACGCCCGAGCTGTGGTTCTTCGACTGCCATTTTCAGGGCGACCCGGTCATGCCCGGCTGCTTGGGTCTGGACGCCATGTGGCAGCTGGTGGGCTTCTATCTGTGCTGGATGGGCGGCCCCGGCAAAGGCCGCGCCCTAGGCTGCGGCGAAGTCAAATTTACCGGACAAGTCCTACCCACCGCTAAAAAAGTCGTTTACAAAATCGACTTGAAACGGGTGATTTTGCGAAAACTGGTGATGGGTATTGCCGACGCCACCATGGAAGTGGACGGCAAACAAATTTATGAAGCCACCGACTTACGGGTTGGCTTGTTTACTTCTACTCAAGATTTTTAAGGATCTATCATGAGACGCGCGGTTGTAACAGGTTTAGGCATAGTCTCCAGCATCGGTAATAATCGAGATGAAGTCATCGCATCACTGAAGGCCGGACGCTCGGGCATCGTGCATGCCGACGTTTATCAGGAACTAGGCTTCAGAAGCCATATACATGCCCCGGTCAACCTGGATCTGGACGAAGTTATCGACCGAAAAATCAAACGGTTCATGGGCGATGGTGCCGCCTATAACTATGTCGCCATGGGACAGGCTATCGCCGACTCCGGTCTGGCGGAGGATCAAGTCTCAAATGTCCGTACCGGCTTAGTCATGGGTTCCGGCGGCCCTTCCACATCCAACGTTGTCGATGCCGCCGACATCCTGCGCTCTAAAGGCGTTAAAAAAGTCGGCCCGTACATGGTACCTCGCGCCATGTCCAGTACCAACACAGCCTGTCTGGCTACGCCTTATAAAATCAAAGGCGTCAATTACAGTATCAGCTCCGCCTGCGCGACCAGCGCGCACTGTATCGGCCACGCCATGGAACTGATCCAGCTAAACAAGCAAGACGTGGTATTTGCCGGCGGCGGCGAAGAATTGCATTGGACCATGTCGGTGCTGTTCGATGCCATGGGCGCCCTGTCGTCAAAATATAACGATACGCCTGCAACGGCTTCCCGCCCCTATGATGCCACTCGAGATGGTTTCGTGATTTCCGGCGGCGGCGGTGTGCTGGTCATTGAAGAGCTGGAGCATGCCAAGGCGCGCGGCGCCAAAATATACGCCGAACTAGTGGGCTATGGCGCCACTTCGGACGGCTACGATATGGTGCAACCGTCCGGCGAAGGCGCCGTGCGTTGCATGCAACAAGCCATGGCGACCGTGGAGGCTAAAATCGATTACATCAACGCCCACGGCACCAGCACCCCGGTTGGCGACACCCGCGAACTGGAGGCCTTGCGCAATGTATTCGGCGCCGAGCAGGTACCGGCGGTGAGTTCCACTAAATCATTGACCGGCCATGCCCTGGGCGCCGCCGGCGTCAACGAAGCCATTTATTCCTTGCTGATGATGCAGGAAAACTTTCTCAGCGCATCCGCCAACATTACCGACCTGGATCCGCAAGCAGTCGGCATACCCATTGTCCGAGAGTTACAGGAAAACGTGACATTAAACACCATTATGTCTAACAGTTTCGGTTTCGGCGGCACCAACGCCACGCTGATTTTCCAGCGTTATAACGGCTAATCCATAGTAGCCCGGAGCTTTACGCTCCGGCTGCCTGCATCATTAAGCAATGTCCGACTTAGAACAAAAATCCCGCACCCAATTCAATAAATTGCAGAAACGCCTGCGCCGCTGCGTCGGTGAAGCCATTGCCGACTTCAACATGATAGAAGACGGCGACAAAATCATGGTCTGCCTGTCCGGAGGTAAAGACTCTTATACCATGCTGGATATTTTGTTGAATTTGCAAAAAACCGCGCCGGTCGGCTTTGAAATCATCGCCGTCAACCTGGATCAAAAACAACCGGATTTTCCCGAGCATGTGTTACCGGAGTATCTGCGAGCCGTCGGCGTACCTTTCCATATCATTGAGCACGACACCTACAGCATCGTCAAACGCATCATCCCGGAAGGCAAAACCACTTGCAGCCTTTGTTCCCGCTTGCGGCGCGGCACGCTATACGGCTTCGCCAAAGAGCACAACGTTAGTAAAATTGCCCTGGGCCACCACCGCGAAGACATCATGGAAACATTTTTTTTAAACATGTTTTATGGCGGCAAACTCAAAGCCATGCCGCCCAAACTACTCAGCGACGACAAACAAAATATCATCATTCGGCCCTTGGCCTATTGCCGGGAAAAGGATATCAACCGGTTTGCTGCATTTAAAAAATTCCCCATCATTCCTTGCAATCTGTGCGGCTCGCAGGAAAATCTGCAGCGCAAGGCCATGAAACACATGTTGGCGGGTTGGGACAAACAATTTCCGGGCCGCTTGGAAACCATTTTCGCCAGCTTGCAAAATATCGCCCCCTCGCAAATGGCCGATACCGGCTTGTTTGACTTTGCCGGCCTGCAGCGCAACCCGGACGCCTCATTGGCAGGCGCCACATCGGACCCCCGCATGAGTGCGGGCAAAACAACGCTGGCGGCATTTACCGGCGAACCGGGATTGGACATTCTCGAACGCTAAACAATGGAATTAAATCATGACAAACACTATTCTGGTCACCGGCGGCGCTGGTTACATTGGTAGCCACACCTGCGTCGAGCTTATTAACCATGGCTTCGCTGTGGTCATCGTGGATAACTTGAGTAACAGCAAAGTTGAATCCATCCGCAGAATAGAAAAAATAACCGGTCAAGTTATCCCGTTTTATCAGGCCGATATCCGCGACGCCACCGCACTCGACCGCATCTTTCAAAGCCACGCTGTCGACGCCGTCATCCACTTCGCCGGACTGAAAGCCGTTGGCGAATCCTGCCAGCAACCGCTTAGTTATTACCAGAACAATATCACCGGCACCCTGGTTCTATTGGAAACCATGGCCGAAAATGGCGTTAAAAGCTTGGTATTCAGCTCATCCGCCACCGTCTACGGAGACCCGCACACGGTACCGATTACGGAACAATTTCCCTTACAGGCCACTAATCCGTACGGCCGCACTAAATTATTCATTGAAGAAATCCTCCGCGATACCAGTGCTGCGGATACGCTTAACTTACAGCAGCAACATTGGAAAATCGCCATCTTGCGCTATTTCAATCCGATCGGCGCTCATCAAAGCGGTCTGATAGGCGAAGACCCCAACGGCATACCGAATAATCTGATGCCTTATTTGTCGCAGGTCGCGATCGGCAAACTACCGGTTTTATCGGTGTTCGGCAACGATTACGCCACCCATGACGGTACCGGAGTACGCGATTACATCCATGTGGTCGATTTGGCCCAAGGCCATATCAAGGCGTTGCAGTATTTAATGAAGCAAGGCGATGACGCTTCAATTTGCGAGGCTTTCAATCTCGGCACCGGCAACGGCTACAGCGTTTTGGACATGATCAATACCTTCAGTCAGGTAACGGGTCGGTCCGTGCCCTATCAAATCACCCCCAGACGTCCGGGCGATGTCGCGGCCTGTTTCGCCGACCCTGGTTTAGCGTTAGAAAAATTCGCCTGGAAAGCAGACAGAGACCTGCAACAAATGATGACCGATGTCTGGCGCTGGCAGAACAATAATCCTGACGGTTATTGCTGAATCACATAAAATCAATGTCTATAAACAACCGATTCCCGCTGCGTTGTTAGGCATTTACCCTCGGCTTGTTTTACGCTTAGTCTTCAGCTGTTCATATTAACGCCGTATTCTTAATCCAAAACCAGACCACATTCCAACGAATAAGCAACGGCGCCTCTCCCTTGACGCCTACACTATGCATGCAATGTTTCAGGAGGCTGCGCAATGCTGCAATTCGGCTACCATCAATTGCTACAGGGTTGTCGCGAATGCGGAAAAATCAAGCGATGCTTTGCCAACGATTTAGTCGGCAATCCGCTCGATCCGGTGACACCTAATTTGCTTCACGATTTGATTCAACCCAAAGGCCGCTATATTTATTATCAGGGTGAAGATATAAAAAATTTGTTCTTCCTGAAAGCGGGGTCGGTAAAAAATATTTACGCCAATAACCAGGGAGACCAGCAAATAATTAATTTCTATTTTCCGGGTGAAGTCATTGGCTTGGCGCACTTATACCATAGCTATTATTTATCCTCGGCAATAACCTTGGAAAAATCAATTGTGTGTGCCTTTTCCCTGCCTTTTATCCAAGCTAATTGTGAAAAATTTCCGAATTTACTCAAGAATATTCTGGAACACTTCAATGCCGAAATTCTACACTGCCACGAGTCGTTATTAGCTATCAACCATGGTATCGCCAGCAAACGGTTAGGCGTTTTTTTACTCGATCTGATACATAGGCAAAACCTGGCACACAATCGGCCTATATTAATACGCCTGACAATGTCCAGGGCCGACATCGCAAACTACCTGGGCCTGGCTCCCGAAACCGTCAGCCGGGTTTTAGGTAAGTACGAAAAATCAGGGCTCATTCTAGCCAACAAAAAGAAGATTCAAATCAACAACCTCAATAAACTCACTGCGCTCGTCGGCTGACAGTTTTACTAAACCGTCGGCATATCATAACTCAACCAAATCGACTTTCAGCAAGCGTATCACCACGAGCTGGGTTCATGCGCCCGGCTTATATTCCGGCAAAGCGAACTCTTTAGCCACAGAGTTTTCGCGTTTTGAAATGACATCGGTCACGGCCATAAAAAATTGCTTTGCTAATTTAGCAGCCGGGAGCAAATAGCTTCCATTCCAGTTTAATTGAAACGCGTATTGCCCAATATATAAGGAGATTCAGAGATGCTTTCTATCAACAAAACCCCGCTGCTGTTAAGCTCGTTCATGCTTATTGCCGCCACGAATACCAACGCAACGGTACAGACCATTAATTTTGATAACGATCCATTGGGAACCGTCATTAACGCCCCCACACTTTTTTCGGCAGCCACGCCTTTAACCGACTTATACGCAGACCAAGGCGTCACTTTTTCTGCACTGATCCGCACCACGCAAGTAACGACCTTGCCCAGAGACGGCATTGAAACCACTCAATCCGTAAACGTCATAGATCCGGCGAATACCGGTATGGGAGCAATATTAAACGAAGGGGCAAATTACGGAAATAATGCCAGAAGCGGGGATAATTTTTTGGCTTTCAATAACCAATCGACCTCTTCGGCAAATTTTTGGCGCATCAGTTTTGACAATCCCATCGGATATTTCGGCATCGCCTACAGCAATGGTAGTTCGTCCACTTATCAATACCTTAATTTTCAGGCTTATGACGCCAACGGCGATTTAATTGGTACCAGTAATAATAACTACCTGGGCGATTACAGTTACTATCGAACCAACTTCTTTTCCAAAGCCTTTAAAAGCGATACCGATATCAGTTATATCGACATCGGCCAGGGATTAAATTGCTGCGGCAATAATTTAACAAGCAGCGAACGCTCGGGAACCTGGTCGCTGACATTTGACGATTTGATCTATGGCGACTATGCCGATGCGCCAGCCAATGTGTATAACTTGGCAGGCGGCGGAGTATTCGTGCCTTTGCCGGGTGCGGCTTGGCTAATGTTTTCCGGCTTAATTGCTATTTTTTCAACAACATACCGTCGGGTCGGCCAACCCCGTGTAGCAGCCTGAATTTGTCTTAAACTTATTCACACGGACCGGGAGCGCACACCCCGGCCCGTTGGCGACATAACTAGAACCGGAACAAGGTCTTTCCGATTGACGGTATCTTTACTCAAGGCCGCGGCCGCCATTAATTTTGCAGAATTTTACTCCCATTCAAAACCAAATCCTTACCGGATTTAACATCAATATCGACGCTGGCCTTTATGGTGATATCACGTCCGCTAATAATGATGGAGCAATCCTTCTTCATCACCAGCTAATTACCCACCACTAGTTCTATCGAGTCACCCGCCTGGATTTTAAGGTTCTTACCCACTGTTAAGCAGCAATCTTTACCAAAAGACATGGTTTGGTTGGAATTGACCTTTAGCGTGGCATTGCAGCCAACCGTGAGTTTACGCGCCGCGCCAACAGTAAGGCTGCAATTACCGCCCACGGTTTCCGAGCGATTATTCAATCACATTAGCCATACCGGTCTCCACTTCAAAAATTCATGATTAAAAACGCTAACTATACGCTCCCGGTTAAGTACCGAAGCACTATCAATCGGCGGCACTGCTCCCTAATCAGTATCCATGCCGCCGTAAATGCAATACTTGCCCCGGATAAATCAAGCCGGGATCGGCGATACTGTCGGCATTATCCTGATATATGACATGCCACAGCGCTTCTTGCCCATACATGCGTAACGCTATTCCGGACAAGGTTTCGCCCCGCGAAACATAATAATCAAACACGTTTTCTTCAGTTCCGACAGCGCTTGGCTTTATAAAGATTTTCTGACCTGGATAGATACGCTGAGGGTCGGCTATCAGATTCCCGCCCATACCCACTTTGACGAGCTGGTTATGGTAGGTCTGTAGTGTCGGCCATTGCCGGCCTTCACCGGTCAATCGGCGCGCGATGCTCCAAAGCGTATCGCCCGAACGCACCGTATAACGCCAGCGACCAGCATCCGCATCGCCCGAACTAGCAGCGCCGGGCGACACCTCAATCGCCTCCGCCCACCCCACCCCCCGACCCAGCCACGCGCCGACCTGAGCGTTAATCCGTTGTTCAAGCGCCTCATCAAACGGCCCCATGGCCAACAGTATGTCCATAAGCCGATAGCCGAGCTGGCTGTCGCCTTGAAGAAAGGCCTTATCCGCGGCATTGCCTAAAGCCAGCGCCAGCGGGTCGTGTCGGGCGCCAAGCTGTTCAGCAGACAATGCGGAATCATCTTGTTTCAGCATATTATCCAAAAGTTCTGCCGCGGCTTGGCTATCGCCGGCGCGCAAATGACCTAATGCCCGCTGAATCCCATCGGTAATATTGCTGGCAGGCGTCTTATCGATACTAGGTGCAACGTTAACATCCGGCACCGATTCACTGGAAAACCGCCACCATATTCCTGCCGCGCCGATGAATAACAGGCCTATTACTATCGGCACGATCAAGCTACGTTGAAAGTTACGATGCGGCGATGCCGTCACGACAGCATCGGAAACCTCTATAACAGGAGCTGATTGAGGAATCAATGCGGCAACCGGACCCGATAATTCGGCAATATCGAACAGACGTCCGTCCGGAGACCGCATATGCAGCGCCGGTGCGCCCCATTCCACGGCATAACCGCGCGCATAAAGAAAAGCCCGGGCGGAGGTTAATGCGGCATCAACCGGCTGACCGGCGGCCAGATAGCGATAAAAATGCCTGGACAAGGCAACCGCGGCCCTATCGGGAATCGGAAACTGCATGGCTATCACGGCGGGAATGCCTCGGCGGATCAGGCTTTGCGCGACGCCGCCGAATGGATCGACCCTTGAAGCGGCAGCCCCCATACAGCTATTCAAAAAAACCAAGCGCAAATAGGCAAGATGGTTGCGTAACAACACCGCCAGTTGCCGCCCGGCTATGGTATCGCTGACACCCTGCGTGCTGTCGGACTCAAATACCAACAAACCTTCATCCGCCACAAAATCGCCATGACCGATAAAATGCAATATATGCGGACGGGTTTGCAGCAGCGCATTATCCAGGCTTTCCAAGCTGGCATGGTCGAGCCTGACTGTTTTCACCTGTCCGCTCGCGGTTAATTCGGCCAGCGCGCTATCCAGATGGGCAAGCTCTTCACCAACCCGTAATCCCGGCCTGTCAGTGGGAGCGGCAATTACCAGCAATATACGTAGCGGCGGCTCCACCGCCAGGGTCGGGGTTAATTCATCGACATCCAACCAGCGCACAATAGGCTTCATCCGATCGGAAAATAGAAAATCATCCTTGGCCGGGCTATATAAGAATTCCCAAGGTAAGCGGGCCAGGTCGGGAACCTCGGTCGTGTCAATCACAAAGCGCAAGCCTTGGCCACGCTGCGGATCTATCGCACGCAGATATTGTGCAAGGTTGTCGCGCAACGACGAATTGAACACTGCATTGTAAAGCGCCCGCCCGACTTCGCGGGCATTGGCGGCGGATGGTAACAACGTATCCAAACTACTATCGTTAGCGGAACGCCGCGCCGAACCGTCAATAGCCTCGGCGCCCGACCACAACAATTGTTCAAGTTCGGCAGTATCAAGTCGCAAACCACCCGCTACCGATTCTGCTAAGGCTAGCGAATAGCCGCCCGCCGTATCGCGCCCGAAACGTAACGGCAACGAACGGTAACTTAAGCGCTCCAGCGGCGACGTTGGCGCACTGGTTTTGGGCTGCGCTTCCTGACTGTGCAATTGCAGCAGGTTTTGCACTTCCAACACCACCTCGGCGGCCAGATTGCCTTCCGCCTGCATGATGGTGAGTGCCCGTAAGTAAGCGGGCACATCCTTGAGCGGCGTTTCAGCCACTTGCACCGGCAACACATGCCAGCCGGGCGTCGGCCATTTGCGGCTGGCTATCTTGAGTTCGGTCCGGGTGTAATGACCATCCGCGACAGCTTCCGGCGCAATCAGGAAAATAAACAACTCGGAACTTTGAATGGCGCTGTGGATACGGTCGTCGAAACTGGTACCCGGCGGTAGGTCTTCGCGGTCGAAGAACACCTCGTGCCCGGCAGCCTGCAGGCGACAGCACAGATCATCGGCAATAGCGCGATACGGCGAGGCATAGGACAAAAAAATCTTCACACTGGAGCAACCTCACAGGTGGAAAAATAGAAATCGTTCGAAAGCATAACACGCAGAGAATGGCAATCGCCAAGACTTTAGCTGCCTCGAGTTTAATAACCCCGATTTATAGCCTTCCAATCCAAGCTCGACGATTTAAACCGGGCTGCATAAAAACAATCGTAAAAAACCCGACTTATCCTGTAGCATAAGGACCATTTAAGTCAGCAAAAATCTTCAGAATGAAATTATTGATACGCAATTTACCTCGCACCGCCACGGAAGCAGAACTCCGCGCCCTGTTTGCGGAACACGGCGCGGTGCAATCCTGTTCACTGGTAATCGACAAAGAAACCGGCGCTTCCAAAGGCTTCGGCTTTGTCGAAATGCCCAAACCCGGCGAAGCCAAGGCGGCTATTAAACTGCTCAACGGACTGGATATGGCCGGCAGCAAAATACGCGTCAAAAAAGCCGAAGCAAAACCCGGCGGCGGCTCGGATGCCTAAATCCAGCCGGCAAGATCCCTTGCATGGCCTCACGCTACAAATGCTACTCGCCCGACTGGTGGAACGATACGGCTGGGAAGACATGGCCGACAAAATCAATATCAATTGTTTTTCCAGCGACCCCAGTATCGCGTCCAGCCTGAAATTCCTGCGTAAAACGCCGTGGGCACGGCAAAAAGTCGAAGCACTTTATTTACAAACCCAGTGGCCGGACGAAGACGACTAGCGGCTAAGCGTTATTATCCAACTAATCACCTATTCTTAAGCAAAGAGCGTATAACTTTAAATTCGGATTGCGTTAATTCGATGGTGTTCACTGGCACACAGGCATCATTTGTTTACAAAACCCTCAATCATTTAGAGTGTACGCCATGAGCAAAGAACAAAAAAGTAATAAAGAGCAGAAGAAACAGCCTAAACTAAACGCCAAAGAAAAAAAAGCCGCCAAAAAAGCCAAGAAAGAGACTAACGGCTTGTTATAAAAATACGCTTGGTATACGCAAACGAGTGCCCGATTTTAAAAGCGCCTGATACCGGAAAACATTGAGTAAGATTCGCAAAATGAGGAAAATATTGCGGTCAGGCCTTGCATTCCGCAACCATCAAATCAACAGCCGCGATAGGTTCTTGAATGTTTTGCTTGATTGAAAGACCTGACCCCAATGCTCCGAACGTGACCATTTACAAAGCCCGGCAAAAGAGAGGAATAAACACCCGGCGACTCAAACGTGCCCTCAAACGCCGCAATGCCATCGAACCCGTCATCAGGCACCTCAAAAACGACGGATTGCTGGGCCGGAATTATCTGAAAGGCGAACTAGGCGATGCCATGCATGCCATCTTATGCGGCGCTGGCCACAATATCCGTATGATCCTCAGGCAGTTGAGGATTTTTTTGCCTCATTTTTGGAGACCGCTATGTCGGATTTTGACGCGGCCATTGAGCGCGCCGTTTTTATTGTCAGCCTGAATGCTGGTGTTCGGAAAATATCGGCTTTTTCAGGGACGACTATGTAAACGATTAACACAACCGGCCATACGATCAGCGGCCTTTTTAAGGCCGACAGCTTCGTTCGGCCAAAATCAGGCTAAAACATCCCAAAAATCGGCCTTCCGATGCCATCGAAGCGATTGGTTGCCACTCCTATGTTGAGTTCTGGGTCTTGAAGCGTAATCAGGCCTTCGCGACCCAAGAACTCCGAAAAGCTATTTTCTTATAGAAAGCATGCCGCCAGCACTGTGCTCACCGGGCTTGTCCAACAACCGGTTCAGATTGTGGTTCGCGTTGCTCACACAATCTAACCTTATTCGTTATGTGTTTGTACTTTATACCGACTTATGTTTATTTGGTAGTTTTCCGTATATTGTGACGTAACCAGATACATAAACCCAAATTAAAAACATAACCAAACTTAATAAACCGGATAATAGAAAACCTAGCTCAAAACCTGAATTAGCAATGAAAGTATATTGAACAGATATAACTAAATATAAACCATACAAGCCAAACACAAATAATCCACCAGTTAGGATTCGGAAAAGTGGCCTTATATAATTTTGATTATTATTTTCTAACATTTGACCCCATACTCAAGAAACACATAACGCAAAGCACACGGGCGACGAGCCGCGCAGCGGGTTGACGTCCCAGCGGCCACAGGCCGCGAGTGATGCGCCTTGTTATGCGGCATGCTCGAACTCCACTGTGTAAAAATCACGTTCTTCGTTAACTTGGCAAAGATTGAAACCTCGGAAATATATCAAGTACTTACCGGGCTGGACACAATACTCTTCAAGCGTCTCTCTTGGCCAACCAAAAACACCTAGCCGCCCACTCAAAATAGTTATTTGAGTTCTCACCTCAAAGTCAGGTTCCTGTTCACTCTGGTATTTTTCTCCTGGAGCAAAAGGCTTCACTCTTGCCGATATATCTCCTTCAGTACACAGAGCAACAATATTGGTTAGGGCGTTGTATCGCTGAAGCACGTGTTGATCACTCCAATCTTCAGGAGCATCAGGATCTAATCCAGCATCAGCGATATAAAACTGTCTATAAGTTGAGTCGATAGTATGAGTTTTCATGCTTTAACCGCATAACGTAAAGCTAAGCCGACCACTGGAGCGTAGCGGAAGTGGGTCGGCTTGAGCGATATGTTGGACGAAGCCGCTAACGCGGAGAATATCCTGAGCGTCTGGTAATTCATAAAATGTAACCTCACGCCCTCATTACGAGGGACCATTCCACGACGAATCATGAGGTTATACGTCAATGACAACATCATCCGAATCCCCTT
Source organism: Methylomonas sp. (assembly GCF_023228165.1). Taxonomy (GTDB): domain Bacteria; phylum Pseudomonadota; class Gammaproteobacteria; order Methylococcales; family Methylomonadaceae; genus Methylomonas. The sequence goes on along the minus strand of NZ_JALOBS010000004.1, from coordinate 140,185 downwards.
TCAAGCAAAACTATCAAACCCATCTTAAACATCTAAAGCTCAAAGGGCTCCAGCCCAAGACGATAGAGGCTTACGCCCGTGCCATTCGCCGCGTCGGCGAGTATTTCGACGAACAGATTGAGGACCTGTCCGAAGCGCAGTTGACCGATTACTTCACCGATTTGCTGGCGTCTCACTCCTGGAGTTCGGTCAAACTCGATCTGTACGGCCTCAAGTTCTATTATACCCATGTGCTGCGTAAACCCTGGGTCGCTCCGGGTCTGATCAAACCGCCCAGAGCCCAACGTTTGCCGGACATCATCACGGTGGAAGAGGCGCGGCAGCTTTTCCTGGCGACCCGCACGCTCAGTTACCGGGTGTTCTTTTTCACGCTCTACAGTCTTGGCCTTCGGCTGGGTGAAGGCTTGCGACTGCAAGTGGCGGATATAGACGCCGAACGCCAGCGAGTGCATATCCGCGATGCCAAAGGCAATAAAGATAGACTGGTACCCTTGCCAACGGCAACACTGGATTTACTGCGTCGCTTCTGGCAAGTCCATCGTAATCCGGTCCTTTTGTTTCCCAATCGCCACGGCGGCTTGAATGGGGCCTGCCGGGCGACCACGCCACTGGATCGCGGCGGCGTGCAAGCCACATTGCGCCAAGTCGCGCAAGATTGCAGCTTAAAAAAAAGATTAGCCCGCACTGTCTGCGTCACAGCTATGCCACGCATCTGATCGAAGCTGGCGTTGATCTGCTGGAAGTGCAGAAAATCCTCGGCCACCATAGTATCCTCACCACCGCCCGCTATACCCATCTGACCGACGGCACGAATCAGAACGTTAATCAACTGATCAATACCTTGATGAATGGCTTTGCCCTGGACTGGGGGAAGGTCAAATGATTTTACTATCCGCCATCATCGAAACCTTCGAAGCTGACTTGCTTGCGCGTTATCAAGATTCGCTGTTGCCCAGTCACCACCAAGCGCTAGCCGCCATGAAGCACTGCCGCACCTCGCAAAGTCCTGTCATGTTGGCGCAATGCGATGACTGCTCCCAACACGTCTACGTCCCGCATTCCTGCGGCCATCGCAGTTGCCCGCATTGCCAGCAACACGAGAGTCAGCAATGGTTGGAGCGCCAACTCAAAAAACAGGTGCCGGCCGAGTATTTTTTGGTGACCTTCACCTTGCCCAAGGAACTCAGGTCGCTGGCTTGGCAGCAGCAACGCACGCTTTACAGCTTGATGGCCCGCTGTAGTTGGGAGACCCTGAAAACCTTCACGCAAAACGACCCGCAGCTCAAAGGGAATGCCGGTGCCATTACGGTCTTGCACACCCATTCCCGCCGCCTCGACTATCATCCGCATGTGCATTGCGTGATACCGGCGGCAGCCATCGATACGGAAAAGCGCCTGTGGCGAACCAAACGCAACAAAAAAGGCCACGACAAAAATCAAACCGGCTACTTGTTCAATCACAAGGCATTGGCCAAGGTCTTTCGCGCTAAACTGCTCGACGCAATCACTCAAGCGGGACTTGATCTGCCGCACCGGTATCCCGAAAAATGGGTCGTCGACGTCAAGTCCGTCGGCAGTGGCGATAAGGCGCTGGTTTATCTCGGACGCTATCTTTATAAAGGCGTCATCCAGGAAAAAGACATTGTCGCCTGCCGGGATGGCCAAGTGACGTTTCGCTACCAAGACAGTAAAACCCGGCAAATGCGGACCCGAACACTGCCCGGCGCCCAGTTCCTGTGGCTGATCCTACGGCATGTCTTACCCAAGGGCTTCAGGCGCGCCCGCAACTTCGGCTTTTTGCATCCCAACAGCAAACGGCTGATTGGATTGCTGCAATACCTGCTCGGCTTGAATCCAAGCCGGGCGCTGGCGTGGTTGAGAAAACGGCCATCACTCACCTGCGCCTGCTGCGGTGGAGAAATGCGGATTGTGAAAACACGCATCCTGCCGTTGTTACACGGCCAGACAATGCCCACCGGCCAACCGGGTTGAAGGTAACACAGGTTATGTAAACCGTACCCGCGCCCAGCCCTGTGATCATCGGCCTCTTTAAGGCCAATGGCTTTGTTCGGCCAAAATCAGGGCTAAAATATCCCCAAAAGCGGCCTTCCGATGCCATCGAAGCGGTGGCGCGATGCTCCCAGGTGAGTTCCGGGTCTTGAAGCGGTAATCACGCCTTCGTGACCCAAGAGCTCCGAAAAGCTATTTTCTTATATAAAGCATACTGTCAACACTGTGATCACCGGGCTTGTCCAACAACCGGTTCAGATTGTGGTTCGCGTTGCTCACACAATCTAACCTTATTCGTTATGCCGCACCCGCTGAGCCGATGACTGACGCGTACTCGGTGTGACTGAAGCAAAAGGGACCTACTGACGGTAGAGGACGACCGGGTTCGTAGCCATTTTCGTAGGCAAAGTCATACCACTCCACGTCATTCTCGGTGAGTCGGACTTTTGCGCCGTACGCGCCACAGCCTATGTCTCCGCACTCGGGGCAGACGTAGAGTAGATATCGGCCTTCTTCGGTATCGGGCTCACGGGCAGCGACGAGTTGTGCGCTCTTCCTGAGGTTGTCGGATTCGAATCCCTTTACGAAGCAGCCCATGAATCCGTCGGCCATTTCTTCCAGAGTCTCGCATTGCCCACCATCGGCCTCGACCAACTGGGCGAGCAGGGACTCCCCGTCTACGACGTAGTCGATCGAGATGCGGGCAGCTTTTGTTGCGCCGGGGCCGGAGGAACCTGCGCGGATCAGTTGCTGGAGAGTGAGGGACGACATCGTTTGTGCGGCCTAACTATTGATTATCAAGCAAATCTGCCTGATAAGTTGATATTACCGGCCTTTTCAGGCACATTTGCCCTGATAACACCCAAACCGGGCAAATGTGCCTTGATAACCTGATATTAGCCATAAATTCGGGCAAATTTGCTTATATAATAATATTTCGCCTCACTATAGCCACTAATTATTTGATGTCAAGCGCCAGACCCCCGACCTTGTTGGAAGATGTTCGTCGCGTCATGCGGCTCAAGCATTATTCGTTGCATACCGAACGTACGTACTGCGAGTAGGTCAAGCAATTTGTGAAGTTTCATCAGCTAAACGAAAGAGCAGCATTGTTTGATGACAGTGAAGCCAAAGTTGAGGCCTTTTTAAGCTATCTGACAACAGAACGTAAAGTGGCGTCTGCCACCCAAAATCAGGCGATGAATGCGTTGGTGTTTTTATACAAGCAGGTGCTGGATAAGCCGCTGATCAAACGTATTGAGGCTATCCGCTCCAAAACCAGTCGCCATGTGCCGGTAGTGTTGTCGCTGGACGAGATCAGGCAAGTATTACCACGAGTGGAAGGCGTGGCGCAGTTGGTGGTGAAATTGTTATACGGCGGTGGTTTGCGAATTACTGAGGCTGTTCGGTTGCGGGTGCAGGATGTCGATTTCGACCGTACGTTCCGGCAAAGGCGATAAGGACAGGATAACCACGTTTTCTACAGCTATGATGCCGTTATTGCAAAATCATTTGCAAAAGGTCAAGGCGATTCCCCAGCAGGATTTGGCCGATGGCTTCGGCGCTGTGTATTTGCCGTATGCGCTGGCAAAAAAGTATCCCAATGCCGAACGGGAGTGGGGCTGGCAATATGTATTTCCGGCGCGTTCATTATCGGTGGACCCTTTGTCGGGTGTGACTCGACGCCATCATATCGATTAATCGCTGATCAATAAGGCGATTAAGGCTGCGGTTCGACAAGCGGGTATTGTCAAGCGGGTTTCTGCGCATACCTTTCGCCACAGTTTTGCCACCCATCTGCTGCAACGCGGTACCGATATTCGTACCATTCAGGCACTATTGGGGCATAGCGATCTGGAAACGACGATGATTTATACTCATGTTTTGAATCAGGGTGGGCAGGGCGTCATCAGTCCGCTAGATGATTTGGGTGTTTAATGGCTAAATCACGGAAGATTGGCGGCAAGTCTTTCATCTTGCAATCATTAAGTCAAAAACCGCAACAGGTTATCGACCGATCTCAAGACTTTCTGGATATCGGAAAAATCGGGCAAGGCCGGCAATGCGGACCTTGCCCAACTCGATACTATGGGCGTGCTCGAACGACAGCCTTAAAAACTGCTATTTTTTAAAATTAATGGTTTCCAGCTTAGCGGCAAATTGGCCGGACCAAACGCCAAAGTAAGCGCCTAAAGCGATGGAAATTGAGACTAAAACTAAGGGATTACTCAATGAAACGCCTAACAAGGCATCATGCGCCAATGTATCGGGTGTTTGTAACAAATAGCCAAACATGCAGGAATAGCCCAAGACACTGGCGGGAATGGCCGCAAACTTTGGAAAATGCGCCGCCATGCACATGACCCAAACTGTTTCTATCACGGCCAAGGCCGCCATCATAGGCACACCCAAAGCGGTGTCTGGCGCAATATTGGCAATAATTAAAGCGCCAATCCAACCCATAGCCGCGCCGAACGTACCGCAGACCAACATATTCGTCAGGGCGGCTTTATCTGCGCCTAATAGAAAAAACGCCGCCCAGGCAATAGTTGAAACCCAGATCAAGAACAGACCGCTCGCTGGGCCCACCGCAAAAAACGCCATTACGCCGGCAAGCAAGGCGATACTGGTAGAAAGTGCTGTCAATTTATCCATAAAACTCGATCCAAAAAACACCTCTAAAAAATGGGTCCGCTAGATTTTATGCTGAGGTGACTTTATAAAATCCAACCCGTTACGTTAATCGGGCTAAGCACGTCAACCCGATTAGGCAAGGATGTTACCAGATAAAGCCCGGGCTAAACCATATTCGGCGCAACAATTCGCTAACGATTGCGCGCCAGCCCAACCAACGGCATTAAGCCGCTTCCACAATCGCTTTGATGGCGGCTAAACCTTGTTCAAACTGCCCGCCCACCATAGCATCGCAATTCATGAACAGACCCATGACCTTGCCGATAAAATTATTGGTGCCGGACATACGCCAGGTAACCAAGGTTTGTTCACCCTCGGTTTGGAAGGTGAACTCGGCGCTGTTGGTGGCTTTGAACGGTTTCAAAAACGCCAGCTTAAAACGAATCAGTTCACTGGGCTGACTGGCAACAATCGTCATGCTGCCCTCGCCTACTTTAGAATTGCCAGCCCAACGCATCACGGCGCCAACACCAGCTTCCGGGCCTTGGAATACATTATTTGCGTTGGGGTCAAGTTTGGCCCAAGGCGACCAGGCATCCCATTTTTTTAAATTATTCACTTGTTCAAATACACTCGAGGCGGGTGCGGCCATCAGCAAGGAACGGGTCACCTGAAAATCTCCCGGCCGCCTGACCACAATCAGCACAAAAACCACCGCCACCACCGCCAAAATCAATACCAATGCCAACATAGCATGCTCCTCGTTCTTATTAGAATTACAACGTGTTAGACAATAATCTACTGATATTCCAGCTGGGGAACCGCCCAGTACCCAACTCACCTTAATGAATAGATTATCTATACTATAACTTTCATAAAGATTCGCTACTTTTAGATTGCCGAATAATAATAGACATTAAGCGGGCACGAGCCAAGCTTTCCCTGTCAAGGAGATCATCATGAAACACATCAAAGCACGTGCATTGCAGCTATTCATCGTCACCGCCTGTTTATTGTCCGGATGCGCATCCAACGAAATTTACCGCAGCGATTACCGGCCTTGCGACGTAACACCCGGCAACGCCTGCGAGCAAAATTCGCAACATACCTACAACAAGGGTACCGACGACGAATACACCCTTGGTTTTGTCGAAATCGACGACCAGGGCCAAATGCGCGACCGCAAACAAATGCAAGCCTTGCTCGATACGCTGTACCAAAAAGCCGCCCAAGAAAGTATTTTATTGACCGTGTTCGTGCACGGCTGGCATCACAATGCCCGACCCGGCGACTCGAATATCGAAAGTTTCAAGGAGAATCTTGCCAGAATCAGCAAAATTGAAAGTCAGCGTGCCACAGATCTCGGCCGGCCGCCGCGCAAAATTGCCGGGGTGTACATAGGCTGGCGCGGTGAATCTATCGACGTACCGCCGTTTAATTACCTGACCTTCTGGGACCGGAAAAGCACCGCCCAAGACGTGGGCTATCTCGGCATTACCGAACTACTGATCAAACTGGAAGAAATCGCCAATGTACGCAATTCCATGACGCCGCCCATTAAAAGCCGGCTGGTGGTCATCGGCCACAGTTTCGGCGGCGCGGTAGTTTTCAGCGCCACCTCGCAAATCCTGGCCAGCCGCTTCATCGACAGCCGGGAAAACAAAGGCTTTACCGATACCGCCAAGGGTTTCGGCGACCTGGTGGTATTGCTGAATCCGGCTTTCGAAGCGTTGCGATATTCGCCGTTTTACGATTTGGCCCAGGCGCGTTGCAGTTATTTTCCGGAACAGGTGCCGCGCCTAGCGATTTTGACCTCGGAAGCGGACGACGCCACCGGCATTTTGTTTCCCATGGGCAGGGTGTTCTCAACGGTGTTTGAAACCCATCACGACATCGAACGCAACGAATGCAAACATCTCTTGTCGCTGGATGAAGGCGAAGCCGACCGCTATACGGTAGGCCACTATTTACCGTTGATCAGTCACACCTTGACGCCTGTAACGGACGAAAAAAATCTGCAACTGGCCAACTATAAAAACATGAAGCATATCTGGAGCACGCAAACGCCAGGCAACACCACTCAATACGGTTCAACCGTATTGACACATCTGAACAAAACCAACCCGCGAAACCCCTACCTGAACATCCGGGTCGACGAAAGTATCATCGCCGATCATAACGACGTGTTTAATGAGAAAGTCATGGAATTCATTCGGCTGTTGATTGGACTTTCCACGGACGACTGAAACTAATCAATCAAACGGCAACAGTTCCCGGCGGGGGTTCATCCGCTGTTATAAGAAACCCTGATCCGCTTTATGATTTTGCCGCGCTTTTACTGCCCAATAATATGGTTTGCCGCTGATATCCGTCAGTGGCTGCTTCCGCATCGGCCGCGGTTTTTTTCAATTGCTCGGCCTTATCCTGTTCTATGGCCTCTCGCAGCACATCGCGATAGGAGCGGTTGACGCTTTTAGCATACTCGGTATCTTTCTTGTCTTTGGTTTCGGCAATGGTTTTGGTCGGTTCCGGGTCGTAACGTTCTTCAATTTCCTCGGCCAGTTTTTTTAATTGCTGGCTGAGCAGCAAGGCCGCTTTTGAGGAGTGGTATTTATTGTTGTCCAGGTTGAAGATCCGGACCAGTTCATCCCGCAAGTTAAATCCATACACCACATGCTCGCCGTGTTTTTGCTGGAAATCGTAGCCTATATAAAAATCCAGTGGATTAGTGGCGTTTTTATCGAAAAAGATCGTAGCGCTTTCCATCGTGTAATTAAGCGCCTCGACAAACTGCATCCTGGCCTGCTCCATTTCCTCAAAAATAAAGTCGTTGGACAGTTGTTTTACGATATATTTCATAATCGGCCCCGGTTTAGATTGGCGTTGTCAGTCGAAACAAAATTCGCAGCATCGTACTCTTTTCCGACCTGAAATGGTGAAGAATAACCGACAGAACGATCGATCAACCCTGCTCTTGCAGGCATTTTATTCGTTTGAAATGCACGGTCGACTGGGACGAACGACTGAACAAGCCGCTGACTTTTGGAGCAATAAAGTCGAATTATACTTACTGCACGTCAAATTTTGGTTTTAAAATCTCCTCGCCCAAACCCTCTTCGGCAGGAGACGGAATTGAAGTGCTAAAACTTAATTTGCAAAAGGTATAAATGCAGGTAAGTAAACACCACCTCCAATTAGTCCTGTAAGCCCGTAATAACGCCTCATTGACGCAACTAGGCTTTATGCTGCGGCGACCAACTAAGGATTTGGGTGGCATGACTTCCCGAAGGGAATCCCGTTCACAACGTCGTCGTTCCGGCGGGGACTGTCGGCATGACCGGCTTGGCTGGAAGTTGTTTATGGCCAAACCCTTAATGAGATTCACGCCAGATACAAACCCAACAAAATCACTAGGTCAGCGAAAACCAGAACGCCCGCAATTTACTCTGCGGTTTCAAATTCAAAATCCTCATCGGCAGCGGGTTTATCGTCGGCGCCTTCATCGCTATGCTGCTGGCACTTGCCGTCAAGAAGATCGATAGCGCCTGGCCAACAGGCCGCTTTTACAAAATATTTCCCATAATTTAGAAAAGCCACGCCGGAACAATCTTCATAGCTAATTACTGGAGGAGCACCCAAATCCTTATCATCAAAACTTCTTATCACTTTACAAAAATCCACTTGTCTAGACCAAGCAGGACTTGCTATTAAACATAGCAACGTCAAAACAGCAATTTTATTAAAAGAAGTCATTTTCAAGTTTCTCGCAAATTTTAAAATAAAAGAAATTAATAATCGCTGTTGCCTGTTAAATATCGATCTTTAAGATTTTTAGACAACGGGAAATAAACCGTTAATTGCTGTCGCAGCATTTCCAATTTAATCTCTAATTCGGAAATTTTTAACGAATCTTACACCAGTTTACCCACCGGATCGATACGCTGCAAACTATTAAGCATCGCGCATCGCGCCAGGCGAGATTCAGCATTGTGATGGAAATCGACGGCAAAACCGGGAAGATTAACTATAAAATTGCTTTCACGGCTGAACTCAGCATCGAATCGAGCCTAATACATGATGTAGCGTGCTCGATGCTGTCGGTACTCCAAATCTCCTTTACGCCAGCGTATCGAATAAGCTCTTCGGCGTCGCCACAAAACAATGGGTGGGTGACCACTGCATAGACGTCACCGACGCCCGCTTCTTTTAATAAACCGATCGTTCGAGCCATCGTTCTACCGGTACTGGCCATGTCATCAATGATAACAACCGTTTTTTTAAAAAAATCAAACTTGGGAAGTGTAATCTCGATCTCCCGGTCACCGCGCCTGACTTTATCGGCGACAGCATAATCGAAACCGATGGTCGAGGCGATTCCTTCAACCCATTGTGCCGATTCGCTATCAGGCCCCAGTAAGATGGCCTGGTCCAACTGCTTCCGCAAAAACTCGCCAATTACGTGGCCCGCTGAAAGGCTCAACGCATTGGCTAGCGGTATGGCCTGCTGCAAATGCGAAATGCGGTGCAAATGCGGGTCGACGGTGATGACATCGTCGAACAATTCTGCCAACAAGCGGCCGACAATCCGCTGACTGATCGCCTCGCCGGCGCGGTTGGCGACATCCTGCCGCATGTAACATAGATAGGGCGCAACCAGTGTGATACGTTTGGCGCCAAGTTCCCTGGCTGTGCGGGCGAACAACAGCAATTCGACCAGTTTATCGTTTGGTTGATTTAGGCTGCGACAAAGGATCACGTGGCCGGGCAAGACGGGCGGTAGCCGGATCAGGCTTTCGCCATCCGGAAAGCGATGCTGCTCGACCAGATCGAACTCTGCCCCCAGCTTACCGGCCAGCCTTTGACTTTGAGAGTGATAATCCGGGAAGGCGAGTACCAGCATGGTTAGTAAAAAGGTACCAAGGGTTTTAAAACGTGCTCTTCGTTACCGATTGTGTAACCGTTATTAACCGCCGCAAGCTTATGCGCGAACTTAAAATCCGCCGGAAATTCGGCATGAATACGATAAATCGGTTCGCCTTTTTGCACTTTGTCGCCGAGTTTTTTCAACAAATCCACCCCCGCCTTCTTGTCCATCGGCGCGCCGGCGATGCGGGCAATTTTGGCCATTTGGAAATTGTCTATATGCGTTACGACGCCTTCCTGCTCGGCCAATACTTCATAGCATAAGCTACCGGGCGTCAAATCGATGGTTTTCGCACCTTGCGCTTCTATCATATCGTTCATTTTCGCGATCGCACGCCCCGAATCGAGAATATCGCGCGCAATCGCATAACCCTGCCCTCCCCTGACATCGGGGTCGAACTCAATAATACGCCCGGCCAATTGCAGCGACTTTTGCCGCAGATCGAATGGCGCATCCGGATGATTTTCCAACACCTGCATGATGTCGCGGGCCTCCAGAACCGGTCCGATACCCCGTCCTATCGGCTGCCGACCATCCGTAATCATGACTTCCAGATGAATATTCAGTCGGTCTCCGACGAAATCAAATAACTTTCGCAACGCCAGAGCTTGCCGCATATACCTGACCTTTGCGGTTGGGCCAACCGGAATATCGATGATCAAATGCGTCGACCCGGCCGCCAATTTCTTGGAAAGAATCGAGGCAACCATTTGCCCTTGCGAATCAATACCCAGTGGCCGCTCGACGGAAATCAGCAAATCATCGACCGGCGCAAGTTTGGCAGTACCGCCCCAAGCCAAACAACCTCGGCACTGCCCAACGATCTTGTGCAGTTGTTCCGGCGGCAGATTGACTTCCGCCAAGACTTCCATGGTATCGGCGGTTCCGGCCGGGGAGGTAATCGCGCGGCTCGAGGTTTTTGGAATCAACATACCATGGGCGGCAACGATAGGCACCACCAGCATCGAGGTCCTGTTACCCGGTATCCCGCCGATACAATGTTTGTCCGCGACCAACGGTTCGTGCCAATTCATGCGTTCGCCCGACTCGAGCATCGCCCGTGTCAGATAAAGTAATTCGTCCCGATCGAGATTATTTTGCCCGGTAGCGACTAAAAACGCCGCCATTTCCATTTTCGAATAACGGGTATCGACAATGTCTTTGGTAATGCTATAGAAATCTTCCTGAGTCAAACGCTCGCCGTTGATTTTGCGGCGCACGGCATCCATGGACTCGGGATTTTCGGCATGCTCAACGGTAACCAACGAATTTTCCGCAATGTTAAATTGCTTAAACGCCTGTTCGGAAAGCCCCAACTCCCCAGCCTGAACAATCGAACTGTCATCAACGACATTGAGCACCGCCAACAGTTTGGTGCCGTTCGCGCATACCTTGATTTTCGACAGCGCCTGAAAGCCTTCCGCTCGATAAATCTCGCAATCCCGATTCAAATAAGCCACGTTTTCATGGTAGGTATCAATACCGATACGTCGAATTTGCAGCGTGTCGTTACTCATGAATAATGACAGACCAGTAAAAGTGGTTTGATCATGTTCGTTGCAATCTGGTTTGTCAACTTCCACGGTCCCACAGTATTCGCATCGTTGCTCCCTTGGAAAGGATTCTTTGCCGATTTGTCTTCCAATATGCCCGCGAGGATGGCTGTAAACATCAACGCCATTACGCCAAAATCATCTTTTCGCAAAGACTGGCTTTGAATTATGAAAACATCTTTAACTCAAGATAGCCAATTAGATTTTGTAAACGCTGAAGGTTTTCCCGGCCATTTTGTTTTGGATAAAAAAAGCCAACCCTCTGTGCGAGATGCTGGCTTTTTGGTAATGCAACTTGTGATGCGTGCGTCTATGGCTTTACGCCTAACGCTTTAACCAACCCTTGGTGATGCTCGTGGTGATCGCCCTCATGCTCTTCCGCTAATTCTTGATCCATTTTGCGAATTTGTTGTGCTTGGTAGCCCGGCAAATCGTTGTCATCAAAAGCAAATACATAGAATTGATTTGGGTTGGCAACAGTGCCGCGCTCGCAATTGTTCAATTCCGCGCACGCATCTGTTAAGGGATCGGCGACATCGGCCAGGAAGTCATTATCGTTGGCGATAACTAGCGTATGTTTTTTAACACCTTTGATCGTAACATCCTGTCCGAAAGCCAGGCCTTCCAACTTGGACGGAATCATACGGCTGTCTATACCGGCTGCATTCAGCGCACTGACGATATCAAGAAAAGGGGCCGGGTCTTTAGTAACGGCATAACGGGTCAGATCGGCATTAGGCCCTTCCACGCTGCTTATATCCTGGGCACCGTCAAGGTCTATCAAATACAGCTTCTTAACCAGTGCGGCCGAAGCCGTGTCGGTCAGTAACGGTGTATCCGCAAAGCCATTGCCGTCGCGTTCGTCAACCAAAAACTGATGATCGTTGATCGCCACAATCTCACTCACGCCAGAGCCATCCGTAAGTTTATAGGCATATTCGTGCGTCTGTTCGGTATCGATATCGATGGTGACAATACGCAGGCTTTTCTTTTTATCCTGCTCCAGATTCGCTTGCATGATACCGACCAACTTACCGCAGTCCGGGGTAATGGCCAAGCCCTCCATGCCTTTGTTGGTAACCCGCCCCACCGTGTTGTTGGCAATTTCTTCGGATTTTTGGGCGGAAAGATGTTCGATTGCCAGGTTGACAGGCAAATTGAAGGTTTTAATGCGCTTGCCGCTTTGACGATCGAATTGGTATACGTAGGGACCATATTCATCGGAAATAAAGACACTTTTGCCGTCGCAAGACATGCGAATAGCCTCGGGATCAAGACGCGCACTGCTGGCATCGGTAGATACTTGGGCTGGATCGAAATTATCTGAACGGCCGGTGAAATAATGGGTGCGGTTCTTGGCGTTCAGCGCTGGCTCGCCGGCCCCCAAATTCAGACCGATGCCGTCACCGTATACCAGCGGCATTGAACTCGACAACAGGGTAGTCCGCTTTATTACCGGCATCAGTTTGAAGGGTAAGTCCGCGCCCGGGCGGTTATGCGCCAGATTCAAGTTCACAGTTTGAAAGCGATTAATGTAGGAGACTGTGTCATCTACTAATGGGTTATAGGCCGTCGCATTCGGGCCCCGATCCGGCAAAGCCAGAAAACTGTTGCCGCCGGCATACGCCAAACCGGAGCCGATGCCGCCAAGCAGATTTCCTTGCACAGCGTTTTCCAGCGGCGCAGCGGTTTGTCGATTACGATCGGAAAGACTGCCATCGATTTTGCCGATGGCAATCAATTCGATCTCCGCCATCGCGACCGACGATGCCAATAGCGACACAATTAACACAGGCAGAATACGTTGATGAGTCATGGAAATTCCTAAAAAAGGTTAATGAGGACGCGAGCATTATTGTTTCAGTCCATGACAAACGTATTACATGCACTAAAAAGCCGCCTAAACGCGTATTCGGAATGTCATAAAGTTTAATTTCATCGAGCAGACGAATCCAAACCCCTCGCGCCCCGCCACGGAATCGGCATTGCCAGCGCCAATTTGCATGGCTTAGAATCGACAGCACTGAAAAACTATAAAAACAACCGGAGAAATGCGTTATGGCAAACGGCAAACCATTGGAATACGGCGGTCATGCACTTGTTTGGTCGGGGGATTGGACGCCGCAAGGCGCGCGTAAGGCCATCGGTGGCGCGGCGCGAGCCGGTTACGATTACATCGAAATCGCCTTGCTGGACCCGTGGAAGGTGGATACCGCGCTGACTAAGGATCTATTAGAGGAATTCAAGCTGCGCGCCCACGCTTCATTGGGTCTGTCTCCCGCTACCGACGTCACCAGCACCGATCCGGCTATCATCGCCAAAGGCGATGAACTGCTGCGTAAGGCTACCGACGTGCTGCATGCGATAGGCGGCAAAGAGTTATGCGGGGTGATTTATTGCGCGCTGGGTAAATACCCCGGCCCTGCATCCAAGCAGAATCGGGCTAATTCCGTGGCGGCGATGCAGCGACTGGCCGACTATGCCGCGGATAGATCCATCAATATCAATCTGGAAGTAGTGAACCGCTACGAAACCAATATCATCAACACCGGCCTGGAAGGCTTGGCTTTCCTGGACGAGATCGACCGGCCCAATGCCTATCTGCATTTGGACACTTACCATATGAATATCGAAGAAGACGGCATGGAACAATCCGTGCTGGCAGCCAAGGACCGGCTCGGCTACGTGCATATCGGCGAAAGCCATCGCGGTTATCTGGGCACCGGCAATGTCGATTTCGATGGTTTTTTTGCCGCCCTGAAAAAAATCGACTTCCGGGGCCCGATCACGTTCGAATCCTTTTCATCGAAAGTCGTCGACCCCAACCTCTCCAACACCTTATGCGTATGGCGCAACCTGTGGCACGACTCGGACGATTTGGCCGGCAAGGCACTGACATTTATCAAAGAACGTTATTAATCCTGCCTGCCCTTTAGCTGTTTGCGCTTTCAAGGGATTCTGCAGACGGCCGCCGTAAAAACCGGGAAATATCGGGACAATCGAGCTGCGCCGGCTGCAAAAACCGCTTGCCGTAATCCAGGTATACCCCGCTGGTGAGAAACAACTCGAATACCTCGGCATCGATATGCTGCTCTTCGACCATGCTCTGCATGATCTGCAGCGCTTCGCTGAGCGGCTTGGGCTCTTTATACGGGCGGTCGGCGGCGGTCAAGGCTTCGAAGATATCGGCGATGGCCAGAATCCGTTCCGGAATCGATAAATCGTCGTCGCCCAAACGCCTGGGATAGCCGGTGCCGATCAGGGTTTCATGATGGGTGGAGGCGTAGCGCGGCACCCTAGCCAAGTCTTTCGGAAACGGCAAACTTTCCAGCATTTTGATGGTGCTGATCATATGGGCGTTGATTTTGAAGCGGTCTTCCTCTGTCAAGGTGCCGCGCGATATCGACAAATTGTAAAGCTCCCCGTGGTTGTAAATGAACTCGGGTATCTCCATGCGGATACCCAACTTCGGATCCAATTCCCGCCCCCCGAGCCGCGGCAACAGATGCTCCGGTTTATCTCCCAGCAAGGGTTCGAGGGCGGGTAACGGGGATTGCTCGGTCGGGTAGCGTTCCAATTCATTTGCCGACAAACCCAGCCGATCGTCGAAATGGCGCAGCCAGGTCTGCCGGGATAAGGTTTGCAGCCGCTCAATATCGCGGTCGGCCAGATATTCGCCGCCCATGTTGGTTTGGGCAATAAAGGCGAAATCTTCCTGTAGCTGGGCTTGTTTTATATCCCTGATCCGGGCGGTTTCAGCGCTGGGCGCAGCCAAGTATTCGATATCGGCGTCGCGCCACAATACTTCGAAGCGCATACGGATTTCGTGGATACGGTTATAAATAATCTCCAGCTTGGTGGCTTTGTCGACGATGTGTTCCGGCGTGGTGATCTTGCCGCAATCGTGTAACCAGGCGGCGATCCGGTATTCTCTCAGCTCGTCTTCGGAGTTGAAGCGAAAATCCTTGAAAGGGCCGCTTGCGGTATGTTCCGCCGCTTCCGCCAACATTAAAGCCAGCACGGGCACCCGGGCGCAATGCCCCGCTGTGTAGGGCGATTTTTCGTCAATCGCTTGGGCGATCAAGCGAATGATGGCCTCCATCAAGGCTTTCTGTTCCCGCTCGTATTGCTGAATAGCGGCGGCCATATCGATAATCGAATGCGATAATTCGTCGATTTCGATAATGATACTGTCAGAGACAGCCACTTCGTCGTAACGCCTGTGTTTAATTTTATCGTTTTCCCGGGCCAGACTCTTGATCGGCCGAACAATTGGGGAGGCGAACAGCCAGGACACCGGCAACAACAGCAATAGGCAAGCAACGGAAACCAACAGGGAAATTGTCACTTTTCGCAAGCTTTCGACCAGCATCTTGGCGGCCGGAAGCACTGCGGCAAAGTATTCGGGCCGGCTGCCATTTCTGTTTAAGCGGGTGATATATACAAAATGGTCTTTACCGCCAATTTCGGCGTTAAAGAAACGGTCGCCGCTATTTTCCGTTTCCGCCCGCGGCAGCAATTGCGGATACGGTACGACCGCCAAATTATTATCGGTCCTGTTGGCATCATGTTGCCCGAACCATTTCGCTTCCAGCGCACGTATTTGCGCAGGCGGAACGGCGGCCAACGCCTGGTCGAGGATAGACGCCAACTCACCGTGGCGTTTGTCGATCAGCAAATTTAAATCTTCCGGCAACACCAATTCATTTTTATCGAAATGTTCATGAAAACGTAAATGCTCCATGAAATATTGATCGGCGGTGTAATGCAAAATGGCCGCGGAATCCAGGGTGGCAAAAGCCTGCCCGGAAATCACCGCCGCCAGCGATTCGCGGCTGGAACCGGTCTCCAACAAGGTTATGCGCGGATAGGCCGAGCGCAATGCCTGGATAGTCGACCAACCCGCCGGTATGGCCAGCACTTTGCCATTCAATTGCTCGAGTTGGGTAATGGTTGCCGCATCGTCGCGGGTTACCAGCGCGTCGGGCAGATGCAAAATCGGCCGACTCAACAATCCCAACGCCTGATTGGCCTCGGTCGGCACGACCGGTTGCAGGATATCCAGCTCTCCATTCTTGAACATGTTCAGCAATTCGGCCCAGGTATAGCCATTGATAAACTCGATTTTTATGCCGGTCATTTCCGCCAACAGCCGGAGCAGGTCGATGGCATAACCTTTCGGTTCCCCGGATACCGCATAATCGATCGGCGGCCAATCCAATTCATTGGACACCCTGATAGTGCCCAAATCCGCCAAATATTGCTTTTGCCACTCGCTCAACGGAATCACTTCGGCGACGGGCAGCGCATCGCTATCGGCCACTCGATTGGTAGCGACTATTTCCCCTTCGTGTTGGTAGATATACATTTCACCGTCGGTACTCAACGGCAGTTCAGCTAGATAATTGGACAATGACGACAAGGCAATATCGATCGCCAACACGGCTTGGGTGGCGGGAATCACGGTCGAATAAGTTTGTCCCGGCGCTTGCAGATGCTGGAATAAATAAGGCGTGGTTTTTTCGACCGAACCCGTCACGGCCTGCCGATACCAAGGCCGCTCGCGGGGATCGTAATCACTGCGTTCGCGACGGCTGGCCCGGTGTTTGAATTTATCGTCGTAATAAGCCACGCTGCGAAAGCGGCCGTCTGTCTCCGTTTCGACAGAGATAACCACCCAGCGGTCGTCCGGCAGCGCCGTAAATTGGCCACGCGCCAGTGGACTAGCATCTAAATTAACCAGCTCATAGAAATTGCCGTCGTTAAAGCCGACATAAATCGCATATAAATACGGATTGGAACGCATGACTTCGGCAAACAACTCCCGAGCCGCCGGGTTGACCCGCTTGCCTTTAATCAACTCCGGAAACCGTGACAGGATGGCGGCATTTTGACTGGCTTTACTGTCGATTGCCGCCAAATAGTCTCTTGTGCCGGCTGCAGTCAGGCGATATTGGGCTAAAGCACTATCAACCGCAGCCTGCCGGCTAAAATGGTATTGCAATCCGGTCGCCACCGCAGCCGTCAGTATTGTCGCCAAAACGAATATGCTGACCACGGTCAGGCGAATGGAAAATCTTAATTTTTGCACAGTCGGCACCGGTATAACCTGTGGTACAGGCTATTTGGATAATGGGTTCGCTGGAAACTATAGATCATTTAACTTGCATTTAACATCGTTCATTGTCTCGGCATTAAAACAATCCCATGGCGTGAGAAGATTAGCGTAAATACAGAAGTACCGATTGGGTTTAATCCGAAGGGTGCAAATACTCGATTGGTTTACAGTCAACCGTTTATACGCATTTAATTATCCCAGTGCCCAAAGTACAATGCTTTCCGTAGCGCTAGCGTAATCTGCGGCGAAATGCCGATTCGTATCATCATGGCGGCCATGATTGCCTGCCTTTGGCAAGACCTGGACAACAGAAGTTCGTTTCATTACGCTTAACAAAAAATTGGGTAAAGACAACAAATGGATGGAATGATTTATGACAATACGATTTAAAGATGTCAATCCCGGCCAATTAGAACAATTGCAAGGGAAAGTAATGGGTGACGTCGCCGGCTCACTAGGCTTGTTAATGGCTTATATTGGCGACAAACTCGATCTGTATAGCGCGCTGTTGGAGATTAGCCCCGCCACCAGTCAAGAGTTAGCCGAAACCACCGGCATGGACGAACGCTATCTTCGGGAGTGGCTATCCGCCAATGCAGCCGCCGGCTATGTGAACTTCGATGGCGCTATGGGTAAGTTTTCGATCTCGCCCGAACAAGCGGTTATCTTTGCAGCGGAAGGGCACCCGGCATGCATGCAAGGTTTCTTCCAAGCCGTCATGTCCGTATATATCGACGAACCTAAACTGACCGAGGTGTTCCGTTCCGGAAAAGGCTTGCCCTGGAGTGATCATAGCCCATGCTTGTTCTGCGGTACCGAACGTTTTTTTCGGCCTATGTATGCGATGAATCTACTCGATGCATGGATACCGTCACTCACTGGCGTAAAGGAAAAACTAGAAGCCGGCGCGAGAGTCGCCGATATCGGTTGCGGGCACGGTTCTTCGACAATCATCATGGCCCAGGCATTCCCGAACTCGACGTTTCACGGCTTCGATTTTCACGAGCCGTCCGTCGAACACGCCAGAGAAAGAGCCCGAGCGGCCGGCGTTGCCAGCAACACGATTTTTGAGGTCGTAAAGGCAAAAGCATATCCGGGCAAGAATTACGACCTGGTTACCGTGTTTGATGCCTTACATGATATGGGTGACCCAGTCGGCGCGGCTCAGCATATAGCCAGCACCCTGGCGAAGGACGGAAGTTTGATGTTGGTTGAGCCCTTCGCCGGCGATAGTCTTGAAGAAAATCTGCACCCTTTGGGTCAGATATATTATTCGTTCTCAACCATGGTCTGTGTCCCCGCATCGAAATCACAAGAAGTCGGGCTAGGTTTAGGCGCTCAGGCCGGGCAAAAAAAGTTAACCGAAGTTCTTAATGCGGGAGGATTTTCTCAGGTAAGGCGCGCAGCGGAGACCGCGACTAACTTGGTCCTTGAGGCAAAAGTGTAGTCCTATGGGCTGATTCGGACAGGGCCGTAAAGCTGGGGTGAGCAACGCGAACCCCGGCAAATGCTTTGAAATATCCGAGTTCCTTTACATTCAAACAGCTCTTTGGATTAGAAAATTTATCAGCTTCTACGCTGGGGTGCATGCCGATTTTAAGTCCAGCTCGCCCCATTATCAATATCAATTGCTTCAGGTACAACCTGCCTCGTTCATTACCGGATAAGTTCAGACTTTTATACATCGTCACTCGTCAATTACAACCATAGAGAGTAGCGCGCCTAATCTGGTTGTCGGAAATTGCAGGCCAACCCAGATCGGCTAAACATATATCCGCCTAAACGTCAGATTGATCCGCGGCTGCTTGGATTTGCGGGTTTTGGGCAGTTCATGCCGCCAATGATGTTGCAACTCGCCGGCCATGACCAACAAATCTGCATGACCTAAGTCAATATCCAGCTTTTGCCCGGTTTTGCGATGTATAAAGCGCAGCAAGCGGCTGTCACCGAAACTGAGCGAAGCGATCAGCGGCTTTTGTCCCAATTCCTGCTCATCGTCGGCATGACAGCCCATGGAATCTTGGCCATCGCGATACAGATTAGCCAGCACGCTATTAAACCCATGCTTGCAAACCGCTTCGACATTGCCGCGTAGGGTTTGTAAATCCACCGACCACGCCAATGGTTGGTGATCGACTCCCGAGTAACGGTAGTGCGCACAGGGATCGCCATACCAGGCCATCAATCGGGGTACGTTTAGCCAGCGCCCGTAGATGAATAATTGTTCCTGCCGCCAAGCCAGACTCTGATAAAGCCTTTGATAATAATCATCGGCTTGTTCCGGCCCATAAAACCCCGGCCAGTAATATATCTCGCCATCCTGCGGCGCTAAATTCGAGAGCGCGGATAACGGCAATTCGCACCTATCAATTGACCAAGACGATAATCAATTGCGCGGCCAAGATCCGCAAAATCATTACCAGGGGATACACGGTGGCATAGGCGATAGAGACCGCGGCCGAACTATGTAAATTATTGGCAAAGGCCAATGCCGGCGGATCGGTCATGCTGCCCGCCAACAGACCGCACAAGGACAGGTAATTCAGCTTGAATACGATACGCCCGAACAGGGCCACAATCAGTAAAGGCAGCAAAGTAATTAAACTGGCACAGGCCATCCAGTAAAATCCGCTGCCATTGAACAGCGTTTCTAAAAACTCATCGCCGGAATGCAGGCCCACGCAAGCCAAGAACAGCACGATGCCGATGTCTTTTAAGATGATGTTGGAGCTTTTCGGTAAATGCCAGGTCATGGTGCCCCAATTACCCACCCGACTTAACATGATGGCCACCAAAAGCGGTCCGCCGGCCATGCCCAACTTTAATTCAGTAGGCACGCCCGGCAGGTAAAACGGCCAACTGCCCAGCAAAACCCCTAAGCTAATACCGATAAAAATCGGCATGACCTGTGGATGGCTGAGTTCTTCCAGGGAATTCCCCAAGGCCTTCTCGATAGTGTCCAAAGCATCCTGGCTGCCCACCACATTCAACTCGTCGCCGAAATGCACATGCATGGCGCTGGTTGGGGTAAATTCCACATCCGGCCGATGTACACGAGAAATAGTCACCCCAAAACGCACGCATAAATTACCGATAGTTTGATTAATCGCTGCTTTATGGGTCACCACCAGCCGTTTACTACGCAGATTTTGGGCGATTTCCTGTAAGTTGATTTCGGCATCATGGCCGATCAGGATTTTTAATCGCTGTAGCTGTTGGCGCTCTCCCACGAGGCGGACAGTATCGCCCATCATTAACGGCGTATCGCGGCTGGCAATTTCAACATCGGTTTTGCCCTTATGCAGGATGCGGGTTATCACCACCCCCATGCCTTCAAAAAAAGGAATTTGCGCGATGGTCAAGCCGTTTAAGTTGGGGTTTTCCACCACCAAGTCTTCCCAAACCGGGATTTTCGCCTGTTGCTGCTGATGGTGGGCGAAATCCTCGGCCTCTTTGTCGACCTGAATCTTAAACAACCGTTTCACCGACGTCATGGACAAAATGATGCCTATAATGCCGAACGGATATGCAACGGCATACCCCAGACCGGGCATTTTCATGATCTCGCCATCCACATTGGGTAGACTGCTCAACACTTGTTGTGCAGCAGCCAACGAGGGGGTATTGGTAGTTGCGCCGGAAAACAAACCCACCGCCACCGGCATCGGTATCTCGCCAACCACGCTAATGGCAACTGCAATTAAGGCCCCCAACACCACGATAGCCGCTGCCAATCCATTGAGCTTGAGACCGTATTTAAAAAACGAGCTGACGAAACTGGGCCCTACTTGCAAACCAATGGCATAGACAAACAATACCAAACCGAATTCGCGCAAAAAATGCATGACTTCGGCATTGATTGTTAAATCGTAATGGCCGAATATCAAGCCGGAAAACAGCACACCGGCAATACCTAAACGTATACCGGCTACCTTTAAGCCGCCCAGCACCAACCCGCTAGCCACCACTAAACTGATAATCAGCATGGCGTGGGGCACGGAATCATGCTGAAATAAATCGACAATCCAGAACATTAATAACCTTTTAGCGAATTGAGGGAAGGCGGAATTATTGATTGCTATATAGGATGCCTGCTGCTTATGATGTGATTCAGCCAAGGCGCTATCGTTAACAGATTGTACAACAAGCCCAAGAGGTCATCACAATGAACACAACTTATAACATCGGTTTTAGCTTTGTCATGGCGCTATTGCTATTTCCCGCACAGGCCGCGGACATCAACGCCGGTAAAAACCGGTCTGCTATGTGCATGGGCTGCCATGGCAATGCCGGCGTCAGCAACAGCGGCATGTTCCCCAGCCTAGCCGGGCAAAGCAGTGCTTATCTGGAATCGCAATTGAAGCATTTCCGCTCCGGTGAGCGTAGCAACGCAACCATGAACGCCATGAGCAAGGATTTAAAGGATGCCGACATACAAAATCTGGCGGCTTACTATGCTAGTTTGCCGGGTAAATCAGCCGGCGGAGACGCCAGTCTGGCCCAGCTAGGTAAGGAAAAGGCCGCTATGTGCATGGGGTGTCATGGCAATGCATTACAGGGTAATGGTCAATTTCCCAAGCTGGCCGGCCAACATCCAGAATATATAAGCATGCAATTAGCAAACTTTAAAAGCGGCGCCCGTAAAGCCGGCCAGATGAACGCCATCGCCAAAACCCTGAGCGATGACGATATCAAGGCATTGGCGGAATACGCTGGCTCGCTTTGAACGCTCTAACGCGTGATTAGGAAACGAAATAAATTGAAAGGCTTTTAATTACTCAAACCTGGTACCCCCGCGAAGGTTGGAATCCAAGCAATTAAGCTTATCGTATTCCAACCTTCGCGGGGGTAAGCAATTATTAGAAATACCCACAGCTATTGATAGCTATTCTCAATATATTGGTTATTTTATTCCTTTCGCTAAATGCGCATGCTCTCTATCTAATTTATCGACCGTGTCCAATTCCTCAACTTTAAGAAAATCCAACGCTGCTGTTTTATAAATATCCAGTATTTGCTTGCCGCGCGCGCTTTTATAAAAGGATAAGGCAATTTGTCTTATTTCATTCGCTAACGGGTAATTTTTGCGCATGTAACTGTAATTTTTACTCCTGACCTCAAATGTATCCAAAACCTTAACTTTATTTCTGATATCAGGATTTAACTCGGACATGACCTGAAACGAATTAACATAAGCCAACCCCGCATCTGCTTTATTAAAATATAAATCCAAGACGATGCGATTGGCTTTAGCCTGTTGCTGTATCGATGCGGCCAGCGTTTTATACCCTTTTTTAAACGCTCTCAGAAAAAGCGTATCCATATACATTTCCGCTAATTCGTCACCCTCTAGCATAGCGATACGCTTGCCGCGTAAATCCTGAATATTTTGAATGTTACTATCCGCGCGTACAATCAGTAAAAGGTTGTCCGGTTTGTTATCTTCCAACATACCGGAAAAACCATCGGTTATTTCGTCGCGCTTAAAATACCTGGAAATGAGGAGCGGCGGCGCCACGATAATATCCAGTTTTCCGTGATCAAAATCGACGCGCATGTCTTGCATGGTTTCATATAAAAAGGCACCGGTGGTTTGAATATCAATCCCGGCTTTTTGAGCCTCAAAGGCCAGCGCATCCTTAACCCAAAAGTTCATGGAAATTTCTATATCACTGATACTGGCTTGTTCAGTAATCGATTTAGTGTATAAGCCCATATTTACCCGGCCATGTTTTGCTAGCTGTTGATCAGCATGCGCTAGACCGATTATCGTGTTACTTAACAAAGCGCAGAGTATACAACTCATGCGTATTAATTGATGCCCCATGGCAATAACCCTTTTTCTAAGGTCTGATGCTCCTATATGAGCTCATCGAATGGTTTCAATAGCTTTTATGTATTAAACCCGGCAATTAAATCTATCTAATTAAAACACTTGCACATTTTGCCCGATCAAATATTCAAGCGATAACAAGCCCATTTCCAAGGCATAACGGGCCCGATAATGCGTGCTCTGAGCGAATGTTTCTACGATCTGCGCTTCAATCACGTCTTTGGTTTCCACCAACTCTTCCTGATAGGCGCGCACATGCAGCTTTCGATTCTCACTGGCATAATCCACTGCTTCTTGGCTATCTTTGGTTTGATTGTTGGCGTTACGGATGCTTAAAAACTGTTGTTTAACCTGCAATGCGATAGCTTGATCCAACAGGATCTGTTGGCTTGCCAATTTACGTTGTCGGGCTTTGGCTTGATTCACTTTACCGGTGGTTTGGAAGCCGTCGAACAGATTCCATTGCATGCCGACGCCGATGGTCCAACCGTCCCGATTGGCGGTGTTGGTTAAGCCGCCGTGGTACGGTGTTTGAATATCATGCACTTCGGCTTGAATGCCTATCATCGGAAAATAACCGCTACGCGCTTCCGTAATTTGATCATCGCTGATTTGTACCGCCAGCTTGAGCTGCTGAATATCCGGATTAAAATTCTGTGCCAATTCGACTAATTCCCGCAAGCCTTCGCTAATCGGCGTTGCCTGATCGGCTTCCGCCAAGACAACGTTATCACTCCATTCCCTGCCCATGGCGTTTCCCAGCGCTTCGTGCGCCATTTCGCGAGCGTAACGCGCTTCGCTCAACATGGTTCGGGTGACCGCGGTGGTGGTTTTGGTGCGCAGATAGTCGGTTTTTTTGACTTTCATGGAACCATGCTGATAAAGGCGCTCGGTTAAATCTTCCAGAGCCTTAAAGCGTTCCAAGGTATCGTCGGCCAGTTTTTCCATTTGTATGGCAAATTGAGCTGCGTAATAGTATTTTTTGACATCGCGAACCACTTCCAGAGTGGTTTTACGCTGACCCTGTTCGGCGATTTTTATACCTTTCTCTGCTTGCGCTACCAGCGCTTCACGTTTCAATCCGGTGAAGAGCGGATATGTCAGATTTAACGACGATTGAACCAAGTCCTTATCAACCAGCTTGATATCCATATTAATGGGGATGGGCTGAGCTAAAGCACCAACCACTTGGGGCCCTAAAGCTCCAAATGCGCTCGTCATATTAGACGGCAGGGTAAACGCTCCCTCCATTGTAAACGTCCTGTCCTGGTCCGCGCGGGCTGCATTAACCTGGGCGGCAATGTGCGGCCAATAGGCCGACATGGCCTGCTGGTACATGGCTTCAGCCATGGCTATATTGGCGGCGGACACATTCAATGACTGGTGTTGTTGCAAAGCGATACGAATGCAATCTTCCAGCGTTAATTTTTGGAGCTGAACAGTTTCCGCACTTAACTCAAATACGCAGCAAAAAATCAAGGCCATGGCCAGGAAATTGGTTTTAACGGTCATGTTTTTATTGTTCTTTTAGCAAATCACGGATACGTAAAATTTCGTCGAGGTTTTCCAAAAATAAATCCACTAATTCCGGGTCAAACTGGATACCTTTATTTTTATTTAAATACGCAACGATTTCCTGATCCGTCCAAGGCTCTTTATAAATGCGTCGGGTACTCAAGGCGTCAAATACGTCAACCAAGCTGACGATGCGGGCCTCAATGGCTATATGCTCACCGACCAGACCCGACGGATAACCGCTGCCGTTATATTTTTCGTGATGTTCATGAGCAATGGTTGCAGCCATTTTAATTAATGGCTTATCCAATTTATTAAGTAATTGAAAGCCCAATTCCGCGTGACTTTTCATGATTTTATATTCCGCTTCCGATAACTTCGCGGGCTTATGTAGAATATTATCCGGTATTCCGATTTTTCCGATATCGTGTAACGGTGAGGCAACCTTTATCATGGCCGCATAGTCTTCGCTTAATCCGTATTTCAACGCCAGCAACTCTGAAATTAAGGCGACACGTTTAATATGCAGACCTGTTTCCTGACTACGATTTTCAACCACCTCGCCGAGCACATAAATTAAATCCTTTTGATTTTCTATAATGCTTTCATTTAATTGGACAGTCTCGCTGATATCGTGACTTAAACTCATTAAAGAATGAATTTCGCCATGTTGGTTATGAATACCCACAATAACCGTACTGAGTGTGCGTAGCAGACCGCCCTTCCCCTGTACTTTTATAACTCGCGAACTAAAACCTTGCTCGCCGACTTTTTTTAATACCCGATTTTTAAAATCTTTGCAGTCTTGCACCAAATCGCATAAAGACTGCCCAACTAGTTCCTCGGTGCTGTAGTCCAGGGTGGCACCGAAATTTCGATTGGCGCTAATGATTTTGCCGTCCGTATCGATCACGCATAGCGAGGTACCCACTTCCAATGCACGCTCATACTCATGCAAATAATGTTTTTGTTCGCTTAAATCTTGTTTTAAATTGAGGGCCAACCGTTCGAATTTTTCATATACTTCAGTCATATCGACCATCAACGCCACAAACTCTTCGATCTCGTTATTCGCATCAACTACGGCAATGACACTGGCATCCACCGCATAAACAGCCCCTGATTTCGTCCTTTTTTTAAGCAACCCTTTCCATTTCTTTATTTCTATTACCGACTTCTTTAAATCGTCCAAAATCTCTTGTTGATCGGTACCATCAAAACTAAATAAATAATGCTGACCTAATAATTCGGCTTCGGAATAGCCGGACAAATCACAAAAATGCTGATTGACGTAAGTAATATTGCCATTTAAATCTATTTTAACGACGATAGCTTTTTCATCCACCAACAATTTGTATTGTTCTAATAGCTTATGGCTGTTGGCGACATCCCTAGCCAAATTCATTTGCTCGGTAATTTCAGACAGTTTATTTAGCAGTCTTTCCACGCTGACAGGCTTGGTAATGTAATGTTGTATTTCTAATTCCAAGGCCCTAAATAAGTATTCCACATCGTTATATGCACTCAACACTACAATCTGTTGTTCCGGATTGATATTTTTAATATCCGCCGCCATGGACAATCCGTTCATTTCCGGCATTTGAATATCAGTAACAATAATATCGGGCTTATATTGTTTATAAAGAGCCAACCCCTGTTTGCCATTTTTTGCCGCATACAATTCAGCCACATACAGCTCCAGAATAGATTGCAGCTCTTCGCGTGTTTCCAGATCGTCTTCTACATAAAGCAGGCGGATGCCGGACAAATTTGTCAGTGTTCTGGTTCTTGTCATTTTTTATGCGACCGGTTTTAATTTAATTATTTTGACTCTAAATGCCAGCAGAATTGCCGCTTACCTTTAGCTTTTGCTTTATACATGGCTTCATCGGCATACTTCAACAAGACCAATGGATTTTTGCTATCTCGTGGGTAGAGAGAAATCCCGATGCTAGCTGAAACTTGTATCTCATTGACTTGATCTTTGATGGTTAAAGTCAAAAAATCGATGATTCTTTTCGCGGTACCCGCAATCATATCGGTGGAAGTGCCGTTTAATATGACCACAAATTCATCGCCGCCCAAACGTGCAACAGTATCGACCTGTCTGACACAGCGCTTTAAACGTTGCGCTGCCTCCAACAAAATTTTGTCGCCTTCGCCGTGACCGAAAAAATCATTGACCTGCTTAAAGCCATCCAAATCCAAAAACATCAGCGCTACCGTGTAATTAAAGCGCTTAGCCGAAGCAATGGCATTATCAAGACTTTGAAATAAAAATTTCCTGTTGCCCAGGTTGGTCAGGGGGTCTATTTCCGAATAATAACGTAACTCGGATTCCCGCTGTTTTTGCTCGGAAATATCTAAAATCAGCACCAGATAATACTGCGTACAGCCGTTTGGCTTTTGCAAGCCGTCGATAATAATTTGCGCGGAAAACAGGCTGCCGTTTTTTCTAAGCATCGCCAATTCGGAACTAAAACAGTTGGTTTCGGCCAATCGATTCTGAATGTCCTGGATTGATCTCGTATGGACCAATTCATCACATATCGACAATAAGGGTGCTCCCCGCACTTCGACCGGCTCAAAGCCGGTTGATCGAATGAAAGCGGGGTTAACCGATTCGATTTTGAAATCCACGTCCATAATCAGCATTGCAACACTACTTTGCTGATAAACCTGACTGGTTAATGAAGTTAAATCTGTCAAATCAGTGAGAGCCTTGATTTCCTCGGCAACAATAAATGCTTTATTCCGCTTATTGCCAATAAACCGTGTTTTTGTTGTTATTATTTTCTCAGATTACTTTAATCGCTGCCTGAAGGCGCCTAAACTATTAGGTGAAATTCATTTTTAAGGTCTAAAAACAGCAATCCACGCACAATTATTACCGTGCGGATTAAAATACAAAATGCGGTTTTTGTTGGCACATTAAATGGGAGCGTCTAATAGTTCACATAACTGACAGCCAAAATTGACTGCGTGCGGGGCAGGCCTGGCATCAGTGACGAGAATCGGCCACGCGTTATGGAAGGCATAACGCATCAATCTTGACCAGCATTGAAAAAAAATTTCCAATTGGAGGTAAATTCCGGGCGCGACCGACAAGCGAAAAGGCTTTATCTCAAGACACCGCTGGCCGGCGTATAACTATCTAATACCTGCACGTAATTGGCCCGCTCGTATAAGCTGGGATCGATCGAATGTTGCTGGCTTACGCTGCCTTTTAACTGGCGGATCGACTGGTACTCATGGGCTTCCAGCCAATCAGACAATTCGGAGTATATTTCAGATAACCGGCCAATACCTTTTTCTAGCAGCACGCTACAAAGATGCACCACATCCGCCCCGGCCAGCAAGGCTTTAATGACATCCGATGTTTCATGAAAGCCGCCGGTTACCGCCAGCGACATATTGACCCTGCCATAAAGCAAGGCTGTCCAACGAATACGCAACAAAGCTTCCTGAGCGGTCGATAATTCCAGTGTCGGTACTACCTGCAATGTTTCCAGATCGATGTCGGGCTGATAAAAACGGTTGAATATAGCGATGCCATTGGCACCGGCGGTCTGTAAGCGTTGAGCGAAATGTAGCGGCGAACTGAATTGTGGCGACAGTTTTAAGGTAAGCGGAATACTGATCTGGCTTTTTAATTCGCGCAGAATGTCCAGATAACGGTTTTCCACCGTTTCGCTGTCTTCATTAACGTTAGCCGCCAAATGATAGATATTCAACTCCAGCGCATCGGCGCCGGCTTGTTGCAAGGCCACGCCATATTCGATCCAACCGCCCAGCGAAGTCCCATTCAAACTGGCGATCACAGGTATGTTCAGCGCCGCTTTAATTTGCCGCAGGTGCTCCAGGTATTGCGCCTGGTAGGTCAGAATCTGGTCGGGCACGGGATGAAACGAATCCGCTTCGCCGTATCCAATAGCCTGCCCGTAAAAAAACCGCGCCATTTGTTCCTGTTCGGCTTCGATTTTTTCTTCAAACAAGGACGGCAATACCAGAGCCGATGCCCCCGCATCTTCCAGCTTGCGGGCGCTATCCAGATTTTTACTGAGCGGGGACGCTGACGGCACCAAAGGATGGGCCAGTTTTAGGCCTAAATAATCCGTTGTTAAATCAACCATGTTGAGTCTCCTTGGCAGTCTCGGTAGTCAGTTGGGCTTTTAAAGCGGAAACACTGGTGGCATCGTTCCATTCCAGCTCGGACAGTTGCTTGTAATAACGGTAACGGTTTTTGACATCCTGCTGGGCACGCTTTAGAAATTTTTCCGCGTCATCCGGATGCGATTGCCAAAGCATGCTGAAACGGGTCTCGCTCATGACAAATTCGCGATACGGAATGGATGGCTCTGCCGAATCCAGTTGCATTGGATTTCTACCTTGCTTGATTCGGTTGGGGTTAAATCGGAACAGCGGCCAATGCCCGCTTTTGACGGCCAAATTTTGTTGGCGGTGGTTGTTGGACATATCCACCCCATGAGCGATACAAGGCGCATAGGCAATAATGATGGAAGGCCCGTCGTGCGCTTCAGCTTCAATAAAGGCATTTAAGGTCTGAATATCCTTGCCGGCATAAGCCACATGCGCGACATAAACATTCCCGTAATCCATCGCCAGCAAGCCTAAATCTTTTTTGGCCACGGCTTTACCGCCGGAGGCAAATTTGGCTACGGCACCTAGCGGGGTGGCTTTTGACATTTGCCCACCGGTGTTGGAATAGACTTCGGTGTCCAGCACCAGAATGTTCACGTTATGCCCACTAGCCAACACGTGATCCAAACCGCCGTAACCGATATCATAGGCCCAACCGTCGCCCCCCATGATCCAAACACTTTTTTTGCATAAATAATCGGCCAGTTCCAACAATGATTTGGCGGCCGGTTCGGAAAGCGCTTGCAGACGCTGCTTCAAATCGGCCACGCGTTGACGCTGCTCGTATAGGCCCGCTTCGTCGGACTGATCGGCGTGCAATAGCGCATCCACGGTTTCATCGCCTAACGGTATGCGTAAACTCGACAATAACTCTTGGGCAAAAGTCATTTGTTTATCAATAGACACCCGCATGCCCAAACCAAATTCGGCATTATCCTCGAACAAGGAGTTATTCCAGGCCGGGCCGCGACCTTCCTTGTTTTTGGTCCAAGGCGTAGTGGGTAAATTACCACCGTAGATCGAAGAACAACCGGTGGCATTGGCCACGATCATGCGGTCGCCAAATAATTGCGAGGCAAGTTTTACGTATGGCGTTTCGCCGCAACCGACGCAGGCACCAGAAAACTCAAATAAAGGTTGTAACACCATCGCCCCCTTGATGGTGTTAAGTTTCAGATGACGTCTGTCATATTCCGGCAGGGACAGGAAAAAATCCCAGTTTTCCCGCTCCGGTTCGCGTAATGGCGCTTGTGGATTCATGTTCAATGCCTTGCGGCTGGCATTGGACTTATCCCGAATCGGACATATGTCCACGCATAAACTGCAACCGGTACAATCTTCCGCAGCCACTTGGTAAGTCATCGCCAAACCGGCCGGAAAATCCTTACCCAGCATCGGCGCATGTTTAAACGTCTCCGGCGCGTTTTCAAGTGCTTCGACCGGATAGATTTTGCTGCGGATCGCCGCATGTGGACAAACCATGGCGCACTTGCCGCATTCGGTACATAAATCGGTTTCCCATACCGGAATTTCTAGTGCCAGATTGCGTTTCTCGTAAGCGGTGGTGCCGGTTGGAAACGTGCCGTCCACCGGCATTGCACTGACCGGCAATAAATCGCCCCGACCGGCTATGATTTCCGCGGTAACCCGTTTAACAAACTCTGGCGCCGAATCGGCGATATGACCCATGATATCGAAGCTACTACTGGCCTGCTTGGGCAAGCTGACTTGATTCAGACCGGCCAGCGTGTCATCAATGGCCTTGAAATTCAGTTCGACAATGCGGCGGCCTTTTTTACCGTAGGTTTTTTCCACCGCATGTTTAATAGCTTCGATAGCTTGTTCCTGCGGCAGCACCCCGGAAATGGCAAAAAAACAGGTCTGCATGATGGTGTTGATACGCTTGCCCATGCCGCATTTTTCCGCCACAGCATAACCGTCTATCACGTAAAAACGGATGTTTTTAGCCAGCATTTGTTGCTGCATGGTTTTGGGCAGACTGTCCCAAACCTTGTCGGTCGGCTCCGGGGTATTCAACAAAAACACCGCGTTGTCGGCGGCATTGACCAGCATGTCATAGCGTTCAAGGAAAATGGTTTGATGGCAGCCAATGAAATTAGCATCGTTTTCGCCAATCAAATAAGTGGATTTGATTGGTTTGGCGCCAAAGCGCAAATGCGATACCGTAATCGCGCCAGATTTTTTGGAGTCGTAAACGAAATATCCCTGGGCAAAATCCGTGGTCTCTTCGCCGATAATCTTGATGGTGTTTTTGTTCGCGCCGACCGTGCCGTCACTACCCAGGCCATAAAACATGGCTTGGAAGATACCTTTATGCATGTCGGTTCTAAAGCCGGCATCCCAGAGTAAGCTAGTGTGCGACACATCGTCGTTTATGCCGATGGTGAACGAGTTTTTCGGTTGCTCATGCCGCAGTTCGTCGAAAATCGCCTTGATCATGCCCGGAGTAAATTCCTTGGATGACAAGCCATATCGCCCACCCACCACTTTAGGCATGCTGCTAAATTTGTTGTTAGCGCTGCAAACGTGCCGGGCAATGGCGCCCAATACATCTTTGTACAACGGCTCGCCATCCGAACCCGGTTCCTTGGTGCGATCCAGTACCGCAATTTTGCGGCAACTAGCCGGCAATGCGGCGATAAGATGTTCGGCGGAAAAGGGCCGATATAAACGCACTTTCAACAAGCCGACCGATTCGCCTTGCCGGTTGAGATAATCCAGGGTTTCTTCGGCGGCCTCGGCGCCGGAGCCCATTAAAATCATCACACGTTCGGCATCCGCCGCTCCCAGGTAGTCAAACAGGCGGTATTGACGACCGGTCAGTTGCGCGAAGCGATCCATGGCGTTTTGCACGATATCGGGCAGCGCCTGGTAAAACGGATTTACCGCTTCCCTGGCTTGAAAATACACATCCGGATTTTGCGCGGTGCCGCGCAATACCGGATTATCGGGCGTCAGGGCCCGGCTACGAAATGCATTGACCCATTCCTGCTTTATCATGCCGCGCAACACTTCATCATCAATGGTGATGAGTTTTGCCACTTCGTGCGAAGTACGGAAACCGTCGAAGAAATGCATGAAGGGAATCCGTCCTTCCAAACTGGCGGCATGGGCAATCAGGGCTAGATCCTGTACTTCCTGCGGAGAATTGGAGCACAGCATGGCAAAACCAGTCATGCGCGCCGACATCACGTCGGAATGATCACCAAATATTGATAAAGCCTGACAGGCAAGCGAACGGGCTGCAATGTGAAATACCGCCGGACTTAATTCGCCAGCAATTTTGTACATATTGGGCAACATAAGTAACAAGCCCTGCGACGCGGTAAACGTGGTTGCCAGAGTACCTGCCTGCAATGCGCCGTGAATGGCACCCGCCGCCCCTGCCTCGCTTTGCATCTCCACAACCTGAGGCACCGTACCCCATAGATTGACCTGCCCGCGAGACGACCATTCGTCGGCCCACTCGCCCATCGGCGAAGAAGGCGTTATAGGATAAATGGCAATCACTTCATTTAATTTGTGCGCGACACTAGCCGCCGCCTGATTACCGTCAATGGTAAGTGTTTGCTGATTTTGCATATAACAACCTTTTAACTGAGAAAAGACTAACCCGAGATCAGTACTTCGGCAACATCTAGTCCTTTTACTCCTAAATATAGGCTCGTGCAAAGGACAACCGAGACGGTTAACAACACGACTTACACTGTAAGCTTCAACCGGATCATTGTTAAATTATAAACCATATGCCTGTAAAGGCTATTAAGCCAAAATAATTCAACACTCAGTCTAGCCACTTGTTACTTTATGGCAAACATCTCGTGCAGATAACTAACAAAATTGTTGCCGAGAGATGCTTCAGTTTGCGGATGAGTTACCCACAAAAGCTGTGGATAACTCTGTGAGTTAAATGTCGAAATCGGACGACAGCCCCTGATTTTACTGACCCCGTGTTAAATTGAGTTAAACTTGATCAAGAATAAATAGCTATTAACTATCAATAACTTAGGTATTTTTCTCCAAAATTCAACAAGTTGCCTTGTCAAGCATTTTTTAAACAGCAGGCTAAATTAGTTTTTGTGCATAACCTAAAATATAAACAGCAATGTCAACAACAAATTCTGTTTAACCGACAAAACAATTTCCAAGGCAACTCGTTGACATCGTACTTCAGGAAATTCCCGGATTGCGGCAAGGGAAATAGCGCTATACAGCGGCGCATGCCTGCAACGCTTTCCGCCACATCGATTAAAGGATTAAAGCATTTTTTCCGCCCAAATCGGTTTTCATCCAACCTGGATGCAATACTAAGTCGCCAGATGTAAATCGATTGCCAAGCTTTTCATCGCCGCGTTTAGCCCGGCTTTATTGGACTGGTATTGCAAGCTACCGCCGCTGGTATTGTCCTTCATGCTACCCATAAGACTGCTGATAGTAACAAGCAGTTTTTTTGGCTAGGTTTAATTTGCGGCAAAAACGCCTCGACTAGTTATGCCGGCGCGATACTATTCACCCAGAACGCTGAAGGCCAGGCTTGTTATCCAATTGACCGCCCCCCTTTCCCGAGATATCGGTATAGATAGCGGCGTTATTTACTAACACATCGATACTTGAATCACCCAATATCCTGCTTAATGCGTCGATTTGAGAAAAATCGGCCACATCTAAACCGTGGAATCAACCGGAATTGAATGGTAGGCAGCGCCTAACGCGACTCCGGCCTTTTACTGGATTTGTACCACCAGGAGCCAGCCAAGGCCGTGATACCGGCCATGAATACCAACATCATGACTGGATGTTGATACAAAGCGTCGAAAAACGCGCCAATGAATTTCGGCATACTAGGATAACAAGTATCCATGTGCTGTTCCGGCGACTTCAGAAAAGCGCATAGCTTATTTCTGAACAATACGCTTGTCCAGTTCAATTCATATCTCCAGCGAATTGAAAATCCTACAAGACGGCTGGGCGCGGATGACGCAACGGCAAGTCGCGTCATTAAAACAGACCCATTACGCAAGCAACAGATTAGAAACGGACTAACAGATGATATCAGTCAGAATCAATAAGCACTAAACTCATTTTTTTTATCAATACCTTACAACAAGTTATTAATGTGAAATATCGATAAAGTTAAAGTAGTTTCTCTTCCAACCTTAGAAGTTTCCCGTGAAACAAAAATTGACTGACGACTAGCATCAAAACCTTAAATTACTAATCTCCCCCACAACCGCCACCGCACCCGGCATCGCCGCCGGAATCCGAGCCTGAATCGCTATCGAAAAAACCATCACTCGCTCCATCAAAGTCGGTGCTGGAAAAATCACCGCCGCAATATACTACTGTACCGCGCTCGTTACCAGATTTGCGAACATGACTACAATCGACCGTATAAACAAACCCATCAGGTACATTGAGTTTGCTGTCCAATGCAAATAACAGCGGTAACCGGCTGGGGTTCTTAGGATTAATACCCTCTTCCTGGCAGCAAAACCACCACATTCGCCGCAAGCCCACATTGTTTTGCCGACTTTTCCCTAGCACGACAGCCGGGGTATGATGAAAAAATCGACCGAATGCCTTATGGCAAAACAACTGGTAATGCCGTGTATACAAAATAAACTCATGCCAATAATCATCGGTCAGCCTGGACGGCATGGAAACAAACCGGCAACCACCTTGCAAATAAGCCAGAAAATATTGTCGTAAGGCGCGCATACCCAGTGCAAAATCCTGCTCCGACAAATCCGGATAATGCTGTTCTAATTTGTCGACTTAATCCCCGCGGAAAACGATAGCAGCGAATGTAATCGGCACGTTTTTCCATCCGCAACCGCTGCAAACGGCTTATGAAAACCAGCAAAACAATCAAACATACTACTACAATAAAAACCGCTATATACATGAAATTGATATACTTTTACAGGTAAAATAAATACGGATTACAATGCTTGCTTCAAGTAAATCCCTGCCACTAAACCTTACAGGACCTAACGATTTTTACCAGCCAAAGCGTACAATACGTTTAAAAGATCACTTGTGAATGAGGTTACAAAATGAATAAGCCGCATCGTTTTAAGTACATATGCTTGGTTTTGCTAGCCACTTTAGCATGCCTCTCCCCGACTACATTTGGAGCGGAAAAACCGGACATAGAGCATTCTAAGCCCGGTTATTCAGTGGATGGTCGTACATCGGCGTCTGTCCTGGCAGCCAAGCGAAGCCATGAAGTGGCTAAAGAAGATGAAATTGGATTATCGGTATTTTCCGGGCTATTTGTGATTGCCTTGATAGGCTTTTTCTCGCAAAAACTATTCAAAAACAAATAGATGTCGCCAACCTGAACTAACGGCTATTGAGCAAGTCCGATTTTATTTGATTCTGGCGAGGAGGCTGCTTCGTTTTGCTGCTGGTTAATGTAAGTCCCACCCACCACGAATGTCAGCACTAATAAATACAACATGGCAGCAATGTTTTTAACCCGCTTGCCACTGTGAAGGTTATTTCTGTTTGTCATGTCTATCTCCAACCAGCAAAAGTGTTGCCATTTTAACGATATATCACCTCATACAACAAGTTGTGTAACTTAGTCACTGATAATTTATCAGCCTATCTTTATATTCTAAATCGCCTTTAAACCGCATTTTGGTTTTACCGGCTAACTCAACAATTAGAAAAGGTAGGAAATCATGTTAGATTTAATCTTTAACTTCGCCTCGGGTATTTTACATATGAACCTGAGAGATCCGCACGATATCCCTTTTGCACTACCCTTGGTGTTCTCTGCCGTATTAGGATTCGTGATGGGCTTTATCATGCTGCATTATATCGGCAATGAAAACAAATCCCAGAAAGAACGAAACGACTAAGATTCATATGTATCGTTAATAACTTGCGCTAACGCCTCGGCATCGATAATTTCGATACTGCCGCGTTTCATGCTCAACCACCCACAACTTTCAAACCGCTTTAAATGACGGGAAACCACTTCACGAACTGAGCCCATTTCCAGAGCCAGTTCGTGATGGGTTTTTTGAATCGTCCGGGATCCATCGACCAACAGCGCTTTGGCGAGTTTTTGATCAACCGACCCAAAACTGAGCGCTTCCATGCGCTTAATCACATCGGCCAGTCGGGAGGAGAAGCTACGGAATACAAATTCACGAAAAAATGCCGAGCAAGCCAGGCAACGATTAAAAACCGGAGCCGCAATGGCAAACGCTTCGACATCAGTTTCGGTAAACCCTTCCGCCGGATAACGATTGTCCCCGAGCAGACAGGATGTGGTCAACACACAGGAATCTCCCGCCCTCACATGATAAAGCAAAACTTCCCTGCCATCCGCGGAGATAATTTGCGCCTTGACGCTGCCGGAAAGCATCAACAGATAATTTTCGCAGATTTTTCCAGGATAAAATACCTGCTGACCGGCGGGCAGATTTATCAGCATGGCCGAGTCCATCAACTGCTTAAGAACCTTGTCGTCCTGGTTAACAAATTCCGGAAAATGCTGTTTCCATAACGCACGCTGGGTAACCATAGTCAAATCTCGTTCAAGGCCTTACCGCTTAGTGAGCGGAAACCAATGCTCTTAAAACATCGACCCGACTGATCATTCCCACCATGGCGCCGTCTTTAAATACCGGAAAACTCCTGATCGGTGAGTTTTGAAACTTGGTGGCGACATCGACTAAACTTTCGTCTACATCAACGACCATTGGCGCTGCGGTCATAAATTCGCTGACTTTACCAGTCATACTTTGGTTATAGGCGGATTCGAGGAAAATCTTCATTCCGTCTTTTTCCGAAAAAATACCGACTAGTTTACCGTGGCCATCTACAACCGGCACGCTAGTGATTTTGTGGTCCAGCATCTTCTTAAACGCCGACGATACTTCAGTGTCCGGACTTACAGTTACTGGATGCTTGGACATATAATCCGCTACTGCAATTTTAGCTAGCATGGTGTCACCTCATTGTGGTTATTATTGTTATGTGGGAAAGCTACAGGCACCTAAATCGCCTGTCGTTTCGGCCACATTGATTATTATAAAAATCCTTACCAGTATCCAGCTTTATCGACATTGACTGCATAATAAAGCCAATTTAGGCTTAGGTTTTTTACGGTAGCGGTAGAATTAATGCCGCAGCCAAATTTTTTACATTTTTTTTATAGGTGGAAGTTTGATTTCGACTAAACTTTCAACGATTTTCCTCACTTTTCAAGGACCCCTCGCCCTATGCCAATTCAAATGAACCAGCTGTTCGATAACATTCCTAAACTCCCGCAAATTCCGGAAGTCGTTAGAACAATCATTACCCAACTTAACGACCCTCATGCGGAAATGCTGGACATAGCTAAAAATGTTGAAAAAGAGCAAGTCATCTCGCTGAAAATTTTGCGTCTGGTCAATTCGGCACATTTCGGCTTATCGCGAAAAATTTCTTCCATTGATGAAGCCACGGTCATGCTGGGCATGAATCAATTAAAAACCCTGGTAATTGCCTCTGGCATTGTTTCGTCAATGCCCAAAATAGAAAATTTCGATATTAAAAGATTTTGGACAAATTGCTTCAGAACCGCGGTGTACGCCAAATGGCTTGCGGAACACACGCATAATTCCAGCGAAATTGCGTATACAGCGGGATTAATCGGCAATCTAGGCAATATTTTGATTCATATCGGCTTACCCAGTGCAGCCAACGAAATCGATCAACACACCAAAGCCGGCCATTTATCGCGCGCCAATTTTGAAAGAACCTGTTTGGGTTTTACTAATCAGGATGTCTGTGCGGAATTATGCCGACGTTGGAAATTCGGTGACGTACTGGTGGAAGCTATTCAGCATTCCGGCGAACCCCTAACTTTTGAGGCCCCCTCTCCCATCGCTTGTTGCCTACATCTGGCTCAGTTTATCAGCGACGCGGTTGAAAACAACAAAACCGAACAAGACATTCTGGCCGCATTGCCTTTTCAGGTGGCGGAAAAAATCGGCTTGTCGGAGGCGTTTCTCAGCGCCAATCTCGCTGAAATATTGGCCATTAAATCCAATCTGGACGGTCTGGTGGATTGAAGCGGCTTTGGGGTCTGGTATGGGTTTCTTTATGGCAGCGGCATGGGAGAAGGCGCAGGTAGGCGATTCGGATTACCGGTAGAAATATCTTTCAAAAGCAGATTGGTTTCGTCCACCTTTACCGTCAGCATATGACCGGTATTGGTACCGAGATAGGGTTGCATGGCTGTCACCATGTAAGGAAAGATCAGCCTAAGATCATTACTTTGCC
Organism: Methylomonas sp.; assembly: GCF_023228165.1. Classification (GTDB taxonomy): domain Bacteria; phylum Pseudomonadota; class Gammaproteobacteria; order Methylococcales; family Methylomonadaceae; genus Methylomonas. Next base: position 102,131 of record NZ_JALOBS010000004.1, on the reverse strand, counting down.
CCTGGCTTTGTACACTGACTTTCCATAGCTGAATCGGAGTCTTTTGCTGTAAATACGCTGCCATATCATAGGCTTCAAGCGTCAAATAACGCTTATAAACCGCATAGGTTTCAGTATGTTGTGTATAGCCGTAAGTCATGCTTGGATAGTACCGATAAGGGCGATAGTAGGGGTAATAGCCAAAATTATTCATCACCGGCACGTCGTAGCTATATTGTCTAAGCTGCGGCTCTCCTGTGCCGTAATTCAAAAATAACACCGCATCGCCATCCTGCATTTGCTCGACCTTAATAAAACCACGGTTAAGCAAGGATTTTTCGACATACCCCTTGAACTCCATAAATTGCAAATCCTGCGGGTTAATGTCTTTGTTACCAGGCAATATTACAAAGCGCCGCTTGCTTTGGGCTTCATTTGTCGCCAACGCATCCACCTCGGAACTGATTTGCAGTCTTTGCGGTGCCGATGAGCAAGCTGACAACATAATGAATAAAAGACCCAGGGCGATGCCACTGATTATTTTATTCATCGACACTCTCGTTGCCGTCTCGATCATTCTCGAATTTCTCCGCCTCGCGCCAACGTTGTCGAGCAGCCTCGCGCCGCTGGATTTCCGCCACCGTCTGTTTATCCGCCAACAAAGCCTGATGCGCTAAACGCTCCGTCATCTGCTGGGTTTCCGCCAATCTCTGCCTGGCTTCCAGCTCTTGCTGCACACCCAATTCAGTCTCAAAGCTGATTTCCTTGAGATGCTGCTCATGACGGGTCCGAGCGGCATGTATGCGACCCTCTACCTGAAGTTGCTGAGCGAGCAGCTGTTCCTTATCCTGTAACAACTGGATCTGCGCTTCGGCTTCGGCCAACTGAATCCGGCGCTGCATTTCGGCCAGCTGTTTAAGATGTTCCAGTTCCTGCTGTTTTGCCAATAAGGCTTGCTGTTCGTTATAACGCTGCTGGCGTTGATGTTCCTGATTTTTTTCTTCGTTTAATTCAAAAGTCCTTTTCAGCACGTGCAGATAAACACTATCCTTCCCTAGCTGAACTTCCGGAAAATCCACAAAAGTGACCGTCATGTGGCAGATGGCTTCGGCCTGAATATGCTGCTGTGTCAACACCTCGCAAACAGAGATGGCGATCCGCTTTTCGTGTTCGGCCAACCCCTTTTGCACCCAGCCGCCGTCAGCTAACTTATTCAACTCCAGATTAATTTTGTCTTCAATAACAGCCGCGTAAAGCCCTTGAATATGCTGATTAATGCTATCCAACACTTCCAGGTTTTTTTGCACATAATTCAAGGTGGCTTGAAAACGCACATCCAGCGCGATATCCACCGTGCAAAAATCTTCGAACAATTTTACTTGCCGTCGATAAGGCCAGGTTTCGATTTTTAAAGGATATAACTGATGATAAAAACGCTTGGTGAACTTTCCCGGTTTTAAAAAAACACGTTGGAAGGGACCAATCTTCGCTATTACTAATTGCCGGTCCGCATCGAACCCCGCCACCCACTGATCAGGGTCTGGCAGCATTTGCTCAAAAAGATCCTCACCCGCCAACCACGCTTCCAGCTGGTTATTAGAACTATTCATGGCCGCTCGTCGATCGCTTTGGGTAAAGACTTAGCTTTTAGAGCCGCTATCTTGTCAGACATTTTTTCGGCAATTAACGGGTAGAGACTGGGCGCGAACTCGACGGTTCTGACATCCACTTTTCTTAAAAAGCCTCTGCTCAATAATAAACCGACCACAAACATCCGTGACCAGTCGGAATAACGGCGGGCCTTTTCCAGCTCGGATTTTTCGATGATCATTTCCAGCTCATCGTTTTGGTTGATGCGAAACTCGGAAAATTGCCGCAAACATTCAAACACCAATTCCTCTTCCTGCACCGTTAATGGGCCGGGGGCGGTAAACTCCAAACGGTACGAGAGCAGCACGGTAAAAAAATCCACCATGGCCGCACAAGCAAAAGCAAACCAGGAAAAGCCCTGCCACATGGCAAATGAAGGTTTGACCTCTTCCACGAATTGCTTATAAGTCATCAACATCGGTGCATCCGGCAACCGCAAACCCGCGCTGCTGGAGAGTTGATTCACAATCAACTGCATATCCTGATAGTTTTTCAACATTTGGTAATAAGCCGCCTCCTGGTTTTGGGCAACATCCAGATCCCCCAGACTGGTTTGTAACTGGCGAATCTTGGCATCCAGATCCAGAAAGACTTGCTCTTGAACTTGAAACGCCTGCTTTTTTTCCTGATAAATCTGATTGTAATGCCGCCAAAAAGGCCCTTCCCCCACCTGATTTCTGTAGCCGGGCGCTATTTGTTCATGGGTACCGAAATAGGCTTGTGAGACGTCGACCGATGCTTTATCCAAAGCCTGTTGATGTTTTTGCAGCAATTGGCTTTTTTGTTCAAGAACGCTGCCAAGGTAGACATTGATATCTTGCCTGATCTGCTGTACCCGGTCGATATGCAGCGTTTCCTGTTCGGATATTTCGTAAAATTTAAAATATGAAAAAGTAATGGAAGCCGTTACGGCGATACACAGCGAAGTAACTACGGAAAAATAGCGGGTTCGGTTGGCTGCCCAATGGATACCGGCCATTTCCAAGGAACAAATCACGATAATGGACTGAATAGCGACGGTAATGATCAACGCAATCCAGGGCGTAATAAAATGCGACAGCCCGTAATAAGTGGTAAACCCCGACGCCACACTGAGCATCAATACGATTGGTATCGTCCAGATGCGCAGCATACTGACAAACAGGGTCTGGATGCGGTTGATCAGATAACCCAACCCGGCGGAACGCAGTTTCAAAGTCGAATCTTTCATTCAGCGAAAAATAAATGGATAAACTGCGATTTTAACTCATGCTCAAATAGCGCTCACCCGTATCATGAACAATAGTGACTACGGTTTTGCCGACCCCTAGCCTTGCGGCAACGCGCAGAGCCGCGCAAACACTGGCGCCGGAAGATATACCGACCATAATTCCCTCTTCCTGGATTATGCGTTTACGCATCGTAAAAGCCTCGTCCGTACTAACCAGTTCAATTCCATCCAATAAATCCACATCCAGATTTTTGGGTATGAACCCCGCGCCAATACCTTGAATTTTATGCGGGCTGTGCACGCCGCCGGAGATGACCGGGGACTCGGTAGGTTCCACGGCAATCGCTTTAAAATCAGGATTCCGGGTTTTAATCACATCGGCGACGCCGGTTATAGTGCCTCCGGTACCCACACCGCAGACAAAGGCATCGATTTGCCCCCCTGTACCCGACCAGATTTCCTGGGCGGTAGTCTGACGATGCACTTCGGGGTTGGCTGGATTTTCGAATTGCTGCGGCATGAAGGCACCCGTTTCCACCACAATGTCATGGGCTTTATTAATCGCCCCATTCATACCCTCGCTACCGGGCGTCAGGACGATTTCGGCCCCGTACAAAGCCAGCAATTGCCGCCTTTCAATCGACATGGTATCCGGCATAACCAGAGTACAGCGATAGCCGCGGGCGGCGGCTATCATTGCTAATGCAATACCGGTATTGCCGGAGGTGGGTTCAACAATGCGGCCTCCGGCTTTTAAATGTCCCGATTTCTCCGCGGCTTGAATCATAGCCTGACCAATCCGGTCCTTAACCGATCCGCCCGGATTTCTGGACTCCAATTTAACCAGCACAGTGGCCGAGTCATCAGGCACAATCCTGTGCAGTTTGACTAACGGCGTATTACCAATTAATTGCGTAATGATGATTGCGTTAGCCATATGCAAAATACCTCTTATTTATCTATCTTGAATGCTAAAAAGACCGGACTACCGTTACGCTGAATCAGCATGGCAATCGATTTATCTGCAGGCAGTTTAGCAACAATTCTATTAAAGTCAGCAACATCTTTCACCGGTGCGTTTTGCACCCGCAAAATAACGTCTCCGGGTTGAATGCCCGCATCCAGGGCAATACCTTTACTGACTTTTTGCACCAGAACGCCGTATTTTTCAACTTGCAGCTGTTCACGCTGTTCTTCGGTCAGGTCTACCACGCCCAACCCAAGCCTATTTACAGTAATCTCGGGCATTGAACTCGGTGTTAATTGCACCGCCTGCGCCGGCAGCAGACCGATTTTTACTATCAAATCTTCCTTATCGCCCTGGCGAATGATTTTCAGCGTGGCTTTTTCGTCTACCGGAGTCATACCGACAATAGGCGGCAGTTCGCCCGATGTTTCTATCACATGATCGTCAAATTCTACAATGATGTCACCAACCTGCAGCCCGGCTTTTTCAGCCGGACCACCGGGCACCACCTTGGCAACCAAAGCACCGTGCGGCCTGTCCATACCAAAGGATTCGGCCAATTGACGGGTAACATCTTGTATCTGCACGCCCAACCAGCCGCGAGATACCTTACCTTTGGTTTTGATTTGCTCGGCAACGTTCATGGCTACATCAATAGGAATCGCAAAAGATAAGCCCATATAACCGCCTGATCGGCTATAAATTTGCGAGTTGATACCCACTACCTGACCCCGCATGTTAAACAATGGCCCACCGGAATTACCGGGATTAATGGCCACATCGGTTTGGATAAACGGCACATAATTACCGTCCGGCAAACTGCGGCCCTTCGCGCTAACAATACCTGCGGTCACGGATTGTTCGAAACCAAACGGCGTGCCTATGGCCAACACCCATTCACCAACTTGCAGCTGTTCCGGCGAACCGATTTGAACTACGGGTAAATCACTGGCATCCACTTTCAGTAAAGCCACATCGGTACTCTCATCCGAACCCACCAATTTAGCCAACAACTCGCGCCTGTCCTTCAACTTAACCACAATTTCCGAGGCGTTATTAACCACATGATGATTAGTCAGAATGTAACCGTCGTTGGAAATCACAAAGCCCGAACCCAGAGAATTCGTTTCCCTCGGCACGTACCCGCGGCCTGGACCTTGAAAGAAATGCCGGAAAAAATCTTCCAACTCAGGCGGTATATCCTGAGGGATTTGTTGCTGATCAGAGTCCATCATCAACTCTGGCGCTTTTTGGGTAGTGCTGATATTGACCACTGCATCGCCGTTGTTTTTTACCATTTCGGTAAAATCGGGCAACTGGGCAAAGGCTACCGATGTCATCAGCATCAAAAACCATAGGCTATTTACAAATTTATTAAACATGAATTCTCCATTCATACATTTCATACTTAAACGTGGTTAATATTTCAACGCAACGATACGCCCTTAGCAACCAATTCCACGGTTTGCACAGGCACTTCCCCTAATGCGGTGACTTGCAGATCATCTATCACGCGACTGTAGGAGTTAACGGGACCCAAAGTACGTAAACCTTCGATACTTTTTTCACTTTTGGCCTCAAAATAAACCGAAACGGAAGAAAACCCGTCGCTAATCAACAAATGATCCACGGTTTTTCTGGACTTCTGCATGGTATTGCGGATGAAAAAAATTTTTTCAAACCCTGCCGGCCACTTTTTCAGTTCAAATGGCGATTTTTCAAATGCTTCAGCTTGCGAAACCATTTGATGATGTTTGCTCTTGTCGACTGCCGTTTGATCGGCATCGGTATGAGTATTTAACAAATCCACATTCAAATCGGTAAACAAGACTTGCTCGAGGGTTTTGCCGTCCAGCCCGTAGACTTCAACTTTCAGCGGCAGAAGGCTGGCGGTATCGATCCAAAGCTTACGCGCATAACGTAAGTCATCCTTGGGTAAAACCGCAATAATTTGTGCCGGGCGCATGGCGATCATTTCCTGACCGGCCACCGCAAACAGATACTCATCGTGCAAACGCTCCGGCTTTAACGGCAAATTGACGATGAAGGATCGGTCTATCGGATGTTGAGTTTCGATCTTTTGTTGACTTTCCTTGTACAAACAGCTGATCTCATTGGATTGCCGGGTGACTTCTCGCAATGGGGAATTCAACGAAGTCAACCGTTCGGTTTCGATGCCATTTTCAAAAGTGTGCTGATACCGCATGGTATCGACTTGACCGTGTCTCATGAATACCACGGTACCGTGGTAATTCAAGGATTTCATCGCATGATTAACTTTTTCCAGCCATTGCTGACCGCTTAAAGTCTGATCGTCATTCGCAAATGCACAGGATACAAAAAACAGAAAAACAAATAAAAATCGCATTAATAAGTTTAATTGTGTTGATAACTGGCCAAGCGCGCATACGATTTGACGCCAACATTGTTGTTAACGTACCAAACGTTGTCGTGGGCTTGCAAATAATCATTAAACTGCGCATTCATTTGTTCTACCGGCATCTGATGCTCAGCCGCCGCAGTGACTTCCGCGAAGGGTTGCACCTGATTTTGCATTTTTCCGGCGTAAAATCCGACTACCGCCAAAACCACCGAAGCTGCCACTGCTAGCGAGGTTTTTTTAATGTGGTCGTCGGATTTTTTCCGCGGCAAAAAGTAAACCGGTTCCGATTGCAACTGTTGTTTGATCTTGTCGGAAAAATCCAGACTTGCTACCGAGCCTTGTTCGCCTTTAAGCGCCTGACTAATCAGGGCATAGCGTTGCAGCTTGGCTTGCAGTTCCGGGTCGCGCTGAACCGACTTTAACATCGAGACAGCCTGTGCATTATCGAGTTGATCGTCAACCAATAATGAAAGTTTTTCAAGTTGTTGTTCTTGCATGGTAATACCTTTAACCGAGCAATGGGTTTAATTTTTCGTCGATGGCCTCACGGGCCCTGAATATCCGAGAGCGCACGGTGCCAATCGGGCAGTCCATGGCTTCGGCAATCTCTTCGTAGCTCATGCCTTCAAACTCCCGGAGGGTAATGGCAATCCGCATTTCTTCGGGCAATTTCTCAATGGCTGATTTGATTACCGCAATAATCTGATCATTCATCAATTGATGCTCCGGCGTTTCTATATCCTTTAACTGCGGGGCGTTCTCGGTTTGTTCGGCATCCTGCATATCCACTTCGTAGTCAGAATGCCGCCTGGAGCGCGACAACAGATAATTTTTAGCGGTATTAATCGCTATTCGATATAACCAAGTATAAAAAGCGCTATCACCTCTAAAATCACCCAAGGCCTTGTAGGCTTTGATAAAAGAATCCTGCGCCACGTCCTGCGCTTCACTGGGGTCTTTTACATACCGGTTGACCAGATGCACAATCCTGTGTTGATACTTGATAACGAGAAGATCGAAGGCGGATTTGTCGCCTTGCTGGACTCTTCGCACCAAGTCCTGATCTAAATCTTCGGAGAGCCTTGTTGATTCGTTCACTGAGCTATTAAGATGTAAGAATGGACAGAATTAAACATCATTAGTTCTGGCAATACAAAAAAAATTACCGCTGCGCTAAAACAAGATATGATTTTGCCTCATCGTAATAAAATCTTCATATTCTTAAACACACTACATTGACAGCGCATTCCAACCCACATTATGACGTATTGATCGCCGGTAGCGGCGGTGCAGGCCTCAGTTTGGCACTGCATTTGGCCGACACCTATCGAGTCGCGGTCTTGGCCAAATTCGCACTGACCGAGTGCAGCACCTACTATGCTCAAGGCGGTATTTCAGCCGTATTCGACGATGAATACGATTCTATCGAATCGCACATCGAAGACACATTAATTGCCGGAGCCGGCCTTTGCGACCCGGATATCGTGCAACTCACGGTATCCAAGGGACGCGAAAGCATCGAATGGCTGCGTGCCCAAGGCGTCAATTTTACCGAAGAAAAGGTAGCCGACGGCAGCAAACAGTTGCATTTAAACCGGGAAGGCGGCCATTCGCATCGCCGTATCGTGCATACTGATGACGCCACCGGCAAAGCGGTTTCGTTATCGTTAATCGAACGCGCCCGACAACATCCCAATATCGATTTATTGGAGCATCATAATGTAGTTGAACTAATCACGGCGGAAAAACTGGGCTTATCTCCACAGCGCATCTGCGGTGCTTATGTGTTGGACAGCAAAGCCGACACCATTAAGACCATTGCCACAAAAGTCGTGGTGCTGGCCACCGGCGGCGCCAACAAGGTGTATTTGTATTCCACCAACCCGCATATTTCCAGCGGAGACGGTATTGCCTTGGCTTGGCGGGCCGGCTGTCGGGTCGGCAATATGGAATTCATGCAATTCCACCCCACCTGCCTTTACCACCCTTCCGCACGCTCGTTTTTAATCAGCGAAGCCGTACGCGGCGAAGGCGGCCATTTGATATTGCCGAACGGCGAACGCTTCATGCGCCGCTACGACGAGCGCATGGAACTGGCGCCCCGCGACATCGTCGCCCGTGCCATAGACAGCGAAATCAAAAAACACGGTATCGATTGCGTGTATCTGGACATTAGCCATAAGCCCAAGGAATTCATTCAACAACACTTCCCCACCATTTATAGTCAATGTCTGAAAGTTGACATCGATATCAGCCGCCAACCAATTCCGGTGGTACCGGCCGCCCATTACACCTGTGGCGGCGTGTTGACGGATCGGGACGCCAGAACCGACATACCCGGCCTTTACGCCATAGGTGAAGTAGCCTGCACCGGTTTGCACGGCGCCAACCGCATGGCCAGCAACTCGCTGCTGGAGTGCCTGGTGTTTGCCGAGCAGGCCAATCAGGACATAAGGCGTCGATACGCCGACCTGCCGGAACCGCCGTTGTTGCCGGCCTGGGACGAGTCGCAGGTCAGCGATTCGGATGAAGAGGTGGTGATAGCCCACAACTGGGATGAATTACGCCGTTTCATGTGGGACTATGTCGGCATCGTCCGCACCAGCAAACGGCTGGACCGGGCCATGAACAGACTGGTGCTGCTGAAAGACGAAATCGGTGAATATTACGGCAAATTCCGCATCAGCAGCGATTTGCTGGAACTGCGTAATCTGGTCATCGTTGCCGAACTGATCATCCGTAGCGCCCAGCAACGCAAGGAGAGCCGCGGGCTGCACTTCACCAAGGATTATCCGGATTTGGATGATAGTCGCCCACCGCGAAATACCGTGTTGGTGCCGGATAGAAAGGCCAAAATCACGCCAGGATAAGCTTGGCCCGCACCGGCAAGGGCGCGAATTTCCGGCAGTCAGACCCGCCGAAACCACCAAAGTTTTTCGCCCAGGCACTGATATAAATGCCAGATCATATCGCCGGACACCCCTTAATAACCTTGAAGGCCAGTGAATGTAGGGTGGGCACATGCATTTCGTGCCCACCGCCTGGAGGTAATAGCTTTAATCCGCGTGGGCACAAAAAACCTGCCCGCCCTACCCGACTGAAACCTCCAAAAAATATTAAATAAGAGCGCTATAAAATCGTAGATCAGGGTGCGCGACTGCATAGCAGCTCTACCTCCTGCATCCATGCAGTCGTATCGCGGCAACCCGACCTACCAGACTATTGAATCGGCGTATCAACCTCCACCGGCGGCGGAATTTCATAAATTGAAGATAGCTTGCGGCGGAATTCGTCTGTAATCAGCGACGCATCTTGACGGCTATTCACGACACGAGGCGTGATCAATACCACCAACTCGCTTTTATCTTTATTACGTGTAGTACCGCCGAAAAGCGAACCAATGATTGGAATTTCATGCAGCAAGGGTACTCCATCGCGTAAATAATCATTGTTTTCTTTAATCAAACCGCCCAACACAATGGTCTCGCCGCTTTGTACGGCAACACTGCTTTCGATTTCTCGTTTCTGAATAGTTGGTGAATCGATAGTTTGACTCGTTGTGGTGGATATCGCTTGATTGACGCTTTGCAAAATATCCATAATCACCAACCCTCCAGCGTTAACTCTAGGCCTGACCGACAAATTAACCCCTGTGTCGATCATTTGAATGGAACTGGTCTGCACGATACCTGTTGTGGTGGTATTGCTGGTGTTGCTAGTTACCGAAGATCGGATCGGCACGGAATCGCCCACTTTTATAGTCGCTTCCTGATTATTGAGTACCATTAACGAAGGCGATGAAATCACGTTGATATTATTATGTGTGGCACTGGCGTTTAAAACGGCCTGTATATCCCTGGAGCCACTGGAAAACGCATAGGAAAAACCACCACTAGCAAAAGTTTTTGCTGTCTCATTGGTCAAACTAATTAAGTCGATACCCTGGGCCGAACCGCCATTTATTTGATTAATGCCACCATTATTATGGCTAAAGTACCATTGAATACCGTATTTCAAATCATTGTTTAGAGTGACCTCAACGATGGTTGCATCGATCAATACTTGCAACGGCAACACATCCAATTCCCTTAGAATCCGCTGAATTTTGGCGTATTCCTCCGAATTGGCCACGATAATCAAAGCATTGTTACCTTCATCGGGAATGATTCTGACTTTGGCCATTTCGGAATTATTGTTAATGCCGCCGGAACCAAAGGCATTACTAGCCATGCTGTTAGAGCCAGCGCTTCCACTCTGATTTCTATCGCTTAGCGATTTGTCCATTATGCCACTACCCGATCCTCCAGCCGCGCTCGTCCCGGACGATGATGAGGAGGAACTACTGTTGCTTGTGCCTCCACTCGATTTGTTACTGGCCGACATGGACCTACGTCCCGAAGCGATCGATGCCGAACGACTACTGCGCCCCGTGCCGGTGCCAAAAATATTGCTCAAAGTGTTGGCTAGGTCCACGGCACTGACATGCTGGGCCCGATACACATTCACGCCGCCGCTGGCCTCCGGATTGGTCCTGTCCAGCCGAAACACCCAGCTTTCGATATCCTGCAAATATTTGGCATTGTGGGTGATGGCCAATACCGCATTCATGCGTTCGATTTCGATAAAACGGAAAAAGCTGTCGTCGCCAGTTTTTCCTTCGCTAGACTTTCGGCTAAAAATCTCCTGCAGTTCTTCGATGATTTTGCCGGCATCGACGTGAGCTGGGGTAAACAAGGCAAACGAACGTCCCCGCAGCACATCGATGTCAAAAGTGCGTACCACATCCAAAATTCGAATCAATTCGCCTGCCGAACCGGACACCAAGATAATATTGCGATTCGGATCGGCGTATAGCTGGGATTTTTCCGGCAAAAGGGGTTTGAGTATGTCGGCAATTTCCGTCGCGGCCACGTTGTGCACAGGGATTACCCGGGTTTGGTAACCGGACGGCAAATTGGAAGTACCCAGGGTTTTAAACGAGCTGCTATACATCGCTTCATTGGACGGCTTGATCAAATACATGCCGGACTCGACCACCAAGGCGGCGTTATTGACGCTTAACAGCATCTCCAGGGTGGGAATCAAATCGTCCCTGGTCAAGGGTTGGGTGGTTTGCAAGGTGACTTTACCGGTGACTTGCGGACTTAACGTGTAATTTTTACCCAGAATATCGCTCAAAATCACTTTGGCCACTTCGCCCAAATCGGCGTCGTCAAAATTCAAGCTGTATTCGCCCTTACCCGAGCCCTTCGGGGCCGAAGAGCCGCTCCTGCCGGCATTGATAGTGGACTCGCTGTTAGGGAAAATTTCGACCTTGGCGGTTTTGGAACTGCCATCATCACTTTCCGGCGCGGTGAATTGTTCGTCCCGAATCGGTGCAGCTTGCGGAAGCGGCATTTTTTCATGCAGCTGCGGGCCGATAAATTCACAGCCCGTCATCGACAAGGCCAGCACCAGAATTCGCGGCGCTTTGCGGGTTTTAACTGTCATTGTTGGTATTCTCAGAAGAATTATTATGGATCGGCGCTACCAAGGCTCGTGGTTTAGCTGGAATGACGGGTCTGTTAGACCGAATGGGCACGGGAGCTTGCACGCGCGGTTTTCTAAGCATAATGGATTTTTGTTGCCCGCCTTGCTGCAAAACCACTCGGTCACTCTGAATTTGTTTAAGTTGCCAGCCGGTTATCATTTGGGTTTCATTGAGTTTTAAAAAGGTTTTAGCTTCGTTTTGTTTACGGAACAAGGCTATCTTTCGGTTATTTTTATCGTAAATCCCAATTAACTGCCAATCGTCCAGCTGACCATTGTCCGTGGTTTCCGGCCCCTCTACCACCTGCTCGGGCAAAGGCTTGCGGCCTTCGATAAACAAGGGCCGCTCGACTATCTCATTCATACTGTCATTAAATGGCCTAGGCTGCGTTAAGACCGGCATGGATTCGGACTGATATTCGCTTTGGATGGTTTTATCCAGAATGGTTTGTAATTGATTACCTTGGGTTTCGCCCATGATCCACTCAGCCAGCAAGATTACCGTCAAGCAGGCAGAGGCGATTAATTGCCATTTAAAAAATCGGCTGTTCATGGATTCGGGCTCCGCAGAAAACTCACCACCTGAAAACTGACGTTCAGTTGATCGCTGGGCTCGACTTTATTGGTTTTGCGGTTGCGCACGCCTCGCACCGGGTTGATATCCAGTTGATCGACGACCAAAACCGGCACCGCGGTCTCGATACTGTGCAACACGCCGACCAAGGCTTCCATGCTGCCTGTCATCCGCACTTTCACGGCAACCCGAAAAAATCCGTCCGCATCCTTTCCTGGTAAACCTTGGGTACTGGTTAATTGTCCGCCCGCATCGGCCACGGCGGTTTTAACGATGTTTTGTAGTTCGGCGGAGGCAAGTGCTTCGGTGGTACTGGTACTAAAATAGCCTTGCTCGGAAAATTGCTGCTTGATCTCTTCCAATGCCGCCGCCACCTGGGATTCGCGACCGGCTATGGTTTGCTGGCGTTGCAACCGGAACAATAAATCGTTTTTTTCTTCGTGGTAAGCCAAACCGGTGCTGATTAACGGCAACAAAACGGCGAACACCGCGGCCGAAACCACCAGCAGTAATAGGCCGACAGCCAGCCAACGCTGCCAATGCAAATCATTCATCGCCCAGCTCCTCGGCAGTTTCCCGCGGCTCGGGTTCCGGGGTATGTTCAGGCTCGCTATCGAGATATTCAACATCCGGCACATCCGTGGAAACCGCCGTATCGGTTTGCAACGTACTGACCGGAGTGTTGACCGTCATACTAATCTGAAATCGCTCGCGTCCGCTGGTTTTATCCTGCGTCAACGGCGAAACGAAACTGACATCGCTGAAAAATTCGGAACCTTCCAGGGTGCTGATCAACGCCGAGGCAGCCGGCGATTGGCCCTGGATCTGCATGTGATTATCGGAAAAATGTAAATGCGTCAACCAGGTTTCGTCATTCAACAACCGGCTCAGTTCATTTAACACCACCAATAAGGCTGGCGACTGCTGCTTGATATCGATCAATTTTTGGGTTTCCGCGTGCAACGCGTCGATTTCGCTTTGCTGCTGGTCGACTACCCGATTTTGTTTTTCCAGTTGTTTGATGCGGGTTTGCAGGCTTTCAACCGCTTGACCCTCCCGCCAGACCGGCCAGACCATCACAGCCAGCAGCAACAGCAATAAAACCGCGCTGACCAACCATTGCAGGGATTGGCCCAATTTGCTGCCCTGCCGCCTAAAACGGTCCGGCAACAAATTATAGGCGTTGCGGGTTTGCGGAAAATCGGCCACTGCCGGCGCAAAATCCACTTTATGCGGCTGCACGCCCAACAATGCCAGGTTGGCTAATTGTTCATCCAGACGCGGCTTCGGTACCGCAATCAATAGTATCCGCAGTTGCGCATGCTCTGTACTGCCCAAGGATACTAAAGTGAAATAGACTTGTTCGGCATTAAAAGGCGTGTACCGGTCCAATTCGAATCCCACCACTTGCCGCAAATTTTCTTGTACGGCTGCGGGCAAATAAAGCTGTTTATGCAAGGCCTGCTCGGCGGACAGCCGCAGCACTATGTCGGCTTTCTCCATAGCCGGATATTGGTTTTTAAGTAGCTGAAAATTGCCAGGCTGGTTTAAATCGACGCTACGCCTCGCGACGACGTTTTCCTCATCATCCAGCAGCGCCACTTCAAAACCCTGTGTCAAAGGGGTAAAAATAACGCTGCCATGCCGCTCCCGCATGTGTTGCCGCAAACCTTTCGGCACCAAAAACGCCAGTTCGCCGCCCCACCACTGAAAAAATTTCTTTAAATCAAAATCGATCGTCGTATCTAAATTCATCTTGAATCGTAATTACCGAATATTCCATTGAGTTGTTAAATAACGACGAAGTTTGTAAATTTTGTTTCCAATCCAGCGTATCGAAAGGGATTGCGCTATCGCTGCCCTGGAATTGCACTACAACCTCCAGACTCGCCGAGGCCGCTTGCTGCATTTCCACTTCGACAATAATAGTATAGGTTTGATTTTCGCCGGTAAATGGCTGCTCGAAATCAGCCGTGGCCTTATCGGTACTCGCTGTATCATTTAAGTTTTTTTGCAGCGCCGCATCCTGAATATTACGGTCCTTCAGGTCCGCGGCCAGAATATTCAGCAATTCGGGCGAGGCCTCGCGTTGATTAAGTTCGGCGGCTGACGAATAGATGGTTATGTAGGGCTGAATGGCGTTAAATATTGTTTCATTCATACCTAAAACCGACTGCAATTCCTCCAGGCTTTGAAAAGCAGCATTACTCGGCCCATAGGACAAGCCGGCTAATTTATATTGGCGTTTCTCGGCACCTTGGGTGCGGGTATCGTCATCGGCATCCCGCCAATCCAAAATTGCATTCAACACATGCTGGCGTTCCCAGTCATCGGGCAACACTGACTTTAAAACCGCCGCCAGTTGCTCTTCGCCGGACATGTTGATATCGACTTTGCCGGCTTCGGAAAAAATACGTATCCGCATCCGGCTTTCCTGCCCAATTATTTCATAAATCGTTCCATTCGCTAACCAACGCTGTTCGGGATCGGCCTGACTCAAATTAAACTCCGCCAAGTGGATGCCGCTTTCCGCCAAAGCCAGGGCCTTGGCATTGGCGGTAATGGCGTAACTGACGCTGCTTTCGCGGCGCATGCTCATGGCAAAGCTCCCGGCCATCAAAGTCAGCAGGGTCAGTATCCAGATTACAATGACCAACGCCAGCCCCTGCTGCCGGACATTGAACGACGGCGGTAATTTAGCGTTGATCCGTGTCTTCATTAATCTGGCCATCGTCAGCTACGCTTTGGGTATTGGCCGCACGGGTAATTTTCAAGGGAAAAATCATATCCGGCCAATAGCTGCCATCCTTTAAGGCAATAGACACTTTGATCAAACTAGGCAAACTCTCGATAGCCGCCCATTCTTCTAGCCATTGAGGCTCGGCAAACTCCTCTATCCTGCCGAAATAAGCAAACTTTAAACCGGCGATGCTCTCCAGCAACACCTCGGGTTTAACCGGCTCTTGATCGGCCTCGGTCACGCGATAAGGCGTTAACGCCACCAACAAAGTCGCACTGTTTTCAGGGTCCAGGGCAATGCTAAACAGCTGCAATCCTTTGCGTGCGGAACTGGCCGGCAAGGCTGCGACAAACCTTAAACTTTGTGGAAAACCTTGAAAGGCCGGTACCGCATCCAAGCTGTAGGAGGGCTCGGTATTCAACATCGGTAAAGGCCGGATCGCCGTTAAATGCCGTTTGAAAAACTGGTACACCACGGCCTTTTGGTTAACCGCAGCCATCTTGCTTTCGCCGGCGTTCCAACTTTCCGCGGCAATCCGCAAACTGCTGAACAACAAAACCACCATCACGCCTAACAGCGTCATGGCGATCAAGACCTCAATCAAGGTAAAGCCGTTGCGGCGAAACGGTTTCACAGGACGGGTTCCCGCCAGATTCTCAGGCTGTCCAACTGCACACTGCGTTGCCTATCGACATCTTCGCCCCAGCTTACCCGTACACTCACCTTCATCAATTTTTGGCTGGGCTGCGCGGGCTGATCCTGCTGGGATGGAAAACGGCGCCCGGACACGGGCGGCTCGGCCACCGGCGCTATTTTGACCAGCCAATCATACTTATCCGCCTCGCTACCAAAGGTTTCGCCAACCTGCAAAGGCGTTTCCACCCCGGTGCGGGCGGCTAAAGATTCGGCGAGCTGAACGGCCAGATTGTATTCTTCGGATATTACCGCCGCATTAACTCCGGAACCGAAGATGCGCAACACGATGGTCAAGGCCACGGCCATGATGGCGAACGCCACCAGTATCTCCAGCAGAGAGAAGCCCTTATGCCGCCGAATCATGTATTGCTACCGCTCCGGTAATCCAATTCACATCGATACGCCGCAATTGCTTGCCCCATTCCAAGGTAATCCGCCCACCGGTTGAAGAGCCGTCACCGAAAAAACGAATGCTGGCCTCCCGCCCCTCGCTAAACTCTTCTTCGGCTACGGTAACTGAAATATCGATTTGGCTATCCAAACGATAAATTTTGCCGCGATTGCTGATCGAATAACTATTGTCGTCCAGATTGACGGTAACGCTAACCGGCTGTCGGGACATCAAGGCCTGACCATGCGCGTAACGCATGGCGGAAGCAATGTCTCGCGCCGCGGCCTGAATGCGGGTACTTTGATTACCGGAAGAAATATTGCTGCCGACTACCGCAAAACCCAACACACTGATCAGCAAAACGATAATCAGCTCCAGCAGGGTAAAACCCCGCGCGGATTTTACGGCAATCGGCACAGCGACTTATTCCCAGCTATTGATGTCCTGGTCTTCGCCCTCGCCGCCTTCTTTTTCATCGGCGCCGTAGCTGAACACATCGAAACTGCCGTGTTGACCGGGGAATACGTAGTGATATTCATTCATCCAGGGGTCTTGCGGGACTTTTTCCTTCCGTAAATAAGGGCCATTCCAGCGTCTGGCGTCGTTGGGTTTTTCGATCAATGCCGTCAGACCTTGTTGTTGGGTGGGGTAACGCCCCTCATCCAGTTTGTACATATCCAGCGCCGCCGCCAGATCTTCTATCTGCACTTTGGCCGCCTTGGTTTTGGACGCCCCCATATGCTTCATGACTTGCGGACCGACGATACCGGCCAGCAAAGCGATAATCCCTAATACCACCAGCAGTTCCAGCAAAGTAAAACCGCTTTGGCGGCGATATGTGTGTTGCATGATTGCTCCTCCTTTAAACAGCAAGATCGTTGACACTTAAAATAGCTAACAAAATAGACACGATGATACCGGCGATCATTAGCCCCAAGGAAATTATCAAAGCCGGCTCCAGCAAGGCCAGCATACGCTGGATGGTGGTTTTCAGCTGCTTGTCGTAAATCACCGCGATACGCATCAGCATCTCTTCCAATTTACCGGTTTCCTCGCCCATTTTAATCATTTGCACGGCCAGCTTGGGAAACAGGTTTTGTTTGGACAGGGCTTCCGACATGGTACGGCCTTGTTTTAATTGTTCTTCCGCATCCGCCAGCAAATCCTCCAGCACGCCGTTGGTGACGGTTTCCCGCACGATACCCAGCGACTTCAGGATGGACACTCCGTTGCCCAATAAAGTGCCGAAGGTGCGACTGAAATTGGCGGTTTCCAAATTGATGATAATCTCGCCGAACAAAGGAGCGTTCAAAAACCGCCGATCCCAGTCTTTTTTGCTAACCGGATTACTTAATTGCGATTTCATGAACTGGACCGCACCCAGCACCAACAGCAGCAGCAGCCACCAATAACTTTGTAAAAACTCCGCCAGGCCCACCACGATCTGGGTCGGAACCGGCAGCGATTGACCTGCGCTATCGAACATTTCCTTGAACTGCGGCACCACAAAGGTCAACATCACAAACAACGACGCCAATGACATGACCAGCAAAATGGCCGGATAGATCAACGCGGTGCTGACGGTGTCTTTCAACTCCTGGCTGCGCTCCATGTATTCGCCCAAGCGCTGCAAGACCCCGCCCAGATTGCCGCCCATTTCGCCGGCGCGGATCATGTTGAGATAAAACTTGGAAAATACCCCGCTCTGGCTTTCCAACGCATCGGCCAGAGCCTTACCGGCCTTGACCTTTTCCAACACGTTGGTCACCAGTTTATTCAGTTTGGGATTGTCTTCGGTCAACTGCAACAAAATCGTCAACGAGCGGTCCAGCGGCAAACCGGATTCCAGCAAGGTCGCCAACTCACCGGTTAGCATACCGATTTCTTTATTGGACAAGCGTACCGCGGCCGATTTAAGCCGAAAGCCCAGAAAGGTCTTATCCTTGGCCGGTTCGATACGGATGGGAATCAACCCCTGGTTTTGCAACTCCAGCAACAAGGTTTGCTCGTCCTTGGCATCGCGCACACCTTCTTCGGTCAGGCCTTGGTTGTTAACTACCTTGTAGGAAAATAGCGGCATGTAATTAAAAAGTATTTTTTCAGAAAAACAAAGTCAGCCAGTTTTAGCCTCGTGTAACTCGGTGAAATCGAGGCAAATTGTTATTATTTAGCATCTTTCAATCACCTTTCTCCACCCGCTTCAACAACCCAAACAATTCGCTGTTGGTCGACAACACAATACTGGCATCGCCGTTGATGACTTTGCGGTAGGTTTCCATGGTTTTTAAGAACTTGTAAAACTTGGCCGCTTCCGGTTTTTGCGCATAGGCTTTGGCGTAAATTTCGGTGGCTTTGGCATCGGCTTCGCCCTGGATTTCCTGCACCCGCTTGTAAGCGGTGGACTGGATTTCGTTGAGATCGCGTTCTTTGTTGCCTTTGATGCGGGCCGCCTCGCCCTCGCCCTCGGATCTAAATCGTTGCGCAATTTGCAGGCGTTCGCTGATCATGCGTTGATAAATCCGCTCCAGTACCTGCTGGTTGTAATTGATGCGCTTGAAGCGCACATCCAGCAATTGGATGCCGAACTCTTCCAACTTGGGCGCAGCCGCATCGAACACGGCTTTTTCGATCGCCACCCGGCCGAACCGGATTGGCCGTAACACCCCCAAGGTGCCTTCGCCGGCTAAATCGCCCAGGGTTTCATCGATGGACGGCTTGCGGTTTTTATCGGTCCGCACCACTTCGATCAGTTCGTGGCGGGCAATCGCGGTGCGGGTTTCGCTACCCAGTATGTCTTCCAAACGGGACTGGGCACTGCGTTCGTCCCGCAAACGCAAGTAATAACGCATCGGGTCGGTGATACGCCAGCGGGCGAACGTATCGACTTGCACATAGGTTTTGTCTTTGGTGGACATTTCCACCATGGGCCCATCCCAGGCCAGATAACGCTTGTCGAAACTATTGACTTGCTGCACGAACGGCAATTTAAAGTGTAGCCCCGGCTCGGTAACCGGATCGCCGATGGGCCGGCCGAATTGAGTGATAATGACCTGCTCGGCCTGATTCACCGTAAAGGCGGATAGATACAAGGCGATTGCCAGCACGGCAAGCATAAGACCTGTTTTTCCGAAAAAACTCATGGTGCAGCCTCCAACATTTTGTTTGTTAACGGCAACATGGGCATGATTTGCTGCACCGTATCGTCGACGATAATCTGCTGTCTGGCTTGCGGCAAAACCTCGCCCAGCGTTTCCAGATAAATGCGGGCCCGGGTCACATCCGGGGCTTTGACATACTGCTCCAGCACTTGAGTAAAGGCATAGGCATCGCCTTCCGCTTCGTTGATACGCTTAAACCGATAACCCTCGGCGGCACGGATTTTCTGGTCGGCTTCGCCGCGGGCGCGCGGCACGGCCTTGTTGTATTCGCCATTGGCGATGTTGATAACATTTTCCCTGTCCTGTTGGGCGCGATTCACTTCGTTGAACGACGGCTGTACCGGCACCGGTGGATTGACGTTTTTCAGTTGTACTTGGTTGATGGTGACGCCCAATAGATAGCGCCCAGCCAATTCCCGGGTGCGGATCAGTACCGAATCCTCAATTTCCTGGCGTCCTATGGTGATGATTTCATCCACCGTACGATCCCCCACCACTTCCCGCATCACCGCTTCCGACAGATCCCGCAAGGTAATACCGGGGTCGCGCACGTCGAACAAATATTTCTCCGGATCGGTAATCCGGTATTGCACGATCCACTCCACCAATGCGGCATTCAGATCGCCGGTCACCATGGATTTTTCCAAAGCCGGATCGGTACCGCTCTGATCAGGATTGGTGAAACCGGATGTGGCGAAACCAAATTCCAGTTTTTGCTGGCGTTGGGTAGGCACTTCGATGATCTCATCAATCCCAAACGGCAATTTGGCATGCAACCCGGACGGCACTTTATCGATGTATTTGCCGAAACGCAGCACAACCCCTTCCGATTCCGCGGGAATGGTATAAAACGACATATTGATGCCGGTCAAAAGCAAGACTGCCGGTATCAGAATTTTCGGCGATAACGGCAACGCGGCCGTTAAGCGTTCAAACAACGTATTCGGATCGTTCACGCAAATCTCCAGAACAGAAAAAATGGCTGGCAAAACGCTTTTAGATCGACCAGTTTGTATATTTATGGAAGCAGCTCATCGGCCTTGCGATTGATTTTCCAACCGCAAGGCCGCGAAAAATTGCCGAGGGCAAACAAAAGCCTACCCTATACCTATTTTTAATTAATGATTGCAACCCGTGCCGTGTACGTGACCATGCGCCATTTCATCGTCGGTAGCCGCTCTGACATCGACCACTTCCACCTGGAAAATCAAGGTTTCACCGGCCAAGGGGTGATTGCCGTCTATGGTCACATCGTCGCCATCAATTTCGGTGATGGTGATAATCCCGGAACCGTGGCTGACATCGGCGTGAAATTGCATACCGACTTCCACATCCATACCTTCGAACATTTTTTTGGAAACCACTTGCACCATCTCCGCCGCTAATTCGCCGTAGCCGTCCTCGGGAGGAATGGTCACACTAAAAGTGTCGCCCGCTGATTTACCGGCTAATGCGGCTTCCAAACCTGCAATAATGTTGCCCGCGCCATGCAGATATAACAACGGTTCTTCACCACGCGAACTGTCCAGTTGCTCGCCGCTGGGATTGGTTAGGGTATAATGAAATGAAACGGCTGTTTTATCAGTAATTTGCATGACTGCCTTGTAGTTTGAATTAAATTGCCATTATAACCTTATCCCGGAACAGCATGTCACGTTGGAGACCACCCCGGCCAAAATCTTCTCCTTATATTACCCAAGCCGGCTACAAAACCCTGGAACAGGAAATGGCGCAGCTTTGGGACAGACGCAAACACGTTACTGCCGCAGTATCGGCCGCCGCCGCGGAAGGCGACCGCTCCGAAAATGCCGAGTACATTTACCGCAAAAAAGAACTGCGCGAAATCGATCGCCGCATTCATTATCTACAAAAACGCCTGCCGTCCTTGACCGTGGTTTCAGAGAAACCTGCCAATCAAAACCAAGTATTTTTCGGTGCCTGGGTCACCCTGGAAACCATGCAAGGCGATGAAATCACCTATCGCATAGTCGGTGCGGACGAAATCGATACCAGCGGCGGCCTGATCAGCCTGGATTCGCCGCTGGCAAGAGCGTTGTTAAAGAAAAACCTGGATGATGAAGTGGTGCTTAATCAAGGCGACCAACAGCGTCGATATTACATTGCCGCAATTAGATATTAATGCCCGGATCATCACTGTTCTGACGTTTAAAATGATTGCTGATTATCGACATCGGCCCGTTTCCGTTGACCGCACTACTTTGCATCTCTATCGTACTCTTCAGGCCGCGCTGGTTTAAGCAATTCCTACAACGCCTCTACTCACCGGAATAAAGCCACCTTGCTCGATTTTCTTTTTGTTTACGGCACCTTACGCAAAGCTTTGGACGGCAGCTTGCATCCGTACTTAATTAATCAGGCCGAATTTATCGGTAATGCCACCTTGCCAGGCAAGCTTTACCACGTAGGCACTTATCCCGGGGCAGTGCCGATACCGGTAGGTAGCCGCCAGTGCGTTCAGGGTGAACTTTACCGACTGTTCCGGCCACATTTATTGTTGCAGCAACTGGATGAATACGAAGAGTGCGGCAGTCACTTCCCCGCACCGCATGAATACCTGCGCAAACAGGAAAACGTCAGCCTGTCGGATAACACGCACCTGCAAGCTTGGACCTACATATATCAACACTCTACTCAGGGCTTGCGGCTAGTCCACAAAGGCGACTGGAGGCCATTCCTGCCTAAGAGCCATTCTAATCCGTAATTGATTACTTACAATACATGCTATCCTGAGTCTACGTTGTCCAAGACATTCCGGCCCATGAACAAAAAGCAGCCATTCGGCTTTTTCAGCATAAGTTTCAACCAATGTTTGCGACTGCGTTTGGTAGTCATGCTGAGCATGACCGGCTTATTTTTTTATTATGTCTGGGCGGAAAAACAAATCGATGCCGCTAATGATCAACGTTATACCACCCGACTGGCTTCCGATATTTTAAGACAAAGCACGGACGACCTGACCCGCATGGTGCGCAGCTATGTGGTAAGCGGAGACTCTTCTTATCTGCAACAATATCAAGACATTATCGCCATCCGCGACGGCAAGAGGCCCAGACCTGTTCGATACGATTCTAGTTACCGGGATTATGTAACGGCGGGGATTATCCCAAAACTCAGTACATCGACTGAGGCGCTACCGCTGATGGAAGTGCTGAAACAAGCGGGTTTTCGTCAATCCGAACTGGACAAACTGACTGACGCTAAAATCAAGTCCGACAAACTCTCCGCACTGGAATATCGCGCCATCAAACTGATGCAATCGGCGGCAAATGACGAAACTGTACGTCACCAGGCACAGACGCTGGTGTTTGATCGCGATTATCATCAACAGAAAGCCAATATCGTGGCGCTGATCGACGAAGTACGTTTACTGTCGGAACAACGTACTCAGACAGCCGTGCAAGAGGCCAAGCAATGGGCCTGGCTGGTGCGGATGGTGTTGATTGGCTTAAGTTGCTTCTTACTATTTTTAATCTGGCTGTGCGAAAAATTATCTCGCAATACCTTGGGCGCCGCACCGGAAACCGTTTATCGATTGATTCGGCGACTGGGCAACGGTCAATTTGATGCGCCCCCCGAACGCCAGCAGTTTCCGGAAAACAGCATAATGAGCCATCTGCTGCATACGCAGAGGCAATTAAAACAACTGGAAGATGAGCGAAAAAAAAACCAAGACGCCCTATCCTTGATGTCCAAAGTATTTTCCGAAGCACAGGAAGGTATTTTTCTCATGACTTTCGAAGGTACGATACTCGATATCAATTCGGCTTTTCAAGGTATCACGGGCTATAGCCGCCAAGACATAGTCGGGCATCATTCTAAGATCTTAAAGTCTGACCAGCACGACGCCTGTTTTTTTAAAAATTTCTGGCAACAAGTCAAGCAAGAAGGCCATTGGCGAGGTGAATACTGGTGCCGCACCAAAAAAGGCGATTTATTTGCAAGCATATTGAGCCTTAGCGTCATCAAGGATAACGACGGCAATATGCAGTGTTATTTGGGGATGTTAACCGACATTACTCAACTGAAAACACATCAGCAGAAAATCGAAGAAATGGCTTTCCACGATCCTTTGACCCAATTGCCAAACCGGCCATTACTCGCCGACCGCATGCAGCAAGCCTTAGCGCGGGTGAATAGAGACAAAGAGATGCTGGCGGTTGCCTGTCTGGACCTGGATGGCTTTAAAGCGGTCAACGACCAATTCGGTCATGGCACCGGCGACGCGTTGCTGATTGAAGTGGCTCATCGCTTATTAACATGCGTACGCAACTGCGATACCGTGGCGCGTTTAGGTGGTGATGAATTTGCCATACTGCTATGCGAAATCAGCTCTAGGGATCATTGCGAAATCACTTTGCAACGCGTGCTTAAAGCGCTGATAGCCCCCTACACTTTAGGTAAGGAACAAATCACTCAAATTTCCGGCAGTATCGGTTACACGCTATTTCCCATTGACAATGTCGACTTAGACACCCTACTCCGCCACGCCGACCAAGCCATGTATATCGCCAAACAGGCCGGCAAAAATCGATTCCAATATTTCGATGTCCGCGAGGACAAACGCATCCAAGCCAATTGGTTGGCTTTGGCCCGCATAGACAAGGCTCTGCGGCGGAAAGAATTTTGCCTTTACGTACAGCCCAAAATCAATCTCAAAACCGGGCGAGTGGTAGGTGCGGAAGCCTTGATTCGCTGGCAACATCCGTTACGCGGCTTGACTTCACCCGCCGAATTTTTACCCATAATCGAAAACAACGATATATCCATCGGCGTCGGCGAATGGGTCATACAAGAGGCGTTAAGCATCACGGAACAATGGCGCGCGCAAGGCTTGGTGTTGCCATTGAGTATCAACCTCGGCACCCGGCAATTGAGACAAGATAATTTTTCCCGCCGTCTGGCTTCGCTGCTCGGTCAACATTCCCCTCTACCGGCGGGCCAACTGGAAATTGAAATCGTGGAATCCGCCGCACTGGACGACTTGCAAAAAGTCAGTAGTTTAATTGCCGAATGCAAAACCTTTGGCGTTAACTTTGCACTAGATGATTTTGGTATCGGCTATTCGGCACTGACATATTTAAAAAGACTGTCTGTTTCAACCTTGAAAATCGACCAGTCTTTCGTGCGGGATTTACTGATTGATGAAAGCGATCTGGCTATTGTGCGCGGCATCATTGGATTAGCAAAGGCCTTTAAAACCGATGTCGTCGCGAAAGGCGTGGAAAACTGGCAGCAAGCCGCCTGCTTACTGGAGATGGGCTGCGAGATCGCCCAAGGCTATGCCATCGCCCGCCCCATGCCGGCTAATGACATCGTCAACTGGACCCGACAATTTCATCTACCCGAATTATAATGAATACAATCATGAGCGAGTCATACCCATACATTATCCAGCCGGAAGACATACATACCGGCATAACCGGCATTGATCAGGAACATCAGATTCTGGTGAATATGCTCAACATAGCTAGCGAGCAATTAACGGACGACTGCGGCCGTTTATCAAATGAAGAAATTATTCGTGACTTGTTAAGTTATGCCCTGTATCACTTTGATAACGAAGAAGCGTTAATGCTGGAATATCAATATCCAACCGCGGAACGGGAAAAACATGTTCGGGAACACCGCGATTTCTCCACTTCCGTCGCCCAATTGCGGCTAGCTGCCAACAAAGGTAAACGGGTTACCCGCGAGGAATTACTAAACTTTTTAAAAGCCTGGTTCGTTAAGCACATTTCGGGCACCGATAAACAACTCGCTATCTTTCTCGGCAAGCTAGACCCGTCATTATCCAGCAAAGCATGATCAGCATTATTCAGCGCGTCAGTGAAGCGAAAGTCACCGTCAAAGGCATCGATATCGGCCTTATAAACCAAGGTATCATGGCGCTGGTGGCCGTGGAAAAAACCGACGGCAAAGCCCAAGCAGACCGCTTGTTGGAACGTATTTTGAATTACCGCATTTTTGCCGATACCGACGACAAAATGAATTTAAGTCTGCGCGATATTCAAGGCGGATTATTGATCGTGCCGCAATTCACCCTGGCCGCCGACACCCGAAAAGGCAACCGACCCAGCTTCACCTCCGCGGCTCCGCCGCAGATGGGACGTGAATTATTCGGCTATTTTGCGCAACAAGCACGCTTACTCTATCCCGACAGTCAATTCGGCGAATTCGGCACCGACATGAAAGTAGCCCTGGTCAACGACGGCCCGGTAACATTCACCTTGCGTTGTTAAATTTCGCTAACAACCGGTATCGCGTTGTCGCTTCCAGCATTGAGCTGTCGGGCTCACTAGGGGGTTTTTACTAGAACCGAAATGTGTTCCGGGCTATAGTTAGGCCAACCGCTGGGGCCGATCTATTTATCGGCTAACCTGATTATTAAGCATGAGGCATGCTTTTGAACCGAATGTCTTCTGCTGTCTAATGGCTTTTTCCCGACACATTAACGATTAAGATGTAGACCCTATCGGCATTGGTCGCAGCCAGTTTAAGGGAGAGGCAATCATGCATCGATGTGTTTCCAGTCAACCATTCAGGGCTCGGGTGTCGAATGAAGTTTCATAGCTGGCTTGAGTCCTGCGTTAGATATTGCTTTTGCCCGTGCGCTGTTTTTCTGGCGCTGAGCCTTTGCGGTTGCAGCCTTCATGATGTCGATGACCTGCAACCTTCGGGACCGATTTCACGCTCCATAGACCATCTTTTCTGGATCACGATTGCACTGATGTCGCTGGTGATGATTCCGGTCTTCGGCATGACAGCCTGGTTCACCTGGAAATA
This sequence comes from Methylomonas sp., assembly GCF_023228165.1. Lineage (GTDB taxonomy): Bacteria > Pseudomonadota > Gammaproteobacteria > Methylococcales > Methylomonadaceae > Methylomonas. The sequence goes on along the minus strand of NZ_JALOBS010000004.1, from coordinate 76,050 downwards.
TCGAGCCTCCAACACTAAGGCCGCTTACTCGCCCGATTGGGACGGGTCTACCGTACTTGAATGGCTGGTCTGGCTGTTTCCCGGCTTGATCATTGCCATCCTGGCCGGCATGACCTGGGTTTACAGCCATAAACTGGACAGTTCCAGGCCCCTGGATCCGGCTATACCAGCCTTGGAAATTCAAGTCATTGCCCTGGATTGGAAATGGCTGTTCGTTTACCCACAGCAAAATATTGCCGTCGTCAATCAATTGACCATTCCGGTCGGCCAACCGGTAGCATTTAAAATCACCTCCAATACCGTGATGAATGCTTTTTTTATCCCTCGTCTGGGCGGTCAAATCAACGCGATGGCCGGCATGGAGACTCATCTGCACCTGATTGCCGACGAACCCGGTCGCTACTTCGGCGAAAATATTCAATACAGTGGCCGAGGTTTCCCGTTCCAGCATTTTGTAGTCCATGCCGCCTCATTGCAGGATTTTGATGCCTGGATCGCAAAGGCCAAACAGGCGTCGCTGCCCCTGGATTGGCACCAATTCAATGAATTGGCAAAACCCACTGTCAAGGAGCCTATCGCTTATTTTGCACCGGTGGCGCCGCTGCTGTTTAAGCAGGTTTTGGATCAATTCAAACACCCGGCCACTAATCATTGAAATCCCATTGCATTAACCATCCAATAAGAGAGCGTTAAATGTTAGGTAAACTGAGTTTGGCGGATATTGCCTACGACAACCCCATCGTCATAGGCGGTGTCGTATTAATGACAGGGGCCGCGCTGGCGACCCTGCTGCTGATCAGCTATTTTCGCAAATGGCCCTATCTTTGGCGTAACTGGCTGACCAGTCTGGACCATAAAAAAATTGGCATCATGTACACCGTATTAGCATTGGTCATGCTGCTGCGCGGTTTTGCCGATGCCATCATGATGCGTGCGCATCAAGTGCTGGCAGAAGGAGCAAACCGGGGTTTTCTGACCCCCCATCACTACGATCAAATATTCAGCGCCCATGGCACGATTATGATCATTTTCATGGCGATGCCTTTTTTGAGCGGGCTGACCAACATCATCGTGCCATTGCAACTCGGCAAGCGCGATGTGGCATTTCCATTTTTGAACGCCTTAAGTCTTTGGCTGACGGTCGCCGGCGCCATGTTAATGATGCTGTCGTTAGCCATTGGCGAATTTTCAACCGCCGGCTGGACAGGTTATCCGCCATTCTCGGAAATACAGTACAGTCCCGGCGTGGGGATCGATTACTGGATCTGGGCCTTAATGCTCAGCGGCGCCGGCTCGACCATGACCGGCATCAATTTTCTGAGCACCATTTTGTTGGACCGAGCGCCCGGCATGACGCTGATGCGCATGCCCTTGTTCAGCTGGACCGCATTATGCACCAGTATACTGATGACACTGGCCTTTCCGGCCCTGACCGTCGCCACGGGTTTACTCGCGCTAGACCGTTATCTGGGCATGCATTTTTTTACCAACGCCGGCGGCGGCAATATGATGAACTTTGTCAATTTGTTCTGGATCTGGGGCCATCCTGAGGTGTATATCGTAATTTTGCCGGCCTTCGGGATTTTTTCGGAAGTGATTTCCACCTTCTCCGCCAAGCGATTGTTCGGATACCGGTCTCTGGTCTACGCCACGATCGCGATTGCCTTGCTGTCATTTACGGTCTGGCTGCACCATTTTTTCACCATGGGCGCCAGCGCCAATGTCAATGCCGCCTTTGGCATCGCCACCATGATCATCGCCGTACCAACCGGGGTAAAGATTTTCGATTGGCTGCTGACCATGTATCGCGGCCGTATCCGCTTCAGCGTACCGATGTTATGGGCTCTGGCCTTCCTGCCTTCGTTTGCGGTTGGCGGAGCGACCGGGGTGCTGTTGGCGGTGCCGCCGGTTGATTTCATGATGCACAACAGCGAATTCCTGGTAGCGCATTTCCACAACATGCTGATTCCGGGGGCCATGTTCGGTTACTTGGCCGGCTACAGCTATTGGTTTCCCAAAGTGTTCGGTTTTAGTCTGAATGAAAAATGGGGCAAATTAGCCTTCTGGAACTGGCTGGTGGGTTTTTACCTGGCCTTCATGCCGCTGTATGCCTTGGGGCTGATGGGCATGCCGCGCCGAATGCAGCATTATGACAACCCGGAATGGCAGCCGTTTTTATTGGTTGCGGCAATCGGTGCCTTGTTGATACTCATCGGCATCGGCTGCCTAGGCATACAGTTGCTGGTCAGCATCAAAAATCGCCAAACAAACCGCGACCGGACTGGCGATCCCTGGAATGGCCGCAGTCTGGAATGGTCAACAGCTTCTCCGCCGCCGGTTTACAATTTTGCCGTGCGCCCCGAAGTCAAGGGCATCGATGCCTTTTGGTACATGAAACAGCACCCGTTGCCCGCCACCCGACCGCCTCGGTATCAAGAAATTGTGTTGCCGCGAAACTCCGGGGCCGGGGTTCTGTTCGGCGCGGCATCATTGCTGTTCGGGTTTGCGATGATCTGGCATATCTGGTGGCTGGCGATGGCGGCCGGATTAACGATGCTGACCATCATCATTCTGCGTTCGTTCGATGACGATACCGAATACCGTCTGACGGCGGCGGAGATCGAGCAAATGGAGCGCAGCCGCTACCCTACAGACAGGCCCGGAGCCGAAACATGACCCCGATCTCGCAGCTGCGCCCTACTCATGCCGAAGCCGCTTCGGCCGCCAAGATTTTCGGTTTTTGGGCCTACTTAATGAGCGATGCGGTGATTTTTGCCCTGCTGTTCGCCACCTATGTCACGATGAGCCAGAACCTTGCCGGTGGGCCGACCGGCAAACAGTTGTTCGATCTTTCCCCTGTGTTTTACGAAACCTTATTGCTGTTGTTTAGCACCTTGAGCTGCGGTTTTGCGATGCTGTCCTTATCGAATAAGCAAAAACCACGGTTATTGATTTGGTTGGGAGTGACTTTTGCATTAGGCTTGGGATTCCTATTGCAGGAGTACAGCGAATTCGATCAATTGATCGGAAACGGGGCCGGCCCCGATCGCAGCGGCTTTTTGTCGGCCTTTTTTACCTTGGTCGGGACTCATGGCCTACATGTCGGCCTGGGCTTAATCTGGCTATTGGTGATGATGGCGCAAATCATCCTAAAAGGCATCACATTGCCGGTAGCCTCGCGTTTGTATCGCTTCAGCTTGTTCTGGCACTTCCTGGACCTGATCTGGGTAAGCATCTTTTCCGTGATTTACTTGCCGGGGGTTTTGTAAATGAACGCATCGACTAGCGCACGCCAAGCCAACCTCGCCGGTTATCTGAAAGGTTTTCTACTGGCACTACTGTTAACCTTGCTGGCTTTCACGCTGGCCAGTTATGCTTCTGGCATGGATTTCCAGCTAAGTCGCTTGCTACGTGGCATGCTGCCCGATGCAACCGAAACCATCCGGGCATTACCACAGTGGATAATCATCAGCATTATTTTTGGATTGGCTTTCTTACAAATGCTGGTGCATATCCGCTATTTTTTGCACTTGAATTTTAGCTTACAGCAGCGCTTGAATGTGGGCTTCATTCTATTCTCACTGTTCATAATCTTTATAGCGGTTTGCGGAACCCTCTGGATAATGCGAGACTTGAATCAGCAAATGTTACCGGTTTCAAGCGAATAGTCGGCATTCAAAAACCGACCCTTCGAACCTTCGAACCTGCGGCTCAGCCAAGAATGGCATGCCGACATTCCGATCGCTCAAAACCATCAGGTTTTAGTTGACCGCTTGGTTTTCAAGTCGTAAGACATTGCCGATTTAATCATCACGACCCCACTATATGTCACGCCGATAAACAAAAAGACGGAAACTACGAATTCGGCCGGCAGTACGCTTAACAGACCGGCCATAAATAAAAAACCCCCAATCAGCTTATTGTAAAGTTTATTCGATACATTCATGTCGCCGCCTAGACTAATCTCAGTCATTTAGTGAGTGTGACCTCACTATAAACCGTTATATTTAATTCACAATACAGCAATGAATTAATTGATTAGTCATAATTAAGAAACAATAAAACCGCCCGATTAGCCTACAACTTGCATGCTTAGGCTTCTAAACAGGCAAAGCCTCGGTCCAAACCGCTGTGTCGACCCCGCATCATGCTCTGTCCGCAAGCCCAAGGCCGGCGAATATCGATTTAGCCCACCCAAACCCGGGCATTTCTAAACATCCGCAGCCAGGCGCCGTCTTCGCGCCAATCCGCCGGATGCCAGGCGTTTTGTACGGTACGGAAGCAACGCTCGGGATGCGGCATCATGATAGTGAAGCGGCCGTCCGTGGTTGTCAGACCGGTAATCCCCAGCGGTGAACCGTTCGGATTGGCCGGGAAGTCAGTGGTTTCCTGGCCGTAATTATCAACGTAGCTGACTGCAATCTTGGCGGCGTGGATTCCCGACCCGCTGCCGAACTCGGCGCGACCTTCGCCGTGCGCCACCACCACCGGCAATAGCGAACCCGCCATGCCGGTAAAGAAAATCGACGGCGAATCCTGCACTCTAACCATTGCCACCCGCGCCTCGAACTGCTCCGACAGGTTGCGCTTGAATTGCGGCCAATGCTCGGCACCGGGAATGATGTCTTTTAAGCCGGACATCATTTGGCAACCGTTGCAAACTCCTAAACCAAAGGTATCGGGGCGGGCGAAAAATGCCGCAAACTCATCGCGCGCTTGCGGATTGAACAGTATCGACTTGGCCCAACCACCGCCCGCGCCCAGCACGTCGCCGTAAGAAAAGCCGCCGCAGGCGACTAAACCTCTGAAATCGGCCAAACTGACCCGACCGGCAATAATATCGGTCATATGCACATCAATCGCTGCAAACCCGGCTCTATCGAAGGCCGCCGCCATTTCCACATGGCCGTTGACGCCTTGCTCGCGCAAAATCGCCACCTTCGGCCTGACAGCATGGTCGAAGTGGGCCGCGATATTGTGGTTGATATCGAAACTCGGCGAGGCCGACAATCCGGGATCGTTGTCGTCGGCAATGCGTTCAAACTGCTGCAGGGCGCAATCGGGGTTGTCGCGTAGGGCTTGCATCCTGAAACTGACTTCCGACCAGGTCTGCTGTAATTCGGCGCGACTGGCCGCGTAAAGCAGCCGATCGCTGTGTTTGATTTGCAGCTGCTGACCGGCCACGACACGGCCGATCCGGAAACTGCAATCGTCCAAGCCCGCTTGATCCAGTGTTCGGGCCACCAGGTTCAAGTCGGCGGTCTTGATTTGGATAACCGCGCCCAATTCCTCGTTGAATAAGGCCGCCAACACATCATCACCCAGCACGGACAGATCGATTGCGATACCCTTGCGGCTGGCGAACAGCATTTCGGCAAGCGTGGCCAGCAAGCCGCCGTCGGAGCGGTCGTGATAGGCCAGCAACAGGCCTTGCTCATTCAAAAACTGGATGGTGTCGAAAAAAGCCTTGAACAATGAGACATCATCCAAATCCGGCGCTTGATTGCCGAGCTGGTTGTATACCTGGGCCAACACCGAACCGCCCAGCCGGTTCTTGCCCTGACCCAAATCGATCAACAGCAACAGGCTGTCGTCCGTCCCACCGGACTGCGAGAAGTGCCGCGTATGATCGGGAACCCTGGCGGCATCTTGCAGTTGCGGTGTCAGGGTGCGGCGCACGTCCTGTACCGGCGCGAACGCGGTAATGATCAGCGACACCGGCGCAGTCATCACTTTGTCGCAGCCGTCTTCCCGCCAGACGCTTTTCATCGACAAGGAATCCTTACCCACCGGAATGGCGATGCCCAAGGCCGGGCACAATTCCATACCGACGGCCTTAACGGTATCGAACAGCACCGCATCTTCGCCGGGACTGCCGGCCGCCGCCATCCAGTTGGCGGATAATTTGACATCGTTGAGCTTGCCAATGCGGGCGGCCGCCAAATTGGTCAAGGCCTCGCCGATCGCCATGCGCCCGGAAGCTGGGCCGTCGATTAATGCCAACGGGGTGCGTTCGCCCAGCGCCATGGCTTCGCCGCTATGCGCATAAAAACCGGAAGCGGTTACCGCCACGTCCGCCACCGGTACTTGCCAGGGGCCGACCATCTGGTCGCGCGCCACTAAACCGGTCACCGAACGGTCGCCGATGTGGATCAAAAAACTTTTATCCGCCACGACCGGAAATCCCAGCACGCGTTTTACGGCATCGGCCAGTTGCACGGACTGCAATTGCAAATCCGGCAGGGTTTTAGGCAGACGCCGCACGTCTTTATGCATTTTTGGCGGCTTGCCGAACAACACCGACATTGGCAGGTCTACCGGATTACCGACGCACACAGATGTATTAGTGTCGCAGGAAGCAGGATGCTGAGAGCGATCGCCCAGCCATTCGTCGCTCAAGGTCAAATGTTCAGCTTCCGTGGCTTCACCAATCACCGCATACAAACAATGTTCGCGTTGGCAGAACGATTCGAATAACGGCAGCGACTCCGGCTTGATAGCGACCACGTAGCGTTCCTGCGCTTCGTTGCACCAGATTTGCATCGGCGACATGCCTTTGTCGGCATTTTTGACCTTACGTAATTCGAAACGGCCGCCGCGATTACAATCGTGAATAATTTCCGGCACCGCGTTCGACAAACCGCCCGCGCCTATATCGTGAATAGAGATGATGGGGGTGTTTTCACCCAGGGAATTACAGTGATTTATCACTTCCTGGCAGCGGCGCTCCATTTCCGGGTTTTCCCGTTGCACCGAAGCGAAATCCAGTTCGGCGGCGCTTTCGCCGGAAGTTTGCGAGGAAGCCGCGCCGCCGCCCAAGCCGATCAGCATCGCCGGACCGCCTAAAATGATGATCAAGGAGCCGGCCGGAATCGGATGTTTATCCACCAGCATGGGGCGGATATTCCCCATGCCGCCGGCTATCATGATGGGTTTGTGGTAACCGCGAAAGGTATTGGGCTCACCGGTTTCTGCATTTTGTTCGAAACTGCGGAAATAACCGGCGATATTGGGCCGACCGAATTCGTTGTTAAACGCCGCGCCGCCGATCGGCCCTTCCAGCATGATGTCCAGCGCAGAAGCGATACGCTCAGGCTTGCCGTTATCGGCTTCCCACGGCTGTTCGAAACCCGGAATTTTCAGGTGCGAAACACTGAAACCGGTCAAGCCGGCCTTGGTGGCCGAACCGCGACCGGTGGCGCCTTCGTCGCGTATTTCGCCGCCGGAGCCGGTAGCGGCGCCCGGATGCGGCGAAATCGCGGTCGGATGATTATGGGTTTCCACCTTCATCAGAATGTGCGCCTGTTCCTCCACATAACCGTAGGCGCGGCTGCCGGCATCGCGGATAAATACCTGCGCCTCCGCGCCGGCCATCACCGATGCGTTGTCACTGTAGGCGGACAGAATACCGTCTGGATGCTGGATATGCGTGTTGCGGATCATCGCAAATAGAGACCTGGCCTGTTCTTCGCCATCTATGCTCCAGCTGGCATTGAAAATTTTGTGCCGGCAGTGTTCGGAATTAGCCTGGGCGAACATCATCAGTTCCACGTCGGTCGGATTGCGACCCAGTTGGCTAAAGCTGTCGCTCAGATAGTCGATCTCATCCGCCGATAAAGCCAGCCCCAGTGCGGTATTGGCCTCGACCAGCGCCGCGCGGCCTTGCGCCATGATATCGACGCTTTGCAAAGGCTTGGGATCGTGCTCGGCAAATAAATCCAACTGAGCGGGGTCGATAACGACTTGCTGGGTCATACGGTCATGCAGCACGGCAGCCAATGTGCGCAAGGCTGCCGTGTTGAGTTGAGCAGAACCGGTAAACGTATATTCAATGCCGCGCTCGAGCCGTCTCACCTCGGCAAGACCGCAGCGTTCGGCAATTTCCGAGGCTTTGCTGGACCAGGGCGAAATGGTGCCCAGTCTGGGCACAATCCATAGGGAAGCGGTGAAAACGGTCGAAAGCGGGACCGCTTGGCCGCCCGTTGTGTCGGCAGGAACGACCACAGACGCGTGCGTGCTGGTATCTCCGTAATCCAACAGTCGGCCCAACATGGCTTTTTGAGCTTCCGCCAAGGGCGCTTCCAGCTGCGCAAAATGCACGAAACGGGCCGAGACGGTTTGGATGCTACTATCCAGACTCTGCAACTGGCTGAGTAATTTTTCGAGGCGAAACGAAGAAAGAGCGGCGGTTCCGGGGATAGTCAACATGGCGATTTCGAGTAAATGGTAAAGCAGGTTACAGAACTGCGGGGGATTTAACCGGGCAACAAATATAAACCAACACAGCCCTTAGCTAGTCATGTATGACCGGGTTTTCGGTGATGGGCCGCCTGACAGGCTCGGCGGCGGGCACTTCGGGCTCATCGGCTACATTTTCCTGATCGACCGCTTGGTTGATGCCCTCGGTAATCAATTTTAACAAGGCATTGGCGGCCGGTGTCGACAATGATTTGCCTTGCTCGTCCTGCACGGTGACTTCACTCATTTGCGGACCTAATCCCCTCACGCTGATGCGGTATTCCTTTTCCTGGCTAGGATCGTCGCCGAATAGAAAATTGAATTCGTCCCAGATACTATCGTCTTTGGCTTCAACCGCATTCGGATCGTATTTAACGTAGAAATAGCCTTTGTCGACATTGCGCTCGACAATTTCGACTTTTTGCCGGGTTAAGGCGCGGCCCACCATGCGGGTCGCCGGCATCTTGGCTTGATCGATTTGTAAGCTGCTAACACCGCCGGTTGCATGAGTCTCGGAGGCTGCATCCTGTTGCAGCTCGGCGTCTTCCGCGACGGTTTGCGGCTCGGCTTTTGCCTCATTGGTCTGCGGGGCATTTTCCAGGTCGGGCGCCTTAGCACTGGCCACGGCTTCCGTTGCTACCGGCGCCGCCGTCGGCGCGGCCAAACCCTTGTTTTTCAAGTCTTCCGGCACAATCAGTTCAGGAATTTCGGTGGTGAATTGATAATCCCTCTCCTTGTCGGGAAACCAGCTCTTGATCGTGCTGCAGGCCGGGAGCCCGCACAAGATTAAGCTTCCGGCCATCCAGCGTAACGGTATTTTTTTATTCATTTTATAACACGCCGGCCTGCTGCATGGCGGCGCGGACCGGAGCGATGCAGTCATCAGTCAGCCAGGTCAATGGCAGGCGAATGCCTTTACCCATCAAGCCCATTTCCGCTACCGCCCATTTCACCGGAATCGGATTGGACTGGATAAACAATCTGCTGTGCAAGCCGCTCAATTTAGCATCTAGCGCTTCGGCCGTTGCCCGGTCGCCTCGCAGAGCCGCGGCCAACATCTCGCGCAATAACCTGGGCGCCACATTGCCGGTCACGGTAATGCTACCGTTACCACCCAGCAAACAAAACTCCAGGCTGGTGGCATCGTCGCCGGTATACAGGGCAAATCCCTCGCCGGTCAGGTCGCGAATTTGTTTGACCCGCTCCAGCTTGCCGGTGGCTTCCTTGACACCGACAATATTATCGATGTGAGACAAGCGAGCCACGGTTTCCGGCAATAGGTCGCAGCCGGTTCGGCCCGGCACGTTGTATAAAATCTGCGGAATATCGACGGCTTCGGCAATGGCCTTGTAATGCAAATACAAGCCTTCCTGAGTCGGTTTGTTGTAATACGGTGTCACCAATAAGCAGGCATCCGCACCGGCTTGTTTGGCGCGCTGTGTCAAACGTATCGCTTCACGGGTGCAATTGGCGCCGGTTCCGGCGATGACGGGCATACGACCCGCCACATAATCCACCACCGCTTTGATGGCTTGGCAGTGTTCGTCTTCATCCAAGGTAGCCGATTCGCCCGTGGTCCCCACGGCAACCAGCGCATCCGTACCTTGCTCGACATGAAACTCCACCAACTTTTTCAGACTCACGTTGTCCACCGCGCCGTCTTCAGTCATCGGGGTTACCAAAGCAACGATACTACCTTGAATCATGCAAATCTCTCGTCAGAATTTTTCCAAAAACAGCTGGCATTATAACAAGCAAAACAGTAAAACCCAGCCTGTTATATTTGCTTGCCCACCAGAAAACGGTCCAGGGCGTTGGCAAAATTTTGCACATCCCTGCTCCCCATGGCGGCCGCCCCACCCGTTAGCATGCCACTGTCGCGCATTTGTTCCATGAAATCGCGCATAGCCAGCTTTTCGCCAATATTATTTTTGCTATACAATTCGCCGCGCGGATTGAGAGCAAAACCCTGCCGTTGAATGACTTGCGCCGCCAGCGGAATATCGCCGGTAATCACCAGATCCCCGCCTTGCATGTGTTGGACAATATAATCATCCGCTACATCGAAACCACCGCCGACGCGTACGGCACGAATATATTTCGAGGCCGGTGCGCCGACGGATTGATTGGCCACCAACACCGTATTGAGCTGTCTTTTTTGCGCGGCCCGAAACAGCACGGTTTTAATCAGATTTGGGCATGCATCGGCATCCACCCATAAGGTAAAAGCCACTAATGCCTCCCTTCCGGCCGGCCGGCTTTCACCCTGACAAACCAACCGTAATAAAGCGCATAGGCCACCAAAAACACCAGATAGCCGGACCATAAAATATCCGATACGAAATGCCCTCCGGCCGTCATGCGGGTAAAGCCCATAAGCCAGGCCAACACCAGCGTCAGCGTAAAATACAAGGCTTTATGGTTCTGCGATAAAAAATACAGCGCAAAAAAGGCATAGCCTACCGAGCAATGCCCGCAAACAAACGATTTATCCGGGGTATGACCCAGTTTCAAGGGCGGCACATATGTATATTCCCCGCCGAATGGTTGAATGTGCACGGGTCGCGGCCGTCCCCAATGGTCTTTAAAGATCAAATTCACCACCAGACCGGGCCCGATGGCGATAACCAGCAATATGTACAGCGCCCGCCGGCTGAATCGCCTGCTAAACCGATGAAAATGACTGCTGATGTAAACCGTCAACGCCGATGAGCCGGCTATTAGTGTAAACGGGAAGGCGTAGTTATACAGAAATTTAAGCAGCGGCCATTGCTGGTATGGCCAATCGGCGATCGAATGTCCAGGATGATAAAACAGGGCCGCCAATTGAGTATCCAGATTGGTAAACCAAAACAGCAGGGTGGTGGTAACCACCAAAAACAACCACACCAGCAACTCGCGTTTGGCGCGCTTAATTTTTCGATGCGGCATATGACTCCTTAATGGGACGCCTGTTTGACCGGATCCGGCCAAGCCAGCAAATGCTCACCCAAATACATAAAATAGGGCGAATTCGGGTTATTCGGATTTACTATTTCCGCTACCAAACTGAACCGGCTGAAAGCATCTTTCAAGGCTTGCGGCACACCCTCTTCCGGCCTTTCACCCATGATAAATGCATTTTTGCCGAGGTATTTTTCCGGACCCGGCCACACTTCGTATTGGCTGGCGATCCGGCCGGATTCTTCATAACGATAGACTTGCGGGTGATCCGGCAAATAAAAACCCAATTCGCTGGCCAGATAGCGATGACCTAGCGCCACGATAAAAGTGTCATCCAGGTTGGGTTGGGCGATCAAGCGCTCAAAATGCACATTGGTCGCCAACTGTTGCCAACTTTTAAAGCGCTTGGTCGGATCGAAAGCCGTGTCTTTCAAAGCGAAAACATGTAACAACACAGGCAATATATAAGTCATGATCACCATCAAATAACCAAAACCGAGCGCAAATTTGATGGTTTTTTTCCAGGCACCGGCTGCCCAGTAACCTGCCAGTAATATCAACCCGCTAATATAAAAAGGCATGGGCCAGTTACCTTGGACTTTTTGCAGAAAACTCAGCAGCAAAATAGCCAACACCAATACCGGCCCCGTCAACCACAGGAATTGTTGTTCGGCATCAAGGCGTTTAAATTCCCCCCCCCGTCGCAAACCAATCCATAGCACTAACACGCAGATAACAGGCGACAGCAGCAATATCTGGTACAGCATAAAGTCGCGGGCATGCTGGAAATGCTGAGTTAAGCTGGTGGCTTCGTGAGTACCGAAATGGCCCTTGCTATGACCGAACATCACCCAGTCATGCTGCTGGTTCCAAACCAAAATTGGCAGTGCCGCCAACAGCATCGGCAACAGATATAGCCAATATTCGCGTTTTAAATAGTGACGGCGCCGCGGGTCGTAAACCAAAAAAATCAGCAGCATCACCGGCAAGGCGATGGCGGCCTGCTTGCTCAACAGCGCAGCCGCGCTGGCAAAACCCGCCCACAACCAGGCTTTTGCATCCTGATCGAACAAGGCGCGGCGCAGGTAATACAACGCCATCATCCAGAAGCAATACAACGGCGGGTCGATAGTCATCAAAAAATTCGCCAGCACATTGATCGGCGTGGCCAGCATCAGCAACAAGGCCATAGCTGCGGCGCGGGCGCCATAAAATGCCTTGGCGGTGGCGTGGAAATAAGCCAGAAACACCGTACCCAACAGCAGCGTGGGCAAGCGCACTACCGGCGTATAGTCGCCAAACAGCCAGGTAGCGGCACCTATCAACCAGGCCACCATGGGCGGCTTGCTGTAATAACACCAATCGGGCCGCCGCGACCAATCCCAGTAATAACTTTCGTCGCCGATTAAATTGAAACCGTTGCCGAACAAAAATCCGCCGCGCAGTACCAGCAGCGCGATTAATACACTCATCAGGTGAGCATCGATCCAACGTAAAACTCTTTCCAACATAGCGTGCACTACTCCAGTTTTTCCAGATACTGCAATTGCAATTGTAGGCTGCGCTGGCCGCGATATTCATTGATATCCAGTTTATAAACGGCTTTCACTTTGCGGCAACCCAGCCAAATTTCCGGCTTATCGGCAAAAAAAGCGATGGCATCGATCAATAAATGACTGAAAGGCAGCTTTAAAACGAATTTCAAATGCTGTTTACCGACTATGCGGCATTGATAGACATCGAAGACCCCATCGAAAGCCGGTTCCGGAAAGGCCTGCCCCCAAATTGCCGCTTGCTGCAATCGTTCGGCAAAGTCCAACGTCAGGTGCTGCGAATCAAGCTGGCCATCGGACCAGGCTTTTTGTTCCAGATCGACCTGATTCAATTTAGCGGCCACCGCGTCCGCGAACAAAAGCGCGAAATGCGGATAGTCGTGCAGCTTAATGCTTAAACCGGCCGCCATGGCATGGCCGCCGAATTTACTTAACAAATGCGGATGCGCGGCGGCAATATCACTCAACACATCCCGGATATGCACGCCATTGATGGAACGTGCCGAACCTTTCAATTCGCCGTTTTCCGCGGCAGCAAAAGCGATCACAGGCCTATGCAGCCTATCCTTGATCCGCGAAGCCAGAATACCGATCACCCCTTGGTGCCAGTTGGCGTCGTATAAACAAACACCTGACGGAACATGCTGATCGTCCAGGGCTTGCATATCGGCCAACAAAGCCATGGCCTCATTTTTCATGTGACCTTCGATTTCCTTTCTGTCCTGATTCAGGGCGTCGAGCTGCGCGGCAATATCCTTTGCCAAACCGATATCCTCGGTCAACAGGCACTGAATACCCAGCGACATATCGTCCATGCGGCCGGCGGCATTCAAGCGCGGCGCAATGGCAAACCCTAGATCGGCGGCATGAATATTGGCCAACTGACGGCCCGAAATGTCAACTAGAGCTTTGATACCGCATTGGCATTGTCCTGAGCGTATACGTAATAAGCCCTGATGCACTAAAACCCGATTGACATGATCGAGCGCCACTACGTCGGCCACCGTGCCCAAGGCCACATAATCCAGTAATTGCGCCAGATTGGGTTCCGCCAGCCCGTTGTTTTCGAACCAATGCAATTCCCGCAGCCGGATTCTTAACGCCATCAACACGTAAAAGATTACCCCCACCCCGGCAATATTGCCGCTGGGGAATTTGTCTTCGGGCAAATTGGGGTTAACGATGGCGTCGGCCGCCGGTCGTTCTTGCCCGGGTAAATGGTGATCGGTGACCAGCACTTGCATGCCGGCGGCCTTGGCGGTTTGCACACCCTCGATGCTGGAGATGCCGTTATCGACGGTCAGGATGATATCCGGCTGCTGTTGTTTGACCAGCTCGACAATTTCCGGTGTCAGACCATAGCCGTACTCAAAACGGTTGGGCACCACGAAATTGAGGTTTTTCATCCCCAACAAAGCCAGACCCTTGATAGCGAGCGCGCAACTGGTGGCGCCATCGGCATCGAAATCGGCCACCACCGTCAGGGCTTTTTGTTGCTGAATCGCGGCGACCAAATGCGCCACCATGCTTTGCATGCCACTGAACAGCCAGGGCGAAGGCAATTTGGACAAAGACCGCTCTAACTCGTCCGCTTGTTGAATACCGCGACTGGCGAAAATTCGCTGTAATACCGGATCGATATCACCGAGCTCGAGTTTTCCCGTCGCCTGCGGCCGCTGCACTATGACTTTTTTAACGCCTTGCAGATACATATCAGGCTATAAAAAAGCCGGCGGCCGCCGGCTTCAAAATCGTCATTCGACCATTACATCGAATCCAGGATGGCTTTTTTGACCGCATCCAGATTCGCTTCTATGGTGACCGGGTGGGCGTCTTTACATTGGCTGATGGCGATATCCGGATCCTTGATGCCGTTCCCGGTCAAGGTACAGACTATCCGACTGCCCTCGGGAATTTTGCCCGAACCGATATCCTGCAATGCACCGGCAAGCGAGGCGGCGGAAGCCGGTTCGCAGAACACACCTTCGAATTGCGACAGCATTTTTTGCGCCGCCAGAATTTGCTGGTCGGTTTGCGAATCGAACCAGCCGCCGGATTCTTTTTGGGCATTCCAGGCCAGATCCCAGGATTGCGGGTGGCCAATACGAATGGCCGTAGCCACGGTTTCCGGATAATCGATCATTTTACCGGCCACAAACGGCGCGGCACCCGCCGCCTGATAGCCGCACATGATCGGGCGTTTATCGGCAACGGCCGGCAGATCCGGCAAATCTTGCGCGTATTCGGTATAGCCCATCCAGTAGGCGGAAATATTGCCTGCATTACCGACCGGCAAGCAGTGATAGTCCGGGGCTCCGCCCAATTCGTCGATAATTTCGAAGGCGGCGGTTTTCTGCCCTTGCAAGCGAAACGGATTGATGGAATTAACGATGGCAACCGGCGCGTGATGGGCAATTTGCTTGACGATGTTCATGCCGGCATCGAAGTTACCGTTGATCTGAATAATTTGCGCACCGTACATTAAGGTTTGCGCCAATTTACCCAAGGCAATTTTACCTTCCGGGATCAGCACGAAGGCTTTAATCCCGGCTCTGACCGCATAAGCGGCGGCTGAAGCCGAAGTATTACCGGTCGAGGCGCAAATGATGGCCTGACTGCCCTCTTCAACTGCCTTGGTGACAGCCATGGTCATCCCGCGATCCTTAAAGGAACCGGTAGGATTCAAACCTTCGAATTTCACATAAATATCCACATCCTTACCGATTAAGCGCGGGATATTCTCTAACCGAATCAGCGGCGTGTTGCCTTCGCACAAACTGATTAAGCGCGTGTCGGCGGCTACCGGCAAACGATTGCGGTAGCGCTCTATGATCCCGGTGTAACGTTGTTGTGTTGCCATGTTTTATCCTAAAGTTTCCAAACGAATACGGCTGATTTTACGAGTCACGGTTGCCAATGCTTCAATTTCGGCAATCGCCGCGTTCATTTCTTTTTCCAAAGTCTGCTGCGTCAGCATGATAATCGGCACCGAGGCTTCACCGGTCAAAGGCTCCTTTTGAATCAGCGCTTCGATACTGATTTGGTGCGCAGCCAGAATACGGGCCACATCGGCCAGCACACCCGGTTTGTCTTCGGCTGTCAGACGCAAGTAATAAGCGGTTTTGATATCGTCGGCGGACAATACCGGCGTGTCGACGATGGCATTGGCTTGAAAAGCCAGATGCGGCACCCGGTTTTCCGGATCGCTGGTCATGGCCCGCACCACATCCACCAGATCGGCCACCACTGCCGAGGCGGTCGGCTCGGCGCCGGCGCCGGCGCCGTAATACAAGGTCGGCCCGACCGCATCGCCGCAAACCAGAACAGCATTCATGACCCCGTCCACATTAGCGATCAAACGCCGCTTGGGAATCAAGGTGGGATGTACCCGTAATTCGATACCTTGTTCGGTTTTGCGCGCCACGCCCAAGTGCTTGATCCGGTAGCCGAGCTCTTCGGCGTATTCGACATCGGCGCGGGTAATTTGAGTAATGCCCTCGGTAAAGACTTTATCGAATTGCAGCGGAATGCCGAAGGCGATCGAGGCCAGAATGGTCAGCTTATGACCGGCATCTATACCTTCCACATCGAAGGTGGGATCGGCTTCGGCGTAACCCAAGGCCTGCGCTTCGGCCAATACATCGGCAAAATCGCGGCCTTTATCGCGCATTTCGGTAAGGATGAAATTTCCGGTACCGTTGATAATGCCGGCCAGCCATTTGATGCGATTGCCGCTTAAACCTTCGCGAATGGCTTTGATGATAGGAATGCCGCCGGCCACCGCCGCTTCGAACATCACCATCACGCCTTTTTTACCGGCTTCGGCAAAAATTTCATTGCCATGCAAGGCGATCAGGGCTTTATTGGCGGTTACCACGTGTTTACCGTTGGCAATTGCGGTTAAAACCAGCTGCTTTGCCAGATCGTAACCGCCGATCAATTCCACGACCACATCGATATCCGGATCGTTGACAATTTCAAACGGATCGCCGGTCAACGCGATACCTTGCGTATCGCAAATGCGCTGTTGAGTCAGGTGACGCGCCGAGGCCCGGCTCACCAGGATGTCTCGTCCGGCCCGGCGTGCGATTTCCTCGGCATTCCTTTTTAGTACGTTGACAGTGCCGCCGCCAACAGTCCCCAATCCCAAAACACCTACTTTTACCGGCTTCAAACCTGACTCCTAGCGCTAAACCAAAAATGCGTGCAATTATACAACGTTGTCTTTCTTGAGCATATTGCGGATGCTGCGCAAGGCCTGCCGGGTTCTATGCTCATTTTCGATCAGACTAAAGCGAATATGATCGTCGCCGTGTTGGCCGAAACCGATACCGGGCGATACCGCCACTTTGGCATCTATGATCAATTTTTTGCAAAACTCGATCGACCCCATGGCTTTGTAGGCCTCCGGAATCGGCGCCCAGACGAACATGGTAGCCTTGGGCTTTTCGACCTTCCACCCCATCGCATTCAGTCCGTCGCATAACACATCGCGGCGCACCCGGTACATTTCGCAAATTTCCTTCACACAATCCTGCGGCCCTTCCAGAGCGGTAATCGCCGCCACCTGAATCGGGGTAAAGGTACCGTAATCCATATAGGATTTAATCCGCGTCAATGCCGCAACCAAGGTGGGATTCCCGCACATAAAGCCTACTCGCCAGCCTGGCATGTTGTAGCTTTTCGACAATGAGAAAAATTCAACGGCAATGTCTTTCGCACCGGGTACTTGCAAAATAGACGGCGCCACATAGCCATCAAATACGATGTCGGCATAGGCAATATCATGGACGATCCAGATATTATGTTCTTTACAAATCGAAACGATTTTTTCGAAGAAATCCAGTTCCACGCATTGACTGGTGGGGTTGCCCGGAAAATTCAGGATCAACATTTTCGGCTTGGGCCAGGACTCGGCGATGCCTTTTTTTAATTCCTCAAAAAAATCCACGCCCGGCGTCAACGGCACATGCCGAATATCGGCGCCGGCGATGACCACTCCGTAAGGGTGAATCGGATAAGCGGGATTAGGCACCAACACCACATCACCCGGCCCCAAGGTAGCCAGAGCCAGATGCGACAAACCCTCTTTAGAACCGATAGTGACAATCGCCTCGCTGTTGTAATCCAGATCAACGTCGAAGCGTTTTTTATACCAACCACATATCGCTTTGCGTAGGCGCGGAATACCCTTGGAGACGGAATAACGATGCGTGTCCTCCCGGCTCACCACTTCTATCATTTTTTCCACGATATGCGGCGGGGTAGGCTGGTCGGGAGTCCCCATGCCGAAATCGATGATATCCTCACCCTCGGCTCGCGCCTTGGCTTTTAGCTCATTGACAATGTTAAATACATAGGGCGGGAGACGGCTGATACGGTGAAATTCTTCCATTAATGACTCTTGAGATTCAGGATTGAAGACAACTTGCAAGAAAACCGGCTAAGGTACTGTTGTTACTAACAGTTGTCAATTCCAGGAAATAGCTGTGAACGACGCAGAGAGGTAAGATTTCGCGCCTCTAACGACCCTATATTTTTAAGCAAACGGACTCTCAAGCATAATGGTTTCGTTGCGATCCGGTCCTGTGGACAAAATAGTGACCTTGACGCCGACTAATTCCTCGATGCGGGCGATATAGGCCCTGGCATTTTCCGGTAACTGATCGAATTCGGTCACGCCCGCCGTAGTGCCCGACCAACCCGGCATTTCCTCTATGACCGCTTCGCAAGCCGCGTATTGATCCGCTCCCAGCGGAGCGGTTTCCGTGATTTGACCCTTGATTTTATAGGCGGTGCAAATACCGATTTTATCCAGTCCATCCAACACATCCAGCTTGGTCAGGCAAATTCCGCTCAAACTATTCAATAAAGCCGACTTACGCATAGAGACTGCATCGAACCAGCCGCAACGACGTTTTCGGCCGGTGGTGGCGCCGAACTCATGGCCTTGGACGCCCAAATGTTCACCGTAACCGTCAAACAATTCGGTAGGAAAAGGTCCATTGCCAACCCGGGTAGAATAGGCTTTGGTGATACCCAATACATAATCGATGGCCAAAGGCCCGACACCACTACCGGTCGCCGCGCCGCCCGCCGTGGTATTCGACGAAGTCACGTAAGGATAGGTCCCGTGATCGATATCCAGCAAAGCACCTTGCGCACCTTCAAACATGATGTTGCTGCCTTGCATTTGAAACGCCAACAACTCTTCACCCACATCGGTCAACATGGGTTTGATTAATTCGCCCAACTCTAGCGTGTTTTTCAGAATAGCATCGTAATCGACCGGCTCGGCATGGTAATAATTCACCAGCATAAAGTTGTGGTATTCGACCAGTTCCTTTAAGCGTTTGGCGAATTCCTCTGAATTCAACAAATCGCCGGCCCGCAAACCGCGTCTGGCCACTTTATCTTCATAGGCCGGACCGATACCGCGGCCGGTAGTGCCGATAGCTTTATCGCCGCGAGCTCTTTCCCGTGCCTGATCAATGGCAACGTGCACCGGCAAAATCAGCGCACAGGCTTCACTGATTTTCAAACGGTTTCTGACCGGAACGCCGGAGCTTTCCAGAATATTGATTTCTTTCAGCAACGCTTCCGGGCATAACACTACCCCGTTGCCGATCATGCATTGCACGCCTTCCCGCAATACACCCGACGGAATCAGGTGCAATACGGTTTTTACACCATTAATGACCAAGGTGTGGCCGGCATTATGACCGCCTTGGAAACGGACTACAGCCGCGGCCTGTTCGGTCAATAAATCAACCAATTTGCCTTTACCCTCGTCACCCCACTGCGTGCCAATTACAACAACATTTTTACCCATAGCTTTTCCAATCTTAAATGAATGCTTTAACGACTACCCAATGGTTTAACCAGCCATTGTTGATCATGATTTTCCAATATTGCCGAACAACCTAATTGTTCCGCCGAACCTTGCTGACCCGGCAACTGCTGTATCACTCGGGTGCCGGCCGCGCGTAAATCTCTGATAAATCGCGACAAATCACTATCGTCGCCCGCTGGCGGCGCAAACACACTTTGCTGAACCGAAACTGCATCGCTATCGAACAGTGACACCAACACTTTCAGATCCGCGCTGAACCCGGTAGCCGGTCTAGCCCGACCAAACACGGCGCCGATATTGTCATAACGACCGCCACGCGCAATTTCCCTGCCCACGGTGGGAACGAAAGCAGCAAAGACCATACCGGTGTGATAATGATAACCACGCAATTCAGCCAAATCGAAACTGACGGTTAAGGACGGATAATCCCGCTGCAATTTCTGCGCAATACTTTGTAAATCCTGTAATGCGGTACGGATACCATCATTGTCGATATCCAGCAATTCTGAGGCTTTAGCCAATACTTCAACGCCGCCATTCAATTTGGGCAATGCATTAAAAATCGCTTTGAAATGCGCCGGAATGGAAAATTGATCTACCAGCTCGGCAAGCTCGGTCCTAGCTTTGCGTTGCAACACATCGAACAACTCGGCTTCTTGCTGCCGACTCAGTCCGGCTTGTTCGACCAATGCGCGATAAATACCGACGTGCCCCATATCCAAATGCACATTTTGTACACCACTGATAGCCAGCATTTCCAACATCAGCTGGATCACTTCATAATCGCTTTCAAGACCGGCATGACCATAGAGCTCCGCACCGATCTGCATCGGGCTACGGGTTTTTTCCAAAGGATCACCCAGGGTATGCAAGGTGGTACCGGCATAACAAAGCCGAGTCGGCCATTCGTGCTTAAGATTGTGCGCGTCGATACGCGCCACTTGCGGAGTCATGTCGGCACGCACGCCCAACATCTCGCCGCTTAATTGATCGGTCAGTTTAAAGGTTTGCAAATCGAGATCGTGTCCCGAACCGGTCAATAGCGAATCCAAAAAATCCACAAACGGCGGTATTACCAGCTGGTACCCCCAACAATCAAAAGTATCGAGCAAGTCGCGGCGCAGGCGTTCCAGGTGCGCGGCTTGTTCCGGCAACACCTCGGTAATGCCTTCTGGTAATAACCAGGAGTCTTTTTTTTGCATTTTCTTTGTCCCAATCGCAGAAAACGCCCCACGGAGCGGAGCGCTTTCTGCTGCATTACGAATGATAAATCTTATTTTTGATGCTTAAAGAACTTGAAGAAATCCGAATCGGGTTCCAACACCATGATATTGCCGGATTTACCCAGGCTTTGTTTGTAAGCGATCATGCTACGGTAAAACGCGTAAAAATCACTGTCTTCACTATAAGCTTTGGCAAAAATATCGGCGGCCTGAGCATCGCCCTCACCGCGCAATACTTCAGAATCGCGATAGGCGTTCGCCAAAATGATTTCGCGTTGTTTATCGGCATCCGCCCGGATGCGTTCCGCAGCCTCGGAACCTTGCGAACGAAACTCTCGTGCCACTCTGGCCCGTTCGGCTTCCATACGCTGATAAACGGAACTGCTGACTTCATTAGGCAAGTCGATGCGCTTGACCTGTACGTCGACAATATTGATTCCGAGCTTTAATGCATAGGGCGAGACATTGGTAATCAATGCTTCGCGGATGGCGCTACGGTCGGTGGAAACGAGTTGTTTGATTTCGCGTTTGCTAAACTCGCTTCTAAATGAATCCTTAATGATCTGATCCAGGCGAATGTTGCCCTGGTTAATGTCGCCACCTACCGAGGTATAGAAGGTTTTGACATCGGCTATCCGCCATTTGACGAAAGAGTCGACGATGACGTTCTTCTTTTCCGCGGTCAGGAACCGCTCGGGGGTCGAATCCATGGTCAGGATGCGAGAATCGAACTTTTTGACATTATTAATAAACGGTATTTTGAAATGAATACCGGGTTTAAAGTCCACTGCAACGATTTCACCCAACCGAAACTTGATGGCTCGCTCGGTTTCAGTCACGGTAAACACCGACATGGACAGCAACACAACCAGTGCGCCAACGGCAACCACTATTTTATTACCCATCTTAGCGTCCTCTCACATCGCGTTCACGGCTTGAAGCACGGATATCACTTTTAAATTCTCTAGCGGGAGACGTTGAAACAGTTTCGTGACTCACCGGAGCTGCCTGCACCTCATCGTTGGTTTTATTCGTCAACTTATCCAGCGGCAAATACATGATATTGTTACCCCCTTTTACATCAACTAGTATGTTGTTTGAACGTTCCAATACTGATTCCATGGCTTCTATATACATACGTTGCTTGGTCACCGCCGGGGCTTTCTTATATTCGACCAACAGTTGCGAGAAACGGCTGACATCACCCGTTGCCTCTGCAATCACTTTTACTTTGTAACCTTCCGACTCCTGAATGACACGGGATGCACCACCGCGTGCCTTAGGCACCACATCGTTGGAATAGGCTTCCGCCTCGTTGATCAAACGTTGTTTATCCTCGCGGGCACGAATGGCATCTTCAAAAGCGCCTTGCACTTGCTCGGGTGGTTGAGCATCCTGAAGATTGACACTGGTAACCAATATGCCGGCTTTATAAGTGTCCATAACCGCCTGGATTTCCGCTTTAATCGCCATGACGATTTCGCTACGGCCTTCGGTCAAGACAAAATCCATATTGCTGGCGCCAATCACACCGCGCTCTACGCTCTCGGTCACTTGTTTCAGAGTCGAATTGGGATCCAACACGTTGAATGCGTAATCTTTTGCGTCTTTAACTTGATACTGCACCGCCAATCGCACATCGACGATATTTTCGTCTTTGGTCAACATCATGGCTTCCTTAGGTACCGATCCCATGGCTTGACCACTACCGGATCTGTAGCCGACCTCAATGAAGCGTTGCTGCTCAACATTGATAACTTGTACTTGTTCGATGGGCGCCGGCATATGCCAATTCAGACCGGGGTTAGTGGTTTCGACATAAGCACCGAAACGGGTAACCACGCCGCGAGTACCCTCGTCGACAGTATAAAGACCGCTTAGCACCCACAAAACCAAAGCGCCCGCAGCCAGATAACCAATGCCTTTCATGGCCGCGCCCTCAGGATCGCCACCGCCTCCGGAACGACCGCCGAAGATACCGCCTAGTTTGTCCTGCAATGAACGAATGACTTCATCCAGATCGGGCGGACTGTTTTCTTTATTGCGACCACTCCAGGGGTCTTTATTATCACCACCGGGTTCATTCCAAGACATACCAAACACTCCAATTGGATTGTAAACTTTGAATCTTTGTTCGTTAACTGAAAACTACCATGTTTTTCAGCAAAGCAAAGGTTGACATTCTATCGCAATTTCGAAAATACTGGGCAACTAACTGGACTACACACATGCTAATCCAAGCAGTTAAGCAACTTCCTCAACCCTGATATCTTTAAGTAAACCGAGGTTTTTTTTATCAATTTCAATAGTCAATTCGCAATCGCCTTGATCATTGACTGTTTCATTGATGAAGCGAACCAAACCAAACCATTTGGCTTTCATACCGGCCTGACTGGCCGGCAGAAAACATCTCTTGATGATTTTACTGTTGGCAAAAAACATCGACAAAGCCTGCTGCAATAAATCGCAACCCGCCCCAGTTTGCGCGCAAATCCAGACATTCACCGGCATGCCCTGCTCATCGCAGTCGATATGCGGCAACACACCATCGAGCAAATCGATTTTATTGAATACTCTTAATTGTGGAATTTTGCCGGCCTCGATATCGTCCAGCACTTGATTAACCTGAAAGATGGTGTCCTCCCTATCTTCCGCGTGAGCATCAATCACATGCAGCAGCAAATCGGCCTCGCTGGCTTCCTGCAAGGTTGACCGAAACGCAGCCACCAGTTCATGAGGCAAGTGACGGATAAATCCCACGGTATCGGCCAACACCACCTCGCCGCTATCGCCAACAGCCAAATGCCGCAAGGTAGGATCCAAAGTCGCAAACAATTGGTCTGCCGCATAAATATCGGCACCGGTCAGGGTATTGAATAATGTCGATTTACCGGCATTGGTATAACCCACCAATGATACGGTGGGAATTTCGGCTTTTTTGCGCTTACTGCGACCTTGATGCCGCTGTTTTTGCACTTTCTCCAGGCGCTGCTGAATTTGTTTAATCCGCACGGCCAGCAAACGCCGATCGGTCTCCAGCTGGGTTTCGCCGGGACCGCGCAGACCGATACCGCCTTTTTGCCGTTCCAAATGAGTCCAACCCCGAATCAAGCGAGTCGACAAATGCTTGAGTTGTGCCAATTCAACCTGCAATTTACCTTCGAAGGTTTGGGCGCGTTGGGCAAAAATATCCAAAATCAAGCCATTTCTGTCCACCACCCGCACTTCCAGGGCTCTTTCCAGATTGCGCTCCTGGCTGGGAGATAAAGGATGATTAACGATAACAATGTCCGCTTGCCGCGCGATAACAACCGCTTTGATTTCGTCCAACTTGCCTTTGCCGACAAAATATTTTGGGTCGGGCCGCTGCCGGCTACCGGTCACTACATCGACGGTCTGGGCACCGGCGGATTTGGTCAGTTCTTTGAGCTCGTCGAGATCTTCTTGCCCAACTTGCAAATTTAGGTGAACGAGAACTGCTCGCTCACCCGCATCAGGACGTTCAAACAAACAAAAACCTCTTAGCTTTCATCACTGGCATCGGCATCGCGATGCATATTAACGTTTTTGCTGGGCACAATAGTGGAAATCGCATGTTTGTATACCATTTGATTAACGGTGTTTTTTAACATCACCACATATTGATCGAAGGAATCAACTCGACCTTGCAACTTGATACCGTTGACCAAAAAAATTGACACAGGGGTATGCTCTTTTCTCAGAGCATTCAAAAAACTATCCTGCAAGTTTTGTGCTTTCGACATCCTCTTTCTCCTTATTATTGTTCAGGCTGCGGCTATACATTACCTACTATACCTGTTGATTTCAACACACTGCGACCGGGGCTATCCTCGCAGATAAAGAAACATAGTCGGGTCGGGTTAAAGTATTTCAAGTCTAGCCGGATATTAATTTTCATTTTGGTTAGTTTTGTTTCAGAGAATCCACTCCGATACGCAAAAATATTTATCTTTGATCAGCCTTTCTAACATCAATTATTGCACGCCTCAATAGTATTAAACCGAGACGTGGAAATCGCTAAATAAGCTACCAACCCTAAACAATTTTTTTGTATTTGATACGATGCGGATTATCGGCATCAGTTCCCAAGCGCCGATGCCTATCCTCTTCGTAATCAGCATAATTACCCTCAAACCAGACTACTTCACTGTCTCCTTCAAAGGCCAAGATGTGGGTAGCAATCCGATCTAAAAACCAACGGTCATGCGAAATAACCACCGCACAACCTGGGAACGCCAGTAAGGCTTCTTCCAGAGCCCGCAAAGTTTCGACATCCAGATCGTTGGTAGGTTCGTCAAGCAGCAACACATTGCCGCCGCTTTTCAACAGCTTGGCCAAATGCACCCGATTACGCTCACCTCCGGACAACTCGCCGATACGTTTTTGCTGATCACCACCCTTGAAATTGAATCGACCCAGATAGGCCCGCGATGGCGTTTCGTATTTACCGACCGTGATCACATCCAGACCGTCGGAGACTTCCTCCCAAACGGTTTTGTTGTTATCCATGTCGTCGCGCAATTGATCGACATAAGCCAGCTGCACGGTCTGACCGATGGTGATCTCGCCGGCATCCGGTTTTTCAAAACCTGCCATCATGCGGAACAAAGTGGTTTTACCCGCCCCATTCGGTCCAATGATCCCGACGATACCACCTGGCGGTAGTTTGAAGCTTAAATTATTAATCAATAAACGATCGCCGAAGCCTTTGCTGATGTTATCGGCTTCGATCGCCACATCGCCGAGACGCGGTCCGGGCGGAATATAAATCTCCTGGGTCTCGTTGCGCTTTTGCACTTCCACCGACGACAATTCTTCAAAGCGCGCCAAACGCGCCTTGCCCTTGGCGTGCCGGCCTTTTTGATTTGAGCGCACCCACTCCAATTCGGCCTTCATGGCTTTTTGGCGCGATGACTCCTGCTTCTCTTCCAGTTCCAGGCGTTTTTCCTTTTGCTCCAGCCACGACGAGTAATTACCTTCCCAAGGTATACCCATGCCGCGATCCAGCTCCAGAATCCAGCCGGCCACATTATCCAGGAAGTAACGATCATGAGTGACCGCAACTACTGTACCGGCGTAGTCGTGCAGGAAGCGTTCCAGCCAGGCAACCGATTCGGCATCCAAATGGTTAGTCGGCTCGTCCAGCAACAACATATCGGGTTTGGACAACAATAATCGGCATAAAGCCACCCGGCGTTTCTCGCCCCCGGATAGCTTAGTGACATCGGCATCCCAATCCGGCAAACGTAAAGCATCGGCGGCAATATCCAAGGTACGATCCAGATTATGCCCATCGCATGCATTGATAATATCTTCCAATTTGGCCTGTTCGGCGGCCAGTTTGTCGAAATCCGCATCCGGGTCGGCATAAGCGGCATACACCGCATCCAATTGCGCCAAAGCATCCTTAATGGGTTGCACTGCTTCTTCGATATTGCCGCGCACGGTTTTATTCGGATCGAGTTGCGGCTCCTGAGGCAGATATCCGATATTGATGCCTTTTAAAGGAATCGCTTCGCCTTCAATTTCCTTATCAACCCCGGCCATGATCCGCAGCAACGTGGATTTACCGGAGCCATTCAAACCCAACACACCGATTTTGGCGCCCGGGAAAAAGGACAAGGAAATATCCTTAAGAATGTACTTCTTGGGCGGCACAATCTTGCCAACCCGATTCATCGAAAATATGTATTGCGCCATTACATTAATTGTATTGATTTATAAGAGGGATTTTTATATAAATTTTCTTTGCTACGCCAAAATATTACGCTAAATAGACAATATGCATAGATGCAAATCTGAGCAATTTTTCTATTATACCGACTCAATGAAAAAGGGCTAGCCATCACGATGAGGCCAATTCACCCAAATGCCTGCATCGGCAATTTAACGTCGCGAAACCCAATCATGTTTCAGCGACGAACATCACCTATATCCGCGTACTCGGTTGGCTGTATCTGGCAGTGGTGATCAATCTATTTACCCGGCAACATCGTGGGCGTCAGAATAGTTGTCTATTGTTTTTGGTACTAAGGCCCTAGCAGACAATCCCGTTAAAAGTTTGACTCACATCAACATTTTGGTGAAAGATCGCGACAATTCTCTCTGTAAATTAGGAAAAAACGACGTTTTGGTATAAGTTGAAGCCGAAATCGTTTGATACAGGAGAGGGGCCATGAAAACGAATATACTCCGCCCATTGAAGAGCGCTGGCCGCGTTTTAGCCTATACCGTCAATGACTTAGCGTTATCTTTAAGATGTGCTTGCATTTACAACCGTTCACCTCATACCGCAATCCTCAGCATCGACCCCGCGCAATTTAAACTCTTCATCAATACCTCGCTGATTCTGCTGTTTGCCCTGCTACATACCGCCGACGGCATCGTCACCTATTTCGGGCTTAAGTTTAATTATGCGACCGAAGTTAACCCGATACTGATCTTTTTTGCCGGCACCATGGGTTTGGGGCTGGCTATTTTTGCACTCAAACTGCTTTGCGTGGAATTCATCGCCGTGTTGTATTTCGCCCGCCGCAATATCGGCAGTTGCTGGGCCACAGCCTCCTTATTCAGCGCCGATGCATTTTACAGCTGGGTAGTCAGTAACAATATCCTGTTGGTGGTCAGTGCTTGACGGCGTAACTCGTAGCCCATAGATAGCCGATTAGACCGGCAATACCTCAACAAAATTTGCTTATCGGCTTAAATGCCTGGAAAAACCTCGCCCGCTCAAGACCTGATTGATATTCATTGCCATCAATTTAGCCACGCGAGCCACAGCCAAATCCTTAGTCTCGACGCGCACGAACTTGCCGACGCCCAGGTTTATACCTTAGCCCAAACATCCAGTCGCCCGGAAGATTCAATTAGCGGCAGCTGTTATTTCAGCTTAGGCATACACCCCTGGTTTATCGAGCGTCAAAATATCGATTCCGCTTTGCAAGCCCTTATCGCCTTAAAAGACCACCCCAAGCTATTGGCTATCGGCGAATGCGGCCTGGACAAGTGTATCGACACGCCGATGAGCATGCAGATTGAGGTATTCAGCCGCCAAATCCAACTGTCCGAGGATTTTGGTAAACCGCTGATCATCCATTGCGTGCGAGCCTTTGCCGAATTGCTGCACTTGAAAAAAAGTCAGGCTCCCAGCCAAGCCTGGATCATGCACGGCTTTACCGGCAGACCGGGCTTGGCTGCGCAACTGATCCAGCACGGCTGTTATATATCGTTTGGCAAAGCGCTGTTACTGCCCGGCAGCCCGGCAAGTCAAACTTTACAGGCTATACCCATCAATAGGCTGTTTTTGGAAACCGACGCTGCCGACCTCTCAATTGATACAATCTATGCGGCAGCGGCTAAAATACGCGGAATTGACCCCGCACACTTGCGCCGACAAATCCATACTAATTTTTCAAACGTGTTTCTCAATGACTGACTTAAGCTGGCTTTCCCGCACCGAACTTCTTATAGGCGACGCTAAACTGGAACGCTTACAAAAATCCCATGTATTGGTGGTCGGCATGGGTGGAGTGGGATCGTTTTCCGCGGAATTCATATGTCGGGCCGGCGTGGGAGCAATGACTATCGTTGATGGCGACGTGGTGGAAACCAGTAACCGCAACCGCCAGTTACCGGCTTTGGCGACCACGATTGGACAGTCCAAGGCCGATGTGATGGGCGAACGTTTACTGGCTATCAATCCGGATTTGAAGCTGACGATTAAACACGAATTCATCACGCCGGACTCCGCCGCCGAACTGCTCGATACCCATTATGATTACGTCGTCGATGCCATCGACAGCCTGACCCCTAAAATCCACCTGATCCGCGCCGCCAAAGCCCGGAAAATGAAAATCATCAGCTCAATGGGCGCTGGCGGCAAGCTGGATCCGACTCATCTAAAAGTGGTGGATATTTCCAAAACCTATAACTGTCCGTTTGCCCAGTTCATCCGCACCCGGCTGCGCAAACACGGCATCAGTCGCGGCGTCAAAGTGGTGTTTTCACCGGAAGTGGTCAACAAGGATTCGCTGATGTTTACCGACGGCAGCAATTACAAAAAGTCCGCCTATGGCACCATCTCTTATTTACCGGCGGCTTTCGGCGGCGTATGCGCCTCCGTGGTAATACGCAATTTAATTCACGAAGCCGCCCACGCAGAACCCAAACCCGCTGAACATGACTGACTTTAAACCCGAACAAACCAGCACGACCCTATTGGCGAGCGGTAAAAGCAGCCGCTTGTTGGAGATGCGCAAGAAAAGCACGCAGGCGCAATCGGCCGACTCGACAACTGCAACCGGCTTTGATCTCACAGCGACACAGTCCGCCCGCAAAGGCATAAATCCGCAATTGTTGTTGGCACAGCAACTGATCGATCAGCGTTTAGCGGAAATTCTGGCCTATTTTCCAGCCGGAAGACAGCGCAGTCTGTTTAAAATCCGCTACGGCGTTGATCCCGACAATCTCAAGCAGCAACCCATTCAGCAAATCTTCAACGTGCTAAAAATCAGTCATCCACTGTTCAGCAACCCACGTGGCGATACGAAGAACATTCTGGAACTGAATTATAATGGTCAGCAAGCTTAAATCACCACTAACTCAACGCGGCAAACCTTAAAATCCCAATCTTACCCAACCATGATTTACACCATAGAGCCTAACCGGGATTACCGCGACCTTACCCAATCCGACCATAGCGACAACCCCTGCCAAGCCATTAAGGCCGACGCCACCCGTCATTACGACGAATGCTACCGCGATTATCTGTTTGCCTGGTGCAATAGCGATAATTTGGCGCTGCATTACGGATACTGGGATCAAACCAGCCCTTATCAACAACACCGGGCCTTATTGAATAAAAACCAGGTTTTATACCAAAAAGCCGCTATCAAACCTGACGAAAATGTCCTGGATGCCGGCTGCGGTATCGGCGGCAGCAGTATCTGGATGGCCAAACAACAGGGCAATCGGGTAACCGGAATCACCATCAGCGCCAAGCAAGCCGACTACGCGCGCCAACACGCCAATAGACACGGCGTGTCCGGATTAGCAACATTTGAAGTGGCGGATTTCTGTCAAACGCCGTTTGCCAACGCGTCATTCGACGTGGTGTGGGCCTTGGAAAGTTCTTGCCATGCATTGAATAAGGGCGATTTTTTGCGCGAAGCTTGGCGGGTATTAAAACCCGGTGGACGCATCGTAGTCTGCGACGGCTTTTTATTGCAACGCCGATTTAATGCTCGGCAATGGCAAGCCTTGCTGACCTGCTTAAACGGCTGGGCCGTGCCCAACCTGTGCACACGGGATGAATTTACCCAATTATTACAACAACAGGGGTTTGCGGAGGTTAATTGTCAGGACATTACCGCCCAAACTCTGCCCTCGGCCGATTACATGTACAAAGTGGCCAAACGCCTGCAACCGGTACAAAAAATCAGCCAATGGCTGGGTTTCCGCACCCCGGCGCAAACCGCCAATTTTTTGGTCGGTTTGGCCCAACACCGGTTATTCAGCGAAAAGCTCACCGAATATCTGATTTTTACCGCCCAAAAACCAGCGTAAATTGCAATCACCATGCCGCAAAAGCCTACCGTCAATCCGCCGTCCCAGTTCATTGAAGCCGACTTACGCTTAGCCGGTATGCTTGATAGCCGCATGATCGGTTTATTGAGAGCGATCGATCTAAGCGGTTCTATCAACCAAGCGGCAAAACAAATGGGCTTGAGCTATAAAGGTGCCTGGCAAATCATCGAGCGCGCCAATAACGGTTCTCCGAAAGTATTGATAAACACCATGACCGGCGGCAGCAAAGGCGGCGGCACCCGCTTGACCGAAACCGGCCGGGCGTTTTTAAACTTGTTTGACCGCCTGCAAATCCAGCATCAACAATTCCTTGCCCAACTCAATAAAGATCTGCTGGATGATCCCAATATTATTTTACTATTACAGCGTTTGGTGGTGAAAACCAGCGCTCGCAACCAATTGTTCGGCCACATAATCGACATTCAAATCGGCACTGTAAGCGCGGAAGTGTTGGTTAAATTAAAGGACGGGGAGCAGATTGTTGTCACCACAACCCTGGCCTCTATAGAAGAAATGGGCTTACGCGTCGGTGCGGACGCATTGTTATTGATCAATAGCTCCGATATTACCTTAGCCTCGGATGCCGATCACAACGCTTTTTTGGTCAATAACCGCCTTCCTTGCCGGGTGCTTCGAGTACAGCAGGATCAGGTTAACGCCGAAGTGATGGTATTACTGGCCGGAGGCGAAACCCTTGCTGTCCTGAATACCCCCAAAAGCGTTATCGACATGGGCATAGAACCAGGGCAACATTTATGGGTTATTTTTAACAGCAATGCGGCTATCTTAGGCGTCAAAAACTAATGGGACTTAATTATCTGCAACGCAACCCAATTGACTCTTGCCGCAAACCCGATCTTGCCGGCCTACCTAATCGGCGCTGTAGGCATTTTTGTCGAATGGCGCTCCTATTATTTACAAGGCGAAGATGAATTTCGCCGTTGGTCTGCATTAGGCGCTTTATTGTGGGCTCTGCAATATGTGCTGTTAGGGGCCTGGACTGCTGGCCTGAGCATGGCTGTTACGGCTTTAAGGACTCTATTATCCGGACTACATCCCAAAAAGCTATTCAAACACGCTTCAGTCGTTGGGTTTGTGGTGATTTTCGCCGGTTTAACCCACTTGTCTTGGCAGGGTTATATGTCATTACTGCCAGCCTTTGCGGTTAGCAACACCACTTTGGCCCTATATTATTTTAACAACCGTGCAATGCGCATTGCGCTATTGGCGTCCAGTGCGGCCTGGATAATAAATGATGTGTACTGGCAGGCCTGGCCCGCCTTGATTGCCGAAAGCGTGGCGATTGGAATCAATATTCGCACTATTCGCAAAATATTAATCGAGTAGTTTTTTTTAAAAAGAAATATAAATTTAAACAGTGCCAATAAGTATTTCCTCTCATCCGCATAATAAAATTGACATTACCTTTAATCAGCCTAGAATAGGCTCCAGCTAGAAATTAAGTGTTACCAGTGTTTACCGATTCGATGTCTCTTCTGTAGTTATTCGTCCTGTTTTTCATTTCGTAATTTCCACATTTACCAGCTATATCCGCCTTTACACAAGGCTCAATTACACTCTTTATAGGACTCTTTTCATGTCTACTACAATGACAACCGGTGTGGTTAAATGGTTTAACGCAGACAAAGGCTTTGGCTTTATCGAACAACAACAAGGCCCGGATGTATTCGTACATTTCAGAAATATCCTGTCTACCAGCAATAATTACAAAACGCTGGACGAAGGCCAACACGTACAATTTAAATTAGGCCGTGGCCCTAAAGGCCCGCAAGCCGAAGAAGTGACCATCATCTAATTTCGCGAAAAGTTAACCGCAATCCTAATAATCTTAGGGTTGCGGTGTTCCCCCGCCCTGCCAGTACCGCAATTCGACTCTTCGAATTTGTCTACCGTTCAGCCCCTAAGAACGCGCGCCAGACAATAGCAAATTCTGATCCAAACATCTAACGCCTCGCCATCCAGACGGGAAAGTGCGACGTTATGCACTCATGAATGCTTTAGCATCACATCATTTTAAGATCCGGTTTTGCATATCAAGCCATTCGGCGTAGAGTATTGCCAATATTAACCACACATAAATCCTTCTAACTATGCTTAAACATATACATCTTTTATTTGTTGCTCTGGTTACCTTTGGCTTCCTTGGCAGGGTTGCGCTGGCCCAATACCGTCCGGAGATGCTGCAACAGAAATGGATCAAATTGTCGCCCCACATTTTGGCGGGCTTATTACTGCTAACGGGTTTCGGCTTGGTTTTTCAAGGCAACTGGTTAGCCGGTAGTTATGGCTGGATTGTAGCCAAATTGATTTTGATGTTCGTTTTCATCGGTCTGGGGCTGATGACCATGCGCGAACAAGGCCAAAAACGCTGGATAGCCTTCGGTGCCGCATTATTCTGTCTGTTTTACATCATTAAAGTAGCCTTCGCTAAACAAGTGTTTTTCTTCCTTTAAAGGTGTTTTCCCGCTAAGGTTCAGCCATTACCGACCCGACTATTGGCAAAAAATGGCAATCGATATCTCTGGTTATCGTATGCCCATTAATTCTACGATAGCGCGGCACAATCATTAGTGGCAAGAAACAACAATTTAAAGTTTCCGCCGGTTCAAAATGACAGTTCATACACCAGCAACTGCCATTTATGACAATTCCTGACGAGTATGGCAGCTGATTTTTCCATATTTAGCGATTTTCTGCCTTTCTCGTCTTATATACCGCCATCTAGCAGTAACCAGCCGCGATTGGCACTCAGGTTGCTTAATAATTTCAATTTACGTCAAGAACAGTCTCTCCCAATTCTATTTTTGGCATAAAAGTAATTATTCTAAGGCGAACGAATGCAGGAACATCAAAATTACTACAATATTTTAAAAGTAACTCAAGATGCACCTACAGAGGTCATTCAAGCTGCTTTCAAAGCACTAATGCAGTTAAATCATCCTGATAATTTTAAAGATAGAGAGGATGAGTGCATAGCAATTGCCATGCAACTTCGAGAAGCGTGTGACGTGTTAATTAATCCCGATACAAGAGCCCAATATGACAAATGGCTGAATAAAGAAAACGATATTCAGTTATCCGAACAGTCGGCAGCCAAAAAAGCTGCATGAACGTAAATATTACTTTCCGTAGCCAGCTAATCTTTTCAAACTAGGGCCTAGATCAAATATCACATTGATCCAGCAAGGTGATTAGGTAGGATAACCGACTTAAAAAAACCGCCGTACTTGCACGTACCCTACAAACACGGCGGTAAGATTTATACTCGCAACAAAGCCTTGGCCAATCTTTCCGAAAGCTGATCTTCGGTAAATTGAGGTTCGTTGGGCGGATACAATTCCACTTCATCAATTTCAAAACCAAATTCCTTGCCTAGAGCCAGCATCTCTTTAATTTTCAGGCAAGCTTTCAGCTTTTCTTTAAGTTCCGAATCGACCTTGGCTTTTTCAGAAAACTCTTTTATTACTTTGATTGACATTGATAACTCCGTGATAAGTCAGGAAAAATTAATGGAAAAATCCACTATCTTCTATAGCAAAATTGTTACCAAGTTGATTTAAGGATTTTTTATATTATTTTTCAAAAACTTATATCACTAACAAACCGGCTTGGCATGGCTATTACCAGACAAAGACAATGGTTTTGTA
Source organism: Methylomonas sp. (assembly GCF_023228165.1). Classification (GTDB taxonomy): domain Bacteria; phylum Pseudomonadota; class Gammaproteobacteria; order Methylococcales; family Methylomonadaceae; genus Methylomonas. Next base: position 41,966 of record NZ_JALOBS010000004.1, on the reverse strand, counting down.
GCAAACCGCACAATTACGCTTGTAAGCAATTACCCATACACCGTTACCTGTTTGTTCAATCCTTTAACAGCCTCATCCGGCCAACACAAACGTAATCGCCAGTAAGCCCGCACCTTAGCTTGACTTATTCATTCAGCGAAAACGGCAACCTCCAACGCTTTAAATTTCCGCCAACTCCAGCCCCCGAAACACTGAACAGCGTTTGAACACATCCAAATCCGGTTCCAACTGCTTTTGTTGGCAAAACTTAGCGACCAGCTTTGTAAGGCCTTTAATGTCCCGCCCGGAGGCTCCAGGGAACACACTAGCCAACTCGTCGATTAAGGCTTCCGCAACCGGTAGGGAAAATTGCTGGGTCATCACCCGCCAAATTTTGCAGCGGTCGGCATGGTCCGGCGAGTGGTAGCGAATCATGGCGATACAACGAGAAATAATCGCTTCGTCAATGTCGTCCACCCGGTTGGTGGTCATGAACAGCAAGCCGTTGAAATACTCCAACACCCGTAAAAACACCCCGACCACGGCATTGGAAGCCAAGTTATCCGCACGCTTTTTGATATACACATCGGCTTCGTCGATCAGCATCACAGCACCCCAACGTTGGGCGCGAATCAAGGTTTCCTTCAAGGTTTTTTCCATTTCGGCCACATTCAGGCCCAATTGACCGGAATGCACCCGGTATAGCGGCCGCTTGATGATTTCCGAATATACCTCGGCAGTTAAAGTCTTGCCTACTCCAGCCGGGCCGGCACACAGCACCGTGGTGCCGCCTGATTTACCTGCCACGATATCGTCAGTCAGCATGTCCATTTCCGCGGTGAGTATGTCGATCAAATCGGTCTGTTCCGGCGGCAAAATTAGTTTTTGTTTCAAGTCCGGTTGGTAGACATAGGGCTGCATATCGTCGACATGCACCCAAACGTGGTGATGCAATTCCAGATGAAAGGTCAGGATATAACCGTGCATCGGCAATTCGGTGAACAAACCGGCCGGTATCTCTTCTTTATAAGCCTCGACCGCCGCTTCGGTTTTGCTGTCGTAGCGCATGCTTTTACCTGCCTTGCGCAGATAGGTACCCAAAATATCGCCTGAGGCATCCAGGCTTAAGGCTCGCTCGCTGAGAATATTTTCATCGTTAACCAAGCGGCAGGCACCGCCGCCGGACGATAACACCACCGTATTTTTGCGAGTCCAATCACTGTTGCGATGGCTGGCGGTCGGATCGTCGGCATACACACCGGTTCCCCAGCCGGAGAACTGTTCGCCGTAACGGGCCCGCCAGTCGAAATAGCGGCCGGCGGCTTCGTCGTAGCCGGCGATCAAATCGGCGGTTTCCTTCAAATAACTTTTGCCGGCAAATATTTCCGGAATGGTTTTATCGGCCAAATCCTTGCTGCGTATGATCAGGGTTTCATTGGCAATTTTGCCTTTGCTGTTGGCTTTCAGCTCGATCAGAATACGCCCAGCTTCTTCCTCGCCCGGCGGCGTGTAATCCAGGCGGGTAATCAGATAAGCCAGCGTTCTGCCGGACGGTTCGACATGAAACAGCCAGCCGCGTATCGCCCCTTCCAATAGATAACGGGCGATGGCCGGCAACAGCATTTCCAGTTGCTCGGCATTATAGCGTTGACTGTGAGCCGCCATGGCTTGTTGCAAGGCATTTAATAACGCAGCCTGTTGTTGCAAAGCCTCACCGGCTTGCGCATAAATCCCGGCCAGACTGGCGAGTTCAAGCTCGCTGAGTTGGTCGTAACTGACCTGGGCTTTATTGCCGAGCCGCAATTGATCGCTCAAAGTGTGCAAGCGCGGGTGCTCGCTCAACAACGGTTCCAGATAACGTTTCTCGATCTGTAATTTCATCTCATCACTCCTGTGACGGCAAGGCCATGCATAATACTTGGGAAAGATGCAGCGGCTCGGCAAAGCCGCCATTCTGGATCTGCTGTTGGCAAGAAAAGCCATTGCTGACCAACAAGGCATCGGGCTCCGCGCGCAAGGCCGGAAATAACGCCTGTTCGGCCATGGCCTGGGCGTGCTCGACATGCTCGGCTTCGACGCCGAAATTACCGGCCATGCCGCAGCAGGATGATTCGATTAATTCAAAATCCAATCCAGGCACCTGCTTTAACAGCTTGCGAACCGATTTGATGGCGCCGACCGCTTTTTGATGGCAATGGCCGTGCAGCAATAGACGAGAGACTTCCGGCAAAGCCTGAAACTCCAGAGTCCAGCGCTTGGCGGTTTGCTCTCTGACGATAAACTCCTCCAGCAACACCACTTTCTCCGCCATTTTTTTCGCTGGCTCGCCCAGCCCCAGTTTCAGGTATTCATCTCGCAAACTGAGTATGCAGGACGGCTCCAAACCGACGATGCTGCGCCCTGCCTGAACGTGGCTCTCTAATGCTTTAAGTAGGCGTTGCGCCTCGTGTCTGGCCTTATCTAACCGGCCGTTGGAAAAATAGGTCCGACCGCAACACAGCGGCCGCTGCGGCTCATCTTCATCCAACGGTCTGGCAATATGTACTTGATAGCCGCCGGCCTTTAACAACCTTTGCGCTGCTTCGGCGGCGGCGGGATTAAAATGATGATTAAAGGTATCGACAAACAATACGACTTGTTTCTCTACCGATCCGATAGACACAGCATCCTTAGCCGACGAACCGTAACGGAAAGGCTGTCGGGCAGGCACAGGCAAGCGAATTTTGGCGCTGATACCCAAGCCCGCCTCTAACAGACGCGCCAGCCAGCCCAATTGATTACGCAATAGCAACAATGGACGCACTATCCGCCAACAGAGTATTTTGGGTAACTCGCCCCATAAACGCCGGCGTAACGACAAGCCGTGCTGCGCCACCTGTTGAGCCAGAAACTCGGCCTTAATCAAAGCCATGTCTACTTCGTTTTCGCATTCGCGCCTACAGCCTTTACAGGACACGCATAAGGCCATTGCGTCAGCAAGCGCCGGACTCGGGTTCAGAAATACCTGCTCATCCTCGGCATTTAAGGCGGCTTTTAAAAGTTTGACCCGACCGCCCGGCGATAAAACCGGATTGCCGCTAATCCGATAACTGGGACACATCACCCCTTTACCGGTCTGCTCGCATTGCTTGCTGCCGATACAGACCGCGACTGCTTTCGCATAATCCGCGCCGTGTTTGGGGATATCCGCATAGGCATCACCCATACCGGCGTTTTCATAAGACGTCCAATCCAGAAACAGTTTCATACGCATTTGGCTGATTGAAAATTGCATTCAAGCAAAATCGACGCCAAATACTAAGGCCGGCTGCGCTGATATTTGACGCCGCTTTGGGGGAGATGACGATGTAGTAAACGCTACAAGCTAAAGGGATTGTCTGACAGTCACCTCGGCAATATCGGCAGAGCTCAAGCAGTTCACGGCATGATTGGCCGGCATAAACCTTGCTTTTAATAAGTTTTTTAACTATCCCATCAGCGCCATGAATTTAGAAGACTTAGTCAGCCGCTATTTTATTAGCTACAGCGGCGTTAAACTCCCACTGAAATTGGTCAACGAAATAGAAGACGGCGGTCTAGCTAACCGCAACACCTTTTTCAAAGGCTATTTTGACGCGCGGAACCGCATGGTCCGCTGTGAAAAATGCGTGTACGGTGAAACCGAATTGCTGCATAGTTACACTTATGATGATAACGGGGTATTACGGCAAGCCGAAATTACCGATGCCGACGGCGAGTTGACCCTGCTGACATTCGATGAACAAGGCCAAATCTGCTAAGTAAACCATGCGTGATTCAATCGAAATTTCTCCGGCAAATGAGCACGATATCTCTGCACTCTGCGAGCTGCTGGGCATATTGTTCAGCCAGGAACATGAATTTCAGGCAAATCCGTCCATCCAACAGCGGGCACTTACCGAGATTATTGCCGACCAGACTATTGGCACTATATTTGTTGCCCGGTATCGTGAAAAAGCGGTCGGCATGCTCAGCCTGCTTTACAGCGTTTCAACCGCATTAGGTGGCCGGGTAGCCATCTTGGAGGATATGGTGGTACACCCCGATTTTCGTAACACCGGCCTTGGCGCCCGCTTACTCGGTCATGCCAAGGATGTTGCTTATACAACCGGTTGTAGACGCATCACGCTGTTAACGGATCAGACCAATCTGGCTGCGCAACGCTTTTACCTACGACAGGGTTTTAATTTATCGGGCATGCTACCCATGCGTTTGTTGCTAACGCAGGATACACAGACCACCGAATAGGCTATCGGTCGTTTCTTGAAAGCTTCCGGACTTACATAGAAAAATCAGCATCGAGGTGCAGCGAAATTTAATCTTCCGGCCCGAAACATTGCGGATAATCCTGGCACACTTCACAGGAAGGTGCCCGGCAAACGAAAAGCCCTTCCGCTTCGCAAAGTTGTTTGTACAGAAATTTCTTCCATTTCATGTCTTTGCTATTGCGTTCCGCCAGCTGGGGAAAATTGTGTATCAGCATGGCTGATAATTCTTTGCGGCTCCATAATCCCAAGTCCTGCCAGAGATGGTCGCTGCCTAAACAAGCAGCCACGATGATGGTGATCAGCCATTCGGTTTCCGCGTACTCTGCGGTTGCAGACTGCCTTAACAATTGCTCCAAATCCTGCTTTTCCAGCATGCGGCTAAAATCCGGATTGCTGCCGGAAGGCGCCTGTTCCATTACTGCATGACCGCTAAATTGTTGCCTCAGTAATTGGCGGAATTGACTGTCACTCAGCCCCAGTCTGTCAGGTAAGGCACCCTCTCCCACCAGCCAACTGGCAATAATCTGTGCCAGCCAGACGCTATTGGCCGAGCCGTCGCTACCAGCGACCAGATCGCTGTAATGTTGTTGACGAATCGCTACTGCGGGAATTTTGACTTGAGCTTGCATGGCCGCATCCTCAAATGTCAGTCATGTCACACCGGTTACGCATGGATATGCTGCAAGGCCAGTGAGACATGCTGAAAGAATTAATACTCGACGCGTATGTCTTCGTCGCGCACGATCATCTGACAGGCCAGACGCCACTCGGACGGCAGGTCATCAACAATCATTTTTTCCAATTCCGCCTGAGTCACTTTACCCAATTGTTTCAGAATGGTTTTTTCCTTCTCGGTTAACGGGCCGCCCATACGTTGCAGCTTGTTGTCGATGCTGGATACCTTGACCAGGCAAGTGCCGCATTCGCCGTCTTCGCATTCAAAGTTAATCGGAATTTTGTTTTCCAGAGCCAGTTTCAAAACCGATTGCGTATGGCTGCCAGCCACTGCGTAGACGGTTTTATCACGATATTCCGGACTGGTAAATGTTACTAAAGCCATAAAATAGTCCTCACTAAATTAAACGGGTTTGACGGAAATAGTACCGCCCAACACTTGGGCCTGGCACGCCAGCCGATTGTGTTTGCCGGCCATGTTTTCCCGCAAAATTTTGTCTTCCAGCACCGATGGTTCGCTCAGATGATTCCAGCCCTCGGTGACTTTCATCAGGCAAGTTCCGCAGTCGCCTTCGCGGCAACCATAAGTAATCGCCGAGCCGACTTTTTCGGACACTTCTATAATCCGAGTCCCCGCCGGCACGGTAACGGTGACATTGATATCTTCAAAAGTAATGGTCGATTTGGCCATTTTTGACACTCCATAATGGTAAAAAATAAATCTAGGAAACCGCCTAATCCGACGCATTTCCATGTTGGAATCGTACAATTCCCGATTTTTCATTGCCCTGCGGCAATGATTTGCCCGGTTCATCCGTGCACCGGGGTTGTTTGCTTATGCAGCAAACTCATTGGTTTTGATAATGGGCAACCTTTTCGTTGTAACTTCCTGATGGTTCGTTCCGGCGCTGCTTGTGGCGGATCAACCGGAACGCGCTTTACCGAGTTTTATGCACTTGGCCTGACTTGAAAAAGCCTCAAGCCAAATCGGCGAAATTAATCACCTTGGCTTCCCGTAAACCCATTAGCTCCTGGGCCAATTCCAGGCCAAAGGCCTTGCACTCGATGATTTCGTCATCCGTGGGGATCAATTTCACCCGCAACCCCGGTATCGGCACCCGCAGTTTCAACCCGCGCAGCCTATCCTCTACCAACCGTACCCCTTCGCCGGTCCAACCGTACGAGCCGAACACTCCGCCCAGCTTGCTTTTTAAATTAATGACTGTCAGTGAAGACAACAAATCCCATATCGGTTTGACCGCATCGCCATTGATGGTGGGGGTGCCGAACACTAAACCGTCGGCTTCCTCAATCAGATCCACGAAAGGTCCCACTTCGCTGCCTTCAAGGTCGTAGAGTGAAACTCGCACATCTTCTACTTGCATCGCCCCCTGATAAATGGCTTCTGCCATACGTTTGGTATTGCCATAAGAGCTGATGTAAAAAATCAATAAGGTTTTTTGCTGGGCGCTAATTTCGCTATGCAAGGCCGAGCTGGATAGTTGTCGATACCGTTGCACGTAACGTTGCGGGCGGTCGCGCAGAATCGGACCATGGGTAGGCGCAATCAGTGTCAGCGGCAGGGGCTCGATCAACTCCAACGCCCGCACCACGTACTCCTTGAAAGGCCGCATGATGTGGGCATAGTAGTATTCGAAAGAGAACCGGAAATCGCCGACCTGATCGTTATACAAGCGGTTATCGCAAAAATGACAGCCGAACACATCACCGGAAAACAACATACTTTCTTCCGGCACATAGGTGCATTGCGTATCAGGCCAGTGTAAATAAGGCGTGTGCAAAAATTGTAAGCTGCGGTCACCCAACGACACAGAATCGCCGGTAAGTACCGGGGTAAAGCTGAGTTGTTCCTGTTTTAACAGGCCTTTCAACATCGACTGGGCTTTTTGGGAAATGAATAATTGTGCTTGGGGCGCCCGTCGCATTAATTCAGGCAAAGCGCCGGTGTGATCAGGTTCCAGATGATTCAGCACAATTACCTTGATTTCAGCGTAATCCGCCACGCTTTCAAGGCGGGCGAAAAAGTCGTTTCCAAAGCCTTCCTTGACGGTATCAATAATCGCCACCCCATCACTGCCACGCACAATGTAAGCGTTATAGCTGGTGCCATTGGCGGTTTTGAGAATGATGTCGAACGTTCTCAGATTGGGGTCTAGCGCGCCGATCCAGTGCACCCTTTCCGATAAAGCCACGGCTTGAGGTTGGCCCTCGGGGTTATGCAGAATCACGCTGTTCATGGCTGGCAGGCCTGAGTCTGATGCAGTTTCGGGCAGGTTTCCAGATCGAGGTTGGCATGCGGTTTCGCCTCAGCCAAGCCCAGCCAGGCATCAATGTTATCGATATCGAAACCCACCCGCCGTCTGCCATCCACTTCCAGCAGCGGACGCCGGATCAAGATGGGATTAGCGACCATCCATTCAATGGCCTGGGTCTCGCTGACGGTGAGCGGATCGAGTTCACCCGATTTAATGGCCGGCGCGCTGCTATTGAACCACTGCGGCACCGGTAAATCGGCAAAAAAAGAACGTAACCGTTGGCGGTTGTCCTTCCAGGGAAACTGCAACAAATCGTGCACAACCAATAGATGACCGGCAGCCACCAGTATCTGCTTTTGCCGAGCGTTATTGAAACAGCCCGGTTTCTCGTAAAAGTGAACGATGGCCATGGCCGTCAATGTGCTTGAAGTTCTGCCATCGCTTCGGCCATTTTTTCCGGCGGAATACCGGTCAATGAGCCGGGCGGATTGATCGCGATGCCGGCGGAATCCAATATCGCACCCTCGATAGGACAAATACTGGCGCATTGCGGCACATCGAAGTCGCCCACGCATTCGGTGCATTTTTTTGGATTGATCAGAAAATACGCCTCGGCTTTATAGATTGCTTTGCTGGGACACAACGGTTCGCAGGCATAACAATTGACGCAGGTATCAATGATTTTTAAAGCCATAATGATTCATCCTATATGTCGTGGATTGATTAACCTATTCAGGTTGGGTTTGCCCTAAAGCTATAAAAGCCCAACGGTAGCGGCCCGGCAACCTGAGTTTGCCGGGCCGGGCTACCAGCCTACGCCGTGGCGCGTTCTGCCGATTTCGCCTCATCCAGTTTGCCGGCCGCGGCCATTTCTAAATACACCGCCATCACAGCCTCTTCGATAGGCTCCATCGCATGCTCGCCGTTAGGCATAATGCCGGCTTGTTCCAGCAAATCCCAAGGCTCGTAACCGATTTTGGAACACAACACCGTTTCGCAACCTTCCAGCGCCCGGATGGTGCGTTGCAAGACGCTTTCGCCGTCGCCGCAAGTATCATCGCCACTGCAATACAAGTCGGTTTTACGGTGGCTCATGAAACGGACGCCATCGGGCGACGCTTCGTAGATCAGGAATTCCTTGGCATGGCCGAAATGCTGGTTGATCACACCTTGGCCGCTGGTGGCAATTGCCATCAATACCGGGCGGGTATCCAGCTTTTTCGAGGCCGCATGTTTGGCCGCTGCATCCTCTTTGGCGCTACGTTTGCTGTGCATTTCCTCGGCAATCGCTTCGTGAATGACTTTGCGTTTTTCCATCGCCGCTTGATAATCGATTTCCATGTCTTCGATTTTATCCAGCGTAAACTCGTCGCCACGGTCTTCGCCCAATAGACCAACCGCGTCGGCGCGGCATTGCCGGCAATGGCGCATCATGTTCATATCCCCGGAGCAGGCATCCTGAAGGTCCATCAGTTCATCCTGGGTCGGCCCGCGCTGCCCCATCACACCGTAGAATGTGCCGTGTTCGGCTTCGGCAATCAGCGGCATCACGTTGTGCAGGAAAGCCCCTTTGGCCTTGACGACTTTACTGACTTCCGCCAGATGTTTGTCGTTAACGCCCGGAATCATCACCGAGTTGACTTTGACCAGAATACCCTTGGCCGCCAGCATTTCCAGACCTTTCTGCTGTTGTTCGATCAAAATCCGCGCACCCTCGACACCGTGTATGCGTTTGTTTTCCCAGAAAATCCAAGGATAAATCTGCGCGCCGATTTCCGGATCGAGTGTGTTGATCGTAATCGTCACGTGATCGATGTTATGTTTGGACAGCTCTTCGACGGATTCCGGCAAAGCTAAACCGTTAGTCGAAACGCATAATTTGATGTCGGGTGCATCTTCGCTCAGTCTGCGGAAGGTTTCGAACGTCCGCTCCGGATTGGCCAGCGGATCGCCTGGGCCGGCAATACCCAATACCGTCATTTGCGGAATATTGGCCGCGACCGCCATGGTTTTCTTGACGGCTTGGTCCGGCGTCAACAGCTCTGACACAACGCCTGGACGCGATTCGTTGGAACAATCGTATTTGCGGTTACAATAATGGCATTGGATATTACAGGCCGGCGCTACCGCAACGTGCATGCGGGCAAAATAATGATGAGCGTCTTCCGAATAGCACGGGTGGTTTTCCACCTTGGCGCGTATATCGTCTGACAAATGGCCTAGCTGATCATCGCTAGTGCCGCAAGAATGGGAAGAGCAGCCGCCTGCGCTTGCTGCGGGTTGTTCGTTTAATACTGGCAGTTCCATAAAAGTCACCTCGCTTGTTTGTACAATGTGAATAAGCACAGACTATACCAAGTGACCAGTAATTTATAAGCAACTGAAATATAAGTATTTTTATTTCATAAACCCTATTTTACATTGTCGCCTATACAACAAACCGCTCAACACCAAACAGCATCGATTGTAACGATTGACCCGAATGAAAACGGCGCTCGACGTTTCAAACAAGCGCGATTGAAGCCAATATAACAAGTCTTCTCTATTGCGAAATGGCCGGCGTACGGCGATAGAATGGACTTGAACTACTCTTGATGCGCGCATAACGGCATCGTTTCACAACTCACAGTTTTTCAGCTGGACGAAATAACAGTGCGTTACGTGAGTTACCGGGCTTTCGCGGAATTCATTCGCTACCGCTTTAGCTATCCTATAAATACTTGCGGCCTTAAAGGCCGGACGGATAAGCCCATCGGTAACGTTATGCTCAACCACCCCGCTCCGGACTTAAAACCAAAGCAACCGGGTTACAAAACCCGGTAGCGCCGAAGCGCCCGATAAACGGCAATGTGCAAAAATAGCATTACTTTTAATGCTTAAAAAACCATTGGGCAATCAGGCGGACATAAATCGGCATGATCAGATACACAACCAAACCGACTATCACCAATGCCGACACACCTTGCCGAATGCCGAATTCACCCAGTTCCGGATACCTAAAAAACACAGGCTCCATCGCGGGCGGGACATACATGGTCAAAGGCCAAATCACCGAAGTCGTCACCAGCCACTGTTTCCAACGGCGCGGATGTTTACCGACAGTCGGCGGGGTAAACCAGTAATCGATCCCGGTTTTGATATCAATCGCTTCTTCGCTATCCAAAACGGCGGCGATTTCCCTAATCAATTGTTTGCGTTCCCGTGATTGCTGCCAGAACTGCAAATCATGGATGCTGGCAAAACGCACCACGATCAGGTATTCATTGTGTCCATCAGGCGGTCGGACGATTTGCACACCTAAATGTCCCGGAAAACCGGCCGCTTTAGGCACAATTCTGCCTAACCAGTCTTCGTATTGCTGGTGTTTGTCCTTGCCTTTTTTAAGCCGATGCCGGATGACAAAAAACACTTGCTCGTTATGAGGCGGTGTTGAGGGCGCTGTGTTCATCACCGGCTAATCAGCAGGTAGTTCATGGGGGCGTAAATCAAACACCAACACCTCGGCATTCCGGCCTTGTTTTAGGTCGATTTGGCGTTCGTTGCGGATACGTGCGCCATCGCCTGCGTTTAGCGGCGTGCCATTAACCGTTAAACTGCCGCGTACCACCTGAACATAGGCATAGCGATTATCCGCAAGCGCCAACCGTGCCTGTTGGTCCGCGTCGAAACAGCCCGCATAAACCCGCGCATCTTGATGCAGCGACAAGGCCCCATCCGCGGCATCGGGCGAAATAATCAAGCGCAGCCGACCTTGCTTTTCCGCCTGATTAAAGTGGGTTTGTTGATACCTCGGCTGTACGGCTTTCTTATCCGGGACTAGCCAGATTTGCAAAAAGTGGACTAATTCAGTCTGCGAATGATTGAATTCGCTATGGGTAATGCCGGTTCCCGCGCTCATGAGCTGGACATCACCGGTTTCGATCACCGATCCGGTACCCATTGAATCCTTATGTTCCAGCGCACCGTCAATGACATAGGTGAATATTTCCATATCACGGTGCGGATGCGTAGCAAAGCCTTTACCCGCCTGGACTATGTCTTCGTTTATCACCAGTAAATCCGAAAAGCCGCTTTGCCGCGGATCGTAATAATGGCCAAAGGAAAATGTGTGTCGAGAAAACAGCCAGTCTAAATTAGCGATACCTCGACGATTAGCGGCACGAACTTCAAGCATGATCTGACTCCTTTAAGCTCTGTAGGATGGTTAGTAAAGCAGGTAAATACGCTTGCTTTTCAAAACGACTCCCGCAAAAAATGGAGACGCTACTGGTTCGGTGAAAGATTGACACTAACGCATAGTCATATCGCCGAACAGCGACTTTAAACCGCGCGGTTGGCAGCGCCAGTATTGCGGCGGCGCAACCACTTGGGCATTCAGTGTAGCCGCTGCATGCCAGGGCCAGCGCGGATCGTAGAGTATGCCGCGCGCCAGACCAACCATATCCGCTTGGTCTTTGGCAATAATGGCTTCGGCCTGATCGGGCTCGGTGATTAAACCGACCGCGATCGTCGGCAAACCGGTTTCGGTGCGTAGGGATTCCGCCAAGGGCACTTGGTAATTAGGCCCCACCGGGATCTGTTGCAACGGTGAAAGGCCACCGCTGGACACATGAATATAGGCGCAGCCGCGCTTGCGCAGAGCGTGTCCAAAGGCAACGCTCTGCTGCAAATTCCAGCCGCCTTCCACCCAGTCGGTCGCTGAAATACGCATGCCGACCGGCATACTATTCGGCATGGCGGCTGTTACCGCATCAAATACCGCCAATGGAAAACGCATCCTGTTTTCCATCGAACCGCCGTATTCATCCGTACGCATGTTGGATAGCGGCGACAAAAACTGGTGTAACAAATAGCCGTGCGCGGCATGTATCTCTATGGCCTGAATGCCCAATCGATGCGCGCGTTGTGCGGCGGAAACGAAGCCTTGTAATATACGCGCTAAATCAGCTTGATCAAGCGCTATCGGGTCGGCCTCGTCGGGTGAATAGGGCAGCGCGGAAGGTGCGACGGTTGCCCAGCCGCCCCGCTCAGCTCCGATTTGGCGACCGCCTTCCCAAGGCACCGCAGTCGATGCTTTGCGGCCCGCATGAGCAAGCTGAATGGCAATCGGCATGGCAGAATAGCGACGTACGGCTTGCACTACTTTTCCCAGAGCCGCTTCGGTGGCATCCGACCAAAGCCCTAAATCGCCAGGAGAAATACGTCCTACCGGCTCAACGGCGGTGGCCTCGATAATCAGCAAGCCAGCACCGGACATCGCCAAATTACCCAGATGCATCATATGCCAATCGCTGGCTTCGCCGTCCCGGGCGGAATATTGACACATTGGTGCGATCACAATGCGGTTGGTCAGGGTTAGGCCACCGATGCTATATGGGGTGAAAAGCGGGCTCATAAATCACTCCTCAAAAGAGTTACAGTCACTGGAACGTGAAGTGCAGTTTAATAACCACCCTATTTATTGGCAATAGCCTGATTAGTTGATTTAATATCAAAATTATTTTGAAATTATTTTGAAATGAATCTGCCATGCTGAATTTTGCCGACATTCATTTATTCATTCGCATCAGCAAAAGTGGCGGCATTACCCGTGCGGCAAAACTGCTGGGCATTACGCCAGCCGCCGCCAGCGCAGCACTTAAGCGCTTGGAGCGGCAGTTAAACACCCAGCTGTTCGAGCGCTCGACCCGCTGGTTACGCTTAACTCAGGCCGGTGAGGATTTTTTAACGTACTGCGAACAATCCTTGCAAATACTCGATGAAGGTATTGCGGTGTTGCAGCAACGTCGAATCGATCTTTCCGGTGAGATTCATTTGGGGGCGCCCTCTGATTTGGGGCGCGATCGTTTGGACGAAATATTGGAACCCTTTCGCCGCCAGCATCCCAGGATCAGCCTGATTATGCATTTGTCGGATGCGGTTCAGGATTTCTATCAGAATCCGCTGGATGTGGCGCTTCGCTATGGGGTGTTGAGAGACTCCAATCTGATTGCCAAAAAACTAAGCGATAACGACAGGGTGATTTGTGCCGCACCCGGCTATATTGAACGCCATGGACAACCGGACAGCATTGAGGCGCTTCGCCAGCATAACTGTATCTGTTATTACCGAAATGGCGAACTATTTAATCGCTGGCGGGTAGTATTTCAGGAAAAAACAACAGAAGTGACGGTCTATGGCGACCGCGCCGCCGATGATGGCGCATTAGTACGCAAGTGGGCCTTACAAGGTCACGGGATTGCCTATAAATTCCGCTTCGATATTGATAACGATCTCAACGAAGGCCGATTGATCGATTTATTTCCCGGAGCAAGCTGTGAGAAAATCCCGCTGTATGTCATTTATCCGAGCAAACAATATCAATCCGCCCGACTAACTGCCTTACTCGTGTTTCTTCAAAATACCTTTGCAGCGTTTAAGGAGCTGTCTGATAAAAATTCAGCCGGCTTGCCGCCGAATCAGAGCTTATGACGGATGTATATCCCAGATAGATTGTTCATTCTGCAGGCCGGCAATGACGGTAACCGCCCTCAAGCGGCACACTTGATTTTAATGTCTGAAAAATCTTGGCAACTACAGGTTCGCAGCAGCAGGAAACGAAGTCACGGCATCTCGACACTACGCACCCAGTCGCCTGGGCGCACTTGGTACTGGCCGCCACCTTCAAGATTGCCGGCCGCCATGGACGGGCCCACGTCGGTGAGGACCATGATGCCGACCGGGTCGGTAAAGCCCATGCCGACCGAAGACGCGTAAGTATCCACCGAGTAAACCTTAAATCGATCGCCGACTTTAATTTTATCCTGCGCCCCGGCAGCGATGTAGATCCGATTGTTTTCCACCCGGCTTACCCGAGCCGCAAACGGGTAACAGCCGAACAAGTCCTTGATATCGTCGCTGGCCATGGCAATGATTTGGGTGATTTTATGTCCGGCCGAGGTCGAATCGAAGCGTTCGCTACCAACGGTGTAGCCTGACGGTAACGAGACATCACCTAATATCGAGTCGGTATAGCGGTGCTGAAACAGCAGTGCGCCGGTAAAGCCGTCATAAACAAACACATCGATACCGATGCTACGTCTGGCTATGTAATCGCGCATCACCGATTTGAGTTCGGCGAGCACTCCGGAACCCCGCACGTATTGGGTGGATTCGACCTTAAAATCCCGAATTACGCCGGCTAGTACCAACTGGGCATTCTGCCGCCTGGCCACATCCAAAATCGCGGAATTGACAATAATGCCGTTGAGCATGATTTCCGGCGCCAAATCAGGCCGATTTTGATAAAGCGAGGTACTGGTCAAATTGCGAGCGATAAAATCGCCGCTTTCCATTAAGCGGTTACCGATTTCCCGGGGAATGCCGCTAAACAAATCCTGACTTTCGTTACCATTGACCTGATCGGCATTCATAACCGGAAAGGCCGTTGCGACAATGGTCTTACGATAGGGCGAATGGCAGGCATGTTGTTGTGCCAGCACCGCCAATACCTGTACATGATAAGTATTGCCCTCCTGCCATTCATCCACCACTTTAATATCGCTGGCCAGTAACGACTCCGAGCCGGAGCGCTTTAATTGTAAAGAGGCATTGGCTATGGCGTCGTTAATCGCCTCTTGTCTGGCTTGATCCACGCCCGCGCCTGTAATGACGGCACTACCTTGCACGGTAGCCTGCCGCTGGCTAATCGCCTCAGCCTGCGAGCGGGTGTTGTTTGTGCCGCCACAGGCGACCAACATCGTCAGCAAAAGCCCTGTCAGTCCTAGTTTATAGCGCATTAATAAACCCATTAATCAACAGTTGATTGAACAACGTGCGGGCACCGGTATTGGCTATCCATTCCATATCGTACAGCCCAACATTCAGTAACAGACTATCCACTGGATTGCGGTCCTTGGAAAAACCGCCTACCGCAAACTGGTCGCTACAATCGATAGTGCCACAAGCCAGATTGGCACTGGTCGTCAATGCGGTTTTGTAGCCCAGTCTGCTATACGCCAATTTGTTGTCTTCCTGAATACATTGTTTGGCCTGTACCGCATCGCCGCGCATGCATTGATAAAAACGCGGGGTTAAGGTGAGTTTCAGGGTGGTTTTCAAACTGTCTCGGACGGTTCGATAATCGGTAGCCTGCGCCGAACGCAGATAAATATCCAGATAAACCCGATAAACCTCGTGGCTGATCACCTGCGAACCTACGGTTTTATTCTCGGCCAACGGCTCGAAATACAGTTGATCGGCCAAGCCCCGGTAGGCATTTAATTTGGCGACCTGCTGCGCGGACAGCCAGCGGTTATTCACATTGAGTCGACCGCTGTCGTCAAACCGACTGTAACCGTCGGCTAGCAGTGTTTTGCTGGTTACCGCTTCATCTCGCCAGTTTAAAGCGGCACAACCCGTTAAAGTCACCGCTATCAGCAAAGCGAATATAAATGATGGATAGCGTGTCATAGAGCCCCCTTACTTGTATGCAGTAGTCATCGGCTGAAAACAATTTTTCTTGAGTAAGGCCAAGCATGAAACACTAGCGGCGTTATTGCTTGTCTTTATCGCCGGCGACCGACCACAGTTTTTCCAGCTGGTAAAACTCGCGGGCCTGTCCGGTCATCACGTGCAATACCACATCGCCCAAATCCACCAACACCCAATCGGAGCCCGACTCGCCCTCAACACCCAAAGGCTGTACGCCGTTTTCCTTGATCTTCTCCACCACATAATCGCACAAAGACTTGGCATGCCGGGTCGAGGTGGCGGTGGCGACCACCATGAAATCGGTAATGCTGGTTTTACCGCGCACATCCAGAGTGGCGACTTGATGGGCTTTACGCTCGTCGAGCTCGGTTTCGACCAGTTTTAAGAGTTGTTCTGCTTGCATTCACTGTCCTGTTCTGAGGATAAATAAAGTTGATGGCGCCGGATATAGCTAATTACAGCATCCGGCAGTAAAAATTTAGGATTGCGGCCCGCGGCAATCAGGGTTCGTATGGTGGTTGCTGAGATATCCAGTGCGGTAACAGTTTGAAAAAACAATAGCCCCGCCCTTTGTTGCCGCAACGAATCGCGATTCGCGCAAACCCGCTGCTGTAAAAATACCGGCAAATCGGATCTGGCACACTGCGGCCGGGTCATTACCACCAGATGGGCATAATCGAATAACCGTTGCCATTGATGCCAAGTACTTAAGCCGGCAAAGGCATCCAGACCGATAAACAGTATCAAGCCGGTTTGTGGATATTCCTCGCGTAATGTAGCCAAGGTATCGACCATATACGACGGACCCTCCCTGTCCAGTTCGCGGCGGTCTACGTAAAAACCCGACATATCCGCACTGGCCAACTTCAACATCGCCAAACGCATTTCGGCATCGACATCAGGCTGCTGCCGGTGCGCGGGCAATCGGCACGGTATCAAGCTGAGTAGTTGCAGATCAAACAACTCCTTAACTTCCAACGCCGTGCGTAAATGGCCGAAATGCACCGGGTTAAAAGTACCGCCGTATATCCCTATCATTATTGGCGAATGTGTCCGTCACCCAGCACGATATACTTTAACGAGGTCAAACCATTCAGGCCGACAGGGCCTCTGGCATGCAGTTTGTCGGTACTGATACCGATTTCCGCGCCCAAACCGTACTCGAAGCCGTCGGCAAAGCGGGTAGAGGCATTCACCATCACCGAACTGGAGTCAACCTCCCGCAAAAACCGCCGGGCCAACGTATAATCCTCGGTAACGATGCTTTCGGTATGCGCGGAACTGTAGTTATTGATATGGGTAATGGCTTCGTCAATGCCGGTCACGATTTTTATCGATAGAATCGGCGCCAGATATTCGGTATGCCAGTCGTCTTCCGTGGCCCGCACTGCATTTTTGACCAACGAACAGGTTTTTAAACAGCCGCGCAATTCCACGCCTTTCTCGGCATATTGTGCCGCCAATATCGGCAACACTTTCCCGGCGATGCTTTCCGCCACCAGCAAGGTTTCCATGGCGTTGCAAACCCCGTAGCGATGGGTCTTGGCATTCATGGCGATGGCCACCGCTTTATCCAGATCAGCTTTGCCGTCGATATAAACGTGGCAGATGCCGTCCAAATGTTTGATGACCGGAATCGTGGCTTCGTTGCTGATACGCTCGATCAAACTTTTGCCGCCGCGCGGCACGATCACATCGACATAGTCTTTCAGGGTAATCAATTCGCCAACCGCGCTCCGGTCGGTGGTTTCCACCACTTGCACGGCTTGCTGCGGCAACCCTGCATCTATCAGACCTTGAGCGATACAGGCGGCAATGGCGCGATTCGAATGAATGGACTCGGAACCGCCGCGTAAAATACAGGCATTACCCGATTTTAAACACAATGCGGCGGCATCCACGGTCACATTGGGCCGCGATTCGTAAATAATGCCGATGACGCCCAAAGGTACCCGCATCTGTCCAACTTGTATGCCGCTGGGCCGATAATTCAAACCGGTGATTTCCCCCACCGGGTCGGGCAGCGCAGCCACCTGTTTAAGCCCTTCCACCATGGCGGCGATGCGCGCGGGCGTCAGTTCCAACCTGTCCAACGACGCCGCATCCAAACCGTTTGCTTGACCGGCGTGCAAATCTTTACGGTTTTCGCTGCTCAATTCGGTGCCTCCGGCAGCGATGGCGTCGGCAATTTTCAATAAGGCCAGATTTTTACGCCCGCTGTCGGCCTTGCTGATTTCTCGTCCCGCCGCCCGGGCTTGTTGCCCCAATTGCTGCATATAGTGTTTAACGTCCATCATTTACGGTCCGATGAATTTCAAAAAGTTTTGTATTATAGCAAGCCGAATGTCATCGCAACGAGAAAGGGCTACCCCGAATACCGTTTTATCCGCCATCACTATCCAAAGTTTTAAACTGACAGAAATTCAAAATGGCTAAAAACAAAATTATCTGCTGCTAAATCTAAAATAAAACTCGACCTGTTTTTTAATCTGCAGTTAAGATAGGCTCTCTTATACTTACAACCAAGCTTAACGCTTCCCATAGAAGCTGCTTGGTATTAGAAAGAATATGCATGGTTTTTCAATCTAATGCTAAAAGTGGCTATTCTTTGGGCAAGATTTTTTAGTCCCATAACAATAACCGAGGTAGGCCCATGAAAATTAAATCGCTATTTACTGCCAGTGCATGCAGCTTTTTGCTTTTAGCCGGCTGTGAGCAAGACTCCAGCACAGCAACCACTTCCGCGGCGCCTGCAGCGGAAACCACGCCACAATCCGGCATTGCCAATCCTATCAGCGAGACGCTTGAATCTGTCCAAACCCAAACTCAAGAAGCCGTCAGCGGCGCGGCGGATAACCTAAACAGCGCAGTCGAAAGCGTCTCCGACACCGCCGGCGATGCCGCATCCGCTACCACCGAAGCCGCCGAAAGCGCGGCAACCGCAGCACAAGACACCGCCGGCCAAGCAGTGGATGCAACCGTCGACGCCGCCCAATCAGCGGCCACCGCTACCAGCGACGCAGCGACTGCGGCCGTTGAGGGTGCAAAATCCGCGGCAGAAAAAGCCGCCACTGCTACTGAAGCCGCAGCTGAAAGCGTAAAATCCAAAGCCGCCGAAGCCGCCGATGCGATGACCGAAAAGTAGGCAAAGCCGTGGACGCCATCTAAAGTCCATCCTTAGCCAACGGCATAAACGCTAGTCTAAAATAACAACCGATGGGGTCGGGTACCGCTAAGTAAGTATGACTTCGCATACCTGATCCCGTTGCATTGGAATCTTCCATCAGCCCTAATTCACCAGCCCAATTCAAACCGCGACATAGCGTCGCAAGCCATTAATCGGGCATAACGCCCTAGTGCGTGGTACCCTAGCTATCAAAGCAGTTCAGTTTGTTTCCTCACGCCTTTTCGGCCCGCATGACTCTCAATTTAAGTTTTGTGCCCGTTCGATCAGATCTTTCCTGATCCCCAGACTTCAAATACAAGAGTTGTTCATGCCCGGTTACCAAGTCAAACACGAGGCCGTCAATATCGGCGGCACCGACTACCTGATTCGTTCCTTACTCGATTTACAACAATATTCCGACCCTCACGGCGAAGCGGAACAAGCCGGTCTTTCCTCTACCAGTTGGTCGTTATTCGGACAAATTTGGCCATCGGCACGGGTATTGGCGCTGGCCATGGATAGCTTTAATTTGGCCGGCAAACGCATTCTGGAAATCGGTGCCGGACTCGGTTTGGCCAGCCTGGTGATCCATGGCCGGGGTGGGAATATTACCGTCAGCGATTGGCACCCGCTGAGCCAGGATTTTTTGAACAAAAACCTGCTACTGAATCGATTAGGCCCCATAAAGTTTGAAGCAAGCGATTGGTCCGAACTGAATTCAGAGCTGGGCGAGTTCGATCTGATCATCGGTAGCGACTTACTCTATGAACGCCAACAGCCAGGTCAACTGGCCGCTTATATCCATCGACATGCCGCACCCTCGGCGGAAATTATAATCGTAGACCCCGATCGGGGTAACAGGGTGGATTTCTGTAAACACATGCATACCCTGGGTTATGGCTTAAGCATGCGTAACGCCGATAAATTCCTGGAAAACGGCGATCGTTACAAAGGCCGGTTTTTAACCTTTAGCGAGGCGCTACGGATTAAAAAAGACTAGTAATGTTGATAACAATTCCACCGGCTTGCCCACAACGTTTATTACGTTAAATTTAAACTACAAATATCTCTAAACGCTCTCAAACCGCTCAGGTGACAAGCGCCTAATAAAACCTGACCCATTACTTTCCTGTAAAAACCCCACACAAGCTTATAAAAACCTTAATAGTTTCTTTTGGATTAGCAAGAGCTTGGCTGTATGATTGCCCCAGCAATGAAATGGTAAAGTCATCACCAAGAATGATTTGCTTTAAGCTGTTCCAGCCGTTTCTTGCCACTTGATTCCTAATTATCATGCATACAAGAGGAAAGGATATGAATTCGGTTAGCGAAGAAGAGCGCAAAAAAATCCTGGCAAGCTCGCCTGTCGGCACCTGGGCGTTAATGTTGATTGTCGGCGGCGGCATGGTCATCGCCTGGTTACTGATGTACTACGGGGTGTTTTTACCCCGCGGCCATATCGGCTAGGGGGCTATCATGCATATCGATCGACTAGAAAAAAAATGGGCCGGTATTTCACTAGGTATTGCCGGCCTATTTGTTGCGATAATACTGGGATCTGCATTGTTTCACGGTATTCACGCACCCAGCAATGTGGAAACCATCGACTCGGCTCGGCTACACCTTTCCGAAGAATTTGCCGAAGATAATCTCGGCCCACAGCGTAATCCCGACGGCAGCATTACCGTCCGTATGGTAGCCGGGCGTTACGGTTTTTATCCCAAAACCATGGTATTGCCGGCCGAAACCAGCCTGACTTTTCGCTGGGTCAGCCTCGACGTCATCCATGGCGTTCACATTCCGATGACCAACATGAGCACCATGATCGTGCCCGGTTATGTTGCGCAGGTAAATACCGTGCTCCACCACACCGGCGATTATCCACTGCTATGTAACGAATATTGCGGCATGGGCCATGCGCACATGTGGAGCAATCTGAAAGTCGTCAGTAAAGCGCAGTGGGCCGACATGAACAATCAAGGGGGAGCAACTCATGAATAATGCTATGGAGAAAAAATTAGCGCTGGTGCATTTATGGGTGGCGTTCGGCGCGTTTGCCTTAGCCGCCGTGATGGGCCTTTATCAAGTCGTCGAGCGTAGCGGCTTTTTCGGTTTTCTGGAATCGCGCGAAGTTTATTACGCATCGGTCAGCACCCACGGGGTATTAATGGGTTTTGTACTGACTACCTTTTTCATCATGGGCTTCGGATATTACGTCGCCACCAGCAGCCTAAAGCTACCGGTATGGAATAAAACTTTCGCCTGGACGGGTTTCTGGGTGGCATTGACCGGCGTCGTTATGGCGGCATTGCCGTTATTGGGCGGCGCGGCCTCGGTGCTGTACACCTTTTATCCGCCGATGAAAGCCCATCCGATGTTTTACATAGGCGCCACCTTGCTGGTTGTCGGCTCTTGGTTCTGGTGCGTGTCCATGATCGTGATGCACGTGCAGTGGAAGAATGCCAATCCCGGCCAACCGGTGCCGTTGGCAATGTTCGCGACCACGGCCAATGCCATTTTATGGCTGTGGACCAGTGCCGGAGTCGCGATGGAGGTACTGTTTCAGTTGATTCCATGGGCCTTGGGCTGGGTAGACACTATCGACGACGGTTTGGCGAGAACGCTATTCGCCTGGACCTTGCATCCTATCGTGTATTTCTGGCTGATACCCACCTATACGGCGTTTTACTGCCTGGTACCCAAGCAGGCCGGCGGCTTTTTGTTTAGCGATGAAATGGCCCGGGCAGCCTTCATTTTATTGGTGGTTTTCAGTCTGCCCATCGGTTTCCACCATCTGTACATGGACCCCGAACAAAGCCACGGCTGGAAGCTGTTACATGGTGTCGGCACCTTTATAGTAACCTTGCCGACGTTCATCACCGGCTTTACCGTGATTGCCTCGCTGGAGATAGCCGGCCGCTTGAATGGCGGCAAAGGCCTGTTTGGCTGGATCGCCGCCCTGCCCTGGACCAATCCCATGGTACTGGCCATGGTTCTAGGCTTGCTGATGTTGATACTAGGCGGCTTCGGCGGACTGATCAATGCCAGTTACGCGATGAACGCCATGGTGCACAACACCGCCTGGGTACCCGGCCACTTTCATCTGATCTTTGGCGGCACAACCGTCATCATGTACTTCGGGATAGCCTATTATTTTTGGCCCGTGTTGAGTGGTAAACCGTTATATTGCAAATCCCTGGCGCTTACTCAGCTGTGGACTTGGTTTATCGGCATGATGATCATGACCACGCCCTGGCATATTTTAGGCTTGTTGGGCCAACCCCGCCGGATCGATAGTGTGAATTACAACAACCTACTGACTCTGTCCTGGGAACCCTATGAAGCCATCATGATTTTCGGCGGTGCGGTACTGCTCTACTCATCAGGCTTGCTGATTTACAATCTATATAAAACTCAGATCGGCACCGAAACCTATCAAGGTGAAATCGAATACGCCGAGCCGATTCATGCCCCAACCGATCTACCCGAATACCTGAACAGTTTTAAGGTGTGGAACATCGTGATTGCGGTATTCATGCTGATTGCATTCGGCTATCCGATTTTGCAATTCTTCTTGATGGAAACCTTTGGTTCAGGCAGATGGGGGGTCTGATCATGAAAAAAATCATACTAACCGCGGCACTTTGTCTGCCGATTTACGCTTCCGCCCAGCCTTCTTCGCAAGTGGCATGGACAGCGGATCAACTCAATTTCGTCAAGGCAGGCGACCCGACCAAAGGCGAGCAACTGTCCAAAACCTGTAGCGGCTGCCATGGTGAAAAAGGTATCAGTATTTCACCTAACAATCCTTCATTGGCGGGACAACTAGCGACTTACCTCTATAAACAGCTACAAGATTATAGTAACGGTGATCGCCAAGATCCGATGATGAATGCGATTGCCCAAGGGCTAAGCCAACAGGACGCCGCCGACTTGGCGGCTTGGTTTGCTTCTCAACCGCCCGCCTTCCAGTCCCGCAGCCCCATGGTGTACGAAAAAGCCGAGAACTTGGTGAAAAAAGGCAGCCGTGACCGGGTATTGCCACCTTGCGAAGTCTGTCACGGCAGCGACGGCAAGGGACAAGTCATGGATATGCCCGGCTTGTCCGGTCAAAATGCGGCATACACCTCCGCCACATTAAATGCGTTCAAAAACGGCGAACGCCATAACGACATCTATCGCCGTATGCGTTTAATTGCAAAAACCTTAAGCGACCAGGAAATCGAAGAACTGGGTTTTTACTATCAAAACATCAGGAATTAATACCTGCTGCCGCTAAACTCCAAGCGGGCTCTGCTTGGCCCGCTTGGCCTATTCTGATTGCAACCTCATTCGCGGAATTTTTATGTCTTCTGAATGCAACGTCCCTGTTAAATATGCCTACAAAGGCGCCAATCTGATCAGTTTCGGCACCTCGATCAAATTATTATTCACCGGCTATCTGACTACCATCGCCGCCGGATACATCATGGCGCTAATTCAAATTCTGTTTACCCACGGCATGGCGGATGGAAAATTCGGTTTGTCATTAAACGATATTGTTTACAGTTATTACGGCGACCGTTCCGGCTCGGTTTTAGAATCCAAACTGAACGGTTCCATGAAATTCAATGCCCCGGACGATGACCGTTTCAAAATCATTCAATGGGTGCGAGATGGCGCATCGGAACAGGATTACGACACCAATATCAAACCCATAGTCGAAAAAAACTGCCTGATGTGCCATAACGCCGGCGCGGGTTCCATACCGGATTTTGCTCAATTCGCGAATCTGCAAAAAGTGGCCGAATCCAGCGAAGGCGCCACGTTTCAGTCGCTGACCCGGCTTTCGCATATTCATTTATTCGGGATCAGTTTTATCTTTATGTTTGTCGGCCTCATCTTCAGTTTTAGCACCGGAGTGCCCTGTTGCTACAAGTATCCGGCCATCGTTATGCCTTATCTGTTTTTATTGATCGACATAGCATCCTGGTGGCTAACCAAATTGAATCCGCATTTCGCCTGGCTGGTCATTGTTGCCGGCTTTGGCCTGGGTATTTCTTTTGCCTTTATGTGGTCGGTCTCCATGTATCAAATGTGGATACTGGGCGGCATATTGAAACAATCAGACCGCCGCAATGCCATCATGCGGGACTAATTGCACTATTCTTGATACTGAAAGATTATTTATATCCAAACTTGATAGCGAGCACTCATGGATAACCCCACCTCCATTCAAACCAAAATTCTGCTAAGCATTGCCAGTGTTTTCCTGTTGTTAATGTCCGTCAGCCTGCTGTTTATGGTCGACAGGCAAAAACAAATGGCGCAAGCCATGGCCACCGAGAAAGCCCGCGACATAGCCAACAGCTATTTTGACGGACTAAATGCCATGATGCTATCCGGCTCCATGACCCAAAGCCACGTTCTGCGCGAAAAAATTCGCTCGCACGACGACGTTATGGACGCCCGCTTGATTCGAGGCAAAGCCATTGTCGATAGCTTTGGACCCGGTTCGGACGAACAACTTCCTATTGACAATCTGGATCAAAGCGCATTATCCGGCAAGGCCGTCAGCAAACAAATCAGTAGCGAAAGTGGCGACAGCATCGTCGTTGTCGAGCCCATCGTCGCCAGCAGCAATTTTAAGGGCACCAACTGTCTAACATGCCATGCCGTCTCGGAAGGCACCATACTGGGTGCGGTACGCGTCAATTATTCATTGATCCGCCTGCACGATACGATCAATCAGAATTTCGCCATAGCCAGCGCCATTGCCGGCGGTCTGTTCATAGCCGGAATGCTGTTAATTACCTTACTGATGCGTAAGATTGTCGTCAATCCCTTAAATGAAATCCGCGACACCATGAATCTGATTAGCCAAAACGCCGATTTACGTAAACGGCTGACGATCAACTCGAACGATGAAATCGGCCAGCTCAGCACCTCCTTCAACGCCATGCTGAACAATTTCGCCACCAGTTTATGCCATGTTTCCGAAACCAGTCAGCAACTGAGCAAAGCCACATCAAAAATATCCGGCGTAGCCCGACAAACGACCGAAGCGGCCAAACAGCAACGCCATGAAACCGAATCGGTATTGCAAGCCATACAGCAACTGGAATCCTCGGTACGCGACGTACGTGCCGGTGCCGGCGGCGCTTCGCAAGCCTCCATTGAGGCCGATCACCAAGCAGCTAGCGGTGCCGCCACCACGAAAAATGCCATCGATGGTATTTACGAACTGGTCTCGGAGATTGAACGCGCTTCGGATGTCATCAAACGCTTGGACGAGAAAAGCAAAGGCGTAGGCGCCGTACTGGATGTAATTAAAGGCCTGGCGGAACAAACCAATTTATTGGCGTTAAATGCCGCTATCGAAGCCGCCCGAGCCGGCGAACAAGGCCGCGGATTTGCCGTGGTAGCCGATGAGGTTAGAACCCTGGCCACCCGTTCACATCAAGCCACCGAAGAAATCGAAAAAATCATCGCCCAGCTGCAACACGAAGCCAAGGATGCCGTGGCCGTGATGGAGAATGCCAAAGAAAGCGCCGAACAGCGCCGCTCTCAGGTACAGAGTGCCGACGAAGGTTTGAGCCTGATTGCCGAGCGCGTCACGCATATCCGCCGGTTGAATGCACAAATGGCGGAAGCCGCCGACAATCAAAATCAGGTGGCGCAACATGTCAGCCAAAGCGTGGCCAATATCAGTCACCTGACCGACCGCACTGCCAATGACGCGGAGCAAACCAACGCAGCCAGCAATGAATTGGTGCAATTAGCCGACCGTTTGAATCAACTGGTCGAGCAATTCAAACGTTAAAGTCCTGGCTATATCAAGCCGCTGTCTATCCAGTTGTAAGCGGAAAATTTCAAGCTGGTTGTCACCTCAATGTAAAATTTTATGCGGCTAATTTGTCTGGTACAGCGACTTCCTGGGTCGAGTTGTTTTGGGTTTCGGCATGATCTGGATTTAAATGCACGGTATGGATTCTGTTCCAGTTGCGGGTACTTTGACTCCAGCGCCGCGGATTTTGGCTGCGGGCATTTTCATAGAGCGCGCTGCGTTGATTCAACAGCGCCTCGTCCAATCCGGCATGGCGTTGGGCCGGGGTCACAAAAGCAATGGCGCTATGTCGATGTTCGTGGTTGTACCATTGCCCCAAGTCGGCCACCCACTGCCGGGCGGCGACTAGGTCTGCAAACGGTTTTAACGGGTATTGCGGGTGATATTTCAAGGTTTTGAACAGCGATTCCGAGTACGGATTATCATTGCTTACCGCCGGTCGACTGAGTGAGGGCAGATGCCCAGCAGTTGCAGGGTGGCCAGCATGGTGGCGCCTTTTACTTGTACCCTTTGGGTATAGGGCTACCGTTATCGGAATGCAGGATGACTTGCCCAGGTCGCAGACCTTCGTGCCAATAAATATCCCGTAACAGCTCGCTGGCGTATCGGCTGCTTTCTGCCTCAAATACCTGCCAGCCGACGATCTGGCGACTGAAAATATCGAGGAACAGGTAGAGATAGTAGAACTGGCCTTTGATAGCGGTCGCAAGATAGGTAATGTCCCAGCTGTAGAGTTGATTGGGCGCGGCAGCGTTCAGTGCTTTGGGCTTGGTACGCGGTTGACTGGGGCGTTCATTGCGGCGATTTTTCAGTTGCTAGGCGGCTTTCAGTATGCGATAGATCGTCGATTCCGACACCAAATATATGCCTTGATCGGCCAGGAGCGGGACGATCTGGCTGGGTGGCAAATCCGCAAATTCAGCGGCATTGGCCACGGACCAGGATTGCGGCTCGCACGGCCTCGGTCAGCGTATGCGGCGGGGTGTATTGCCGCTGCGGCCGCTGGTCTTCGCTCAGGGTTTCACCGGCTTGCCAACGTTGCAAGTTGCGCGGACTCAAATCCAACACGGCACTGGCCTGGTCTTGGCGGGCCGCGGCATCAGCCAAGGCTTTGTGCCTACGATTGAGTTCGCGTTCCTGGCGTTGATTCTCGGCTTTCAGACTGCGCAGGGTTGGGCTGTTATCGCCGCCTGAACGGGAGCGGGTGACAGCACAAAAGTCGCCTTTCCGCTGCGCTTGTTGATATGCAAATGTCCACGTTGCCGACACTAGGCATTCAGGGCCTCGTCGGTCAAACCATGCCTTTCATGGAGTGCCAGCAAGCGTTCTTCAGGACGCTAATCGTGGCGGCGCTTGCCACGACTATAACCATTCGCCGGGGCTTGCTCTCTGAACTCGTCAGAATACTGTTTTTTCGGAGTAATCATTTTTTTATCTCAAATTTAAAGGGTTCTAAAAATTTGAGGCGACCACTATTGTGACTTAGGGGGTAGTATGGCTGTGTCGCATTCGAACCATCGCCCTAGCCTTATCAAATCTTCGTTCATGCCGCTAGGTGATGTACCCGCGCAAACCGATGATTTAGCAACCACTTTGACCGTCTGCTTATTCATCATCTGTGTGTATTTTTTGTACTGGTTGAAGCAAAAAGTATCAGATGGTCATTATTGTTCAGTCGGGCGTAATCGTTCAAAATTAAAATACAACATTATGGGAATAATGATCTTCAATCCCAGATAAAATTCCAGCACCGAAAGGAGGAACGTATGGAAATTCATGTTTTCGATACTTATGTCACCGCTAGCGATGGCCATACCATGCACTTTGATGTGTTTACATCCGAAAATAACCAAGAAAAGGCCATTGGCTATGCCAAAAAATGGCTGGATTCCATTAATGAAACGGCTGCGCAGGTCTCCAGTAACGAATGTCGCTTTTGTCACAGCCAGAAAGCACCGACAAATGTCATTGACGATATCCGGCAGCATGGCTTTTACATCTACAAGATGGAAGGCTGCCCAGAGGCCTAGTTGGTTCATGGAACGGGTGGTTTATGATAATTTTCCAGCATGGATGCTAAAAAGTTGGTGGGTTATGCGCTTATTACTTGAATTCATGAGGCGCATATACCCTTTACTGATGTTTCCCAGAAATTGGTGAGACTGGTTGCCGCAACCATTGGGAAGTGGCGATTTTTAATAGGGTTTGCGTAAACTGTAGCAAACCCTATCAAATATATCCCTACGTGCCCTGATGCCCCCACTAAAACTGGGAAACTTCAGTTCACTTTAGCAATACCGGTAAATTTCAGCCTTGATAATAGCCGCAATTCATTCGCTGCGAAACCTTGGAAACGATGCGGTAGCGAGTGAAGGTTGAGTAGTCCCTGGAAGCCGTAGCGCCGGGCGGTTTTTCGACTAGAAAAACTGCAAGGCATCGCGAAA
>NZ_JALOBS010000004.1:0-13832 GCF_023228165.1 Methylomonas sp. | reverse complement strand
CGGACGGCCAGGGCCGCCGAAGGCAATCACCGTGACGGTGTAGGCGCGATTATTCACTCAGGGATGGTGAATAATCTTTACCGCCGGAAGCCGTCACTCGCCGGAAAGCTACTTCGGCAAATCCGATCTCCCCATCAGCCACTCGTCAACAGCACGCGCACACTGGCGACCTTCCCTAATAGCCCATACCACTAAAGACTGGCCGCGGCGCATGTCACCGGCACTGAAAACACCCTCTACACTGGTTTGGTAGGCGTTATGGCCTTCGGTTGGGCTGGCCACATTGCCGCGCGGGTCCAGCGTAACATCGAGCTGTTGCAACATGCCTTCATGAACCGGATGCACAAAACCCATTGCCAACAAAGCTAAATCCGCCTTAATTTCAAACTCCGAGCCGGAAATTTCGCTCATTTGCCATTGTCCGCTGTCGTTTTTAGTCCATTCGAGCTTGACACATTGCAACGCTTTCAGATGCCCCGCCGCATCGCCGATGAAGGCCTTGGTGGCAACCGACCACATTCTGTTACAGCCCTCTTCCTGGGAGCTGGAAGTACGCATTCGATTCGGCCAAAGTGGCCAGGTGAGCGCCTTATCTTCCTTTTCAGGTGGCTTTGGCAGAATCTCGATCTGAGTGACCGATTTTGCGCCGTGCCGATTAGAGGTGCCTATGCAGTCCGAACCGGTATCGCCACCGCCGATGACGACGACATGCTTGTCTTCAGCACTGATAAATTCATTATCCGGCACTTTTACTCCTTGTACCCGCTTGCTGTTGGCGCGCAGAAAATCCATCGCAAAGTGCACATTATTCAGGTCTCTGCCTGGTACGGGCAGATCGCGAGGGTGCTCTGCACCCCCGGCTAATACCACGGCGTCAAAATCAGTTTGTAATTTGGCAGTGGAAATATCCACCCCCACATGCACATTGGTGCGAAAATCCACGCCCTCGGCGCGCATTTGAGACATGCGTCTATCGATCAAATGTTTATTGAGTTTAAAATCGGGAATACCGTAACGCAGTAGTCCACCGATTCTGTCCTGCTTCTCGAACAAGGTTACAAAGTGACCGGCTCTGGCCAGCTGTTGTGAACAGGCCAGACCCGCAGGACCAGAACCCACTACGGCGACATGCCGGCGGGTTTTATGATGGGAAATTTCAGGTTTTATCCAGCCCTCGGCCCAGGCTTTGTCTATGATCGCGCATTCGATGGTTTTGATGGCTACCGGCGTATCTTCCAGGTTGAGGGTGCAGGCCGCCTCGCAGGGTGCCGGACAGATGCGGCCGGTAAACTCGGGAAAGTTGTTGGTGGAGTGCAGCACATCGATAGCCTGTCGCCAATCGCCGCGATAAACCAAATCGTTCCAATCCGGAATAATGTTATTCACCGGACAGCCGGTATGGCAAAAGGGTATGCCGCAATCCATGCAGCGGGCACCTTGGGTACTAATATCGGCCTCAGAAAGCGGTACAATGAACTCGTTATAATGCACCACGCGGTCGGCTACCGGCTCATAGCCTCTGTCCAGACGTACGTATTCTCTAAATCCTGTTGGTTTACCCATGTTAGTCCACCTTTCTGATTTGATGCTTTGGTAATTGCGGCGGCCGACGATGCTGGGCCTCCATCTCGGTCAAGGCGCGTCGATAATCAACCGGCATGACTTTTACAAATTTAGGCAAATAGTGTGACCAATCTGCCAGGATGCGCTCGGCTAAGCTGCTTCCGGTGTAGTGCAGGTGATTACTGATCAAATGTCGCAGACGGATGGCGTCGAAGCGGGTCATATCCCGACTGATATCCACTCGGCCCATGGTTTCCATATCGCCGCCCTGATGATCCAGGGCTTCCAGGGCATCGTCTTCAGCCGCAATAGGCTCCAGCTCTACCATCGCCATATTACAGCGTTTGGCAAAATCACCGTTTTCATTTAACACATAAGCGATACCGCCCGACATGCCTGCAGCAAAATTTCGTCCGGTAGGTCCTAAGCAAACCATGATACCGCCGGTCATATATTCGCAACCGTGATCGCCTAAACCTTCGACCACCGCAGTCGCGCCCGAATTACGCACGCAGAATCGTTCCCCGGCGATGCCGCGGAAATAACATTCGCCACTAATGGCGCCATACAACACCGTGTTACCGACAATGATATTTTGTTCGGCCTGCTCGGCCATGCCGGAATTACGCGGCGGATAAATCAGCAAACGCCCACCTGACAAGCCTTTTCCAACATAATCATTGCCATTGCCTTCCAGTTCAAGCGTGATGCCCTTTGCCAGCCAAGCGCCCCAGGACTGTCCTGCTGTACCTTTGGCTTTAATGTGGATGGTATCGTCCGGCAGACCCGCTAAACCGTATTTCTCTGCCAAGCGGCCGGATAACATAGTGCCAACGGTACGATTATAGTTTTTCACGGCAATATCGATGCGTACCGGCTCGCCACGCTGAATAGCGGGTTGTGCCTGTTCGATTAATTGCAGATCCAGTGCCTTATCCAGGCCGTGATCCTGCGTTTCCGAGTTAAAAATGGCGACCGTGTCGGGCACTTTGGGTTTGGCCAATAATTTGGAAAAGTCCAAACCTTTAGCTTTCCAATGCTCGATGGCGGGCCGCATTTCCAGTCTGTCCATCTGGCCTATCATGTCGTTGATGGTACGGTAGCCCAGCTTGGCCATAATCTGCCGCAGTTCCTCGGCAATGAAGAAAAAGAAATTCACCACATGCTCGGGCTTGCCGGAGAATTTTTTACGCAGTTCCGGGTCCTGGGTGGCGACACCCACCGGGCAGGTATTCAGATGGCATTTACGCATCATAATGCAGCCCCCGACTATCAGGGGCGCAGTGGCAAAACCGATCTCATCCGCGCCGAGTAGAAAGGCAATCGCCACATCGCGGCCGGTGCGTATGCCGCCGTCCGCCTGCACCGCAATCCGGCCACGCAACTGATTCAGCACCAGGGTCTGATGAGTCTCGGCAAGCCCGATTTCCCAGGGCGAACCCGCATGTTTTATCGAGGTTAAGGGAGATGCCCCGGTGCCGCCATCATAGCCGGCAATAGTGACATGGTCCGCATGTGCCTTGGAAACCCCAGCCGCCACGGTGCCCACGCCAATTTCGGACACCAGTTTCACGGAAATACGGGCTTTTGGATTGGCATTTTTCAGGTCGTGAATCAATTGTGCCAAGTCTTCAATGGAGTATATGTCATGGTGCGGTGGTGGCGAAATCAGACCAACGCCAGGAGTGGAATGACGCACCCGGGCAATCTGTTTGTTGACCTTATGCCCCGGTAACTGTCCGCCTTCGCCGGGCTTGGCGCCTTGAGCAATCTTGATTTGGATGTCATCGGCATTCACCAAGTATTCAATCGTGACCCCAAAGCGGCCGGAAGCCACCTGTTTGATGGCGGAACGCTCCGGATTGCGTGAGCCATCGGCTAAAGGCAGAAAGCGCTCGGCTTCCTCGCCGCCTTCGCCGGTATTGGATTTACCGCCTATCAGATTCATGGCTTTGGCCAATGTGGAGTGGGCTTCGTAGGAAATACTGCCGAAGGACATGGCGCCGGTGGCGAAACGCTTGACGATGTCTTTGGCCGGTTCGACCGCCTCGATGGGCAGCGCCTGATTCGCCCATTTGAAATCCATCAAACCCCGAAAAGTTAACAAACGTGCATTTTGTTCGTTGATGATGTGTGCATATTCCTGATAGGTTTCCGCATTATTGGCGCGGGTGGCGTGTTGCAATTTAGCGATGGTTTCAGGCGTCCAGGCATGATCCTCGCCACGCAAGCGATAGGCATAATCGCCGCCGACATCCAGTTGATTGCTGTAGATATGCTCGTAGCCAAAACCACTGCGATGCCAGCTGACCGTCTCCTCGGCAACCTCATCCAGCCCAACCCCTTCGACCTGAGTATGCGTACCGGTGAAATATTGTTGGATAAATGGGGTGGATAGCCCTACGGCATCGAAAATCTGCGCGCCGCAATAAGACTGGAAGGTGGAAATGCCCATTTTCGACATCACCTTTTTCAAGCCCTTGCCGACCGCCTTGATATAACGCGATTGCGCTTCTTCGAAGCTGAGTTTTTCCGGCAAGCGAGGCAGCATATCCTGAATGGTATCGAAAGCCAGATACGGATTGACCGCTTCGGCACCGTAACCGACCAAGGTAGCGTAATGATGAATCTCCAGTGCGCCACCAGTCTCCACCACCAGGCCGGAACTGGTGCGCAGACCTTTATTAATCAAATGGTGATGGGTGGCTGAGGTGGCCAGCAGGGCCGGTATGGCGATAAAGTCCCGGTTGATATTGCGATCGGACAAAATCAGTATGTTGTAACCTTCCAAAACTGCTTGTTCCGCCTGCTGACTCAGCCGCCTTAATGCAGGCTCCATGCCTTCCGCGCCTTGCTCAACCGGATAGGTGGTATCCAGGGTAAAGGTACGAAAAATCCCGCCGGTATTGTTTTCAATATGACGAATCCGCTCCAGGTCTTCATTGGTCAACACCGGCTGTTTGACTTCCAGACGCATGTGCATGCCGGCTTCATTAATGCCCAGCAGATTGGGACGCGGCCCAATCAGGGATACTAATGACATGACCATTTCTTCCCGAATCGGATCGATAGCCGGATTGGTCACTTGGGCAAAGTTTTGTTTGAAATAACTCGACAAGTGTTTGGCTCGACGCGATAAAACCGAGGGCGGATTGTCTGCACCCATCGAGCCCACGGCTTCCTGGCCTGTCAACACCATGGGCATCAGCAGAAATTTGACTTCTTCCTGGGTATAGCCAAATGCCTGTTGGGCATCCAGTAGAGTATCGGCATCCGGTGCCATCGGCGCAACATCGGTCGGCAATTCGTCCAGGTAAATTTGCGTGCTATTCAGCCATTCCTGATAGGGATGCGCGGATGCCAGTTGGGCTTTGATTTCGGCATCGTCAATAATGCGGCCTTGCTCCAGGTCGATCAAAAACATTTTTCCCGGCTGTAAGCGCCATTTTTTGATGATTTTTTCCTCCGGAATATCCAATACCCCCATTTCGGAGGCCATAATCACCATGTCATCGTTAGTGACCAAATAACGCGCCGGGCGCAGGCCGTTACGGTCAAGCGTGGCGCCGATTTGCCGGCCATCGCTGAATGCGACGGCCGCCGGCCCGTCCCAAGGCTCCATCAATGCGGCGTGATACTCGTAAAAGGCCCGGCGCTTAGCGTCCATCAGTTCATTGCCGGACCAGGCCTCCGGAATCAAAATCATCATGGCGTGTGCCAGGGAATAGCCCCCCATCACCAGCAATTCCAGGGCATTGTCGAAACAGGCCGAGTCCGACTGGCCTTCCGGGATCAGCGGCCAGATTTTGTCCAGGTCCGCGCCTAAAATGTCGGAGTGCATGGTATGGCGGCGGGCCGCCATCCAGTTGACATTACCCCGCAAGGTGTTGATTTCGCCGTTATGACAAATCATCCGAAACGGATGGGCTCTATCCCAAGTCGGGAAGGTATTGGTGGAAAACCTCTGATGTACGAGTGCCAGTGCCGACTGGAAACGCGGGTCTTGCAGATCGAGATAATAGCGTCCGACCTGACCTGCCAGCAGCATGCCTTTATACACAATCGTGCGAGAGGACATGGAAGTGACATAGTAGGTGGTCTGTTGCAGATTCGACTCGCGAATGGAGTTGTCCATGCCCTTACGGATGGCGAACAGCTTGCGTTCAAAGCTATCTTGATCGGGACAACCGGAGCCGCAAGCAACGAATATCTGCCGAATCACCGGTTCACTTTCCAGTACACTTTTGCCCAGCACGCGACTATCCACCGGTACATCACGCCAGCCTAAAACCTGCTGCCCGCCTCCTTGTACGTGTTGGATGATGATGGCTTCCATTTTCTGGCGATCGCGGGTGTTTTGCGGCAGAAAAATATTACCGACGCCATATTGGCCGACGGGCGGAAGTGCAAAATCGGTTACGGCTCGAAAAAAAGCATCCGGAATCTGTACCAGCATACCGGCGCCATCACCCGCGTCCGGATCCGCGCCTACCGCACCGCGGTGATGAATGCGCTCAAGGATTTCCAAGCCCTGCCGCACGATCTCATGGCTTTGTTGGTTTTTGATATTGCACACGAAGCCGACACCGCAGGCATCATGCTCATACGCAGGGTCGTAAAGCCCCTGGGCAGCGGGTAAGTTATGGATACTCATGGCTGATCTCGTTGTTGTTGAAGTTATCTGGGGCGATACATTGCTGAGGGAGGTGTATTCGCAGTTGCCAATCGCAAAAGGCTAGCAATTAAGCCAAAGGATTGAAAATTTTCCGACCTGAACAATACCCCATGCTTAATCTAATCAAGTCCTGCAATTCAATACACCCTTCCTCTATCGATTTCAAATTAATTTTTAAAGGTCGACGGCTTACGGTCGGTGGATTTCTCAAGACAGGAAGTACCGGACGGATTCACCTGAGCCCAAAAAACGCTTTTGTAGGGTTTGGTTAATCGATGAATTGCCGAACGCCGGCGCACCAGCTTAGGAATTGTTGCACGGTAGTAGTGCGTAAACCCGCGGAGAAGATTTGCCTATTTTCGAGTCATATGTTCATAAGGCACTGATTTTAGGTACTAAATTAAATCATTTGGCCTAATGGTTGCCCCAATTAAAGAATCCACTTAAACCAGCGGTTTTCTTATGAAAGAATCGGTCACCCCCTCAAGCATAAACACTATTGATGAAGATGATCATACCGGCCTATCAAAGGAAGCCTTAAAGCACGCATTTTTAGATAATTTATTCTACGTGCAAGGAAAATTCCCGGAGTTAGCGACGCAACATGACTATTATTTGGCCTTGGCTCATACCGTGCGGGATCGTTGTTGCATTGCTGGATCAGCACGGCAGAAACTTACACCCGCCAGAAAGCCCGTACAGTGGTGTATTTTTCGGCCGAATTTCTGCTTGGTCCGCATCTCGGCAACAACCTGCTCAATCTGGGTATAGCGGAGCAGGTGCGTCAGGCGCTGCCGGAGCTAGGTTTAATCTACGACGAACTGTTGAGACAAGAAGTAGAACCAGGTCTGGGGAACGGAGGCTTGGGCAGACTGGCGGCTTGTTTCCTGGATTCTATGGCGACCCTGGAGATTCCGTCGTTGGGTTATGGTATCCGCTACGAGTTCGGCATATTCGCGCAAGAAATAGTCAACGGATGGCAGGAAGAAAAAACCGATAAATAGCTGCGTTTTGGCAACCCTTGGGAAATTCAGCGCCCGGAATGGGCGGTCGAAATCAAACTGGGCGGACATACCGAAACCTATCTTGATGCCGCGAAAACCATGCTGGTACGCTGGATACCCGGCTGGACCGTATTAGGCGCACCCTACGATACGCCGATTCTGGGCTACCCCAATAATACCGCCAAAAGACCAATGGTATAACTCCCAGGCGCTGGCTGGCGCTGTCTAACCCTAAACTGACCACGCTTATCTCACAGAACATTGGTGAATCCTGGATCAAACAACATAAGGATTTCGTACCGTAAAATCGGCTCGCTAAAAAAGCCAGAGTTGAGTACCAGATGATTTCCCACAAGACGGAGTACAGTATTGTTTCTTGAATAAAACGCATCCAGGCCAATGATTTGTCACAGTTCCCGAACATGATCGAGTCCTTTCCGCCGATAACGAAGACTTAGCGCTTGCGAATATATTGCGATATTACCTACACTACTCCGGTCTTCACTTTTTTCAAGCTCGCCTTATGAAATCAAGAGCCAAAATCATTGCCGTCTTGGCCTTGATAGAATTGCTCGGTGCGTGCTCCGGTCACAAACCCGTTGCCCAGAAAGCCGGTACCGCTGCCGTTAAGCCTCAAGTCCAGACGAACCCGATCCCATATTATCTGCCACCGCCAATCGGTCAACGGACTCAGGAAGATATTCTGCACATATACGGCAACTACGCCACGCATAAACTCAAACCCTATTTCACCAAGGCCAAGGTTTCCTATCCGCCACGGGAACTCACCTTCATTGCCTTGAAACAGGAAATGAAACTGGAGCTATGGGCCAGGGACAGCGGCGAATTTCAGTTCATTCGCAACTATGACGTTCAGGCGGCCAGTGGCGTGAGCGGTCCCAAATTGCGACAAGGCGACAAGCAGGTGCCGGAAGGTATTTACCGCATCGAGGGACTGAATCCGAATAGCCATTACCACTTGTCGATGAAAATAAATTACCCAAACGAATTCGACCTTTTCCACGCCTGGCAGGAAGGACGCAGCAAGCCTGGTTCGGATATTTTTATCCATGGCGATGCCGTATCCATTGGTTGTCTGGCTATGGGCGATGAAGCGATAGAGGAGCTTTTTGTACTCACCGCGCAAGTGGGCGCGGAAAATGTGAAAGTTGTGATTGCCCCGCGCGACCCCAGATTCTACCCGCTGGAGGCTGACGCCAACCTTCCGGAATGGACCACGGAGCTTTATTCGATGATCTCCCGCGAAATCAAAGCCCTGTCACCTAGGGTGAACTCAGCCAAAACCGGTTTATAACTATTGGCTCCGATGACTGGTTGCATCGAAAAAAGACTGAACCGTTGGTCTAAGACCTGACTCAGACTTGCCATGACAGCTAGCGATTTTTCGAAAGTTAGTGGGTGTTTTGCATGATGAGTCTAAAGAATACACCAGCAAATCCGCAGGGTAAGGGGGTTGTGGCCTTATTGGATAGTTTGCAACAAGCAAAAAAACATCTGCAAGTTTCGGCCAAAAATATTTACCAAATTAACAGCGACTTATTTACTTCGTTGTTTATATTAAATAGTCAAATTCGCTTTAAGCCGACCGCCAGACAAACTTATTGGCTTTATCGCAAAGATAATCAGTATCGGCTGTCTTTAATTGCCCCCGAACAATGGATGCCGGCACAATATGGGCGCTTTATCGGCGCTTGTGAAATGCAGATAGATTTAACCTGGACACTAGAATTATCTGAGGACTGTGCTAATGATCAGGCTTTTATCCGGGATATCGCCCACCAACGCCTGCAGCTTGAACAGAAATGGCAGCAGGCCGAAAAAATAGACGATATATTACCGGTATACCTGGAAACACTACCGTTTTACTCGCGAGTCCTTGCCGCTGCGTTAGCCTATTCTCTGAAGCAATCCATGCGAAAAGAAGGTATCAGCGGTTTGAGCTTTCAGCAAGCGAAAAAGTTACTTGCAACCCGCATAGATTAAGCAAGCACGCTGAACAATTAGGTCATAATGCCCCGACTACTTAATACTTGCCCCCTCGCCCATGAAAACGCTCAGCGCACTGCATGCCGATATCGACGCCAGAGTTAGCCTTATTCGCTCCGAACATGCCGATTGGCTTTGTCGGCGTGGCTGTGACGCATGTTGTCACCGCCTGGCCGAAATCCCGCAGCTTACCGCAGCGGAATGGGCGTTACTTCGTGAAGGACTTATCGCATTACCCCCGGCGCTACTTCAGCGCATTTGCAAAGAAGTCGCTACGCTTGCCGAGCAACAAACCCGCCCTATCGTTTGTCCGTTCCTAGATCGATCCACGGGTTCCTGCCGTGTTTATTTCCACCGACCTATCGCTTGCCGTACTTACGGATTTTATGTTCAACGCGATAAAGGGCTTTACTGTAACGATATCGAAAATCAAGTGGCGCGCGGCATATTGGATCATGTTGTCTGGGGCAATCAGGATGCGATCGATCATCGCCTAAAAGACAGCGGGGAAACGCGAGCACTCACTGAATGGTTTTTATTTGAAATGCAATCGGCTTCAGAAAGCCACCATCTCTAAACTTTATTATTGTCACGATCAAGGAATTACCCGCTATGACCGATTTGTTTAAAGAAAAAGCCCAGGACTGGGATGCCAACGACATGGTCAGGGGTCTGTCCATCGGCATTGGCGCAGCCATTCATGCCAACGTAGAATTAGACAACACGATGACCGTGTTGGACTTTGGCGCGGGCACAGGCTTGATTACCTCGCAAATCGCAGATCAGGTCGAAAAAGTGATTGCCGTCGATGTATCGCAAGCCATGTTGGACAAACTGATGGCCAAAGCGGAATTGCATGGCCAGGTTGAAACACTCTGCCGAAATATTCTGGAAAATCCGTTATCAGAGCGTTTTGATCTGATCGTCAGTGCCATGGCCCTGCATCATGTGGAAAACACCGAGCAACTGATTGCCTGCTTTGCCGAACATCTGAAACCCGGCGGCAGGATTGCACTCGCCGATTTGGACGCGGAAGATGGCACATTTCACCCTGCCGATATTCAAGGCGTTTACCATCATGGCTTCAACCGGGATGCTTTCCGCTCGATACTGTCACGACAGGGTTTCACGGATATTCACTTTGTAACGGCCCATACGGTAAATAAAGGCGATAAAGCCTATCCAGTCTTCCTGGTGGTCGCCAAGCGGGCTTGATATCTCGCTGCTCTCCACCCGGTTCTTGCAAATTTTGCTTCCATACTAACTGATATCATTCTTCATCTGCTTGTTATGGGCAGCGTAACGGGATACCCTTATCCAAGAGCCTAACATCAACAAAAATTAACCTCGATGGAAAAAAAGTTTCACAGGTTAACTGAGCCAGACAAAGTAGCAGTAATCGTAGCATCGCTAACGGTACTTATTGGAGCGATCATCGTAACGCCCCTTTGTGGACTATTATTTCAATGCCATTGCGACTGGCCGTGGCTACGGTTTTATTTCGACTGTAATTATTTTCAGCCTGAAGTGACGCATAAATGTCCTTGGTGCACCTCTGACCTGGCAGGACTTGGCTCAATTGGGATGGCCTTAATTCTCGCAATGCTAGCTTCGCTACTTTCAAAACCTGATACGCTTGCAGTGAAAGCAATCATAAGCAGAGTGATGTTTGGGCTTACGATATTTATGTTGATAGCCACTATATCCGGAGCGCTAGCCGCGTATAGCCAGGATTATCCGCATGGCATCGGACGTTTATATACTAATTAAGGTGCTGATGAATCATTAACCCGCTAGCTACTGCCTGCTATTTTTGGCTGGGAATGGGCGTTATCCGGCCACTTTATCTTTCAACAAACCCGGTTGACACTGATTTTCTTTATAACGCTTTATCGTCTACACTATATAAGAATCCTCTTATTTATTAGGCATTAAATGATGAAGAACTTCTCGCTGTTATTACTATTGCTTCTAGCCATTATTTTATTCTTCCCCGTCTCCAACCTGATTGGCTTGCAGGGTAAAAACGAATTGATCCCGACTGGTATGAACGGCTCGGATAGTTTCAGAAAGGTTTCACAGATCATGCAGAACAAGTGTGTTGACTGTCATGCGCCGGGCATGCTGCGTAAACCGTTCTATGCGGTTCTCCCGATCGCCAAGCAGTTGATGGAAAAGGATATGGCGCAGGCCAGTGCCAGGCTGAGTCTGTCGAAAGAATTATTTAGCGGCGAAGCGGCTTTTACACCCTTGCTGCTGGCTAGACTGGAGCACGTCGTTGGTAACGACAGCATGCCGCCGGCGCTATATCTGACAATGCACTGGACCGACAGCTTGAGCGTCGACGAAAAGAAAACCATCCTTGCCTGGATTGCCGAGGAACGGGCGAAATCAGCCTGGAGCAAAGAGGCCGCAACTTCATTTAAAGGCGAACCGGTTCAAGCTTTGCCGCTGACGGTCGAGCTGGATATGGATAAAGTGAACTTAGGTAACAAACTGTTCCATGAGCGCCTGCTATCCGGCGACGACAGCCTAAACTGCGCGTCCTGTCACGATTTGGCTCGCGGCGGCACCGACCAGGCCAAAGTCGCCACCGGCATACGCGGACAACAGGGGCCGATCAACTCGCCGACTGTCTATAACGCCATGTACAACATCGCCCAATTCTGGGACGGTCGTGCCAAGGACTTGCAGGAACAAGCTGCCGGCCCGGTTGCCAATCCGATAGAAATGGGCGCACAATGGGACGAAGTCGTCGAGAAACTCAAGCACGTTGCCGACTACCAAGCGGCTTTTGCCAAACTTTATCCCGAACAAGGCCTCAGCAAAACTACAGTTACCGATGCGATTGCGGTATTCGAACAATCCCTGGTAACCGGCAACTCCCGCTTCGATCAGTATTTGCGTGGAAATACCGCCATTCTGAGTAGCGACGAAATACAGGGTTACGAGTTATTCAAGACCAATTGCGCTTCCTGTCACTTCGGCCCCGCGCTGGGTGGTTTGTCTTATGAAAAAATGGGCGTCAAACGGGATTATTTCAAATTGCGCGGCGGCGAATTGACCGAAGCCGATAATGGTCGTTTCAATGTCACCAAACGGGAACAAGACCGTCATTTCTTCAAAGTGCCTGTATTGCGCAATATCGACTTGACATATCCTTATTTCCACGACGGTTCGGTTATCAGTCTTGCCGATGCGGTTCGGATTATGGGCGAAGTTCAGCTCGGCAAAACCTTTAGCCAAGATGAAACCGCCAAAATGGTTGCCTTTTTAGGGACTTTAACCGGTGAATACAAAGGAAAATTGCTCACGCACTTGACGACTGCAGACCTCCAGTAATTTTAGTTTCATGCCGACTATTTCAATTTACATAAAACAGGAGAAGACCATGAGAAGAATCTATTTTTTAGCCCCGGATATTGAAACGACACATAAAATCGTTGACGAATTACGCGCCGAAGGCATAGAAGACCGGTACATCCATGTGTTGGCAAAACGAGACACACCCTTGGAAGATATGCCCGAAGCTTCCATATTTGAAAAAACCGACTTTATACCGGCGGTAGAACGTGGTGCGGCACTGGGTGCTACCACCGGTTTGCTGGCCGGACTGGTGGGATTGCGCTTTGCCGGGTTTGCTATTGCCGGCGGCCCCGTGCTTGGGGTTTTAATTTATGGTGCCACCATCGGTGCCATGATGAGCGGATTGGCAGGCCTTCAGGTGAGCAATTCCAGAGTCAAGGACTATGCGGATGCAATTGAGCGTGGCGAATTCTTAGTCATGATCGATATTGCAAAAGAACGCATCGATGCGATTCGGCAATCAATTGCCAAGCATTATCCGAGCGCCGAATTTGAAGGCATCGAACCCCTATTGCCTCCCAATTATTTTTAAAACGCAGAAATCAAGCATGATTCAAAGCCGCAACTACCGAGAATTACCATGAAAATTGCAGTCGCTAGTCAAAATCGAAAAGAGATCACCGGCCATACCGGTCGCTGTAGAAAATTCTGGATTTATACTATCGAGAACGATGCAATCGCCGCAAAAGAAATCCTGGAGCTCCCTAAGGAGCAGTCTTTTCACGAGTCATCGCCTTGGGAGCCGTCGCCTTTGGATGACGTGCAAGCATTGATTGCAGGCGGCATGGGAACCGGCCTGGCTAGGCGCTTACAAGAAAAAAACATTCAGGCCTTGATTACCAAAGAAACCAATCCTGATCAAGCTGTAGAGAATTTTTTAAACGGTAGCTTGAAAACCGAACCTTTTGAACCGCACCAGCATGGACATAAGCATTCATAAATACATGTGGTCCGGGACAGCAACTTTAACTCTTTACATTCAGCTGATACGTTGCCATGCTGAAAACGCTATATAAAAAGCTATTGGAGCGAACTGGTTTTACACCTATTAACGATAGTCGACGCGGTCGATTGGTCGCTGTGATTGAATGCTGAAGTTTCCCAGTTTTTTCGGGCGCCAAATATTAGAGAATGCTAAATTACCGAAAATATTAGAATTATCTAATTAAGAACGGAAATTGCCTAACTATTCCTTGAAAAACAATGAGTTAATAGAG
>NZ_JALOBS010000028.1 GCF_023228165.1 Methylomonas sp. | reverse complement strand
CATCACTTTTGTCAGGGCCGCCGTCAAAGTGGTTTTACCGTGGTCAACGTGACCTATCGTACCGACGTTTACGTGCGGTTTTTTTCTTTCAAATTTTTCTTTAGCCATGAGTCAATACCTAACATTTATAAAAGATTTAAAATACTTTTCTAATTATAGCTTCCGCAATATTTGCAGGTGCTTCGTTATATTTTTCAAACTGCATACTGTATGTTGCCCTTCCTTGAGTTGCCGACCTCAGATCGGTTGCGTAACCAAACATCTCTGCTAGCGGCACCTCGCATTCAACTGCTTTACCAGCAGGAACATCCGACATACCGTGAATTACGCCTCTACGTCGATTGATATCACCGACAACTTCACCCATATAATCTTCTGGAGTCACTACTTCAACTTTCATAATGGGTTCCAGCAACACAGGTTTTGCAGTTTCCGCTCCATCCCTGAAGGCAATCGATCCTGCAATTTTGAAAGCCATTTCATTCGAATCAACATCATGATATGACCCATCGAACAAACTAACTTTTACATCTACTACTGGGAAGCCGGCTATTATGCCATTTTCCATTTGTTCTTGTATGCCTTTATCTACGGCAGGTATAAATTCTTTTGGTATCGAACCACCTACCACCTGGTTTTCAAAGACATATCCAGCACCCAATTCCCTCGGCTCTAAACGCAACCAGACATGCCCATATTGGCCTCGTCCCCCGGTTTGCCTGATAAATTTCCCTTCGCATTCCACTGCCTTTTTAATGGTTTCACGATATGCCACCTGAGGCGCACCCACATTCGCAACCACGTTAAATTCCCTTTTCATCCTATCCACAATTATTTCCAGATGAAGCTCACCCATCCCCGAAATAATGGTTTGACCCGATTCGCCATCCGTATTAACCCGAAACGACGGATCTTCTTGCGCCAACCTAGACAAGGCATTTCCCATCTTGTCTTGATCGGCCTTTGTTTTAGGCTCAACAGCAACCGAGATCACCGGCTCCGGAAACTCCATTTTCTCCAACAGAATGGGCGCGTCCATCGCGCAAAACGTATCACCCGTGGTTACATCCTTTAACCCTATTACTGCCGCAATATCGCCGGCCCGAACTTCTTTAACTTCTTCCCGACTATTGGCGTGCATCTGAACAATTCGACCTACCCGCTCCCTTTTTCCTTTCGCCGCATTTAAAATCGCATCTCCAGACTTCAACACCCCAGAGTAAACCCTGAAAAATGTCAAAATCCCAACAAAGGGATCCGAGGCAATTTTAAATGCCAGCGCCGAAAACGGCTGATCGTCAGCGGCTGAACGCAACTCTTCCGACTCTACCCCATCAACAAAACCCTTTATTGCCGGCTTATCGACGGGCGACGGCAAATATTCAACAATCCCATCAAGGACGCATTGAATACCTTTGTTTTTAAAGGCTGAACCGCAATAAACCGGAACCAAACTAGTCCTTAAAACCTGCTCCCTAATTCCTTGCTTAATGTCCGCAATCGATAGCTCGCCTTTTTCAAGGTATTTCTCAGTCAGCAGATCCGACCCCTCAGCCGCAATCTCAATAAGCTTCTCTCTGTAAGACAAAGCCTCTTTCAATAAATGAGCCGGAATTTCCTTTTCTTCATGCGTCACACCCAAATCCGTTTGATTCCAATAAACCGCTTTTAGGCTTACCAAATCTATAACACCCTCAAAGGATTCCTCTGCGCCTATAGGTAACTGCATCGCCACCACAGACGCGCCAAGTCGGCTACTGATTTGTTTGACCACACGCAAAAAATCCGCCCCCGTCCGATCCATCTTATTGACGAAAGCAAGTCTTGGCACATGGTATTTATTGGCCTGACGCCATACTGCTTCAGATTGCGGCTCGACACCACCCACGGCACAAAACACTGCGCACGCACCATCCAAAACCCGCAGAGAGCGCTCAACTTCTATTGTAAAATCCACATGCCCAGGCGTATCAATAATATTGATACGGTGCTGCGGATACTGTTTATCCTTACCGGACCAAAAGCAGGTTGTTGCAGCAGAGGTTATCGTTATTCCTCGCTCTTGCTCTTGCTCCATCCAGTCCATAGTGGCAGCACCATCATGAACCTCACCTATCCTATGTGAGACACCGGTATAAAACAAAATCCTTTCGGTTGTTGTCGTTTTCCCCGCATCAATATGAGCCATTATTCCTATGTTTCGATACAGCTCGATTGGCGTGTTCCGTGCCATAACAACAACCTAAATTTACTAACGCTTACCAGCGGTAGTGAGCAAAAGCCTTATTCGCTTCAGCCATTCTATGTGTATCTTCGCGTTTTTTAGCTGCGGCTCCACGGCCTTCGGACGCATCAAGCAACTCACCGGCCAATTTAGAAGCCATTGTTCTTTCATTGCGTTTTCTAGCCGCATCAATCAACCAACGCATTGACAGAGCAACTCGTCTAGCAGGGCGAACCTCGACCGGCACTTGATATGTTGCACCACCCACGCGGCGTGATTTCACCTCAACCCTAGGCTGAACATTTTCAAGCGCCTTAGCAACCAATTCCAAAGATTCTTTATGGCCCTTGCCTTCAATAACATCCAAAGCTCCATAAACAATTTTTTCGGCAACTGATTTTTTACCGTCTTGCATGATCATGTTCATGAACTTAGACAGCATATCGCTACCAAAACGCGGATCAGGGTTAATTATTCTTTTTGCTGCTACTCTTCTTCTTGACATTTGTTATCAGCCCTTATTTTTTAGGTCTTTTCGCGCCATATTTGGAGCGACCACACTTTCTATCCTTTACACCGGAAGTATCCAAACTTCCCCGAACAACGTGATATCGCACACCCGGCAAATCTTTTACACGACCACCTCGAATCAACACCACGGAATGCTCTTGCAGGTTATGCCCTTCACCGCCGATATAACTACTTACCTCGGCGCCATTGGTCAATCTAACCCTAGCCACCTTACGCAAAGCCGAATTTGGCTTTTTAGGCGTCGTTGTGTAAACACGGG
Organism: Methylomonas sp.; assembly: GCF_023228165.1. GTDB lineage: Bacteria > Pseudomonadota > Gammaproteobacteria > Methylococcales > Methylomonadaceae > Methylomonas. The sequence continues at coordinate 64,903 of NZ_JALOBS010000028.1, read as the reverse complement.
TACATACCCCTCTTCTTTGAGGGCACGCCTCCAATGCTGGAACATTGGTTTTTTCGATTTTTTTAGCACGAGGCTTACGGACCAACTGATTGATCGTGGCCATTCTTAACTACTCCGATATGCAATTTGTAACAAACAAAAACCCGCAAACAAGCTAATCGCAGGCCACGGTTGCCAGACCCAAATCTCTTGACTCATGTGAGCAGAGCATAATACCCCTACTTTCACGCATGGTCAAGAGCTTTCGGTGATTTTACTCAATATTTAAAGCCTGCTTCAAGGCTTCTTCTACATCAACCGCTTCTACAGCACTGATTGCCGAGTCGCTTGTATTTGATGCTTCGTTCGATCTTCTTTTGCGTCGCTGCTCGTGATAAGCCAAACCCGTACCCGCCGGGATTAACCTACCCACAATGACATTTTCCTTTAAGCCGTTCAAGCTGTCGCTAATACCTCTAACCGCAGCATCGGTAAGAACACGGGTGGTCTCCTGGAACGACGCTGCCGAGATAAAGGATTCAGTCGCCAATGATGCTTTGGTAATACCTAACAGCATGGATTCATAGCTAGCCGGGATCTTGCCTTCTCTTTCGGCTTGATCATTGACCGCATTCATCAAGCTACGCTCAACCTGCTCGCCTTTAACGAAATCAGTCTCTCCCGACGCAGTGATCTCAACTTTTCGCAACATCTGACGAATAATCGCCTCAATGTGCTTATCGTTGATTTTCACCCCTTGCAGACGGTAAACATCTTGAATTTCCTTGACCAGATAATCGGCCAACTCTTCGATGCCTCTCAGCCGCAAAATATCATGCGGGGTCAATTCACCTTCGGCAATCGTTTCACCTTTTTCGACGAACTCACCCTCGAACACAGTTATATGACGCCATTTTGGTATTAACGTTTCATATTGCTCACCTTCGGCATCGGTAATAATAACCCTTTGCTTGCCCTTGGTTTCTTTACCGAAAGAAACCATGCCGGTGGCCTCGGCCAGAATGGCCGGGTCTTTGGTTTTACGTGCTTCAAACAAGTCGGCAACGCGCGGCAAACCACCAGTGATGTCACGTGTTTTACTGGACTCTTGTGGAATCCTGGCTAATACATCACCTACTCTAACTTCTCCACCGTCTTTTACGCCAACGATAGCGCCGGCAGGCAAAAAGTACTGGGCAGGAATATCGGTGCCAGGCAAGTTGATTAATCCGCCCGTCTCATCGATCAACCGCACCATGGGTCTCAATTCTTTACCGGCCGAACTTCTTTGCTTAGGATCGGTAACAACCCGCGAAGTCAAACCCGTTACTTCATCCGATTGCTCTTGTACGGTCGAACCGTCGATAAAGTCATGTAACTGAATAAAACCGTCTACTTCAGTGATAACCGGATGTGTATGTGGGTCCCAATTAACAATAATATCGCCGGCTTTTACCGCACTACCGTCTTCAATCGACAACACCGCACCATATGGGATTTTATAACGCTCTCTTTCGCGACCGTAATCATCCATAACGCCTACTTCGCCGGACCGAGAAACTGCAACCAGATTATTTTCTCTGTTTTTGACGGTTTTCATGTTATTCAGCTTAACGGAGCCCGCTGATTTGACCTGAACGTTACTAACCGCCGCCGATCTGGATGCCGCGCCGCCGATGTGGAAAGTACGCATAGTCAACTGAGTACCGGGCTCACCGATAGACTGAGCCGCAACAACACCAACCGCCTCGCCGATGTTGACTAAATGTCCGCGCCCCAAGTCACGACCATAACATTTGGCGCAGACGCCTTGCCGTGACTCACAGGTGATTACCGAGCGGACAATCATTTTATCGATGCCGTTTTCTTCCAACACGGACACCAAATTCTCATCGATCATGGTTCCCGCCGGAATCAAGACTTTATCACTGCCTTGCTCATTCACATCATTAGCCGCGACGCGACCCAACACCCGCTCCACTAAAGGCTCGACAACGTCACCGCCCTCAATGATAGGCATCATGGTTAAACCGTTTTCAGTACCGCAATCAGTTTCAGCAATCACCAAGTCCTGCGCCACATCCACCAAACGCCGGGTCAGATACCCCGAGTTTGCCGTTTTTAGCGCAGTATCAGCCAAACCTTTACGCGCACCATGTGTGGAAATAAAGTACTGCAGTACGTCCAGACCTTCACGGAAATTCGCGGTAATAGGGGTTTCGATGATAGAACCGTCCGGCTTGGCCATCAAACCACGCATACCCGCCAACTGCCTGATCTGAGCCGCGGAACCCCGCGCTCCAGACTCAGCCATCATAAAGATTGAGTTAAACGATTTTTGGGTCAATGACTTGCCGTTTTCATCCTTTAGGACATCACCATTTTCATCCAACACCAAATCTTCGCCCAAACCTTCCATCATAACCTTGGCTACTTGATCATTGGCGCGTGACCAAATATCCACAACTTTATTGTAGCGTTCGCCGTCCGTTACTAAACCAGAGGAATATTGATTCTGGATTTCGTTGACTTCAGCTTCCGCGGACCGAATGATGTCGGCTTTTTTAGGCGGAATTTCCATGTCCTCGATACCAAAGGAGACACCGGAACGTGTTGCATAGCGGAAACCCAAATACATGATTTGGTCCGCCAATATTACAGTTTCCTTTATGCCCAGATAGCGATAGCTATAATTGATCAACCGGGAAATATTCTTCTTGGTCATGTCCACATTGACCAATTCATACGGCATGCCGTCAGGCACGATATCCCATATGATTGCACGACCTACCGTGGTTTTTTTCCTGCTGGTAATGGATTCAAACTCGCCATCCGCGTTTTTTAATTTTTCGGTAACACGAATTTCAATTTTACTTTGCAGTTCAACGGATTTGCTATCCAGCGCCTTCATCATCTCGGCCGAATCGGTAAAGATACTGCCTTCGCCTCTGGCCTTTATTTTTTCGCGACTGATGTAGTAAAGCCCTAATACCACGTCTTGAGACGGATTGATGACCGGCTCACCGTTGGCAGGCGACAAAATATTATTGGTGGCCATCATCAAGGTACGCGCTTCCAGCTGTGCCTCAATGGACAACGGGATATGTACCGCCATCTGGTCACCGTCGAAATCAGCGTTGAATGCACTGCATACCAGAGGATGCAACTGAATGGCCTTACCTTCTATCAAGGTCGGTTCAAACGCTTGAATACCCAATCTATGCAAAGTAGGGGCACGGTTTAGCAATACAGGATGCTCTCGAATCACTTCTTCCAGAATATCCCAAACCTCGGCACCTTCACGCTCCACCATTTTTTTGGCGGCTTTGATCGTGGTAGCCAGACCTCGCAACTGCAACTTGCTGAATATAAAAGGCTTGAACAATTCCAGCGCCATTTTTTTCGGCAAACCGCACTGATGCAATCTTAATGTTGGACCAACAACGATAACTGACCGGCCTGAATAATCTACCCGCTTACCTAATAGATTTTGACGGAAACGACCTTGCTTACCTTTGATCATATCAGCCAAGGATTTCAGCGGACGTCTATTGCTACCGGTGATCGCGCGACCACGACGGCCGTTATCCAACAGCGCATCAACAGCTTCCTGTAGCATACGTTTTTCATTGCGAACGATGATGTCGGGAGCATTCAGATCCAACAGCCTGGTTAGACGATTGTTTCTGTTGATAACTCTGCGGTATAAGTCATTCAAATCGGACGTAGCAAAACGGCCGCCATCCAGTGGCACCAGGGGACGCAATTCAGGCGGCAGTACCGGCAACACCTGCATGATCATCCATTCCGGACGGTTATTAGACGCCAACAACGAGTCAATGACCTTCAGGCGCTTGGAAAACTTTTTAATCTTGGTATCCGAACTGGTCGAATTGATTTCTTCCCGCAGGGTATTGATTTCTTCTTTCAGATCTATTGACTTCAACAAATCATAGACTGCTTCCGCCCCCATTTTAGCTACGAAATCATCGCCATGTTCCTCAACCGCATTCAGATACTCCTCATCTGTCAACAATTGCCCTCTTTCCAAAGGAGACATACCGGGATCCGTCACTACGAATGTTTCGAAATACAACACCCGCTCGATAGAACGCAGCGTCATATCCAACAACAAAGCAATCCTGGACGGCAGGGATTTCAAAAACCATATATGCGCGACCGGACTTGCCAGTTCTATATGGCCCATTCTCTCCCTGCGTACCTTAGACAGTGTGACTTCAACACCGCACTTTTCGCAGATGACGCCTCGATGTTTTAAGCGCTTGTATTTTCCGCACAAGCACTCGTAGTCGCTGATCGGTCCAAAAATTTTGGCGCAGAACAAGCCATCCCTTTCTGGCTTGAAAGTACGGTAATTGATGGTTTCCGGCTTTTTGACTTCCCCATATGACCATGAACGAATCATGTCTGGCGAAGCCAAGCCAATTCGGATAGTGTCAAAATCATCGGTACGACCTTGACGCTTTAAGAAATTCATTAAATCTTTCAAGAGCTTATCCTCTTTAAATGTTACCCATAATTGCCTAGAATCCAGCTATACCGTTAAGAGCAGGCTAATCCTGCCCCAGTTCGATATTAACTGCCAACGAACGTATTTCCTTAATCAATACGTTGAAGGATTCCGGCATACCGGCTTCCATTGTGTGATTACCATCGACGATGTTTTTATACATCCGGGTTCTACCGGTCACATCGTCCGACTTAACAGTCAGCATTTCTTGCAATGTATAGGCTGCACCATAAGCTTCCAGCGCCCATACCTCCATCTCACCGAAACGTTGTCCACCGAATTGCGCCTTACCACCCAATGGTTGCTGAGTTACCAAGCTGTAAGGACCTGTCGAGCGCGCATGCATTTTGTCATCCACCAAGTGATTCAGTTTCAGCATATACATGTAACCGACTGTCACTTCGCGTTCGAATGGTTCGCCCGTCAAACCGTCATACAATACTGTTTGACCATGTTCCGGCAAATCGGCCAGACGCAACATGGTACGAATATCTTCCTCGGATGCACCGTCGAATACCGGCGTCGCCATGGGCACACCGCCGACCAGATTTAGCGCTAACTCAAGAACTTCTTTATCGGAAAATGAAGCAAGATCTTCTTTTCGACCACTGCAGTTGTAGATTTTTTCCAGAAACTCTCGAATCTCGTTAACCTTGGCCTGCATTTCCAACATTTTGCCGATCTTGATGCCTAATCCTTTCGCTGCCCAACCCAAATGCGTTTCCAACACCTGTCCGACATTCATCCGGGAAGGTACACCCAAGGGATTCAGCAATATGTCGACAGGATTACCGTCGGCTGTGTACGGCATATCTTCAATCGGGACGATTTGAGATATAACACCCTTGTTACCGTGCCGACCCGCCATCTTGTCACCGGGCTGAATACGTTTTTTAACCGCCAGATACACCTTGACCATCTTCAATACGCCAGGAGCCAAATCGTCGCCCATGGTGATTTTTTTCTTTTTCGTTTCAAAACGCTCGTCAAACTCTTTACGCTGCTGTTCGATCTGTTCTAAAACCGATTCCAATTGCACATTAGCGTCTTCATCTTGGGTTCTGATCTTGAGCAACTCGGAATGAATCAGACCATCCAGATAGCCAAGCGTGATTTCTTCACCTTTTTTCAGCCCGTTCGGACCTTTTTCGGCTTTTTTACCAATCAGCAAGGTTTTTACTCGGGCAAAGATATCGTGCTCAACGATTTTTAATTGGTCATCCAAGTCTTTCCGGTAACGCTTGATTTCAGCTTCTTCGATCTCTAAAGCGCGTTTGTCTTTTTTCACGCCGTCGCGGGTAAACACCTGGACATCAATGACAGTCCCTCTAACGTTGTTTGGAACACGCAACGAAGTATCTTTTACGTCGGCCGCTTTTTCACCGAAAATCGCACGTAACAGTTTTTCCTCCGGCGTCAGCTGAGTTTCACCTTTTGGCGTCACTTTACCCACCAGAATATCGCCACCTTTTACTTCGGCGCCGACATAAACAATACCCGACTCATCCAGCTTGGAAAGCGCTTCTTCACTGACATTCGGAATATCGGCGGTAATTTCTTCGGGACTGTGTTTGGTTTCTCGAGCGACACAGGTTTTTTCTTCGATATGAATAGTGGTAAACCTATCTTCTTTTACAACCCGCTCGGAGACCAAAATCGAATCCTCGAAGTTATAGCCATTCCAAGGCATAAACGCGATCAACATATTCTGGCCCAAAGCCAACTCACCGAGATCGGTGGACGGTCCATCCGCCATAATATCGCCTTTGGTGACTATATCGCCCAACTTGACCAACGGTCGTTGGTTGATACAGGTGTTTTGATTAGAGCGGGTATATTTAATCAGGTTGTAAATATCCACTCCAGGCACACCTGAAATAGTTTCGTCATCATTGGCCCGAACCACGATACGACCGGCATCGACGGCTTCAATTGTGCCGCCGCGGGTAGCAACCACTGCTACGCCGGAGTCTTTAGCAACTACCCGCTCCATACCCGTTCCCACCAGGGGTTTTTCCGCTCTTAAGGTAGGTACGGCTTGGCGTTGCATGTTGGAACCCATCAAGGCCCGGTTCGCGTCATCGTGCTCCAGGAAAGGAATGATGGAAGCCGCAACCGATACAATCTGTTTCGAAGATACGTCCATATATTGCACGGTATCGGACGAAGCCAACGTAAACTCGTCTTTGTAACGGCAAGACACCAGACCTTCCACTAATTTGCCGTTTTCATCGACGGCCACACTGGCTTGAGCAATGACGAACTCGCCTTCCTCAATCGCGGATATATAGTCCACTTGATCCGTAACCAGACCATTTATTACTTTCCGGTATGGAGTTTCCAAAAAGCCGTACTCATTGGTACGCGCATAGACAGACAATGAATTGATCAAACCGATATTCGGTCCCTCAGGTGTCTCGATTGGACATACCCGACCATAATGGGTGGTGTGTACGTCGCGCACCTCAAAACCGGCCCTCTCACGTGCCAAACCGCCCGGCCCCAGAGCTGAAACACGACGTTTATGGGTAACCTGCGATAGCGGGTTATTTTGATCCATAAACTGCGACAACTGGCTGGAACCAAAGAATTCCTTGACTGCGGCAGAAACAGGTTTGGCGTTGATGATTTCTTGCGGCATCAATCCTTCGGAGTCAGCCAGGGTCAAACGCTCTCTAACGGCACGCTCAACTCTAACCAATCCGATGCGGAATTGATTCTCGATCATTTCACCCACCGACCGCACCCGTCTGTTACCTAAATGGTCGATATCGTCGACAACACCGTTACCATTTCTAATCTTGATCAGTTCCTTCAAGACATCGATTATGTCTTCCTTGCTCAAGGTTCCGGTACCTTCTATTTCTTCTCGGCCCAATCGGCGATTGAACTTCATCCGGCCTACGGCAGACAAGTCGTAACGTTCGTCGGTAAAGAATAAATTTTCAAACAGGTTTTCCGCCGACTCCACTGTTGGCGGCTCGCCGGGACGCATCATGCGGTAGATTTCCACCAATGCTTCCAAACGGTTTGTGGTGGTATCCAGACGCATAGCATTGGAAATGTAAGGACCTCGGTCCAAATCATTTACGTATAAGGTATTGAGCTCACTAACGTTAGCCTCGATTAACTTTTGTAACAACGGCTCGCTGATTTCATCATTGACATTGGCAATCAATTCGCCAGTCGACTTATCGATGATGTTGTGCCCCAGGATTTTTCCATAGAGATAATCTCTGGGCACTTCGATTTCTTTGACGCCGGCTTTTTCCAATTGCCGAATGTGTTTAGCCGTAATACGGCGGCCTTCTTCGATAAGAACCGCACCGTCATGCTTAATGTCGAATACCGCCATTTCGCCACGCAACCTGTCGGGTATTACGTGGAACATGAACTTATCGGCATCCAACGAAAATTTGTTGGTTTCGAAGAAAATGTTAATCATTTCTTCATTGTCATATCCCAAAGCGCGCAACAGAATAGTCGCAGGGATTTTCCGACGTCTGTCGATACGTACATACACGGCGTCTTTATGATCGAACTCAAAATCCAGCCATGAACCGCGATAAGGGATCACGCGTGCATTGAATAACAGCTTACCAGAGGAATGAGTCTTGCCCTTGTCGTGATCAAAGAACACGCCTGGCGAACGGTGTAACTGGGAAACGATAACCCGCTCGGTGCCGTTGATTACAAATGTGCCGTTGTCTGTCATCAGGGGCAGTTCACCCATGTAGACTTCTTGTTCGCGAATATCTTTTACGACTTTGGTATTTGTAGGCGCATCCTTGTCGTAGATCACCAACCGCACCAGCACTCTGAGAGGAGCTGAATAGGTAGCGCCACGCTGCTGACACTCTCTTACATCGAAAGCGGGTTCCCCCAAGCGATATTTCACATATTCAAGTACAGCGTAACCCGAGTGGCTGACCACTGGAAATACGCTTGAAAATGCGGCATGCAAGCCTTGACTGCGCCTTTTCTCGGGTTGCATCCCCGATTGCAGGAAACTTGCATACGAATCAATTTGTGTTGCTAAAAGATAAGGAACTTCCAGTACTTCAGAACCTTTTCCAAAATTATTACGGATACGCTTTTTTTCGGTAAAAGAATAGGCCATATTGCTTCTATACCTTCGTCGTCAGAGATTATTTAGTACTGCCGGTCTTACAAGCAGTAAAAGGCCGACGGTAAAATACCGTCAGCCCGGTTTGGTAGGCTTATGCCTGGTATGCGGTCAAGATACTTATTTGATCTCAGCGCTTGCGCCTGCGTCTTCAAGTTCTTTTTTGGCAGCTTCCGCTTCCGCTTTGCTTACGCCTTCTTTCACTGTAGTTGGTGCACCTTCAACCGCGTCTTTAGCTTCTTTCAAGCCCAGACCAGTTAAGCCACGAACAGCTTTAATAACTGCTACTTTATTTTCGCCGAAACCAGTCAGGATGACGTCGAATTCGGTTTGCTCTTCAACAGCAGCAGCAGCAGCTGGAGCAGCAACAGCGACTGCAGCGGCCGCAGAAACGCCGAATTTTTCTTCCATCGCTGAAATCAGATCAACGATTTCCATAACAGTCATGTTTGCAACTGCATCTAAGATGTCTTGTTGTGAAATTGCCATTGTGTATTCCTCTAAAATTTAATGCGTATTAACTAGTTGACGCGAAACTATGCCGCTTCTTTCTCATCTCTAACTGCAGCCAATGTGCGAGCCAGTTTTTCAACTGGTGCTTTCATGACCGACATCAGCATGCTGATACCTTGATCACGAGTCGGCAATCTCGCCAAGCGCTCAAGCTCTGAACCATCAAATACCTGACCACCAATTGCAACTACTTTTGCAATCAGATTTTTATGCGTTTTTGAAAATTCACTGACCAAACGCGCGGCGCAGCCAGGATCTTCCATTGAAAACGCAAGAATGAGAGGACCAACCAGTCCTTCCTGCATGCATTCGAACTCAGTTCCAACGACCGCACGTTTTGCCAGTGTATTTTTGACCACTCGCAAATATACGCCCGTTTCTCTCGCGGTTTTCCGCAGCTCTGTCAGCTCGGTAACGGTTAAACCACGATATTCCGCAGCAATTGCGGAGTGAGCTTTAGCGGCGAATTCAGCAACTTCCTCTACGACAACTTTTTTGCTATCTAAATTGAGTGCCACATCTACCTCCGGTAGTTTCCCGAACTTTATCGGGATCTATGAAACGCATCTTGCGATGCCCCTACGGATTCTTTCACCTGTTGGTTCCAGCTCCCGCCTGCGTAGGATAATTAAGCCTAAAGCACCTACGGTCTTTGACGGTTGCCGAAGTAACGGCAACCCAAAGTTTTTTGTAATTAGATTTCGAGACTGGTTTGATCAATCCATAGACCAGGGCCCATGGTTGAAGACAGTGCAATTTTTTTCAGATAAATGCCTTTGGCCGCTGTTGGTTTGGCCTTTTTCAAATCAGCAATCAAGAATTCCAGATTTTGTTTGATTGCATTTTCATCAAAAGATACTTTGCCAATTGAACAGTGAATAATACCTGCTTTATCAGTACGGTATCTGACCTGCCCTGATTTGGCATTTTTCACAGCAGTCGCCACATCGGGAGTAACCGTGCCTACTTTCGGGTTCGGCATTAAGCCTCTTGGACCCAGGATTTGACCCAACTGTCCGACCACACGCATGGCGTCCGGCGACGCAATTACCACATCAAAATTCATCTCGCCGCGCTTTACTTGTTCCGCCAAGTCATCCATACCAACCACATCAGCGCCCGCTTCTCTGGCTGCATCCGCGTTTGGACCTTGTGTAAAAACGGCCACCCGTACAGTTTTGCCTGTACCGTTCGGCAATACAGAAGCACCGCGTACGTTTTGATCGGATTTTCTTGGATCCACACCTAAGTTAACACTCACATCAAGTGATTCATCAAATTTGGTATTGGCAAATTCTTTCAGCAGACCAACCGCTTCGGCGATTGAGTATTGTTTGCTTCCGGAAACTTTTGCTTTGATCGCTTTTGCTTTTTTGCTAATTTTTGCCATTACACGCCCTCCACGTTCAAACCCATGCTGCGAGCGCTTCCCGCAATAATTCTGATCGCGGCATCCATATCGGCAGCATTCAAGTCTTCCATTTTAGTTTTAGCAATTTCTTCCAATTGCGCACGAGTAACCGTGCCTACTTTGCTTGAGTTAGGCTTGCTGCTGCCACTCTTGATACCGGCTGCTTTTTTCAGCAAGATAGATGCTGGCGGGGTTTTAGTAATGAATGTAAAGCTTTTATCACTGTAAACGGTGATAACGACAGGCAAAGGAAGACCTTTTTCTACTTCCTGGGTGCGTGCGTTAAATGCTTTACAGAACTCCATGATATTTACGCCGCGCTGACCCAGCGCCGGACCGACTGGCGGACTTGGGTTAGCCTCACCTGCTTTTACCTGCAGCTTGATATACGAATCGATTTTTTTTGCCATTTTCTACTCCGACACGGGTACAAACGCTTTTAAGCTCCCCAACAAACAAAAATCCCTGCCACCCAAAATGACAGGGATTCATAAATTAAATTTTTACGATGTTATGCTTTTTCAACCTGCACAAATTCAAGCTCGACAGGGGTTGACCGACCAAATATCAAAACTGAAACTCTGAGGCGGCTTTTCTCGTAATTGACTTCCTCGATACTGCCATTGAAGTCTTTAAATGGCCCGTCAATAATGCGCACAACTTCACCAACCTCAAATAACACTTTGGGTCTAGGCTTGTTAAAACCCTCTTCTACTCGATTTAGAATAGCCATCGCTTCCTTATCCGTAATTGGAGAAGGTTTATCTGACGCACCACCGATAAAGCCAAGCACTCTCGGTACATTTCTCACCAAATGCCATGTCTCATCATTCAATTCCATTTGAACAAGCACATAACCAGGGAAAAACTTCCGCTCGCTTTTGCGTTGTTGACCCATTTTCATTTCAACAACTTCTTCGGTTGGCACCAAAATCTTGCCGAAATATTCTTCCAAGCCGTCGCGCTTAATACGCTCCTCTATTGCTTGCTTGACTTTGTTTTCGTAATTTGAATACGCGTGTACCACATACCAACGTAGCGCCATTATTGTATCCCCTGACTCATCAGAAGCTGTATAGCCCAGAATAAAAACATGTCTAACAACCAGAGAATCAAACCCACAATGAACACCATTGCAAACACTAATAATGTTGTCCGCACAGTTTCATCGCGCGTCGGCCAAACAACCCTCCTTACTTCCAGCTTGGCTTCGTGCGTAAACTGCCAAACAGCCCTACCCTTCGCAGTGGTAAAGCAAATACCAACAGCCATAGACACAATAACGACTAAGCCTAAAACCCGGTACAACAATAGCAAATCTGAAAAGTGGTAGAACGCAACTACACCTGCAATTATAAAAAGCGGGCATAAGACTAGTTTCACAATGTCGGCTACCGAAGTAACCTGTTCTGCTTGTGCGTTCATTTTTTTACTTGGGAAATATTTGGATAATCTTCTGAATGGCAGGCCAGGAGGGACTCGAACCCCCAACTTGCGGTTTTGGAGACCGCTGCTCTACCAATTGAACTACTGACCTATTCAGAAAAAACTACTAAAATGTTCCTTTCTATTATTCAATAATAGAAGCAACAACACCCGCACCAACGGTACGACCACCTTCACGGATAGCGAAACGTAAGCCGTCTTCCATCGCGATAGGTGCAATTAATTTTACGGTGACTGCAATGTTATCACCGGGCATTACCATTTCCACACCTTCCGGCAATTCAACCGCACCGGTGACGTCGGTGGTTCTGAAATAGAACTGTGGACGGTAACCGTTGAAGAATGGCGTATGACGACCACCCTCATCTTTTGACAGGACGTAGATTTCTGCCTTGAAGTGTGCGTGTGGCTTGATGCTGTTCACGTGCGCCAATACTTGACCACGTTCTACGTCATCACGTTTGGTACCCCGTAGCAATACACCGACGTTGTCGCCTGCTTGACCTTGATCCAACAGCTTGCGGAACATTTCGACGCCTGTGCAAGTGGTTTTGACGGTATCTTTAATACCGACGATTTCGACCTCTTCACCGACTTTGATGATGCCGCGTTCGACACGACCGGTTACTACAGTGCCTCGACCCGAGATCGAGAACACGTCTTCGATAGGCATCAGGAATTTGCCGTCTATCGCACGTTCCGGCTCCGGAATGTAGCTATCCAGGGCTTCGACCAATTTAACAACAGATGGGACGCCGATTTCGCTGGTATCGCCTTCCAGCGCTTTCAGCGCGGAACCTACGATGATGGGGGTATCGTCACCTGGGAATTCATATTGATTCAACAGCTCGCGAATCTCCATTTCAACCAATTCAATCAGTTCAGCATCGTCAACCATGTCGGCTTTGTTCAGGAACACGACGATGTAAGGCACACCCACTTGACGAGACAACAGAATGTGTTCGCGGGTTTGCGGCATCGGACCATCGGCAGCTGAACACACCAGGATAGCGCCATCCATTTGCGCCGCACCCGTGATCATGTTTTTTACATAGTCGGCATGGCCTGGGCAGTCAACGTGTGCGTAATGACGGTTGGGGGATTCGTATTCTACGTGTGAGGTAGAGATCGTAATACCACGCGCTCTTTCTTCTGGGGCATTGTCAATTTGATCGAAAGCTTTTACTTCGCCGCCTTGCAGTTCAGCCATCACTTTTGTCAGGGCCGCCGTCAAAGTGGTTTTACCGTGGTCAACGTGACCTATCGTACCGACGTTTACGTGCGGTTTTTTTCTTTCAAATTTTTCTTTAGCCATTACGAAAATACCCTAGAAGAACAATTAATTAAAACTGGAGCTCATAATCGGATTTGAACCGATGACCTCTTCCTTACCAAGGAAGTGCTCTACCTACTGAGCTATATGAGCGACATTACATAGCCAAAAATGGAGCGGGTGATGGGAATCGAACCCACGCAATCAGCTTGGAAGGCTGGAGTTCTACCATTGAACTACACCCGCAGATCCAATTCAAATTTGATGGTGGAGGGGGGAGGATTCGAACCTCCGAAGGTAGAACCGGCAGATTTACAGTCTGATCCCTTTGGCCGCTCGGGAACCCCTCCGTCATTTAATCTGGCTATTATCCATAAATTAGCCAGCCTAGTCAATCTTTTTAAATCATATAGCGCAACTAATTCTTCCCATCAATAACCAATGCATTAAATTCCGCCAAATTTCCCGCCAAAACCAAATCCAGCCGACTCTCGATTTTGCCAAAAGCAACCTCGAAAAGATTAAGTACTGCTAATGACGGCCTAGACAAAACATAGTTCGCTATATTTGCGCCCGGGGTTTCCGGTCGACCAATACCCACCCTCAACCGATAAAAATCCCGAGAGTCGATATGCGAAATAATGTCACGCAAGCCATTATGTCCCGCATGACCACCATCACGCTTCAATTTAACCACTCCCTCAGGCAACTCTAATTCATCATGCACAACCAATAACTCTTCCGGCTTCAGCTTGTGATAACGCAACATCTTGCCAACCGAAGATCCACTTTTATTCATGAATGTCATCGGCTTAAGCAGCAGCAATTTACCCGCAACACTCGAATAGCTTGCCACATCTCCCTGAAACTGCCCATTGCCCGACCAACCGACACCGTGAGAACCCGCTAAGTGATCCAAAAAAAGAAACCCGGCATTATGCCGGGTTTTATCATACTGCGACCCGGGATTACCGAGCCCCACTATTAACTTGATCATTGAACAATAAAACTATTCCGCCTCAGGCTCTTCGGTTGCCAGCTCTGTGGTTTTAGGCTTAACGATCTGCACAACAGGATGATCATGATCAGCACCTTGCTGCAATTCCGGAATCTCAACACCAGCAGGCAACTTCAAATCCGAAAGGTGTAAAGCAGAACCAATCTCAACCAGTGCCATGTCCACTTCAATATATTCCGGCAAATCTTTCGGCAAGCAAACAATTTCGACATCAGCCATAGTGTGATTAACTATACCGCCTTTTTTAACTCCGACCGACACATCTTCGTTAATGAAGTGCAGAGGCACATGTACTTTTAATTTATGGCCCGTCTCGACACGCATAAAATCAACATGCAAAATTTGCGGCTTGGCAGGATGACGCTGAATATGCTTTAAAATTGCTTTTTCAGTCCTTCCGTCGACCTTAATATCAAGCACATGCGAATAAACGGCTTCATGAGCAAGGTGCTTCAATAAGTCATTATGATCCAAAACCAGCATTTCCGGGGCATCACTACCACCGTAGATTACCGCCGGCACTTTACCCTTACGACGCACAACTTTCGCCGCACTACTACCTGTCTCACTGCGAGCTTCCGCAATAAATTCAAACACGTTAGCCATTATTTTCTCCAAAGCCTGCTCTACAAGCACTTCTTAATAGTTATTGAACTAATCCACATAAAGCGAGCTAACAGACTCGCCCACAGCTATACGCCGAATAGTTTCAGCCAGCATCTCGGCAACACTTAGCTGCCTGATTTTACCTATAGCCTTTAACTCATCAGTGAGAGGAATGGTATCGGTAACAACCAACTCATCCAAAACTGAATTTCTGACATTTTCCGCTGCCGCACCCGATAGAACTGGATGAGTACAATAGGCAACAACCTTAACAGCGCCATTCTTCTTTAATGCCGACGCCGCATGACACAGGGTGCCGGCCGTATCAACCAGATCATCCACCATCACACAAGTCCTACCATCCACATCACCAATGATATGCATAATTTCGGACACGTTGGCCCTTGGCCTGCGTTTATCAATAATTGCCAGATCAGCATCGCCCAATCGCTTTGCCAGAGCTCTAGCCCGAACAACCCCCCCCACATCGGGCGAGACAACAATTAGATTTTTATACTCCTGGCGCCACACGTCTCCCAACAAAATTGGAGACGCATAAACATTATCCACCGGTATTCCAAAGAACCCTTGTATCTGATCGGCGTGCAAGTCCACGGTTAAAGCCCTGTCCGCACCCGCGTGACCAATCATATCAGCCACCAGTCGAGCCGTTATCGGCACCCGGGCCGACCTGGATCGCCTATCTTGGCGAGCATACCCGTAATAAGGAATGACCGCTGTAATTCTTGCTGCCGACGCCCGCCTTAAAGCGTCGATCATTACCAACAATTCCATGAGGTGTTCATTTGTGGGAGAGCATGTTGGCTGAACCACGAATACATCGCGCCCCCTTACATTCTCCTCAATCTCCACAAATATCTCACCATCACTGAAGCGATCAACCGACGCCATTCCTAGGCGCATGTTGAGCTTCCTCACAATACCCTCGGACAACGCCCTATTGGCATTACCCGAAAATACCATTATCGAAGCATCACGCATTCAAGGACTCCCGAGGAATTGTTTTATATGGAGATATGGCTGGGCTGCTAGGATTCGAACCTAGGTATGCGGAGATCAAAACCCCGTGCCTTACCGCTTGGCGACAGCCCAATTAACTGATTTGACTTATCCTTGTTCTAACTTCTTGTAGAGCGGTGACTTATTCAAGCCTTTTGCCAAAAACACCAGCCAATCGTCTTTTAACGACTGAAATGCCGCTTCCGCACTTTCCTTACTGGAAAATTGCGCAAAAACACACGCCCCCGTACCTGTCAATCTCGCGCTCGCATACACAGACAAAGCACTAATCGCATCTTTTACCGGCTGGTAATTCCTACAAACTTCTTGAGTACAATCATTTCGATCTTCCCCTGCAAGAAAGTCGCTCATTTTGATGCTTTTACTGTCCCTTGTCAACCCTTCAGAACAAAAAATTTCTTTGGTATTCACATGACAGTCTGGTTTGATGATCACAACCCACTGCTCAGGGGGCATTATCGATTGCAATTTCTCACCAACACCTTCTCCCCATGCGGAATGCCCAAACACGAAAACCGGCACATCGGCTCCCAACCGTAAACCCAGAACCATTAATTCCTGCTTGGAAAGGTTTAGCCCCCAGAGATAATTCAACACCACCAAAGTAGTAGCCGCATCCGAACTTCCGCCACCTAGACCACCGCCCATGGGCAAATTCTTTTCAGTTTCAATGCAAACCCCGGCGCCGCACCCTGTATGCGACTTAAGTAAATTCGCCGCGCGCACCGTCAAATCATCTTGTTCCAGCACACCTGGAATTGGACTTAGCAAGGAGACGAGCCCATCAGCACGTGGATGAAACGTTAACCAGTCACACAAATCAAGCATTTGAAATACGGTCTGCAGCAAATGATATCCATCCGCCCTTCGTCCGGTTATTCTCAACATTAAATTCAATTTTGCCGGCGCCGGCCATTTCTCGCCCCATCCAGAGACGGACTCCACATTTTTCGTCACATTAAAACCCACTGATCCACAATTAACTTAATTCTTGACTTGTCCTTTTCCGCCGTCATTTTTTTAGGCAATGTATCAGCATTGACTGTTTGCATTTCCCTATACCTGACCAGCCAACTCCCTTGATAAAACCCACCGGGTTGCTCAATATAGCTCTGCCTTGGATCATTTACTCCCAGCACCCAAAATTTCAGCGAATCGACGGGCAAATCCACACCTAATTGCTCAGCCAGAACCTTATCAACCGGCCCATAAAAAACCTTGAGATTCTCGCCGTCATCCACAGCCACCTGATCAGGCGTAACGGAAATCCTTACCCTTCCCTGAGCCAATGGCCCAACCAACTCGATATCATCCCGCAATTCGTCATGCCGCCAATTAATGGACACGGACACGGAATCCTTTTCATCGACCAACGCCAACCGACCTTCCAGCACCCAGTTCTTCTGGTGCTGCAAGTACTGCATATCTGTCAATTGATATTCTTCCGCCGGCTTTTGAGGAGCGACAGCGCAACCGCCAAGCCACACGGTTAGCGCAAGGTAAGCTATGAAACGCCTATTCATTGTTCGTCGGGCATAAAGCGTTTTTTGAATTTCAACAGATACTCATCGTCAGGAAATTGTTTAAATATCGGTTCAAAAAAATCCCTGGCTTCTTTTTCCTTGCCCGTTTCCCACAAAACTTCGGCAATATGCGCGGCAATCTCGTTTTCTTGCTGCTTGTTATAAGCCTTTTTCAAATATTCCAAAGCCAAGTCATATTTGCCCCTTTTAAATTGCAGCCAACCATAACTATCCACAATGACCGCCTCATCGGGCTGCAATTGTATGGCTTTTTGTAAGTATTTTTCGGCGTCATCGAAACGCTGGGTTCTGTCGGTAAGTGTGTAACCTAATGCATTCAACGCCCCCACATCATCGGGATTTTTTTCTAAAATTTTTAACAAATCCGCTTCCAAGACATCCAACTTGTCTAATCGCTCGGCGATCAGCGCCCTTGCATACAGCACGTCCCTATTATCAGGCGCAGCCTTCAAAGCCAAGCCTAATACATCGTATGCTGCCTGATATTTGCCCCACTGATTATACAATTCGGCTTTCATCATCAGAATACGCAGATGTTGATCAGGATATTTGCTATCCATCTTGTCGATCCGAACTTCCGCCTCGGCCAGTTGTTTTTGACTAATTAACAATGACACAGCAGCCATATCGGCCTCCAAACCGTAGCCGTTGGCTTCTGCACGATCGAACCACACCAAGGCCTTGCTCGGATTTTGCCTATCCAGTTCGATTTTTCCCAAATAAAAACTAGCCTGACCTTCCCATTCCGCTTTACTTAAGGCCTTTTCAAAATACCCCTCGGCTTTGTCCTGCTGATTCTGCTGCATGTAAATCAACGCGATAGTAAACAACGCTTCGCCATCATCAGGGTTTTCATCCAGTACCGACTGGTAAAGCTTAATGGCATCATCGTAAGCGCCGGTTTTAACCAACACTTCCAACAACATTTTTCGCAACTGTTTATCGTCGGGCGCCTGCTTAACCGCTTTATCCAGATACTCGCGCGCTTTTTCCATATCGCCGGAACGACCTGCCAGCTGCGCCTGAAAAATAATGGCTTTATTCCAATCGGGCTGCAATTCCAACACCTGGCTAATTTTTTTCTGCGCTAAAGCGTTATCATGCAAGACAGAAGCCACTACGGCCTGCAGGAACAGCAGATTCGATTGATCCGGATGCAGCTCATTCAAATCTTCCAGCACATCATAGATAAATTTAGTGCGCCCTTCTTTTTCCAGTGCCTTTATCATCTCCAGCATCCCGCCTTCAAACCCCGCGGGATCTTCCAGGAAAATGGCATCCAAATTTTCTACCGCGGCCTCACGATCGGAGTTTTTGATTGCCATTAATACAGCAAACTTTTTGGCGGGCAGATTATCCGGATCCTTGGACAGCCATATCTCTAACGCCTCTCGAGTGCGCTTTTCATCTTTTAAAAACATACCGATTTTGACTGCCCGCTCGGCAATCCGCGCATCATCAACTCTTTTTGCCGCTTGTAGATAGGCGTCCAGAGCCAGATCGTACTGATTGCGCTGTCCAGCCAACTCCGCCGCCATCAACAGATACAGCACTTCCTCGTCAATCACGGTATTGTGATTAACTCTGGGCGCCAAGGCCTGTTCTGGAGTGATTCTGGTTTCAGTTTCCGACGTCGCGTCCGGAGAAACCGCGCAGCCCGACAAAGAAATAATTATTGCAATACCTATCCATTTATTCATGCAATTCAACTGACCTAATTTCAATAAATTGTAGACATAGATTATCAGAAAAACCCATTAGTTCAGCTTAGCCTATCATTCTATTTGGACAAAAACAGCGCATTCCTTAAAATGACCCAATTTTAAAAGGTATACATTACAACTAATGACACTTCTTGCCGTAGGGATAAATCACAACACCGCGCCGGTTGCAATACGCGAGCGCTTGGCTTTCCCGGCTGATATATTGGATAACACCTTAAAAAATTTGCGCAATGTCCGGGACATTTCCGAGGCGGCCATTTTATCCACCTGTAACCGAACCGAGTTCTACTGCCATACCGATAGTGAAGATCAAACCGCCCTGATAGACTGGATTGCCGACACCAAAATCATTAAACCCGCCGACTTCACGCCGTATTTATATAGTTACCAGGACAGCCAATCCATCCGCCACATGTTTCGGGTTGCTTGCGGATTGGACTCCATGATACTTGGCGAACCGCAGATACTCGGTCAAATGAAAACCGCCTATCACGCCGCCTCGCAAGCCGGCACCTTGGGCAAAAATCTAAGCAAACTGTTTCAACATACCTTTTCCGCCGCCAAAAAAGTCCGTACCGATACCGCGATAGGCTCCAGTCCGGTTTCAGTGGCCTTTGCCGCCGTGCAACTGGCGCAGCAAATTTTCGACAAACTCTCCGAACAGACCGCGCTGTTGATAGGTGCGGGCGAAACCATAGAATTGACGGCGCGCCATCTTTTCCAGCATGGTATTGGCCGCATCATTATCGCCAACCGGACTTACGACAAAGCTCACGCCTTGGCCGCGCAATTTAACGGTTATGCCATAGCCTTATCCGAGCTGCCCACCCACTTGGCGGAAGCCGACATCGTGGTGTCATCCACGGCCAGCCAGCTGCCCATTTTAGGCAAAGGACGAGTGGAAAGCGCGATTAAGAAACGTAAACACAAACCAATGTTTATGGTGGATTTGGCGGTACCTCGAGATATTGAGGCCGAAGTGGAACAACTGCGCGACGTGTACTTATACACCGTTGACGACCTGCAAAACACTGTCAATCAAAACATGGATTCGCGCCGCCGCGCCGCGGAACAGGCCGAGGAAATCATCGATACGCAGGTTGAGCACTTTTTGGCCTGGTTGCGTTCCCAAGGCGCACTGGAAACCATTCGCGACTTTCGCACGCAAGCCGAGCTGACCCGTGACGAAGCACTGCAAAAGGCGCTGGCGCAGCTCAACAATGGCGCCCCTTCCGAGGAAGTATTGCAACGCTTGGCGCATACTCTGACCAACAAATTAATCCATACCCCATGCGCACAATTGCGCAACGCCGGTGCCAATGAACGCCACGACTTGATTGCTGCCTCACGCGAAATTTTTAAATTGAGATAACCCTCGCTAATGAAACCCTCGATACAAACCAAACTCGAAAACCTAGGTGAACGCTTCGAAGAAATCACCGCTCTGCTATCGCAACCGGAAGTGCAAAGCAATCAAAACCAATTCCGCGGCCTCAGTCAGGAATATGCGCAAATAGAGCCACTGGTCGCCTGTTACAAAACTTATCTGGATAACGAAGCTGATTTGAAATCGGCCCAGGATATGGCCAAGGACAGTGACCCGGAGTTACGGGAAATGGCTAGGGATGAAATCGCCGAAGCCGAAGGCAAACGCGAAGCCCTGGAGCAGGAATTGCAAATCCTGCTGCTGCCGAAAGATCCCAACGACAACCGCAACGTATTCTTGGAGGTTCGCGCCGGCACCGGCGGCGACGAAGCCGCCATATTCGCCGGCGATCTGGCCCGCATGTATCAACGCTACGCGGAAAGACAAGGCTGGAGCACGGACATCATTACCGAAAACCGCGGCGAACACGGTGGTTACAAGGAAATTATCCTGCGCGTCAGCGGCCAAAATGTCTATTCGCAACTCAAATTCGAATCCGGCACTCACCGGGTGCAGCGGGTACCGGAAACCGAGTCGCAAGGCCGCGTGCACACCTCCGCCTGCACCGTAGCCATCATGCCCGAAGTAGACAGCGTCGACGAAATCGACATCAATCCCGCCGACCTGCGTATCGACACCTACCGGGCTTCCGGGGCCGGCGGCCAGCACGTCAACCGCACCGATTCGGCGATCCGCATCACCCATATTCCGTCCGGCGTGGTGGTGGAATGCCAGGACGAACGTTCGCAGCACAAAAACCGCGCCCGGGCGATGTCGGTGCTGCAAGCCCGCCTGTTGTCGGCCGCCCAAGAAAAACAACATGCAGAGCAATCGGAAAACCGCCGTTTGCAAGTGGGTAGCGGCGACCGCTCCGAGCGTATCCGCACCTATAATTACCCACAAGGCCGTTTGACCGACCACCGCGTCAATCTGACCTTGTACAAACTGGAAGAAATCATGGAAGGCGGACTGGAGCATGTCATTCAGCCCTTAATCCGCGAACATCAAGCTGATTTATTGACTCAGCTCGGCAATGTCTGATTTGACCGAGCAAGGCGGCGCAACCATACAGTCGCTTTTGGATCGCGCCAGCGCGCTATTAAGTAGTGTTTCCGAATCCGCCCGACTGGATGCCGAAGTATTGCTTTGCCATTGTTTGGGCAAACAACGTTCATTCCTGCGCGCATGGCCGGAGCAGCAACTCAACCCCGCGCAAACAAAGCAATTTTGGCACTTGCTGGAACAACGTCGGCAAGGCCGGCCTATCGCATATTTAACGGGTGTGCGGGAGTTTTGGTCACGGACTTTCAACGTCACCCCCGAGGTATTGATTCCCCGACCGGATAGCGAATTACTGATCGAATTAAGTCTGTCGTTGCTACCCGACAAGCAGGCTTGCAAAATTATAGACATGGGCACGGGATCGGGAATTTTAGCCATCACACTAGCCGCTGAACGTCCTCTGGCCGAGGTGGTGGCAACCGACATCAGTACGGCCGCGCTCATAGTCGCCAGGCAAAATGCCGAGCAACTCGCTGTCGGCAATGTTCGCTTGCTCGACTCGGATTGGTTCAATGCCGTCACCGATACAGACTACGACCTGGTCGTCAGCAACCCGCCCTACATTGCCTGCGACGACCCGCATTTACAACAAGGCGACCTGCGTTTCGAGCCGGAATCCGCCTTGATCAGCGGCGAGGCCGGCCTGAGAGATATCCGTTTGCTGGCGGAACAAGCCCGAGGCTATCTTAAACCGCAGGGCCACCTATTGATCGAACACGGTTACAATCAACCCCTGCAAGTTCAGTCTATTTTAAAACAGCTAAACTACCGACAGGTCAACACCCACCTGGACTTGTCCGATAACCCCCGCGTGACGTCAGGAATATGGAACCCAGCATGAACAACCACGAAATTTGTTTACCGCGCAAACTCACCAACCAATTGCTGCATTTAGCGCAATTATCGCCGGACGCGGAAGTGTGCGGACTGGTCGGTGCCGACCGGCACGGCCTGCCTTGCAGCTGTTATCCGGTCAGCAATAACGCCGCCAACCCGCAAAACCGCTTTTCGCTGGAACCCGGCCAACAAATTGCGGCCATGAAACTAATGCGCGAAAAAGGTCAAAACTTGTTCGCCATCTATCATTCACATCCGGCTGCGCCGGCCGTGCCATCGGCAGCCGACATCGAGCAAGCCGGTTATCCTGACGCCTTGCATTTGATCATTTCCTTGAACACCAAAGGTGTGCTGGAGATGCGCGGTTTCAAGATTGCCGATAGTCAGGCGGAGGAATTTCCTTTGAGGTTAATCGAACATGCCTGATCGACCGGATCGGTCGCTAAATGCTGCCAGGAAGCAATATCCTCAATCGGTTCGAGATGGGTATCGACGTCGATGCTGTCAAACTTGGCCATGATCTGTTGTTCGATCGTTTCCAGCAAATCGTGCCCTTGCTGCACCGACCAGTCTCCCGGCACCAGTACATGCACAGACATGAAGCGGCGGGCGCCGGCATAACGGGTACGCAGGGCGTGATAGGTAATATGGTCCGAAGCGGCAAATTTATCCAACACGTCGGTAATGACAGTCAGCTCGTCCTCCGGCAACGCGGCGTCCATTAATCCGGATATGGTGCGACGAATCAGATGCAGGCCGGCCAAGACGATATTGACCGCCACCAAAATAGCGATAATGGGGTCGAGAATTTCCCAGCCGCTCATCCCTAATTGCCGGGCCAGATTCAAGCTAACTTCAAAACGATTGGCCACGGCGATGATGCCTATTCCAAACAAAATCCCAATCGTGGTCCACACGTCGGTCATCAGATGTTTGCCGTCGGCCTCCAGAGTGATGGAGTGCCGACTGCGGCCCACGCCAATTAAAATCCTCGCCACGATTAAATTAATCAGCGAAGCAAACACGGATACGGCAATACCCAAATCCAGTTTTTGCAAGGGCATGGGGTGCCAAAGCCGCTCCCAAGCCGTATAGGCAATACTAAAAGCCGCCAACAAAATCATGATGCCTTCGGCACCGCTGGAAAAATATTCGATCTTGTCGTGCCCGTAAGCATGGCTGTCATCCGGCGGCCGCGCCGCGATGCCGAGCACGAACAGCACAATAATCGCCGCCACCAAATTGATCAAGGATTCCAGTGCATCCGACAGCAAACCGACCGAATCGGTCAGCCAATAAGCATAACTTTTCAAAGCGATGGTGGATACGGCGGCAAAGATGGACAACCAACCATAACGGGTCAGCGACGGTTGCTCGACTCCCATTAGCAAATTCCATGTGATAAATACCGGCTTAGTCTAGCAGGCCGCCGCCACTTATTACACCTTAACCAACACGAAATTCTCTGACTTCGCTCCTTACCGCCCGGCCCATGCTTAAGCGCAGGAACATCCGGGCCAGGGCAATACCGTTCACTACAAAAGCAATGGTAATACCCAGGGCAAACCAGGGGTGCTGACCACTGGCATGCGATAGCAATAAATCCTCGCCCAAAAATGCCGGGGTGATCGGAAAGCCCACCATGCCTAAAAAGCTGATAAACAATAACAACGACAGGCTCGGCCGGGTCTGGGCAAAGGCCCGGTATCTAAACGAAGTCTCGGCAAAGCGTTCGTTTTTCAGCAAGCGGGATAAAACCCACACCCCCAATAACCAGGACGGTACGATGCCGCTTAAAAACAACAGCTCGTCGTATATCGCGTCAGGTACCATCAGCCATACGGCCAATGCCGCCAGAAAACTGCTCATGGCCACGCTATTCCAGACTTTGAATGGGCTATGTTTTTGACTAAAGGCACTGGTTGCTACCAGCACCATTAGCACCGAAACCGGTATCGACAAATAAACCCCGGCCACCGAACTGACATTATTCACCGCGATGAACAGCCATATCACCAACGCGACCGCCGCCAACCATTTAATCCAGGTGCTGACCCGGCTCATCGCCGCTCCCAGGCGTTTTAGCGGGTCCCACAATAGCGAACGCACTAGAATTTCCAGCTGACCTTCCTGCAAGGCAAATACATACAAGGTATTTTGCAACACGTCAGGCAATACATCGCGCAACGAGGTCGGCAGAAATTGCAGTTTTTGCCGGTCCTTGATGTAAAAGTCGCTATTGACCGCACCTTCCACACGCAACAGGTGCGCCACGATGGAGGGCGATACCAACAACTGATAGCAACGCAAAAACGCGTTACTCATAAAATGCAGCAATGCCAAGGTTTCCAAACCTAGCGCCAGCTCGATGAACATAAACCCGACCTGAGCAATGGATGCATACGCCACCTGCCCCTTAATGTTCGACTGGGTTCTTTCCGAGAGACTGGCAATCATCACCGTCAACAGTCCAATGGCAAGCACTATCAGCCTGGTCAGATAATGAAAACTCCAGATCGGCATGGTTCTCAGCAACAAGAACACGCCTAAATGTATCGACAAGGCACCATAAAAAATCGCGCTTGACGGTGTAGGCCCTTCCATGGCCCGCGGCAGCCAAAAGCAAAACGGAAACTGCGCGGACTTGCCGGATGCCGCCAAAATAATCAACACCGACAACAAGGACAGCGCTGCATAGTTGACCGGGTTACTGACATAATTATCAAACAGTCCGCTCATTTGACTGAAATGCTGGCTTTCATGAAACAGCAAGTGGCTCATCCAGGCCCCCATCAATAGACCGACATCGCAAAAACGATAAATCGTATACGCCCTTAAGGCATTACGCACCGGCTGCCAGCGATGCCGGTAAAACGCAATCAATAAAAAAGATGAAATACCCACCACTTCCCAACCGGCAAACAAGATATCGATACTGCCGGACAGCACAATAATATTCAACCCAAACACAAACGCGAAAATGGTCTGAAAAAATCGCTGGTACCCGGCGTCGCGGTGCATATACACCCGGCAATATTTGACGATAATGGAAAAAATCGCCCATACACAAAATAAATAAGCGGCGCCAACCCTATCCAGATAAAACAGTATGGGAAATTGATAATCACCATGTTGATACAGCTGGAACCATTGGTATTCAAAACTGTTAAAACCACTAGCCGCCCACATCGACAATAAACCGATCACGGCAACACCATTAACGCGGGTCATCCAAAGACTGATCATGGCAACCTTACGCTCGCCGCCATCACTAAAAAAAATCAGCGTAAACCCTAACAAAGGGATGAATACACACGCCAGCAGTAACACACTCATAAATGTCTCCCTACAAATTGATGCACCGGAATGGTCTTGGTCTGACCGACAATGATTTTTTC
The DNA here is from genome assembly GCF_023228165.1 of Methylomonas sp. Classification (GTDB taxonomy): domain Bacteria; phylum Pseudomonadota; class Gammaproteobacteria; order Methylococcales; family Methylomonadaceae; genus Methylomonas. The sequence goes on along the minus strand of NZ_JALOBS010000028.1, from coordinate 38,968 downwards.
CGATCGGCTACTCACCGGCGCCACCCTGTCCTTCACTAATTCAATAGCTTGCCAGCCCTGTCTACGATACAAATTCAGCGCCCGCGTCCGCGGGTCGCACGCGGCAAAACGCACCCAGTCGTTTTCCAACCACTCCAACAAGGGCCCCAATTTGGCCAGGGCCTGGTCGACCACCTCAAGGCGCTGTTCCACCACCAGTAATAACCGGGCCGGCTCGTGCACTTCGATCATTTGCGAAGGCAAGCCGGTGCGCAAATCGCCTTCCACGCCATTGGCCACGCCCAGCAAACCAATCACGTTATGCGGTAATTTTGTGCCCGCCCCATACACCGAGTTATCGATGCGCGAAAACAAATATTCCAGATTAATGCCGCCGCAGACCGGAATTGCCGCGGACAACACCCGGGCCAAAATACTGCCGTCGTGATCGATGTTCGGATCGTAAGACTGTAAAAATGCCCGCCGGTCCATAAACAAATGCCGGGTCAAACTGCGCCGCCCGACTATGCAATACAGATTATTGGAATGGTTGTATTCCGGCCGCGGTTCGAAGATGGAAGCAGCCCTTTCCAGCACATGCCGATGGGCCGACTCGTTATCCGGTGTTTGCGGGCCCAGTTCAAACCAGCGACAACGTTCGCGGGCGTTGCGTTGTAGGGCTTTCTGCGCGGCATGCTGAAATCCGTGTAAGCGTTCATGAGTCGGCTTATCCAAAGACTGTTGGTCGAAAAACACCATTTCGTCGCGACTGGTATTGTGCATGGCGGCGGCAAAACACGTGCTGTCCGGGATATCGATACCTTGCTCGCGCAAAATCGCCCTAACGCCCTCTTGATTGGCCATCCAGGCAAAAGCACGCGCATTGGGAGCACCTGGTTTACCGGCACAAGCCCCGCAATCGTATGCGGCGAAATGCGGATTATTGACACTGCTGGAGCCGTGGGCCACGGCCACTACCAACCGTGCAAAGTTTTTTACCAAGCCGATACTCCGCAATTGACCACCGACTTTTTCCGCCATCTCCGCCAGGGAAAATCCCAACAAATAACCTTCTTCATTAGGCTCGTCGTTTTCCCGCAATAAGTGCAAATGCCCATGCACATCCACTTCACTCAAGGTGCGAATCCCCGGCAATTTGGTGGCCGGTTTAAACACGCTCCAGGCCAGCCGGGCGGCATAAGCCACGCCCAGCGTCTGGGTGTAAATCCAACCTCTGGCCAAAGAGTGCGCGGAAAAATGCATCTTGCTGAGGTCCTGGCGGGGGTCCCTTTTTTCCGGTCGCGGCTGGGTTGCCGACTCGGTAATCAAATGGCGGGGCTTTACTACCACGGGACATTGCGCCACCGGATAAACATCGTCCAGGCCTTGATACAAAAAGTCGATACCGAAAAAACCCGGAGCGCCGAATGTTTCTATATTAGGATTCACTTCTTCCAGATACCGGCGCAAGGAACATTCCCGGTCGTCGATGCAAAAGATGGCTTGTACGTCAGGCGCTTTCACAACCGTTTCAGCCACCGGCTGATCGCGCAAGGCCAGCAGTAATTCACTATGCAGAGACCATTCCATGGCCTCATGCCAAACTCTCAATTTTAAAGGCACTTCCGGGGTCAAATGCGTTTCGTCGAATAATGGAATGGATGCCAATTCGGGTAATTGATCGATGCGCAAAAAATGTCTACCTTTCTTTTTGTCTACAAAAGCCAGCTCGCAAGCCAATTCGACCGCCAACAACTGTTTCAGCGAGATATCCCGCGGCGCCAGCAAAGACTGCGGATTGGTTTCGATGATACGCACCATGCCGGACCAACCGGGATGCGCCAACAACACTTCCAGTAAATATTGGGCATACAACTGCTCATCGCCGACGATCTGCTGCAAGCAATGCAATATGACCTGGTCGGGTCCTTCATTCAGTATCTCGCGCACCTGTGTTTGATGAAACGGATACAACGGTATCAAACTGTTCAGCGTCAGGCGTACTACGCAATCCCAAAAACGCTCGCCATCCTTGGGCAATGCCCAACGGCTGATGCCTTGATCGAGAAAATTGGATAATAGCCTGAATATAACCGGATGCACCAACGCATTCAGATCCATTTCCAACCGGTTCAACCAGGCATTACGAATGCCGTCATTGGCTAAGGAAATGGGCGGCAGATGGCTGTGCGGATCAGCCGTAAACAGATCGGCTTGTAGTTGTTCGGCTGCAGCGGCATGACAGCCGCATTGCTCTATGGCCCAATCGATAGCCGTTTGGGTGATCCGTCCTTCTTCAAAGCGCTTTTGATAATCTTCAATGGGCAGATAACTGCGGGCGCCAAACACTTTGGCGGCCACGGCCACGCCGTCATGAAAGGGAAAATGCTGAACGGCATGCAAAGTATTGTGATGGATAAAATCCTTGATGGGCCCCTGTGTCGGCAGCCAATGGGCAAGATGATCAATGGCGGCATCCAATTCGAATTCATCACCGTTGTGTTTATGTATGGTCATTAAGCTCGCAACCTCTATGCTGTTAACAGTGCGAAGGCCGACGAATAGTCGACCTTCGCTCACCAGAGCTTCAGCATAGCCTGTGCCAACTTATTCTCACACCCCTATAAAATGCGGCTAGGCTAGCGATCTTATAGGTTTTTAAGCCGCCGAATTTTTGGATTATGCTTCTTTAAGCCGTAACAATTTGCGGCAATCCGGTTCAAATAAACCATTCGAATTGTTCAATTGCGCCACCGGGTTAACATAAGCGGGGCAACTTTGATGCGCCATTCAGGCATACGCTAATGCCGATGCAAGCAAACACTCGCCTTTCAGACCTATCGCGGGCAAAACTGCAAAACTGGCATAGTTCTGGCTCTTTCATGGTTTTCCCCTTTACGAGACTTGCCATGCATCAACCCTCTACTGTCATAGTCCCAAAAACCGGCCTTGCCGGACTCGTGGAAAACTGGCGCAGCGACTTACTGTCCGGTTTTTTAGTATTCCTGATTGCCTTGCCGCTTTGCCTGGGAATTGCGATGGCCTCGGGATTTCCGCCCATGGCGGGCATCATCTCGGCCGTTATCGGCGGTTTGGTGGTGTCCAGGATCAGCGGTTCTAATGTGACCATTAACGGCCCTGCCGCCGGCTTGATCGTGGTGATATTGGATGCGGTTCAGTCGCTGGGCCACGGCGATGCAATGGCCGGTTACCGATACACCTTGGCCGCCATAGTGGTCGCCAGCGTATTACAGGTTTTACTGGGTGTGTTTAAAGCCGGCAAATTGAGCGCATTTTTCCCGTCTTCGGTAGTGCATGGCATGCTGGCGGCTATCGGCATCATCATCATGGCCAAGCAGATTCATACCTTATTAGGCGTGAAGCCAGAAGCTAAATCCTTGTTGGGTACGATTGCCGAAATTCCGCACTCCATCATCGAAATGAACCCGGAAGTCTCCATCATCGGCTTATGCGGCTTATGTTTACTGATTGCCTGGGCGCTGATCAAGAACCAGACGTTGAAAATGGTCCCCGCGCCCATCCTGGTGGTATTGGTCGGTTTGGCACTGGGCCAATATTTCGATTTGGACCATATCCACAAATACTTGTTTTTACCGGATGCGGAAATTCTGCCGCACCACGAATTTTCGGTAGGACCAGCCTTTTTGGTGGCGGTGCCGGAAAACTTTCTGTCCGGCTTTTATTTTCCGGATTTTTCCCTGATCGCCAGTTACGAATTCTGGATAGCCGTTGTCACCATCTGGCTGGTAGGCAGCTTGGAAAGTTTATTGAGCGCCGCCGCGGTCGACAAGCTCGACCCTTACAAACGCGACTCCAACCTGAACCGCGACCTGGCGGCGGTCGGCGCGGGCAATATTATAGCCGGCATGATTGGCGGCTTGCCGATGATCGCGGAAATCGTACGTAGTTCCGCCAACGTCACCAACGGCGCCAAAACCGGTTGGGCCAATTTTTTCCACGGCGCGTTCCTGTTGATTTTCGTCGCTCTGTTTCCGCGCTTGATTCACGAAATTCCGTTATCGTCCTTGGCGGCCTTACTGGTATTTACCGGTTTCCGCCTGGCCTCTCCCAAGGAGTTTGCTAAAACCTTGCAAGTAGGCCTGGATAACTTTGCGGTATTTGTGATCACCATCATTGGAGTGCTGGCAACCGACTTATTAATCGGCGTGGCCATCGGTATCCTGGCGGAATTGATGATCCATTTGATTCGCGGCCTGAAACCGAATCATATCTTTTCCATCGCCTACCATGTCAATCAAACCAACACCGACACCTACCATATCGCAGTTAGCGGTTCGGCGGTATTTTCAAACTTCATCAGCTTGAAAAGCCTGTTGGCTGACTTCCCTAAACAAAAAAAGGTATATTTTGATTTAAGCGAATCTGAATTAATCGACCATACCGTGATGGAATTTATTCACCACTTTACCGAAGAATACAACCATGCCGGCGGCCAGTGTGAAATTGTCGGATTGGAAGAGCATGAGACATTCTCCAGCCATCATCTGGCCGCACGCAGAAGAATGGCCGGTTGATCGAAACCCGGCCGAATGACCGGTTGGGGCGGAAAGGATAGGATATTCCGCCCCAGCCACCCCGCGTCACTCAGCTGAAAACGGGAAGTTTACCCATTCAGCGCGTGGCTGAAATATCACTTAATTTTTGCCGACAACGTAGAATTGGAATTCTCTAACCCATGACACCCACTCGCTGACTATGCGCCAACTTCTGCTCAGACCCATCATCTTCGTCACCCTCATCATGGGGTTATTGGTACTGGGCGAATTAGTAGCCATCAGCCGCCTGACCTGGCAAAACCATCAGCGCATCCAAACCATACAAACCGACATCGGCAAAGGCCACCGGCTGCAGGAAACCATTTTTGAATTGCTGCAACTGCAATCGAAAATCGCCATACACCAAAACGACCCAGCGGTCACAGCAGAACAAATTCAAGAACTGGAAGCGCACCTGATGGATTTACTGGAACACCAGCATAGCAACGAATTCAGCGTGCCGGTGGATTTACAGGGTCTACAGGCCAAATTTAGTCAGGCCATCAATGGCGATGCCCGCGCCATGATCGATACCGTCGATCTGATTCAGGACTTATTGGACCAACAAACCGACGAAGAAGAAAAACTGTTAATCGGCGTGGAAATCGACAGCCAACTGGAGTTGCAACTAGCCGTCATACTACCGTTATTGCTAATGTGGATAGGCCAGTATTTTTTTCGCAACAACGTGCTGGAACCTTTGGAAGCGTTACGAGCGCTGTTGTCCGGCTTGGCGGAAGGGGTCAAGCAACCCATAGAAAACACCAGTCCGGACCCCATCATTAACGACTTGTTCGAACGCTATAATCACTTGGTCACCCATTTAATCGAACTGGAACAAACTCACCTGAACTATACCAGCCGCCTGGAAAGCCAGGTTCGTAAGACCAGCCATAAATTACTCGAACAAAGCCAACGCCTTGCCAAGGCCGAGAGATTGGCGGCCTTGACCGAAATGGCGGCCAGTACCGCGCATGAATTACGTAACCCGCTGGCTATAATTCAAGTGGCGCTGGAAAATATGCAATCGGAATCCGACGATCCCGAACTACGCGAACGTATCGGCCTGTTGCATCGGGAAGTACACCGGCTGACCAAGCACCTGAATGACTTGCTCAATAGCGCCCGCAACAGCAGCGAAGTGGCTCAAGCCATCTCGATCGGCAAAGTCGTTCAGGAATTGATTACCTTACTCAGCTATCAAGTACCCGACACCATTCAATTCGAGCTGCATAGTAGCGGCGATATCACCGCTGTGTTGCCTGAAACCGAGTTCAGGCAAGTCTTATTAAACTTATTGCAAAACGCCGTTCAGGCCATCGGCGATAAACCCGGCAAGGTTCAAGTCGATATTAGCCAAACAGATCAGAAATTACAGGTTACCGTCACGGACAGCGGCGAGGGCTTCAACCCCGAACTGTTGCAACAAGGCATACGTCCCTTCGTCAGTTTGAAGGAAAAAGGCAGCGGTTTGGGCTTGGTGATGGTGCAACGCTTTACCAGAGATTTACACGGCCAGCTTAAGCTGATCAATAATCCGGCCGGACACGCTTGTGTCACGCTGTCTCTCCCGCTAACGCCTGCCGCCTGACAGCGTCAAACCACTTAGAGAAACCATTATGATGACGAATACGTTGCTGATCATTGAAGACGAAGCCCTGTTGGGCGCCGAACTGGCCCGTTACTTCAAAAAAGCCGACTGGGAAGTCAATGTCGTTGACTCGGTACAAAAAGCCGAAAGCTATTTACGCGAACAAAACCTCGATCCCTTGGTAGTGTTATCGGACATGAATCTGCCGGACGGCAACGCACTGGATTTGCTGGAAAAATTGAAACCCGACATCGACAGCAGCGAATGGATCTTTTTGACCGGCTACGGCAGCGTGGCCGATTCGGTGCGGGCCGTAAGACTGGGCGCTTACGACTTCCTGGAAAAACCCTGCTCGCTGGATAGACTCAATTTATTGGTGGAAGGCGCGGCTCGCAGCGCCCGCGCACAGCGGCGGGTACAACTACAAACCGCCGCGCAAAACAGTCAATATAGTATCGATAGCCTGCTCGGCTCCAGCCCGGCCATGGCGTCTTTGCGAAGCATGCTCAAACAAGTGGTGAACGTGCCGTTTTCCAGCCTGATCGTCAGCGGGGAAACCGGCACCGGTAAAGGCATGATCGCCCGTATTCTGCATTATTCCGGTGTCCGGGGCAACGCCCCGCTGGTGGAAATCAACTGCGCCGCGCTGCCCCGCGAATTACTGGAAGCAGAATTATTCGGCTACGAAGCCGGTGCATTCACGGGCGCCAAAAAACGCCATCGCGGCATGTTCGAACAAGCCCACACAGGCACCTTGTTTCTGGATGAAATCGGCGAGATGGACCTGGATTTACAAAGTAAATTATTAAAAGCCGTGGAAGACTTGCGTATTCGCCGCCTGGGCAGCGAAACCGAGATTAGCGTGGATGTGCAAATCATCGCCGCCACCAATCTGGATTTGGTGGAAAAAGTGGCCGAAGGCCAGTTCCGCCGCGACCTATACCACCGCTTGAATGTCATCAACATTCGGGTGCCTTCCTTGAGGGAGCATAAGCAAGATCTCGAACAACTGGTGCCGCAATTCATTAGCGCCTGCAACCGTAAATCGGCAAAAAACGTCTGCAACATTCCGGACACCACTTGGCAAGCCATAAAAGCCTACGACTGGCCAGGCAACATCCGCGAATTACGCAACGTGTTGGAACGCTGCGTATTGTTGTCCACCGATCAGACCTTGTCCACCGAATGGCTGCAACTGCAAGCCCCGCAATCGGCTGCCTCGCATAGTATGCCTCGCTCCGACCAGGAAGGTCTGTTCATTCCGCTGGACGGCAGCCTGAGCTTGCACGAAATGGAAAAATTCATCATTCAGGAAGCCCTGAATCGCACCGACGCCAATGTTACCGCCGCGGCCCGCATGCTGGGCACCACCCGGGAAACCTTACGTTACCGCGTGCAAAAGTACCACTTAAAGTGCAAATTTTAAGTGCCGGTCTCAATGCCAACCGCCGTATTGGGTGGTAGGGTCGCCGCGAAACCCGGCGGTGGTTTTATTGGCGGCCGGCACGGTACCGTTGTTTTCCGCCGCCCGCACCAGATTTTTATGCGTATAGCCGCCCATCGCCTTGGCCTGCACGGCAATCCGGGTACTTAGGGGATTGATATCGAATTTGCTTGCCCCGGTATGCACCACCGCGGCAAGCATGCGTTGCTCGTCGCCGGCATCGGCCGACGGATAGTAAGCCAACAGTATCGGCAGCACCGTACCGGCCGGCACCTTCAGACTGTAATGCGGCCCGTCGGTCACTTCGATTTGCGCCACTACTTGGCCTGCTTCGGTCAGGACTTTGACGATACCGGTTTTCACCGGCCCGTCATCATTAATGATCAGCCCTTGCAAGGTTTTGATCTTTTCATATTTCGCCACGCTGGTTTTACTGCTAACAACTGGCTGCGGTTTGGAATCGCAAGCCGTCAGTGTCCAGCCACCGACACCAAACAAACATACCATCGCCAAGGTCCGGTTAAATGTTGATTTCTTCATTACTCCCCCCATTGATACTGTCTAAAATATTTCCGAACCAGTGTAACCCAATCGGTCCGAGATTGCCGACCTCCAGATTGAGGTTGAATTCATTTCGTATCGCCTTTATAGTGATCCGCCTTTTTCCACTTGCAAATCAACACTATGCCATCATTCGATATCGTATCCGAACTGGACAGTCACGAAGTGACCAACGCCGTTGATCAGGCTAACAAAGAAGTCGCCACTCGCTTCGACTTCAAGGGCAGCAATGCCAGCTTTGAGCAACAGGACGACAACATCCTCATGAAAGCCGAATCAACTTTCCAACTACAGCAAATGCTGCCTATCCTGTACGCCAAGATGGGTAAACGCGGCATCGATATTGCGAGCCTGGAAAGCGGTAAAATACAAGATACCGGTAAATCCGCCCAGCAATCCATTGCCTTGAAGCAAGGCATAGAGAGCGACATGGCGAAAAAAATCGTCAAATTGATTAAAGATAAAAAGCTGAAAGTACAAACCGCCATCAACGGCGATAAACTGCGCGTCACCGGTAAAAAACGCGACGACTTACAGGACGTGATACAAATGCTGCGCAGCGAAGATGTCGGACAACCGCTGCAATTCAACAACTTCCGCGATTAAGCGCCGCCCCATTCCGTTATTGCCGGCTGTGCAACATATTCCGCACCGCCGGCTTTATTTTTCAAACCGCATTCCATTCTCTCCGCATGACTGTTTTCGATAACCACCTGGGACTGCAGCGCGCCAAACAACTCAACCGCGACTGTCATTGCCTGTCGCTGAACCGGCAGCAATTACGGCGGGAATTATCGGCGCAAACGCACGGCGACAGTCTCTGCCAAATGATTTGCGAAGACCGGCCGCATATGATCTCCGACGTAGCAGTCTTTGTTGCGGAAACCAGCCTGCAAAAGCAACGTGACATCATAGACGCGATCGAACGGGTAATCGCGCTGCCTGCTTATCAGCAACGCGTGCTGGCATATGCGCCGCGATCGGCCCGCTTCCAGCCCAAGGCCAGCGGCGTATTCCTGGGTTACGACTTTCATCTTGACGATGCAGGTCCGAAATTAATCGAGATCAACACCAATGCCGGCGGCGCTTTGATCAATCTGTTACTGGCCAAGGCCCACAACGCCTGTGAAAGCTGCCCTTGCCAACTGGATTTTCCCAACAGCGCATTGACTAGTGAGCAAACCATTATCGACATGTTTGAAACCGAATGGCGACAGGAAGGCAATGCGCAAGCTTTGCTAAACATCGCCATCGTCGACGAAGAACCCGACCAGCAATATATGTTGCCGGAGTTTTTGCTGTTTCAAAATCTGTTCGCAAAGCATGGTATTAACGCCCCGATTTGCGACCCGCGCGAGTTGACCTTCCGCGACGGCAAGTTGTGGCATGGAGAAACCGCCATCGATCTGGTCTATAACCGCCTGACCGATTTTGCCCTGGAACTGCCGGCGCAACAGGCGCTGCTGCAAGCCTATCTGGCTGGCGCAGTCGTTGTGACGCCGCACCCCAGAAACCATGCCTTATATGCCGACAAACGCAATCTGGCCCTGTTAACCGATCCCGTTGTCCTGCAGGCTCTGGGGGTCGACAAGGCCACCCAAACCGTCCTGTTGCAAGGTATCGCACATACCATACGGGTCGAAGAACAGCACGCCGATGACGTCTGGTTGCAACGCAAACAGTTGTTTTTCAAACCGGCCAAAGGTTACGGCAGCAAAGCGGCCTATCGCGGCGACAAACTGACCCGGCGGGTATTCGGCGAAATATTACAAACCGATTACGTGGCGCAAGCACTGGTACAACCCAGCGAACGGCAATTACAAATTAGCGACCAATCGGTGGAGTTGAAACTGGATTTGCGCCACTATGTCTACCAAGGCCAATCCCAAACCGTTTGCGCCCGCCTCTATCAAGGCCAAACCACCAACTTTCGCACGCCCGGCGGCGGCTTTGCCCAAGTCGTTGTGGTGCCGAAAGCCCTGGCGCCTGGACAAGCGATTTCCGCCTAAACTAATCTAAAATAACTGAATTCAGCACAAGTAGCCGTTTGCCTGAATGGTGCTCAAGCGTGCTAAGGTTATGCATTGCGCATTTCGACGTTTAGAGTCGGATTGATAACTTGCGATTAATTCCGCGCCGGACAAAGACTGCAAATATTGGAAAAGCCCATGACCGATACGCGTACCGTTCTTATCATTGAAGACGAAGCAGCCATTGCCGAAACCATCTGCTATGCACTGAGTACGGACGGTTTTCAGCCCCATTGGCGAGCCACCGGCCGGGATGGCATAGCCTGCGCGGAAACCCTGAGACCGCAATTGGTTTTGCTGGACATAGGCTTACCGGATGGCAATGGTTTCGAAGTATTCCGTAGTCTGCAAACCCGACTGGAAACACCGCCGGCGGTAATATTTCTGACCGCCCGTAGCGAGGAAGTGGATCGCGTGGTGGGCTTGGAACTGGGCGCCGATGACTATATCGGCAAGCCCTTCAGCCCGAGAGAATTATGTGCCCGAGTACGCGCGGTGTTGCGCCGCAGTCAACCACCCACGGCATCCCTAGCCGCCACGGCAGGCGATCCGCGTTTCCAAGTCAATCCGGAAAGCTTCGAGATTCGCTACCACGGCAACCGTTTGACTTTGACGCCACATGAATTTCGCCTGTTGCGCACGTTAGTCCAACAGCCGCAACGCATCTTCAACCGGGAGGAATTATTGCTCCGCTGCTGGGACGCCCCCGAACATCGTTTGGACCGGGCCATAGACACCCACATCAAAGCTTTACGCGCCAAGCTGAATGCGGTACGTCCCGGCGAGGACGCCATTAAAACCCATCGCGGCATTGGTTATTCGCTGCAATAAACCATGACGGTTCGCTCCCGTATCCTACTGGTATTTTTTCTGGCCTTGGCCAGCGGCTTTTTTGCGTTGGAACGCTGGCTAAGCCTGGAATTACGGCCGCGCTATTACCAATCCTTTGAAGAGCCCTTGGTGGACATGGCCAACATCCTGGCGGAAATCGCCGGCCAGGAATTCAACAAGCCCGATCCCGATTTCAACCGCCTGCAGTTCGCTTTGCAGCGCGTCTACCAGCGTGATCCACAGGCGGACATTTATGGTTTGCATAAAAACAATATCGATATCCGGGTCTACATCACCGACAGTAAAGGCATTGTAATCTTCGACAGTTACTACAAGGCGGTCGGCCAGAATTTTTCCAAATGGCGGGATGTGTACCTGACTTTGCAAGGCCGATACGGCGTGCGCTCGTCACCACTGACTGAAATTCCCTTACGGCGTGATGAACTGGAAGCCCGCTCCATCGCTTACGTGGCCGCGCCGATTTATCGGGACGACGATTTGGTGGGAGTCCTTAGCGTCGGCAAACCCAAGGTCAATGTTAGCCGATTCATCCTCACCGCCCGCCGCGATTTGCTATGGGCGGTAGCCGGTGTCGCGGTGCTGGTGCTGCTGACGGTGACCATGCTGTATCTATGGATCAGCCGACCGCTATTTCAAGTGGCGCAATTTGCCCAACGCATCGCTCAGGGCGAAACCCTGTCCACGCCAAATCTGGGCGACAACGAAATCGGCAGTGTCGCGGACGCCATTGCCGCCATGCGGCAAGCGTTGGATGGTAAGCAATACATCGAACGCTACACGCAAACCCTGGCGCATGAACTGAAAAGTCCGTTAACTTCGATCAAGGCGTCGGCGGAGTTATCGTTAGAGGACATGCCTGTTCTGCAACGCCAACGCTTTATCCGCAATATCCAAACGGAAAATGAACGCGCCTTGAATTTGATTCAGCGTTTGCTGGAACTGGCCGCGGTGGAAAATCGGCAAGGCGTGGTCGATAAAAAGCCGCTGGCGCTGGAGGAGATCGTAGAGGAAATCGCCGTAGCGCTGCACGCCGCCCTGCGGCAAAAACAGCTGACGCTGGTCATAACCGCAATCAATGACGTGACCTTAGTCGGCGAACGCTTTTTGATCCGGCAAGCCTTGTTCAACATCCTCGACAATGCCATCGGCTTCTCCGCCGTCGGCGGCCAAATCACGCTCAGCGTCATCGCCGAGCCGAATCGAACCGTTATCATCGTCCACGACCAAGGCCCCGGCATACCCGATTACGCCCAAGACAGACTGTTCGAACGCTTCTACTCCCTACCCCGCCCCGACAGCCAAACCCGCAATTCGGGTTTGGGCCTAAGCTTTGTGAGGGAAGTGATGGAGTTGCATCAGGGGACGGCGACGCTGATCTCCGGCCAAGGCGGCACAGAAGCAACCCTGGTGTTTCCGGCCAATTGAATAGCCGATGGCAAAATACAAACCGATACCGGATAATCGCCCGCGATCTTGAAATCTCGAAAACAATGTAGGGTGGGCAAGGCTTTTCTGCCCACCATTATCGAGCAATTACCTTAAATCCGCGTGGGCACAAAAAGCGAGCCCCCCCCCTATCTGGCCCAGTTTATCCATGATCACTCGTTTAGTACGCTTGCTAATCATAATTACCTGCTACGGTCTCTCAGGCTGGGGAGCGATTGCCGCTATATTTGGACTGACAATGATTTTCTCCAGAGCAGGTTTATTGAGCGCAATTGTGTTTCTTGTCTGGTTGTCAGCTATCAGCGCGCTTTTCCAGATGTCTGTTGCTTGGGTAATCAATATTCGACTTGGCGCTAAATATTCTCGCCGTGCACGCCTATACGGAATCAGCGCACTTTTTGTCATACCAATCGCCAGTCTACCGCAAGCATTTGAGAGCCATTATTCAGAAGCAACGGTCAATTTAGCTCTGCTTTTACTGATGGAAGTAATTCTGGTATTGCCAGCCATACTGCTTGCAGCCTACCTGAACCGCTTCCATGCTTCTGGAGAGACAAAAGACTCCGCGTAGATCCGATTAACGTAATCTAACCTTCTAATCTAAAAGTAACAATCCGCTTCACACCAAAGCAGACCACTGGTCTTGTTTGCCAGATAGCCAATATCTTCCCACACACATTCCACATCCAAATCACACATTCGCCGCATAAAACCCACATCATGCCTGTTTATCCTGGTTTCACCTTAAACCGAAATACCAGGAGGCATCATGTACCGCATAATTTTATTGTTCATCGGCTGCGGCTTGGCAGTCTTGTTATCCACGGCCCACGCCGAACTGGGCTGCGACGATTGCGCACAAACGCTGACGCCGCGGCTTTGGATACCGGACGGCGACCCGGCGCTGGATCAATTGCCGTTAAAATCCAGCCACGCCGAAGTCCGCATCAATGGCCCGATTGCCCAGGTCACGGTGACGCAGCATTACCGGAATGCCGGCACGCGGCCGATTAACGCCCGTTACGTGTTTCCAGGCTCAACCCGCGCCGCGGTGCATGGTTTGACGATAAAAATCGGCGAGCGCGTGATCAAGGCCAAAATCAAGGAAAAGCAGCAGGCCAAACAGGACTTTGAAACAGCCAAAGCCCAAGGCAAACGCGCGTCCTTGCTGGAACAGCAGCGGCCGAATGTATTCATGATGGAAACGGCTAATCTGATGCCCGGCGACGATATCGAGCTGGAACTGATCTACAGCGAGCTGCTGGTGCCGGAACAAGGCATTTACCAGTTCGTGTATCCGACCGTGGTGGGCCCGCGTTACGGTAGCGATCCGTTCCAAGTGGCTACCGACGCCGCCTGGCTCGCCAATCCCTATGCGGCCAATAGTCAAGACGGCAGCAATCCGGCGGCTACACAAACCTCGATCAAAGTGACATTGGACAGCCCTATCGCCGTTAAGGATCTGATATCAACCCAACATAAAATCCAAACCGACTGGCGCGATGCCAAATCGGCACAGATCACGTTGGCCTCATCCGAAACCGAAGCCGGCAACCGCGACTTTATCTTGAAGTTTCGCTTGCAGGGCAATCAAATCATGTCCGGGCTGATGACGTACAGCCAAGGCGATGAAAACTTCTTTTTGGCGATGGTGCAGCCGCCGCAGCGGGTAAACGCCGAGCAAATCATGCGCCGCGAGTATATTTTTGTATTGGATGTATCCGGTTCCATGCACGGCTTTCCGCTGGATACTGCCAAAACCTTGATGCGGCGCTTGCTAAGCGACCTGAAACCGCACGAAACCTTCAATATCCTGTTCTTCTCCGGCGGCTCGGAAGTATTCTCCCCAACGCCGGTGCCGGCCTCACCCGCTAATATTCAAAATGCCCTGGCCAGTCTGAACAATTATGCAGGCGGTGGCGGTACCGAGCTGGTGAATGCGCTGCAAACGGCTTATGCCATGCCCCGAAATCAGGAAACGGCGCGCAGTGTCGTAGTGGCGACAGACGGCTACGTCAATGCCGAGCGCGATGCCTACGACTTGATCGGCAAAAACTTGAACGCCAGCAATTTGTTTGCTTTCGGCATCGGTAGTTCGGTGAACCGTTATCTGATCGAATCCATGGCCCAGGCCGGGGCTGGCGAATCTTTTGTAGTCACTCAACAAAACCAGGTGGCTGATGTCAGTGCGCGTTTCCGCCGTTATGTGGAATCTCCACTGTTGAGCAATATCCGTTTACAAGGCGATGGCGTCGAACTGTATGACATGGAACCCGTCGAGATTCCGCTGCTTCTGGCCGAGCGACCGATTGTGGTATTCGGCAAATATCGCACCGAAAGCGACTCGGCAGGCTTGGTATTAAGCGGTACTGCCGCGTCGGACATCTATACAGTCGCACTGCCATTACGGGAAGCGCAACATGACAACCGTGCCGAATTGTTGCCGGTATTATGGGCCCGCCATCGGCTAATGCGTTTGTCGGATTGGGCCGGTAATGAGGTGGAATTGCATCGTACGGCGATTGTAGATTTGGCCCTGAAATATTCCTTGCTCAGCCGCTACACCTCGTTTATCGCTGTCGATGAAGTCATCGCCAATCCGGACAGTCAGGCTAAAAATGTGCAGCAGGCTTTACCATTGCCGCAAGGCGTGGAAGTAAGCGCACTGGCTTCGACACCGATGCCTGAACCCGAGCTGGCCATTCTGATACTGCTGCTATTGGCCTGCTATGGCTACGAGCGCTGGCTGAAGGATCAAGCCGATGCCTGAGCGTTGCTACACCAGCCGTCGCCTGCGCACAGTCTACTGGCTGTGCGCAGCAATCCTGGCACTGACTTTAAAACAGTTTTACAGCGCGGCCAGCGCCGCGCAATTGCAATGGCTACTTTATCCGCTGGTGTTGCTGCTGGAAGCGTTTAGCGACTTAGATTTCGAACTCGATGCGAATTACCTGTGGCAGGACAAGCTGCATCGCATCAGCATTGTCAAATCCTGTGCCGGCATGAATTTTCTGATCATGTCGTTGCTGGCTTATTTTTGGCAGTGGCGAAACAAACCGTTTGCCATGCGCCTGGTGCTCCGCGTCTTGCTATCGGCATGGCTAACGGCCTTGCTGGCCAATAGCGCGCGCATTTTGCTGTGTATATATTGTCAAGAACCCTTGGCTTTTCATACCGCAATCTCTGCCGCTGACAGCCATAGACTTATCGGCATTGCCGGGTATTTTTTATGTCTGTGGGCACAACTGTCGGCTTTTCGTTGCAGAAATTTCAGACTGGTGGCGACGACGGCATTGCCGCTATATTTGACTATCGCTGTACTTGTGCCGTTAGTGCGGGCCTGGGTTTTAGGCTTGGCCACACCGGATATCCATCACTTACTCTGGGTAACGGGCATTCCGATTGTATTGACACTAATTAGTCGTATTTCGATAACCTGGACTCTAGAAAAAGTCGTGAGATTGGTTTCGGCTGAAAAGGGGCAAAGGTTGGCTTGAGCTTTCCGATAATGAAAACGTAACCGCGCTGAATCCGCCTATTAGATGGTAACCAACCGAATTACACGGCATTTGCTAGGCATCGCCGCATCCGACGTGATACCCTGCAAGCCACCGCAGCAATATAAATTCCGGCGCAGCCGCCTTGACAGCGTCTTTTCTTCTACAGACCGGTGTTACCGCCTCATTAATACAATTCACCGTATAAGAGCCGTTATCTCCCATTTTGCCGGCCAAATGAACAGGAACTATCATGACCAGCCGCGACAACATACTTTGGCTACAATGCTGGCGCGACCAGCAAATCGATTTTCACCAGCAAACCTTCAATCATTTCCTGACCCGATTCTGGCCCGGTCTGGATATGGCGTTAGGCAGCCGTGTATTTGTGCCTCTGTGCGGTAAAAGCCTGGACATGATCTGGCTTGCCGATCAGGGTCATCAAGTTATCGGCGTGGAGTTAAGCCCCGTCGCGGTAGGGGACTTTTTTCGAGAGAATGGTTTAAAACCCAATCGCCGGCGGGTCGGTCAATTTACACTGTGGCAACACGGCAGAATCAGCATACTCTGCGGGGATTATTTCGCACTTAAGCCAGCCGATTTGGGCGATATTGAGACGGTATATGACAGGGCGGCACTCACGGCTTTACCGGAAGACATACGTAAACACTATGTATCCCACTTGCGGAAAATTATACCGGATAGCAGCCAAATTTTTCTGCTGACCACCGAAGATGCCGCGAAAAATGAAACCCTCAGCCATTCGCTGGAGGTTGGTGAAGAGATTACAGCGCTTTACGCCAAGAATTTCCGCATCGACCTGGCTCATATTGAAAGCGTATTCGAGCTTAATCCCGACGCACCGGATCGCCCGGCGGAACGCGCCGAATACAAGCTATACCGGCTATCCACCAATCAATCAGCCGCCTAACGCGATATTGATGATCCGCACTTAATTAACAGGATGATCGCCCCGCCAGATAGAGCGTGCCGAACCCGCCTCACCCGAGTAAATGTCCCGAAAGTCGAAAAACGCGAGCCATCACTGTTATAGGCTTGCGGCTTATTTTGTCGGCGCGGTTGGCCTGGTTTCGTTTGCATCATTTTAGGCGCATGGCGGCCGTGGCCATGTTGGTTGGTTTAGTGTCATCTTGCCCCTGTCTTGGCTTCGAGCCGCTTATCGGCACTTGAGCCGCAAAGCGACGCTTAGATTGCCTGGCTGATAGAGTTTCCGGATTTATTGCTCTACCTAATGCCTCAGCGGCGCAAGCATGATATGTTAGCACCGCTTAATTTTTAGCTTTTCTGGGAAAATTATTATGACTGAGCCGCTCGTTATCGCTAAATCGCCTACCGATGACTGTTGCATTTTGCCGGCCATGGCCAATCGCCACGGTTTGATCGCCGGTGCCACCGGTACCGGCAAAACCGTCACGCTGCAAACTTTGGCGGAAAGTTTTTCCGACATCGGCGTACCGGTGTTCATGGCCGATGTAAAAGGCGATTTATCCGGTATCTGCCGGGCAGGCGGCGGCAATAAAAAGGTCGAGGCTCGCGTGCGGGAATTGGGCTTCTCCGATTTTAACTATCGCGCCGCGCCGACGATGTTTTGGGATGTGTTCGGCGAAAAAGGCCATCCCTTGCGTTCCACCATTTCAGAGATGGGGCCCTTGCTGATGGCCCGGATGCTGAATCTAAACGATACTCAGGCCGGCGTATTGACTGCCGCGTTTAAAATTGCCGATGACAACGGCTGGCTGTTATTGGATTTGAAAGACTTGCGGGCTATGCTGCAATTTGCGGCGGATAATTCATCCGAACTACGTAGCGAGTACGGCAGCATCTCCGCCGCCAGCGTCGGTGCCATTCAACGCGGTTTGTTGCAACTGGAACACGAAGGTGGCGAAAACCTGTTTGGCGAGCCGGCCCTGGATTTTAACGACTTGCTGCAAACCGAGGGCGGTCGCGGCGTGATCAATATCTTGGCCGCCGATACGCTGTACAACTCACCGCGCGTCTACGCTACCTTGTTATTGTGGCTGCTATCGGAACTGTTCGAAAATCTACCGGAAGCCGGTGACCTGGACAAACCCAAACTGGTGTTTTTCTTCGACGAAGCCCATTTATTGTTTAACGATGCGCCACCAGCCTTGCTGCAAAAAATCGAACAAGTGGTGCGGCTGATTCGTTCCAAAGCCGTTGGGGTATATTTTGTCAGCCAAAATCCGCTGGATATTCCGGATGTGATTCTGGGCCAACTCGGCAACCGGGTGCAACACGCCTTGCGCGCCTTCGCTCCCCGCGATCAAAAAGCCGTCAAAGCCGCCGCGGAAACCTTTAGAAGCAACCCCGGCCTAAATGTGGAAACCGCCATTACCGAACTGGGCGTCGGCGAAGCGCTGGTATCGTTTTTGGATGAAAAAGGTACACCGCAACCCGTCGAGCGGGCATTGATCAAACCACCCCGTTCCGGCATCGGCCCGGCCAGCATCAACGAGCGCCGACAAGCCATCGAAAATTCGGTGATTTACGGCCATTACGAAAAACAAGTCGACCGCGAATCCGCTTACGAGACTTTGAAAGGCCGTGCCGCACAAGCAACCCCGCAAGCTCAATCCGTAACGACCAAGCAACCAGCTACGGACGGCGGCTTCGGCTTGGCGGAAATATTGTTGGGCAGCACCGGCCCACGCGGCGGTAAACGCCAAGGCGTACTCGAATCCGCGGCTAAAAGCGCCGCCCGCAGCATAGGCAGCGAAGTGGGCAGGCAGCTGATTCGCGGCATTTTGGGATCATTACTCGGCGGCGGCCGTAAACGTTAACAATCCTTTTATTGACTCATCAACAACCGGAATCATGGCATCAATCAACATCCAACAAATGATGGCCGACAGCGGCGTGGCATTCGGCACCAGCGGCGCGCGCGGGCTGGTCAGTCAGATGACCGACCAAGTATGCGCGGCCTACACTTTAGCGTTTTTACAGGGTTTGAAACTGGCCAAACCGGGCCAAAAAATCGCCTTGGGCATGGACTTGCGGCCTTCCAGCCCGACCATAGTCCAGGCCTGCGCCGCGGCCATTAAACAAGCAGGCTGTGAAACGATTTTTTGCGGCGCCTTGCCAACCCCTGCATTGGCCTTTTACGCTATGTCGCAACATGTTCCGGCAATCATGGTTACCGGCAGCCATATTCCCTTCGACCGTAACGGCATCAAGTTTTACCGGGCCGAAGGTGAAATCAGCAAAGCCGACGAAGCCGCCATTACCCAAGCCGTAGTCAATGTTGCTGACTTTGGCGACGATAAGTTACCGGCGGTTGATTTTGCCGCATTGGAACAATACAAACGCCGTTATACCGATTTGTTCGCGGCCGATTTACTGAGCGGCTGGAGGATCGGTATTTACGAGCATTCCAGTGTGGCCCGGGACTGTTTACGGGGCATATTGACTGCATTGGCAGCCGAGGTCATTAGCTTGGCCCGGACCGATACCTTCGTGCCTATTGATACCGAAGCGGTTAGCGAAATAGATAGACAACGCGGCCTGGATTGGGCGCAACAACTCGGCCTGGACGCCATCATTTCCACCGACGGCGACGGCGACCGGCCGTTAATTGCGGATGAAACCGGTAACTGGTTGCGCGGCGACATCGTCGGTTTGCTGTGCGCACAATTTTTAGGTGCCGACACGGTAGTCACCCCGGTCAGTTGTAACACAGCCATAGAAGCCTCCGGGGTGTTCAAGCGGGTAATACGCACCCGCATCGGTTCGCCTTACGTAATCGCCGGCATGGAGCAGGCCGAAACCAACGGCGGCGGCCAAGGCGTGGCCGGCTTTGAAGCTAACGGCGGCTTTTTGGCCGGCCACGGTTTAACCGTAGCCGGCCGCATGTTAGCCGCACTACCCACGCGTGATGCGGTATTGCCGGCTTTGGTATTATTGGCCATGGCTAAACTGCAGCGCTGTAAATTATCGGCCTTAACCGCCAACCTGCCGAAACGATACACCTCCAGTGACCGCCTACAAGACTTTCCGGCAGCCGACAGCCGGGCCTTACTAGCGCAATTGCAACAGGACGATACCGCTTATCAAAGTCTATGGGGCACAGCATTGGGCACTGTTGCACGGCGCGATTTAACCGACGGCTTGCGCTTGACCTTTACCAACGGCGAAATCGTCCACTTACGCCCATCCGGTAATGCACCAGAGTTACGTTGTTATACTGAAGCCGATAATATGCCGCGAGCGCAGGCTCTGGTAACCCTAACTCTACGCGAAATTTCCAGTAAATACGCCAGTTAATGTTCGGTTAAGAATGTCTGTAGTATCCTTAAGGCGTACCACATTCATAACACGAGGAATCATTCATGAACAATAAAATAATTATCATCGGCACATTGTTATTGGCATCCAGCACTGCATTTGCAGAATCGTCCTTATTCGAGGCGGCGGGCAAACAATTAATCAAAGATAAAGCAACGGCAGTGGCTCCGGGCGCGGTAGAAAAAGTGGAAGCTGTCAGTCAGGCTCTCGACAGCACCAAAGCGGCTAAAACCGTAGTTGAAACAGCTCCCGAAGCAGCGACCGACCAAGCCACAACAGCCGTAAAAAGTGCCGCCGAAGAAAAAGTGAAAGCCGCCGTTCCCGCTGAAGCGACTCAAACAGTAGAAACGGTCGAATCAGGAAAAGCAGCACTTGACACCGCACCCAAGTCCACCGACGAAGCTGTAGAGGCTGTCAAAAGTAAAGCCACTCAAAAGGCTACCGAAAAAGCGAAAGCTGCTGTTCCCAATGAAGCGACTCAGGCAGTAGACACCGTCAAATCTGGTAAAGCAGCGCTTGACACCGCGCCCAAATCCACCGGCGATGCTGTAGAGGCCATCAAAAGTAAAGCCACTCAAAAGGCTACCGAAAAAGCCTTTGATTTGCTGAAGTAAGCCAAAACCCAAAAAGGCCGGAATTTCCGGCCTTTTTATAGCTTATCGAGTCCACGGAAAGCTTAGGCTTTGATCATGGCAAAGCTGTCATGATCCTCTACCGCCGCCGCGGCTCTTCTGATCAGCTCAAGATTGGTTTCATATTGCATCATACCGCCAATCGCCAACGTCACCACCATGGCTTCGAACGGATAGACCAAATGCATCCGATAACGCCGAAACAAATTGTCTTCATCCAATCCCGTCACGCCGGCATTCGTTAATTGCTCGACATACTGATCCAACAGACTTTTTTCATGTTTACGCCTTAACTCCGGCTCCATCGCTGTGGCCATAAAATACGCCACATCGCCGATACCTTCACCGATACGCACCAACTGCCAATCCAAAAACCCCGGCTCCGCACCCGCCCAAAAAATATTACCGGGATGACAGTCGTAGTGCACCAGCGTTTTACTATCGGTGTTCAATAATTGTTTGATAGTCCGCCGATTGGCCGCGTAATTCAGGGCCGGCTGGTGAAGTTTTTTCGCAATCAAACCACCCGCTTGAAGCAAGCCGCGCTTCATAAAAGGGTAAGCCATTAAGCTACCCATGTGAGTTTCCACTTGATGGGAAAATCCATTCAGCCACCTATGAGCGTGCAACAAGCTCGACTTGTTCCGATACTGACCATGCAACTGCGCCAGATGCGTAACGACCCGGCTGGCTTGATCGAAACTCAATGCATCGGCTGCCCGACCCGGCCTGAAATCGTGCTCGGCCAAATCACTCATTACCAGCGTGGAGCCTCTCCCAAAACGACTTTCAGCCGCCAGAATTCGAGGTAATTTTAACGGGATACCGGCTGATAGCGAGCGATAAAAACTCACTTCTTTATGTAAAAAACGCGGCAAGGCAGTTATCATGCGCGGCTTTATCGCTAGTGACGGGGTTTTGATAAACCACCGCGCTGGCACAAGCTCGGTTGCATTATGCTGTACTTCTATCCTCAGCCGAGTGGAGGTGCCTACATCAACGGAATAAACGTTAACGCCAAACACTTTTGCATCTGGTACAAAACGGTTAACGACCCGCTGCGCCCACTTGACCGACAGATCCCTGGGGCGATGTACCAGAATGTGTTGATTTGGATTTCCCATGACAATATTAAACACTGCTAATACATAAAAAACAATAGCTCTCGGCAACGGTTAGTTTTTGAGACCCACTCTTTGGCTAAGTAAACCTATCGACAGAACCATTGCCAGCCACAAGCTCACCAGCGGCCCCACTACTCCGTCATAATTACTGACCAGATATAGATAATCTGCTTGCGGGTTGACGTTGAAAAAGTCCTTACTGACTTTGATTTGCCAAACCCAGCCAGCGTGACAGCCGATACACAAACCCAAGCTGCTCGGCATCCGGCTTCTCAGTACCGCTAAAAATACCCCGACCACAAATAAAGCTAAAAATGCGCTAAAAATCTCCGGATTTAACCAGTTGGCAAATGCTTCTCCCATCAACTGAAAACCGCTGCCAAACGTTTGTTCGGAATAGGGAATCCGAGTATTGCTTTTTAAAAAATGTAATGCAGCGTAATAAAGAGAGCTAACACAAATAGCCAATACCGCCGACAACTTACGCCGAAAAGTACTAAACAACAAACCGCGAAACAGCATTTCCTCACCAATGGCTATCAGTAAGGCCAAAAACAACGCGACTACGGTTTTTTCCATCACTTTAGACCATGTCCAAATACGGCCTTGGTCCCAGACATGTACATCCAGCCAATAAAGCGTGGCTAATACCGGTAATAATGTGAGGAGCGCAAGTAATAGACCGTGGCCGATTTGCCGGAAAAACACTGTTGTTTGAGCGAATCCCAAATCCCGCCAACTGAAACGCAAAAGCTTTCTCAATGGAAAAATACTGATTAACAACAAAATCAATGTCAGTTTGCTGACCACTTTGGAGAGAGGCAATACGTCACCGGTCAGTTGCAATAAGCCAACGCCCAGCAAACTGGCAGCTGCCGCCAACGATAATAACAAGCCCAAAGGGGCCAGCAATACGCTCAAAGTCCGCATCAACGAAAATCTCCCCATAGCACTTGTACGCTGCTTAATGCCGACAATACGGCGGTTTCAGTGCGCAAAATGCGGGCTCCCATCCTGACCGGAATAAAGCCGGCGGCCTTGGCAAGCTGCCGTTCCTGATCGCTGAAACCGCCTTCCGGTCCGGATAGCAGCGTTATGCGCTGATTTTCCGGTTGACAATCGGCCAGGGTTTGATCAGCGTAGGGATCCAAAAATAACCGCAGACCCTGCTGCCGGCTCGCCCACTCCGGCAGATTGGCAATTTCATCCATTACCGGCACGCGGGTGCGGCCCGACTGTTCGACGGCATGCTGAACAATATGCTGCCAATGCTGCAAGCGCTGCTGCTTTTTGTCGTCATTGAGCTTGGCCACACAGCGCTCGGTGAACAACGGCGTTAATTGAGTTACCCCCAGTTCCACGGCTTTTTGTACCGCCCAATCCATGCGATCACCACGGGAAATGCCCATACCCAGGCTCACCGCCAGCGGCGACTCCACGTCGCGATCGGAGAACTGCTCAATCTCCACCCGCACGCATTTGCGGCTGACTTCGCTTAAGCGGCTTTTGTACTCTCCGCCCTGTCCATTGAACAATACCATGGCCTGATCCTGCTTGAGTCGTAACACGCCGCGCACATAATGGGCGGCGTCTTGGTCAAGCTCGATACGACTACCGACATTGAGCGGCGCGTTGACATATAAACGAGAAACGCGCATTAATCTTGGGTCGCCAGCAAAATGCCATGCCAAGCCACTTCGGCCATCAACTCTATCTCCTGTTCGGCAATCACATAGGGTGGCATAAAATAAATGACATTACCCAATGGACGCAAGAGCACGCCTTTGGAAAGTGCATACTGGTAGACTTTTAATCCGCGACGCTGCTGCCAGGGATATGCTTCGCGAGTCTGTCGGTTTTTAACCAACTCGATGGCGAGAATCATACCGGTTTGGCGAACTTCGGCAACATGCGGATGCTGCTTAAAGCGTTCGGACACGCTGGACATTGCGGCTGCCAATCGGCGGTTATTACCCAATACATCCTGCGTTTGAAAAATCCCTATGGTCGCCAATGCAGCCCGGCAACCCAAGGCGTTGCCGGTATAGCTGTGCGAATGCAAAAACGCCGTCAAATGTTGATATTCGTCGTAAAAGGCTTGATAAACCGTATCCGTGGTCAATACTGCCGATAATGGCAGATAGCCGCCGGTCAGGCCTTTGGATAAGCACATAAAATCCGGACTGATATCAGCCTGTTCGCATGCAAACAGCGTCCCGGTACGACCAAAACCGACCGCTATTTCATCGGCAATCAGGTGGACGCCATATTTGTCGCAAGCTTCCCGCAATAATTTTAAATAAACCGGATCGTACATGCGCATACTGCCGGCGCATTGAACCAGTGGCTCGACGATCACGGCGCAGACCGTGTCGGCATGGCGTGCCAACGCTTGCTCCATATCGGCAAACCGGCGGATGGAATAATCCTCCCAGCTTTCGCCGGCTTCCCGGTTATAGCAGTCCGGACTAGCAACACTGATCACATCCATCAATAGCGGCCCGTAAGTCTCTTTGTATAAGGCTACGTTACCGACCGCCAGCGCACCCAGCGTCTCGCCGTGGTAACTGTTCTCCAGAGTGATGAATTTGGTTTTTTGAGTTTGACCGAGATTCCGCCAATAATGAAAACTCATTTTCAGGCTGATTTCTATCGCAGAGGAACCGTTATCGGCATAGAAACATTTGTTTAAACCAGGTGGCGTAATTTCCACCAGTTGTTCGGCCAACTCCACAGCAGCCTGATGGGTAAAGCCACCCAGGATGACATGCTCCAACTGATCCAGCTGGGCTTTAACAGCCTGATTGATCACCGGGTTAGCGTGTCCGAACAGATTTACCCACCAGGAGCTAATGGCGTCCAAATAGCGGTTACCGTCAAAGTCTTCCAGCCACACGCCTCGGCCGGATCTGATCGGAATCAACGGCAACTGCTCATGATCTTTCATCTGACTACAGGGATGCCAGAGCACGGCCAAATCGCGATTAACAAGGGTTTGATTATTCATCGGTCAAAACTGAAAAAGGGGCTTTTCAGCCCCTTTTATTGAGTCGCTTAAATGTTTAGTAACGGTAATGATCGGGTTTATACGGCCCTTCGACAGGCACGTTGATATAAGCCGCTTGCTCCGCACTTAACTGGGTGAGCTTGACTCCGATTTGCGCCAAATGCGCACGGGCGACTTTTTCGTCCAGTTTTTTCGGCAATACGTAAACTTTGTTTTCGTAGCTGCCGGCATTGGTCCACAATTCCAGTTGCGCCAATACCTGATTACAGAAGGAATTGGACATCACGAAACTAGGGTGACCAGTGGCACAACCCAGGTTCACTAATCGGCCTTCGGCCAGTACGATGATGCGCTTGCCGTCCGGGAAGATGACATGGTCGACTTGCGGCTTGATGTTTTCCCAAGTGTACTGGCGAATAGCGGCGATTTCGATTTCTGAGTCGAAATGGCCGATATTGCAGACGATCGCCTGGTCGCGCATGGCTTTCATGTGCTCATGGGTGATGACGCTCAAGTTACCGGTCGCGGTGACAAAGATATTGGCGATCGGCGCTGCTTCGTCCATGGTGACCACACGAAAACCTTCCATAGCCGCTTGTAAGGCGCAGATCGGGTCGATTTCGGTAATCAAAACGGTGGCACCCAAGCCGCGCAGCGATTGCGCACAGCCTTTACCCACATCGCCGTAACCGCATACCACTGCAATTTTACCGGCTACCATCACGTCAGTCGCGCGTTTGATACCGTCAACCAAGGACTCGCGGCAACCGTACAGGTTATCGAATTTGGATTTGGTGACCGAGTCGTTGACGTTGAAAGCAGGTACTTTCAGGGTGCCTTTGGCAACCATCTCAGTCAAACGTAATACCCCGGTAGTGGTTTCTTCCGATAAGCCTTTCACATCAGCCATCAACTCGGGGAAGTTATTGTGCATCATCACGGTCAAGTCGCCACCGTCGTCCAGAATCATGTTCGGACGCCAGCCGTTAGGGCCAAGGATGGTTTGCTCGATACACCATTCGGCTTCGGTTTCGGTTTCGCCTTTCCAGGCAAATACCGGCACACCGGCCGCGGCGATCGCCGCCGCTGCGTGATCCTGGGTCGAGAAAATGTTGCAGGACGACCAACGCACTTCCGCACCCAACGCAGTCAGGGTTTCGATCAGTACCGCGGTTTGGATGGTCATGTGCAAACAACCGGCGATACGCGCGCCTTTTAAGGGCAGTTGCGCGCCGAATTCAGCACGCAAAGCCATCAGACCCGGCATTTCGGTTTCGGCGATGTTGATTTCCTTCCGGCCCCAATCCGCCAAGCTAATATCGGCGACTTTGTAATCGGTTTGACTCATTAGTATAGCTCCCTAAAGTTTAAATGCCGGCGGCGTCTTTTAACGCTTCGGCTTTGTCGGTTCTTTCCCAGCTAAAGCTGACTTCGTTACGTCCGAAATGTCCGTAGGCCGCTGTTGGACGGTAAATTGGTTTCAATAAGCCCAATTGCGTGATTAAACCTTTGGGTCTTAAATCGAAATGCTCACGGATGATTTGCACCAAACGCGCCTCTTCGACTTTTCCAGTGCCAAAAGTTTCAACGCTAATTGAAGTAGGTTCGGCCACACCGATGGCGTAAGACACTTGTATTTCGCAACGCTCCGCCAAACCGGCGGCAACAATGTTTTTCGCTACGTAACGAGCCATGTAGGCAGCCGATCTGTCCACTTTCGAAGGATCTTTACCGGAGAATGCTCCGCCGCCATGTCTGGCCATGCCGCCGTAGGTATCAACGATGATTTTACGACCGGTCAAGCCGCAGTCGCCCACCGGACCGCCGATAATGAACTGGCCGGTCGGGTTGATGTAATATTTAGTGTCTTTATGTAACCACTCTGGCGGCAAGGTCGGCAGGATGATTTCGTCCATAACCGCTTCTTCCAGCATTTTGCCGCCGACTTCCGGCGCATGCTGGGTGGATAGTACCACTGCGTCAATTGCAACCGGTTTATTATTCTCGTAACGGAAAGTTACCTGACTTTTGGCATCCGGACGCAACCAAGACAAGGTTTTGTTTTTTCTCAGTTGAGCCTGTCTCTCCACTAATCTGTGAGCATAGGTAATCGGAGCGGGCATGAAGACGTCGGTTTCGTTGCTGGCATAGCCGAACATCAAACCTTGGTCACCGGCGCCTTGTTCGTGATTGTCCGACTCGTCCACACCCATGGCGATATCCGCCGATTGTTTACCAATCGCGTTTAAGACTGCGCAACTGTTCCCATCGAAGCCGATGTCGCCATGGTCATAGCCGATTTCACATACAACTTTACGCACCAATTCTTCTGTGTCCACCCAGGCATTGGTGGTAATTTCACCAGCCAGAATAACCATCCCGGTTTTAACCAAGGTCTCGCATGCCACTCTGGAACGCGGATCTTGCTCCAACAGGGCGTCGACGATCGCATCGGAAATTTGGTCGGCTACTTTATCGGGATGGCCTTCGGATACGGATTCAGAGGTAAAAAGATAATTGTTATTCACGGTGACACACCTCACGATTAAATAGTGTGAATATAGAAAAGGCCGTTTTAAACGGCCTTAGGTATTATGGTGGGCCCTGTAGGACTTGAACCTACGACCTGCCGATTATGAGTCGGAAGCTCTAACCAACTGAGCTAAGGGCCCGGCTTCTTATTCTCCGTCCAGGAAGCAGCGCAATTGCTCCGACCTTGATGGATGACGTAATTTTCTAAGCGCCTTGGCCTCAATCTGACGAATCCTTTCCCGGGTAACGTCAAATTGCTTACCCACCTCTTCAAGAGTGTGGTCGGTATTCATGTTGATACCAAAACGCATACGTAACACTTTCGCTTCTCGGGCAGTCAAACCTGCCAAAACATTTTGTGTCGACTCGCGAAGGCCGGCGATTGTAGCAGATTCTACCGGCGATAGCATCTTGGAATCTTCAATAAAATCACCCAAATGCGAATCTTCATCGTCGCCAATCGGCGTTTCCATGGAAATCGGCTCTTTGGCGATTTTCAAGACCTTGCGGATTTTGTCCTCCGGCATTTCCATGCGCTCGGCCAATTCTTCCGGGGTCGCTTCCCGGCCCATCTCTTGCAGAATCTGTCTGGAGACGCGATTAAGTTTGTTGATGGTTTCGATCATATGCACTGGAATCCGGATGGTTCTGGCCTGATCCGCAATTGAACGAGTAATGGCCTGACGAATCCACCACGTTGCATAGGTTGAAAACTTATAACCACGGCGATATTCAAACTTATCCACGGCCTTCATCAAGCCAATATTGCCTTCCTGAATCAAATCCAGGAACTGCAAACCTCTATTGGTGTATTTTTTAGCGATAGATATCACCAAACGCAGGTTAGCCTCTATCATTTCTTTCTTAGCGCGCCTAGCCTTAGCCTCGCCTAGCGAAATATTGCGGCAAATGCCTTTTAAATTGGCGATACTCAAACCATGCTGCGCTTCGATGTCGGCCAACTTCTGCTGGGCAAGCTGAATTTTTTCCCGGTTGGCGTTTAGCGCATCGGCATATTTAGGATTATCCTGAATAAACTGATCCAGCCAGTTCAATTGCGCTTCATTTTCGGTGAAGGCATTAATGAAATCCCGGCGTGGCATTTTGGTTTTTTTAACGCAAGCATCCATTACTTGCCGTTCTTGCTCGCGGATTGACGCAATCAGTTCGTCAGCAATAGAAGTCATTCTTTTTAGGTACTGCGGCGTCCATTTGAACTGGGAAAAAATCTCACTCAGCGCATCGAAAGCTTTCTCGGATTTATCATGACCGTAACCATGTTTTTTTACCGCCGCCATCGCGGATTTTAGAGACTTTTTCAGCAAGTCGACTTTTTCTTTGACTTCGCTATAGTCGATAACCTTAACTTCTTCGTCATCGGCATCATCCGATGGCGCTTCTATTTCGATTTCATCAACTTCCACAGCATCGATATCGCTATAATCGACAAAACCTTGCACCAAATCGCCCAAACGCGTGCTTGACTCTTCGTCAGCCACACTAGAAAAAGTTTCGATAAACGAATCCACAATGAATCCGGAACGGGCAACGGCTACCACCACTTGCCGTTGGCCTTCTTCGATACGTTTGGCAATTTTTAGCTCTTGTTCGCGCGTCAACAACTCAACGGAACCCATTTCGCGCATATATAACCGTACCGGATCGGTGGTGCGGCCAAATTCGCTATCGACGGAAGCCAATGCCGCTACTTCAGCCACTTCTTCGTCGTCGTCGGCGGAAACAACCGTATCGGCAGTAATCAGGGAATCGTCGTCGTCAGGCGCAACCTCGTACACCTGAATACCCATGTCATTGATCATGCCGATAATATCGTCAATCTGCTCGGGATCGATGATGTCGCTAGGCAAATGGTCGTTAACCTCGGCATAGGTTAAATAGCCTTGCGCCTTGCCCTTAGCTATCAGCTGTTTCAGTTGGGATTGCTGTTGTTCTTGATTCATTCTTTACTCACAATACGTTTCAGCACCAGGCGCCGCAGAACAGGCCATTATAGCAGCAAATGACAATACAATCATCTACAAACTTTCTTTTAGCAATGTCCGCAATACCTGCTTTTCTTCTATAGTCAGTCCGTCACGGCCCTCCTTCGCCAATAATCCGCCCAATTTTTCCTGCCTCGCCTGCCTTCGCAACTGGGTTAAAGCACCTGCAAACTCAGCCTCCTCCCCACCTTCAGGCACATTAAGCTCCATACCAGCCAACGCTGTGACCATCTTTTCATAAGACGACCCGCGATAAGCTTCCAACAAGATTGCGCCATTTTCTGGTTTTTCAAGGGCAATTCTGCCTAAAACATCATCCAATAATTCCTGGCCGGCATATTGCAGGCCATCCAGGCTTAACTCCCGCCGAACAGCCACCTGCTGTAAATGGGGATGCTGAATCAGCAACGCTAAAATCCGCCGCGCCAAGCTTGGCCTTTTTTGATTTGACTTCCCCGACTTTCCTTCATTCCGTGGCCTAAGTGTAGCCGTATTTTCAGGAACATCCACCAATCTTGACGCGGTCAATTCACCTAATCGCCGCCACATCATGTCTCTAAAAAAACCGGATGGAATTTTTTCCAGCTGCGGCTTAGCCGCCGCCATTAATTGCGACCGCCCTTCAATAGTCGACAAATCCAACTGCCCAATCACAGTCTCGAAAAAATAATCAGATAAGACCATCGCGTCATTTATTCTTGCCTGAAAACCGGACACCCCCTCCAACCTAACCAGAGAATCGGGGTCCTGCCCTTGCGGCAATAGCATAATCTTGATTTGCCGCCCGTCTTTCAGCGCGGGCAAAGCAGCTTCTGCCGCTTTCCATGCCGCCTGCCTCCCAGCCTTATCACCATCAAAGCAAAGCACTAATTCCGCGGCAAATCGAAACAGCAAATCTATCTGAATTTTGGATGTCGCAGTACCCAAGGCGGCCACCGCATTGGTAATGCCATATTGCGCTAACGCAATCACATCCATATACCCTTCAACAACTAAAATACGTCCGGGACGGCTGCTTTTTCGCAACAACTCACTCAAGCCGTAAAGCTCTTTGCCTTTGGAAAAAACCGCTGTTTCCGGCGAATTGAGGTATTTCGGCAAACTATCATCCAGCACTCGCCCACCAAAACCCACCACGCGCTTACGCTTATCGCGAATAGGAAACATCAACCGCCCGCGAAACCGGTCGTAAACCTTGCCGTCGTCACGCACGACCAACATACCTGCATCAATCAGCGTTTGTCTATCAAATCGCCCCACCAAGCCATCCCAAGCTTGAGGCGCAAAGCCCAGACCGAAATCCCGAGCAACATCACCACTAACATGCCGCGCCTTAAGGTAATCGACCGCCGCCCCCCCTTCATCACTACGCAATTGCTCGGAATAAAAAGCTGCGACCTGTTCAAGCACGGCATAAACCCTGGAGAGGCTTTCTTTATCGGTAACGGAAGAATCCTTCCCTTCCTCCCTCGGCACATCCACACCGACAAAAGCAGCTAAATCCTCTACCGCCTCAACAAACCCTAAATGACTATAATCCATTAGAAAGCTAATGGCATTACCACTGACCCCACACCCGAAACAGTGATACATCTGTCGATTACGATTGACGGAAAAGCTAGGGGTTTTTTCGTTATGAAACGGACAACGGGCAACATAGTTGCTGCCGGTTTTTTTGAGCGGTACGTGCGAATCGATCAGATCAACAATATCGACCCGCACCAGTAAATCATCGATGAACTGCTTAGGAATTCTGCCGGGCATATAACCGACAAAGGATGAAGGCTTACGCTGAAAAGCCAGCCTTAATTCTTCCGCTGACAACAGCCATATCAGCACGACCTTGCATTTGCGGCTTCAAGATAGCCATAACAGCCCCCATATCCTTGATCGATGCCGCCCCAACGTCGGCAATAGCTTTAGCCACCATGACATCGATCTCCGCTTCCGTTAAGGCTTGCGGCAGGAAATCCTGAATTACCTGAATTTCAGCTTCCTCTATTTCCGCCAAATCGATACGATTGGCATCACGAAACTGCTTGATAGACTCGCGTCGCTGCTTTAGCATTTTATCGAGCACAACCAGCACTCGATCGTCACCCAACTCAACACGCTCATCAACCTCAATTTGCTTAATGGCCGCCAGCATCATGCGAATCACGCCCAATCTAGCTTTGTCGCCACTCTTCATTGAGACTTTCATATCCTCCTTGATACGCTCTTTTAACAACTCCATATCGGACAACCTTAAGTTTGCGGACGACCGCGACGCAGGTTTTTCAATGCATAACGCTCGCGCGCCAATTTTTTCAAATGGCGTTTAACGGCTGCGGCACCTTTACGCTTACGCTCGGTGGTTGGTTTCTCATAAAATTCACGACGCCGTACTTCCGCCAACACACCCGCTTTTTCACAGGCACGTTTGAAACGGCGAATAGCGATATCGAAATGTTCGTTTTCTTTAACTTTAACTGATGGCATTATCAAAAATCCGAATTATGTTAGTATCTTAAAAAATCGTCAGGCAAAAACAAGCCCTGTAAAACCGACGGATTATACCCACAAATTACTTTTATTCAAAAAATTAATGTACGTTTTAGGCATAGAAACCTCTTGCGACGAAACCGCCGTTGCCATTTACCACGCCAAAAAAGGACTAATCGCCCACACCTTGCACAGCCAAATACAGACACATAACGAATACGGCGGGGTAGTGCCGGAGTTGGCATCCCGAGACCATGTCCGAAAATTAATCCCACTCATCAACCAGATTTTACGGGACAGCCAGTTAGGTTCGTCCGATATTAACGGCATTGCTTACACAGCAGGCCCGGGATTAATGGGGGCTTTACTGGTCGGCGCCGCGACTGCTCGCAGTTTGGCATGGGCTTGGCAAATACCGGCCATTGCCGTACATCACATGGAAGGACACCTACTCGCCCCGATGCTGGAAAAACTACCACCACAATTTCCTTTTGTTGCGTTGCTGATCTCCGGCGGGCACACCTTGCTGATTGAAGTATCCGGCGTGGGCCGTTATTCTCTGCTGGGAGAATCCCTCGACGACGCCGCCGGGGAAGCCTTTGATAAAACCGCCAAACTGCTTGGACTTGATTATCCGGGCGGCCCAGCGCTGTCGAATCTGGCCGACCAAGGCAAACCGCGCTTCAAATTCCCCCGCCCCATGACAGACAGACCTGGACTGGATTTTAGTTTTAGCGGCCTAAAAACCTTTGCTTTAAACACCTACAATACCAGCAACCAATCGCAGCGGGACAAAGCCGATATAGCTTTCGCGTTTCAACAGGCGATGGCCGAAACGCTTGCCATCAAGTGCAAACGCGCCCTACAACAAACCGGTTTAAGTCGTTTAGTCGTCGCGGGCGGCGTCAGCGCCAATCAAGAAATCCGCCGCCAGCTAGAACAGATGAGCAAAAAAGCAGGCGCGGAAACCTTCTTCCCCCGCCCGGAATTTTGCACCGATAACGGGGCAATGATTGCTTACGCCGGCTGCCTGCGATTACAGAAGGGCCAAACACAGACCCTCGAAATTTTTGCCCGCCCTCGCTGGCCTATGAATGAATTGCTGAAGGCATAGCTTACGATTCCTCGCCCGCCAACAAGCGTTGAATATTGCTTTTATGCCGCCACAACAACATCAGCGATATCAATGCAAACACCACGATCAAATTGCTATCGCCAACGATCAACCACACATATAACGGCGCCACTGTTGCCGCCACCAACGCCGACAACGATGAAATTTTGCTTACTTTATAAACCACAAACCAGGTTGCCGCGACAGCCAAACCCAGCGACCAGGCCACGCCAAGCGTCACCCCCAAGGATGTCGCAACACCTTTTCCACCTTTAAAGTCAAAAAACAGCGGATATAGATGCCCCAAAAACGCCGCGAATACCACAAAAGACAAAACCAAACTGTCCACACCTACCATTTTCGCCAACACAACCGGGATCAAACCCTTTAATGCATCACCCGCCAAGGTAATTGCCGCGGCTTTTTTTCCGCCAATGCGCATCACATTCGTCGCACCGGGATTGCCCGAGCCATTTTCCCTTGGATCCGCCAGCCCCATCATTCGACACACAATAATCGCACTGGAAACCGAACCGGTTAAATAAGCCAAAGGCACGAGTAACCATTCCAACATTCAATCAACCTCTCTCATCAGGACTTGTACAGTCGAGCCATTTACTCGATACTGATATTACAAAAATATAATAACCGGAAAGCACTAATGGACATCATTTTTTTAGGCGGCCTTGAAGTTGATACCGTGATAGGCATTTACGATTGGGAACGCAGCATCAAGCAAAAGATTATCCTGGACATTGAAATGGCTTTTGATATTAAGAAAGCCGCCGCCACGGACGATATCGCCCACACCCTGGATTACAAAACCGTTTCCGACCGCATTGTCGCCTTTATGGAAGCCAGCGAGTTTTATCTGGTGGAAACACTGATCGAAGAAATCGCCAAAATTCTGCTGAACGAATTTCCCATACCGTGGGTAAAAATCGTTCTGAATAAAAAAGGCGCTATTAGCCGGGCACGCGATGTCGGCATTATCATAGAACGCGGACAGATATAACATGCCAACAGCTTATATCAGCATCGGCAGCAACATCGATAAAGATACCCACATTCCCTCCAGCTTAAAAGCGCTGGAGCTGGTTTTTGGCGCGCTGGGGCTCTCCAGCGTCTATGAAACCGAGCCGGTTGGTTTCGTTGGCGACAGCTTTTATAACCTGATTGTGGGCTTCGATTCCGACCTTAGCGCTAAAGAAATTGCAAAAACATTGCGGCAAATCGAACTGGATCACGGTCGCACCCGGGAATCGCAGAAATTCTCGGCCCGCACGTTGGATTTAGATTTGATCTTGTACGGTAATCAAGTCATTAACGATGGCCGCCTGCAAATCCCCCGAGATGAAATTGAACGCTATGCCTTTGTGCTGGAACCACTTGCCGAATTAGCCGGAAACGAAAGACACCCCATTACAAACGAAACGTATGCAGACCTTTGGCGGCGTTTCGACAAATCCCAAGCGAAACAAACTAAAATCAGGCCAAACTGGAACTAGGTATATAGCGTTCTACCACCATCAACCGTCAAAACCTGTCCGGTCATATAGGGCGCATCATCACTTAAATACCTGACCGCTCGAGCAATATCCTCAACCTCCCCGCAACGCTGCAACGCCACCTTTTGTAAAATCTCGATTTTTTGCGCGTCGCTATTAGACTGATCCGGCCATAAAATTGCTCCCGGAGCCACAGCGTTCACTCTTACATCAGGCGCCAATTCCTTGGCCAAACATTTAGTCATCACAACCAGTCCGGCCTTGGCGATGCTGTATACGGGAAAACCCAATAAACCTTTTTCCGCATGAATATCCGCAATATTAATAATACATCCTTGCCGCTTCAGCAAGGACGGCGCTAACGCTTGGGATAAAAAAAAAGGCGCTTTAAGATTGCTACCCAATAAATTATCCCAGTCGCGCTCAACAACATCACGCAATTGTCCGCCGTAGAACAGCGATGCGTTATTAACCAGCACATCCAAGTCACCCCAGGCACGCAGAGCTTGCTCGGCTAACGCCCGAACTTGATCCAACTTTAATAGGTCTGCCGAAACCAAATAAGCCGACTCCGCTCGCAAGTCATTTAATTCCTCAGCCAGCCGATGCGCTGGCTGAGTTGATGTGTGGTAATGCAAAACTATATTGTAGCCATGCGCATGCAACAAACGCGCACAGGCTGCACCGATGCGCTTTGCCGATCCAGTAATCAGCGCGATTTTGGGATTATTCCGCACTGGGTAAACTAGCGATCAATCTTTTTCTGATCAAATAACAGGCTGCAACGGCGCAGACAACCGGCATTTGCGTTAACAAAAATTCCACGACTGAATGTTTAGGCACCAACCCCGCTAACGGCACTACTAGTAACATTTTCGCCAACCACCATGTCAACCAGTAACCTATCAAACCGATTACAGACCAATTGATCAAAGGTGCGTTATAATTTTTGGCCGTTAGATAAAACCAGACCAAAGTAAGAACCCCAAATAATTTAGCCAAAAACAACATAATCCCGTCCCGTTTTTATTATTGTGAATACGGCGTATTTCAACGCCGAACCAATGTAATCAAATTACCCTAAAACATCAACTATTTCTGACACTTGCAAAACCAGAACCTACAGCAAGGTCACGATACCAGGCTTAGCAACCCACTTTCCCATTTACATGATTCAAAGTTGTTCAAGCAAGCCCTATAATGCCCCTACAATTACAAGAATAACAATAAGGAGACCTTCGTGCAGATTATCAAAATTTTAGTGACGCTTTGCGCCGTTAGCTTTAGCGGCATCGGCATGGCGCAATCAACGGGCGGCCATGGCGGCCATGGCGGAGGAAGCAGTAGTGGAAGCGCGGATTGCATCAAAGCCAAAATAAGCAGATACACACCCGAACATTTAGCCGTTGTGGCACCGGGTACGGAGTTCTCATTTGCGGCCTCGGGCAGTAACGGCCCGAGCCACATTCACGTCAGTATCAAACAACAGCCCATTGAGATAACGATTGAGGACAAAGACACTTTTTATCTGGTGAAAGGCAAGCTACCGGTGGAGATTAAAAATTCAGTAGTTCGCATTTCCGTATCCCTTAAATCCAAAGCCAGCAGATGCGACGCAGAAGGCGGCTGGTTACTAAAAGTATCTGAATGAGCCGGTTTTCAAATATCGACGCCGGCAAGCCGCCCTGCTTGTCGTATCAGGGCAGCGGCGCTAATTAGTCCCACTCAAACAGCAACCACTGATTAATATTGGTGCCTCTATCCAGGTCGTTCTTTTTTACATCCATCACACCGTCCCCATCTTTGTCTAATAGGTAGTAAGGCGGCCCCACTTGAGGCTGTACCTTAATCATGTACAGCTTTCCATTTCTACGGTATTCCTGAATAGTATCCTTACCTTTGCGGATAATGGTAATGTCTGGCTCCATTTCCTCCCCGGATTGAATGCGCGGGGGCAATTCCGGAGGCTCCGGCACTGCGGGCGGCTCTTCCAATGCTTGCTCGGCCCAGACTAAGCCCGGCACGATAAATATCAGACTAAATATGTACTGGCGAAACATTCGAATCCCTGGATAAGTCTTACAAAATTACATCATAAACCAGTTTGAGAATGGCAGCAGACTCTAAAACCATTTTTCAGCCCGGTGACCGCCAAAAAAAAACCAATACTCCTTTCAGAGCATTGGTTTCTTCGATATAGCTGCGGCAAAGATCAGCTTTGTTTACGCAGATACTTCTCCACGCCAGTTGTCCTAACAAAACCCGCATCATCGGCTTGAGCATGTTTAACCATATAGCGCTCTACCCCGGAAACGGGTGAAACGTCCTTAGCCAACACACTTTGTTTGGACATATATTTGGCCACACCGGTTAGTTCCGCGACTTCTTTATCTTGCAACTCTTGGCGCATCAGATACTTGCTGACGGAGCTAACGGAGACTATCGGCTTGGCAACTAAAATCTGCTTTGCCAAGTATTTACTCACTCCGGTTTGGGGTGCCTGCCGTCTAGCCAAAGTCGCTTGTTTGGCCAGGTATTTGGCAACGCCGCTCATGGGTTCTAACTGGCTTTGCAATTGGATCTGTTTAGCCAAATATCTAGCCACTCCGGTAGGTTTAGCAATGTCGGACGCTGCTTGTTTGGCAATATATTGAGCGACACGCGAGCCTTCAAAGATTTCCTCAACCGCCTCATTACCTTCCCGAGACGATTCAGCTTGCTCGGCCTGTTGCCGGGCTTTTTCTGCTTGCATGTTAGCCTCCTGTTCCCGATAACGTGCCACAAGCTCTGCGGCCGCGGCTTTTTTGGCTGCCAGAGCCTGCTGCGCAACAAATTTGGCCACGCCGGTAGCGGGCACCTGCTCGTGCTCCGTTTTTTCAAGTGTTTTTATATAAGTGGCAACACCGGTAACTTTTGGCGCATCTTTAGCGAGCAGGGTTTGTTTGCTGACATATTTGGCGACACCCGTCGCCAAAGGCGCGTCCTTTGCTTGCAATTCATTTTTTAGCACATATTTAGCCACCCCGGTAACACCTGGAGCCGCGCTTTCACGCATGCTTTGCTTGGTCACGTACTTGGCGACTCCAGTCACCACATGACCCTCGTATTCCTGCTTGGTGACGTATTTAGCAACGCCGGTAACCGGAATTTCACGCGATAAAATAGATTGCTTAAGCAAATATTTAGCGACCCGCGTGATAGGGTTCTCACTTTGTTGCGATAAATATTTCTCAACTCCGCTCGGCTCAGGCTCAGGCTCAGGCTCAGGCTCAATTATCGCTTCGGGCTCGACAATCGCTTCAAACATCTCGTCGACGACATCTTCTTCGACATCCTCTAACACGGCCTCCTCAACCTGAATTTCTTCCTCAGGCTCGGGCACGGGCTCTTCAATAACTGGCTTATTGGCATCTTCAAACGCTTGCAGCTGCGCCAAATACCGTTCAACGCCTGTTTGCTCAAGTTTTTTTAGATAGCGGGCAACGCCAGTCAATTGAGCGCCTTCTTCGTTGGCAGCGCCTCTAGCTTCGACTGCACCACCCAAGGACGGCTTATCGAAAAACAAAGGCGGCAAAATGCCAAATAAGCTATTCATCAAACTGTTTTTTTTCATTTGAGAATACTCCTGAATGAATTAATGTTGTGCGCAACAACACTAGGGTTGTTTACACCTTCTTTATTACCTAACGCGCCCATTACAATAACTGGCCACAATCATTTATTTTTATTCTTAGTTACTTTCGCTAAAAATCACTTTTGGCTGAAAACTGCTAGCCGGATATTTAGGATCTACTTCCGCTACCACATCTTGCTTCGCGGTATCAGCCTGATTAACACAAGGAACTGCTAAGCTGTTCGCAGTCGCCGCTGACTCAACGACAACCGACTCGTCCCTGAACAACACTTTTGGCTGGAAATCAGCGGCGGGATAATCCTGCGCATTAACAGCAGAGGTTGCTAATAATAACCCAACGAGCATTCCTTGGTTCAATTGTGTTTTTTTCATTGTGATTACCTACTCTATTATTAAAACGCCGGCTTCCACGGACAAAGTCCGCAAAAGCCGGTATATACGGTCTTAATTAAAGCACTGCTTCGACGTTGGCGACGACATTATCCACGGTAAAGCCGAACTCATTGAAGAGTTGGCCTGCCGGTGCGGATTCGCCGAAACGGTCCAGGCCGACGATTTTGCCATGGCTGCCGGCATATTTCCACCAGCTATCGGTGACACCGGCTTCCACCACCACGCGTTGGCTGACGC
>NZ_JALOBS010000027.1 GCF_023228165.1 Methylomonas sp. | reverse complement strand
GTGTGCTCTTCCGATCTTTTTATAAGTCCAAAAGGCAACTCATGGCTGATTTGTTAACATTGTTAGAGGACGTGGCTCCCGATAACCCGTGTGGTGATTATCTGGAATATGATCCCGCTTATCTTGAACTGGGCAAGAATATCCAGGGAAAGTCAGAGGACCCTATCACTGGCGAAAAAGCACAGCCCCCTAATTGGCGAGACATTCATAAGGAATCCTTAGCCATTTTGCAACAAAGTAAAGACATGCAGGTTGTCATTTATTTGTTGCGAGCACTCGTCAATCTTGAAGGACTGCTTGGATTTCGAGATGCTTTAAAGCTTTTGTACGGCCTGTTGGAAAAGTATTGGGATGAGCTGCACCCTGTTCTGGATCCGGATGACGATCTTGACCCCACTACACGCGTCAATATTCTTGAAGAGCTCAGTAATTTCGACTCAGTGCTGTGGCCGCTCACATTGGTTGCATTAGTGGATTCGAAGGCTGTTGGCCGCTATAGTTTGCGCGATTACCACCTCGCCACCGACAAAGCGGAGACGCCTGAAGGGGTTACTAAGCCGGATGTTAACAGTATTCGGGCGGCATTCATGGATGTGCCCGAAGAAACGGTTACGGCAAGTTACCAGGCGATTAACGATAGCATTAGCCTGGTACAACAGCTGGATACCTTTGTTGGCGATAAGGTAGGCATTGAAAATGGCCCCGACTTGTCCGGTTTGTCTTCCCTGCTCAAGGAAATGCGATACGTGTTCGATCAATACGCGGAAACCGGCGCGGGTGAGGCGGACGCACTATCCGGCGATGAGCAGGATGCGGCGGGTGAGTCAAGCTCTGGAGGTTCATCGCGCAAGGCGGCGGCCGTCGGTGGCGTAAACTCCCGCCAAGATGTTTTAAAAACACTGGATTTAATTTGTAAATATTATCGAGAAAACGAACCCTCCAGTCCCGTGCCCATCTTGCTGGAGCGGGCAAAAAAGTTAGTTACCGCCGATTTCTTGCAAATTGTGCAAAACCTGTTGCCGGATGGCATGTCCCAATTAGAGCAGATCAAAGGTCCCGATCCGGATGCGGATCAATATTAATAATCAACCAATAGTGGAGTAGGAAATGGCCGAAAGTAGTCAGAAGTTCATTCAACGAAACAGGGCGCCACGCGTTCAAATCGAATACGATGTGGAAGTTTATGGCTCTGAGAAAAAAGTACAGCTTCCTTTTGTGATGGGTGTGCTTTCCGATCTCTCTGGTAAACCTTCCGAACCGTTACCTCCCATCGCCGATCGGAAGTTATTGGAAATAGATGTCGATAACTTCAACGAGCGTTTGAAGTCCATGAAGCCCAGAACGGCTTTTCAAGTGGCTAATACTCTTACCGGGGAAGGTAACCTGAATGTGGATATCACCTTTGAAAACATGGATGATTTCTCGCCCGCGGCCGTAGCCAAAAAAGTGGCCGGTCTGGATAAAATTGTGGAAGCCAGAACTCAACTATCCAATCTGATTACTTATATGGATGGTAAAACCGGCGCCGAAGAATTGATTGCCAAATTGATCAACGATCCGGCCTTATTGCAAACCTTGGCTGAAAAGGCCAAACCGGCCGAAGCCGAAAAACCAGCTGATTCTGCTGAAGGAAGTGGGGAGTAAGTTATGGCCGAATTAGATACACAAGCCCAGCAGGGCGCCACGGAAACCTTGGAACTGGATGATTTTTCGGCATTGTTATCGAAAGAATTCAAGCCCGGAACGGAAGCGGCTAATCAGGTCAACACCGCAGTGTCGACCCTGGCCCAATTTGCCTTGCAAGATGTTTCAAAAATTTCCGACGATGCCATCAAAAGCATTCAATCCATCATTTCCAGTTTGGACGAAAAAATTTCCGAACAACTGAACTTGGTATTGCACCATCCCGATTTTCAGCAGTTGGAAGGAGCTTGGCGCGGTTTGCATTACTTGGTGAATAACACTGAAACCGATGAAATGCTGAAAATCAAAGTTTTCAATGTTTCCAAAAAAGAACTGGGTAAAACCCTAAAAAAATTCAAAGGTACTGCCTGGGATCAAAGCCCGTTATTCAAAAAACTTTACGAAGAGGAATACGGCACCTTCGGCGGCGAACCGTTCGGTTGTTTGGTCGGCGATTATCATTTCGACCATAGCCCACCGGATGTCGAGTTGTTGGGTGAAATGGCAAAAATTTCTGCGGCTTCTCATACGCCATGCCTTTCCGGGGTGGCGCCAACGGTTTTGCAAATGGACAGTTGGTCGGAACTGGCCAATCCGCGCGATTTGACCAAGATTTTTCAGACGCCGGAATATGCGGCATGGCGGTCATTACGCGAATCCGACGATGCACGTTATTTGGGTATGGCCATGCCACGCTTTCTGAGCAGATTGCCATATGGGGCTAAAACAGATCCTGTGGATGAATTTGATTTTGAGGAAGACACCTCCGGTGCGGATAGCAGTAAATATACCTGGTCTAATGCCGCTTATGCGATGGCGGTCAACATTAACCGGTCATTTAAACTGTATGGTTGGTGCTCGCGTATCCGCGGCATAGAATCGGGCGGTGCAGTGGAAGGCTTGCCGGTACACACCTTCCCCACAGACGATGGCGGGGTTGATATGAAGTGCCCAACCGAAATTGCCATTACCGATAGACGGGAAGCCGAGCTGGCAAAAAGCGGTTTCATGCCGTTGATTCACAAAAAGAATAGCGACTTTGCCGCATTTATCGGCGCGCAGTCGTTGCAAAAACCGGCCGAGTACGACGATCCCGATGCGACAGCTAATGCCAATTTGGCCGCGCGTTTACCCTATTTGTTTGCAACATGCCGTTTTGCCCATTACCTGAAATGTATGGTTCGGGATAAAGTAGGTTCGTTTAAAGAACGCGATGATATGGAAAAATGGTTGACCAGTTGGATTAACAATTACGTCGATCCGAATCCCGCCATGTCGGATGAACTGACCAAATCGCGCAAGCCTTTGGCGGCGGCCGAAGTGGTGGTAGAAGAGGTTGAGGGTAACCCAGGCTATTATTCGTCCAAGTTTTTCTTGAGGCCGCATTATCAGTTGGAGGGACTCACTGTTTCCTTGCGATTGGTTTCCAAATTGCCTTCTGGAAAAGGTGGCTAAGATTGCCAGGGAAGGTTTTGAATGTTTCAGGGGGCTTGTGTATGGTATGAGTAGACCAAATAAGCGTTTTGTTAGTTAAATAGTAACTTTAATTATTTTCTTTAAAAGAAGGAGTAGGTCATGGCAGTTGATATGTTTTTGAAAATCAAAGATGTAAAAGGTGAAGCGCAGGATGACAAGCACAAAGATACCATCGACGTGCTGGCCTGGAGTTGGGGGCTGTCCAATAGCGGCTCAACCCATATGGGTGGCGGTTCCGGCGCCGGAAAAGTGAATGTGCAGGATATAAGCGTAACCAAATACATTGATAAAAGTAGTCCGGATCTGATGAAGGCATGCTGCAACGGCAAGCACTTTGAGACGGCGGATTTAATCGTCCGGAAAGCCGGCGAGAAGCCCGTTGAGTATTTAACCATTACGATGACTGATTTGATCGTAACTTCTGTTTCTACCGGCGGTTCAGGCGGTGAAGATCGCTTGACCGAGAATGTCACACTTAATTTTGGCGCAGTCAAAGTCAAATACATCGAACAAACCGCGAAAGGTGGTGAAGGCGCGAAACCTGACATGGGTTGGGATATTGCGGCAAACAAAGCGCTTTAAGCTTTTTTGCATGTCTTAAACGCCTGCCCATTATGGCAGGCGTTTCAATTATAAAGAGTTTGGACGCTTATGATTTCAAGTGTAGCGGAAGTTAGCTTAAAAGACGGACGCCTGGATGATGCGCTGGCGCAATTGCAGGATCAGGTGCGTAAAAGTCCGGATGTGGCGAAGCACCGAGTGTTTTTGTTTCAGCTACTGGCACTTAATGGACAGTGGGATAGGGCGCTCAATCAACTCAATGTCTGCGGTAATTTAGACGATGCGAATTTGG
Source organism: Methylomonas sp. (assembly GCF_023228165.1). Lineage (GTDB taxonomy): Bacteria > Pseudomonadota > Gammaproteobacteria > Methylococcales > Methylomonadaceae > Methylomonas. The sequence goes on along the minus strand of NZ_JALOBS010000027.1, from coordinate 64,348 downwards.
CGATGGTGCAAACATACCGGGAAGCCATTCGTTGCGAATTACTCCGCGAGAAAATTTTTAGAGGTGAAACCTCGCCCTTGGTATTTGGCGAGCCCGAACAGTGGATTGCTCTATTAATTGAGGCGTGTAAGTTATCTGCGCAATCCAACTATACCCAGGCGGGTGAAATGCGCGATCAGGCTTTCGAGCAGGCGCCGACCTCGTCCGGCAGTTTTAATGGAGAGCCATTCGAATGGCTTGCCGATTCGGATAGTCGGCTGGGACCGGTTACGGAAGCGATTGTCAATGGCCGTTATTACTGGATTCCCTTTAATCGGATTGCCAAAATAGAGATAGAAGCCCCGGCCGATTTGCGGGATTTGGTCTGGTTGCCGGCCCAATTTACCTGGACTAATGGCGGCAGCGCATTTGGTTTAATTCCTTCCCGCTATCCGGGTACCGAAAAAGCCGAGGACGCTGCATTGCGTTTGGCGCGTAAAACCGAATGGCATGAGCCTGCGGCAGGTCATTACCACGGTTTAGGGCAGCGCATTTTGATAACCGACAATGGCGAACATGCCTTATTGGATACTCGGGAATTAATCTTTAATACCGCAACTTCAGAATAAAAATGGCTGAGCTTGTTGCTAAAGAGCGTTTGCAGCCTTCCTTGCTGGACCGGCTCACGGACTATGCACCGACGGAGAAAACCGAATCGCGCGAGCAGCGTGTCATGTCCTACCGGCAATTGCGGCAAAGCGTTTTAAGAGATATCAGCTGGCTGTTAAATACCACGGCTTTTGAAGCCCTGGAGGACTTGTCCGCCGCGCCTTACGTGGCGCGTTCCGTGATAAATTACGGCATACCGGCGCTATCCGGCACCAACTTTAGCAGTGTGGATGCCGGGCTATTGGAACGCAAATTAAAACAAGCTATTGTCGATTTCGAGCCCAGAATTTTAGCCAATTCGCTGCGAATTGAAATCATAGCCGCTCACGATGAAATGAGTCATAACTCCCTGTCTTTCAAAATCGAAGGTGATTTATGGGCACAACCGTTGCCGGTTCACTTGTTTATTCGCAGCGATCTCGATCTGGAGACCGGTGAAGTCACCGTTAAGGAAGTAGGCGGCTAGTCATGGATCCTCGTCTGCTTCATTACTATAACCGCGAGCTGCAGCATGTACGCGAAGTCGGTGCCGAGTTTGCCAGTGAATTCCCTAAAATTGCCGCCCGCTTAGGTCTGGATGCCTTCGAATGTTCCGACCCTTACGTGGAGCGGTTATTCGAAGGTTTTGCCTTTATGGCGGCCCGGGTCCAGCTAAAAGTCGATGCCGAGTTTCCTAACTTTACCCAACATCTGCTGGAAATTGTATATCCGCATTATTTGGCCGCCACGCCGTCAATGACCGTGGTGGAATTTAAGCCGGATTTAACCGAAGAAAGTCTGGCGGAAGGTTTTTTGATAGACAAAGGCAGTGCTTTACGCAGCCAAATCGCCAAAGGCGAGCAAACGGCGTGCGAATACCAAACCGCATACCCCTTGCAACTATGGCCATTGGAAATCGGTCAGGTGGAATACTTACCGTCTTTGGCGGCCGTTTCCAGTTGCGGTTTGGCCGACCCCAAGCATTTGCAGAATGTTAAAGGGGCTATCCGCATCGTGTTGCGTTGCACGGCCGGCGTGCGTTTCAATCAGTTATCGCTGGACACCCTGCCGCTGTTTTTACGTGGAGCCGGCGCGATTCCTTATCGCTTGTATGAACAATTATTGGCCAATTCAAAAGCCTTGGCCTGTAAATTTAAAAATGGCTCGCAAGTCCAGGTTAAATTTGCCGGCGGAAAATGCGCACGGGGCCTGGGTTTTGAAAAAGAAGAAGCCATGCTCAGGCAAACGCCGCGTTCCTTCGATGGCTATCGAATTTTGCAGGAATATTTTGCCTTTCCCGAGCGTTTTTTGTTTGCCGAATTATCCGGACTCTCATCTTTAATTGCCGATTGTCAAACCGATGAGCTGGAGTTGTTCGTATTATTGGATCGCAGCGATGCGCAACTGATTAACGCTTTGGATAAAGCCAATCTGGCTTTGTTCTGCGTGCCTGCCATTAATCTGTTCCCTAAGCGCACGGATCGTTTGCATGTCGATCAACGCCAATCGGAATATCATGTGCTGGTGGATCGCACGCGGCCAATGGATTACGAAGTCGTTAGCGTCGAGCATGTGGCTGGTTTCGGCGAAGACCGTAACGAGCAAACCTTTTTGCCGTTTTACGGTTCAAAAAGCGTGTATCAGAATCAGTCCGAAACCGCCTATTACATGTTGAGGCGGCAAAAACGCATTTTGTCATCCAAGCAGCGTCGCAAGGGCATGCGATCCAGCTATATCGGTAGCGAATGTTTTATTTCCATAGTCGATACCGAACAAGCGCCTTATTCGCCGCAGATCAATCAAATGGGCCTGGAAACGCTCTGCACTAACCGCGACTTGCCGATGGTGATGCCGGTAGGTTTGGGGGATACCGATTTTAGTCTGCAAATCAGTGCGCCGGTTAAATCGATTCGCTGTATTTCCGGCCCCACCCGACCGCTACCGGCTGCTTATGCCGGCGAAAGTGTCTGGCGATTAATTAACCATCTCTCGCTGAATTATTTGTCGTTGATCGATAGTGATCCAAAACAGGGTGCCGCCGCTTTACGTGAATTATTAAGTCTTTATGCCGATAATCGCGAGCCCACCATCAAAAAGCAAATCGAAGGAGTTATCTCGGTAAATGCCAAGAACGTGGTCAGACGTATCGATTCCAAAGGGCCCATGGTGTTCGGGCGCGGCCTGGAGATTACGGTTTTGCTGGATGAATCCGCATTTGAAGGTGGCGGCTATTTTCTGATGGGTACGGTTTTGGATCAGTTTTTTACCCGCTATGTATCTATTAATTCCTTTATTGAAACCGTCATCCGCACCACGGATCGCGGAGAGGTGGCGCGATGGCCAACCCGAATCGGACGCCGGCACACGTTTTGATCGACGAGCTGGAGCAGGCCGCATACCGTTTCGATTTTTTTGAAACGCTACGCTGGATTGAAGCGCTCAATGCAGATAAACCCAGATTGGGGACGGCGGTTAAACTTAGCGAAGACGCCGTGCGCTTGTCTCAAGAGCCTGAATTGCAATTTCCAGCCTCGGCATTAGCGTCCTGTCATGTGGGGGGCTCGGGGGTGCCCAGATTGGCCGTCAATTTTTTGGGTTTGTTCGGTCCCAATGGCCCCTTGCCCTTGCATTTAACTGAATATGCAAGAGAACGCTTAAGGAATCATCACGATCCGACCATGGCGCGGTTTGCCGATATTTTTCATCATCGGATGATTTGTTTATTTTATCGTGCCTGGGCCAATCCCCGCCCGACTGTCAGCTACGACAGGCCGCATGCAGACCGGTTTGGTTTTTATGTTGGTTCGTTGCTGGGCTTGGGGGGCGAGGCGTTTCGCCGCCGTGATGCGCTGGATGACAGGGCCAAGTTTTATTACGCCGGACATTTTTCCGCCCAGACCAAATCGCCGGATAGTTTGCAGGCCATTATTGCCGACATTTTGTCGATACAAGTCCGCATAGAAGAGTTCATTGGCGAATGGATGGAGATCCAGCATAGCGATCATAGCCGTCTGGGTTATACGCCGGAATTGGCAACTTTGGGGCAATCGACTTTATTGGGGGCTTTTGTCTGGGGCTGTCAACATAAATTCAGAATTGTGCTGGGGCCGTTGAAATTAGCCCAATATCTGGCCTTGTTACCGGGAGCCGCGGGTTTGGCCAAATTGGCCGCCACGGTGCGTAATTTTTTGGGTGACGAATTGGTTTGGGATGTTCAGCTGATTCTACACAAAGATGAAGTGCCGGCGGAATTGAGTTTGGGTATACCCGCCAAGGCCGATCGTTCCAGTATGAGCGGTGAAGCCAGATTGGGGTGGAGCATGTGGCTGGGGCCGCGGCCGAGCCAGCATGATGCTGATGACTTAACCCTCAATCCGTTCTTTGCCGCCAGTAAAACATAATTTTATTCATTCATTCAATACAATCACCAATAGGGTAAAAGCGATGGCAGAAATAAGCCGAGTCAAACTGTTTGGAAAATTAAACCGGGTCTGCTACAAGGCTATCGAGGGCGCTACCGTGTTTTGCAAACTCAGGGGTAATCCTTATGTTGAGCTGGTGCACTGGTTAAATCAATTACTGCAATTGCCGGACTCGGATTTGCACCGCATCATCAAACAATACAGCCTGGATGGCTCCCGTTTGGCCAAGGATGTCACCGATGCGCTGGAACGCTTGCCGCGCGGCTCCACCGCCATTTCAGATTTCTCGCCGCATATCGAGGAGTCGGTCGAACGCGGTTGGGTATACGGCACCCTGATGTTCGGCGAAAGCCAGGTGCGTACCGGGTATTTGTTGGTGGGCTTGGTCAAAACCAAATCCCTGCGCAATGAATTATTGGGTATTTCCAAGGAATTCGAAAAGATCAAGCCCGACTCGTTGTCGGATGAATTGGCGCAGATTGTCTCCGGTTCGCCCGAAGACGGCTTGGCGGCTACCGACGGCTTTCAATCCGGTGCGACACCTGGTGAAGCCAGCGGCGCCATGGCGCCGGCGGCCATGGGCAAACAGGAAGCCCTGAAACAATTTACCGTCGATCTGACCGAACAAGCCAGAACCGGCAAAATCGATCCCATCGTCGGCCGCGATGAGGAAATACGCCAGTTGATCGATATTCTGATGCGCCGCCGCCAGAACAATCCGATACTCACCGGGGAAGCCGGGGTGGGTAAAACCGCTGTGGTGGAAGGCTTTGCCTTAAAAATTGTGGCCGGCGATGTGCCGCCTTCGCTGCGGGATGTCAGCTTGCGCACGCTGGATGTCGGTCTGCTGCAAGCCGGGGCCAGTATGAAAGGCGAGTTCGAGAACCGCTTACGGCAAGTGATAGAAGAAGTGCAATCTTCGCCTAAACCCATCATTCTGTTTATCGATGAAGCGCATACCCTGGTCGGCGCCGGCGGCGCGGCCGGCACCGGCGATGCCGCCAATTTATTGAAACCGGCCTTGGCCCGCGGCACACTCAGAACCGTTGCGGCAACCACCTGGGCGGAATACAAAAAACATATCGAAAAAGACCCGGCTTTGACGCGCCGTTTCCAAGTGGTGCAAGTGCTGGAGCCTAGCGAAGAGAAAGCCATTCGCATGATGCGCGGTGTGGTGTCGGTGCAAGAAAAGCATCACCAAGTATTGATTCTGGATGAAGCCCTGGAAGCAGCCGTTCAACTTTCTCATCGTTATATACCGGCCAGACAATTACCGGATAAAGCCGTCAGCCTGCTGGATACGGCCTGCGCCCGGGTGGGTATCAGTCAGCATGCCGTACCGCCGGCCGTCGACGATTGCCGAAAACGCATCGATGCCCTGGATACCGAGTTGACCATCATCGGTAAGGAAAAAACCGTGGGTATCGAAGTGGTTGGCCGCGAACAGGAAGCCACCGAAAAGCTTGAAGTCGAAAAATCTCGCTTGGCTGAACTGGAAATCCGCTGGGAAACCGAAAAAGGTTTGGTCGAGAAAATTCTGGGTTTGCGCGCCAAACTTAGAGAGGCCGGGCATGCCGTCGACGAAGCGGCCAAGCCGACCGATGCCACGGCGGACACCGCCGCGCAGCCGGTAACTGAAACGGCAGAGGATAAAGAGACATTACTGGCGGAGTTAAGGGCGTTACAAACCGAATTGCATGCATTCCAGGGCGAATCGCCCTTGATTCTGCCGACTGTGGATCATCAGGCCGTAGCGGCGGTGGTGCAGGACTGGACCGGTATTCCGGTTGGCCGTATGGTGAAAAACGAAATCGAAACCGTGCTGAAGCTGGCCGACAATCTGGAGCAGCGCATTATCGGCCAACGCCATGCCCTGGAAATGATCGCCCGCCGCATTCAAACCTCACGGGCCGGGCTCGACAACCCCAATAAACCGATCGGCGTGTTCATGTTGGCCGGTACTTCAGGTGTCGGTAAAACCGAAACCGCCCTGGCATTGGCCGAAGCATTATATGGCGGCGAACAAAATGTCATTACCATCAATATGAGCGAATATCAGGAAGCGCATACCGTTTCTACTTTGAAGGGCGCGCCTCCAGGCTATGTCGGTTACGGCGAAGGCGGGGTGTTGACCGAAGCCGTGCGCCGCCGGCCCTACAGCGTGGTGTTGCTTGACGAGGTGGAAAAAGCCCATCCCGACGTGCATGAAATCTTTTTTCAGGTGTTCGACAAGGGCTGGATGGAAGACGGCGAAGGCCGGGTAATCGATTTTAAAAATACTTTGATTCTGCTGACCACCAATGCCGGTACCGATTTGATTGCCGGCCTTTGCAGCGATCCGGAGTTGATGCCGGATCCTGAAGGTATTTCCAAGGCCTTGCGCGAGCCTTTGTTGAAAGTCTTCCCGCCTGCTTTGCTGGGTCGTCTGGTGGTGATTCCGTACTACCCGCTCAACGACGAAATGATAGGTGCCATCGCCCGTCTGCAACTGGGCCGCATCAAGAAACGCATTGCCGAAAGCCACAAAGTGCCGTTCACTTACGACGACGAAGTCATCAAACTGATCGCCAGCCGTTGTACCGAACTGGAAAGCGGCGGCCGCATGATAGATGCGATTCTGACCAATACCGTGTTACCGAAAATCAGCGAAGAGTTTTTGGTCCGCATGGTCGAGGGTAAGCCGATTGATCGGGTGCATGTGACTGTGCAGGATGGGGAGTTTGGGTATGGGTTTGAGTGAAATTAATTTTTCCATGATTGGATGGAAATGCAAAATGCCTGACCTGGTTACTAAGCCGCAACACACTGAAGGAGGCATGTAATGGCAAGCAGATTTTCCGAAGCCTATGGAAAAATCGTTGCAGCTTTGGCGAGTAATAAATTTTCCACGGATAAGGACTGGCAGGCGTTGATTATCAGGGCGCGCAAACTGGCGGGTGCGGATGGATTTGATACAGGCGAAGCGAGTCTGGTCGAAGATTTGCGTAAAAAACTTGCCAAGGCGGAAGCTAATGGCTCGAATGAAGCGGTCTCGTTGTTCGGAGCTGCCGGTGAAACCTTGAGCGGCACGGGGGCGGGTGTAGTGGTGGATGCGGAGCTGGGCAAACGATTGGGTGCGCTCAAAACCTTGCGGCACACTTACTTTCTCAAGCGATTTGGCGGGCACAAGGTTTGGTGTTTGTCAATTCCCACCTTGTTTACCGATTGGCCTTGCGAATCGCTTGCCGGCGGGCTGGGTGGCGTATCCTCGAAGTTGAATGACCGCAACGAGCGCTTTTCCCTGGAACAACGCAAGCATATCAGTCATGCATCCCAAGAAGGTCTGAAATGGGTGCATAAGGCTATGGCCGTTGCTGGCAATCCTAAGAAGGATAAAAACTTTGCGATTGTTGCACGCTGGTTTGCGGACAGTTCCAGTAAGGATGAAGATGTGATCGCGGCGGCAAGTACACTCAACGCAGGCCTAAAAAAAATCGCCGCTAAACTCAAGTCGGGCCAACTGATTTACACCGACTCCGTTTCCGAAAGAGGCACCACCGAAAATCAGGGTACCGAGGCTTTTGTCTGGGGCGACCCCATGGACGTGGTTTACATTGAGGAAGAGTTTTTCGGTACCTCGAACACATTAACCGGCCTGACAAATTGGGCGCGGATTGTGGTGCATGAGCTCACGCACAGGGAAGTGAAGACTAAAGATCACGCTTATGAGCACCAAGGTATCAATCCCAAGAAATTGAGTGCGGCCAAGGCCATTGAAAATGCCGATAGCTGGGCATGGTTTTGCGCTGATTGTGCTGGCGCGCTCACAGCCGGAGTGGTTAAAAATGCACTTGATCGCTAGACATATAGCACTGCTCGGTTGTTTGGCGAGTTGCATGGCGTGCTCTGCCAGTGAATCAACATCAACTCAAATAAAGGAAGTTACCATGACTAAATCAGGAAGTCGGATTCCGGCACCGGTTGTCACCCCTATTATTCACAATGGGGTGCGATATGAACAAGTACCAAACGGTTTGTTGGCTGGATTCGAACAGATGGGCGGATATTTGGTCGCTATCGATGAATCCACGGGTTCCACTCTTTGGACGCTTAAGGTCTATGACAACCTGCGCAAGCCGGAAAAAGAAGGCGATGTGCAGGACGTGTTTTTCAAATCAATGGCATTACAGGCGGATGGCACTTTGTTGATCGAAAACGAGCGCGGTAAAAAATTTATAGTCGATCCTGCAAAACAATCTTCAACGCCTAGCGATTGATCGTGTCGTGCGGCTAAATCAATTTTGGCGCTTACCGGCGCGAGTCGTTCGATTTTCGGTGATTTTAAGATGACTCGAAGTAATATCAATTCGGCGGGCGGGCAACCCGCCCAGCAGGACATGAGGGACGAAGCCGTCCGGTTTGCCGTGCGTGTGCATCAAGAATCAGCTGGAAATGGCCGCATGGTTGATTATTGTAAAGTGGTTTCGCAGCTAGGCAATCCACTAAACTTCGATTAACCGTCAGAGGTGTTGCGCTATCGCGAAGCCGCCTTACTATCTAAACAACTGGAGTAAGCAATACGAAATCTGGACGACTCTCATCCGCGAAGTATCTTGAGTTGATACGTGATGTTGGATCAGGTGCTTTATTCGTTTGGTTGCTTATATTAATGATTTAGCGGATTAATTCGGAGTTTTATAATGAGTAAATTTACGCCGGTTTATACAAAGGCTAAGGATGTATTAACTAAACAGAAGTTCGCAGAACCGGATTGGAATGATTATCTGACCAAAACTTGTCCAATAGCCTTAATGTTTGGTGATTCTGGATTTGATTCCGGGCGTGCCGACTTGCCGGCAAAATTGCGTAAGAAACTTCATGATGATGCCAAGCACACTAACGCTGTTGCGGTGTTTATTTTAGGGGGTGGGCCGGGCGAGGTTATTTACAATGCTGCGCAGAATAAACTTTCGGCAGGGAATTGGACGGAACGTGCGGCGGCGTTGAAGATGGTTAAGCATGTTTATCATGCACACAAAAAAGGTGGGCAGGATGTCTGGGTTTATTCGCCCCCTAAGAAACACAATAAGGATGTTTTTACTGAATTAGCGGGATGTACCGAAAAAACGGCAACTTCAAAACTTGGCGATGAGAAAGAGATATTCAGTGACGAAGAGCGCGGATTAATGTGCGATGCATTGGGGTTGTCGCTCAAAATAGCCATGGATGCTCAGGTCAAGGTTGATGCCAAAAAAGCCGCTACCAAAGAAATTATAAAACGCTGGTTTTTAGACGAGACTTGCGGCGATACAGAAATGAACGATGCGATCAGCAAGCTCTCAGCCGGCATCAAAAAAATCTCTGCCGCATGTAATTCAACCAGTCTGGTGTTTACTGATTACTTGGATTGGCGTAAGCAGCGAAATGATTATTTTGGTGCTGCGTTTCGGGGTGGCGAAGGGGGCGGATTTCCGGTGATTTATTTAGAGGGCGCTTTTACCCGCCTAAAAGGCAATAGTGGAAAACTTTGGCTTTGCGCGGAAACCATTCTGCATGAGTTATCTCATCATGAGGTCAGTACGCAAGATCACCGTTATGATAGTTCGGGGTTAAAACCGGATAAGGCCAAGCTACCCTTTGCCAAAACAATAGATAACGCGGATAGTTGGGGGTATTTCATGCTGGACTTGGCGGGTTATTTATCCGCTTCCGACTTAGCGAACACCTGGAAATAATTCTGCACCAAACAAGTGTAGCCAATCGAATATCAGTAAGGGCAATAAACATGACCAATCAAGATACGTTAATGGCAAAAAGGTTGGGGCCTAAGGATGTGCCGGCCGTGACCATCAAAAACCTGCGTTTTGAGGCGATACATTGGGGCAAGGATAGAGGGTTTGCCCAAAATGGAGGATATATCGCGGCGTTTGATAAAACCAGTGGAGAAGAGTTATGGACTCTTAAGATTTACGATATTGTCTATGATCCTGAGCTTGAATCCGATGTACAGGACTTATTTATTAAGTCTATGAAAAAGAGCTGGTTTGGTAACGTACTTAAAATTATTGACGAGCGTGGGCGTCAATATAGCGTTAATACGGACGACCGGACAGTAGTTGCGGGTTGATTGACAAAGGGCGGTGCCTTTGAAAGGGTTAAATATGTTATTACGTGTGTTTTGGATAGTGTTTGCGATAGTGGTTGGAATAGAGGGCGCGTTTGCCGAACAGGTTATGACTAATCAAAGCAATGAGATGGCGGGTGGTCAATTAAAGGCTAAACGTCTAGCTCCGCCGGATATCGATCCTGTCGTGATCGGTAAAACTCGGTATGAAGTAATCCACTGGGGAAAGGAACGCGGCTTAAAACAGAATGGTGGATATATCGCGGCTTTCGATACTTCCAACGGGAAAGAGCTGTGGGTATTGAGAGTCTATGATATTACCTATAATTCTAGTCTGGAAGGTGATGTGCAAGATGTCTTTATTGTGTCAATGTCAAAAGGATTCTTTAGTGGTAAGCTCCATATCAAAGATGAGAAGGGCCGGCATTTTATTGTTGACCCCAATACGCGCAGTGTAGAACAAGAATAAATATTGCCGGTTATTCGGGCAAAGTGCTGTGGTGAATAGAGGAAATTTTCTTCTTACCTGTTTGGGTTAAAATATGGGCCAGCTAGATAAAAACTTGGATAATAGCCAACCGATTAAACAGGAAATGGGCCTGGACGAAGCCTTCCAGTTTGCCGTGCATTTGCATCAAGCAAATCAACTGGATAGTGCTGAAAAGATTTATCAACAATTGTTGGAAATGTTGCCTAACGATCCTGATTTATTACATTTCTTCGGCATGCTGAGAAATCAGCAGGGGTTTGCCGAGGAAGGGGTCGAGTACATTAAAAAAGCCTTGCGGTTGGCGCCAAACTATATTGATGCCGAAAATAGTTTAGGCAATATTTATTTGCAGATTGGGCAGCCCGAGCTGGCCGAGCAATGTTTTCGCCGCTCGATCGACCTAAATCCGCAGTTTGCTTCCGCTTACGCCAACCTCGGCATAGCTCTGAAAGATCTGGGGCGAGCCCAAGACGCGGAAGCCTTTCTGCTGAAGGCCATTCGCTATGAACCGGATGTCGCGCATCATTACCAAAATCTAGGCAATGTCTATCGCAATTTGAGTCGCTACGATGATGCGGTCGCGATGTATGAAAAAGCAATACGCATGCATCCGGCGGATGCCATGGCCTATCAGCGATTGACCCGAACCTTTTATATGATGGGTAAGCTGGATTGTTGCGTTGAAGTTTTGCAACAATGGCTGGACTTCGACCCGGACAACCCCACCGCTCTGCACCTGTTAGCAGCTTATACCCGTGACAAAACCCCGATACGCGCTAGCGACGACTATGTCCGGGAAACATTCGATCGCTTTGCCGCTAGCTTCGATAACATCTTAAAAACCCTGGATTACCAAGCGCCTTCTTTGGTGCATACGGCATTGCAACGGATAGGCCCGGCGGCGGAGAGCTGGGAGTTGCTGGACGCCGGGTGTGGCACTGGTTTATGTGGCGTATTGGTAAGGCCGCTGGTGAAGCGTCTGGTCGGCGTCGATTTGTCCGCCAAGATGCTGGTTAAAGCGCAAGCTAGAAATGTATATGATGTCTTGCATGAAGCGGAATTGACTGCGTATTTTTTGCAAACGGCAACTCTATTCGATGTTATTACCTGTGTGGATACGTTTTGCTATTTCGGCGATTTGTCGGAGGCCGTGACAGCCTCGGTTTCGGCACTGAAACCGAACGGCTGGTTTATTTTTACGGTAGAAAAACTGCAACAGGGGGCGGCAGAGACGGATTTTCGTTTAAATGTACAAGGCCGCTACGCTCACTCCGAAGCCTATGTTCGGGGTACGCTACAAAACGCAGGCTACCGTATTAGTCGTATCGATACCGCCGTATTGCGAAACGAATTTATAGATCCGGTATTTGGGCTGGTGATTACCGCCCAATTGTCAGCCTAATGAGCTCGGGGAATAGGGCATGGGGTTGTCCGTTGATTTAATTTTTGGACTGCCTGCCCGGTTGCGCCATTGACGCACTATTGTCCGTAATCCGCAAAAGCCAACGAAATAGTTACGTTCTTCATCGGTCTGTTCCTTCTGGTGCGGAAGTTTATAGGGCTGTTCTTTAAAAGCCATTTTTTTGACTCTGTCAAATAATGATGTCGTGACTGGCAGTCTGGCTGACAAAAATGGCATTAGACTACACTGTAAAGTGTTTTAAATATATACAATACATTGTTTTTTAATAATAATTAAACTTATGGCTTGTTACCTGCTTATGGCTTAAGGTGTTCGGCATATTTCAAATGCCGGAAATTTTAGACTATTAATACGGAGCAAAACATTGAACTGGTTGAAACGGAAATTCCTGCATTTAGTGCCATTGTTAGCATTGACGGCTGTTGTCGGTGATGCCGAATCAGCGGTTTTGATTGATGACTTTACAACGGCTCAATCCGTCTTTAATGGTTCTACCGGTCCCGTAAATGTCACGGGCACTCAGTTGGGTAATCTGACGCGAATCATTACCGCCGCGGCTTCTCCGAATGATGCCGAAACGGAAGTCAATATCGGTAACGGCTTTTTAAATATCTCAAATGATAGTGACTCGGCTGGAACGGCGAGCGTTTTTTACAGTTTCGACGCCGTTAATTTGGCCTCTGTTGCAGATGGATTACTGTTCAATATCAGTCTTATCGATTTGAGTTCAGAAATTCAGTTGATTGCCAATGGAACGTCAGTATTCGATTTTGCCAATTTAGGCTTCCAAGGTTTATATGAAATCGAATTCGCGCAATTCTCAAATCCCGCTGCATTTAATAACCTGACCAGTCTGAGGCTTAATTTTCGCGGCGCTCAAAGTTGGGATGGCCAGTTTGGTTCGCTGACGGCGGATAGCAAGAATGTGCCTGAGCCCTCTACTCTTTTCCTGCTGACCTTTGGCTTAGCGGCTTTAGCTCGTGCAAGGTATTGCAAAGTTGTAAAGACCCCCAAAGCTGGCTGAATAATGGCATAAACCACTTTAAAGGACGAAAAAATGCACAGTCTAATTCTGCAAAAGTTAGTCATATTCCTGGTATTGATAGTTGGCGTTACCGGTCAAGCTGTGTTTGCCAGTGTCTTGACTTTGGATGATTTTTCACAGTATCAGCGCATCAGCGACGAAGGGGATCGGCCGGGCTCAACCAGCGACACTATTAACGGGCTTGCCGGTAGCGACTTATTAAACCTGTCACGTACTTTTATTGGCGAAGCAACCACAAGTAATTCGGGGTCGAAAATCACTATCAAATCGCAAAATGGCTTATTGAAAATAGCGAATGGCCCTGCATCGGCCGGACATGCTTCTATTCAGTGGGATTTTGATCCGGTTGATTTTACAAAGTTTGGGACTGGAATGCTTTTAGAGGTCGTTAGAATTGATTTGAATGTTAGTGCGGAAATTATTGTTAACGGCGTTGCCGGTTCCGGCACTAAAACGTTTACCGGCGCCGATGATTTTCTGGTTCATTTTAACGATTTTTCCAATAACGGCGTGTTTTCCAATGTCAGCAGTATACGGCTGAATTTCAGCGGCCCCTTGGCGTGGGATGGGCAATTTAAATTGTTGATGGACGGGACGCCGCTCGCAACAGTGACTTCTGTGCCGGTGCCGACAGCTTATCTTATGATGGCTTCGGGTTTACTCGGCTTATTGGGTATTTCCCGGAATAAACCGCTTTGAAATGGCTTCATCGCTCCTTTTGATGGACTAAGAATTGATCGATGTACGGGGTTGATTGGGGTAAAAACCTAGCTGACCCTGAATGCGCTCAATGCTTTTGAAGAAGTAGCGGGTGGAGTCGGTTTTTTCTTGGCAAGTTAGCTTGAGATGACTTGAAGCGGTGTTGAACAATTTAGGGGCTTCCGGAATGAGAGCCCCTTGTTAATATTTGAGGTTAGTTCATTTGTAAATAACGCGCTGAGAGCCATCGAATGGCACTATGTCACCCAGGCTGAAGGCTGTTTCGCCTTGTTGAGTCAAACAGGTCAGGGCGGCGGCCTCATCGTTCGCGTCGACGCAAATAATCATGCCCACGCCGCAATTAAACGTAATTAGCATATCGGCTAAAGTCACATTGCCCTGCTGTTGAAGCCAGACAAAGATGTCTGGTAATTGCCAGGCAGTCAGTTTGATTTCAGCACTCAGATTGTCCGGTAAAACGCGCGGTAGGTTCTCGGTGATACCGCCACCGGTAATATGGGCCATGGCATGTACATCGATATTTTTCAGCAATTCCAATAATGGTTTTACATAAATTCGGGTGGGTGTCAGCAGGGTTTCACCCAAGGCTTTGCCGTTGACGGAATCGGTCAAGGCCAGTCCGCTGCGTTCGATGATTTTACGAATCAAGGAATAGCCGTTGGAATGCGGCCCTGATGAGGCAATACCTATCAATTTATCGCCGGTTTTGACTTTGCTGCCGTCGATGATGCGGTCTTTTTCCACTATGCCAACGCAAAAGCCGGCCAAATCATAGTCGCCATCGCTATACATGCCGGGCATTTCCGCGGTTTCGCCGCCCACCAGTGCGGCACCGGCTTGTTCGCAACCGTTACCTATGCCTTCTATGACCGCCGCCGCAGTGTCGACATCCAGTCTGCCGGTGGCGAAATAATCCAGGAAAAATAAAGGTTCGGCGCCTTGTACCACGATATCGTTTACGCACATAGCGACTAGGTCTATGCCCACCGTATTGTGCAGGTTCATATCCAGCGCTAATTTCAATTTGGTGCCCACTCCATCGGTGCCGGAAACCAAAACCGGATTTTTGTAACGATCCAGCGGGAGTTCGAATAGCGAACCGAAGCCGCCGAGTCCGGCCATCACGCCGGCGTTGCGGGTTTTGGCCGCGATAGGTTTGATGCGGTCGACTAAAGCATTGCCGGCTTCAATGTCAACGCCCGCGCTCTTATAATTTAGGCTGTCGTGCTGTTCTGCGCTCAATGGAGGTCTCTTACTAAAGTTAAGATTGAATCAACCGATATTGTACTATAGTTCCCATTTATACACCGTCAGGGTAGGCTGCAAGCGATGATTTTTACTAAAGGAAAACGAGTGTGTTTGCCGGCATTTATACTGGCCATTCTAGTCGCGGCGCCGGCGGATGCTCTGGAAGTCAAAGGCCTGTATGAAATTGAGCTGATTGCCAACAGCCAGTCCGCCGCCGACCGGGAGCAGGCTATCAAACAGGCTTTATATGGTGTATTGAGCCGGGTGTTGGTGGCCGATGATATATCCAAACTTCCGGCTGTGCAGCAGGTTTTGAATGGCGCCCAACATTACGTCAAACAATTTCAATATTCTTTAATTGCCGCCGACCAATATTCCGGCAACGATGCCCGTTTAATCAGAGTGGAGTTCGATGAAGACCAATTATTGGAAGTGATGCGCAAAAGCCAGGTGGGCATTTGGAGCGAAATCAGGCCTGAGACTTTGGTGTGGTTGGTAGTGGATGCAGAAGGCAAACGGCAGTTCTATAATCCGGAGACTATGCCTGACTTCGAAAGCGCCATGGCGCTGGCATCGAAAATCAAAGGCGTGCCGGTCATCTTTCCGATGCTGGATCTGGAAGAACAGCAGCGCATTTCTGTCAGCGAGGTATTGGGAGCGGATTCCAGAAATTTGTTGGCGGTGTCGGCGCGTTACGAAGTGCCGGCAGTCATGGCGGGACGGGTCACCCAAAAAGGCCAATGCTGGCAAGGTGATTGGGCTTTTTATTTCGATAGTAAAATCAAGCAATGGAGTAGCGACTGCCTGCCTTTGAAGGCTACCATTCAGGATGGTATGCGTGGGGCTTACAGTATATTGTCCAATTATTACGGTGTTAAACCGAAGCAAGAATAATGCACTCGATTAGAGTGTTAACCTGTTCTACGGCAATAGAAGCGAGCGCGTCTTGAATAAAAGGCCGGCATAAGATATGTCGGCCTTTTTGGGAAAGTCTTTAAACCTTCGGTATTTGACGCAGTTTTTCGACAACTTTATCGCCAAATTCAACCGTACTGATCATGGTTACGCCGCTGCCGGGTTTGGATAAATCGGCTGTCGAGTAACCGTCCGCAAAGACTCCTTGCATGGACGCCCAGACATTTTTGGCTTCTGCCGCCATGTCGAAGCTGTTCTCCAGCATCATCGCCACCGAACCTATCATCGAATAAGGATTGGCGATATTTTTACCGGCGATATCCGGCGCTGAACCGTGCGATGGCTCGTAATAGGCTTTTTCAGGGCCGATACAGGCGGATGGCATCAAGCCCAAAGAACCCAGTACACCGCCGCCCTGATCGCTGAGTATATCGCCGAACATATTTTCCATCACCATGACATCGAACTGGGTCGGTTTCAGGCACAATGCGGTTGCTGCCGAGTCGACCAAATAATTAACGACTTCGACGTCCGGATAATCCTTGGCGACTTCTTCCATCACTTCGTTCCACAATACACTGGACAGCAGTACGTTGCTCTTATGGATATTGTGCAATAACTTGCGGCGTTTACTGGCCAGTTTGAACGCTTCGTGCATGATGCGGCGAATTTGTTCTTCATCGTATTCCAGCGTTTCGCGCACATAGCGCAAACCCTTGTCATTGATGCCGCGTTCTTTATCGCCGAAATACAGGCCGCCGATCAGCTCGCGCACCATGATCAGATCGATGCCTTCACCGATGATTTCCGGTTTTAAAGGGGAAAAATGCGCCAGGGATTTCGGCAGAGAAACCGGGCGGAAATTGGCGTAAGTATTGTAACGGCGGCGCATCGGCAACAATGCGCCGCGTTCGGGTTGCTTGTCGACCGGAATCTTTTTGGATTCTTCATGGCTTAAACCAATCGGGCCTTTCAAAATCGCATCAGCCTGGTCGCAAATATCGATAGTGGCTTGCGGAAACGCATCGCCTGTTTCGAAGTAAGCGCAAGCGCCAAATAATGCGGGCATTAATTCAAAGGTCACATCGTTACGTTCTTCGATAACTTTCAGAACTTTAAGTGCTTCTTGAGTAATTTCAGGGCCGATACCGTCGCCGGCCAATACTGCGATTTTATAATGCTTCATTTTTTCTACTGATTTCTAAGTGAATTAAACATATTTTAACCCGCTTATTTTACGTTACTTTAGCTGAGCGGTGCTGTCTGAAAATACACCGCCGTTTCTTAAACAAAACTGTTGCCGCTAGTTTCTCTGATCCCCTTACGTTGCCAAGCGCCTGTCATTTAAGCGAAAATGTCCGGCTTAAGTTCAAAGATTGGTTAAACATGAATACTCGACACTTAACCGCCGTCGCGGCCAGCAGAAAGATAGAGCTGATGGACACTACCCTGCGAGATGGTGAGCAAACCCAGGGTGTGGCTTTTACACCGATGGAAAAGGTCAGCATCGCCAAGGCATTGTTGCAGTTTTTACGTGTCGACCGTATCGAAGTGGCCTCGGCGCGAGTCTCTGAAGGTGAAAAAGAAGCCGTCACCCAAATCAATCGTTGGGCGGCCGAAGAGGGGTTTGACCAGCGCGTCGAAGTGCTGGGTTTTGTCGATCATACCCGCAGTGTGGACTGGATTCGCTCTACCGGCGGAAAGGTGATCAATCTGTTGGCCAAGGGTAGCGAAAAACACTGTCGGGAACAGCTAGGTAAAACCCTGGACCAGCATTGCGCCGATGTACTGCAAACTATCGATTACGCCCATGAACAAGGTCTGAAAATCAATCTTTATCTGGAAGACTGGTCGAACGGTTACAAAAATAGTCCGGACTATGTTTACGGCTTTATGGATAGGCTGCAACACAGTCAAGTGAGTCATTTCATGTTGCCTGATACCTTGGGTGTGATGGCGCCGGAGGAAGTATTCAACAGTCTCAGCGACATGTGCAGACGTTATCCCGCCTTATCTTTCGATTTTCATCCGCATAACGATTACGGCTTGGCCACCGCCAATGTCATGGCTGCAGTGCGCGCGGGCGTCAGCGCCGTGCATTGCACCATCAACTGCCTGGGCGAGCGGGCCGGCAATGCGTCGCTGGCGGAAGTGGCCGTGGTGTTGCGGGACAAAATGGCGATTGAACTAGGCATAGACGAAAGCCACTTGGTGCGTATCAGCGACATGGTGGAAAATTTTTCCGGCAAACGTATCGCCGCCAATGCGCCGATAGTCGGTGCCGATGTATTTACCCAGACCGCCGGAATTCATGCCGACGGCGACCAAAAAGGCGGATTGTATAAAACCAAGCTGGGGCCGGAGCGCTTTTCGCGCACTCGCAACTATGCGCTGGGCAAGATGAGCGGTAAGGCGTCGTTGAAAAAAAATCTGGAGCAACTGGAGCTGGATCTTTCCGAAGAGGACCAAAAGAAAGTGCTGGCGCGCATCGTCAGTATCGGCGATTCCAAACAAACCATTACTACCGACGATTTGCCGTTTATTATCGCCGACGTTTTGGAAAGCAAAAGTTATCAACATATTAAATTGTTGGCTTGCGCTATCAATAGTGGCATGGATCTGCAATCCACCGTCAGCCTGCGCGTCGATGTAAAGGGCGAGAAGCATCAGGCCACCGGTGCCGGTAGTGGCGGCTTCGATGCGTTTATAGACGCCATTGGCAAGGTTATGGTCCATTACGATTATACTTTGCCTGCTCTGGCCGATTATGAAATTCGCATTCCCAAGGGCGGCCACGCCAGTGCGCTGACCGAATGCGTGATCACCTGGGATTGCGGCAATGAGTTGCGCAAAACGCGCGGTGTTCATGTCAATCAGGTGTTTGCGGGTATACAGGCGGCGGTCAAGCTCATCAATATCCAGTTGCATGAAACGACGTTGGCTGGACAGTAATCTTCTAGCGTTGCTTGAAGGAAGCAATGATATTCCCGAGTTGGGTCATGTTTGTTCCGCTTGCACAAAGATCGCGGCGGCAGTGAGTGATGGCCATGTCATCGGGGCCGAGTTTGGACTCCCATAAATCGACCACGGGTGGTACACCCACCGGCCACGGCCCGCGACAGTGGCGTGTCACATGAGGAACATAGCTGGGGTCGACCCCCAGAAAATCGATATCCGCGTAAATTCATAAAGCGGCGCATTTCCGCGACGGAACCGGGTTCATAATGTTCCGTTTCATCTACCGCATAGGCAACACAGTTGTAATCTTCTCCTACCTCCAAGGTAATACGCGCATGCTCGCTGGTGATATTAGGGAAGCTTTGCCGGAGTTCAGTAGACTCCAGCTGAGCAAGATGTCTGGGAGCCATCGGATTGTGCTGCTAAACGCTGGCCAATCACCCCGAATAATTTCGAAATACACCCTTTTGTGCGGTTCATTGCATCCGTCGGCATTGGGCATAAAGAATAATCTATCTCTCATGCCTATATTTGATAACATCGGGGCTCATTATCTTTTGACCTTGAGGCTCCAAAATGGGAAATCTATCAAACGTCACGCTCGATGCCGATGCGATTAAAATCCGGGAGGCTAGACATCATGATCCTTTCTCGGTTTTGGGTCGTCACCAACAAGGTAAGTCTTTTAAAATTAGACTTTATTTACCTTACGCGGAATCGGTTGGTTTTGCGGATGGCGGGGCGGATATTCCGCGCTTGCCCGGAACCGACTTTTTTGAATATCTAGCCCAGCCCGGCGAATTGCCCGATCATTACCGGCTGGACTGGATCGACAAGGACGGCGGTAAACATGCCGGTTACGACCCCTACGATTTTGGAGTGCAGTTACCGGATTTCGATCGGCAATTATTCGCCGAGGGCAAACACTGGCATGCTTACCGGAAGATGGGCGCGCACCTGCATAGTGTCGATGAAATCTCCGGCGTTTTGTTTACGGTTTGGGCGCCCAATGCCGGCCGTGTCAGTGTGATTGGTGATTTCAACCATTGGGACGGTCGCTGTCATCCGATGCGCAGCCTGGGCAGTAGCGGTATTTGGGAGCTGTTTTATCCCGGCCTGGATGCAGGCTATTTATATAAGTTTGAGATATTAAACCGCAATACCAGCGAAGTGCTGACCAAAACCGACCCTTATGGCCAGCAATTCGAGTTGCGGCCCAAAACCTCATCGATAGTGGTGCGCGAAGCAAGCTATCAATGGCATGATCAAGCCTGGATGGACAGTCGAGGCGGGCATGACTGGCTGCATGAACCCATGTCGATTTACGAAGTACATTTGGGTTCTTGGAAATATGATGCGGAAGGCAATTTTTTAAACTATCGCGATCAGGCCGTCCAACTGGTCGACTATGTCAAAGCGCTTGGTTTTACCCATATCGAGTTAATGCCTATCACCGAGCATCCGCTGGATGCCTCCTGGGGTTATCAAACCACCGGTTATTTTGCCCCCACCAGCCGTTTCGGCGCACCGGACGATTTTCGTTTTTTCATGGACACTTGCCATCAGAACAACATCGGCGTGATACTGGACTGGGTGCCGGCCCATTTTCCTAAAGACGAATTCGCCCTGGCTCGCTTCGACGGCACGCCGTTGTATGAGCATGAAGATCCCCGCAAGGGCGAGCATCGTGACTGGGGTACCTTGATCTATAACTACGGGCGCAATGAAGTCAAAAACTTTCTACTCTCAAGCGCGATTTTCTGGTTGGAGGAGTTTCATCTGGATGGCTTAAGGGTCGATGCGGTGGCTTCCATGCTTTACTTGGATTATTCCCGCGAAGACGGCGAATGGATACCGAATCAATATGGCGGTAATGAAAATCTGGAAGCTATCGACTTCTTCAGGGAATTAAATTCAGTCACCCATCAACAGCATCCGGGTACCGTGATGATGGCGGAAGAATCGACCGCATGGGGTGGCGTGACCCGACCCACATGGACCGGCGGCTTAGGTTTTTCGATGAAATGGAACATGGGCTGGATGAACGACATCCTCGAGTACATGAAAGAAGATCCCATCCACAGGCGCTATCATCACGACAAATTGACCTTCGGCATGTTGTACGCCTTTACCGAAAATTTCGCTTTGCCTTTTTCTCACGATGAAGTGGTGCATGGCAAGGGTGCCATGGTGAATAAAATGCCGGGCGATGAATGGCAGCGCTTCGCCAATCTGCGCTTGCTATACACGATGATGTTCACCTATCCGGGCAAAAAACTGTTGTTCATGGGCTGCGAATTCGGTCAGGGCACTCAGTGGGATTTTAGCAGCCAATTGGACTGGTACGTGCTGGATTACCCGCACCACAAAGGTATCCAAACGCTGCTGAAAGAATTAAACGATTTATATAAAGCCCAGCCTACCTTGTATAAACATGATTTCGATCATCAAGGTTTTGACTGGATAGACTGCCATGATGCGGAACAATCCGTGATTAGTTACCGGCGCAAGGATGGGGCGGACGAATTGATAGTGGTGCTCAATTTTACCCCGGTAGTCAGGGAGCAGTATCGAATTGGCGTACCTGTTGCGGGCGACTATCAAGAAATTTTTAATTCCGATTCGGGCGTTTACGACGGCAGCAATGTGGTCAACACCTTAATTACTTCCGATCCCATACCCTGGATGAATCTTCCTCACTCTATCAGTTTGAGATTGCCGCCGTTGGGCGGCATCATATTCAAACTGAAGCAGGATAGTAAGGCTGTAAAAAATATAAAAGCCCCAATTTGATTTGCCACGCAAGCGATAAGACAAGAAGGCGCGATTACCGCGCCTTCTTTTTGATGCATACGATTACCAGGAAAAGCTGCCTGCAATTTGGCCGCTGCCGTCATACGTGTATCCACTCTTGACGACGTTGGTAACAGTAAATGCGCAAGTGCCAGAGATGCTGCTTGGTAGATTCGAGCTACCGATAGTAACGGTGCCGTCAGACTTGGTGCTGCCGGATGTTGAGCCGGTCACCGTTTTGTAACCGGATCTTGTTTTCACCGAGCCACTCCACGAACCATAAACAGTCGCACCCGCAACGGACGATGCGTCGTATTTAACGATGACGTTCGCGACGCATTGAGACTTGCCTCTGCTGAGCGGTTTGCGCGTTAATGAGGTACTACCGACTTTCATGCTCAGGTCGGCGGTAGATTGGGTCACGCTAATCGTTTGCGTCGTGCTGTTTTTCAAGCCGCTATTATCGGTAACAGTCAATGTTGCCGTGAACGTACCCGGTGCAGTGTAAATATGGCTTAGTCCGGCTGTATTGGCGTTGGCTGACCCATCACCAAAATTCCAATCATAAGCCGCGATGTTACCATCCTGGTCAGTCGATCCGCTCCCATTGAACGCGACTGTTAAAGGCGCATCGCCAAAGCTTGGCAAGGCTGAAATATCCGCTGTTGGCTGGCTTAATGTGGTTGTGTTTTTGGGATAGCTTCCGGTAATCAGATATTGGCCAAGGCTCGCATAATCAGAGTAACCAGTTGTTAAATCGCCATGCCCAACTCCATCGATTTGCAGGAAATATCGGCCGGCAGCCAAGGTCGCGGCCAATGATGCCGACAGGCTGTCAGACGGATTGATCGAGGCTATTGTATTTCCAGAAGAATCCATTAACTTCACAGCTACATCTAAATCAGGCGCGATAGAGCCCGAGGCAATATTGAATTGCGCATTGCCGCCGTCGGTTTGAAAGGTGAATACATCGATGTCGCTATTGCGTTCGATGATGCCCGTTTGATATACCGCAGTTGCCTCGCCTGACAATGGTGCCGCACTCGCATTTGTGCTGGGGTAGTCATCGGGACGTAAAGGCGTGCCTGCCGCACTGATGACTGCAATATCATCTTGCAAATTGTTGGCGCCTGGATATTCGCCTTTGCTCCATTGCGTGACGGGTTTGTAGTAACTAGCCCCCATAATCGGAGCCCAGCCGGTTGCACCGCTACCTTGGCCGGTATAATATCCAGCGGTGGATGTGCCGTCATGGTTGAGATTCAGGTTATGACCAACTTCATGCGACACTGCTTCGGCTACATACTTGGGATAACCGTTACCTAATTTATCAAAGAACGCCCAAGCGGGTTGATAGCGATCCGGCGTGCTGGACGAGTAGTACGAAAATACGTTGACGTAGGCCACGCCGCCGCAGGATTGGCTACACAGCTCCGGCATGGACCGGGTAATCACCGCGCGCGTACCGTATTGTGTATCGGTGTTGCTGGTTCGTCTTATCGCGTCGGTCGTTGGCTCTTGGGTTGTTACGTCCACGTCAAACGGCGCATAGTCTTCCGCTACACGTTGCCAGATTTCTCTAATGTTACTTAATTCCGCATCGCTAAATGCACCGGGGTTGCCATCAATGTCATAAGCCTGCGCGGTCAGGGTTCCGCTGGACCAGGCCGTATTTGTTGCAACATGGCCGTTAAAATCCAAATAGATAACCCGGTTCGAGCCGGATTTACTATGAAGAGTAAAAGCATCTTTGCTTGAAGACGCTGTCGAGGCGAAAGTTTCCGTACCGCTAATCGTTGTAGCATTCGCGGTGTCTTCGCCATTGTTGTCAGTATCCTTAGGTTCTGGTCTAGGAATTGGTTTTGTATCTGCTTCAACATAAAGTAGTCGTCCGCCCTCATCGATCCAGGCTGTCTGATCGGTTTTAAGAATATCTTCCAGGCGCTCCGCGGACATGTCATACGCTTTTGCCACCAAAGGCAATTTGTCCCCCAATGCATCAATCGCCGACTGGCCGTTGAGTTTCTCTTTCAGAGAAATTTTAGGAAAAGGCGTTTCTGTTTCATCGAGCTGCGTTTGATCGCTGAATTTGGATACGGATTTTTGCGATTCAGCTTGCACTACACTGAGTGGGTTTTCCTGGCCGGAGCCGTTCAATCCGGAAACAATTGCTTGCACTCGGCCATTTTGGAGTAAGGTCAGGGCATAGTTGTACCCCACTAAAGCGTTCTCCGCATCTTTACGCGTCGAAAAATAGAGCGGTCCGGTTGGTATCCCATTATCAGTAGTTGCTGCTACCTTGCTTGATTCGCCTTTAATCGGTGTTGTTTGGTCTGCTGTTGCTATGGTGCAATTCACCAAGATAGTGAATACAGCCGATGCGATGAATGATTGTCTGTTCATAACGTTTACCAAGTATGGAAAAGTTTCATTACAGAAGTCCGATAGCGAAGCGTCCTTAGCACCGAATTCCCTGGTGCAGGATTAAACTGAAAAAGCCAACAGCATACTGTGAGACAGTTGCAGCTTTTAGAAATCACAACAAGGATGACAAATATCCGTAGTAGTGGCGTTCGAATTTGTTAGTGATTGCTATCTGCTTTGCGAGTCTGGATATTCTCGCGGCTGGCTCGGATTCGTTTGAGTAGTGAAAGTCATGTAGGCGGCTTGCGTAACGAGCAAACGGCTTTAAGAGCACTCAATTCGCTTGAGGAATTTGATTTGGCCGGCGGACTATCGATGGCAGCCGGTTAACCGGTCAAAAAGCTGTTGATGGCAAACCCGCCGCCGAAACTAAACAACAAGTAAAACAGCGACATGACCAAGCCGGCAAACACATTGATGTGCAATATTTTTTTGAAAATGGCGCCAATCAAGGCCCAAGTCCAAAATAGGATAATCGCCAGGGCGCCGTAGCTTAACCAGTCTTCTGCAACGGTTGCCCAGAATATGGTGGGCAATAAAAACAGTGATGTGAAATTTTCGCAAAACAATATTGCCGAGGCCACTTGAATATAAGTGTGCATCGAGCGATTAAGCCAAAGTGCCAGAGCGATGAAGCTCAGGTTTAACAGGGTTTCGATAAAGACTTCCGATATCGACTCAAAATCATCCGTCATATTGAAATGGATGAAAATGAACATCAAAAAGTTAAAGATTAAATTCTTTTTAAAAAATGATGTCGATCTCGGTAGCTCAAGCGGTGAGACATCAAACCAACACAGAGCAAGATACTGTTTGATAATGTCCATAACTATTACGAATTAAATGATCAATATTCTTCGCCGGATTGTGGCTCATAAGAGGACGGGTATTCTTGAAACTGGCTGCGACTGAACTGATCGTTAAGGGCCTGAACTAAATCTTTGGTTTGTTCCAATAAATGATTCAGTTTTTTGCGATTTTTCTTGGTTTTGCCAACCGGTTGGGTAATGGGCAATATTACTCGCCAGAAACTCAGGCTTTTTTCGAATAATCCCGCTAAATCCTCGCTAAGGTTCAATTTTTTCTGGCGTTTATGTAGCTGATTGATAATAAATTTGGCATGTACCCGGCTGACGATCATGTGTATGGGTGTTAGAAATGCGATCAGCGCCAAAATGATAAGCGGGCCGATGATGGGGTCGAAAAACAGGTCCAATATGCCGACGGCGATCTCGGCAAATAAAATCAGCATGATAATAAAGCTGAGGATGATCAACGTGGTGGCATTGCAACGTTCTTTCCAAAGAGTAATTGCCGATTCCACTTCGTCCATCACCACATCGTCGACAGAGCGTATGCTGTTTTCCAACGATTCTAAAATGCGATAGGAGCGGTCGTTATTCAAGTTGTTGACGCGTTGCTCGATTTGCGAGTCGTCGCCGTTTTGCGACAACACCACATAGTGACCGGTAAAAATGCCGAATTCAGCCAAGCGCCGCTGCCAGGAGGCGATGATTTCCTGCGATTTATTCTGGTCCAGACTGAGCTCGGAATGATCGATGACAAACAAAAATTTGTTGGTGTCTTGATACTTTATGATGCTGGCGATCACATCTTTATTGAATTCCGGGTCCGTTTCGAATAAATCGGTAAACACCAATACCAAGTCTGATATGGCAATCACGTGTTGGCGTAATAAGCCGTTAACGGCATTTTCGGTAGCCGGATTTAATACCGGCGTGTCGATGATCAGTTTATTCTTTAATTTGTTGCTGTTGACCGTAACCAATTCCAGGTAGCTATTAACCTTGCTGCCTTCGCCGGGGTTGGTTTGCTCAATATCGCGGCTGACTTGGTAAAAAGGCAAACGGTGATCGGCGTCCAATGCCGTGCCGGGCAGGGTGGCGCTGGTGGTTTGCGGGGTGTATTGCAAGACCGTGAATTTATGCCGGGTGGTGTGCAGGGGTACCCCGAGGAAGCGGTTTAAAAATTCCGATTTGGCTGGAGAATAGCCGCCCAAGGTACTGATCAGCGGCCACCAAGAACTTCTGCGGGCCGTGGTCTCCTCGGGATCGATCAACGCCATTTCGAATTCCAGTTCGTCCAGCTCCTGGAACACTTTCACCGCTTTTTGTAACACAGGGTCCGTCGTGGCAAATTGCTTTTCAAGATTTACCAGATGTTTGCTTACCATTTTATCTGCCATGAGATTTAAACCCTGCCGTGTTGAAAATGTTGATTCAATTGGCAGGAGTATACACCGATGTTTTAAGCAGATAAAAATTCTAAATGGCGCTGAGGTTAGTCCTCTATGTCCAATTCTTTCAGTTTGCGCGTCAGGGTATTCCTGCCGTAACCCAGTAATAACGCGGCTTCATGTTTGCGGCCGTGGGTATGTTGCAGCGCGGTTTGTATCAATAACGTTTCCACGCTGGCTATGGCCTGTTTGGCGATATCGTGCTTGCCCGTGGCCAGCTGTTGCTTAATCCAGCTTTGCAACAGGTCTTCCCAGTCGTGTTGACCGGCTTCGCCTTGGGGGTCGGCCGGGCTTTGGCTCAACTCGGGCGGCAAGTCTTCGATATGGATTTCCCGGCCAGATGCCATCACTGTTAGCCAGCGGCAGGTGTTTTCCAGCTGGCGGACGTTGCCCGGCCACCGCAAGTTGCTTAAAAAGGCCTCGGCTTCCGGTTTCAGAGTTTTGACTTCCGTCCCTAATTCCCGTGCGCTTTGGTACAGAAAATGTCGCATTAGCAAGCCAATGTCCTGTCTGCGTTCGCGCAAGGGTGGGATATGAATGCGGATCACATTCAAGCGGTGGAATAAATCTTCCCGAAACCGGCCTTGCGCCACAAGCACTTCCAGATTTTGGTGGGTCGCGGCAATGATGCGGACGTTTACCTTGACCGCTGCATGCGCGCCCACCGGATAAAACTCGTTATCCGCCAGTACCCGCAGCAGACGGGTTTGCAATTCGGCCGGCATGTCGCCGATCTCATCCAGAAATAAGGTGCCGTTGTTAGATTGTTCAAAGCGGCCTATACGGCGGGCCTGGGCACCGGTAAATGCGCCTTTTTCATGGCCGAATAACTCCGATTCCATTAAATCCTTGGGAATGGCTGCCATGTTTAGCGCCACAAAAGGCTGCTGGGAACGCGGGCTATGCCGGTGCAGGGCTTTGGCAACCAATTCTTTGCCGGTGCCGGATTCGCCGTTGATCAGTACGGTAATGTGCGAGCGTGCCAACCGGCCTATGGCACGGAATACTTCCTGCATGGCGGGCGCTTCGCCAATAATTTCCGGCGTATCGCCCATCCCCTCCGGCGGTGATTCAGTGTTGTTTTGCTGTTTGCTGTGCAGGCAGGCGCGATGCACGGTTTCGACCACTTCATTGACGTCGAACGGTTTGGGCAAATACTCGAATGCACCGCCGTGAAAGGCCGAGACGGCGCTTTCCAGGTCGGAATGCGCCGTCATGATAATCACCGGCAAGGACGGATAATCCTGTTGGATTTTCTTTAACAGTTCAAAGCCGTCCATGCCCGGCATGCGGATGTCGGTAATCAGGACGTGCGGCAAGTCGTGCGCCAATTCTTTTAATAAGTCGGCCGCGTTGGAAAAGCAAAGCGTTTCGATGCTGGCTTTTTGCAGGGCTTTTTCAAGCACCCAGCGTATCGATTTGTCATCATCGACAATCCAGACTTTATCTGGCAGTGGCATGATCGTCTCCATATCGTAAAGTAGTCATCATTATCCAAACAAGCCCATCATCGGCTGGGTGCTGTTTTCTCGGACTGATCCATGATGGGTAAAAAAATTGAAAAAACGGTGTTTCCGGGTTCGCTTTCGCATTCAATTAAGCCGTTGTGCTGGTTAATCAACGATTGAGCAATGGATAATCCCAGGCCGGTGCCTTCGGCGCGGCCGGTAATCATTGGATAAAAAATTTGTCCCATCAAGCCTGGCTGTATACCGGGGCCGTTATCGATAATGTCTATTTTGACCGCCAGCTTGTAGAGTTTGCGACCTATGGTCATATGGCGCTGAATACGGGTTTTTAGAATAATTTGGCCAGCGGATTGCAAGGCTTGAATCGCATTGCGGACAATGTTCAACAAGGCTTGTATCATTTGATTTTTATCCGCAAACAGCTCAGGAATGCTGGGGTCGTAATCGGTTTTAAGGCTGATGTTGCTGCCGGCTTCCACGGCAACTAAATGTCGCACGCGCTCCAGCACTTCATGGATGTTCAGCGGGTGTTTATGGGCTGGTTTGTTAGGGCCGAGCATTTTGTCCATCAACTCCTGTAGCCGATCGGATTCCGCAATGATGATTTGGGTGTATTCCTTCAATTCGGCATCTTGTAGTTCCAGAGCCAACAATTGGGCCGCGCCTCGCAAGCCGCCGAGCGGGTTCTTAATTTCGTGCGCCAGGCCGCGCACCAGCATGCGGCTGGTATTTTGTTGGGCTAATAACTGTTCTTCCTTTGTGATACGTAAATGCCGGTCTACTTGTTGCAATTCAATCAAAACCTCCGATAGAACCCCGTTTTCCAGAATCGGCGTGGCACTCATGTTGACCGTGATGGGCTGATTCATACATTCAAGTATCAATTCTCTGTCAACCAGCGGTTCGTTTTGGTTCAAGCGCAGTAATAAATCACGGAACAGTAAGGGGTGGGCGGTTTTAAACAGTTTTTGGGCAAGGTGACCCACCAAATGTTTGGCGCTGTCGGCAAACAGTATTTCGCCGGCAGGGTTAATATAGGTTAAGCGAAACTCTCGATCGAAGAGCAGGATCGCCTCATTGAGATGGTCGAGTATTTTTTTATACACAGTAACAAATGGTTTAAGAATGGCTGTCTTATTATTTAGCAATTAATGTGCCGCAAATAACAATGCAGGGATGCGGGCAGGGATAGGGTTAAGATAAACTTGTTGACCCAATATGGTGCGCTCATCTGGGTGGGCGTCTTGTTATGGTGCGATCAGTCTGTATCGAGACGGCATAAATTTTCTGCACGTTTGCTTTGGGGTTGAATACTGCCGTCTGCAAATACTCGCCAACGGTAGCGTAGCTCCATGGCTTTGTTAATCAATACGGCACGTTCAACATCGTAATGGTCGTCCTCCTGAAATGAACGCCAGCCGATATCCCGTTGCGAATGGCTTTTTATCGATTTTTCCAAAGCCTGATCGACGGTTAGATTATCTTTGCAAGCGCGTGTTTTAATTTGCTGGGATGCTTGATTGATATCTAGGGCAATGCTGGTATTCGAAAATCCGGCAAACCAGATAAAGCCCCAAAATAGTGCGGTAGCTTTTAAACAGGAGGTTTTATTCAAAGCGCGCATGACTGACTCCTGGGTATCGGTTATAGGCTTAAGGGATGGGTGGATCGCAGGTTGTATCCTTGCTGGTTGTATCCTTGCTGGTTGTGCCGAGAAATATCCAGGCCCTCTGTTTCATCGCCGATACTGACGCGCAGCCCCAGGGTTTTATCGAGCAATTTCAAAATGGCAAAGCTCAATCCGCCACTCCAGATCCAATGGCAGACGGGTACATAAATCAAAAACTCCCAACAGGTCACAAACCACAGTAAGGCAGAGAATTTCATACGTTCGGCGACGTCACCTACGATCAAGGCGGACGCAAAAATCGCAAGGGTCAGGCGATACATACAGAACACGGTTTCCGGCAGATTGTCCTTGACGCTGTCGGCGTTTATGCCCAGCAAAGAAAATTCGGAAAAACCGCCCAATACCTTCTGCCAACTGCCGCCATCGCTCAATGCCAGACTGTATCCGCCGAACAACCACAAAACCGATACCAAAGAGGTAATCGCAAAACACTGCATCAATACTGAAAGCACGTTTTTGGTGCGTACCAAGTCGCCATAAAACAAGGCCAGGCCGGGCACGGTCATGAATAACACGAGTCCCGAGGCGGTCAAGATCCAAGCCGAATCTGCTGCATTTAATTGGTCTGCGCTGGCTAAGTGGGGCCAAAACCCTAAACCGAGACAGGCGGCAATTGCAACGATAGGGCGGTATCTCGGCATGCTCACTCTCCCGGCAGGCGATATTCGCCCCAAAATGAGGCGTTATTGGAGTAATGATGCACCAATATGGTTTGCCAGGCAACGCAATATCGATGCGTCATGCCGATCTTTGTATCACCGGAGCGAATCATGATGGTTTCCCACTTATGCCTTGTCCGGTCTTAGGCGTTTCTATCGGTTTTTTCCGCGGCTGCTGAGGGCGCTGGCAATAGGGTGGCAGGATCGCTATTTCTTATGCCAATGCCATTCAGAATGATGAAAAGATAAGCCGAAGTACGGTACACAATTAAGTGGGGCAATCGATCCACCATGGCGGTCGACCCAAAATGTGTTTGCCGGTCCAGAACAGGGCAATACTAACTTGCTATTTCGGCGTTATTTAGCCGTTGGCAGCTAGCCGGACCGTGCAGCGCGGTGGTGAGAACGGAGATTATTAGGACTGCGTTGTCGCAGAACGCCAGTCGGATAACTTATCCAAGCCGTTACGGCAACGCTGGCAGTTAACATCGGGTTGCCGCTTGGTGCTAGCGCGTTTCGGACTGAGTACCGGTTTGATGATTCCAGCGGTCAACGGAGCGGTTTTTTCCGGAACCAGCAAACCAATGACTTGGTTTCCGGCCGAATTTTGCATTTTTTCTGTCTGCCGACGCTGGAACAGTCCGGGTGCAATCACGCCGGAATATTGATGCTGCCTTCCGCAAAAATGACTGCCTGGCCGCCAATGCGAATGGTCAGTTTTTCTTGTTGTTTGTTATCCATTTCCAGCTGCAGCAGGCTGCGACGGGTCGACATTTCGCCACGCTCAACCGAGAAGCTATGGGTGCCTTTTTGGGTGCGTTCAAAGGAACATAGATAACTGCAAAAGGCCGGCATGGCGCTACCGACCGGCGGGTCGTCCTGCAAGCTGATATTCGGACCCAACAGGCGGGCATTGAAATCGGCATCCGGGTTGGGCGATTTGGGCGCAAATAACAGGATTTCCTGTGCGGCGGTTTGCGGGGCGGCCGATTGACTCCAGTTAGGATAATTGAAGCGGGCCTTGCGTACCGATTCGTAATTCCACACCGGTACGATTAAATACGGAAACCCGCAAGAAACCAGGCGCGGCGAATATTTTTTATGATCCAGATCGGCGATCTGCAAGCCCAGAAACTGGCATAATTCTTCATCGGTAGGGGCAAACCTATCGATGATGGCGCTGTCGCTGCGGCTGAGTTGCACGAAACTGGGTTTGCCCGCCTCGCTGGAAATATTCACTTCGACCGGTCCGCTATTTTGCTCCAAAACGATTTTAGTCAGCGCTTGGCTGAGCGCGATATCGCCGCATTCGGCCAATATAAAAGCCGTGGCGATAATCGGGTGGCCGGCGAAATCGATTTCCCGCAACGGTGAAAAAATA
The DNA here is from genome assembly GCF_023228165.1 of Methylomonas sp. Taxonomy (GTDB): domain Bacteria; phylum Pseudomonadota; class Gammaproteobacteria; order Methylococcales; family Methylomonadaceae; genus Methylomonas. The sequence goes on along the minus strand of NZ_JALOBS010000027.1, from coordinate 32,724 downwards.
CGCATTCGGCGCCGATTTTCAGCGCCATGTTCGTGGAACACGAACACCGTTTCAGTCAGGTTGAGTTCCTTGGCAATCGCGGCCATGGTTTCGCTACTTAAACCATCCGCAGCGGGAAACACCGCAATCTGCGCACCGTTGAACAGCTGATTGGTGAACGCATCGGCAATGTAATAGTGGTATTTCATAATTTACTCCGACATCCGGATTGCGACTCGGTCGTTGTCGATCCGAGCCGGGTAAGCGGGTACACTGATAGCGGCATCTTCAAAACAAATGCCGGTTTGCAGATTGAAATGCTGCTTGTACATAGGTGAAGCCAGCATGAGCTGGCCGCCCAAATCGCCCACCATGCCGCGCGAAAGCACATTGGCCTCGCTAAAGGGGTCGAAATTACCGATAGCGTACACGGCATTTAGTCTCGGCAGGTAAAAAATCGCTATCTGCCGACCCTCCACCAAAGCGCAGACGCCGGAATCCGGTTGCAGGTCGTCGATATGGCAGACATCTATCCATTTACTCATTATGCCGCCTCTTCGATCAGTTTAAAGTGTTTGCGTTCTTCGACATTGGCCGGGCGCACTTGGCCGCGTTCCTCCACGAATACCACGTTGTCGTCGGCTTGGTCGCTGTTGACAAAGTGGCGGAATCGTTTCAGTTTTTGTTCGTCCTGTAGGGTGGTTTTCCATTCGCATTGATAGGTGTCGATGACGTGTTGCATCTGTTGCTCCAATTCGTCGGCCAGTCCCAGTCGGTCTTCCAGAATCACCGCTTTCAGATAATCCAGACCGCCTTCCATGTTTTCCATCCACACCGATGTGCGTTGCAGGCGCGCCGCGGTGCGCACATAAAAAATCAGCACCCGGTCGATGTATTTAATCAAGGTTGCCTTGTCCAGATTGGTGGCAAACAAATCCGCGTGCCTTGGTTTCATGCCGCCGTTGCCGCAGACGTACAAATTCCAGCCGTTTTCGGTGGCAATCACGCCGATATCCTTGCCTTGCGCCTCGGCGCATTCGCGGGTACAGCCGGAAACGGCAAATTTGATTTTGTGCGGTGCACGTAAACCCTTATAGCGATTTTCCAGCTCAATAGCCAGGCCGACGCTGTCGTCGATACCGAACCGACACCAGGTACTGCCGACGCAGGATTTGACCGTACGCAACGATTTGCCGTAGGCATGGCCGGATTCGAAACCGGCCTCGATCAGCTCGTTCCAGATCAAGGGTAATTGCTCGACGCGGGCGCCGAATAAATCCACCCGTTGACCACCGGTGATTTTAGTGTATAGACCGTATTTTTTCGCTACTTGCCCCAGTGCAATCAAGCCGTCCGGGGTGATTTCGCCGCCGGTCACCCGTGGCACTACCGAATAGGTGCCGTCTTTTTGCATATTGGCCAAATAGGTGTCGTTGGTGTCCTGTAAACCGATGTGAGGTTTTTCCAGAATATAGTCGTTCCAATACGACGCCAGAATCGAGCCCACCGCCTGTTTACAGACTTCGCAGCCCAGGCCGCGGCCGTGCTTGTCCAGCAAGTCGTCGAAGGTCTTGATTTGTTCCACCATGATCAGGTTGTACAAATCCTGGCGAGTGTGCGGGAAATGCTCGCAAATATCGGTACTGACTTCCACGCCCAATTTGATCAGTTCGCAATCCAATACCGATTTCAACAAAGGCGCGCAACCACCGCAGCCGCTAGCGGCTTTGGTTGCGGATTTGAGTTGTCCGATTGTGGTGCAGCCGGCTTCGATGGCGCCGCAGATTTGGCCTTTGCTGACGTCATGGCAGGAACAAATTTGCGCCGAGGCGGGCAGGGCATCCGGCCCCAAGCCGACCGATTCGTCGGAGCGTTGCGGTAAAATCAGCGCATCCGGATTTTCCGGCAACTCGATGCCGTTTAAACAGTATTGCAACAAGGTGCTGTAGCCGGAGGCCTCGCCCACCAGTACCGCGCCCAGTAATTGTTTTTTGTCCTGGCTGACCACCAAACGTTTGTATATTTCTCTGGAGCCGTTTTGATAGGTGTAAACCATTGCGCCCTGGGTCCTGGCATGGGCGTCGCCGATACTGGCCACATCCACCCCCATTAACTTCAGCTTGGTACTCATGTCCGCGCCGGTAAAACTGGCTTCCGTACCGGATAAATCGGCGGCGACGGTTCTGGCCATGGTATAGCCGGGCGCGACCAAGCCGAAAATCTGGCCGTTCCACAAGGCGCATTCGCCTATGGCATAAATATGCGGGTCGGAGGTCTTGCATTGATTATCGATGACAATGCCGCCGCGCGGACCGATTTCCAGTCCGCAGGCTCGGGCAATATCGTCGCGTGGGCGGATGCCGGCGGAAAACAGAATCAAGTCGGTTTCCAGCACTTCGCCGTCGGCGAAATTCATTTTATGCAGGCACTGTTCGCCATCATCGATCAGGCTGGTGTTTTTATTCAGATGTACTTTGACACCCAGGGCCTGGATTTTGTGTCTCAACATCGCCCCTCCGCCGTCATCCAATTGCACGGCCATCAACCGGGGGGCGAATTCCACTACATGGGTTTCCAGACCTAAATCGGTTAAAGCCTTGGCGGCTTCCAGACCTAATAAGCCGCCGCCCACCACCGTGCCGATTTTGGAGTTTTCCGCGGCGGCTTTAATGGCTTCCAAATCTTCTATGGTCCGGTAGACCAGGCATTGGGCCCTTTCATGGCCGGGTACCGGCGGCACAAAAGGATAAGAGCCGGTCGCCAATACCAGTTTGTCGTAGCGGATGACCACGCCCTTGGCGGAGGTGACCTGTTTTTGTTGGCGATCAATAGTGGCGGCTTTGTCGCCCAGATGAATTTCGATACCGTGTTCGGCGAAAAAATCGGCGCTGACCAAGGATAAGTCTTCGGCGCTTTTCCCGGTAAAGTATTCCGACAAATGTACCCGGTCGTAAGCGGCTCTGGGTTCTTCACAAAAAGTGACAATATGGAAATGATCTTTGGCTGCGCTTTCGACCAGCTTGGTCAGAAAATGCTGGCCGACCATGCCGTTGCCTATAACAACCAGGGTTTGTTTCGTATTCATACCTGACCTCTTTATAAAACATTGATGTGTTTCTCCGCCTGAAAGACGGGGTCGCAAAATCTTTACCAGCTGGGTTAGGTCAAAATTTTGGGCAAAAAAAAAGGCGGCCTGAATTGAAATGAGGAACTCATTCAATCAGGACGCCTTTGTCCAACTAACAATGACAAGGTAAGCTCAGCGGGAGACTTAATTCTTCAAAAGCAATATGAATGCCAAAAATAAAATACTATTAAATTCAGTGGCTTGCCCGTTTTCGGTTTGTGGGGCGCCTAAAACATTGCACCAAAATAAGGCAATTTTGTGACTAAATGGCACCAGAATGGGGTTACCTACCCGCCAAACGAGCGAGATCGGCTGGTTTGGTTGGTTGGCACGTAAGCTGCATGCTGATTTGCATTGTGTTTATTCAGGAATCTTTATGCCTTTCGCCCCCTTTAAACTGGTGACCATGCAGAGAAAAAGCAAAATTCTGCACTTGAGTTGGATGGCGTTTTTCATCAGTTTTGTAGTCTGGTTTAATCACGCGCCTTTGATGATGCTGATTAAGCAGGATTTGGGAATCAGCGATGCCGAAGTCGAAATTATACTGCTGTTGAATGTGGCGTTGACGATCCCGGCCCGGGTGATTATCGGGCTGGTCGTGGACCGGTTTGGGGCCAGGATCAGTTACAGTGTTCTGCTGGCGGTTTGTAGCCTGCCTTGTTTTATGTTTGCGCTGGCCGAGGATTTTGCCCAATTGGCATGGTCGCGCTTTTTGCTTGGGTTTATTGGGGCGGGTTTTGTGGTCGGCGTGCGTATCATCGGCGATTGGTTTCCTTCCAGTCAGATGGGGATAGCGGAAGGTATATATGCCGGTTGGGGCAATTTCGGTTCGGCGGCGGCGGCGATATTACTGCCGGGACTGGCCTTATATTTCGGCCCCGAAAATGGCTGGCGCTACGCGATCGCCTTCACCGGCATCCTGGCTTTGGGGTTCGCCTGGGTCTATTACCGAAATGTAGAGAATTTCCCACCTGAACTTGCGGGCTTGAAAACCAAGCGGGCCAGCAGTATGGAAGTCACGAGTATCAACGATTTATTTCTATATATATTGAGCCTGTTGCCGCTGTACGGTTCACTATCGTTATTGGTATGGAAATTAGCCGGTCCGGACGAGCCCATCCTGGCCGGCGGCTGGCCGCTGCTGCTGCATATTTGCATCTGGCTGGTGTTTTTGTGGCATGCCCGGCAGCTGGTCAATACCAACGCCGAACGTTTGAGCCAGCCGATTTCGAGTATTCATCATTACCGTTACCGGCAAGTGGTCATTTTAGCCATTGCCTATTTGATTACCTTCGGTTCCAAATTGGCGGTGTTGTCCATGTTGCCAATGTTTTTCTTTAAAACCTTTAGCGTCAGCCAAAATATCTCCATGCTGGATGCCGGCTTGTTAGCCTCGAGTTTTGTGATGACCAATATTTTCGCTCGCCCGGCCGGCGGCTGGTTGAGCGATAAAATCGGCCGCAAATTAGCTATTTTACTGTTCACCGGCGGATTGGCGGGCGGGTACTTGTTAATGGCGCTGATATCCGCGCAATGGTCGATAGGTTTGGCGGTGCTGGTGACCTTGGTTTGCGCCTTGTTTATGCAAGCCGCCGAAGGGGCCATCTTCGCCTTTGTGCCGTTGGTCAGGCGCGCCATAATCGGGGAGGTAGCCGGTATTGTCGGGGCGTACGGTAATGCCGGTGCCATCATTTTTCTGATTCTGTTGACCTTTCTCACTTATACCGGCTTTTTTTTACTGTTGGGAGGATGTTGTGTACTGTTATTGGGGTTGATAGCCTATCTGGAAGAGCCGAAAAATTTTATTACCCAAATCTTGCCTGACGGCTCTGTGATTAAAATCGAACTGGAATAGCCATGACCCCACTCAAAGTCCTGGTAGTCGATGAATTCGATTCCGACCTGGTTTTGGAGCAAAGCCTGAGCCAACATGGCTACCAAGTGGCCACTTTAAAGTTGCAGAACTTAAACCTGTTGGAGGTGGTAAAAAGCTTACAGCCGGATGCAGTGGTGTTGAATTTATACGCGCCCAGCGAAAAGATCTTGGAGATGATTTTAACCATCAATCACGAGCACTCGGTGCCGGTGATTGTGTTTGCCGAGGATCAGCAGACAGAGACCATCAATAAAGTTATCAAAGCCGGTGTCAGCGCTTATATCGTCGACGGTTTGGAACCCCGCCGCGTCAAAGCCATCATCGATGTGGCCATCGCCCGTTTCAAGGCCCAAAAAGCCTTAAAAGACGAGCTGCAAAAAACCAAGAACCAGCTCGAAGAGCGCAAGCTGGTAGATCGGGCCAAAGCGATATTAATCAAGTCTAAAAACTACAACGAAGATCAGGCCTACCATGCCTTGCGCAAACTGGCGATGGATAGAAAGGTTTCGCTGGGCGAGATGGCAAAAAATGTGATTACCATGGCGGAGCTGTTTAAGTGATTTCAGCCGTTGTCCTAAGAGTTCGGGCAGTTGCCGAAATTGCGGCTGCCTGCCCTTCGAAAATCCAGCCTTCTACGATATTCTTCGGCTCTAATGCTTAAGGCATCAGTCTTTGCCGTTGATATCCGCATAGATAGTTTCCACCAGTCTTTTAAACCAAACCGGTCGAAAAATAGCCATATATAAACAGATACTGCTGGTTATCGGGATGGGGTCGATGCTTATTTTTCTCAAAATAAACAATACAACGGCGCATTGGGTTCGACTTAGGGTGGATGGATTCATGGGGGATTTCCGCTGGTTGTTCTAATAGGGAGATGGATAAAGGCATTAATGGTCGGGTTGTTTCTGGTTTACGGCCTTAAGATCCACTATCCGGGTTAACTGCGACAACTCGCCCGATGATCTCCGATTCAGCTTCAGTCTCATACGATCATCAGGCGATGAGGCGTCGCACCACCGATGTGCAAAAAATCCGTGTTCTGTTTCATTTGTGTGCGCAGATGATGGGTTGCGATACAAATTCAGCGTCGGATAATTGAAATCTTGAATGGCGGTTCTGTTTTAACAATCTGATTTTTATAGAGTTATTTATTATTTCTTAGAATAAATAGCAGCTTGGCATTGCTATTGCTGTTGTGTAAGCAATGCTCCAATGTAGGAGTTGCATTTTCAGCTCGAAGTAGAGCAAACCGGACAAAGGCGTCTGTCGTGTATGGGGTTTACCCGTATCACGGCGACGCCTTTTTTATTTTCCGTCGTTTTTGTATAGGACTCGTTATGAAGACCGCTCCAAGATCTACCTCTAAGAAATTATTGCTGGCCCTATCGGCGTGCCTGGTTGTTTCAGGACTGGGAGTTGCCCCCGGATTGCATGCGGCAGGCAAGCTTGAAAAAGAAGATTTGAAATTCGGTTTTATCAAATTGACCGATATGGCACCGTTGGCGGTGGCCGCGGAAAAAGGGTTTTTTGAAGAGGAAGGGTTGTTCGTGCAATTGGAAGCGCAGGCCAACTGGAAAGTCCTGTTGGACAGAGTAATCAACGGCGAGTTGGATGGCGCGCATATGCTGGCTGGTCAACCTTTAGGAGCGGCGATCGGTTTTGGCACCAAAGCCGACATTATCACCGCCTTTAGTATGGACTTAAACGGCAACGCCATCACAGTATCCAACGACATCTGGAAGCAAATGAAAGCGCATGTGCCGATGGAAGACGGTAAGCCGGTGCATCCGATTAAAGCCGATTCGCTTAAACCGGTGGTCGAGCAATATAAGAAGGCAGGTAAGCCATTCAACATGGGCATGGTGTTTCCGGTGTCCACTCATAACTATGAATTGCGCTATTGGCTGGCTGCCGGCGGTATCAAACCCGGCTATTACGCACCGCCGCAAGATATCGGCGGGCAAATCAATGCCGACGCACTTTTATCGGTAACGCCGCCGCCGCAAATGCCGGCGACCCTCGAGGCGGGCACCATTTACGGATATTGCGTCGGTGAGCCGTGGAATCAGCAGGCCGTATTCAAAGGCATAGGTGTGCCGGTGGTGACTGATTATGAAATCTGGAAAGACAATCCGGAAAAAGTGTTCGGTGTCAGTCAAGCCTGGGCCGACAAAAATCCCAATACCCATAAAGCGGTAGTCAAAGCCTTGATTCGCGCCGCGATGTGGCTGGATGCGGACAATAATAAGAACCGCAAGGAGGCCGTGGAAATGTTGGCGCAAAGCCAATATGTCGGTGCCGATGCCGAGGTGATTGGTAACAGTATGACCGGCACGTTCGAATACGAAAAAGGCGACACACGCCCCATGCCGGATTTCAACACCTTCTTCCGTAACAATGCCACTTACCCCTATTACAGCGACGCCATCTGGTATTTGACCCAAATGCGCCGTTGGGGCCAGATCAACGAATTCAAGCCCGACAATTGGTATCTGGAAACCGCCCAGAAAGTTTATCGGCCCGACATTTACACGGCTGCTGCCAAGGAATTGGTCGCCGAGGGCAAAGCCAAGGCCAGCGATTTTCCGGCTGCTGGCGAAACCGGTATCAAACCGCCGCAAGCCGGGTTTATCGACGGCATCGTTTACGACGCCAGCAAGCCGAATGATTACCTAAGCAAATTCGCCATCGGCTTAAAAGCCAAGCAAACCGTAGCCGGCGGCAAAGTGGTGGATTAATAGTCTCTAGTGAGTGCTCGGAAAGGGAAATCGTTTGATACAGGGATGTGTCCTTTTTATGGGTTTCGGCTAGTTGCCAAGTTTTATGGTTCCCATGCTCTGCGTGGGAACCCGGTAAAGGACGCTCCAGCGTCCCGAACTGCAAAGCGGTTCAAGATGCGTTCCCACCCGGAGCGTAGGAACGATAAAAGTCACCCCGGTGCTCGGCGCGGCATAAGGGGATAAATCTACCATGGGTTACGGATTTACTTCGATTAAAGGTAACGACGATGAGTAACAAGCTAATCAAATTTTTCAACATCACCGGTCTGACCTGGTTTGTGCCGGTGGTCAAAATTGCGGCCGGCGAAAATCCCGGCCAACAGCTGCGTCAATTGTGGCTGATTATGGGGGTGCCCATCATAGCCTTCGTGGTTTTTCTGGGGCTTTGGAGCGTGACAGCATCCCGTATTAACACCAGCTTGGGCGCTATTCCCGGGCCAGCGGCGGTCTGGCATGAAGTGGACGGCTTGGTGGATGAACATTTTGCCGAAAAAGTCAAAATGGTCGAGTTTTATAAACGCCAGGAGCTGCGTAATCAGGAAAAACTGGCCGAAGATCCTCACGCCGAAATCAAATTTCGACCCTATACCGGCAAAGCTACCTACCTGGACCAAATTATCACCAGCTTATACACGGTATTCGCTGGATTCTTGATCGCTACGCTTCTGGCCGTACCGCTGGGGATTTTGTGCGGCATGAGCCCGTTAATCAATACCGCCATCAACCCTTTGATTCAGATTTTCAAACCGGTATCACCGCTGGCCTGGTTGCCGATTGTGACTTTGGTGGTCAGCGCCGTGTATGTCACCAGCGACGATTCCTGGTTCGCCAAGTCGTTTATTACTTCGGCGGTAACGGTCACGCTGTGCTCGCTGTGGCCGACTCTGATCAATACCGCGGTCGGCGTCTCGTCAATCGACCGCGACTTGGTGAACGTCGGCAAAGTGTTGCGGCTGGATTGGTCGACCCAAATCAAACGCATCATTTTACCTTCCGCGCTGCCTTACATTTTTACCGGCATGCGGCTGTCGCTGGGAGTGGGCTGGATGGTATTGATCGCCGCCGAGATGCTGGCGCAAAACCCCGGCTTGGGCAAGTTCGTTTGGGACGAGTTCCAGAACGGCAGCTCCAATTCCCTGGGCCGCATCATGGTGGCGGTGTTCACTATCGGCATTATCGGCTTCATCCTCGATCGCATCATGCAATCGCTACAAACCTTGTTTTCATTCAGCAAAATCTGAGGCCAAATTTATGAGTGCAGCAGTCCAGGCAAAAATCATCGACCTTGCCGTTCACAAACAGGAAAACGCAACGATTAAACTGATTGAGAACCCGCAGCCAGACTTACTGGCGTTAAAAGGTGTTTGCAAAACTTACGGCGAAGGTAAAGATAAAACTTCGATTTTGCGTAACATCAATTTAACGATCAAAGCCGGTGAGTTTATTGCCATTGTTGGATTTTCCGGTAGCGGCAAAACCACCCTGGTATCCATGATTGCCGGTTTGCTGCAAGCCGATAGCGGCCTGTTGTTGAAAAACGGCCGGCCTATCAGCGAACCCGGCCCCGATCGTGGCGTGGTGTTTCAAAACTATTCCCTGATGCCGTGGCTAACCGTATACGAAAACGTGGCGCTGGCGGTGGATGCGATTTTCAAGGACTGGACGCCGGAACAACGCCGCGCCCACACCGAAAAATACGTGAAGATGGTCAATTTGGGTCGGGCCATGGATAAAAAGCCTGCCGAACTGTCCGGCGGCATGCGGCAAAGAGTCAATGTAGCCCGCGCCCTGGCCGCTAATCCCGACGTTCTGTTGCTGGACGAGCCGCTCAGTGCGCTCGATGCGCTGACCCGCGGCAACTTGCAGGACGAAATCCTGCAAATCTGGGAACAGGACAAAAAAACCGTGATTCTGATCACCAACGACGTCGACGAAGCCATCTATATGGCCGATCGGGTAATACCGCTGAATCCGGGGCCGGATGCCTGCTTCGGTCCCGATTTTTATGTCGATCTGGAGCGTCCGCGCGATCGTACCGCCTTAAATCATAACGAAGCGTTCAAGCGCCTGCGGGCCGATATCACCCGTTATTTGATGAACATCGGCATGCGGAAAGCCGAAGCAGAAGAGTGCGACAAAATCAAATTACCCGCTGTGCGTCCCAATACCAGTAACGACTGGAAACTGGATACTACGGCTCTAAAGCCCAAGCCCAGCGATTTGGGCAAGCCTCGTTATCTGGAATTCACCCGATTATCGAAAATCTACCCTACCCCGGACGGCAATAGTACCGTCAAGGTGGTGGACGGTTTTGATATGAAGATGAAAAAGGGCGAGTTCATTTCCATCATCGGCCACTCCGGCTGCGGTAAATCCACCGTGCTGTCGATGACCGCCGGCCTGACCGATATCTCGGAAGGCGGCATTATTCTGGATAACCGCGAAATCGATAGTGCCGGCCCGGATCGCGGCGTGGTATTTCAGGCTCCCAGCCTGTTTCCGTGGCTGACTGCGTTCGAAAACGTCATGTTGGGGGTGGATAAGGTTTATCCGCACGCCTCCAAAACCGAACGCGAAGATATCGTCGAATACTATCTGACCCGCGTGGGTCTGACCGATGCCCTGTACAAAAAAGCGGCAGAGATGTCCAACGGCATGCGGCAACGAGTGGGCATTGCCCGCGCCTTTGCCTTGTCGCCTAAATTGCTGTTGCTGGATGAGCCCTTCGGCATGCTGGATTCGCTGACTCGCTGGGAATTGCAGGAAGTGCTGATGGAAGTCTGGGAACGCACCCACGTCACCGCCATTGTGGTCACCCACGATGTCGACGAGGCCATTTTACTGGCCGACCGGGTAGTGATGATGACCAACGGTCCTCACGCCAAAATCGGCAAAATTCAGGAAATCGACCTGCCCAGGCCGCGCAGTCGCAAAGCACTGTTAGAGCACCCTGATTACTACAAATACCGGGAAAGTCTGCTGACCTTCCTGTCGGAATGCGATCACCCCCATTAAATCTTTGTGAGTCAATCTATGTTAACCAAGCGATTTTTTTCATCCAGTCTAGGGGGCTTTATGCCGACGCAAACCAGCAAACCGTTATCTTCCCGCTTGGCGCCGGGAGCCTTGCTAACCATGTCCTTGGCGGGCACGCCGGCGCAGGCCGACTTCACCAAGGAAGTGGAAGATGCCTTGAATTTTTATCACTACGGTAATAACGGCGCCATCAAAATGGACTTGAACTATCGCTGGGAAAATGTCGATCAGGATAAAGGCGCGGGTAATCCGCAAACCGCTAATGCCAATACCGCCCGGTTGCGGCTGGGTTTGTTATCGCCGACTTTTTATGACTTGCAGGCCTACGCGGAATACGAGGGTAATTATGCCTTGCAGGAGGATTACAACAGTACCCGTAATCGCCGTACTCAGTATTCCACGGTGGTCGACCCTGACTTAAGCGAATTGAATCAATTCTGGCTGAGTTATAAAGGTATTCCCGATACTTTGGTTAAAGTCGGTCGCCAACGCATCAAGCTGGACGATGATCGTTTTATCGGTAACGTCGGCTGGCGGCAAATGGAACAAACCTACGATTCGATTCTGATTACCCACAAAAACCAGACGATTTTCGGCCTGACCGTCAATGCCGGTTATATCGATCATGTGCAAAGCGTCGCCTCTACTACCGATACCTTGAATGCACCGATTTTGAACCTGAACTACAAAGTGGGCGAGTGGGGGAATTTGGTCGGATACGGCTATTGGTTGGATTATCGGGAAAGCGCGAACTATGCTAAATCCACGCAGACTTACGGGTTGCGTTTCGACGGAAAATCGCCTCGATTTTTCGACAAGGTCAATGCCATATATACCGCGGAATGGAGCAATCAGTCCGATTATGGCGACAACCCCAACCGCTATCAGGTCGACCGGATCAATTTGATGGCTGGTGCCAGCGCTTATAACCTGACAGTCTCCGGTGCGATGGAGCAATTAAATGGTCTTGGCAGAGGGGTGGGCACTTCCACCAAAGCGTTCCAAACCCCGTTGGGTACCAATCACGCTTTCCAGGGCTGGGCGGATTTGTTCCTGGCCACGCCGGCCAACGGTATTCGCGATGTATTCGCAACTGCCAGCTACAAAATGATGAACGACAGTCTGATCATTACCGGCGTATTCCACGATTTCAAGGACGACACCGGCTCGGTGCAATACGGTACCGAATGGGATTTTTCCATCCTGAAAAAATTCGGTAAGCATTATTCCTTGTTGGCGAAATACGCCAATTTCAACGCCGATAACACCGCGTATACCGATACCCAGAAAATCTGGTTGCAGGCGAATGTCAGCTTTTGAGTTCTGGTTTTCCTGCTTTTGTAAAGAGGAATTTTATTGTGTCGCCTTCGTCGCCACTGGTTATAAGGCCGGCCCGAAAACCGACTACCAACTAAACCGTCGCGTTAGCGACATACTAAATCAACGAGTACCAACATGAACAAACAAAAACTTATCGTCATCGGCAACGGTATGGCCGGCATGCGCACCGTTGACGAATTACTTCAACTGGCGCCGAATCGATACGAAATTACCGTGTTCGGCGCCGAGCCGCACGGCAACTATAACCGTATCATGCTGACGCCGTTGTTGTTTGGGGCCAAAAGCGTAGACGACATCATGATTCACGACTTTGCCTGGTATCGGCGCAACCGGATAACCCTGTATTGCGGAACGGACAAGGCCGTCGTCGCTGTCGACCGGGCTAACCGGCGGGTAATAGCCAAGGACGGCACGAGCGCCGAATACGACAAGCTTGTGATTGCGACCGGTTCCTTACCGCTGATGTTGGACATTCCGGGGCGGGAAACGGAAGGCGTTATGGGGTTTCGGGATATCGCCGATGTGCAAACCATGATAGAAAAATCCCAAACCAAACAGCACGCGGTGGTGCTGGGCGGCGGCTTGCTGGGCCTGGAAGCCGCCAATGGTTTGATGCAGCGCGGCATGCAGGTTACGGTAGTGAATCGTGCCGGGCATTTATTGAACCGGCAGCTGGATAAACAGGCGGCCGGATTTCTGCAACGGCAACTGGAAGATAAAGGCATCGAGTTTCGGCTGGGTGTGACGATTAGCGAAATTATCAGTCAAGATGAGCACATCGGCAGTGTGCGGCTCAGCGATAACAGTTTGCTGCCGGCCGATATTTTGGTAATGGCCACCGGCATTCAACCCAACATCGCACTGGGGCAAGCCATGGGCTTGGCCTGCGAACGGGGCATTCTGGTGAATGACACGTTGCAAACCAGCGACGAAAATATTTATTCGGTGGGCGAATGCGTGGAGCATCGTGGGGAAATATTCGGCCTGGTGGCGCCGGTCTACGAACAGGCCAAGGTCTGCGCGCAACACTTGGCGGGTCGCGCGTCGGCCGCCTACCGGACTTTATTGTCGGCCACCATGTTGAAAGTGACCGGGATCGATTTGTTTTCGGTCGGCGATTTTGAAGGCGACTCCACTTGCCATCGGCAGGTGCTGATCGACCATGCCCAAGGCGTGTATCGCAAAATCGTCCTAAAAGACAACGTCATCGCCGGCATGATTATGTACGGCGATACCAGTGGCAGCGCCTGGTATTTGAATCTGGTCAAAAACCGGACTAATGTTGTCGCTATGCGCGACCGGCTGATTTTCAATCCGGTTGATTTAGCGGCATAAAGGAAAATGTCAGGCATAAATACACCCCTATCGCGGCGGAATCTTGTTTGGCGATAAGGTTCGAAAAAGCGCGCATAGCTGGGCGATGTCACTTTTTTGAGTTTAAGTAGATAGACAACAACACCAATCAGTTGGGTATATTTTGCTCGGGAAATCGCCTAAGGAAGAAACCATGAGTCCGTCCAGTATCAAAACTACTTGTCCCTATTGCGGTGTCGGTTGCGGCATTGAAGCCACGCTGGTCGACCCCGAAAAGCATATTGTCAGCATCAAGGGCGATGCGCAGCACCCGGCCAATTTCGGCCGCTTGTGTTCCAAGGGCGCCACGTTGGGTGATACCGTCAGCTTGGAGAACCGCTTACTTCAGCCGGAAATCAACGGCCGGACCACAGACTGGGAGAGCGCATTGGCCCATGTTGCCGAACGTTTTGCCGCCATCATCGCCGAACACGGTCCGGATGCGGTGGGGTTTTATGTTTCCGGGCAATTATTGACCGAAGATTACTATGTGGCCAACAAAATGATGAAAGGCTTCATCGGTTCGGCCAACATCGATACCAACTCCAGGCTCTGTATGTCGTCGGCGGTGGTAGGCTACAAACGCGCTTTCGGCGCCGATGCCGTGCCGTGTAGTTACGAAGACTTGGAGCAAGCCGAGCTGATCGTGCTGGTCGGTTCCAATGCCGCCTGGTGCCATCCTGTCGCCTTTCAACGCATCCGCCGCGCCAAGGAAAGCAACCCGGGCTTGAAGATTGTGGTCATCGACCCGCGCGCCACCAGCACCTGCGATATTGCCGATCTGCATCTGTCCATCAAGCCCGGCATGGACGCCTTGCTGTTTAATGGATTGTTGGCGTATCTGGCCGAGACGGGCTCGCTGGACAGGGATTTCATTGACCGGCACTGCCAGGATTTCGTGCCGGCCTTGGCCGCGGCCCAGGACAGCGCCGTGGTTTTCGACGAATTGGCGGCGGCTTGCGGCTTACCTGCGCATGATCTGGCCCAGTTATTTGCCTGGTTCGCCAAATTAAAAAAAGTAGTGACGGTTTATTCGCAGGGTATTAACCAATCCAGTTCCGGCTCGGACAAATGCAATGCCATCATTAACTGCCATCTGGCCAGCGGGAAGATCGGCAAGCCCGGCTGCGGGCCGTTTTCGCTGACCGGGCAGCCCAACGCCATGGGCGGGCGGGAAGTGGGCGGGCTGGCCAATACGCTGGCGGCGCACATGGATTTGGAAAATCCGCTACATGTGGATAGAGTCGGGCGGTTTTGGGGCAGTGATCGTGTCGCCAATCGACAGGGCCTTAAAGCCGTGGAATTATTCGATGCCATTGCTGACGGCCGGATCAAAGCGGTATGGATCATGGCCACTAATCCGGTGGTATCGATGCCCAACGCGGACAAGATCAAACGCACCCTGCAGCAATGCGAGCTGGTAGTGGTGTCGGACTGCATCGCCAATACCGATACCATGGCGTTTGCCCATGTAAAGCTGCCGGCCACCGGCTGGAGCGAAAAAGACGGCACGGTGACCAATCTGGAACGGCGTATTTCCAGGCAGCGGCCGCTATTCGCGCCCTCCGGCCAATCCCGGCCGGATTGGTGGATCGTTTGCCAGATTGCGCAGCGCATGGGTTTTACCGGCTTCGACTATCAAAGCAGTGCCGAAATTTTTAGAGAACATGCGGCCTTGTCCGGGTTTGAAAACGATAGCGAACATGGCATTAGGGATTTCGATATTTCCGCCTTTGCCGACATCAATCAACCCCAGTTCGACGCCTTGCCGCCCATCCAATGGCCGGTTACAGCCAAGGCCATGCACGGCACAGCACGGTTGTTTAGCGACGGCCGATTCTATACGGAACAGGGCAGGGCCTGTTTTATTCCAATCAGCCCAAGGGTGCCGTTTCATGCCACCGATGCCGACTATCCGTTTACCTTGAATACTGGTCGCCTGCGGGATCAATGGCATACCATGACCCGTACCGCGTTAGCCGCCAAATTGAACAGCCATAAGCCGGAACCGACGGTGGAGATTCATCCCGAGGATGCCTTGCGCACCGGCTTGAAGCATGCGGGTATGGCGCTGATTACCAGTCGCTGGGGCAGTATGTTGGCGCGGGTGGACATCACTGTCTCGCAGCAGTCCGGCAGTTTATTCGTGCCCATGCATTGGACCGAACAATTCAGTAGTCGGGGCAGGGTGGGTGCCTTAGTCAATCCGGTGGTCGATCCGTTGTCCGGGCAACCGGAAAGTAAACAAACGCCGGTACGGATCGAAGCCTGGCAACCGCGCTGGCAAGCCTTGCTGCTGTCGCGGCAAGCCTTACGGATTGGCGGTGTCGAATATCAAATCAAAGTCAAAGGCGATGGCTATTGGCGTTATCACTTGGCTGGGCAGACTGAAATCGACGAGTTGCGGAGCTGGAGTAAAACGCTGTTAGCGAATGAGTTACAGGAACCGTCCGAATCCCTGGAATTTAGCGATATCGAGATCGGCGACTACCGAATGGCCAGTATCGAAGCGGGGCGATTATCGGCCTGTGTGTTTGTCACCGCTCAAGGCGGGCTACCGGAACCGGGTTGGCTGTGCAGCCTGTTTGCCAAGCCGGAATTAACCCGCAGGGAACGCCTGAGCCTGCTCGGCGGCCTGCCGCCGCAAGGCGAGCAGGATGTAGGGCGTACCGTCTGCTCTTGTTTTAACGTCGGCGAAAAAACCATTTTACAGGCCATAGCCAAACATAAACTGGACAACGTGGCCGGTATAGGCGAATGCCTGAGTGCCGGTACCGGCTGCGGATCTTGTTTGCCGGAGTTGAAAACGTTGTTAGCCGATGCGGGTAAGGTTGCGGTTATTGGACATTAAGTTCTAATCGGCTCTGAAGTCCGGTAGCTGATCGGACTTCGGGATTTAATAATCTTTGTGAAACAGGGCATTTGGTCAGTCAGGTAGGTCATGTTGCCGCGACAGCAGTTAGTTGACATTCGAAGCTAAAAGCGCAAATTAACCAAAGAACGCTATCCTGCACCCTGACCTACCAGCTAAATGCAAACCAATTAAAGCTTTTTAGGGTCGGGTCTTTCATTTTGCTGGCATCAAATTGAAAGCCGCAACGGATGTTGGGTCTTTTGCTTGATTGCATGACTTGATCCATTTGCGGCATTTTTTTACTTCTTCTCTTGATTCATGCCTTGGTTTTGGTTATGAAAGCATGGATTAGGTGGTCATTTGACGGCTGGAGGTTTCCATACCCAAGGTGATTTTAAGGTACTAATATCCCATTCCACTTGCCGGCGAGATTGTTATAAGCCTTTTAGAAATCTTCTGTATTGAGGTGATTTTTAGAGCGATCCCGTCGGCAACAGCGTCCCTGCTGTTGAACAAACCGGAATACTTTAATAGGGTTAAAGACGTTGTGTTTGAATTATGCTATTGGTTTTAATTTGTCTGAAACCAATGCTGCCGGCGATCCTGTTTTAGAGCCTGCCGGTGCGTAACTTGCTGAAACTCATTGCACCCAAACCAAGCAAATACAGGACGAATGTTGGCGGTAACGGTACCTGGCTTACATTGGCATGCCCAGAGAGGGTGAGGGCTGTGTTTGCCGTGTCTGTCGATGTAGCCCTAAGTGAACGGCTGGATAGCGATTGGCCGTTATCGGATAAGCCGACAATAATAGTCCAAATGTCGCCGGGATTGATCTGCGCTAAATTCCACTGTAAAGCAAAATCGACATCGCAGGTGCCGCCACAAGTATCGCTACCGTTTAAGCCATTATTTGCACCGATAGTATTCGGCAAGTCGTCATTGAAATCGGCGATTTGAAATTGGTCCGGATCGCCGGCTAAAGCAGCACCCCATGGCGCCGGAACAGTTTCGCCAACATCTGAAAAACTTCCCGAACCATCAACTTGCGCATCTAAAATAAATCTTAGATCGGTAAAAGCATCCGAGCCGGTATTCCCGATCCGGTAGGTAATCGTGGCCATGGAACTGCCAAGATTGTTGAGGGCGTAACTATAGGTCAAATCAGTGGTAGTTGCGGTGGTAGTGGGGCTCTCGGTAACCGTCAGTTCGCCCGTATACAAAAATGGCGTGATATAAGCCAAGCCGGTACTGCCATAACTGAGTTCATCAAAAGCGCCATTTAAAAATATATCGCCGCCAGGTAGACTCACCGACGCTTGAGCCGAACCCAAGCCTACGCTGCCGATTATTAGTAGGGCTTTTATTGGTAAAAGATTAAACGGATTTTTATATTTCATTATGTCCTCTCCACAAAATTGATTTGGAAAAATCTATTTGGAATACTCAGATGTAAGAATAAAGTCTTTAGTGAGCCGAATAATTTAATTATCATCGTCGTCGGGGGCATTTTCAGTAGGAAAATCGACAAGCGCAAATGTTTCGGCAAAGCCCGCAGTATCCGGACCTGAGCGATTTTGCTCATCTTCGCTGGGATCTCTAGGCGTCACTGAAACAAATACTTGTACCGCCGGTAGTAATAACCCAGCCAAATGCTTATCGTCATTGGTGGATGCGCTAAGTTTGGGGTCTAAACTGCTAATGACGGGTACCACTGAAATTTTGCCAATTTTAGTTAGATTTTTTTGCAGCATCGATTCGGCGATTTCCTTAATTAAATCATCTCTTGACTTTGCGTTTTTGGGATCTACCATGGCCGATTTTTCCAGATTGCTCCAATTTTGAACGTTGGCCTGTAATACGCCTAAATCATTTAATACCACTATTGCCCTGCCTGGAGCGGGTAGATACGGAAGTTCTCGACCGCTCGCCGGGTCTTTGATATTGGCCATGAGGCCTCGCGGAATGTTAACAACTTTGGCCATGCCGACAACGTTCTTTTCGCCTTTAGGTCCTATTTGACCAACTGCTAATGTTCTGACGGGCAAGCGGCGAACAGCATTTGTCGGCGCTACTGGAATTTCTTCCATCGGGACGCCCATAACGTCATTTAAGAAGGTAATCGCTTTATTGTAGGCCTCGTCGTCGGACAGTTTGACGGGAGGTATATTCGCCGGATCAATGCTGCCGTCAGCATCTCGACGTAAATATTTTACGCTGCCAAGATCAAGACTTTTACTCCAGCTAAATTCTAAATAGGCACCCCCGCCGGCTTTATCGCCGCTTGATGCAGTGCAAAGATCGTGCGAAATATCACCGCTTTCAGTAAGTTTACGCGAACAATCCGGGTCGAATTTGGGTAAGCGTCGCCCGAAAACTTTAGAAATCGAACTTTTTATGTTTAAACCGTCACTGATGGGTTTACCTAACCTTGCGCCCATCATGTCGATGACTAGTTTGGAATTTTCGTTACCAATGATGGATGGGGTCGCTTTTTCCAGCTGTGCAACGATTTCTTCGATAGATAAGGGTGCTGTTTGGGCGTATGTCTGATTGAAGCTCAAGACAAAAATCAAGAATATCAATCGTTTAAGTATTTTTTGTGTGCTCTGAAACATAACTGCCTCCGCTATGTTGATTTTAGATGGGTGTAATCAATATGTGTGAAAGCCGGTGCTAGGGGTTAAATCCTGTTTCGTTGACCGAATCACATCCCAAATATCCCATCCAATACCAATAATTATTACCGGTTGGATCTGAATAAACGTTGTTATAACGTTCGTATTGAATACCGTTCCAGGCTCGAGCATTGGTTTGGCCTTGCGAAACCGCTACCGGACAAATGTCCTGACAGGTTCCAAACCAGCCGAAGGGGTCGTACCAATCGCAGTCAACTGAATCAGGACGATAGTGATTGGTAACCCAGGAGTAGGCGATTCCAACCGAATGCGCATCGTGGGCAAAATCCGAATAGTCGCTGATATAACCGCTACCGATATACATGACGCCATGAAACCCCGTCCATAAATGAGCGTAACCACCGTCTACCGGGTCGGTTAAAGCTTCTCTTACTCCAAGATTGCCTGCTGGATTTAGGTTGTCGTCATCTGCGCTGTTGCAGGAGGATAAGTGTAAAAATTCCAGATCGACATCTCCCACATTCATGTCGATTGCGTTGCCGCCGGCGTCTAAGGCACAGTTATTGGCATAACTGTAGCGCATGGTTCCCTGCCAGTGGTCGCCACTGTCGGCGCCGTGAGTGGCTATCATGGCGGCGTCGGCTTCGTCTAAATAAAGATGATCTAGGCAACCGCCAATCGAGTCCGGATCGCAAAAGCGTTGAATGGTCATATTGCCGTCCGTGTATTGGCCGTCTTTGGTATGTCCGTGCACTGCCATATGGTCATACCACGCATCCACCATTGAGGGCCATGTTGTGCGATCGCTACCGCCACAGCCTCCGGAACTGGATGGGACAAAGTCACCGATTGCAAATGCTTTGACCTCCATGCCGTAAGCCGAATTCGCAAGCGTGAACGATAGTGTGGAAAGGATTGCAAGCCAGCGTATATGTGTAGGGCGTACTAGATTGAATGAAGTACTCATGTTTACCTCCCGTCGGGTTTAAGGAGTGACTTAATGTAGAGATGCTATGCAATTGTGTTGTTCTTGATTAAGCAAAGCAGATTTCCTGTTTGCCGATATGCATAACAATGCGGGCGTCATCACCCATAGCATTTAAGATGTGAGCGATGTCACGCACGCAATTAACAGTAGCAACCGTTTGCCTAATTGTCCAGTAGACAAGCTGTAATAAATAGTATAGGGCTGGCGTTTGTCTCGATGTTTTGACAAGGTTTGTTGGCTTTGCTTTCGCTCGAATATCAACCGCGGTCTTTTTAAGTGTCGGCAATAACATTATTGCCGCAGCCAACGGTGCTCAATCTATCGGCTATTATGTGCGTGACGGCGCTAGTGGCGCTTGCGCATTGCAGTAGGCCGATTGAAACGGCGCTACTGCAATAAGGCGCTAGCCGGGATGATGAGAGGGATTTCTTTTGGCGCCGTTAAAATTCTCGGGAGCAATGTGACACCGCTTGGGGGCGGGAGGTCCATTTCTTTCGTTTTGGTCGATAAACAACTGAACGCCATTAATACCCAGTCGGGGTAAAAGGAGGGTCTGATGACCGTTACCAATAGTCAGTCCGGTACGAATGTACATGAGGTTGCTGACGGAATTTATCGCATTAACACGCCGGTCTCAATCGAAGGTGCGGGCGGATTTTCGTTCAATCAATACCTCATCGCGGGCGACGAGCCATTGCTGTTTCACACCGGTCCGCGAAAGCTGTTTCCGCTGGTGCGGGAAGCGGTGGGAAGCGTTTTGCCCGTCGAAAGCCTTCGTTACATTGGATTTTCCCATGTTGAGGCCGATGAGTGCGGCTCGCTCAATGAATGGCTTGTCGTTGCTCCGCAGTCCGTACCATTGTGCGGTACGGTTGCAGCCATGGTATCGATTAGTGACCTCGCTGATCGGGCACCCCGCGCGCTTGCCGACGGAGAGTTGCTTGTTCTAGGCAAGCACTGCGTGCGTTGGCTGGACGCGCCGCATCTGCCGCACGCGTGGGAATGCGGTTTTCTGATGGAGGAACGAACCGCTACGTTACTATGCGGCGACTTGTTCACGCAGGGCGGCGCCGATCTCCCGCCCGTCACGGAGTCGGACATTCTTGGGCCGAGCGAGGCATTCCGTCAGGCGATGGATTACTTCTCATACACGAAGCACGCAGGAGTGATGCTTGAGAGGCTGGCCGCGACAAATCCGAAAACACTAGCGTGCATGCACGGCAGCGCATGGCGTGGTGATGGGGCAAAACTACTTCGAGCGCTGGCCGAAGCGCTTTCTGCATGATTTGCTCCCCACCAGCTTAGGATGCGCAGCGCGTTGTTCAGCAAACCCTACGACGCTGTTTGATGAATGGACAGACCTAAATCGCAGTCCGGATCAGTTCACGTAATAAAGCCGTCGCATAACTGCCGGCGGGCAAGCTGAAATCGACTTGTAAACTATCGTCTGTCCATTGCCAGTTCAAGTTTTCAGGTAGGACGCGTAAGGCGCGACGGTCCAGTTCCAGACCGGCTTTCAATAAGCCCGCCGCCAATGCCGGTTGGTCGGCAACGATGGCATTTTCCAGAAAAGCCACTTTGGCGCCGGCGGGGTTAAGACCTTTGCCCCACAGTGCGGCAGTGGCATGAATATCGCCGCTAGCCATGCGCTGTTGCAGGATTTGGTCCGGCGTTTCAGCTACAAACTGGCTATTACTGCCCTGCAATTTACACACATCGCCGGGTAACACGCGTAGCCAGGTTTGCTGCTGAACTCGCTCGGCCAGCATCAGATTAAACAGATACGAACGTGCTGCGGATAGGTAAATCGAACGTTGCTCGGGTTTGACTCTGACGCCGCCGAACATCGCCAAGGCTTTGTCGATATTGCGGCCTTGATGGCCGAAACGCTGCTCGCCGAAATAATTCGGAAAGCCTTGGTTTTTGATCTGTTGCAACTGCCTGTCTGAAAGCTCACGGTCGCCTTGCCAGTTGCGGATGCGCAAACTAAAGCGATTGCCGGCCAGCACCCCGCGTTTGAGTTTGCGTGGATGGCGAAGACTTTGCAGTATTTTCAGATTGTCGGTTTCCAGCGCCGACCAGTCGGGATCGAGCTTGCCGGGCAACCAGACGCTAAACCATTGCCGGGTGCGGCCGTGACGGTCTTTCAGGCCGGCGTAACCGATATCGCGTTGCCTGACCCCGGCATGCCGCGCCAGCAGGCGGGCAATGTATTCGGTGTTTTCGCCGATTTTTTCGATATGCAAAAACACATGTTCGCCGTTGCCTTCCGCTTCGAAAGACAATATTTCCTCGACCACGAAATCTTCGGGTTCGGTTTTGATGTTACCTGTGCCGGACGGACCGCTGTAGGCGTAGGGCCATTCGGGTAAACTAAAGTCTGTCATTGGGTATGCAAAATAACGTAGGTCATGTTGCCGCGATAGTGGTTACGTGATATTCCTAAAGTTGTGGCTACGAAATTGCCAGGGAACGCTATCGCACACCCTGGCCTACCAGCTATTTTTCGATTAATACGGCCGCCTGCACGGCGATGCCTTCCTTGCGGCCCTCGAAGCCCAGTTTTTCGGTGGTGGTGGCCTTGACATTGATGAAGTCGATGTCCACGTTCAGGTCGGCGGCGATGTTGGCGCGCATGGCGTCTATATGCGGCAGCATTTTCGGGGCTTGAGCAATGATGGTGACGTCGGCATTGATCAAGTTGTAGCCTTTTTCCTGCACGATTTTATACACGTGGCGCAGCAATACCCGGCTATCCGCGCCTTTGAAATTGGGGTCGGTATCCGGAAAATGTTTGCCTATGTCGCCCAGAGCAGCGGCACCGAGGATAGCGTCAGCCAGAGCGTGCAATACCACGTCGCCATCGGAATGGGCTTCCAGGCCTTTTTCGTAAGGAATTTTCACCCCGCCCAGAATAATATGGTCGCCGTCGTTGAATCGGTGTACGTCGTAACCTTGTCCTATGCGTATCATGCTTGTTGCTCCATATAAAATTGCGCCAGGGCCAGATCTTCCGGGCGGGTGATTTTAATGTTGTCCGGGCGGCCTTCGACGATTTTCGGTTGCATGCCCAGCATTTCCAGTGCGCTGGCCTCGTCGGTGATGGCCGGGTTGCCTTCGGTTTGCTGCAAGGCGTCGCGCAGCATGCCGTATTTGAACATTTGCGGGGTCAGGGCGCGCCAGACATGTTTGCGGTCTATGGTGGCGGTGATGCTGGCGCCATCAACGTGCTTCAAAGTGTCGTGCGAGGACAGGGCCAAAATGCCGCCTACTGCGTCGTCCTTTAACGTATTGATTTGCAGATGAATGTCTTCGGCTGTTAAACAGGGGCGGGCGGCATCGTGTACCAACACCCAGTCGTGTTCGGTTGCTTTGCCTTCCAGGGCTTTCAACGCAGACAGCACCGAATCGGCGCGTTCCTTGCCGCCGGGAGCGGTCATCACGTTGGGATGTTTGGATATGTCCAGCTCCGGCCAGTAGGGGTCTTCAACAGAAATCGCCACGGCCACGGCTTGAAAGGCGCCGGATTGCAATAATCGGGTCAGGGTGTGTTCGATGACGGTTTTGCCGGCCAGCGGCAGATATTGTTTGGGACGGTCGGCTTGCATGCGTTTGCCAACGCCGGCCGCGGGCACCACGGCCCAACATTTGAAAGATTGGTTCATGCTATTCAAGCACTTGAAAGAAAGTTTCGTTTTCCTTGACCATGCCCAGTTCGTAGCGGGCGCGTTCTTCTATGGTTTCCAAACCGCGGCGCAAATCCAGTACCTCGGCATACAGCGCATCGTTGCGATCTTTCTTTTCCTGCGATTCCTTGTTCAACTCATCCAGTTGTTGCCGGTAGGCGTTGATTTGCGAAACGCTGGCATCGCCCAGCCACAACCGGTACTGGAAGTGGATAATCAGTGCGATGATGAGGATGAAAATGGATTTAATGGCGGCTTCTCAAAATAGGTAGGTTGGGTTACGACTGCATGGATGCAGGAGGTAGAGCAACGCATGGAGCAGTTGCCGAGCTCGGTAGCCGTAACCTAACACGTTGGCCAAAAATGCTGGGTTACGCTACGGCTTTATGCTCGTAGGGTAAACCCAACCTACATTTTAGATCAAGACAGCATTTTGAACGCGCTACGACCGGCGTATTTGGCTTTATCGCCCAACTCGTCTTCGATTTTCATCAGACGGTTGTATTTAGCTACACGGTCGGAACGGCTCAAAGAACCGGTTTTGATTTGGCCGGTGCCGGTAGCGACAACCAGGTCGGCAATAGTGGTGTCTTCAGTTTCGCCGGAACGATGAGAAACCACCGCGCTGTAACCCGCAGCAGCAGCCATATCGATAGCCGCCAAAGTTTCGGTCAAGGTGCCGATTTGGTTAACTTTGATCAGGATAGAGTTGGCGATACCTTTGTCGATACCTTCTTTCAAAATCGCCGGGTTGGTAACGAACAAATCGTCGCCGACCAACTGGATTTTGCCGCCCAGTTTTTCAGTTTGCAGTTTCCAGCCGTCCCAGTCGTTTTCGTCCAGGCCGTCTTCGATAGAGATGATAGGGTATTTGTCCACCCAAGCAGCCAGGAAGTCGATCATTTCAGCTGAGTCGAAGCTACGGCCTTCGGCAGCCAATACGTATTTGCCGTCTTTGAAATACTCGGAAGCTGCTGCGTCCATACCCAGATAAATATCTTCACCCGCTTTGTAACCGGCTTTTTCGATGGCTTCCAGAATCACTTCGATGGCTTCTTCGTTAGAAGACAGGTTTGGCGCGAAACCGCCTTCGTCGCCAACAGTAGTCGCCAGGCCGCGAGATTTCAATACTTTGGCCAGATTATGGAACACTTCCGCGCCGTAACGGATGGCTTCGCGGAAGCTGGGAGCGCCGACAGGCAGAATCATGAATTCTTGCAAGTCAACGCTGTTGTCCGCATGTGAGCCACCGTTGATGATGTTCATCATCGGTACCGGCATGATGAATTCGCCGGATTTGTTGAGGAATTTGTACAGCGGTACGCCGGCTTCTTGAGCGGCAGCGCGGGCGGCGGCCATGGATACGCCCAGGATAGCATTGGCGCCCAAACGGCTTTTGCTAGGGGTGCCGTCCAGATCTATCATTTTTTGGTCCAGAGCGGCTTGGTTGTCGGCGTCCATACCGATCACGGCGTCGCGGATTTCGGTGTTGACGAAGTTAACCGCGTTCAATACGCCTTTGCCCAAATAGCGGGATTTATCGCCGTCGCGCAATTCAATCGCTTCGCGTTCGCCGGTGGAGGCGCCGGACGGTACCATGGCGCTGCCGACGATGCCGGAGGACAAATATACTTCCGCTTCAACGGTTGGGTTGCCGCGTGAATCCAATACTTCTCTTGCTTTTACATCTACTATTCTTGCCATTAGCTTGCCTTTGGTTTGATTTTCAATTGTTTATAAAGTGGTTTCAATCAGGCTGCTGGATTTAACAGCCCGGTCTATGCTTACTAACATTTCCAGCAATTCTTTCATGCGATGCAAGGGCCAGGAATTGGGGCCGTCGCTGAGCGCTTCATCCGGTTTCGGGTGCGATTCCATGAATAAGCCGGCTATGCCGACCGCGATCGCGGCACGGGCCAGTACCGGCACATGCTCGCGTTGGCCTCCGGAGCAATTGCCTTGTCCGCCCGGTAACTGCACGGAGTGGGTGGCATCGAATACCACCGGGCAACCGGTATCGCGCATCACTGCCAAGGAACGCATGTCGGACACCAGATTATTATAGCCAAACGAGACGCCCCGCTCGCAAACCATGATTTGCTGATTGCCGGTGGCTTTGGCCTTGGCGACTACGTTGCCCATATCCCACGGCGCCATGAACTGGCCCTTTTTGATATTGACCGGAATGCCATGGGAGGCCACGCTTTGGATGAAATTGGTTTGTCGGCATAAAAACGCCGGGGTTTGCATCACGTCCACCACGCTGGCAACTTCGGCCAACGGGGTATCTTCGTGCACGTCGGTCAATACCGGCACGCCGATTTGTTGTTTGACCTTTTCCAGTATTTGTAAACCGGTTTCCAGGCCTAAGCCGCGAAAGCTGCTCATCGACGAGCGGTTGGCTTTGTCGAACGAGGATTTATAGATAAAAGGAATGTTCAGCTGGTCGGCAATTTCCTTTAAGGTGCCGGCGGTATCCAGCGACATTTGTTCGCTTTCGATCACACAGGTGCCGGCGATCAGGAAAAACGGCTGATCCAGCCCGGCTTCAAAATTGCATAATTTCATGAGTGCCCTTGTTTATGACCCGAGAGGGTGTTTTTTGTGTTTGGCTGCTGCTTCGACGAAACCGGAGAACAGTGCGTGGCCGTTACGGGGTGTCGAAGTGAATTCGGGGTGAAATTGGCAAGCCAGAAACCAGGGGTGATCCGGCAATTCCACAATTTCCACCAGACGGCCATCCAGCGACTTGCCGGAAAAGCGCATGCCAGCCTCTTGCAGCTGTTTCAAATATTGATTGTTGAATTCGTAACGATGGCGGTGGCGTTCGGTGATGACATCTTTTTGATATAACTGGAACGCCAGCGAATCAGATTTCAAACGGCATTTTTGCGCGCCCAAACGCATGGTACCGCCCAGATCGGAATCTTTGTCACGGGTCACCATTTCGCCGGCTTCGTCCATCCACTCGGTAATCAAACCGATCACCGGGTGCGGGCTTTTTGGCAGGAACTCGGTACTGTGCGCGCCTTCCAGACCTACCACGTTACGGGCGAATTCGATCACGGCAGACTGCATACCCAGACAAATACCCAGGTAAGGGATTTTGTTTTCGCGGGCAAAACGCACGGTGGAGATTTTGCCTTCCACGCCGCGTTCGCCAAAGCCGCCCGGTACCAGGATCGCATCGACATCTTTTAATTGCGAAGTGCCTTCGGCTTCAATGGTTTCGGAATCGATGTAGCTGATCTGCACTTTATGCCGGGTATGGATGCCGGCATGAATCAGGGCTTCATTCAGTGATTTATAAGCATCGGTGTGATCGACGTATTTGCCGACGATGGCGATATTCACTTCATCGGTTGGGTGGGTCAGACCGTCGACCACTTTTTCCCAGGAAGTCAGATCCGCCGGCGGTACGTCCAGACGTAATTGGTTGACGACGATGTCGTCCAGGCCCTGTTCGCGTAGCAGTAACGGAATGCGGTAAATGGTGTCGGCATCAATGGCTGAAATCACGGCTTTTTCCGCAACATTGGTAAACAAGGCAATTTTTTTGCGTTCGCTGGCCGGAATCGGTTGTTCGGAGCGGCAAATCAAAATGTCCGGCTGAATACCGATGGTGCGTAATTCCTTGACCGAATGCTGGGTAGGTTTGGTTTTTAATTCGCCGGCGGATTTGATGTACGGCACCAAGGTCAAATGGATAAACAAAGCCCGGTCGTGACCCAGTTCGACACCCATTTGGCGGATGGATTCCAGAAAAGGCAGCGATTCGATGTCGCCGACGGTGCCGCCGATTTCGATCAGCGCTACGTCCTTGCCTTCGGCGCTGGCAAAAACCCGTCGCTTGATTTCGTCGGTAATGTGCGGAATAACCTGCACGGTAGCGCCGAGATAATCGCCTTTGCGCTCGTTGCGCAAGACTTGTTCGTAGACTTGGCCGGTGGTGAAGTTGTTTTTCTTGGCCATGGTGGTTTTTAAAAACCGCTCGTAATGGCCTAAATCCAAGTCGGTTTCGGCGCCGTCTTCGGTGACGAATACTTCGCCATGCTGAAACGGGCTCATGGTGCCGGGGTCGACGTTGATGTAAGGGTCAAGCTTGGTAATGGTGACTTTGAGGCCGCGATCTTCAAGAATTGCGGCCAAAGAAGAAGCAGCGATGCCTTTTCCTAAAGATGACACCACGCCGCCGGTGATAAATATGAATTTTGTCATGAATGTTATGCGCCCTGTTTAGCGAATAGCAAGGGGTCGGAAAAGACGCTGATTTTAGCAGTTTTGCGGTTGGTATGCCTTTTTAATTGCTGTTTAACCGGGCGCGCTTATTTAAACGCCAGGAAACCGCGCGGAAAATTTTTAGTGTGATTCCGAGGCAAATGCAAAACGGTTTTTGCCTTGTTGTTTAGCCAAATACATCGCTTCGTCGGCGAATTTAATCAGCAATGCTGCTTCCGAATGATCGCTGGGATAGATGGCTATGCCGATGCTGATGCCGATCTTGATCGTTTGTTGATTGACCTGAAATGATTGGTGAATGCTGTTGATGATGTTTTTAGCCGTTTGCGTGGCTGCCTGTTGATTTTGTAAACCGGTCAATATGAACACGAATTCGTCGCCACCATAGCGGGCGACTGTGTCGACGTCGCGGCAGCATTGTTGGAAACATCTGCCGACTTGTTTTAATAACTGGTCACCTGCCGCATGGCCCAGTTTGTCGTTGACGGGTTTGAAGCCGTCCAGATCGGCAAACATTACCACCAGAAATTTGGATTCGCGCTTGCTGCGTAACAATTCCTGCTGCAAGCGCTCCATCATTAAAATGCGGTTTGGCAGGCCGGTTAGGGTGTCGTAAAAAGCCATTTGGATGAGTGCTTTTTCTTTATGATCCTGTTCGCTGACATCGACAATGGTGCACAAGCCGATTTTCTGATTCATTTCGAACAGGGTTTGGGTATTGATTTTGGCGACAAACTGACTGTTGTCGCGTTTGATGCCCAAGGTCCGTTCCCGGTCGGAGATTATCAGTTGGTCTAACGGTTTGCCGGTTAACGCAGAAGGACCGTAGCCGAACAATTGTTCCGCTGTTTTGTTGGCTGAACGAATCATGCGGTTACTGTCGTAAAGAATAACGCCGGTTGCTATCGAATCTATAATATTTTGCAGCGCGTGCAGATTATTTTGAGATTGCCCGACCTGTTCCAGCAGTCGCTTGCAGACTAAACTGAAGTTCAGCAGCGCCAATATTAAAAGACTGGTCTGTAATGTTCTGAGGAAAAAAACTTCCTCGGTGGCATTTTGTTCCAGCGCCGTGGTGAGGTCATTCATCAGTCCCATTAACTTGAGATTATAGGTCTGTACCGCTTGCAGGGCCTGCTTGGTGTTTTGCTTTGAGGCTAAGGCGTCGAATGACAGTGCGGGTAATATAGCTTGTCGTACAATTTTCCATAATTGTTCGGCTGAGGCGATTATCGGTGTGGTGTTTTGGGCTTGGGTAGGCGGTAGAAAAATTGGTTCGCCGTCGCCGCCCAGGGTCATGCCGCCTTTGATAAGGCCGGTGAGGGTTTTGTCGAACAAATCGACGGTATTGGAAAATTCCTCGAAGGCGTTTTTTTTGTCGATGTCGTTATCGGCAATTTGCAACATCATCAGGGATTTGGCCATGCGTTGAGTCAGCATACGCTGCCGCCCGGACAAATTAATCGCTACGGCGTTTTTTTCCAGTTGGTCCGAAATCCAGAAATTAAGTATCAGGGCAATACTATCGAAGACTATAAAAAAAATCACTGGAATGAGGATGGTAGGCAGTCTGATGACGTTTTTGTCACTCATAAATCTTGTTTGACGCCCGCTTTTAGATTCGGCCAATGGCTAAAGGCGAAAATCCAAATCATGATGATATTCACTACCGGCACCAGCAAAATCAACGTCCAGCGCCCATCGAAACCGGCTTTTTGCAAAATCCGGTAGCCTAGCCACAAGCAAAACAGAATATATGCCGGCAATAAAATAAAAAACAGGGTCATGGTTAATCCTCCCGCTTGCTGTTAGGCCAGCTTTGGAAACACAGCTGCATAAATACAGCCAGCAAGCCTGCAATGGGTACGAATACCAGTACGGCCCATATCGGATTAAGGCCGGCTTTTTTGTAGATCAAGATTGTTGGTATCACAATCATCATGCCGATGATCGCGGAATGAATTAATTCCATCTTGCATCCCTCAATATTGCCTGATTGCAATCATCACACGCTTTGAGTTGCTTGCCAAGCGATCTGGTAGCAGCCGTCGTCCATTTGCGCGAAAGCCCATTCGGCTATCCATATACCGGCTACTGCGGCCAGTTGATTGTCCAGGTAAATCAGGGGGCGGGCCTGTCTTTCCCAAGGCGGGACGCCGGCTTCCTGAAACAATTTTTTTAAGTCGTGCCGGCCGGCTCGGTTAGGTAGTTTGAGTTTTTCACCAATACTGCGAGGCCTCAAGGTAATTTGACTGCTATGCCAAAGCGCCTGACTGATCCCCGAGTCGGCGGTCGTTAAAGATAAGGTGCTATCGTTAGCTAATTGCATGCTGGATTGATGGGCCGGCCAGTCCTGCGCGCTGGGTAGCGGAGTAAAGGATTTCTCGGTCAGGCAATACAAGGTTTGCCGGTATCTTTTCAGGACATGGCCCTGCGTGAATAGCTGTGAGTATGTGTCGGGGCCGGAGTGGAGAAATTGTTGTTTGACGGTTTGCAGCAAAGCCTGGCTAGGTGGTTTTAAGCCCAGCAGTCTGAACCATTGCCGTAACAGAGCGTTAATTTCCGCGTCCTCTAATGCTTGGAGTTTGGCTATACTCAGGCGGTTGCTTTCATGATTGATCAGCCGGCTGAGCTGCGATGAACTCCAGCCGTTTAAAAGGGCCGAGGCTTCACCGCAATGTTGAGCGCCGCGCGCCACGGTTTTATCCAAAGACGGCCAACGTTGTTTTAATAGCGGCACCACTTCGTTGCGCAGAAAATTGCGGTCAAAATCGCTGCATTGATTACTGGGGTCTTCTATCCAAGGCAAGTCGTGGAAGTGTGCGTAATCACGGATGGCCGATTTGGCGGTGTGTAACAGCGGTCTTATCAAGTTGCCCCGGCCAAACGGGGTGGCTAGCGGCATGGCGGCCAAGCCTTGGATACCGGCACCGCGAAATAATTGCAGCAGTACGGTTTCCATTTGATCCTCTCTATGCTGGGCAAATAACATCAAATCTTCCGGCTGGATTAATTTCCTTAATGCCTGGTAACGGGCGTTCCTGGCCGCGGCTTCCGGGCTTTCACCGCGAGCGGCTTTAGCATTGACGGGGAGACACAGAAAACCCACGCCTAATGTCCGAGCTTGATGACAGCAATGTGCCGCCCAGTCATCCGCCTGGGCTTGCAAGTCGTGATGAACGTAAACGGCGGTAATGCGGGATTGTAATTCGGCTTGACCGGCGCAGAGATGCAGCAAGACATGCGAATCGATGCCACCGCTGTAACCTATGAAAATGTTTCCATTGGTTACTGGAATGAAGGGAGAGACAGATTGATAGCTGAGTATAGGCATGGTGGGCCAATAAAAAAGGCCGGAACAGGTCAAGCCGTTTTCGAAAATGACCCATATTATAGGGCTGGAATTATCAGAGCCGTTGCCCTATTTAAACAAGACTGTTTATTCTGATCTGGCTATACATTCATACGAGCACGCTTTTAAAGGTACTGTCCTGAAAAAGGATGATGCCAAAATGATGCTAATAGCCAAAAAAAGGGCCATGTTTGGCCCTTTCTAGTTGATTACAATAGCGCAACTCTCGTTGTAATCTTGCAAAAACTCCTTGTTAATGCCTCTTTAGGTTAGCAAGCGACTTCGGTATTTAACCGGTTTTTGCGCAGCAAGGTGAATAAACCAAAAGCTGAACCAATCAACCATCCGGCGCCCGGTACGGGTACGGTCGTAATGGCACTAGCGTGAAGCGGCGTGCTCGTGGCAATTAATGCGCCGCTACCAAACCCAAGTGCGCTAGCAAGACCGGTTGCCGAGAGATATACGCTTTCTGCTGAACCAAACAATGTGCCAAAGCCGCTTATTTGATTAGTGGAAAAGCCAAGCGTATCCGAATCAAAAGCAAAATGATCTAATTTTGCTGTCAATAAGTCACCGCTAATAAAGACTCCAGGCAGATTCGCAAAAGGATATGGAATTTCTCCGGAAATCGATAACGCCCCAGTGTTGGGAATGTATGAGCCATCTCCCGAAAATAGTGCGGTTAACACAAAATATGCAGGATGGGATGTGCTGGAAACAACGCTTTCAGAGCCCAAGTTAAAGGTTAAAGGAGCTCCGGAGTTGGTTGCGGCAAATAAATAATTGTCGCCGCCAAGGTCAAATAAATTAACCTGCGCATCGTTTTCGAAGTTAGGGTTTCCGGATTCGGGGATGCCCGGTAAGCTCATTATTGCCGAATGACTTAGCGGTGAATATGCCATCAGCATAACCACGGCACAGGCCATAAAATTTTTGAATCTAATCATAAATACCACCTTAATTTGATTGTAATAGACGTTCCCCCCGCCGCTATGAGTATATGTTAAGTGGTCAGCCTTGCTAGGCGAAAGACGGCTTTTAATGTGATCTTAATAATCGGCTAAAGTGAGGGGGCTTTTTATTAGAATTAGATTAAAAAAGGCTTTGCAGATTAAGGAGATTATGTTGAGCGTTAGTGTTTTTCTGGTGCGGAGTTAGTCGCTGGTTTGGCGGCTCAAACGCCACTAAACCAGTAGTCACTCAGCAATTAATAGGCCCGGCCTGGGAAAATAATCGCCTCGTTTCGTGATGAGTCGCACAGATTTTGGAATTAGAAGTAAACACGGCAATTAACTTTAGGTAAGTGGCGGTTACAAAGAATCAAGCTAACAGGTTTTTCGTTAATCTAACGTATTAAATCGTCGTCCCTGAAAAAGCCGATATTTTCCGAACACCAGCATTCAGGCTGACAATAAAAACGGCGCGCTCAATGGCCGCGTCAAAATCCGACATAGCGGTCTCCAAAAATGAGGCA
>NZ_JALOBS010000026.1 GCF_023228165.1 Methylomonas sp. | reverse complement strand
GGCACAACGGGATTATTTCGGCGCCCATTCCTACGAACGCACCGATAAACCCAGAGGCGAATTCTTCCACACAGACTGGACCGGCCACGGCGGCAAGACGGCTTCGAGTACTTATACTGTTTGACGTTGCGCTGAACGCATATCTTCAACCGTCAAAATTTTATAATCCTGTTACCTCGGCTCGCGGGATAACAGGAAAATCACGGCCTGAACGGGGCAAAAGGAAATCCGGGGTATCACTGTCTGAAACGCCGGATTTCATTACATTCCATCCTGACTACACTGGCTGGGATAATCGTCTCCAAGCTGTTCAGCGGCGGCCAGCCTGCTTTCTTCTTTCATGGCCTGTACCCGTTCGAAATTAGCCGAAGCATCCCGCATCATGCTGGCATAGGCTTGATAATCCAGGGGAGCGGATTTTCGGCGGGTGTGACTGGAAACACTGGAGCAAGAGGATTTGGGGCTGCTACACATAGATATTTTCCTTAAATCATGACCAGTACGAACGCTGATCAAGCTTACTAACCGACCCGATTGGCCGAAAGCTATAGTAGCCCTAATGGATAACGCCGACAGCGCGGCTTGTCACATTTCATCTGACCAGTTTACATACCATACTGAATTTCAAATCGAGATTTTCCATTAGGTATTTCGATAAAAGCCACAGCCAACACAATCGCAAACCAGTTAATCGTTACCATACCACCCCAATTACCCATTGATATTAAATCCAGCAGAGCGGAGCCATACAGTAATTTGCCACCCATGTCGGCCAAAATGGAAACCGACGCCAGCGGTGCGGGATATTCAACGTGCTCCCACCGTTTCCTTATGTCACGCTGGTTTTAAACATTCGGGACGGGCTTAGCACCCCCTTCCCGCTAATCCTGTAATTGCCGCTGTGCATATAAGTCCGTGCCGATCCGGATATTCACCCGGAACGAATCGTTTCAAGGTATATCGTCAGCTAACCATAACGGTAGCCAATATCAAACGTACAGGGGGTTTACAAAACCCGCCCCGCTTAGCGCGCATACCGCGAATAGGGGCGATAATGAAGATGCAGCGAAGCATGAGCCGCGAAGGCCATTGCAGGAATTACTCGCCGACCGAACGTTTTTTCGGTAGCTTGCAGCATGAACAGCCGAACTACGAAACATTCAAAACCCAAGCAGAGAAAACCGAACCAGATCGACTATTTGGCTCTTTATAATGCTCGCCAATCCCCATCGAATTCGAGCGGGATTTTTATCATAACGCTGCCTGAACAGCTGTCCGGTTTTTGTTGACCATTCCCGCTCAACGCCCTCAACCGGTCGAAACAAGCGACACGGTCATGGGAAAAAACGCCGGCATTCAATGACTCGGTGACGATGCAAGTCGGTGGCTCCAGTAACCTGTTGGGCCGGTAGAAGCCGCCTGTGGTGTGTGTAATCGAATCCACCCCAGGTTTGATAATAGAATTCCCACCCGCCAGGCTTGTGAAATCCGAACACACAAGTCGTGGTTCCATACGTAACATTGGTATTTCCCTGCGCTACCAGCCTCTGCAATTCCGTATTGACGGCCTGGTTATAGTTATCCTTGTACAGCGCCGCGAGACCAACTTTTGTACCCGGATAAGTAGCCAACATCGCATTACGATAGTTGTTGAGAGCAGCCTTAGCCCCGGCCGGGAAAAAGGCGGGGTTCTGACCGATATTGACCCCCACGATTCCCAGATTGTAGTCGGCTAGCGCATTGGCGTGGGAAATAATAATACGCTGTCGCTGGTCGTCCGCACCGAAGGGGGTGGTATAGCTCCCCACCGCCGGTTGATAGGCATCAAGAAATATCGAGCACGCCGTCAGGCGAATTGTGAAAAAGAATTTGGGTTCGCCCACGACCGGCGTCACCGGGAGACTGACCGAGGTAATGCCGTCGTTCTGGAACGGCAGATAATACGAGTCACCGCCGACGACGCCGGCAAAATTGATGGGGTGTATGCGGCTTGTGCCGCCAGGCAACACCATCGCGGCACCGATCTGATGAGAGACCTGATCGTAGGGATCATACTTGGTGTGATTGCCTGCCGCCGCCACAATGCGCGGCCCTCTGTTATTGCAGTTGTAGCAATCTCTGCTTATGTCACCTGTTGTAATCGGCATGATAGCCCTTTGCGCGTTAGTGGAAAAAGTCTGTCCAAAGGATAGGAAATTCAATCGATTTTTTCAAGGCGACCGGGGAGTTTTAAATGGGGTTCCGATGAATAGGAATTTCTACACCGCGCTGCCAACCTGTCTTCGAACCAACCTTACCCGATGCTGGTTTAATTGGGAAGGCCTTTTATCTCTGCCCGTCAGAGCGACTCACCGGTGTCACCCCCCATTGTCGGGATACACGCCACGGCTCACAAAACATGAAAACGTGAATGGCGCCTTTATCCCCGCCGGGTAAATCTTGTAACGCTCTAACCCGGCCATGCTTGATCGGCTTCCAATGTCGGAGTTACCTTGCCAAATATCCTTGCCGGTCCGGGTGTTCACCCAGACCGAAACGTTTCAACCTATATCGTCACCTAACCATAACGCTAAGCCATTTAACCCGTCCTGCCTGGCATCCCCTCTGCCACCGGAAAGAGTTAGGGTGAAGGGATCAACATAACGCATTTTCCCTATCCAAATTCTCCTCATCCCTGCCTTCTCCGGCAAGAGAGGCCGCAGCTCATCGCTTAACTTAACGGGCATTGAGTGCATACTCCGTCCCGCTCAAGAATCGACCTATAAAGATCTTGCTTGAATATACCGTTCCGAAGCCTGCCGGCCATTTGCGACTATCGCACTTTTAAAGTCGCAGGTTGCTGAAAGTCCTAGCGCAGTCTCCTAACCCGAGGATAATCTTGCTTGCAAACCGCAGCCATGTAAGGATTACGCTGAAAGTTCGACAATAAAAGTCTACCCAAACGCTACTATAAATTGCATTCAGCCATGAACACACTGCCCAAGGCTAGCCTATCCGCCGATAATGCCGCCCCCATTATGTCCGTGCGCGGACTCAACAAGACTTACGCCGGCGGTTTCCAGGCCCTGAAAAATATCAATCTGGACATCCGGCGCGGCGAAATATTCGCCTTGCTCGGCCCCAATGGCGCCGGCAAGACCACCCTGATCAGCATCATCTGCGGCATTGTCAATGCCGGTTCCGGCACCATCATCGCCGATGGTCACGACATCACCCGGGATTACCGCATGGCGCGGGCCGCGATTGGCCTAGTCCCGCAGGAATTGCATACCGACGCCTTCGAGTCGGTGTGGGCCACGGTCACCTTCAGCCGCGGCTTGTTCGGTAAAGCGCCCAATCCGGCCTACCTGGAAAAAGTGCTCCGCGACCTGTCCTTGTGGGACAAGCGTAAAAGCAAAATCATGACGCTGTCCGGCGGCATGAAACGACGGGTACTGATTGCCAAGGCGCTGTCGCATCAGCCGACGATACTATTCCTCGATGAGCCGAGCGCCGGCGTGGATGTGGAGTTACGCCGCGACATGTGGCTTATGGTCCGCGAATTGCGCGCGCAAGGCACTACCATCATTCTGACCACGCATTACATCGAAGAAGCCGAACAGATGGCCGACCGGATCGGCATCATCAGCAAAGGCGAGTTAATCCTGGTGGAGGATAAAAAGGTGTTGATGCGCAAACTCGGCAAAAAGCAGCTGACACTGACGCTGCGCCAACCCTTGATCAACATCCCGGCCGACCTGAACGCTTGGTCGTTGGAACTGGCCGACAACGGCCAGGCGCTGGTGTATAGCTTCGATACCCAAAAAGACGAAACGGGTATCGCCGAGTTGATGCTCGCCCTGGCCGAACACGGTATCGAATTCAAGGATTTGCGCTCTAGAGAGAGCTCATTGGAAGACATTTTTGTCAGCCTGGTGCACCAACCCAAGGAGACAGCGGCATGAACTTTTACGGTATTCGGGCGATTTATCGTTTTGAAATGGCCCGCACCTTTCGCACCCTATTGGAAAGCGTCGCCGCTCCGGTATTGACTACCTCGCTGTATTTCATCGTATTCGGCAAAGCCATCGGTTCGCGGATGGGCGACATCGACAGTATCGGCTACGGCTCTTTCATCATCCCCGGTTTGGTGATGCTGAGCTTGCTGAACGAGAGCATCTCCAACGCCTCGTTCGGCATCTACATGCCGAAATGGGCGGGCACCATTTACGAACTGCTTTCCGCTCCAGTGTCATGGATTGAAGTGCTGCTGGGTTACGTGGGGGCGGCGGCGACCAAGTCGGTAATGCTGGGTTTGCTGATACTGGCCACCGCACGCTTTTTCGTCCCCTACCAGATAGCCCATCCGCTGTGGATGATGGGTTTTCTGTTGCTGACTGCGGTAACCTTCAGCCTGTTCGGTTTCATCATTGGACTATGGGCCGACAGTTTTCAGAAACTGCAGGTAATACCGATGTTGATCGTCACCCCGCTGACCTTCCTCGGCGGCGCGTTTTACTCGATCAATATGTTGCCGCCGGTATGGCAGAAAATCTCGTTATTCAATCCGGTGGTATATCTGATCAGCGCCTTTCGCTGGAGCTTCTACGGCGTCGCCGACGTGGATGTCGTCATGAGCATAGCCATGACCTTCGGCTTTCTGATCGTCTGCCTGACATTTGTGTGGTGGGTGTTTAAAT
The DNA here is from genome assembly GCF_023228165.1 of Methylomonas sp. Lineage (GTDB taxonomy): Bacteria > Pseudomonadota > Gammaproteobacteria > Methylococcales > Methylomonadaceae > Methylomonas. Next base: position 63,896 of record NZ_JALOBS010000026.1, on the reverse strand, counting down.
CGGGGTACAAGATTAGGCGTTGAGCGGGGTTATCCGCAAGACCGTATGGTGCAAAGTAGGGCGCCAATAAGCTTAGCGGTATTGCACGATGGCTAATACGCCCTACGCGGGCTCCTTCGGGTAAGTCAAAAAGTGCGCTGTTATCGGCTGGCGTTGGGCTTTTTGGCTTCTTGTGTAGCTCCGAATAGCGAAGCGTATTCGGAGGAATGGAGGCTATACATTCGTCCGATTACGCCCACTAATCGGACCTACGGTACTTGTTTTACATAACGAGGTTTATCAACAGTTCACATAGGTTGGTCCTACTATCCAGCCTAGCGCCCCGACCGCCAAATGCTGGCAGCCATTGGAACCACCTCGCGGCGCTTCCTTCTCTCGTGAAGGGCTTCATTGTCTCAATGGCTTCAAACCAAGCCGTTACCAGCTTCGCCTGCATCGATAGGCTACCGTTGAGGGAACAACGAGTTTCACTTCCTTTTTTTCAAGGTGAAACAATAACGGATGTGACTTCACGTCGCACGTAATGAATGTAATCCATATGGGCGGCATAATCCTTTTCGTCGTTAATCGTGTGTTCCCAAAACCGCCTTTGCCACTTGTGCCCTTTGGGTAAATCCCTCGCTCGCGTCGGGCTATCCGAACTTGAGAGCGATATTCGGTTTTCGGAATTGCTTTAGTAAACGCCTTTTTAATTGCTCACCATCGATCAGAATACCGATCATCGTCGGGTGGTAATGTCCAAATCGTATGCATGTGATCGGGTAAAACCACCCAGGCATCAATGTACCCATAGGGCACAAGTGAAATGGCTGTTTTTTCCGAACGATGCGCACAGCTTCTCGTAACTCGGCAATATGCCCGATCAGCAATGTCGACTTCCGTTCGAGCAAGTTAACCGTGAAAAAATAGGTTCCGCCCGGAACACGATTACGTCAATAGTTTGGCATGGCATAAGTTTATTTTATTCGGCGGATGACGCAAGCTTATCCGCCCTACGGCCCTTCTTTCAGCTTATCTCCACACTCGCTTAATACTTGCGATCTAAGATCATACCTTGCTGTTGAATTTATTGTGGAGTAAACCAAAATTGATACAGCAAGAAATATCTGCATCATGTTTAACACCTTGTCTGAATATGCTAGTTTTATTTCAGCATTTTGTATCAAAGGTATAAGAATAAGCCCAAGGGACAGAATTGTTGTTGTAAAGAATGAAAAATCACCCTGTTTCTTCAAACGCTGAGCTGCGTGAAACCTACACCTTGCAGTAGTTCTCATACTGTTAAGTAATTTCTCACCTGGATCATTAATACTTCGCTCCATGGGTTGTAGACTGAAAAACCATGTAATAGCCATTTTAAAATTCATAGTTTCTTAATAAATATTGGAAGTCAAATTTTACATATTAATTAGGACCGTAGCCCGCGTAGCTCCGATTAGCGATAGCGTAATCGGAGGAATGTTGGATACGAAATGTGCGATTACGCAAGCTTTTATGCCCTTTAGGGTAAATCGTACCTACATTTTAAATGACAGCTTGCTTGCCTTCTTGTCTTTTTAAGCGATCCTGATGGTAACGACAGGGCGGTTTTAACCCACAGCTATTCAGCAATTTCAGCAAAGTACGCTTTCAAGTCGTCCTTTTTTCCATTCGTAATCCGCTTGAGTACTTTGGCAAGCGGGAAAATCCAGGTTTCGCCGTCCAGTAAGCCGATAGCCTGGAGGTCGTGGTTGATTTGCCATTCGCCGCCCTTGTTCTGGCGATATACCTCGCCTATATAGCTGCCGAGCATTTTACAAACATCTTGCACGTCGTTATCCGACGGCTGCTTGCGAAACAGTTTGGCGACGAAACCTTTGGGACGAGTATGAAACAGCCGGTTGGCTAGCGCTTCGACTTGTTCCATGCTCTCGACTGTAAAATCAAGCGATACGCCAAAATTGCTTTGGGCGAAATTAACCGCATTTGCGGCGTAGGCAGTCATAATGTCATTCGGACTTGGTTCGGTCATCGGATATTCCTAACAGGATAATGGGGTTCTACAGCAATAAAATGAATTCAGACGACTTATATCGGCCAACAAAAAATCCCGTCGTCCGCCGGCCAGCTTTAGCTCGCCTATTAATTCCGTCCTATTGGTTCCAAAATAACACACTCATAACGGAACACCTTCCTTCTATTGCTCGGCTCGACAAGCATTCCTGCCGGTAGAGTTGCAATGGCGCAACCTAAAATACCCATAATCAAAAAATTGTCGTTCATCTGCATAAAGATGAACATTTTATAGCTTAAAATGTCGATTGAATTCCCCAGGTTCCATTCCTTCCCCTAGTACGCAAGTGCAGGCCAGATGACGAGCCGACGCTACATTTGGTACTTCGATATTCCATGACTACTTTACATCCGCATCTTTCACACCCTAAATACCGCCCGGATATCGACGGCTTGCGAGCGCTTGCCGTGCTTTCGGTGGTCGCCTTCCATGCCTTTCCAAGCGGATTAAAAGGCGGCTTTATCGGTGTCGATATCTTTTTTGTGATCTCCGGCTATCTGATCTCGACGATTATTTTCCAGAACCTGGAGAAAGGTACGTTCAGCTTTACCGAATTCTACATCCGCCGTATCAAGCGGATTTTTCCGGCCCTGATCCTGGTGCTGGCGGCTAGCTACGCCTTCGGTTGGTTTGCCTTGTTCGCCGACGAATATAAGCAACTGGGCAAGCACATCGCCGCCGGGGCGGGCTTTGTTTCCAACATCGTGTTATGGGACGAGGCCGGTTATTTCGATAACGCCACGGAAACCAAGCCGCTGCTGCATTTGTGGAGTTTGGGGGTAGAGGAACAGTTTTACCTGGCCTGGCCGTTGTTGCTGTGGTTGGCTTGGAGCAGAAATTTCAATCTGCTGACCGTGACCTTAGTCGTCGCCGTCGCTTCCTTCTACCTGAATATTAAGGGCATACTGACCGACTCCGTGGGCACCTTCTACTCCCCGCAAACCCGCTTTTGGGAGCTGCAGTGCGGCAGCTTGCTGGCCTGGATGACCCTGTACCGAAAAGGCGCGTTCGCCGGCGTTAAAACCCGGCTGGACGGCTGGTTGGCGGCGGTGGTTTATCGGGAGTCACAGCATAAAGCCGACGGCAAGACGCTGGCTAACCTGCTGTCGTTTGCAGGCTTGGGTCTATTGGTTTACGGCTTTTACATCATCAACAAGGATCTCCAGTTCCCCGGCAAATGGGCCGTCCTGCCCATTCTGGGCGCAGTGCTGGTGATTGCCGCCGGCCCGCATGCCTGGGTTAATCGTATCGTGCTATCCAACCGATTGGCGGTATGGTTCGGTTTGATCAGCTTTCCGCTGTATTTATGGCACTGGCCTTTGCTGTCTTTTGCCCGGATAGTAGAAACCGAAGTGCCGAGCGCCACTATTCGTATCGTTGCGGTGATGATTACCATTCTGTTGGCCTGGCTGACATACAAGTTGGTGGAAAAGCCGATACGCTTGGGTAAACACAGCGGCTTTAAAACCGTGATGTTGATACTGCTGATGCTGGTCATCGGTAACCTGGGTTACATTTCTTACTTAAAGGACGGGCTGGAATTTCGCCAGGCCGATGCGCCCGCCAAAACCCAAATGTTTGCCGATGTCAAAGGCACGGTTCTCTACAACACCCCCGAGGACTGGATCGATGAGCGTTGTCATTCAGCATTAGGCGCCAGCTATGATTATTTGATCTGCCGCTTCACCACTGCCACGCCAAAGACGCTGGTGGTGGGTGACAGCCACGCCGCGCAATTTGTTTACGACTCTATTTCCAAAAGCTCCAACGATCTGGCACTGGTGGCCGTCAACGGCTGCCTGCCGTTTATCGATCTGGTCACCATTAACCCGACCGAGGAATTCGAGGAGAAATCGTCCCGCTGCAAAGTGGTCATGCCCATCGTGTTTAAATTGCTGCGCGACTTTCCGACGATTCAACGGGTTGTTTTCGCCACCCGTGGCGCGATGTACATCGAAGGCTCCGGCTACGGCGACACGGAAAAAAAGAATAACTACCGGATTATCAAAGACCCTGACGATCGCCTGGCGGAAAATTACAATCAATTCATCTCGGGATATGTGGCTTCCATTAACGCGATTTTAAAGTTTGGAAAGGCCGTGGTGTTTATTGAAGATGTACCGGAAATTGGCGTCAGTGCTAAAAGTTGTCTGGACGATCGGCCGTTCCGGATTTCGTCCAAGGACCGCCCCGACTGCAATGTGACCAGAAAATCCTTCGACGAGCGAAACGCCAAATACAGAAGAGCAGTCGATTCCATAGACACCGCCACCCACAACCGGATTGAGATTTTTCCAGCCTACGAATATTTGTGTAATGAATCGTCGTGCGAAGGCTTGAAAGATGGGGCGTCATACTTTTACGACGACGACCATCTTTCCAAGCGAGGCAGTCATTTTATCTTCGGAAAATTTGCCGAATGGCTGAAGCACGTGGCCCCAAAACTTTGAACCATCACTAACCGGTTGCGTTGTAATCTATAGATATCGCACTTCAAATTTCGCTTTATTGACACCCTATCCCCACCCTCTCGCGAAGGGCGAGGGACATCAGGCACCGAAACCTGAAGCGCGAAAGGGTTAAGCCATTGCTTAATCTGCCGCGACCGGCACCCTTATGCTGCACCAGCCGTAGTAGGCGATATACAGATAACACAAGACCGGCAAGCCCAGTGCTGGCTGAATACCGACATGATCCGCCAGCAAACCCTGCAATACCGGCACGATGGCGCCGCCGACGATGGCTGCGCATAAAATCCCCGAACCTTGCCCGGTATGCCGACCCAAGCCGGCCAGTGCCAGCGAAAAAATGGTCGGGAACATGATGGAGTTGCATAGGCCCACCGCCAGCAAACTCCACATCGCCAGCCGCCCGCTGCCGAACACGGCGACCGAAACCAGCAAGGCTGCCATCACTGCGTTAAATGCCAGTACCGAACCCGGCCGTAACACCCGCATCACCGCCGCGCCGATAAAACGTCCGAGCATGGCTCCGCCCCAGTAAAACGACACATACTTGCCGGCGTCTTGCTCGGCCAAACCGGCTATCTCGGGCTGACCTAAAAAGCTGACCATAAAACTGCCTATCGCCACTTCGCCGCCGACATACAAAAAGATTGCCAGTGCGCCCAATACCAAATGCGGATACTGCCAGGCACTACCCTGCTCGGCCTCATCCTGCTGTCGACTGGGTGCCGAGTTGATTTGCGGCAGTTTCAACAGCGCGAACAGCGCCGCCAAACCGAACAACACCGCCGCCAGAAACAAATACGGATTTTGCACCGCCGCGGCTTGGGTGGCCTGATACGCCGATAATTGCTCGGCATTCAGCAAGCTGATTTGATTGGCGCTTTTCACCGCCGTCGATAAAATCAACAAAGCGCCGAAATACGGCGCCAACGTGGTGCCCAACGAGTTAAACGCCTGGGTCAGGGTCAGGCGGCTGGATGCGGTTTCGGCCGGCCCCAATACCGTCACATACGGATTGGCGGCCACCTGCAATAAGGTGATGCCGGAGGCTAACACAAAAAACGCCGTCAAAAACAACGGATAGGAATGCAGGCCGGCCGCCGGATAAAACAACAAACAACCGGCACCGGCAATCGAAAGCCCGGCAATGATGCCACCTTTGTAATCGATTTTTTCCACCAGCAAACCGCTAGGTACCGACATCACGAAATAAGCCGCGAAAAAACAAAACTGAATCAACATGGCCTGAAAGTAGTTCAGGGTGAACACCGCCTTTAAATGCGGAATCAAAATGTCGTTCAGACAAGTAATGAAGCCCCAGATAAAAAACAAAGAGGTCAATACTGCCAAAGACCCGGTATAAGCCGCGGTAGTCCGACCTTCATGATTGCTCATCACTGTAATCCGGCTTAGTTTGCGGCCACATTAAAGCGGGCCGTTTCGGCGCCGACCATCACCTCAAACTCGCCCGGCTCGACAATGCGCTGTTTGGCGACGCCGATAAACGACATGTCGTCCGGCGTTAGAGTGAACCGCAGGGTTTGCTGCTGTCCGGGTTTCAAGTCGACTTTTTTAAAGGCTTTCAATTGCTTGACCGGACGCGTCACCGAACCGATCAGATCATGCAAATACACCAGCACCGCCTCCTTGCCAGCCAAATTACCGGCGTTTTTGATGTTGACGCTGACCTCGATAGTTTCGCCTAACGTAATGCTGCTTTTACCCAATTTCAAACCGCTGGTTTCAAAGCGGGTGTAACTCAAACCGTGACCGAACGGATACAGCGGCTTGTATTGGTTGGCTTCAAACGCTTCCATCGGTTTATGGTCGTACGGCGTCACATCGTTCGCGGCGCGCGGATAACTCAACGGCAATTTGCCGCTGGGATTGACGTCGCCGAATAGTATGTCCGCCATCGCCGCGCCGCCTTCCATGCCCGGCAGAAAACCCAATAGCACGGCCTGGGCCTGTTCGGCGATTTCGGTGATAATGCGCGGCCGGCCGCCGAAGGTCACCAGAATCACCGGCTTGCCTGCCGCGAAAATGGCCCGCGCCAGTTGCAATTGCACCGGCGGCAATTCCAGGCTGTCGATATTACCCAACGTTTCGGTATAGGTATTTTCGCCCAAGGCCAGAATCACCACATCGTGCCGGCGGGCCTGGGTCACTGCTTGCTCGATATTGATTTCCTCGTCATAACGCTGACCGCCGACATAGGTAACCTTACCGGCGGTTTTTTGCTGCAGGGCTTTCAATAAAGTTAATTTATCCTGCGGGTACCACTGCTCGGCATCGCCTTGCCAGGTGATGGTCCAGCCGCCGTTCATGACGCTGAGCAAATTCGCGGTGGGGCCGGTCACCAGAATGCTGGTTTGCTTACTCAACGGCAAAATGCCGTTGGCGTTTTTGGCCAACACGATAGCCTCTTCGGCCGCCTGGCGGTTCAGCGCCTGATCCTGCCCGGTGGCAAAGTTGCCTGCAACCGGTATGGACGGTTCGCTACGCTCGAACAATCCGCTTTGCAGCTTCACTCGTAAAATGCGCCCTACCGCTTCGTCAATCCGGCTCAGCGGCACCTCGCCGGTTTTGGCCAGCTCCAGCAGTAAATCGTAAAACGAATAATCGAACGGCACCATGCTCATATCCACACCGGCCATCACGGCGATCTTGACCGCCTCGCGCGGCGACGCCGCCATTTTATCGCGGGTATACAATCGGATGATGTCTTCCCAATCCGAGACGGTAAAGCCGCTAAAGCCCATCTCACCGCGCAGGATTTCGGTCAGATAATGGTAGTTGGCGTGGCCGGGAATGCCGTCCACTTCCGCCGAATTGATCATCACCGTCGGTGCGCCCGCCAGCACCCCGGCCTGAAATGGCGGCAGAAAATATTCCCGCAAGGCCCGTTCGCCTATCCAGGCCGGGGTGCGGTCCTTGCCGTTCAGCGGATAGCTGTAGCCGACATAATGCTTGAGGCAGGTCGGGGCTTTATAGGCGGCGGCAAAATCGTCGCCCTGATGACCGCGAATATAAGCGCTCCCCATGGCGCCGGCTAAATGCACATCTTCGCCGTAGGTTTCCCAAAAACGCGGCCACAAAGGTTGGCGGCCGATATCCATCACCGGCGAGAAATCCCAATCCAGACCGGAAGCCTTGACAGCCCTTGCGGTGATTTCGCCGGCTTTTTCGGATAATTCGGTATTAAAGGTGGCGGCCATGCTGATAGCCTGCGGAAACAGTGTCGCGCCCTGGGTATAGGTGGCGCCGTGTATGGCGTCGATGCCGTAGATTACCGGAATTTTCAGCCGGGTTTTAGCGGCGGTTTCGCGGATGACTTGTGTCATGTTGCGCCATTTTTCAATCGGCTGGGCTTTGTTGTTCGGAGTAGTCGGCGTATTCAAGATCGAGCCGACGTGATGGTTAAACAGCGCATCGTCCAATTTGGCCTGATCGATGGGGTTGTCGGCATCCTGACCGTTCTCCACCGACACTACGCTGAAGTCGATTTGCGTCATCTGCCCGACTTTTTCCTCCAAAGTCATTTGCGCCAGCAAGTGCCTGACTCGGTTTTCAATGACATCGTTTGCTTGTTGTGCGCCCACGGCAGACTCCCATCCAGCGGTTAAAAATAAAATGAATAAAAGGGCTCTAGTTTTCAAGTGTGTTTACTTAGGTTAGAAAGGAAAGCTCGGTTTAACGAAACGCACAGCATATACGAGCCATAGGGCTTTTCAACAACTATTAGTAAGTACGCAAAGAAGGCCGATGTCCCAGCCGGGCGGAATGCTTGCGCCTTGCCGAAACGTTCGAAATTGATAGGTGGGCATAAACGGTATTGCTAACCGTTATCGGCGATTACATCGAAACGCAAGAGCCCGACCGTCTATTGTAACAAGGCCTCAAACTGCCCGACCGGCACAGGCCGGCTAAACAGAAACCCTTGATAATGGTTACAGCCATTGTTGAGCAGAAATAGCCGTTGCTGTTCCGTTTCCACTCCTTCGGCAATGACGTCCAGGTTCAAGCTGTTAGCCATTGCGATTATGGTTCGCACAATCGCTTGATCGCCGCTATCGAATGCAATATCGCGTACAAATGACTGGTCGATCTTGAGTTGGTTCAGCGGCAGTTTTTTCAGATACTGTAACGATGAATATCCGGTACCGAAATCGTCCAGCGAAAATTGCACGCCTATGGCTCCCAACGCACTCATGGTCGCAATGGTATTTTCAATTTTTTCAATCAAGATGCTTTCAGTCAGCTCCAATTTAAGCAAGCGAGGTTCAACTTTGTATTTTTGAATGACTTCCTGTACCTGCGAAACAAAATCGGCCTGGAAAAATTGTTTTGGACTGACATTTATCGATAAAACCAATCCGCGGGCGGCAGGCAATTGTTGCCAGGCCTTGATCTGGGCACAAGCCTGCTCCAACACCCAGCGTCCTATGTCCACAATCATGCCGTTTTCTTCCGCCAATGGAATGAACTCGGCGGGAGACACCACGCCTCGCTCGGGATGAAACCAGCGTATCAAGACCTCCACACCCACCGGCTGATGTGCGGCATTTACTTGCATTTGGTAATAAAGCTGGAACTGTCGCCGACTGAATGCCTTGCGCAGTTCGTTTTCCAAGGAGGCTTTGGCTATCAGCCTGTCTTGCATTTGCGGATCGAAAAAACACAGCGCATTGCGGCCGGAGGTTTTGGCTTGATACATGGCGATATCGGCTTGCTTTAACATCTCATCCGCTTGCTCGATCCCGTTAAACAGTGCGGCGCCTATGCTGGGCGTGCTGATATAGTCGTGTTTGCTGAGTTTGAACGGTTGATTGATGGTATCGAGAATTTTCTCACCGATGCGCTCCGTCTGTTTCGCGGCCGCATAGATATCCTGATCCAATTCTTCCAGCATGACTACAAACTCGTCCCCACCCAACCGGGCTACCGTATCGTTTTCCCGCACACAAGCCTGCAAGCGGGCGGCAACTTGCTGTAGCAGTAAATCGCCCATAGCGTGCCCGAGCGTGTCGTTGAGCGTTTTGAAATTATCGATATCGATAAACAGCAGCGCACCTTTTCGGCCGCTACGATGGCATTTAGCCAGCGCCTGCTTTAAGCGTTCCTGCAGCAAACGCCGGTTGGGCAATCCGGTCAACGGATCGTAGAAAGCCAGACGCTCGATCTCTTCGGCAGCGGATTTTCTAAGGGTAATATCCGTCAGCGTACTGACATAATGCGTCACCCGCCCCTTATGGTCTTTGACGGCATTGATCGTTAAATACTCCGGATAAATTTCGCCATTTTTACGCCGATTCCAGACTTCGCCTTCCCAGGCTCCCTGCTCATGAATTCGCCGCCACATCGCTACGTAAAAATCCTGGTCTTGTCGTGACGAACGCAGAATACTCGGATTTCTACCAATCACATCCTCGGGAGGATAACCGGTGATTTTGGTGAAGGCTGTATTGACTCGCAAGATGCGATTATCGGCATCGGTAACCATCATGCCTTCTTGGGATTCAAAAACCGTGGCGGCTATCCGCAATTGATGTTCCGCTTGTTTACGGGCGGTGATGTCGATGAAGGTTGCAATCGCGCCGGTCAGGATACCGTCGATAATAATAGGTTGAGACCAGTACTCCACCGGTATCGAAGTACCGTCCTTGCGCCAAAAAACCTCATCGACAACATGAACGTCTTCTTGGCGACGATACGCCGTATACATCTTGCATTCTTCGGCGGGATAATGGCTACCATCTTGGTGCGAATGGTGGATAATTTCATGAATATGTTTGCCGATCACATCTTCGCTGGCATACCCCAACATTCGCAGGAACGATTGATTCACGAATCGGCAATTTCCCTCGGTATCGACACCGTAGGCACCTTCAGCCATCGAATTGAGTAATGAATCCATCTGTTGATGGGAGTCGCGCAGCGCTTTCTCAACCCTTTTACGTTCGGTAATATCGTCTTTAATCGCTAAATAATGCGTGACGGTACCATCCGCTTGATGCACCGGTGAAATAAGCGCCAACTCGGTATATTCGCTGCCGTCTTTTCGCTTATTGACGAACTCACCCTGCCAGACCCGTCCTTGGGCCAACACATCCCACATGGTGCGGAAGGTTTCTCCGGACGTTTTACCCGACTGCAAAATCCGCGGATTTCGCCCTACCGTCTCGTCGCGACTGTAGCCGGTTGCCTTTAGAAACGCTTCGTTCACAAACTCAATGGTGCCATCAAGATCTGTTATCACAATGGAACTAGGACTCTGCTCGACCGCCAACAACAATTTTCTTGAGAACTCATCGTCCCGTTTATGCTGAGCTAGCTCTCGCATCAATTGCCAGGTGTTGCTGGACAGGTTCTTGTAAATGGAAAGAATAACGTCGATCAACGCATGGCGCGCCTCTGCTATTTTTTCGTCGGCCTGTTGCTTGGCGGCTTCCAACGGCAACCCGGAGCGCATTGCCAATACGATATAGGCCAAATACCTGTCGTTTTCCAGGATATGTCCCGCTAACCAGCGAGCCAGAAATGACAGTATCTCTTCCAATGCCATGTTTTCGGCTGTAACCATTTGCTCTTGCTTTAGCTTGAGCACGGCTTCCACAAACTCATTGTGAACCTTTTTATGCTGTACCTCTAGCAAATCTTCGGGCAAATACTGATTCCAAAGCGCCTCTTCCGATTGAAAATGATGCCTTGCATAATCGGTCAGTTCGTCAAAAAGGATGTTTACGGTCGGAAGATCGGACTGAAAAGCTACATGACTGGCTAACGAATTCAGTAAGCGCACCAACTTTTTATGTTGCTCATCGATTTCAGCCAGTTCCGTATTGAAATTTTCATTCCATGGAAAAATATCAATTGAATTCATGGCTACTTACATAAGTGGAGTAATGATTTGGTAATGCGAAAATAATGTCATTACAGTGAGTCAATCGTTTTCCCCGCCGACAACCGACGGGCCCGACTAATATAAATATCATCATTTACCAGCGCGATGCCAATAAATACTAAAATTGTCACGCTCGGTACCAGCCCCGTGCGCAACACTCCCGCCTAAAATTATTCGATATCCGCCGCTTTCAAAAAAACGGATGTTGCCAAGCCATTCAGAATTATGCCAAGCAATTCCCAGATTTATTCTATTGGAGGGGTAAGCTGATAATCGATTGAAATGAATTCCGCCAACAAGCTACATCGTTTAGGTGACGACAATGAACAGTAAATTCAACAAATCCAACACACTCGATAAACCAATAGCAACTTCTAAACCTCATCAATATTATCTATATGAGATAGATTTGAGAATTAACAGCAGAAATTGGCTAACCCGAAATGTTCCGACCATTACTGAAAAACATAGCCCAGTCTGCATTTCAGCTATTTAACAGAATGTCGGCTTAACGCCGCCCAGCGAGCAAGCCATAAGTGATTACGCGTACAGTCACCGGTAAAAAAAGCAGCTACGCAACTCGCTAATTCATAAGGGAATTGTCATATTTCTGTCATAAGCCCTCTCTATACTGACTACTGACTTTGAAAATGTAGAGAGAATTAGTGTGTTGAATTGGATAAAAACGCTAGCCGCTTGCGACCTCAATACCGGAGAACTCGATAACCAAGATTTCCCGATCAGATATGAGTTCGTCCTTCCTCCAGAAATGCGGGAATTACTATTTGAAAAGACCGAAATAAATCGCCAGCTTGAAGCCAGAGATAATATTGAAAATGAACGATTGTTTTTAGATGAGCATGAATTGGCGCTCAGCTAAAAATAACCGCGCAACCGCCTAATACCTTTACCAAGGGTTGCCAGCCAACATAAGCACCGCGAGCATCCCTCACCAACCGACACGTCGTTATTACCGCTGCCTGTTATTGTGATTCCCCCCCATCATTGAAGCGGGCGGGGCAATGTCTTTTTTCAGCTGCCTTCCTTCCACGTAGTGCTGTTCGTCGATGCGTACCTTTTGTCGGCTTCTTTGCAGCGGCGATATTTACCAACGCAAGTGGTCAAAATGATCCAGAAACAAGGACTGACGGTTGCGCAAGCCTGCAAAGACATGGGCTTGGGCGAAACAGCGGTGCGGCATAACCTCAAATCATTTCAGCTTGGTTGATTGTTCGATAATAATCAGGACTTTTCAGCAACCGCATATATCACATTTGCTTGCACTGCTTGCAGCCGGGTATTTGCGATGAACGCCAAATTCGCTTGGCGCACATACTCGACCATTTCCGGCTCCAATTGCTCGATAGTGCCCCTGTAACCTGAACCGAGAAGCGTCGTCCACCAGTCTTCCGCCGATGCCAGAGGATGCGTTGCGTCCTCGGCCATGACCCATGGCTTAGTTACCCCTCCTTCGTTTAATATGGCACTGAGTGTAGAGTGCTCGGATATGCGATCCCATGGGTTGAATCCTTTGTATAAATCGGGTCTGACATCGCGAACTGCGTTCCAAAAAACCGTATTGGCCGGTTCAAAGAAATCCACCCCCCATGTAGTAATCGCAAGTTTTCCGCCTGGACGCAGAACGCGCCATAGCTCGCGTATGGCTGCCGCAATATCAGGTACGAAAAAAATCCCGAACACACAAACGACGGCATCGAAACTCGCGTCGTCAAAGCCGGTCTCAAGCATATCGCCATGCCGAAACTCAACATTATTCAAGTTTTTGCTTTTGGCTTTGCTGCTGGCAAGCTGAAGTAGTTTTTCGGCAATGTCGACCCCAATTACATATCCGCTATCGCCAACTTGTTCAGCCGCCGGTAATGCGGATGCCCCACTGCCGCAGCATACGTCAAGCACCGTGGCGCCAGGTTTCAAATCAAGCCGATTGATAGTGTTGCGACCAAATCGATCCCAAAAGGTATTGACGGGATGGTCGAACAAGTCGGCAGCCGCATCATAAGCCGCAGCGGCTTTAGATTTTGCGTCGAGCAAATGAGTCATGCGTTTCCCTTATTGGCTAGCTAGAATCAGACGGCACGGAAAATAGCTGTTGATGCCGCCCAAGTCAAGCCGCCAACAAATAATATCTTCCAACGCATGCCGTTAACCGGGCGAGAAAATTTTAGCCGCCTAAATTCAGGCGAATACAGCCCCTATGCAAGACACTTCACTGCGCAGCTACCTGCTCAACAACGTATCCAGACGCATTGCAGTTGACATCGGCAGGCAGGCTAGCGCTAACACTTTCCGCCGAAATGCAAATACAGCGACTTGAAGCGGATGGTTTCGATAATCCGATAACTGGACCAAATACGGATTTTGGGTAGACCGACAAGGCGTATCTAGCGCCGCCTTTACAAACCAACCGAAAAAAAACCGGCCAAAAAACATTACTACGATTTCTTGGCCGGCAGAAACGGCTGTCGCCGCATTGTGACACCACCTAAAGGAGAAAAACCCCGGGCACTAGGTGAAATGCCCGGGACTGGGTGCTACAAATGATTTTTGATACTTTCTTTCAAATGCGCCAGCGATTGTTTGGCTTTATCCCAAACCGCCGCGGAGCGTTCGGAACGAATCACTTTGTCGATGCCGTCTATGCTGTCGTACAAATTTTCGTAATCGTCATCCGTGCCGTAACCCAGTATTTGCGAGAGTTTCAACTTGTCCTTGGCTGCTTCGGTTAACTCTAAAATGTCGTGTCTGGCATCGGTTTTACTCAAATCGTCCTTATGTTCCAACTGCGATGCCGCCGTCAGCAACGTTTCGGCTTGCAAGACCGGCAAGGCATAGACTTCGGTGGTTTTCACCAGCGATCCCAACACCCCCGCCAACACAACTTTGGCTTGGTCCGGTTTATGGTCATCGATTTCCACAATGGCTTCCTTGATCGCCGGCGGAAAGGTGCCTAGCGGGATACTCACCGTAGTTAAGCGAATTTCGCTGACCAAATTATCCAGAATCCGCCGGGCATCCTGCACTTTACTATCCCCCAACAAATCGTCCGCTCTACTTACCAGCTTTTTGACCTGGTCGGTACTGTCATCCAAGTCGTAAATCCGAGCCGATACATCCGCCGGAATCATAGCCAATCCAGGCCGTTTGGCAAGCAATATGTCAAGTTTGCCCAGCACATCTTTCAACAACGACCGGGCTTTGGCCGAATCGCCATTCTCCAGGGTTAATAGCGCAGTATGGGCGCCGATAATCGCATCGCTGGCTTCATTGGCGATTTGCTGTTTTTTTTCCTCCATCAGTTTCTGTTTTTCCTGATCCGACGGTTCGCCGGGCACGGTAACGGAATGATCGAAGGTAGCGGCTATATGATGAATCACATGCCTTGGGGCAGTATGCGTCTGCGCGGCATGCGCAACAGGCACGCCGGCCAACAGGGCAGCCACAACCACGGTTATTGGGGTTTTGGGATAAATCGGGCTTTTCATGGGAACCTCCAGCTGAATTCGGCAAGCTATTGAGCTTGCTCAATAAGAAACGGACTGTTTGCTGGAAATAATGCAATCGCCGTTCCAATATTAGAATTGCCTGCCCGAAAACCGTTACCGCGCCTTGAAACCTTTAGTCCTTGCGCGTGCAAAGCGATTAAGCCCCCTAGCGACACGGTAAAAGCGCCACTTGAAAAGGTTCGGAAACGGGGAATTGGGTAATATTACCTGAGTGGCTGGTTGATAACCCCCACACAGGTTTGACCGAAAGGCATTGCGGGTGATTTTATCGGCCAAGTGCTCGACTGAATCCGCCGGCTCGATTCCGCGAGGCAATCGTTTAAGCGCAATGCCCGGCTTAAAGCAGTGCCTCAAGCAGCGAAAAACTTATTCTGGCAAGTCTGCTTGCTCGTTATCCTTGATGATGGTACCCACCGACTTAGCCAAATAATGATACAAGGACAGCATGGCTATCGCGGACGCAATCAACACCGCCACATAATGTTCCATATAGGCCACCATAATCAGACATAAGCCCAAAAACATGCCCAACAATCGAAATAGCCAGCCCGTGGTAATACCGCTCAGATAAGTGCCAAGCGCCAGTACCAGCAGTAAAATCAAACCGGTGGTTTGATTATCCAGACTGCCGATTTCGCGCAATATAAAGGTCAAATAAAACGCGATCGCCACCCCTAACCAATGCTGAATTTGCGCCAGTAAAATTTCGCGCGGCGCCATGCTGGCGTGTTGAATGGCTTGCCATTCCAGGTACAGGCAAGCACCGAAAAATACCGGCACCATCCCTACCCAATACCAATGGGCGGCGTATTCAAAAGCATCGGCAATGCCGACCCCCAATATCGATAAAAAAATCAATGCCGTAAAAATATAAACATCGTACCTTACAGATACCAAACCGCTGCCGACAATCCGTTTGGTTTGCAACCATAGTTCTTGCGCACTCATATCGTTCTCCCGCAAATTTAGACAATTGCCATCGTGTCAAAATGAAATGTTCTCTCCGATTCCGAGCGTATTTAACTCGCCACAGCCAAAAATGTGCCAAGCCGTCCACCCCCGAAGTAACCGAAAACAGCGCATCAGGAAAAGACGGCGGCAATCGCCCGATCCTGCTTCAGGATTTTTCATTATTGAGCAGACTCAAGCGCAACAAGGCATCGTATATCGGCGGACTGCCCAGCCAATCCGCAATCAACAGCGCCGCAAAACAGGCAATCAACAATGGCAGTATCAACGCATAATTAGCCGTCATTTCGATAATTAGAATAATGCCGGTTAACGGCGCCTTGACCACTGCACTGAAAAATCCCGCCATGCCCACCACGGCAAATAATTTGGTATTCACAAGCAGTGCTGGGAATAACATATGCGTGGCTTCACCCAAGCCCCACCCCAACAGCGCGCCGACCACCAAGATAGGCATAAAAAAACCGCCGGCGCTACCCGCGCTGGCGCTACCGAGGGTCAGCACAAACCGAATCAGAAAAAACAAGGCGATGGTTGGCAATGTAAAGGTTTCGCCGTCTTGCAGCACCCGGTTGACGAAGTTTTGTCCGCCACCCAATAAATCCGGTTTGACCCAGCCCGTCAGCGTAATGACGGCTGCCAGGAAAAACCAGAAAACCAATTTTGACCCCAACGACAATTGCGGTAGACGCTGTCCCCACAACAAGGCGCGGGTAAACAAGCTACCAAACAGCGCCGACAATATGCCGACCGGGACGAATGCAATCAGCAAATCCAGCGGCGGCGCGCCGGATACCACCACATGAAACTCCGGATGCTGACCCAGGATCAAACGGCACAACATATCCGCCGCCAGACAGGCAATCGCCGCGGCGAAAAACTCCAGCGATGCGCATTGGCGCTCCAGCTCCTCCAACACGAACACCAATCCCGACAACGGTGCGTTGAACGCTGCGGCCAAGCCTGCGCCCCCGCCCGCCGCCGCCAGGATGGCGCGATCGGCAGGTTTCCAATGCGAAAACCGGTCGGCAACTGCCTGCCCGATCGCGCTGCCCATATGCACGCTGGGGCCTTCCCGGCCCAGCACCAGCCCGCCGGCACTGCCGATCAAGGTGCTGATAAACTTAACCGGCAATACCCGCCAGTAACGAAACGGCTGTTGCTCTTGCAGAATTGCTTTCAAGTGCGGAATGCCGCTGCCGGCAGTCTCCGGCGCTAACCAGCGTACGATTTCCGCTGAAAGCACCAACGCACTGATCACATACAGCCACAACGCAAAGATGCCCCACAGAGTGCCGGCATGGGCCAAACCGATCAAATGGCCACGTAACACCTCGCCGGCATCGATGCAAAGATGAAAGCCCACCGACAAACTCCCGGTCAGCAGACCGATCAGGATTGCCGGCAACATCAGCCGGTGCCGTCGCTGCTCTCTGAAAGCCGCCGATTTTGGGGCTGGGCGCGCCCGCGTCAATGTCATGATTTCATTTAATCCTGGATATGCGGCAAGGCCGGGGCCATGCTGTTTCGAGTGTTCCGTTCGAGCCTGCCGATAACGCTATTGCCCGGTGGCGTCCGCCTCCCGGTTGCGTGTGTTCAATTTATCGATCACTTTGTCCAGCGAACCGCCGGCATTGTCGATATCGTTTTGAAAGGAACTACGGTAGGTTGTCACCAAGCTGACCCCGTCAATCAATATATCGTAAACCTTCCAGACGCCTTGTTCGGACACCATGCGGTAATCGACCGCCACCGGTTTCCGTTCGGCCTGAATGACCTGGGTTTTAACGTAAGCCTTGCGGACATCGTCAACGTGATGAAACGGTAAAAATTTGATTGTCCAATTATTGAATTCGACAAAACCTCTGGAATACACCCGAATCAACAAGCTCTTGAAAGCCTGCTTGAAATTGTTTCGTTGGTCGGTAGTCGCGGTTTTCCAATATTTACCCAGCACCAGCACGGAGAACAGATCGAAATCGGTGTGCGGTTCGATAACCGAGGAGACATAGTCGGTCACTTGCTTAAAGTCCCGCGTCGAATTCCGATCCTGCAAGCGGGCCTGAATTTTATTGGATAGTTCCGCGATAATGGATTGCGGATCTTCAGCGGGCTGTGCCGCAGTATCGCCGGCCCAACCGGGGCTGCCGGACATCATGAATGTCCAGGCCATCATTATGCCGAATAGTTTCATAGTCTTAATCGCGCAACACCGTCAACGGGCTTGTTCAGACCAATTCGTCGACCTGAACAATGCTTGAGTGCACAAGCAGAGATTAGAATCCTCGCGCACCAAATTCCGGTTTGTTGATTCACCTAGCCCCCCTCCATCAGGAGGTTGTCGTAAAGCCCTCTCTCCTCGCGGGACAGGGCAGGGGTGAGGGGGGAATGCAACGTAAGCGTTTGGCTTATATCCCCTCCTAACCTTCTCCCCGTGGGAGAAGGAACTGTTTTACTTTTACGACAACCTCAATTGCCTCTCCTGCTGGAGAGTGTTAGGGTGGGGAGAATTTAAAACAGCAATTTGACGAGCGCAGAGTACCTCTACTCCTCTTGTTCTTTAATAAAATTTGCTTCAAAAAAATCGCCGTCCAGGTTGACTTCCATGGGCGCCATCTTGGAAGTTTGTTTCGCTTCCGCATACGCATCGATTGAAAACGGCAGCGCGGAGATCAGCACCAAGGCAGTATATTTGGCAACATTATGAATGTAGTTTCTCATCGTTTTACTCCTTAAGTAATCCACGAAGAACAAGTCATTGCCGGCCTGTTTGACCGATGACTCGAAATCCTTACGCGATTATCATGCCAACAACAGGAAACCCACGTCAGACGCAGGCGGGCGGATTTTGCCAGGCAATAGCCTCTGTATTTTTCAGCGCTTAGTGTTGAAAATAACCACCAATTCCCGAAATTTAAACCAATTTCGCAAATTGTCTCCGCTATGGAATGGGTATCAACCGAATAAACCGAAGCGTTAACCACCCGCTTCAACCGCGCATTTTCCGCGCCGCCACCACCGCATCGTCCACGCTCCAAAACAACCCATCGGCGAAGCTGTCGCCGGCCAAGGTTTGTAACACATTAGCAATAGGATCCTTGACTCTGGCCAGCAGCAGTTTTTGCTGGTGCAAATCCAACTCCACCGCCAATTCAATCAAACATTCGGCGGCGGTAGCATCCAGATCGGCACTTTCTTCCAGACTGATCACCAGAAACCGCACATTGCCGCGAGCCAACAGCTGTTTACGCACTTCCGCCAAAATGCCTTCCGCGCTGGCAAAAAACAACGGTTCTTCCGGACGCAGCACCAGAATATTGTCATGCGGCAAAGCCGCCGGATGGTATTGCTGATCCACATAATCGTGGCCATGTTCCAGCTCGGCCAGCTCCCTGACCACGGGGCGGCTAAAAGACCGGATAGCCGCCGCCAACGACAAAGCCACCGCCAGCAACATGCCGTGCAAAACACCGAATACCAGCACGCCGGCCACGGCGGCCAGCGCCAGATACTGGTCTCTGTCGATACGCCACAGCTTCAGTAATGCGGCGGGGTTCAGCGCATGCCGCAAGGCATTGATCACTGCGGCAGCCACTAAAGGTTCCGGAATATCGCCTATCCATTGCCGGCCGAATATCGCCATCAGCAACAGTATCAGCGCCGCCACCGCGCCGGCCAGCTTAGCGGTGGCGCCCGCCTGTTCATTGGCGGAACTGGCCGAAAATCCCGCACCAACCGGCATGCCGTGCAACAGGCCGGACAGCAGATTGGCGACACCGAGCGCGAACAACTCCCGATTGGGCTCTACCGTTTTACCGTGCCGCAGCGACAGGCTACGAATACTGCCCCAAGACTCGGCCACGATAATCACCAGCAGACCGAAAGCCAGCTCCGTCAGCCGCAGCCATTTATCCATGGAAAGTTCGGGCAGGTCGAGTTCCATCGGTTTTAACTGCAAACTACCGACCAGTGCCACATGCTGAGCGGTCAAATCGACCGCATTGTTCAAGCCGATACCTGCCGCCAATACCAAAAATGCACCGGGTAACTTGGGAAAGCGCGTCAAAACCCACAGCACCAATAAAGCCCCGACACCCAATACCGTACTGTATGGATTCCAATCCTGGTTACGCGCAAACAGCTCCAGCAAAATGCGCGGCGGATCGCTGGCCTGGGTAGCGACACCCAGCAGCTTGGGTAATTGTTTGACAATAATGGTAATTGCCAACGCAAATGAAAAGCCGTACAGCACCGGCCTGGACACAAATGCCGACAGCTGCCCCAAACCAGCCTTGGCAATGGCCAACAATCCGCCTCCGGTTAATATCACCAAGGCGGCCCCCAACCCGGCGTAAGCATCGACACTTTCCGGCCGCAACGACATCACCACCGCAGCCAACAGCGCCGCCGCCGACGAAGTGGTCGAGACGATCGCATACGGGCATTTTCCCAACCAGGCATAGCACAGCAAGCCGGCCAGGGCCGCCGTGATCGCCGCCTGAATACTCAAATGCGCAATCGCGGCATAAGCCACCGCTTCCGGCAACAGGATAAAAGCCACCGACAAGCCGGCGGCAAAGTTAGTCAATAAGAAATTACGGTTAAGCCAGGATTGCATTAGGTTAAAAATCGATTGGTGATTACAAACATTTCGGGAATAGTTTTCATTGTTCCCGATTAATGGATCAAAGGCTAGAGTGAAAAAAAGGGGTAACAGGCTAACTTTCCGGACTGGAATGAGCGGACGGGTGTGAAAGCGCCTGATTAAAATGAGCTGAATCCCACACTAGATTTTGCGAGTTCGGCTGGCTTATATATAGCCGACAAAGCTTCAATTCGGCAGGGATCGGCGCAGGCTGTGTAAAAACGCAAAAAACCAAAAGGCGATGGAAAAGGCGATGGAAAAATCAATCGACTTATCTCCACCGTTTTACCTTTGTGTGAAAAAGTTTATTTCTCAAGCCTAAGAAATAATCAACCAAGTGGAACAATATTATATTTTTGTATTTCATTTTTACGTTTTTACACAGCCTCGGTCAAAGGCTGCCCACCAAAGATATTTATCTAGCGTCTTAAAATGGATTACTAGCTGACACTTAAAACCCCCAAATCAGCAGCTAAATTTTCATAACTTGATCCATTGCGCGTATTGCTTGTAATGCTGATCCTGCCATGCGCCATAGCAGAACAAAGCCGCCGATCATAACAGCGCACTTATTGGACAACCACGCCTACCGCGACAAAGCGACGCCACACTGGTCAGCGATTGGGTGAATAATCCTAGGCATAATAATGAGCGGTGCATTGCTGGTCTGGGCGAATATCAGTATACAAACCTATCGGTTCAGCCTTGCATCGGCTAAACTATTGCCGAGAGGGTAAAACAATGGCGATTTTCACAATAGGCTACGAAAGCATCAATATTAATGTTTTTCTGGCACTTTTAAAAAATACAATATCGACACCGTAATAGATATCCGCGAATTCCCAGGTTCACGTAAACCAGGTTTTGCGAAAACTGCGTTATCCAACTCACTCAACCTCTCAGGAATAGAATACGTGCACGTCGTGGCGTTGGGTTGCCCAAAACCAGTCAGGGACAATATAAGCAAGACAACAACTGGAAACGCTACACACAAGGATTTTTGGAACACCTGAATAACCAAGATCAAGCCATCGCGTACGTGGCGGACACAGCAGCCTACTCAAATTGCGCCTTACTTTGCTACGAAGCCGATTACCGCTTTTGTCATCGATCCATGGTGGCAAATGCCGTCCGCCAATATAACGGGATCGATATCGTGCATATCAACTCGGCCGAAACTAAAACAAGGAAAATTGCGTCACCTCCTGTGGCTATAGCTTAAACTAATAATTAGCCATTGGTGCTGAAAACGGTGCTGATTACCCATCAGAAACATGAGGTCTTTGCTTGGCAGATGATGTTCCAACATGGCGCGAAATGGCGCTTCCCAATTTGGCCCGTGCTTGTAAAAACAATTCCAATAGAGCGCGCCCGACTCCCAATCGACAATCTTATGGTGATATTCCTTCTCGCCGGACGCCGCATCACAAAGGTAATGGTAGTAAAAATCGAACGGTAATTTTTTCAATGTCGCAATGTCGCGTTTCGCGTCCTCTTGCGAAAACAGGTCTCCCTGCATCTATTCCCGCATCAGTTTTTCTTTTTCTTCCGGCGTCCACTCCAGGCTTTTGGCTTAGACAATTTCTAGCTTTACGACTTTTTTCGGTCGCAGCAGCGCAAGCGACAGACCGTCGTCGATACGTGCACGCTCGATGGTGTCGAAACTATTAAACAATGGGATTTGCTCTATCCAAGCCTGCCTAAATGCCCAGTTCTGCTTGTTTCCGATCTTTTCGCCGCACGCCAACGTATCCACATATAGTCGATAGCTCTCTGCTCGATGATCCTGAGTTGCCTTGCGGGTTCTAACGTCAATCCACTGCCATTTACTAAATTGCTGCTTATCCTCAAGTAATCGGAATGGCACAGGATAAAGACGTCGCATCAGTCTCTTATCGGAAATTCCGGCGACACAAGACGTTTCCATATATTTGGAACTCGGCGACGGATAGGTTTTTGCGAGAATTATAATCCGTTCGATGGAAGAATTTGGCACAGGTCGTCCTTATACTTGATCGATTTATTGATTAATTTGTTAATATTTTTCACAGTTTGCCATAGCGTATGCATCACCCCGTTCGCACCTTTGGCATAGGGCCGTATGCCGGGTAAGAGCAAAGCGAAACCCAGCAAATGCTTTGAAATAATCGAGTGTCTTTGCATTCAACTTACTCGTTAGAATTACAAAATTTGTTAGCTTCAAAGCTGGGTTTCATTATCATTCGACCCAGCCTACTTCTGCAAATCCAACGTCGACGGGTTATCAATGGACATTGGCAAAACTAGAGCGGCTGTCGGTTTTGCTCATTCAATTCTAACGGCGCCACACCCTCAACGAAATAGGGTTTTGCGATAGATAATCATGTGCACGGCGACACTGGCCACGAATAAATAACCAGTCAATGCATGCCAACGTCTCCAGTGTTTGCGCCTTGCGGTAGTCAGCGCTAACGACGCGGCCAAACTCCCAACCATGGCGATTTTGTTATAGCGGTTGAGCTGTTTTTTGGTGATGGGCGGTGGTATTAATTGTTCGTTCAAGACTTGATCAACAGCGGCATCCAGCTGTGCCTCCAATGCGGCAATTTCGATGGCAGCGGGATCGAAATTCACCACGACGCTGCCGGTACGAACATCGGCTTGCACGGCGCTAATAGCCGCTATTTTGGCTAGCTGTTTTTTAAGTTCCGTCAATCGCGCCTGGTCACGTAGGCGTTTGTCCCGTACTCTGATGCGGCCCGGCAACGAAGATACTATTCTGCTCATTTTCCACTCTTACCCGTTAGATAGTTTAAGTTGATGTTATTTGATCCGGTTTAGACGATGCGACACACTGTCTTTCATTCGGCATTACGCCCAGCTCGCCAAAATCAGGAACACAGGAGACGAGCTGCGGTCGTTTTTTATCGTGTGGTTTGCGCCCCAATCCCGGGCTTTTTCTTTAAACAAATCCGTCATGTTGTTATTCCATTAGATCAGAGCCTTTGAAAACGGGGCTTAACTCTCGACAAAAAGCCTTGGCAGCGCAAGCCGGCTAACTTTACAACACGATCGGCAAACTATCAAAGTTACCAACCATGCGGATATAGACTTGTCACACCTCAAATTTCGGATTTTAAATTTTCCTCACCCTAACCCACTCCGGCAGGAGCGGGAATTGAAGCGCCGAAAATTAACAAGCAAAAGATTTAAAATACCCAACCAGGGCCAGCGAGGCGCTGGGCATTTGCAAGCGTGCATTTTAACCGTTTGCCTTGGCGTAGTTTGCCGCTTGGGGTGGACAGCCTTATCATGACGACGGCACGTTCGCTTTTTCCGGCCTGCCACGCCCGACTTAACCGGAGCAGCACCATGAAATACAGCAAGAAATTCCGGGTCAAACCCGGCAGCCGACTGGAACTGGATAAGATCGATCCCGGCTACAAGGCCAAACACGACTGCCACCAGCAGGCGCTGCCGGAAATTGAGGCCTACAGTCAAACTTTGCGTGAGCTGCAGTATTTGTTGTACGCGGAAGGCAAGCGTTCCTTGTTGATTTGCCTGCAGGGCCGCGACGCGGCCGGTAAGGACGGCACCATCAACCACGTGTTGGGGGCGATGAACCCGCAGGGCTGTAAGGTAACGGGCTTCAAGGTACCTTCCAAGGAAGAAGCGGCTCATGACTTTTTGTGGCGTTACCACCCGCATGCCCCCGCCAAGGGCCAGGTCGCTATTTTCAACCGCTCGCATTATGAAGATGTGCTGGTGCAGCGGGTGCACGACATGGTGCCGAAGTCAGTATGGTCCAAACGCTACGATCGCATCAACGATTTCGAAAAAATGCTGTACGACAACGGTACGTATATTCTGAAGTTTTATTTGCATATCGATGCCGAGGAACAGCTGCGACGCTTCAAACAGCGCATCGACGATCCGGCCCGGCATTGGAAAATCAGCGAAGCCGACTATGCCGAACGTCCGTTCTGGGACGATTACACCAAGGCTTTCGAGGATGCCTTGAGCCATTGCAGTACCCAGCATGCGCCTTGGTTTGTGATTCCGTCCAATCACAAATGGTTTCGTAATCTGGTCATTTCCCGCATCGTTTGCGAACACCTGGAAGCCTTGGACATGCAGTTTCCCGAGCCAAGCGTGAATATCGAGGAAATCAAGAAAAAGTATCATGCCATCGAAACGGCTGAAAGCCTGAAAACCTAAGGCTATTAGTATCCATCAGGGATAAACTTCCGCCCTGCCAGGTAGCGAGCACACCATTCCACAGCTTTTCGGTAGTGGGGCAACGGACACCTGCCGTCGGCAACGATCCGCGGCGTTTATATTCCCGCCCCCCCCCAAAAAAACCATGCAAACCTCCGTCTATCAGGTAAGGCTCGGCTTTGCCAGCGTTACCGGGCTAAATTCAATTGGTTCAGATCAGCATTTTTGGTGACTCACGCGTGGGAATTTTCCCCACTCATATTTTCTCACCACTAAGCTATTGATTTAAAGGCATTAAAAAATGGCCCTCTTATTGCTTTCCCAAAACGGTGTCGTTGTTGAATTCGGTCAGCCGAATCGGCGGCGACAAGCTATTTAAACCGATACAAAGGATGAGCGAATGAATAAAACACATAGTTATCGCCGGGCCGGCCGCCATGCCGAACGCTGCCTTGCCCCGCCGGTGGACCTTTCACCACGAGTTACTGGTTGGCTGCAATCAACACAAGCTAGCAGGCGTCGCCGCGCTCACGCTTTGACAAGGATGCCGTTATGAACGAAATCGTCGTCATTGCCTTAAGAAGGCCTTATACATTTGTGGTTCTATCCATCCTGATTTTGATATTCGGGGTCAAGGCCATCGTCAAATCGCCGACCGACGTATTTCCGAATATCAAGATCCCGGTGATTTCGGTGGTGTGGTCGTATGCCGGCATGCTGCCATCCGACGTATCCGGACGGATCACCTTCTTCTTCGAACGGGCGCTGACGTCCACCGTGGAAGGCATAGAACGTATCACCAGCCAGTCTTATTTCGGCAGCAGCATTATCAATATCCTGTTGCAACCGGAAACCAATTTGTCGGGCGCCGAAGCCGAGGTGGCGGCTATCTCGCAAACCATTACCAAGGCACTGCCGCCGGATATTTCGCCGCCGATGATCATGCGCCTGGAAGCGTCTTCGGTACCTGTGGCCATGCTGCAGGTCACCTCGGACAGTTTGACCCCAGCCGAGTTGTACAACGTCGCCTACATGCAAATCCGTCCGTTGTTGGTCACCATACCCGGTGCCATTCTGCCGCATCCCTACGGCGGCAAGCCCATGCAGCTGCTGGTATCTCTGGACAAACAAAAACTGCTGGCCCACCACTTGTCGCCGATGGATGTGCACAAAGCCTTCGGCGATCAAACCCTGGTACTGCCGGCCGGCGACCAGAAAATCGACAAGACCGACTGGATGGTGATGACCAACGCCTCGCCGCTGGCGGTCGAGGATTTTAACCATATTCCGATCAAAACCGTCGGTAATACCACCATTTATATGCGCGACGTGGCAGACGTGTCCTTGTCCGGCCCACCGCAAACCAACTCGGTACTGGTGGACGGCAAACAGGCGGTGATGATCGTGGTGATGAAAAGCGGCGACGCTTCAACCTTGTCCGTAGTGGATGGCATTAGAAAAGCCCTGCCGCGCATCCAGAAAATCGTCCCTGCCGACGTCGGGGTGAAAATCCTCAACGACGCTTCGGTATTCGTGAAGGACTCGATCAAGGATGTGTTGCACGAAATGGTGTTGGCTTCGGCGCTGACCGGTCTGGTGGTATTGCTGTTTCTCGGTTCCTGGCGCGCCACCACCATCATCGCCACTTCGATACCATTATCAATACTGTCCTCCATCATTTGCTTGAACTGGATGGGCGAATCGATCAACGTGATGACCTTGGGCGGTTTGGCGCTGGCGGTCGGCATTTTGGTGGATGACGCTACCGTGATGATTGAGAACATCGACACCCATATGGAAATGGGCAAGCCGTTGGAAACCGCGATTATCGATGCCGCCAACCAGATCGTCATCCCGACTTTCGTAGCTACCTTGGCCATCGTCATCGTCTGGTTTCCGTTGTTCGAACTCAGCGGGGTCTCCGGCTGGCTATTCCTGCCGATGGCCGAAGCGGTGGTGTTCGCGATGTTGGCCTCGTTCATCCTGTCGCGCACCCTGGTGCCGACCATGGCCAAATTCATCCTGGTGGACCATAACGCCCCGCATGCGCATCAACCCGGTGCCAGAGCGGCAGAGCACGACGCCGAAAAAGCCTATGCCTTGGCAAACTGGGACTCCGAGATCGAAGCCTTGCAGAACATCGGCGGCACTCATTTTGCCGAGGCCGTGCCTGATCCCGAGCTGGAAGCCGAAAAGTCCCGCACCGTGTTCGGCCGGATTCAACAAAGCTTCGAACACGGCTTCAACCGCTTCCGCGACCGTTATGACGAGTTGTTGGCGCAAGCCGTGGCCCATCGCCGCGGCTTTATCGGCATTTTTCTGGTCATTACGCTGGCTTCTTTAAGCCTGTTTTATGTCAATGGCCGCGATTT
Source organism: Methylomonas sp. (assembly GCF_023228165.1). Classification (GTDB taxonomy): domain Bacteria; phylum Pseudomonadota; class Gammaproteobacteria; order Methylococcales; family Methylomonadaceae; genus Methylomonas. The sequence goes on along the minus strand of NZ_JALOBS010000026.1, from coordinate 36,764 downwards.
TTTTCCGGAAATCAAATCCGGCACCTTGCAAATGCACATGCGGGCGCCGTTGGGTACCCGGATAGAAGTGACCGGTCGCATTGCCTCCTTGGTAGCCGAAGACATCAAAAAACTGTTGCCGGGCCAAGTGGAAGACATCATCAGCAACTGCGGCCTACCGGTCGGCCCGCATAATCTGGCCTTTATCCCCACCCCGACCATAGGCACCCAGGATTGCGACCTGACCATCAGCCTGAAAAACCAGCAATCGCCGGTATGGGAATTTCGCCGCACCTTGCGCAAAGGTTTGGGCGAGCGTTATCCGGGTACAGTGTTCACCTTTCAGCCGGCCGATTTGACCGCCAAGATTCTGAACTTCGGTTCGCCATCGCCTATCGACGTGCAAATCAACGGCATGGACTTGGAAGCCAACTACGCCTTCGCCCGCAAACTGCAAGGCAAATTGCGCAAAATCAGCGGCACCAGCGACGTGACCATTCAGCAAACCATGCGCACGCCGACCTTGATGGTCAACGGCAACCGTAGCTTGGGTTTGAATATCGACTTGCCGCTGAAGGACGTGGCCGACAACATGCTGCTGTCCACCTCCGGCAGCCAGCAGATCGACCAGCAATATTGGCTGGACCACAAGACCGGCATGTCTTATCAGGTGAATATCTACACCCCGCAACCGCAGATGACCCGCATCGAGGATTTGCTGACCGTGCCGGTGGATACCGGCAAACTGGACGCCACGCGGGAAAACAATGTGCAACTGCTCGGTAACGTGGCCACCTTAACCGCTACCGGCACGCCCGGCGTGGTCACGCATCAGGACATCATGCCGTTGATCGATGTGTACGTGTCCGCCGAAGGCCGCGATTTGGGCAGCGTGCTGGCGGATGTGGAAGATGTGGTTGCCGACATGCAAGATCAGTTGCCGCGCAGCGCTGCTATCGAAATCAAAGGCCAGGCCGAAACCATGCACGAAGCCTATCTGGAATTGCTGGGCGGACTGGTGGCGGCGATCGTGTTGGTGTACTTGCTGATCGTGGTGAATTTCCAGTCCTGGTTGGACCCGTTCATCATTATAACCGCTCTGCCCGGCGCCTTGGCCGGCATCGCCTGGGCGCTGTTCGTCACCCACACCAATATTTCGGTGCCGGCCTTGACCGGGGCGATCATGTCCATGGGCACCGCCACCGCTAACTCGATTTTGGTGGTGTCCTATGCCCGCGAGCGGCTGGAACTGCACGGCGATGCGATCCGGGCCGCCATCGAAGCCGGTTACGCCCGCATTCGTCCGGTGATCATGACCGCCTCGGCCATGATAATCGGCATGCTGCCGATGGCCATGAGCAACTCGCAAAACGCCCCGCTCGGCCGTGCCGTAATGGGCGGTTTGACCGTGGCCACCTTTGCAACCTTGTTTTTCGTGCCCTGCGTGTATGCGCTGATCTACCACGCCCGTAACACCCGTCTAAAGGAAATACACTCATGAATAACACTCGAACCATAAAACACACCACCACCCTTTGGGCTTTGATACTGTTGGCGAGTTACTTGGGTTACCAGTTTTACCAACGCCGGCAGGACGCGGAAGCGCTACGGGAACAAACCCTGGCAGCCGCCATACCGACTGTAGCGCTCACCAGCGCTACCCCGGGCGAAGCCAGCGAAACCATCACCTTGCCCGGCACCATCGATGCCTGGTACCAGGCGCCGATTTACGCCCAGGTCTCGGGCTATGTGAAGATGTGGTACAAGGACTACGGCGCCCAGGTTAAAAAAGGCGAAAAGCTGGCGGAAATCGCCGCCCCGGCCCTGGATGCCCAATTCGCCCAGGCCCAAGCCGACCTGGAAGCCCAGCAGGCCAAATACAACCTGGCGGTGGTTACCGCCAAACGCTATTTGGCCATGCGCGAATCGCACGCGGTCTCCGAGCAGGCCATTTCGGTGCAGCAAGCCAACATGTTGGCGGAAAAAGCCCAGGTGAACGCGGCCAAGCACAACGTCAGCAACTTCGACGCCAAAATGCGCTTTAAAACCATCGTCGCGCCTTACGACGGCATCGTCACTCGCCGCAGCATCAACGTCGGCGATTACATCAATAACGAAGGCTATATCAGCAGCAGCATCAACGACGGCAGCACCATGTCGGACTTGTTTCAGGTAGCCGACATTCATAAGATGCGGCTGTTCATTTCTGTGCCGTCGCCGTTCGCCCGCTTCCTGAAATCCAGCATGACGGCGGACGTGACGGTACCGCAATTTCCAGACCGCCATTTCACCGCCCGGTTTTTGACCACCGCCAACGGTATCGATCCCAATACCCGCACCGTGGTGGCCGAATTTACCATCGACAATGAAGACCATGCCTTGTGGCCCGGTTCTTACGCCACGGTACGCATCAGTGCGCCGGTCGACCAAAATGTGATGTCGATTCCGTCCAGCGCCATGGTGTTCGACGACCAAGGTACCCAGGTCGCCACGGTAACGAAAGATGACCGCATTCACTTCAAGCCCATCAGCGTCAGCAAGATTCTGGATGCCACGGTGGAAGTGATATCAGGGGTGTCCGCCAGCGACCGCATCGTCAACAACCCCAGCGCCGCGCTGCTGGAAGGTGATGAAGTACGCATCGTCACGCCGGCGCCTGGTTACGATAATCCGCAAACCAAGGTGGAAGTGGATCACGCCGCGGCTGCAAAACAGACGGTGGCGGATCATGGTTAAGATACGCAAACTTCGCGCTGCTCGCCGCACGCTGCGGCACGGCGGCTGGCTGTTGCTGACTTTGTCAATATCGGGCTGTATGCGCGGACCGGCGGTCGATCTGGCGCCGGACTATCAACCGGCCCGGTTTGTGGTACCCAATTCATGGCATGGAGCCAGTCCATTCGTGGATGCCGTGCCTGCCGATGGCGAATTGCGCGCCGATTGGTGGACGCTGTTTAACGACACTATCTTGAATCAGTTGGAACAGCAGGCCATGGCGGCCAACCCGGATTTGCAGGCCGCGGCCGAACGCTTCGTGCAGGCCCGCGATACCATGATGAAAATCCGCTCCCGCCTATTGCCGCAGATCGGTATTGAATTCGGCGCCTCGCGCAACAAGCAGTCCGACAACAGCCTGTTTCGCGCGCCGGGCGAACCCAACTACGACACCAGCATCAATACCGGCGGCATCGCCTCCTGGGAGCCGGATTTCTGGTCGGAAATCCGCAACGCCGCCCGCGCCCAAACCTATCGGGCCGAACAAAAAGCCGCCGACTTTGCGCTGGCCCGTTTGAGTTTACAGGCCGAAATAGCCTCAGATTACTTTAGCCTGCGCGGCCTGGATGCGCAAAATGCCACCTATAAGGCCTCGATAGACTATTACAAACAATCGTTGAACATCGTCAAAACCCAATTCAACGGCGGCATCGCTTCCGATCTGGACGTGGCGAGGGCCGAGTATTTGCTACACAGTACCGAAGCCAAACTGCTGGACATTCAGGCCCAGCGCCAAGTGATGGAGCATGCCATTGCGATACTGGTGAACCAAGCACCGGCCAGTTTTCAAATCGCACCGGTGGACGAACTACGCCTGGCGAATTTCAAAATACCGGCCAAATTGCCGTCTACCTTGCTGGAACGGCGGCCGGACATCGCCGGCATGGAACGGCACATGGCGCAGGCCAACCGTGAAATCGGTATTGCCCGGGCGGCGTTCTTTCCAAGAGTGACCTTTCAGGCCGGCGGCGGCTTCGAAGATAAAGGCATAGACATGATCAAACTGGCCAGCAGTTTATGGTCTTACGGTTCGTCGGTATCGCTGCCGATTTTCGACGGCGGTTTCCGTAGAGCCCAATTGCAACAATCCTGGTCCGCCTACCGGGAAACCGAAGATAGGTACCGCTCGACGGTGCTGAATGCTTTCCGCGAAGTGGAAAATGGCTTAAGCCAAACCCGGCTGTTTGCCGAGCAGGCACAAACCCAGGAAGCCGCGGTCGGTGCGGCGCTGAAATCGCAAAACCTGTCCATGGAATTGTTCCGGGGCGGGCTTAACTCCAGTCTGGATTTGATCTACGCCCAGGTCAACACCCTGGAGGCGCGCATCACGGCAGTCGAAGTCAAAACCGCGTTGTTGAAATCCTCGGTGGCGTTGATACGCGCGCTGGGCGGCGGCTGGAACCGTAACCAGTTACCGGCCGACGAGCAAATACAACCTTTCGAACCCTTGCAATATAGCGGTCTGGACAAGCCGGTGGCAGCCGGCAACATCGATGTGGATACAAGCAATAAGGGCACGTTCAACGATTTAACCAAGGGCAGCCATTAACGCGACACGGTAAACGCCGGACCTTGGGCCCGGCGTTTTGCGTTGATCATCGGTCGGCTGGGAACCGGCTACAAGTTATCGTGCCAATGTTTGGCGGATTGCCCGGCACAGCTAATCAGCTGTTTGAAATAGCCAGGGGTACAATCCGGTGAGAACAGTTGACGCTGACGACCAAAAGACCACTGCCCCGCTTTTCAAATAAATGACAGGTCGTAGCCCCTGAGCAGCCATTCAATGCTTCCATAATAGATTGAGGAACAAGTACGAAGATTCAAAACGTGGACTTTTAAAAGAGCCTGATGTTTTCAATAACCGAGAAGGCCGTATGTGCTTTTAGGCTTTTAGAAACCCTCCGCCCTACTATCGGACCTTCGGCAAATTAAAATGGAAGCTAGTGGCATGATTGCTTGCTTAACCTGAATCAGCCAATCGATAGCCTATTTCTCTGTCTTGGCAGGGATCGCATCATCGCTGCTACTCCAACTCCAATAAGCATCCCCAAAGGCGGCTCTGGAATATTATTGTTTGCGACAACAGTTATACTAGCGTTAGTAACGGGAGGAATAAAATTGACAAGCCCTGGATCTTCAGGAATAAGTCCTTCTGTAAAAAAGAAATTTAGGTCATCAGCCAAAAGATCAATCGTCGCGGTCCCTAAACCGATAGCTTTTAGATCTAAAGTGCCCAGCAGAATGCCGCTTCCGGAAATGGCTGGACCAAAAAACAGATCACCGTTTGACGCACCGCGAATACCATCGCTGTCGCTGAATGGAGCAAGATTTAAAAGATCATCAGCGAATAGTCCTCCTGGGGTAAACCCCACAAAATCAAGTACTCCTCCTGAGCTAAGCGAAAGATCGAACCCAAAGCCTATAATGGATTCAGATACGTCTATATCGGCTAAAACTGCTACCTGTACGGTATTGCTGAACAATACCGTTGTACTTGAGGGAGTCAAGTTAATCGATGCTGCATTTGCGGTTTGAAAAACGGCAAATCCGATCGAAAACAAAGTTCCGCAAAGCATTAATTTTTTTGACATATCGTGCTCCATATTTTGTGTTTATTCGTTTAGCCGATTGAATAGAGCGGTCAATACCCCGACCGCTCCGTCCATGACTCACGGCCTAGATTTTTTAATCAGTTCGCGAAGTATGCGCAGGTCATTGATGGTAACCCGACCATCGCCATCGAGATCAGCGTCCGGATTGTACTTCGCATCGCCTATCACACTGCCTAGGCTTTGTTGGAACAGCGTCACATCGGCCTGATCCACTTTGCCATCGCCGTTGATATCTCCCGCTATTTTGGCTACGTAACCCTCGAGCTCGCTAGCCGTATAATCTGAGGTCGCAGCTACATCTGTGGCTACCAGGTTGGTGCTAGTCCCGTACATCAATAGGCTCTTGACGAAATAAGGCCCATCTCTACCGTTCTTGCCGATTCGGGTGCCGTCAAAGACAAAATCAATTTGGCTGTTGCCGGCATTTAAGAAAGCTCTCTTAGTGTAGAAACCTATCTCAGTGCCGCGTGAATCGACCAAACGCGCACTCCATTCGTAAGTACCGCTGTTTATCAGTTTCACGGCCACACCGACCTGAAGTTGATTAAACAAACCGTTCCCGTCAGTATCGATGCCCTGGTCGTTTGAGGCGCCAGTTAAAGTAATGGCTGATATATTCCGAGACGAATCGAAATCGGTATACAGGTATTCCTTGGTTTCTTGTGGCAATGCTAGCCGGTCAATGACTTCCTGAGTCGATGGGTCGCGGAGCGAAACTTCGATCCGGTAAGGACCGTCTATTTGCTGCCCATAGATATCGGGGCCGGCGAAATTGAGAGACACTTGCCGGGTGCCAGGTACAACGGTGATCAGTTGTTCGCTGAACACGGTGTTGTTTCCGGCTGCATTACTGAGGGCACCGGTCAACAGGAAGGTTCCACCGCGGGAGAACGACGCCCCAAAGGTGACGGAGAGCGTGTCGTGCAGGCCATTGCCGTTGCTGTCTATGCCTTGGTCCGATTGAGCCCCGACCGGCTCGATCACCGACTCGAAAGCACCGGCTTGGTAGGCTTGCGTCGGAAAATCGAAGCTTGAAACGGTATGACTGTTGCCGTCCTGCAAGTACACCACGCCTTCGTAGGGACCATCCTTTCCGGATCGTTTCAGTGGCAGACCGGAAAATACCAAGGATACGGTCTGCCGGTCGGCCGAGAGCGTAATTTCGGCACTGGCGTTGACCAAGGTTGCGCCGTTTTTGATGAGACTGCCTATCATGCGATAGTTGCCGGCGGCGCGGCCGGTTAATTCGACATTAGCGCGGATGCCTTCCAGCGTGCCATCATTGTTCTCGTCAATTCCTTCGTCGTCTACCCCGGTGATAGTGGTCAGTAGCTCGCAAAAGGAACGATGGTCGTATGCTGGGGTCTGCAGCGTAAGATGGATGTTGTTACCTCTCAACACCAGATCGTAAGGGCCGTCTTGCCCGGATAGATAAATCAGCTCCCCGGAAAATATGATAGTTACCTTTTGGCTACCCGGAGCGTTTACCTGAAAAGTAGCGCGGCTGGATAACTGCGATTCATAAGCCGGCCTGTTTGCCACCAAATTGCCGTTCTTCTCAAGCCGCCCGACTATCGTGTAGCTACCGGCAGTCAACACCTCTACGTCGACATCGGCGGCAATGCCTTCATAAATGCCGTCGCCATTGCTATCGAGCGTTCGGAAACTTGCCGTACCCGGAAGTTGCAGATCCGTGCTTGCCATCGCCAGGGTAGCCGGTGCCATCAACTTGGGAGTGGGAGAAGCCGGCAACGTGTATTCGTAGTCGCCCCAACCTTCATAGTGGCCGCTGTAAAGGTCGTAGACCTTGGCTCCTTCCGTCGTGACATAGTACTCTCGTCCTCTGGCATCGTTCGCGTCAGTAAAAAAAACATCTTGAGAAGGCGGGTCGAAAGGCGAAGATCTTGGCCCTAAAGCGCTACGCGCCAAAATTCGGGGGGCTTTAGGCGACGAGAGCCTGTCGTCACCATCCTGTCCGGCCGCAAGTGCTGCCGGTACCAATAGTAGCAACGCTAAAATCGTGCTTAATGGCATAAATAATCTCTCAAGGGTGTATGGCCTGCGATAATGTCGACGAATTTCCATAAATACTCCATAGGTTATAAAAGTTTTTCGCGCATTTGCACTTTTGGATGAATGAAATTATTAGCAACCCTAATTTGTTACTGTAACGCTCATAAAGGCCTGGCCTCACCCTAGAAAATAAAAGTCAACGTGGCGTTAGTGTTACTGTTTCCATTCGTTTATTGATGACTTTTATAGTCATTTAGCAAAAATAGTTAGAGACAAAATCTAGCCGCTAACATCATTCTCATGAAACTAAATAGACGATCGCTTCTAGGTGCATTCAAGCAAAAAATTGGTTTTTCTGAAATTAGTAGCAAAGAGCGTAACTCATTACCTACAATCGGTTTTACAGCTTCTTTGTAACTGTAACCTTGAAATTCCTCCTCTTTGCTAACCCATGAAGATTATTCACCTTGGTTGGCAGGATAGAAAGATACAAGAATCAAAGGGGTCACCCATTAGTTCTGCTAGTTCACGTTCGGCGTTTTCATCCCAGCTTAATTCCGGCGCTAACGATGAATCATAGCGGTAGTTTTGGGGTGGTTTGCGGTTATTAAATTCCGGTTGAATGCCGATGTCCGGGCGTTGGACGGCTTCCTGCGAGTGGGTGTAGTTACTGGATTGCTGTCCGTTATTGTCGTTATTGCTAGCCATGTAGTGTCCGTGATGTTTTTAATTTTCTATCCAAGCTGCCGTCACCCACTGGTGATTTTCCGGCTGCAAATATTGGTTGCTAACTTGCGCTAAACGCTTGTCGGCGGCTTGTTCGGCTTTTTTGAGTAAGTCTTGGTTGCGCTCTTTATCGATATTTACCTGACCGGTGACGGCGGGTTGCTTCAACCATTCGCCGAAGGCCTGTGGATTAGTTTCTACTTTGCCACTGTTGAGCAATTGATAGACGGTAAACTCTTGGCGCAAGCGATTACCTTGGTCATTTTGCCAGCGCAAGATGCTGGTGAAAACGGCAGGGCCTTTGATGGCTTCGGTTTTGAGGACTGCGGTAAGACCAGCAAAGTCGTAGGCTTTGGCTTTTTGCAGCAGATATTGCATTAAAAACGAATCCAAATCCAACATGTGAGTGTTGGGACGATGCGCGGCGAGTTGCCGATCCAACGTCACTTCATAGCGCGAGCGTTTGCTGTTCAGTTCCTGTTGAATTGTTTCCGGTAAGCGTATCTGCCAAATGGCACCGTTATGAGTAGTTTCAACGATCTCGATATTGAGTTGTTTGAACATGCCTTCAACAAAAGCAACGCTGTGTTCTTTGCTGATGCTCAGTTCATTGCGGGTTTCATTGGGATCGTAGCTGGCGGCATTCTGGAATAGTTCGCGCTGTTTCTCGGTGGCTTCTTTCGCGCGTTGCAAGGCTTCATCGATCCGTTGCTGGGTTCTGTCGATACCGGCTTCTATAGCGTCGTTAAGGATTTGTTTGACGTCAACCAAATCGGCAATTTCACCTAGGATGTCATCTTGTAGTTTTTCGTTGAACTCGTCGCCGTTCATGACGCATAAATCCGATACGACTTGCTCGATGCGGGTGTACATCAAACTCATGATTTGTTCGTCGACGGTGCCGGGCGAGTGGATGTTAAACACCACGACACGATTTTGTTGGCCGTAACGGTACAAACGGCCAATCCGTTGCACCAAGCGCATCGGGTTCCAAGGCAGGTCAAAATTGACCATGATGTGGCATTGGCGTTGTAGATTAATACCTTCGCCACCGGCTTCTGTGGAGATCAAAAACTGGGCTTGATCTTCAAAGTTGTTAATCGCGATTTGCCGATCTTGATGCGACATGGAGCCGTTGATGAGTTCTACGCTCTGGGTGCCGAAACGTTGTTGCAGGGCTTCTTTGAGGTAGTTTTGGGTATTGCGGTATTCGGTGAAGATCAGGATTTTTTGTTGGGGATGTTCCGCCAATACAGTGCCCACTAATTCCTGCATAAACAACTGTAGTTTGCCGTCATTGGCTCTGAGTTGCGCGGCTTCCGCCAGAAGATCGTCAAGTAATGACATTTCGCCGTCGAAAAATTCTTTGGCATCGGTGGCTAACTGTTCTTCCCACTCTCCGGCGTAGCGTTGATCGCGTTCGTCCAGATCGTTAATGGTGTAGCCTTTTTCGTATTCGCCTCGTAAACGATGTTTGCGGCGTTCTAAGGCACTTTGAATAGCGGCAACGCTGGAAGCAGCAAGTTTACGGTAGACGGTCATGACAAACCCGATAGTATTGCCACGAATACCCATGGCTTTACCGGCGGCGTAACCTTGCTTGAGATAGTTTTGTAAGGTCTCGTCAAAGGCTTTAGCTTCGGGGCTGGCCATGACGCGCATAGCTTTGGTGGTTTTGCCGCGAAAGATGAATTCACCGTTGGCATTGGTGACATCGGCTTTATGGTTACGAAACACCATGTCGCGCAAAATTTCCGGATTGAGCGATAGCGTAGTGATTTCGTCTTTGCGCTCGGGATGTAACAATTCCAATAAGGCGGTGAACTTATCGTGCATACCCTGGTGAGGCGTGGCGCTGAGTAAAATCATCGCATCGGTTTTAGTACGTAAGCTTGCGGCTAATTCAAAGCGTTGTGAAGAATCAAGTTTTAGTCCGTATTGACGACGAGTTAAGCGGTGGCCTTCGTCGAAAACGATTAAATCCCACGGATCGGCTTTGAGCAGGCTTTCTAAGTGATTTTCTTCTTTTAACCGGTCAATAGACCCGATGACGTGATCGTACATTTTCCAATGGCGGGTTTCGTTGATTTGAAAGTCTTCCCCGTAGATTTGGAATTTGTCTAACTTGAACTTGTAATGTAGCTCTTCCTGCCATTGCTTAGTCAGTCCGGCAGGCGTAATCAGCAGCACGCGGCGCAAATTGCCTCGCTGTTTGAGCGCCGCCATCAACATACCGGTTTCAATGGTTTTGCCTAAACCAACATCATCTGCGATCAACCAGTTCAGATTGCCGGAGGCCAGGATATGGTGAACCAGATGGATTTGATGTGGTAATGGATCAATGTCCAGATTGGAAAGAGACCCGGTGTTCTCGTTCCATAACTCCAAGGCATGGGCTAAAGACTTGAGTCGAAAACGTTCTGCGCTATCTGCGGGGCCTTTGTCGCAGAGGGTGAAACGATGTTTGACGCCTTTGATTTGTCGTAAATTTTCATAAGGTAACCAGACTTGTTGGCCCAAAGCCAGGAAGTCTACGAGCACCTGATCCCTGCCACCTATGGTGCGGGTTTTTACGATGACGCCTTCACCGAACGTTTTTCTAGTGCGGGAATTTGGGACATCCTGAACATCCATGTTGAGTTTGAAACCGCTACGCAACTCTGACAAGGGCACCAAGCTGCTTTCATGGTTTCCATGCCATTTGACTTTAACTTGAATGCCTTCAGTGCGCGGAATGGTGGCTTCAACGCGACCGATTTTTTCGTCGCCTGAGGTATTTTTCAGCTTAACCCACGAGTTTTGTACTGGTATCAGTCTGTTATTCATCGCTAATTCGTTATTCCTGTGTATTGCAGTAAATGTCTTCCAGTAACGATTTGAATCGCGTGGGTTTAGATTTCAGCAGTGGTTGTGGGGTTACAGGTTCATCATCAAGGTCCTCGGCTTCATCTTCGTCAGCAATAACGGCCTTGGATTTGTTTTTTGGTTTACTGGCAACTTTTGAGTCATCCATGAGATAAAAATTATCCTCATCAATAATGACGGAAGGTTTGACGACGTCATATCTTTGCTCCAAATCTTGCAGCATATTTTCGAGGTCAATACCTTGCTGTTTTAGCGAATCAACACCTTGCGCGAATTTAATTTCCTCTCGTGGCAGTTCAATTAAGGTGTCTTGTTCATATGCGGCTATGAAGGAAAATTGTTCATTTGCTGGCAATGTGTGGCGAACTGAGCCGGTGCGATATTTAAGGTATCGGATAAAGGCTTTATATTGCTTTTGCAATCTCGGACTACAGTACCAATCGTCGTAAATATCATCGACAAACAACTGAATTTCTTCCTCAGAAGGTAGATTGTTGAATACTCTTATAATCCGAAGCGCCTCACGCCAGCTCATACATTTATAAGCGGCTCTGGTTTCTTGACCAGGTTGCTTTGAGGTGTGAATAAACGAAATCCAATATTGTTGGTTCTCAGTCCACAAACTTCTAACAAAAATCGCCAACTCTAATTCAGCCGGCACTAGGCCTCTTGCTAACTCATGTTCTATTGCAACCCTAGCTGCTGCCCAGCCATTTTCATAAAAAACTTGTTGAAGTAAACCGAGATTTTGAATACCCCAATCGTAGGCTTGAATGACCTCGGTTGCGATCTGCTTGGCTCGCTCGACTCTGCTAATCTTGCCACCAATCTTTACCTGATGATCCTGCAAATAGTGAACTAAATCCGGTTCGTCAATATCGTCAAAATCTTCAACGCCGTCCCAGTCAAACTCGTCCTCAATTGATTTTTCTTCTTCACTGACGAAAGCTTCTTCTACATCATCTTCCTCGACTTCATCTTCTAAATCGGGTAGTTCTGCAAGTTCTTTTTGAAAAGGATCGTCGAAAACATCTGACTGGTAGGGTAAAAAATAGTCTTCATTATCAAGAGTATTATTTGAATTTATTTCAATGAATTCAGGATCAAATTCTTCCTCATCTTCCTCGTCTAACTCAAAAACATTGTTTACGGAAGTTTCGATTTTAATCTGAATAAAAACATGATCGTTAGGCTGCTCAGTTTCTTGCTGACTTGGTAGTTCGATTACTTGATTTTCGTTATCGGCCTGAGAAGATTGTTTTGAAATTGCAGAAAATTGATGAACGTCCTCGCTTTCGTATGAATAATCTAACTCATCTTCGGTTGCAGAGTTCTCTATGTACTCCAGGTCGTCATGATCTAGTTCATCAAAACCGTATGACGTAACAAGAGTACCAGCCGCTAATCCTGTATTGCGCGAGCCTAAAGAGAGCTGTAGATATTTAACGGCTTGCTCTGGTTTTTTTTCTAGCAAATAGATTCTCCCCAGCGCACTCAGCACAGAGGAGTCATTTGGATAGTCTTCTAAATATTCGTTAATTAAATCTATTGCTGATTTTCTGAGTCCGGAAGAAACCAGCTTATTAACTTCTTGAAGAAGAGATTTTCTGTCCATAAACCGAGCATTTCCCTTCAAAATTTAATTTGCCTTATTTCAATCGGCATGTTGGTGGTGTTGTCCATAACTAAATGCATGATCCTTTACAAGTATTGCAAACCGTTGAGTCAGTAGTGATCGAAACCAAATCATTTGTGATGATGTATTTATTCTAGCATTTATCCTTTGACAGCCACTATCTGCCTAGCTCTGCTATTCAATCTTGGCATGCGGCTTTGGTAACAGCTATGCAAACATGCAGTCCATCAGTAAAACATCAAACTCCGTACTGTGAGCATTGATCGTATTTTTGAACCCTTGCACCCAGCGATACAGTTTCGGGCTGGCATAGAGCACTTCAACATCTAAGTTGGCGTGCTGATAAACGCGCTTGTGAGTGAGTTTTTTAGCCTTACCGCTGAAGTGCTGGATACTTGGCAATTGTATCGGGGGTCAGGCCTTACAATTTTTCCCTACAAATGTCAAATGTAAGGCCTGACCCTACGCTTTTTTATTGACCCTACGCTTTTTTAGGCTTGATCAGCAATCTATCCATTGCGAAAGTGCAATCCAAATAGTCATCTTGCCTGCGCGTTGGTTCACCAAATAATCAGTGATTTAGCAATTTGCACGCCTCATTTAAATTTGTTTTCCTTCAATTTACTTGGCTGTCTAAATCGATTCTTACCTGCAACACGAAGAAGACGAAGAAATTTTGGACATTCAAAATGGTTTGGTGCATTGCAGACCGCAGCATGACGGAGTCCATTTCGCATGGCCGTCAGTTCTTTAATCTTTCTGTCCAACTCATCCGCCTTGGCCAAAAGCAATGCTCTATTGATTTCGGGGCCTTCAGGGGTAAACATTTCACTGATCTCATCAAGCGAAAAACCGGCGCCACGCCCCAAACCGATTAAAGCCAGCCGCTCTAGCACATCGGAGTTGAATAGACGGCGCAGACCCACGCGACCAGTAGACTGGATCAATCCTTTTTCTTCATAGAATCGTAACGTCGAGGCTGGAAATCCAGATACCTTTGCGACCTCAGTTATATCCATAATTTTACCTGTCGAAATTAATACTTGACTTCAAGTTGACTTGAACTTTTATCCTAACTCGGAACACAACTTGGTTCAACACTGAAACATCAAGGCAGTGGTGATTTTTAATACGTCAATGATTTAAGGAGTCGATATGGGAACAAGTTTCTGGCATCAAAAATGGGAACGCGGTGAGATTGCGTTTCATGAAAACGAAGCAAATCCGTTTCTGGTAGCGCATTTTGAAAGACTAAATTTGGTAAAAGGTAGTCGTGTTTTCCTGCCGTTGTGTGGCAAGACACGTGATTTTGCCTGTTTGCTTACCTTCGGTTATCGAGTGGTTGGCGCAGAATTGAGCATACTTGCCGTTAATGAGTTGTTTAAAGAACTTGGCTTAAAGCCGAAAATCTCTATAGCAGGCAAATTGACCCGGTACAGCGCTAAAGATATCGATATTTTAGCGGGTGATATTTTTGATCTGTCTACTGAAGAGATTGGATCCATAAGCGCGATATATGATCGCGCAGCTTTAGTCGCCTTGCCTTCCGGCATAAGAGAGCGCTATACCTCCCATCTGATGAACATTAGCGGCACGGCACCGCAGTTACTGATTACTTATGAATACGACCAACGTCTGATGGATGGGCCTCCGTTTTCAGTGACCGAAAACGAAGTCAAGCGACATTATGGCGCTGCTTACCGATTGAGACCAGTTGAAAGCAAGAATATCGAGGGAGGACTGAAAGGGGAAGTTGCAGCAACGGAGACCGCCTGGTTACTCCAAGACGCTAATAAATAGGGTGGTTTTATATGCCCGGTGTTGAATGGATATTGTTTTACTTTGTGTTGGGTGCTTTGGTTGGTTATATGGCGGGTTTGCTGGGGCTTGGAGGTGGGGGAATATTGGTTCCTTTGCTGTCATCAATTTTTCTTCAGCAAGGTATTAGCATGGATAAGGTAGTTCATGTGGCATTGGGAACGTCATTGGCTTGCATGCTGATTTCTTCAGCAGCAAGTATCCGCGCACATGCTTCTCGAGGTGCGGTTGATTGGCAAATCGTTCGCGGAATGTCGCCGGGAATTATTGTTGGCACATTTCTGACTACCCAACTCGCCGCCAACGTTAGCTCGGCCTTTATTGCCCTATTTTTTGCGCTGTTTATGGCACTTATAGCTATGCAAATGTTTATTAATTGGCAACCAAACCCTAGTCTAACGCCGACAAGCTTCGGCGGACTAATTGTGGTTGGAGTGGCGGTCGGATCGGTATCAGCACTTGCCGCAGTGGGTGGCGGTTTCCTTACGATTGCATACTTAGGATATAAGAATGTGGACATTAAAAAAGCTATTGGTTCTTCGTCGGCAGTTGGGTTTCCAATCGCTGTTACGGGTACTGTTGGCTATATGATTAGCGGCTGGCACGACTCATTAAGCAATCCCTATGTCTTCGGGTTCATCAATGTGCCGGCATTTTTAGCAATATCGATTGCTAGTGCTATTGTCACCCCCTGCGGCGCTGCCCGCTCCCATAGTCTGCCTGTAGTTTATTTAAAAAAGATATTCGCCATTATTTCGCTGATTTTTAGTGTAAAGATGCTAGTTTCGTTCGTTTAGTATTGATCTGAGATTATTAGCCTCAACAATGCCATAACCAGGAACGAAAAGTAGCGCGATAAAGATTTCGTAGGCATGACGGACATATCGTAACGGCAACTTTAAAGCACATGCTTGTCATTGCACTAAATTTCCTGGCCGTATCTTGTTGGCCAGTTTGGACAAACGCGACAGGCTGAAATGGGTCGTCACTTGTCCTTAACTTTTGGATTTGCACGGGATAGAATTTCAGCAATCACTCTTAAATTCAGCGTTTGTATATTTAAACCTGAACAGCAATGACAGAGATATTGTCTCTACCGCCTCGCTGTTCTGCCTCGTTGATTAGGCTGCGGGTTATGTTTTCGACCGAACCGTTGCCGCAAAAGCCGGCAATGTCGTCATGGGATAACTCTTTATCCAGACCGTCGCTGGATAAAATAAATAGATCGCCGGGACATATCTCCCCCTGCCCCCAATCCAGTTGTAATTGCGCATCGGCGCCAACCGCCCGGGTAATGACGTTTCCGCGCCCTTCCTCCAAACTACCGTCCTGCGGCGACACGCCTTGACTAATCGCTTCGTTATAAAGCGAATGGTCCAACGTCAATTGTTTCAGTTCGCCTTGCCGATAGCGATATAGGCGGCTATCGCCGGCCCACAGATAGCCAAACTGCTTGCCGGAAATCAACAGTACCACTACGGTACTGCCGATAATACTGGCGTTTCCGCGTTGCTTGGCCAACTCCACCAATTGCCTGTTAACCAGCTGCAAGCTGGACGCCACCTGTTCGCTGTAATGTTCCAGATCGTCAATGGGAGGAATATTAGCCAAAGCTTCTACCAAAGCCTGACTGGCCACATCACCGGCACTATGGCCGCCCATGCCGTCGGCAATCGCCCACAGACCGGCGTCGCCGCGCACCAGAATCGCATCTTCATTGAGCTTGCGCCGTAAACCCACTACGCTCAATCCGAAACATTGCCGCTGGCTGGTTTGGGCCTGCAATGCGGATTCAAGCATTTTAAAGTACGTGGCAGGGTCCGTGCTTACAGGAGGGTTCGCAACGCGGTGACTGTCTTCAGCCGGTGGCTCGGTAATTTTCTCGACCGGCAAGTCCAACGCTTTAGCGGCAGGCTCCGGCTTTTTTTTAACCTTGGCGCTGGAAAACCGCCAACCCCGAGGCGGCCATTGGCCGTTCAAAAAACCTACATAAGCATCCAGCGGCGGCAAGCCTTCGCACATTAACAAACTGGCTTTCTCATCCTCGCTGCCCGCCGACCGCCAAACACTGCAGCGGGCCAAAAACTGGTCTTTTAACATGTCGCCCAGCTCGGTAAAAGCCTGCTGCGTTTCCGTGTTATTGTCTAATTGAAATTGAATCGCCACTTTGGCCGAGCCGGGCTGTAACAGCCTGGTCGGGGTTTGCACGGCTTCCTCGTGTAAAAAATCATGCAAACAAAGCTGTTCCAAATCCGCGTCGAAACGCTGTAAATCAAATTCGTAATCCAGCGAAGACAAGGCCAATTCAGACAAAGCATCAAACCAGCCGCAATCGGGCTCGAACAAAGCCTTAAGCCGATGCGATTGGACTTTAGCCGCCAGCGTCAATGGAAAATACCGCCCCACCTTATCCACACTGGGCATCAGTACGCCGGCCCAGGCGTCATCGCCGCACAAACCCGGCGCCAAAGTAAATTGCCAGATCGGGCTAAACAAGAAGGTATCCAGCCAGCCTTTACCTAATTGCTCACGGCTGGCGGCGATCCCGCCTTGCAACCATTGATCCCAAGGCTCTATGAATTGGCGAGGCAAACGGCGCGATAAAAAATCGCCATGACTGGGTAATTTGCCGTAAAACCCGGCTGCGAAATCCGGCCTACTCACAAGGCATCCGGGCAGCGAAAACCTTGCAATTCCCGCAGATTAAACGGATTGTTAACACTGGCGGCCAGCAGTTGGTAACTGGCACTCATGCCTTGCAATTTGAAGGTGAGCGTAAATCTTTCCGGCGCATTGCCCTGCACAATGGTGGCTTCATCCAGCAAGCGAAAAAACGCCCAAGTACCTTCCTTGCTGCGGCTGACCTGGCGGCCATCCAGGGTTTCGAATACTATGCGCACCCCCTGACTGGGGTTCGGGCCGGGCCATTTCATGCTGATAGACTGCTCCGGGCCATGCCGATACACCGCTTCCTGCCCCTCCACCTGCAAACGAAAGGTACCGACAGTGTTATCCAATAATTGCGGTTTTAATTCGAACTGTACCTGCGGCATGTTGCCGACCGCAAAAAACGCATCGCGTATTTTGGAGGCCGTTTGAAATTGCCGAATCGACGCTTGCGACAAACCCAACGGTTTTTCGGAGGCCATTTCAGTCCAAACCGGTTTACTGATATCGACAAAGGTTTTTAAGTTGGTTTGAAAAAACTGGTCGATCAAACCGGATGGGGCAAACAGTTTGGCAAAATCGGCCAGCAGTACGTCCTGCGACGAAGCGCTGGAAAACGGATAACGGCCGTTCAAGGCGGCTTTGCAAGGTGAAGCAACACCCGTTTTGACCATATCACTGAGCTGGGCCTTGGCCGCCGAAGACAGTTTATTGCCGCCGCTATTGACGATAATCTGAAACCAGGTTTTTAAAGGCTCCGGCAAACGGGCAAATTCCAACTGCGCCTGTTTCAGGACATCCATGCCGGCGCCGCTAAATAAATTGGCCTGATTTTGCAAAGCCTGGCCGCCGGTATTGGCGCTGCTGAGTTGCAAAAAATAATCGCGCAGGCTTTTCAATTGTTGTAATACCGGGTCCAAGGCACTCGGTTTGTCCGGCCCGCCCGCGACTAGATTACGCAATGGTTCAAACTTATCTTCCACCATCTGCACGGGATCGGGGCCGCTGTCCAGACCGGCGGCATCCTGGGCCAAAGCCAGAGTTTGGCTGCCTGCCGCACCTACCGCCGCCATGGCTTTATCGGCGACGTTGGCCAATGCATCGCTGACTTGCTTATTCAAGCGGCTTAGGGCGGTATTGTCGTCGATACTGGCCAGCAAGGCATGCAACGGCCCGTCCGGGCGCGACAAAATGTCCAGGATTTGCGCGGTCTGATTGGTAGTCATCGCCGATTGCAGTTTCAATTTAGCCAGCAAATCGGACCAGGCCGCCTGGTATTCGTTTAAATACAGCTTTTTCAATTCGCCATGCAGTTGCTGAACTTGCAAGACATCAGCCTTGGACTGGCTACCCAATACCCAATTTTGCTCCACGGCATCCTTGACGAAATTCCGACTTTTTTTTAGAAACAGTTCGGTATAACCGTAGGCCGTGAATAGACCCGGAATGGTATAAGCCGATACATCCTTGCCGTCCGACAACACGAATACCCGGGTGGTGTCCGGCCCCAAAGCTTTACCTAACTTAAAATCGTGACTCTGGTCTATCAAGGCCTCGGTTTTGAAGCGGGAATAGATCTGGCCGATCAACGGCACCTGGGTGAGCTTATTCCGTACTGCGCCGACAAAGCCTTCATCGATTTGGATCGGGTCCAGTTGCAGCTTGAGTAGATTATCCAAATGCCGCACCAACTGTCCCAGACTTTCCGGGTCGGTCGCGTATTGCCTGTCCCAATCCGCGCGTATCCAGGCCATGGCGGTAGCGGGATCGAGTTTATCGGTCTGATTGAACATCAAATAAACTTTCAACAGCTGGTACAACACATCCAGGTTGTTAGCCTCCTGCCCCTGCATGCGTTCCTTCAAACGCATCTGAATGGCGGGTAAAAAATAATTGCGCAATATCGTTTCGTAACTATGCTCGGCGGCGGCCTGAATTTTGTCGGCTTGCGAGAGGCCGAAGCCGGACATGATGCCACTGTCTTTATAGACATCCTGAATGCCCAGCAAGATATTCAAGCGCGGCAACAAGGCGTTGAAATTGCCTTGACTATCGCTGCCGCTGCTTTTGAGGGCATGGTATTCGGCGATCTGCGCCTCTACCTTATCCAGCATGGACTGGTTGTTGAAATAACTGGCGGTCCACAAACCAATCACCAGCAAGAACAGCAAACCGGAACCGATATACGCGGCCATTTGCATCAAACGTTTACGTTTGGCCAATTTGGGATCTTGTCCGGCCAGCTCCGCCTCCGGGAACAATACGTCCTTTAACAAACGGGTCAGGAAATAGCTTTTACCTTTGCCGCTATACATCGGCGCGGCTTGCCTATCCAGACGAAAGGCGCCGGCCAGAATGCCCAGCACCCGGTCGATGGGCGTGCCTTCCTGGGTGCCGCTGGTGAAATACACCCCGCGCAATAATACCGCTTGCTCATAACGATTGACCGCAAACGTCGCCTGCAAAAAATCCAGCATGGCCGGCTTTAACAAAGCCATCTGCTGCGGAAAATCCAGAATGGCCGCCCGGCGCTGCATATCCCGCTCATCTTGAATACGTCTGAGTGTGCGCATTTGCAAACGCTGCAGCAATTCGGCATAAGCGTCGCCATACTGGCCCACCACATCGTGGTCGCCCTGCAAGGTAGTGGCGGAGAAGGTTTCCCCCCAGACCTGGGCGCGCTGTTCCGGGGTTAAATCGGCGAAAAAGTCACTGAATCCAGCTACCAAGTCGGCTTTGGTAAACAGCAAATACACCGGCAAGCGCACGCCCAGCTGTTGATACAGTTCGTTGATACGGTTGCGAATGGCTTTGGCATGTTCGACCCGTTCCTGCTCGGATTGCTGCAACAGGTCGGAAATACTGGTGGCGACGATGACACCGTTCAAGGGCCGCAACGGCCGATGTTTTTTGATCAGATTTAAAAACCCGGCCCATCCGGCCGCATCCACCGCCTGGTGGCTTTCCTGGGTGGTATAGCGGCCGGCGGTATCTAAAAACACCGCATCGTCGGCAAACCACCAGTCGCAATTCCGGGTGCCGCTGACGCCTTTGATCGAATGCTTGCCGAGCTTTTCCGCCAACGGAAAATGCAGACCGGAATTGATCAAGGCGGTGGTTTTACCGGAACCCGGCGCGCCGATAATGGCATACCAGGGTAATTGATAAATATACTGGCTGCCGGATTTGGCTTCCGTGCGCGACTGCTTCAACACCGTCAAGGCTTCTTCAAAGCCTTTCCGTAGTGTGTCCACTTCATCTTCGGACGCCATGGCAATCTGATCGGCATCGTTGGTGACCAATTGCTCGACCAGTTGTTTTTCGGTGTTACCAGCCCGAATCTGCATGATCAGCCGGTAAATCACCCAGCTGACAAACAGGGTGGCGATGACCAAAATCCTGACCAGTTCCGATTCCAGCGGCGCGCTGCCGGCGATGGCAATCAATGGCCCGGCCAGCCAGATCAGGATGCTGAACGCCAGCAAACCCAGAAACTGAATAACCCATTTATTGGTAAAAAATGCTTTGAGCTTGCCCATTTATGCTCTCACTGAATCAGTAAATCGACACGGCGATTAATCGCACGATGTTCGGGAGTATCGTTAGGCACCAGGCCTTCGCTGTCCGCCCGGCCTTCGGAACGGATTTTGCCTTGCAGCGCCGGCGCCACCTTCAACATATCGTCGCTGACCGATTTGGCCCTGGCCGTGGATAAATGCCAATTGGACGGGAAGCGCGCGGAGCGGATCGGTACATTATCGGAATGACCGGTCACCAATACCCGGTCATTACCCGCCACCAGTTCGTCGGAGATTTTTTTCAGCATGGGTTCGAATTCGGGTTTGAGTTGGTCGCTGCCGGAGGCAAACGAATTACGGATGCGCAATAATTTGTCGTCCACCACCTCGACCATATCGGCGGCAATTTCCTTGGCCAGCAATTGCTTAAAGCGTTCGCGGCGTTCCGGCACCACCGGCTTCGCTACCGGCACCGGCATCACGCTGGTAGCGGTCTGGGCGATTTCGATCGGTTGCTTGCCCAAGCCGAATAGTTCGGCAAAAAGTTGGTCCGACCGGGCGTTCAACGCCAGCACAAAGCCGATATAAACCAAAATCAAAGCCACGCCCAATACCGCACCGACCACCCATAACGGCACGTAGCGCACCAAAGCGTTGCGCACGTCGCGTAAACCCTGCCAGCGCGGCGATAGTTCCCGTTCGTAATCGCCCTTCACCCGCTCTATCAGCTGATAAAGCTCAAGCCGGTATTTTTCCAGCTCGTTCAGACCATTAGTCAGAATCCGAAACTTGCCTTGAAAGCCTAAACTGAGAAACAAATAAGCCAGTTCGATTAAATGCAGATTCTGGGCCGGTTGTTTGACCAGCATGCCGATGATGTCGAAAAATTTCTCGCCACCCCAGGCTTCCTTGTGAAAGGAAATCAACAGGCTTTGATGGCCCCAATTACTCTGTGAGCCCCAAGGGGTGTTGAGTATAGTTTCATCCAGAAAGCTGCATAGCGCATAGCTGGCCATGCGCACATGATCGGCACTGGTGCCGGACTGTAATAACTTATTTTCGAAGCCGCTGACTTCGGCCGACAAGCGCTGGCGCAGTTCGTCCACCGCCGGATAAACCGCGGTTTGCCGCAAGCGGCTGGCCAGTGAAATCATCGACAATGCCGCCGCCGCCATGGGATTCTGCTGAAACTCCGAGGTCGGCAAGGCTACCGGCGCGGATGGATTGAATCCCGGCATGGGCGCGGGTGAAGGAGGCGGTGGGGGCGCCGCAAAAGTGGCTGCGGGCTGCACCGTTTGCGCAGGTTGCGCCGGAGGCGTCTGAGCCGGAGCCGGACGCCGTCCACCCGGCATGGGCCGGATGACCGTGCGGTCATCATCGCCGAAAGGTCCGAAGGGATCGTTTTCACTCATGACTATCAACCTTTTCTAATGGCCCAAAACTCGAGCTGCAATTCCGGAAAACTCCCGCCGATATGAATGGCAAAACCGCCGGAGGCCGACATTTTGCCCCACAGCTCGCTTTGCTTATTCAATTCGAAATACGAATAACCGGCATGATAAGGAATCTGCCGCGGCGCCACCGGCAGGGCCTGGATACTGATACCCGGCAATGCCGAACGGACTAATGTTTGTATATCTTCTACCGGGCCGATTTTGACTTGCGGCGGGAAGTGCGACCGAATCAGTTCCGAAGAGACTTGCGCCTTGGCCGCCAACACGAAGATGGCCCCTTCCAGCAAATTGATTTCCGGACGCTTGGCCACGTACACACCCGGCTTGACTTCGGCCAGCGGCAATTGCACCGCATTTTGCTCAAGCACCATGCTCAGCAAACCGCGCAATTCGTCGATCAAGGGAATAAAGCTGAATTTCAAATCATCGTGTTTGTAGTCTGGAAAAGCCATCGGCCGCTTACCGGGCCGGTAAAACGTCGACAACTCGCCGGCCAGCTGCAAACATAATTGAAAGAACTCTTCCGGGTGCATGGCGGCGGCATTAGCCAAATGCGCCAGCAAAGGTTGATAGCGATTGATCATTTGCAGCAACATGAAATCGGCGATTTCCGCCACGCCGCCGCCCTGCCCGCCACCCGCCACCCGGGCCGCCAAGGCCTCGCCGCGGGTATGAAACAAACCCTGCAACTCGCGGGCAAAGCCGGCCAGGATACCGGCACTGGAACAATGCACGGCCGGCGGAATGTATTGATCGTCCAAGATAACGGTTTTATCGGCCCGCAGTTCGATAATACGCGCCACGCCTAAACAGACATAGCCGGAACGCTCCTGGCTGTCGCACATCAAGCGCGGCCTCAGGCTGCCGATTTGCACATCGTAGCGGCCATCCGCGCCGCTGTTATGGTCGCGTACCTGCCGCTCGCCCAAATGATAGCGGGCCATATTGTCGGGATACGATTCGCTGTCCACTTCGATGGCATCCGAACGCCGCAACGGTAGGGCCAGATAAACCACGCTGGCTTTTTCATCTTCCGGCACTTCCAGCGGCAACGGTAAATCGTCGTCCTGCGGCAGATTGAACGGCGTGCCGTCCTGAAACACCCCACTGCATTCGCTCAGGCCCAGTTTACCGATGGCCAGACAGGTTTGATCCAGCTTGAGGCGGGAAAATCCCCATAAATAAGTCCTGACCCCCTGGGATAAGCCCCGCACCAGACTTTCTATATAGCGATCATGCTGTTGAAAATGCTGAGGGCGAAGAAACATTCCCTCAGACCAGACTATCCGATTATTTTCTGACATATTTTAGTTCCCAAGCCCGAAAGCGATGGAGATTATTAATTTTTCGCTGCCCGGCTTAGTAACAGCATTTGTTTTTCATAGGCGTCGGCAAATGCGTCGCCAAAAAATTCTTCCTGAGCGACCGCCTTGAGCTGCGGGTATTTTTCAACATAATATTCCCAGCATTTGGTCTTTTTCTGAAACAAAACCCCCTCTGCTTGCGTCTTTTCTATCCGTTGCGGATCGAAACTGCGTAAAATCTCCGCCAACGCCGCCTGAATGCCGGCAGTCATGGCAATCTGATGATTCATGATGTCGTTGAAGCCTTCACTGACGGCCTGTTTGGGCGGCAAAAACCCCGGGTTGGTGGGCGCCAGAATCAGTTTAATGGCATCGTCGACGTTCGGCGTGAATTTGAGCGGGTTATTATCGACCGAGCGCATGGTTGTCACCGAGACCCGAAACTGGCTTTTCAATTCCGCCCTGGCCCTCAGTACCTGCATCAGGCCCTGCACCATGCTGCGCAATAATTCGCCGGAAGTTCTCATCAATGCCGGCCATTGCTCCGGCGGCATAAAATGCGAATCGCTAATACCGGCTCCGGCCAAAAATTCGCGCAATAGTGCGTCATCCGCGGCGGCACTTACCGCCGGCGTGGGTTGCGCTGTCGATTTCTTCGGCTCGACTATTTCAGAGCGATCCACGGGCTGAGCGGGAAAAACGGCTTCGATTGCCGGTTCTTGAAAAGTCGTCGGCGCGGGTTCCGGCATGTCGAATGGAGGAACTTGCGGTTCTTCCGTCGGGGTTTCATTAGATGGCTGCCATGGTGTTTCAGCCTCCTCAGTCGCAAACTCAAACGGGCTTGCTTCCTCCGGCTTAGGCTGTTCTTCGGCAAAAAAATCAGCCGGCAAGGGCGGCAAATCGGCGGACTGTTTGCTGCCTGCGGGACTATTAATACCCGGCAGCTCATCCAGTTTGGATAACAAATCGCCGAAATCCAGATCGTCAACTGCCGCGCTACCCGGCGTTTCGGCAATTTGCGGCGGGGTAAAACTTTGATGAATTGCCGACGATTCGGGTTGTTCAACAAAGCTGGAAAAAAAGTCCGCTTTGGGCTGGGATACGTCTGACTGCGCAGGCACAAAAGGGCCGTCCAGCACACTGTTTTGGGCCAAATCCAATTGCCTTACCGGTTGTTCTATATTGACGGCAAAACCAGCCGTAGCCGACTCCGCAATGGTCGCCAGCAATTCGTATTCGCCTATCCGGATTTTTTCGCCGTCCGATAGCGGTGCTTTGCTTTGCTGCAGCGGGATTTCACTGTCGTTGATATAAGTCCCACCGGTACTGCTGTCCTCAATAAAATACCGCCCGGCTTCGCAAATGATGCTGGCATGCACCCGGGAAATAAATTTTTCCGGATCGGGCAGAACCAATTGATTATTCGGCGCCCGACCAATCGAACCGCCTTGACCATCGAACTGGGCGCTAATGGGCTGATCGGACGGTAAGCCTTTATAGGTTAGGACTCTGAGAATTAACACCATAACTCATACCTACCGAATAAAACGCTTGGTTGCATTTAAATTTAAGCCTCGGGAACAAAAAAGAAGGGACTGCCTTCATGGCCGGCATGTTGCAAGGGCGCATATTGGGGCGTTTGTTCGAAACCGGCTTTGGAAGCGGAAACACGTACCTGATTGGCCACATCCCGGAAGATGTCGTAATCTTCGATCACCCGTTTATTACCGCGTAACACTTTTAAAAACGCGTTGGCAAATACGGAATGATTGCCGCCGCCGCTATCCATGACCGGCTTCACCCCGCCCGAGGTCAGGACGGTACGGGCCTTACGGCTATTCATAGCCTTCAGCCAGCGTTCGCGTTTGGCTGCGTCCATGCCGTCCGGTAAACGTGCCACGGCGGAGCCGGTCAATGCTCCGGAATAACAGGAGTCGGCCACTACCATGATGTGCCGGGCCGGCATGATACTTAGATATTCCGTGATACTTTGACTGGAAATCCAGTTGGCGGTATTACCGACTTCCGAATCCACCGGCAACCAATAGGCGCTTTGTGTTTTTTGATCGATTTCACCGTGGCCCGCATAATAAATCAGCAGATTATCCTGTTCGGTGAGTTTTTGGTTCAGCTCATTCAATGCCGACATAATGGCGTGACGATTGGCGTTTAATAAAATTTTAGTTTTGAACCCATAACGTTCCCGCAACAGCACTTCCAGACTTTTGGCATCGGTGATCGGCGTTTGCAGATCCGGATAGGCTTTATAGTCGTCATTGCCAATGATCAGCGCATAGAACTTACCAAACTGAATATCGCCCACTTGGTGGGGTTGGGCGATGTTGCTGCTGGCGTAGGCCGCCTGCTCGGTATGATCGGACGCCAGTAAACGCAGACTGAGATCACTGCTTTGATTGCGCTTATCGGTAGCGACCAAACGTACCAGGGTTTCCTTGCCCTGCAAGGCCAGATCGGTTTCGAACTGACCATTGGCATCGACCACCAGCGGTTTATCGTTCAGCAGCAACCGGCTCAGACCCGCCTTGGTATCGATGCGTCCGACCAAATGTTTGCTGGCTTCTCCCAAACTGAACTGAATACTGGGAATACCTCGGGTCACGGTGACGGAGGGTTCGAGCAGTTCGATGTTAGGCCCGTTGCCGGCGGAAGCCAGTTGGGTAGGTTGCTTTTGCTCCAACTTTTCTTTCAGGCTGGTTATTTCCCGAGCCTGTTGCTGCAACGCCAATTTGCGGGCGTCGACTTTCGTTCTATCCAACTGTTTACCGGAAGTTAACCAGCTGGTCAATTCGGCGGACTGGTTTTGATAGGTTTCGATTTGCTGACTGAGACGGTTTTCCAAATCGTTCTTGGCGGTATCGGTAGCTTTGTCGACGGTTTTTTGCTGTTGGGCGGCTTGCAACTCCTGCTGCATGCGTTTGCGTTCCGTACTCAAGGTTTTTGTCAGTGCACCCAACTTGGCTTGCTGGCGTTTTAACTGGGTTTGTTTTTCTTTTAACTGCTGTTCTAAAGCCGACACTTCACTGGAACCAGCGGGCGTCTGCGACTTTTGCTGCTGCAATTTAGTGCGTAAGGCTTCCAATTCGTCTTGGGCCTTGCGGAGACTTTCCTGTTGATCTAACGCTTCCTGGCGGGTATTTTGCAATTGTCGGCGTAATTGGTCGGCCTCCTGGCGGGATTGGGCGACTTCTTCTCGTAAGGCCGCCAATTCGTTGCTGGTATCGTTACTGTTGGCGCTAAGCGTTTGCGCATCGACCGCCGGGGTAAATTGCAATCCAGCTTCATCCAGCCCTGCGGATTTGCGATACCAGCGCATGGCCGTTTCCCTGTTTTGCGCTACACCCAAGCCTTTCTCGTACAAATGACCCAGATTTAATTGCGCTTGAAAATTGCCCTGATTGGCGGCTTTTTCATACCATTGGGCCGCAGCCTGATAGTCGGCTTTTTCACCTAGCCCTTTTTCGAAAATCTCGCCCACATACAATTGCGCGGCCGCATCGCCTTCCTTGGCTTTGGGCAACCATATATTCAAGGCGCTGGCATAATTGGCACGATCATAAGCCACGTATTCGCCGCCGCGCACTTCGCAATCGGCTGCCGTGGTGCGTATCGGACGCCGCGCGGATAAATAGGTCATTTGCGAGCCCAATTTACGCACCTGCCCAGGCAATAGACAATCCACCACAAATAATTTGTCGGTGTCTTGAATCACAAACCCCTCAGTGGCCTTAGCCATTTCTTCCTTACTGGCTTCATGGGCGCAGGACGCCAATAAAACAGTGGAGATCGCCAGCACCAATTTTCGCGCTTTAAAAAGCTTTACAGACATACCGCCGCCTTGTCGTTGAGTTCAAATCCTGCATCGAAAATAGCAGAAAACCGCCATAGCGACAAATGCCTGATGCTATTCGGTGATCCGGTTCAGTATTTGCGACCACACTTCCAGCCAGCCGTCATGATGATCAATCGCCGGCAGAATCTCAACATGAGCATGGCCGCGTCGGGCTAATGCCGATAAAAACAAATCGGGTGGTACGGTCCGGTCTAGTGCCGCCAAAAAATGCCATTCTGGAATACCGGACTCGGGTTGCCTGGCCGGATTGAGCGATTCGTTTAAGGGAAGATAATGATGATATGCGGCCCAAACATCGATATCGTAATTGCCCGCCAAAGTCACCACCAAAATAGTTTGCGAAAGGCGACCGGCCAATAGCATGGCCAAACTGCCGCCGCCGCTATGCCCTATCAATACCAGTTGCCGAAATCCGTGACTTGAACAGAATTGCTCCAGCGCCGCCGTCATGGCAGCGACCACCGCTTCGCCGTACCGGCCCGAAGTCCAAAGCGAGGCTTCACAGCCAGGATCAGCCGCATGGCCGTTATAACACGGCCGCCCCAGATACAATGCAGGCTTTTTATCCAGACCCAGCAACGGCAACATTAACGATGAGTGCGTGGTGGGATCGGCGGCCGGCCATCTGCCGCGTTGCCACGGCCGACCGTCCCCTTCCAAATATACATGCAGCGTTTTATTGCCGGTCTGCCCGGGTTGATAAAAAGCCGTCAACCGATAAGGACCGCCCGACAACTCCAATGCTTGCAGGTTTAAATGCTCGGCCTGGGCGTACAGCTTTACAGCCGGCGAACTGCAAGCGGCAGCGCCCAATAAACAGCAAAAACAAACCAAGCGGCGGACAAACGGCGTCAATTCGGATTTGCCACCGTTAATTGGTTATTTTTCAATTTGATTTGCAGCGTTTGAGTTTGGTGCTCTTTGACATTTGCCGCGGCCCGCCATTGCGCGGTATCCAATTGCCGGAAACCGGCAAAAAAGCCAATGGCTTGCACATCGTTATCCGGATTCAGACTCAGGCTCTTAGTTTCGCCGGGCTGTAATAGTAATTCTTGTTTGCGAACTAGATCAGCCGCCAGCGTGGCTTTTTCGCTGTTAAAGAGGGCAAAAAAATCGGCGGAATTGAAATTACTTTGTTCGCGCAATTCGTAGATCCGCAACATAACCGGCGCACCATTACCATTAATGTCGGCATTCAGATCGGCGGATGTCTCTATTTGCAAATTCACGATGGTCGGCGGAGGGGGGGGCGGCTGAACCGGCGGTTCGCTGGCGCAACCCAGCAACAGGGCGTTCAGCAAAACCGGATATATATGTCGTTTCATTTTCTATGTCCTGATGTAAGTTGGAATTAAGCTAACCATTTTGAAGCCGCCAACCGTTAACTGCCAATACGGCGCATTACTTCAATGCCTAAAAAAATCCCGGTTAAATTTATCGAATCGATTAATAATCTTGGTTCGTCATGGTAATCCGGTTTAGCAGCGGTTTCCAGTCAGGACATTCATCCCCATAAACCCACATCAATCCTCAAGCATGCTCACCAGGACGACAGCACCCGGGGTTTCGGCTAAAATCGGCTAAACGCCATCATTTTGCAGCATCATGAACTCATTTGACCAAGCATTAAACGCTTTTCAACTGTCGAACATCAGTTTTGACCAATTATTGCAAATCGCCCGCCAAACGGGACAAGCATCTGACGCTATCGTTGCGGAAGCCAAGCGTTATTTGGAATCCGAATACCGGGCCGGACGCTTATCGCCACAATTTTATGCCGCACTGGACTCGGAACTCGGCGACAAAACTCAAATCGCGCCGCCAACCAAACACCCAACCGCTGTTGCGTCTCGCGCTTTAAACAACCAGGATGCCACGCTTATTCAGGACCCGCACACCGCCACCGAGCCGCCCACCATCATGGACACGGAATCGCTGCTGAATGGCTTGCGGGAATCTCATCCCCACGAGGAGTTAACGGTCGGCAGCACATTGAAAAACCGTTTTGTACTGCAACAACTGCTGGGCGTCGGCGGCATGGGCATGGTGTTTAAGGCCACCGATTTACGCAAAATCGAAGCCCAGGACAAAGAGCCTTACGTGGCGTTGAAAGTACTGAATCAGGATTTTCAGGCCAACCCCATGGCTCTGGTGTCTCTGCAACGCGAAACCAAACGCGCGCAAACTTTATCCCACCCCAATATAATCAAAGTATACGATTTCGACCGGGATGGCGGCCATGTGTTTATGTCCATGGAATATCTGCAGGGTAAACCGCTGAGCCATCTGATCAAGGAATATCCGGATGGTATGCCGTATAAACAGGCCTGGCCGATTATTCACGCCATGGCCGACGCCCTGCGGCACGCGCATAAAAAAAACATCGTGCATTCGGATTTTAAACCCGGCAACGTATTTATCGATGAAAGCGGAGAGGTCAGAGTGCTGGATTTCGGTATCGCCTGCGCCATCGGCCGTGGCGATAAAGATCATCAAGACGCCACTGTCTTCAATGCCCGTTCGCTAGGCGCATTTACCCCGTCTTACGCTTCCCTGGAGCAACTGCAAAGCAGCGACCCGGATCCGCGCGACGACATTTATGCCCTGGCTTGCGTCAGTTACGAACTTTTGACAGGCAAACACCCTTTCGGACGTTTATCTGCCGAAAAAGCCCAGGAAGTAAATCTACAGCCTAAGCCCATTGCCAAATTATCTCGCCGACAATTCAAGGGCCTGCAGAAAGCACTGGCTTTTGAGCAATCCGCGCGCACCAAGACCGTGGATGCATTTTTGTCTGCATTGGGTCCACGGTCCACGGTATTTTACGGTTTATGGGGGGCGGGAGTTTTCGCGTTTAGCTTGGTCGCTGCCAACGTTTATTTGAGCATGATCGCCCCGCCCAAGGTAGTTGAAACGCCTAAAGTAAGCGTACAACTATCGCCGGAACAACAACAAAAAATCAAGGATCTACTGGAATTGGCCAGCATTCACGCCGATGTCGGTTACCTGACCGCGCCCACCGGCAGCAACGCCTTATGGGCTTACCGGGAAGTGCTGAAAATTGATCCTTACAATAAAGCCGCTACCAACGGCATCATAGGTATCGCCGATACATTGGAACAACAAGCGTGGGAAGCCTATGAAAGAAACGACCGCTCAACGGCCTTGAAAAAAGTCCAGGATGGCTTGGAGGCATATCCGACCCATAAAGGCTTACTCAATTTACAGGCCAAACTCCGTTCCAACCTGTAGTTACCGAGCGCGAAACATTATTTCAGTCGGCATTACCGTGAACTTACTCTATAATTTGGCCATTCCCGAATATATTTTGTTAATGGAGTTCATCATGCGGCACCTCACCCGATCATCAGCAATTGCAACATTGCCATCAAACAGGGTCAAGACGTACGACAAATCCCGACAAATACTGATGGGATTAGGGTCGCTATTTTTGGGAAGTTCGGTTTTAGCCCAGAGCGTTAATCCGAATCAACAGGCTGCTGGAGGGGCCTTAAACAACTGCTTTACTATCTATGACGATCTGTTATCGAACGAGGCCATAGATTCAAGTGACATCCCGCCTATATGTAGCACCAGTTACACGCAGGAAAGCATTCAGAGCATCACCCCCGACCAAATATTCTCCATGGGCTCCATGGCGACCCGGATCAACGGCGGAAAAATTACCCAGCCTTCCAATTATTTCGGTTTAAATCAAAAAAAGCATCTGGGCGGCGGTTCCGGCGATATCGAAATTCCGCGACTAAACTTTTGGAGCAAAGTTGACAGCGACTTCGGTTCCAGAGACAACACCTTCAGCCAACCCGGGTTCAAGTTCGACAACCATAATTTTGTGTTTGGCGCCGATTACCGCCTAAAAGATAATTGGGTGGCGGGCGGTTCCTTCTCGTATCGGCACAATAACGCCAGCTTCAATGCCGGACGCGGCGAGACCACTAACGACAGCTATACCGGGACGATTTACACCGCATACAACATTACCGATGACGCCCATGTGGAGGCCACTGCCTCCTACGGCGGCTTTAACTACGACACCAACCGCAACATCACGGTAAACGGACAATCGTCTGTCGCCAAAGCCTCGCCTAACGGCGGCCAATATGCCTTTAGTTGGGGCGGCGGCTACGATTTTAATTTCCAAGCACTGACTATCGCCCCTTATGTGCGCGGCGAATACATGAATCTGGATATCGACGGTTACAGCGAATCCGGCAGCCTTTACGCGGTAAGATTCGGCAAACAAAGCATAGAATCATTAACGTCGACTGTCGGCATACAATCCTCCTATGCGATCAGCTTTCCCTGGGGCGTCTTGATACCGCAACTACGCGGCGAATGGCACCACCAGTTCAAGGACGGACAGCGCCAAATCCAGGCTGGCTTCATTAACGATCCACTTAATCAAACCTTCGTGATGACCAGTGAAGGCCCCTCCCGCGATTACTATACTTTCGGCGCGGAAGTTTCCAGCGTGTTTGCCGGCGGCATGTCGGCGTTTTTGGCCTACGAGACCTTACAAAGTTATAGCAGCATCAACAGCAATAAATTAATGCTCGGCGCCAGACTGGAGTTTTAACCTTACCGCTTGTTTGGGCGTGAACAGCGGTTATCACGCCCAATTAGGCCGCTCCAGCTAGTCTTTGCCGACCAGGCGAATGCCCTTATCCTCTATGACGATCCGGCGTTGTTTATACAATCCACCGATAGCTTGCTTAAACACTTTTTTACTGACCGCAAACGTGTCATAGATCATTTCCGGCGGGCTCTTGTCTGTCAAGCCGATATACCCGCCATGCTTTTCCAGCACGGCCAGAATTTTCTCGGACGTGCTATCGACTTTTTGGCCATATTTTTCCCGGCTCAAAATCAAATCCAACTTACGGTCGGGACGGACTTTTTTGATAAATCCGCTCAATATCTGCCCGCGCTGCAAGGGCTGGAAAATTTCGTTTTTATACAAAACCCCCCAATATTTATGATCCACCACGGCTTTAAAACCCAGCGCGGTCTCATCGGCAATTATTAAGGTGACCGCCTGCCCGTCTTTGTAATAAAACGCTTCATCCTGAATAAAATCGTCCAGCAACATCGAAGCGGCAATGCGGTTGTTTTCATCCAGAAACAAACGCACCAACACACTGCGTCCTTCCACCATTTTGCCTTTTTGTTCGCTAAACGGCAGCAACAAATCCTTGGGCAAACCCCAGTCTAAAAACGCCCCGGCATGGCTTAACGACACCACCTTCAACCAAGCCACTTCATCGGCCTGAGCCTTAGGTTTTTGCGTCGTCGCAATAGTCTGATTCTTGCCGTCTATATAAACAAACACCTGAAGGCTGTCTCCGACTTGGCCTTTGACATCCTTGTCGACAAGCGCAATTTCGCCCAGTTCGCCGCCATCCAAATAGGCCTGATTGTCGCGCTGATTACTGATGGTCAGCGTGTTGAGTTTGCCGAGTTCGATCATGATATTCCGTTGTAAAAATTAATGCGTCGTTGCGTAAGATTTAGCACTGGTAAAGTAGCATCAAACCTGCGCCAAATTACCCTTATCTTCCAGCCAACTCTTGCGGTCGCCGGCGCGTTTCTTGGCCAGCAATAAATCCATCTGCTCAAAGGTATCGTCGTTTTCGAGTATAGTCAGTTGCACCAAACGCCTGGTGTCCGGATTCATAGTGGTTTCGCGCAACTGCGAGGGATTCATTTCACCCAACCCTTTGAAGCGTTGAATATTCACCTTACCGGTGAGTTTTTCCGCTTCTATCCGGGCCAGCACCCCGAGGCGTTCCGATTCGTCCAAGGCATAAAACACCTTTTTACCGACATCGACCCGATACAGCGGCGGCATGGCCACGAACACATGCCCGGCCTTGACCAAGGCTTTGAAATGCCGATAAAACAACGCACAGATCAAGGTGGCGATGTGGTTACCGTCGGAATCAGCATCGGCTAGAATACAGATTTTGCCGTAGCGCAGATTTTGTAAATCGTCACTGTCCGGCTCGATACCCAGCGCCACTGCAATGTCGTGCACTTCTTGCGAGGCCATTACTTCGCCGGAATCGACCTCCCAAGTATTCAGAATCTTGCCGCGCAACGGCATGATGGCTTGAAATTCGCGGTCGCGGGCTTGTTTAGCCGAACCGCCGGCCGAATCGCCTTCCACCAGAAACAATTCGGTACGGCTGATATCCTGCGCGGAACAATCCGCCAGCTTGCCGGGCAAGGCCGGGCCACTGGTAATTTTTTTGCGAATGATTTTCTTACTGGACTTCAAGCGTTTTTGGGCACTGGCCAGGATAATCTCGGCGATTTTTTCGCCTTCCTGAGGGTGCTGATTCAACCACAAACTGAAACTGTCCTTGGCGACACCGGAGACGAAGGTCACGCATTCCCTGGAACTAAGCCGTTCCTTGGTTTGCCCGGAAAATTGCGGATCCTCCAACTTTACCGACAACACGAAATGGCAGCTTTCCCAGACATCTTCCGGGGCAATCTTGACCCCGCGCGGCAACAGGTTGCGGATATCGCAAAACTCCCGCATGGCCTCGGTCAAACCGGCCCGCAGGCCATTAACATGGGTACCGCCCTGGGCGGTAGGCACCAGATTCACATAACTTTCGTTTATGGTTTCCGACAAGCTGTCCGGCGTCCAGACTATGCCCCATTGCACTGCTTCGTTACTGGCCGCCATATTGGCCATGAACGGCGGCTGCGGAAATATTTCCGCGTCGCCGACTCTATCCAGCAAATATTCCTGCAATCCGTTCTGATAACACCACTCGAATAGCTCATCGCTGAGTTCCGACTTCAGGCTGATCTTCAAACCCGGGCACAGTACCGCCTTGGCCCGTAGCACATGCTTGAGTTTGGACACCGACACCCGGTTCGAATCGAAATATTTGCCGTCCGGCCAAAACTGTACGCTGGTACCGGTATTGTTTTTGCCTACCGAGCCGGTTTGCGCTAATTCGCTGACTTTATCGCCGCCGGCAAACTCCATCTGGTAAATACCGCCACCGCGCTTGATTTCCACCAGCAGCTTTTCGGAGAGCGCGTTAACCACCGACACGCCAACACCATGCAGACCGCCGGAAAATTGATAGTTTTTATTGGAGAACTTACCGCCGGCATGCAACTGAGTCAGGATCACTTCCACCCCAGGCAGACCCTGTTCGGGATGCATGTCCACCGGCATACCGCGACCGTTGTCGACCACCCGCACCGATCCGTCTTTGTATAAGGTCACGTTTATACTGTCGGCGTGACCGGCCAAAGCTTCGTCAACGCTATTATCCAACACCTCCTGTACCAAATGGTTGGGGCGGGTGGTGTCGGTATACATCCCCGGTCGCTTACGCACAGGATCGAGACCGCTTAAGACCTCGATCGCCGCCGCATTGTATTCGTTACTCATTGTTACTCATCATTGGCTGTAAATGGATACTAAAATGCCAGGCACTCACTTAATGCATTGATATTACATAAAAATATGACATTATTTATTATCGCTTACCTTAAAAGCGTCCATCGCAGCGACAGGATTTAAGCTTACGGCGGTTTCCGGCAATGACGGACTTAAGGGGTATATCGCATGATGTGGGCATTACTGCTACGGCCTAGCAATTCTCGTAGGGTTTAAATTGCCGCCGTTCGTTCTGAAATGGCCGGCAAAACTGTGGCGTAGTATAGGGGTAAGTTGGCCGTCTGGAAAATTAAAGCTGAATTGCTGCGCAACTACCCTAATCACATCGACAGAACGAGAAAACAACCGCCCTTCCCGTTTCGGTACTACACGGCTTTTTTTCTGGGACGGCATTCGCGGACAAGCGCCTAGTCCGCACGCTTAATTTTTAGCTATTTATTGAAAGTATCTCAACAGTCGGCATAGGCGGAACACTTAAGATCGATAGGCAAAAAATCGACGCGATGGCGTCAAATGGCTGTCGATTTTCGACCACCGGCATAGCGAACCGGTGAATTTACGCGCCAAACAGCCCATAAATCGACCCTTTTTTAGCGCCACAAAGTTCCTTTACGATCAACCAATTGACCGCACGGACCTTATCCCATTGATAACCGACTATTTTTTCGTCTATTGTTCTTGGATGCTCGGTGCCAGGAAAAACATACTATAATGCTTGGTCATTTTTGAACACCGCAAGCTATATAACATGTCAAGACGCAAAAGCGCATCCCATTTTGAGGAGGCGATGGAAGAATTGGAGCAACTGGTTGAGCAAATGGAACGCGGCGAACTTTCATTGGAAGAGTCCTTAAAATCCTTCGAACGCGGCATTAAGCTGACCCGCACCTGCCAGCAAGCTCTGCAGGAAGCCGAACAAAAAGTACACGTATTATTAGAAAAAAACGGCCAACAAAGCCTGGAGCCCTTTAACGATGAGTAAATTAAAAGCCTACCTGACTGCCTGCCAAAACCGTGTCGAACGCGCCTTGGATGCCCGTCTGCCCGGCGACAACATTTTGCCGCAAAAGCTGCATCAAGCCATGCGCTATACCGTATTGAACGGCGGAAAACGTACCCGCCCGCTGCTGACTTATGCCACCGGTCAGGCGTTGAGTTTGAGCGAAGATGTGCTGGATGGCCCAGCCTGCGCGGTGGAGTTTATTCATGTGTATTCATTGATCCATGACGACTTGCCGGCCATGGACAACGACGATCTGCGTCGCGGCAAACCCACTTGCCATAAAGCTTACGACGAAGCGACCGCCATTCTGGCCGGCGACGCCCTACAGGCATTGGCTTTCGAAATACTGGCCAACGACCCCAGCATTCAGGTAGACGCCGCGGCGCGTTTAAAAATGATCAGCAACCTGACCAAAGCTAGCGGCTCGCAAGGCATGGTAGGCGGTCAAGCAATCGATTTAGCCTCCGTTGGCACCAAGCTAAATCTGCCGGAACTGGAAAACATGCACATCCATAAAACCGGCGCGCTGATTCGTGCCAGCGTCAACATGGCGGCGTTGTCCAAACCCGACCTGGATCCAGTGGTTGCCAAAAACCTGGACCATTACGCCAAATGCATCGGCCTGTCATTCCAGGTGAAAGACGATATTTTGGACGTGGAAAGCGACACAGCCACGCTCGGCAAAACCCAAGGCAAGGACGTCGATAACGACAAACCCACCTACCCGGCCTTACTAGGCATGGCCGGTGCCAAGCAAAAAGCCCAGGAATTGCACGAACAAGCCGTTGCCAGTCTGGTCGGCTTCGGTAGCGAAGCCGACTTATTGCGTGAACTGTCCTTATACATTATCGAACGGACACACTAATTTTCATTGCAATTCGCGCGTAGACCCTAGTTAGAAGGAAGCTTTAGCAGTATGACATTTTCAGGAAATTCCCCCTTACTCGACACTATCCACAACCCGGCGGACGTCCGCGCCCTGTCCAAAGAGCAGCTGAAGCCGTTGGCGGATGAGGTACGGGAGTATTTGACGCATACCGTGAGTATTTCCGGCGGACATTTTTCGGCCGGACTGG
>NZ_JALOBS010000025.1 GCF_023228165.1 Methylomonas sp. | reverse complement strand
CCATGACTCGACGCCGTTTCGCGATGCCTTGCAGTTTTTCTAGTCGAAAAACCGCCCGGCGCTACGGCTTCCAGGGACTACTCAACCTTCACTCGCTACCGCATCGTTTCCAAGGTTTCGCAGCGCTAGTGCAGGCTTTAGCTTGCCCAGGGCAACTTGTTTGCAAGCTAAAGTGCGCATTCCGCCCTTTAGACTTTGGGCAAAATTGGGACGTTAATGTCGGCCAAGTCGTTAGAACCACAACCACTTTCTCAAGCTTGCTGCTCAAGTTGTTTGCGGATAGCCAACAATTCCCGCTGGCGTTTTAAAGAGGTTTCCGGATAGTTCATATTGAGCGCCTTGAAGGTATCGAGAATAATCTGGGAAATAATCAGCCGGGTGTTCTTCTTGTCGTCGGCAGGCACCACATACCAGGGCGCGTTTTTGGTACTGGTTGCGCTCAGACAGGTCTCATAGGCTTGCATGTACTGCTTCCAGAAGCTTCTTTCCTCAATGTCGGCAACGCTGAATTTCCAGTTTTTTTCGGGCTCGTCGATACGATCCAGAAAACGCTTACGCTGTTCTTCCTCGGAAAGGTGAAGGAAAAACTTGATGATACGCGTGCCGTTGCGATAAAGATGGTTCTCCAGGTCTACGATAGAATGATATCGCTGCCGCCAAATGGATTTATTCAGCAATTCATCCGGCAAACCTTGGCTGCGCAGGATTTCCGGATGCACGCGAGCGATCAGCACCTCTTCATAATAGGAGCGGTTAAAGATACCGATTCGGCCGCGTTCCGGCAAACACTGGGAGGTGCGCCACAAAAAGTCGTGATCCAATTCGGTCGCGCTCGGGTGTTTAAAGCTGAACACCTGGCAACCTTGTGGATTGACCCCGGACATGACATGCCGAATGGCGCCGTCTTTTCCGGCGGCATCCATAGCCTGAAAAATCAGCAGCACAGCATAACGATTGGAAGCGTAGTGTAGACGTTGCAGCGAGCTCAGTTCCTGCACATGTGCTTCGAGAATTTTGTGATACTTCTTCTTAGATTTATAAACAGCTTCCACCAGCGTCGGCCACTTGTCGAGTTTGACCTTTTCGCCTTCCGGCACCTGGAAATCTTTGACAGTTATTTTCATCTTGATACCTCCAATTGAACGGCCGCTGAGCGATGTGCTGCATTTTTTGTCCGCGAATTAAGAACATTCAGTACATGGGCTCGGTTCCGCTATTTTAAGCGCGGCGGCTTTTATGATTTGCCACAGCATCGTCATTTCGCGCGCCGAGGCTTTTTTGCCTTTGCCAGCGCTTTGTAGCCCGAAATCACATTGAACAGCTTCCTTGTCCATGCCGTTCTGCCGCAAACGGTGGAAGGCGCCGAGTGTCGAAAGGCGTGCTGATTGCGCTTTCCTCCCTGTAGCCACGCGCGCGCATGTTGCAGCGGTTGGTGAATCGGCGGTAAACAGCGCGTCGAAATTCGGGGCGCTTAAACCGTGTGGATGTCCGCTCTGGGCTTGCAGCTTCATCAGGTCGACGACATTGACCTCCCGAATTTTCAAAGCCGTCGGTTGCGCGGACCATGATCCATGACCGACAACAGACAATTCGCATCCGGCGGCTAAACCCGCACAAGCTCGGCTTTTTTGTTGATGACATGGTCGATGAAACCGAAATCTTGATGGGTAAAACCGTTTCAATAACGGATAATCGACCAGATAAATCCGGCCAACCCACGGATAGGCGGCGTCGCGCCGGTAAGCATCTATCGTGCAGAGCTGTTCAAGAGCAAGTGTGCGATTCCAGTTTGCACCGGTAGTTAGGCGCTTAACCCTAACTTGACAGTATTGCATTAGAATGTCTCAGCCAATTTGAGACCGCTGACACCTGCTTTTGGGTTATTTATTGAGGTGCCGGTTACGCATTTTATGTGCAGTAGAGCTGCGGGGGGGAGTTGCACTACGCAACCGGCCCCAATAAAGGTATTCTAAAACGAACAGCGGGTCTGTTCATTAGTGCACATAAAAACAATATGCGTCTCGAAACGGATGTAATTTACAAAAGGAGCCGACTGATCTTAGCAGTCGGCAGTTCGACCGGTAACTGAAAAAAAACCGACTAGTTGAGTGACTGGAGATCAAACCCAGCCGGTTTTTAGTAAGCGCGTCCGTGCTTCAAAGTGTCACACATGCGAGCGACCTAAGCAGCAACACTCGCAGCAGGATAAAAGCAATTTCCGGGCCTATTTTAAGATGGCGATATATCTGCGTTCTGATCTTATCTGCAATATGTTTTGGTTGATATTTCAACCAATGACACAGTGAATGGTTTATTAAAACCGCCTGTCGTTGAGAATTTGGTCGACTGGGTTGGTCTATTGCCGCTTGTTGCTGCGCTTGATATTTGGTAAAGAAGGATTTAAAGCGGCGGTGAGAATAACCGAAAGCCACTTACGCCAGAGGATTTGCGGATTTCTTTGCGTAAAAAGTGTATCACGCTAGTAGACGTTGATATTCGTTCCCGTAATGTGCCTACAAAGCGATTACATGAAACCTACAGGCAAAAAAAAAGGACTTACGATTTCTCATAAGTCCTTAATTTGTCTGGTAGCGGGGGCAGGATTTGAACCTACGACCTTCGGGTTATGAGCCCGACGAGCTACCAAGCTGCTCCACCCCGCGATTGATTTAGCTATTATACATTTTAAATTTATTATGTCAAATCATTAGTTTAATCATTTTGCCAGACACGCTATAAAGCCGGCGAGGCTCTAGGCCCGAGCCATCAATACCGATACTGCCGGCAATTCTTTGCCTTCCAAAAACTCCAGGAAAGCGCCACCACCCGTTGAGGTGTAGGAGACTTTGTCGGCAATGCCGTATTTGTCGATGGCAGCCAAGGTATCACCACCGCCAGCAATCGAAAACGCTGGGCTTTCGGCAATCGCCATGGCTACAGCTTTGGTACCTTCACCAAACTGGTCTATTTCAAATACACCGACAGGACCATTCCACACAATAGTACCGGCTTTGGCGAGGATTTCCGCATATTGTTTAGCGGTTTCAGGGCCAATATCCAAAATCAGATCGTCTTCAGCCACATCCGCCACATTTTTGATTGTCGCTTCCGCGGTTTCGGAGAATTCTTTAGCGCAAACGACATCAACGGGTACCGGAATCTCTGCTCCGCGCAGTTTGGCGGCAGCCATCAAGCGTTTTGCCTCATCAATCAAATCCGCTTCGTATAAGGATTTCCCCACCCCATAACCGGCCGCGGCAATAAAGGTGTTGGCAATACCGCCACCCACAATCAATTGATCCACTTTGGTGGACAAGGATTCTAAAACGGTCAGTTTGGTCGACACTTTTGAACCGCCCACAATAGCGACCAACGGTTTTTGCGGAGTTTTCAATGCCTTGCCCAATGCATCCAATTCGGCGGCCAATAACGGACCGGCGCACGCCACGGCCGCATGTTCGGCGACGGCATGCGTTGAAGCTTCCGCACGATGAGCTGTACCAAACGCATCCATCACGAAAATATCGCAGAGCGCCGCCATCTTTTTACCGAGCTCGGGGCTGTTTTTCTTTTCACCTTTGTTGAAGCGGACGTTTTCGCACAACACTACCTCGCCACGCTTTACATCCACGCCATCCAGCCAATCCTTTACCAATCGCACAGGCTGACCCAGCAACTTGGAGAAACGCTCGGCCACCGGTTGCAAACTGGAGGCTTCATCGTACTCGCCTTCTGTTGGACGTCCCAAATGCGACATCAAAATGACAGCCGCACCGCCCGCCAGCGCTGCCTCAACAGTGGGGACGCTAGCCTGAATGCGTAAGTCACTGGTAACCTTGCCGTCTTTCACAGGTACATTTAAATCTTGCCGGATCAATACGCGCTTACCAGCCAAGTCAAGATCCACCATTTTTTTAATAGACATATACACTCCTCATTGATAAATAAACCGGGACATTATAAGGCGTAATCTTTCCGCAAACCTCATTTAAGAAAGCATTCGCCGGCACTGCCGAACGGCCTTGACCATTAATTTCTACCTTGCCGATGATCGGTGATATTATTTTATTCAATTCAAACGGTTCAGGGCTGAGCAGAGCGAGATACTTTTGCCAGCCAGACCCTAAACGTAATCCATTAAAAATAAGCCCGCCATTACACGGCTAGTGATATTTACCCTTAAAAAGCGTGATGCATATGCCGGATTGATACACAAAATCGATCATGCCAAATAGCTTACCTAGATCATATATGTTAGCCTTATCCAACTCGGATACACCTTGTCGCACGTAAGAATTTTCAACACTTTTTAGCCAAAAAATCAATAAATGGTAGACTTTCAATCAGGAATTTCTTACATTTTAATATGTTATTAAAATATCTCTGGCCTTTCCGGAAAAAGAAAGTAAAACGCATCAACGATATCGTCAAATACAGCGTACCGGAACGCGTCTATACACCGGTAAATCAATTGGCGATAGGCATGTATGTTATTGAGCTGGATCGCCCCTGGCTGGACAGCCCATTTCTATTCCAAGGCTTTGAAATTAAAAATGAAAACGAGATTATGCAGCTAAAAGACTGCTGCAATTTCGTTTACATAGACACCACTAGAGATCGCAAACGCCGCCCGCACAAATTAGATAAAACCGAACCACCGATAATCGACACCAATATCGACTTCGGCCCTCCGCCCCCGAAACTCAGCCGCTTCGACAAGGAAATCGACAACGCGGAAATTGTTCACAAACGCGTCGACGAACTGGTATCCGACATAATGGAACATATTGCCCGAGGAGAAGGCGTAGACACCAAGACCGCCAAGGCCGCTGTAGCCGAGTGCGTGAATAGCATTTTGCATTCGCCGGACGCGTTTTTATGGCTCAATCAACTTAAAAACAAAGACGAATATACAGCCCAACATAGCTTGAACGTTTGCGTGTTATCCATTGTGCTGGGCAGACATATCAATTTTTCGATAGAAAATCTGAATAATGTCGGCCTATGCGGCATGATGCACGACATGGGCAAAATGCTGGTGCCGCTACACATCCTCAACAAGCCCGGCAAATTGGAACCGGATGAGATGGTCATCATGCGTTCGCATGCCTCGTTAGGCTATGAACTGCTTAAATCCAGCCAGGACATGTATCGTGGCGCGATAGACTCTGCACATTCGCATCATGAAACGCTGGACGGAAAAGGCTATCCCAACAAACTCAACCATAAACAACTCCCGCTGTTCACCCGCGTTGTGACGATAGCCGATATGTATGACGCCATTACCAGCGACAGGGTGTACCAAAAAGGCAGAACCCACCTTGAGGCTACCGCCATTATGTCGGACCTGTGCGGCACTCAACTTGATGGAAACTTGGTGGTCAAATTCATCGAAGCACTGGGCGTATATCCGCCGGGTTGCGTCGTAGCGATGACGAACGGCTCCATCGCCATCGTGGTTGAAGTCAACGAACTGGTGAGGCTGCGTCCAAAAATCATCATCCTGCTGGATCAGGGCTTGCAGCCCGTGCCGGAAAAAATCATTAATCTGGCTGACATGGAACTGGACGAGCAAGGCAATCTATTGACTATTAGAGGCATCATCAAAGCCCAGGATTACCATATCGACATCGCCAAGTATTACCAACAAGGTGTCCTGCAAAAAGGTTTTGCGCACAGCAAAAGCTAACGCTCCACCTTTGCCCAATTACACCCGACTCTACCCGGCCATGCCCGCTCAGCCCTGCATAGCATCCAATTCATCCCACCGCGCATACGCTTGCGTCAGTTCCGCTTCCGTCGTTTTCAGTTGTTCCAATGTAGCCGCCACGACCTCGGGACTTTGTTTGTATAACTCCCCGCTCGCTATTTTCGCGGTCAACTCAGCCTGCAGGCTTTCCAGTTGCTCAATGCGTTCCGGCAATTGCTCCAATTCACGCTGATCCTTGAAACCGAGTTTCTTGACTGTAGCCGTTTTCGGTTTGTCTTTTTTAACGGCCTGTTCGGCGGCTTTGACGGCGTCGGCCTCGGACTTTTTATTGCGCTCGGATAAGGCAAACCAATCGGCATAACCGCCGATATATTCGCCGACTCTACCCTCGCCCTCGAACACCAAGACACTGGTGACGACGTTATCCAGAAACTCCCGGTCATGGCTGACCAACAATAAGGTACCTTGATACTCGACCAGCTTTTCCTCCAGGATTTCCAGGGTTTCCAAATCCAGGTCGTTGGTCGGTTCGTCCATCACGATTAAATTGGCTGGCTTGGTAAATAAACGCGCCAGCAACAGGCGGTTTTTCTCACCGCCGGACAAACTTCTGACCGGCGAACGGGCCCGGGCGGGCGCGAATAAAAAATCGGCCAGATAACTCATCACATGGCGTTTGCCGCCGGGCAAATCGATAAACTCGCCGCCGTCCAGCACACTATCGGCCACTGAAATATCGGGGTCGAGTTGTTCCCGTAACTGATCGAAATAAGCAATCTGTAAGTTAGTACCTAATTCGATGCTGCCGGACGTGGGTTCCAACTGTCCCAACAGTAATTTCAACAGCGTGGATTTGCCGGCGCCGTTGTTGCCGAGCAAACCGATTTTGTCGCCGCGTTCGATGCGAATCGAAAAATCCCGGATGATAGTTTTGTCGCCGTAGTCGAAGATGACATCGATGGCTTCCACCACCTTTCTGCCGGAGGTCTCGCCCTTGTTCAGGCTTAATTTAGTGGTGCCCTGGGTATTACGGCGCTCGGCACGTTCTGAGCGCAATTTTTTCAAGGCCCTGACCCGGCCTTCGTTGCGGGTGCGTCTGGCCTTGATGCCTTGCCTGATCCAGACTTCTTCCTTGGCCAGTTTCTTGTCGAATTCAGCGTTTTGATTGGCTTCGTCATCCAGCGCGGCAGCCTTGCGTACCAAGTAATCCTGATAATTGCCGGCCCAGGAAGTCAGCTGACCTCTATCCAGATCGATGATACGAGTGGCCAGTTTTTGCAGAAAGGCCCGGTCGTGGGTGACGAACAGCACCGCGCCCTGGAAGCTCAACAACTGTTCCTCCAGCCAGGCGATGCTTTCGAAATCCAGATGATTGGTCGGTTCGTCCAACAGCAATACTTCAGGATCGATCACCAAGGCTCGCGCCAGCGCCACCCGACGCTTCCAGCCGCCTGACAAACTGCCGACCTTGACGTCGGCCGGCAATTGCAGCTTGCTCAAAATTGCTTCCACCCGGGTTTGAAATTCCCAGCCATTGCCGGCTTCCAGTTTGTGCTGAACATCGCCCAAGGCTTGCAATGACTGGTCGCTGCCGTCCATGTGGGTCAGCAATTCGTGATAACGGGCGATTAAGCGACCCAATTCGCCCAAGCCGCCGGCCACGGCTTCGTATAGGGTGTCATCCAGATTCAGATTGGGCTGTTGCTCCAACCAGGCCAGCCGTAGTTCGGGCTGCCGCCAGATTTCGCCGTGATCGGCATGGATATCGCCGGCGATGATCTTCATGAGCGTGGACTTGCCCTCGCCGTTGCGGCCCAGCAGACCGACCCGTTCGCCGGCGTCGAGTTGAAAAGCGGCGTTGTCGAGCAGCGCGTGAGTACCGAAAGCAATGGCAACGTTGGTTAAGCGGATTAAAGGCATTTGTTTTGTAAAGTGCGTCTGAGTAGGTCCAGGCTTAATAAAGCGGCCTGATTTTGTTTGGTTTGGGCGGCGCCGCTTAAGGTCTGTTGACGATGAAATACACCGGCGCCGGTTTGTAGGCAATTATAAAGGGTTATAGGCATATCCTTTTGCTGATAATCGTCCCGCGAACCCTGAAAAAGCTGAATCAAGGCAAAATCGACGCCTTGCAACCGCATTAAACGACTTGCCAAACATTCAGCCGTTTTGGCCAAGTCTTCATCGCTATCCGGTTCGATAGCTAATTGCCGACTTGCGTCGGTAACATTTTTGGCGATCAGGGCCGTTTCCAGCCAACCCCGTCCCTGGCATTTGGCCGCCAACGCGCCGCCGCTGGCGGTTTCCAATACCGCCAACCGGTGATTTTTTATCGTCATGCCGCGATCGATCACCGTCAGCAAGTCGCCGCCTTGCCCATCTTCCAAACCATCGATGGCAAACACGTAATCGCCGATTAAGCCTGCCGCCTGTTGCACGCAGTCCCTTAGCGCGCTTTGCGAAAAACCGGCCGGAAACAACAGCTTGGTCTGAACTTCGTTCTTCGCGGCTCGAAAGCCC
This sequence comes from Methylomonas sp., assembly GCF_023228165.1. GTDB lineage: Bacteria > Pseudomonadota > Gammaproteobacteria > Methylococcales > Methylomonadaceae > Methylomonas. The sequence goes on along the minus strand of NZ_JALOBS010000025.1, from coordinate 61,046 downwards.
AGTTGTACGCCTTCCGGCAATGCCAGGCTTGCCAGACATTGCTGAATCGCCGACTCGCCGATGCCGATGCTGCGCAAAGTCGCCAGACGATCGGGCTGCAAGCTAAATCGAGCCAATAATTGTTCACGCACCGTAACGAACATGGTCTGCATTTCCGACGGTACACCCGGCAAAAACACGAACCAGCAACGCTGAATCCGCATTGAAAATCCGGGGGCGGTACCGGCCGGATTATCGATGCATAGCGCTTGTTCCGGGAAATAGGCCTGTTTGCGATTTATGTCCGGCATCGGCCGCTGCCGCTGAGCGAAATAGGCTTCAATCCGCCGTAGAGCGACGTCATCCAATTGCAAAGCCTGACCGGTGGCGATACTGACTGCTTCCGCCGTCAAGTCGTCGCAGGTCGGCCCCAAGCCGCCCGTGCAAATACAGCAGTCGGCGCGGGCGGCAATCTCCTTGATCAAACTCACCAAGTCCTCCAGCCTGTCGCCTACCGCCGTATGGCGCTTAACCGTAAAACCCAGTTCGTTTAAATGCCGCGAGAGCCAGGCAGCATTGCTGTCCACGATTTGACCGCTAACCACCTCTTCGCCCTGAGAAAAAATTTCCGCAATCGCTTTCATAACACGCTAAACCAAAAAGGCAAACTCAATAGACTCAGGGCTGTAGTCATCGTCACGGCCGTTGCATACAAGGAACTATCCAAGCCGTAGCGGTCGCATAACACCACGCCCAATACCATGCTGGGCATGGCCAGATCCAGCACTGCGGCAGCTTTAAACTGCTCGCGTAATTGCACCACATCGGCGATATGCATGGCCGCCCAAGGTAATAGCAGCAACTTCAGCGCGATGATCGGCAAAATATAAGGCAAATTCTTGAAGCGAATGGCCTGCCAACTTAAAGCCAGACCTAAGGAAAAAATCATCAGCGGCGCCACTGCCGCCGAAAGCTTTTGCAGTAAACCCGCCAGCCAAAACGGTGCGTCGATATGATTCAAATTTAAAATCACCGCCAAGGCCGCCGCCCAAAATGGCGGAGCATTGAAAAAACCTAGTGCCGATTTAGGTTTATCATTCGGATTGGCTCCGTAATAACCGGCCAGGGCTATGCCGGTAGTGAACACCATCGGTGCGGCGGCAAACAAATCCAGCTGAATCACCACCGAACGCGCCCAAGGCCCAAAGGTTTGTTCCAACACCGGCAAGCCCAGGTAGGTGACATTAGGATAAGCCGCCGCCAGAATCACCGCGCCGGCCTGCGGATTTTTAAATTTGAACAGCTTGGTAACCAACCAGCCGCATACAATCCCCAAGGCGATGGTGGAACAGCCCAGGGCACTATATTTGAGCGATTGCCAGCCGATATCGGCTTTCCATAACACCTCCAGCACCATGGCCGGCAAAAGGAAGTAATAAACCACGCTGGTCAGCGCCAAGCGGGTTTGATCCGCCGATAAGCCCCGTAATGGAAACAATCGCCAACCGGCTCCGCACAACATCAGCACGGTCATTTGAATCAGGGTGGTGTTCATGCGGCGGTTTGATCTATTTGCATGCGACAATTATACGTGCTGCGCGGAGTGCCATAGGTAATGAATTAACTAATCCGCCGAGTTACGGAAATACACATCCCCCGGCAGGATTAGCGACTATTTGGCGACAGGATCAAAAGCAGCATTAAAAACAGCAACAATACCGGCCAAAAATAAGGCGCAACGATCAAAATTCCCAGCAGGGCAAATCCCAGTACGCCAATAAACATCAGCATCCCCACCCCCAACATCGCCAGCGCACTGAGTATGCCGATGAACAGCATCACCAGCAGCAGCGCCGGAATGGCAGCCAGCCGGAACAATGGCTCGGCCACCGGCCGACCGTTGATCATCAGATTAAATTGACCTACATCGGGATGAAACAGATAAACCAGTGCCGCCAGTACACCACCTAGCAGTAGGATTTTCACCAGCAGATGCGAGTTGTTATGCCCGGACATCGGATGCCTCCTACGGTTTGGATTGATCTTCAATTAAGCCGTCTTCATAGAGCCGGAATTTTATCGGCTTACCCGCCATATCACCCACCACATCAAAGAAATGAATATCCACCGATTCGGCTTCGGTGACTTTAATCCCTGGGTAGCGTTTTTCTATCTGCTGCATCTGTGGGTAAGTCAAGCTGAAATACGGCACTTCCCTCGCCAGCTTCATCAACTTGCCGTTGGCTGCGATGACTAGATCCAGTTTGGTAACCGATTTATCGTTCTCGGTTTTGTCGGCTTCCAGCTCAAAGCGGATTAAGTTGTTGTCATTAACTTGCGATATTTTGCTGATACTTGTTTTGTCAATAATACCCAGCGTGGTACTTTTAACGGCCGCGGGCAAGGCATCAAACGATACCTCAACCACCTCGGCGGCTTTGGCATGCGTGCCAAGCAAACAAACCAGTAAGGTAGTGAATAAGGATATTTTATTGGACATGGCTTTCTCCGTTGGAATTAAAATGATCAGAGCCCGATTACCTAAGCAGTATCAAGCAACAACATAGTGAATGGCATTTTTGGTGGTTTTTTTAACGGCGTACATCGCGGCATCCGCCAAAGCAACCAACTCGTCGATGCTGGCGGGCTTGTCCGCCAGATAAGCCACGACGCCAACACTGAACGTGACTCTGGATTCAAAGTGGCTAATCGCCCGCAATAGGCTTGCCTGCATACGCCGCATAATGGTTTTGGCTTCTTCCTGTGAAGTTTGCGCAAGCAAAATGGCAAACTCATCGCCACCTAAGCGACCTAAAATATCACCTTCTCGTAAATTGGCTTTGATAGTGGCCGCTATTTCCACCAGCAATTGATCACCTTTTTGATGACCGTGTTTGTCGTTCACCTCTTTAAAGTTATCCAGATCGATGAAAACCAGACAAAGCGGAGATTTGGAACGAAAAGACCGGGCCAATTCAGCGGTGCTGAATTCATAAAAAAAAGCCCCTCTTGAAGCCGCTGTTAAAGTGTCTTGGCTAGCTAACCGATCTAAATCGTTTACTAATTGCCTTAATTTCACCCCCAGAAAGGCAAATGCCAGATAAACAAGGATTCTGGACAGAAAACCGAGCATGATCGGCAACAGTGAGAATGTACCAAACAATTGGGATATGACGGGGATTACGGCAATCGCCGACAACACAGCAAAAAAATAGGCCCAGAAATTCCGCAGAAAAAACGCGGACAGGATAATCGGCAGCAAAAAAAAAGCCGTGAACGGCGCCAGCGGCCCGGTAATGTAATCACCCCAGGCGATCAAAAATTCCAGGCAAAAAACCAAGCCAAGCACAGTCTTGGAATCGAACTTGTCAAGCCATTTTATGATTTTATACACTGTAGATTCAATTTGCATGGCAGATGCCCAGGGCATTAGGGCTTTAAAAAAACTATTTGCTGAAAACACCCTGCCAGCCGCCTGAAATCAGCCGCGTGATGCTCATCAGGATAAACGGCACGGACAAACCCGCCGGAGCAGCCAGATAACGCGGCTGCCACTGCGGGGCGAACTTGGCCTTGTAGTCATACAAACCTTCAAAGTTGTAAAACCGATCGCCCATCTCAAAAATAGCGGCGCCGACCTTATGCCAGATAGGCGACAAGGGCCGCCGCTCCAGGCCTGCCAACGGTGCCATGCCTAGCGAAAACCACTGGTAGCTTTCAGCCTTTCCCCATAACATTAGTTCGGCAAACAAAAAGTCCATGATACCTTTGGGGCTATCGGGGTCGTAACGCATCAAATCCATGGACAATTCCTGTCGACCCGCGGTTTGCCAAAGATTGGCAAAGGCCTTGATCCGGCCTGCCGGGTCTTTTACCACGGCAATCCCGGTGCGTAATAAATAGTCTTCATTAAAAAAACCCAGCGAGAAGCCTTTTTCCCGGGTATTTTTCTGCATAACCCAGGCAGCCGAAATCTGTCGCAACGTCGGCATAGCCTGCTTCACAGCGGTTCCTGAGAGTATTTCAAATTCATAGCCCAGTTTGCCAAACTTATTAATTGCGCCGCGTTGAGTCTCCCGTAACTTGCCCTGCAAACTAAATTGGCTTAAATCCACTCGCGCTTCTTCGCCGAGTTTAAAAAAAGATAAACCCAAATCCAGATAAAGCGGCAAACACTGTGGGCTGACCTGATAAAATACGATTTTCGCCCCAAATTGGTCGGCCTGCTCCTGAAACCGGTACAACAAATTTTCCATGGCCGCAGCATCGCCGACCGGGTCGCCCATGGCAATCCAGAATTGCGGTGTCGTGGCAAACATCACGAAAGCGGTATGCTCGGGATTCCAGAACAAACATTTATCGCCCAGCAAGGCCAAAAAACCTTGGGTATGCTCTGCGTGGCTCAATAAGCATTGAGCCTGATCCAGTTCGGTTGCCGAAGGCTTGACGAAGGGATACGGTGCGGCAATACTTAGCACCCGCCACAAACCGTAACAGACTATCACGATTGCCAACAGCAACCAGGCTCGCAAAAATCTTGGCGCGCTGCCGTCATAGGAAAATTGCCACCACAGTTCGTTGGCATATTCGAGATTACGATGCGCAAAATAACCCAACCACAAACACCCGCCCAACACCATCATAGTAGTGGCTAGCCAGGATTTGGAAAACGCCATCCGCAACAACGACGAATGCCGTTGAAAATGAGCGCGGGTCGGTAATAGCAATAGCATAATACTTAATAACAATAAGGCCGCGCGCCACTCGAGCCCTTTAAATAGCGAGGCAAAAATCCCCAGTCCGATTAACAACATGCTACCCTGCCAAGCCACATCGATTTTGAGGTGAATGCCTCGGGCCAAAAACAGCAACAGCAAGCCTATCAAACTACCGGCCATATGCGATATTTCGATCACCGGCAAGGGCAAAAAATCACTTAACCAGCTCAGTGCATCGGCATTAGCCGGAATAGCCCCGGAAACCAATAACATACCGCCAGCCAATAGCAACAACAACGAATAAAGTTGCGGCACGATGGCGGATAGCATCCGCCCCGCCACCGCACTGCCTTCAATCAGCAAATGCCGACGGCTATAAACTTCATAACTCAGCAAGCCACTGCCGGCCAGCAGCAAAGGCACGAAATAATAAATCAGCCGATACAATAATAAGGCGCCGATCAAGATCAAATGCTGATCGCTGGCCTCGATATCCGACATCAACCACAAAAATGCACTTTCAAACACCCCGATACCGCCTGGCACCTGGCTGAACACGCCGATCACCTGAGCTACCACAAACACCACTAAGAAAGCGCCAAAATCGATATCGATTTGCCCCTTCAACAACAGCCACAGGACTAACGACGACAACACCACATCGACACTGGACACCAGCGTCTGCCAGACCGTCATGCTCGGGGTTGGCAAATACACTTCAAAACCTTTGATCAATAACGGTTTTCGCCATAAAAATACCGCCGCCCAGTAACCGATCAAAGCGGCGCCGCACAGCAGACTGACCCAATGAATGGCAGGCGGATCTTGTTCGGCGCGAGTCAGGTAATAAGGTAGCAACACGCTGCCGACCAAGCCCAGAGTGAGTGCGCCCAGCAAATAAGTAACGGCCTGGAAAAACGAGATTTTTAAAATATCCCAGCCCGGTACGCCCCACTTGGCATAAAACCGGTAACGAATCGATCCACCGGCCGCCCAGGCGTGTCCGGTGTTATTACTGATGGCATAACTCAACAGGGCCGCGGCGATCATTTTGGGCAAGGGAATATTGCCATGCCCGGTAAACCGCAGTGCCAGCCAGTCGTAACCGGCCAACACCAGATAATTCAGCAGCATTAACAACACGGCGGCGCTAATGACATCCAGCCGGGTATTCTGCAGCGAAGCCAGAATTTCGCTCAAATCGTACTGTTTCAGTTGCTGATGCACCATATAAAGCGCGCAGGCAAACAACAGCATCGGCAGGAACTGCGCAATTTTCTGAATGTGACGACTCAGGGACTCTTGGGTCATGTTGAATGTTTCAGCTCAGGTCGGTTTCGTTTGCGCCGGCCATCTCGACAGCTGCTTTAGCCGGATAGCCAGACAAGCACAGCATCATGACCGAAATGGCAATGACAACACCGATATCATGTTCCATATAGGTCGCCAAAACCAGACAAAGCCTCGGAAAAATATCCGACAAACGGAACATCCAAACCGGTCACCCCGGGTAAGAAAATGCCGAGCGCCGGCAATAATGACACTATCCAGCCGGCAAAAATATATACATCGTGCCGCGTGGGCCTGATGACTTCGAACCCACCGACTTTTAATCTACTTAAACGGTAATTTAATGTCACAACGGCATTCCTTTTTGAGTGCGTTTCAGGGCTGATAATCAAACCTGGGCAGTATCTTGTTAGCGCAGGAAATTGAATTTGACCTTGTTTATCAAACGGTCTTTTTCATCACAGTAATAAGCTTCGTAAGATTGTGAAGTCAGCGTATACACCTTTTCGATTATCACCTTGGTATAAAGCGCCTGTTGCGCATGCACAAATGCCTGTTCATCGGCCGATAACGCGAAAAAGGCACCACTTTTTCAAACTCCAAACCTTCGGCGTATTTAAATTCCAGGGAATAGATCAATGCATCCCATGACCAGGAGGCATCCAAGCCCTTAGCCAATTGCTGTACCCTAATATCAGGATGATGGACTATTTTGATCTGCACAACCGCGCTGTTGAACATCAAAACCCCGGCTACAACCATCGCCCCATAACCGAAGCGGACAAATAAGGTTTTGGAAAGTTTGGGCAGCAGCGCTTTCATCGCTCGGGACGACAGTAACACCGCCAAAGCCACGATAAGATCTATCTGTAACGACTGCATCGTCAACAAGCCCAAGTGGACGTATATATTTGACAAGTGTAATAAGGCTTCATTGGCGGCCCGCGTAGCCACGATTTCCTGATTGCTCAAACCAAAACGAAAATAAAATCGATTAAACAGCACCCCACCGCACCGGTTAAGCCGGAAATAAACCCGGCTAAAAAGCCCTTCAGCCTTAACAGCCGGGCAGGCAAAAAGCACTGGCCGGCGGTTGATTTTGACCCGCCTATCAACTGGGTGAGATTGGCAACCAAAAACACACTCATGCATAACTCAAGATAAACCGGGTCCAGGTAACTCAACAACCAGGTGCCGATAAAAACGCCCAATAATGCCGTGGACAGAAACAATTTAAAAATATCCCAGCGGATAGCCTGATAAAACAGCCAGAATCTGCAAAATGCGCTGCCGGCCGTGCCTATGGTCAATGCGGTTGGCACTAGCGTAACCGGCAAGACAAAACCCAGGGTCGGGATGAGTACTAAACCCGCCCCGCCGCCACAGACGGCACTGATGGACAAAGCCACGCACGAAGCGATAAACAAAATAAGCAGCAACATAATGTCTAGTCGAGGTGATCAATCAATGCCGTGCCGCCGGTATACGTTCAAAATCTCTCCCGTCAATTTAGGATAGTTTTGATCGAAATGATGACCGCCGGATAATTCCAAAACAGTAGCTTCGCTATTTTGCAATGTCGTACAGGCGCTTTCGGCTTTTTCGTCCACGCCATAGACACACAACACTTTTTGTCGGGGTATTTTCGACAGTTCCGGCGATATGGCCAGTTCGCCGCCTTTTTCCCCTAACCAGCCCGACACGTGGATTTCAAAATCGGCATGCTCGGCCAGTGCCAGCAACACCAGCAACTTCACGCTGTCCTGATTCTCAACCGGCAAACGGTTATAAATAGCGGGCAAAATATCGGCACCAAATGAATAACCGGCCAACACAAACGATTTGACGCCCCACTGCTTGCGGTAAAAAGCCATGGTGGCGGACAAATCGACGGCAGCCTGCTCCGGGGTTTTGTGTTGCCAGAAATAGCGTAATACATCCACGCCAACCACGGGATAATTCTGCGCGGCCATGTCCTCCGCTACCGTTCTATCCAGATCGCGCCAGCCGCCGTCGCCGGAATAAAACAGCGTCGCGGTCTGTTGGGCTTGACTGCTCGGCACCTCCACCACAGGCAACGGCGGAACCGCTTTATCGTTATGGCCGCTAGCCGTATTTAATTCATCCAGCAACAGTTCATCCAGCGGCGTGCCATATGGCGCTATACGGGTGTCGATATTGGCCAAATTACGTATGAACACGCCGGTTTTATCGTCCGGCTGATCGCTCCAAACCGTAAGCCAACTGCCTTCGATTTCCGGAGCCGACACTAGAATTTGGTCTTGCCCCTGCTGTTGACTGAGCAGGGGCGGACATAGATTCAAATCAACGGGTAGTTTGACGGAAAAACCTATTGAAAGGTTACTGACATTGTCATCGGTGGCGGATAACGCATTGAGAAACGGGATTAAACCAGCTTCGCCGATACCCGCCACCCACAGCCGTTGCGACGAAGACAATGACAACTGCTTTGTTAATGCCTGCAAAGCGTTACCGATAAGGTCACCGCTCAGGCACAGCTCAGTCTCATCGGTATAGTGCGCCAGAAAGTCCCGACTATCGATAATGGCGGCCGTCAACCCCAATTCGGCCAGTCGTTGCCTCAATTGTTTAAAGTTGAATTTTTGTGGGTCGGCAAATACCACTGTCAGGCCACGAGAACCCCATAACGGCGCTGCCGTAACCACTTTGCCCAAGGTATCGCTGTCGAGTTGGCCATGCATAATGGGCCGCTTGAGCGGCAAAAACACCGCCAATCCCGCAATCAGCAGACCGATAATCAGTAGAGAACGCCCGGTAATTTTCAACGCCACGCGTATGTCTCCATGATTACAGCTGCAAAAAACCGGCAATCAGAGCGTTGACTTGATCGGCATGGGTAACCGGCGCGGCATGTCCCGCCCCCAAAATAATTTCCAACCGTCCATTAGCCAAGCTTTGCGCCAATTCACCGGAATGCGGTAAATCGATAATATCGTTTTCGCCCGCTATCACCAGGGTAGGCGCGCCGATCGCTTTTAAATCGTCACGGCTCAGTCGCGGTTCGCTACGCCATATGCGGTTGAGCTGCGCTTGCAGCCCGGCATGACGTTCGTAAGCCCCCGACCACCAACTACGCAATGCTTCGAACAACGGGTTACGCCATACCCGATTGTCGAGTCGCGTTGCCTGCCCCTGTTGCTCAATCAGCAAACCGGAGGGATGAAAATTGGCGCTAATGGCTACGATCCTGTCCACGCGTTGCGGCGCCTCCAACCCCAATAACAGCGCAATGATGCCGCCATCGCTCCAACCGACGATGTCGGTGCGCTGAATCCCCAAGCGGTCCAGTACCTGCAAAGCGTCATGCGCAAAGGTTTCATATTTCAACTCGGCATGACCCGGGGTAGATTCGCCGTGACCACGGGTATCGATCAACACCACTTGCCGGCCGGCGTTCACCAGCGTGGGGATTTGCGAAAACCAGCTGAGTTTATTGCTCAATCCGCCATGCAACAGCAAAACCGGCTTCCCCTCGCCATAAACCAGATAACGTATCTTAGCGCCGCGAGTTTCGATATGGCCGGTTTCCTTCGCCGCCGCAGTTGTGCATCGCCAAACCAGATAATGCAAGAAATTCACTGGCATCGGCTTGAGTCCGATAACAATCCAGATTAGGCAGCCTAGTATCAAGATCCAGCCGGCATGCCACGGCCATTTCATGGTAAGCGAGATTGGATAAGTTTATCTTGGCCGAGGAATGCTTTGTCGGCGAATTGACGATTGAGAACAGCAACCGCGACAAACAATAAAAGTAAAATAGGCATGGTCTTACTCCGAATCATTGCCGGCCGGGTATATGAATGACACGTTCAAACCGATTCAAGCAGCAGTGGATTGGCAGCTATTACCCGCCAATCCACTGGATAGGGTCAACCCCAATCGGAATCGCCATCGTCGTAATAGTCATCGCTGCTGGCCAGATAATCATTGCTGTCACCGTTATCGGCCAACTGTTCTTCGTTATCGCCGTAATAATTATTGATCACAGTCTGTTCCGGCTGCTGATCGCCAGCGGCTTGCTGTCCCCAGCCGGCGGCGGCTTGCTGATGCCCCAACAGATTTTCGATACCCTGAAACAAAAACGATCCAGCCACCACACCCGCTGCCGTAGTGGCGACATTGCCCAAAAAGCCGGAGCCGAACCCAGCCCCGGACGCTGGCGGCGCCTGCCTAATTAAGTCCTGTCCGGAAAGATTAGCGGCATTGGGAACGCGGTAATGCTCCGCGCCCGGCACCCCCGCGGCAGGTTTGGCCGGAGTGGACCAAGGGTCATGATTTAAAAACCCGCCCGAGGTTGAGCCCGTGCTTCTTTGCTGCAACTGATTTCGCAGCTCGGCAATTTGCGTCTGCGCCGTTTGCAAGGCCTGGTTTTGCAACAGACAGCGCTGTACCAATAAATACGCAGCATCCGGTTGATTAGCAACAGCCGCTTGAATCAATCGCTCCGCCTCGCTGTCTTTTTCATGCAGTTTAACCTCACCCAATTGCTGTAAAAATTGGCTAAGTTGTAGTGTTTCCTCGGTATTCATTCAGTCAACTCCAAACAATGCGAAATCGATTCTATAGACATGGCTTTAAGGTGTTAGCGGTTGTTTATCTAATAGTTCTCCGTCGCCGGAAACCGACACCTTCCAGTCCGTACCCGCCGCATGCAGATAAATTTCATACTCTTCGCCCACCCCATTAGGATTGCCGATCAGTTCGGCCTTTTTAAACTCGTGCTGCGGAAACTCCCGTTTCAATACAGCAGTAACTTGTGGATAAATTTCCTGGAAATCTTCAATCAACAGTTCGTTGGTAAGCAGATGGCCATGAGACGTAAATAATTCCAGGATAGGTTGCCCGGTTTCGTCTTTGTAACCGACCTCCAATAATTGCTGGCCAAAGTGGGTTTCATGGCTGGCCCGCAGATCGTAAGCGGACGGATGCCGTTTCAAAATATTCTGACTGACTTTTTCCGGAATACTAACCGGATGGCTATCCGCATGGCCTAGCGAGGCAAGCGAAAAAGTAATTGCCGCAAAGCTTGATACTAAAAATGGACGCATAAATTCCTCATCAGGTATTAAAAATAATCACCGTGACTTGCTTAGACGGTAGCGATTGAACATCGTTCGCGGTTACTTAACAAGTACGCAGAAATTATGCCATGCGTTTGGCATCGGACAATGGCTCAATTGGGCCATTTTTTGGCTCAACCCTCGAAAATGAACGGCTGAATTCAACCTTTGTGCCGGTGCATTTAAGCCGATCACAATCGGCAAGATTTAACCGTGCCTGCTATCGGCAACAACTGAGTACCGTTTTGAGTAGCGAGTCTTTACTCAGTCGCGTTTCAAAGCATCCGGCGGTGTTGGGTGGGATGTAAAACTGCCCAGCGACAACTGGCCTTTTCGGCAAAGTTAATTGACGCCAGGCAAAAAATTATAAATTTGACGGCGTAATAATTGACGATGTAGTGCGATAAATCGGGTTGGCGTTTATAGAGCCATGCAACCTTTGTAAGCGGGACCAATCGTCTTATCCTATTGATAGCGGTGCTATTCAGCTACAATTACACTGAACTTAACTTTGATTAAATAACAAACGCCACAATAAAGTAGCCATGGAGCCCAACAACACCATCTCCCCGGATTCAGAAACCACCTTCCGCGATAGCTTTTTGGATATATTGATCGAACAAGGCGTAATCGATCCCGACAAACTGAAATACGCGCGACGCGTTCAGGCAAAACTGGAGTTTCCCAAACCCATATTAGTTGTGCTTTGCGACTTGGCATACGTCACACACAGCAAGCTCGTAGAGATTTTCCGCAGCCAACCGATTAAGGTCAAGCTGGGGTGTTTCCTGGTGGAATTCGGCTTTATCAGCAGCACTGACCTTCAGCAAGCTTTGGCGATTAAACAGCAAGATGGCAAGCACAAGAAGTTGGGCGAAATTCTGGTGGAACGCAACCTGATTTCCGAAACCAAGATGCTGGAAGTCTTGGCGAATCTGAAGGGAATTCCCGTCATCGACCTCAGTGTGGCCAGAGTCGATCAGACGCTGATGTCGAAACAGATGCTGAAATCAGCCACTAAACACTGCTTTGTGCCAATCGAAAAACAGACGGACGGCATCTTGGTGGCTTTCGGCGACCCGTTGGACAGCGAGGCGATAGAAATTGCCCACCATGTTCTCGGTGCCGAAATTTTACCCGCAGTGGGACGCTATTCGCAGATACTGCGATTTCTGCTGAATTATGAGCGGAACACCAACTACGATAAAAAATCGATCACCGATCAATCCGTAGTGGCAATTCTCAATCAAATATTCGACGACGCCATTCAACAGGAGGTCAGCGATATCCACATCGAGCCGTTGGAACTGAAACTGCGCATCCGTTTTCGTATCGACGGAATGATGGTGCATTATCGTGACTTTTCGCCGAAATTTGCACAAGCGCTGATTAGCCGAATCAAGGTACTGGCGGGTGCCGACATTGCCGAGAAGCGGCGGCACCAAGACGGGCGCGTGCTATACGAACAAGCTGTCACGAATCATGTTATCGACATGCGGGCTTCATTTTTCAGTACCATCAATGGCGAAAAAGTGGTTCTGCGCTTGTTGAACCGCAAGACGGAGTTGCTTGATATTCACGAAGTCGGTATGGCTCCTTTGATGCTGGAACATTTTATCCAGGATTCTCTAGACGTACCGACCGGGGTGGTCATCGTCACAGGGCCTACCGGATCCGGCAAAACCACTACCCTCTACAGCGCTCTGGATTATCTAAATGCGCCGGAAGTCAGCATCGTTACGGCGGAAGATCCGGTCGAATACGTGATCGACGGGATCGCTCAGTGCTCGATCAACCCGAAGATCAATTTGACCTACGAGGAAACCTTGCGGCACATCGTCAGGCAGGATCCCGATATCATCGTACTGGGCGAAATACGCGACCGGTTTTCCGCCGACACCGCAATCTAGGCAGCGTTGACCGGCCACAAAGTATTGACCACCTTTCATACCGAAGATAGCATTGGCGGCCTGTTACGGCTTCTTAACATGGAGATCGAGGCTTTCCTGATTTCTTCCACTGTCGTTTCCATCGTATCTCAACGCCTTATACGCCGGGTATGCCGCAACTGTTCAGAGCCAGTGGCGCCCGACCCGACCTTGCTCCGCCGCTTGGACATCACGCCTAACGAGTTGAGCGGCAGCACCTTCTTACTGGGCAAAGGCTGCGACAAGTGCCGCTACACCGGCTACCTTGGCCGGGTTTGCGTATTCGAACTCTTAACCATGAATGAAATGGTCAAGGACGCGATCCTGCGCCGCCAGAGCTCTTATGAAATCCGCCGGATTAGTCTGGAAACCGCCGGTTTGGTAACCTTGCTGGAAGACGGTTTGGTCAAAGCAGCAGCCGGAATTACCTCGTTACGAGAAGTTATCCATCACTTACCCCGTTTCAGTAAACTTCGCCCCCTTTACGAACTACGCCGCCTACTGGGCAGCCGCTAAATTAAAACCTCCGATATGAGCGAAAAATCACTTACGGATTTGATCAATGAAGCCATCGAATCAGGGAGCACGGCATTGCCGGTGTTGCCCCAAGCCGTCGGCGAACTCCGCAATGCTTTAAAAGACGAGAACCGATCCATAGACGCCATCGCCAAACAAATCGGCATGGATGCCAGTTTGGCTAGCCAAGTTCTTAGAGTTGCCAACTCATCGTACTATGCCGGCTTGAGTAAGATAAATACCGTCAAGGAAGCTATAGTGCGGCTGGGATTAGCCCGCGTGGTACAGATAGCTACGCTGGTCATGCAAAAAGGGCTTTTTTCTTCCAAGAATCCGGAAACCGAGCAATTCATGGTCAAATTATGGCAGCACAGCGTGGCGGTCGCCTTAGGCAGCGAGTGGCTGGCAAAGCGACTAGCTTTCGATGCGCTCGCCGAGGAAACCTTTATGGCGGGATTGTTCCACGATATTGGAGAGCTTTTGTTGTTTAGGTGTATTGAGGATATGTGCGAAAAGAATCCGGCCTTGAATTTACCCCAAGACTTGATTCACGAGGTTATCATTCGCCAGCACGAGGAAAAAGGCGCTTGGTTACTTAAATCGTGGAATCTTCCGGAAATATATTGCGATATCGCGGGGAAACACCATCACCTAATGACAGAAGAAACCGGCACGATTGAACTAATGGTCAGGGTTGCCGACATGGTGTCCTACAAACTGGGCATTACACTGCGGCCGGACCCCAAACTCGTCGTTTCGCATAGCGAGGAAGCAACCCGCCTTGGACTATCCGAAGTCACACTGGCCGAACTGGAAATCGCTTTGGAAGATACTTTAGCGTTGTCGAACTAGAAGTCTATCGGATTTCAGCAGCCTAACGCGACTTGCAGTCCCAGCAAAAATTCGCCTGTCGGGAAGCCCATTGTAACGCTGCACAAACGCCCCGTGGCAAAACGCCTTAAGGCGCCGAAACCGGCCACTAAGTACAGGATCAAATCAAGCTGCATCTCCATCATAACCACCATTCAGCCTCGGTAGACTAACGCCAAATCGAGGTGATGCCAAACGGACCAGGAGACTGGCAGAGAACTCGATAATTGAAATTTTCACCACAATAACTAGTGTCTATTTTGAAAAGAGAATAATTTTATGCGCAGTGAATTTAACTTTCAGGAGTTCAAGGCGACCGAACGCCTGCCAACGCCGTCCGGTACCGCATTGGCCATCATGCAACTGATGCAACGGGATGATGCCGATGTCCATAAACTATCCGAATTAGTCAAGGTAGATCCGGCCCTGACAGCACGCATCCTCAGTTTTGCCAACTCGGCGGCATTCGGCGCTCACCGGCCGGTGGCAAACATCCATGATGCCGTAATCATGCTGGGTATGCAGTCGGTGCGCAATTTTGCCTTGAGTCTGTCTTTGCTAGGCAACCATAAGAACGGACAATGTCCCGGGTTTGATTACCGCCTATATTGGGCGCAGGCTTTGGCCATGGCTGTTGCTATTGCTACCATCACCAGTCGGGAAGGTACCGTTGCGCCGGATGAAGCCTTCACCCTGGGCTTGTTGTCGGATATCGGCAAACTAACCCTGGCCACCGCATGGTCCGATCGTTATGGCGAATGTCTAAAATCGGCGCAGGAAGGCAACTTGCTGCAGTTGGAACGTGAACGTTTTGCGGTAGATCATCACGAGCTCAACCTGCTACTGTTGCGGGACTGGGGCTTGCCGGACATATTCGTCAATGGACTGAAACTGAGCTTTGCACCCACCACGGAAGTCTCGCGTGCCGCTCGCCTTGCCGAGCAACTGACTTTTGCCCGGCAAATTGTCCGCTACTTACTCTCCGATGATGTCCAGCGCGCTTTGCTGATGCCGGAGTTGCAACCGCTAGCGCAACACCATGGTGTCGATGCCAGCATGGTTGAAGCCTTCATTGCCGAAATCGAGCAACAATGGCAGCAATGGGGCAAGCAAATCGACATAGACACCCAGACCCAGATGCGCACTCAGGCGCGTTTGCCTCTGCCAGATGGTGCCAAAAATGGCCGCGCCGACTTGTCGGGGCTGGATATTATAATGGTCGATGATGATCCGTTGCTGCTGGCACACCTATCAAAACAGCTGACAGCGGCCGGTCATCGTGTCGTAAGTTTTCGCGATGCCGAAACGGCATTGAAGCAAATTCTCGAACAGATGCCGCAATTACTGATCACCGACAGACACATTAAGTCCATGGACGGGCTGAGCTTGTGCAAAACCCTACGCCGTTCGACCTTCGGCAAAAATCTGTACATCATCATGCTAACTGCGGCGGAAACCGAAGACGAGCTGGTGGAAGCCTTCGATGCCGGCATTAACGACTATGTCACCAAACCGGTCAGTCTAAGGGTTTTGCTGGCCCGAATCTACGCCGGGCAACGTATCGTCATGCTGCAACGAGACGTGGAAAAGGAAAAACAGGATATCGAACGTTACAGCGCCGAACTGTCCGTCGCCAACCGCCGCCTGGCTATGATGGCGAATACCGACATCCTGACCGGCCTGCCCAATCGCCGTTATGCCCTGACACGCCTGGAACAGGAGTGGGCGACAGCACTGCGCTATCGCCGGCCGTTCAGTGTATTGATGCTGGACCTGGATTTTTTCAAATCCGTCAATGACACTTTAGGCCATGATGTCGGGGATATGGTGCTGACTCATGCCGCTAAAATCATGAAATCGGCAGCTAGGACCAGCGATATCGTCTGCCGTTTCGGCGGGGAAGAGTTCTTGGTGATTGCCACCAACACCGACGGGGCCACTGCCGTATGGCTGGGTGAAAGGATACGCAAGGCCATAGAGACGCATCAACCACAAGGGCTGGCTTTGAGACGGCCCATCACCGTTAGCGTGGGCGTGGCTGGCTCCGTGGGCGACAAGCCGGGCTGTCAAGCCTTGATAACGCTGGCCGATAAAGCCTTGTATAAAGTCAAAGCCAGCACACGCAACGCGGTGCAACTGGCACCGTTGTAATTTGTACAAGCGCATGTGACCGTGTTGCCTGTAACGGCGTCGAGCGCAAGAGGAGAACGCTGTGTGCGTATAGCCCATTGCGTTGCTATAAACAAAAATGGCTTTAACTTTAGAAATTTACAGCCTCGCAAATTGCGGTTTACACGGAAAGTTTCCCCCCCATTTGCTGATTTCTTTGATTACCGTTGCAACTGGCATTGCAATGTAAAATTGGCTGTTAGTCAGTAACATTCCAATCGCCCCCAAGCCTATGGACCGCCTCTATTATATTCATTCAGAATGTTTTGCTTGTCGCAATTGCTTATTTTTTGATTAAACGCGCTTATAACTAGCGATTGCACGTAGCCGAGTGTTATTTTCAAACGATTTTCGGTGCAGAAAAGCTTAATATGCCCCCCGTACCCCCTAAAAACGACATACGCAACGATATCTGAAGCCCCCGCATCCATTTCAGCGGCTAAGCAAAAATTCTAACAAAACTTGATTACAGTTTAAAACCACCGCTTTACAACGGTTCATAAACACCGCTTTGACTGCGGAAAACCACCTAAAGCCTCGGCAGACCCGGCCATAATCACTTGGCACATTTTTGGCATTGCATGATTTATGTCAGTCGTTAGCGAGGGCGATGGATAGTCCGGTAAACATTCAGCGCTAGCGACTGCTTTTAATTAACAGCAGTGATTTAGCCAGCTTTTATGGAATGAGTTTTAGACAAATTCATTATCCGCGGCTCACAATTTTTAGAGGTAATCGATGCGTAATAAACTTTTAACCACATTAAAAATTTTGCCTTTACTGGCTACGGGGTTTGCACCCGTCAGTCACGCAGTGACCAACGATGTGGGCGGCACTTGGAGTTCGTTAACTTTGTCGGGTAGTCTGGATAAAATATCGCCAAAATTAAAGAGCTTTCGTTGGCTGGTCATGAATCAAGCCAGAACCCAGGACGATAATCCGGGCGGCAACCGTTTCTCGGAAAACCTGTTGTTTGCCCAAGTAGGCTATGACGTCACTAAAAATGCCAGTTTCTGGGTCGGCTATACGCATGACTGGCTTCATCCGCTGGATAAACTGGCTTATCAGGAAAGCCGGCCTTACGAGGATTTTTTGTGGAACTCCAGCTTGAAGGATTTACGCTTCACGGCCCGCACCCGACTGGAACAACGCATTAGACAAGGTACCGGCGATGTAGGCGTGCGCTTGCGGCAATTGTTTCAGCTCAGTTATCCGCTGGCGTTCATAAACGAAGACTTACGTATGTATGCCGGCGAAGAAATGCTGCTTTATGTCAACAACAATAGTTTCGGCCGCACCGGTTTTAGCGAAAACCGCGCCTTTGGCGGATTCAACTATCAAATCACCAAACAGCTGGGGGCCGATTTGGGGTACATGGGCCAATACGTGTATAGCAAAGCCGGCAATAACTTGTTCACGCATAACGTGCAGTTCAATCTAAGCTATAAATTTTAAATCGCGTCCAAGACTCGGCCGTCAGGCTTGAGAAGGACCCCCTGTCTCGACCGGTCCGAATAAATATTTGCTTAGACGATATTAGTGTATAGAGTTAGTTCCCGCTGAGGTCACTGGTGACCGGCATCGGTAATTTGATGCCGGTTTTTTTGGCTCATTAGTTAAGACTCGGTTTACCGATGCCAAAACCTTAGTGGCGTTTCAACAATACGCCCGACACATGCTAAAAACGCCGGACACAAGCAGGCCCAATAGTGCAAAAACCATCTAGCTCATTGCTCGCCTTTCTCGGTGGCGCGGATGTTCGCCGGCCTGTAGCCTATTTCCGCGCTCAGCGCCATAATCCCTGCATCAACAACGTCGACCCCACCAGCAATTATGCCGGTGTGAACGATTTTCAAACCTGGATTTGCGCTATCGCTATGCTATTGGGACGGTTGGAGGTGTTCACTTTACTGCTGCTGTTCACCCCCGACTTCTGAAAAATTGAAGCGCGAGAAGACCGGGCCGAGTGTAGTCTCGATCGAAACCGGGTCGGCGGCGCGGCGCTCGGGCCCGCGCTTTACCCATTAACCCAAAAGGCTTTTCTACAGCGAGAATATGCGAATGTCGGCAGTTTTATCCAGAACACGATTATTCCTCGCTTTCATATCGGCGGTATCTTGGCTAATAGTAGAGGCATCCGCGCCGCCGGTGCAGGCTGCCGAGCAGAGCGATCGCTTTTCCCTGATGCAGTCGTTAGCCGATTCGGACTGGCACGCTATGCAGGATGAGCGTTGGAACGCCTATGCGCAAGCCACCTATATCTCCAGCTGGAAACCGGCGTTTCCAGCTGCCTATACCAATCTCAACGGCAGTCCGCATTCCTTGTCGCCCGACGCCGAACGCAGCTTTACCGGCACCGTCACGGCTTATTTCGGCTTAAAGGCCTGGACGGGGGGCGAGATTTATCTGGCACCGGAGATGATCTCCGAGTTACCGCTGTCAGGTCTGAAAGGCCTGGGCGGCAGCATCCAGAATTTCGAACTGCAGAAGAACGGCTCGGCCAGCGCCACTTGGTACAAATCGCGTTTTTATCTACAACAAACCTTTAATTTCGGAGGCGGCGAGCAACATGTCGAATCGGGTCAATTGCAATTAGGCGGATATAAACAGAATCGACGGCTGGTTGTTACCGGCGGCAACCTGAGTGTGTTGGATATTTTCGATAAAAACAACTATGCCGCCAACTTGCGCCAGCAGTTTTTCAATATGGCTTTTCTGGCCAACGCCGCTTACGACTTTGCCGCCGATGCGCGCGGCTATAGTGTGGGCCTGGCCGCCGAATATTATTACGACGACTGGACCTTCAGGATCGGACGCTTCGCCACCCCACAAAACCCCAACGACTTGCCGTTGGATTTTAGATTATTCAAATACTATGGCGACCAAGCGGAACTGGAACATCGGCATGTTATTTTTGATCAACCCGGTGCAATCCGGGTACTGGCCTACCGAAACCGGGAGCATATGGCAAGCTGGAACGACGCCATTGCCGCCCTGCAAACCAATCCAGCGCAAAATGCCGCAAACTGCGCCACCTTTAGCTACGATTCCACCAATAGTAATGCTCCGGATCTTTGTTGGGCGCGAAAAGCCAATGTCAAAATAGGCATGGGTCTTAATCTCGAACAACAAATTCGCGAGGATATTGGCGTGTTTCTGCGCGGGATGGTCAGCGATGGAAAAACAGAGGTGTATTCCTACACCTCGTCGGACCGGTCATTATCGTTCGGCGCGCAAATCAGCGGCAACCGTTGGGGTAGGCCCAACGATGCGCTAGGTATTGGCTATGCCGGTAACTGGTTGGCAAGCAGTCATGTGGCGTATTTAAACTTGGGCGGGGTAGATGCGTTTATCGGCGACGGCAAAATCAATTACCGGCCGGAGCAAGTAGTCGATCTTTACTACAAATTCAATTTGCTGAGCTTTGCCTGGATGACGCTGGACTATCAGCATATTGCCAACCCCGGCTACAACGCCGATCGTGGACCGGTGCATGTTTATGGCGTGCGAGCCCATTTTGAGTTTTAACCGCTTGCTAAAAACCTACAACAGCGGGGGATGGTTGTTTGCATCGGTCGATTCCGCCAAGGTTTTCGGCAACAACCAAGCAACTGTGTTCAAAATCAAGCTGGTTTTGCAAAGCCAGGGTGCCATTTGCTCTTGGTTTTCGCCAAAGAATTTAGAGTAATCAATAGCTTTGTCATGCAGGCAACCCGAGCTACCTTTTTGAGTTTCCCCGAGCGATCAAGCGTTGATAAAACGCCTTGATGGGTTTGTTATAAGGAACCGCACTAAATGTCGCCGTGTAGAGTGTTGAGCGTATCTGCATTCGTCCGCCAAATATCACCCTTTTCCTGGTTAATTATTATGGGCATTTATATCGCCCCCATCCGCATGTTCCTCTGGACGTATCCGGAAAAATGAAACATTTGCCGTTTAACCGGCAAACTCAATTTTGATAGGGCCTTGGTTGAAAAACCCAAGCTGATGGTGGATTTAAACATGCGGCTTATGCACAACGACAGCAATTTTCTAGTAACCCATTGTTAACATTAATTTATTTTCAATCGCCGAACATGGCCCGATAGCTGCTTTATGTTCACTGCATTGCCTGATGAAGCAAAGCCTGGGCTCTTGCGTTTCCAATATCAGGTCATCAGTCTTTATAAGGAGGACACTATGCATACCATTCATAAGCTTGCAAGCTATACGGCTTTGATTTTAGTTTCATCACTACCGCTGTCTTTTGACACACTGGCCGACGCCGAGAAAAAAAGCCAGAAGGCTTCTTCCGTCGCCAGTAATAAAGCCGTGGCTATCAACAAGCAAAAAGTACTGTCCGAAAAACTCCAAAATCTTATCAACGAAGCCAAGGGGTCTTTATCCGGCACCCAACAGGCATTGATCAGTTTAAGTAATAATGATCCCAAAGCGGCTCGGGTACTATTGCAAGACGTATTGACCAAACTGGATATCTTGCTGGTCGAGCATCCCGCCATGGTTCTTGTGCCCGCGGATGTGGAGGTCGACGTGGTCGATTATGTGGGTGACGCCAAAACCCTGGAGAAACAAGTCAAGCAAGCCGACAAATTACTTGATGGCGGTCATTTACAAGACGCCAGACAGCTATTAGCTGGACTAGCCAGCGAAATGCGTATCACCACTGTCAGTATCCCTCTAGGCACTTACCCTGCCGTGATTAAAGCCGCGATCGCCCAAATCGATGCCGATAAAAACGTTGAGGCGCAAAAGCTATTGGAACAAGTATTGGACACCCTGGTTGAGGAGATAGAAGTGACCCCGCTGCCGGTTTTGCGGGCAGAAGCCTTTTTAAATAAAGCCTCGGAAATTGAGCACCAGCAAGACATGGCAAAAGCCGACAGCCGGGCTGAAGTACTCAAGAACACAGCGGCGGCCAAGGACGAACTGAAAATTGCCGAACTATTGGGTTACGGCAGTCAGGATGATTTTGCCTTACTGTATACGGTAATTGACGACTTAAAAGATGAAATGCATACCGAAAAATCGTCGGCAACGTGGGGAAAAATAAAAAAGGCCTTAACCAATCTAAAAGACAAAATGGTCCACCCCGGTCGGTCCAAATAAACCGTTAAACAGTAATTCCGGCGCTGACTTATTCATTCAGCGCCTTTTTTATGTCTAATACTTTTCCGGTCGACCAAGTTAAGCAAGCGAGCCATTTTACAACACTGCCAGCGGTTCATTTGCCCCGCAAACATTAGCATTCGGCCTACTTTTCTGGTTGATACAAACAACCCAACTTTTTTGTTCGCCAGCTTAACTCGGGCGTTGATTCAATCAACGATAAAACATAGTTTTATATCTTATGTATCAATTAGTTGGACTGATGGATATAGCACCCGTTTTTACACTTTCCGACTGGTCTGGCTTTTGCAGAGAATGAATAAACAATCTAGCGTAGGAGCTTGATGCATGCCCAACATAGCTGTTCGCAGCTCATTCTTTGCAATAGTACTGGTACTAAGCAATCTACTGACGAGTCAGGCACATGCCGAGCAAACCCCCATTTCAGTGGACGAAGCATTGACCCTATTCTATCAACGCAACCTGGACCTGCTGGCTGCACAATACAATATCGACCAAGCCAGAGCCGATGAAGTCATCGCATCGGCCATACCTAACCCGACCCTGGGCTTTCAACTTTCCGAACTGGCCAACAACCTAAATAAAGGCTCCAATGCCAGCGGCTGTAGTCATGACCCCAAGGTGTCTTGCGGACCGGCTGAATACTTTTCGTTCAGCCAATTAATCGAAATGGCCGGCAAACGCGGCTTGCGCATGGAAAGCAGCGGTTTTGCCACCCAAGCCGCGGAAAGCGATTTAAAAGACGCCGTGCGGATTTTTTCCAACCTGGTTCGTGATGGCTATTACGACCTGCTGCAAGCGCAAAAAAACCGTTGGTTGGCGCAAGAAATTGTCGATCATTACCAAGACATCAGCAAAGCCAATCACTTGCGGCTAAAAAGCGGCGATATTGCCGAGTCGGATTTTTTGCGGGTTAGAATGGAAGCCATGCGCGCCCAGTCCGACCTGGACGCCACCCAAGCCACTGTTGAACAAGCACAAGCCGCTTTTGCAATGATTTTGCGTTGGCCGGATAAAGGCATGCAGTTTGTGGCCAAGGAAGAATGGCCCGACAGCCAAGCCTTAGGCCCAAGCCTAGCAGCCGATGAACTCATCACCCAAGCCTTACAGGAAAGACCGGATTTACAAGCAGACAAACAACGCAAAGCGCAATCCGAAAAGGAACTGGAGCTGGCCCGCCGCTTGAAATACCCGGATGTGACCCTGACGGCCGGTTATGCCCGCGATCCGAGTAATAATGCCCTTAATTCCGCCTTCGTCGGCGTCAGCGTACCGGTTCCGTTGTTCTATCAATACCAGGGGGAGTCCGATAAAGCCGCCGTAAACATGAACCAAAATCAACTGGCGGTAGAACAAACGGAACTGGGTATTCGCAATGAAGTGGTTGGCGCACTAGCCTCATGGACCAGCACGGACAAAATCGTGCAGCGTTTCAAAGCGGGTTTACTGGATGATGCATTAGCAGTCAGAAACAGTTCCGAATTGGCCTACAGTAAAGGCGCCACCAGCGTTTTGGATTTTATCGAGGCTCAACGCAGTTATAAAAGCATCATGCACGATTACTACGCCGCCCTGATCAATCGCGCCAACGCCTACTACGATCTGGCTAAAGCACTGGGCGTGGAACCTAACTCGGATAAACCTGCCCCGGAAACGATGCATTTCACACCAACGACGCTGGAATAAATTCAAGATGCACTGCCTCAACATCCTCGCACACTGAATCAACCTATATGAAACATGCCTCGCGCCGAATTAAACGAATATCCGCTTTAAGCGGGCTATTTTTGATCCTACTAGTAGCGGGTTGCTCGGATTCCAGCGATGGCGCCAAGCCGGTTGCCAAGCTGCCCAGCGTGCCGGGCGAAGTGTTTCTGGCGGCCGATTCGCCCAAAAAAGCCTATGTCAAAACAGCGCCTCTGACGCTGTCTCGACACCCGTTGCTGCAACCCTTGGCGGGCAAGGTGACGTATAACGAAAACCAGACAGCAAGCATTAGCTCACCTATCGCCGGTCGGGTGATGGGTACGCCTATCGCCTTGGGTACGCACGTTCAAGTAGGCACCACCTTACTGGCGTTAAATAGCCCGGATGCAGCAGCCGCGGAAGCCGATTTCGTCAAAGCCCAGGCGGATTTGACCTTGGCCAGTCATGCCTATAAAAGACAACAAGAGCTCTTCGCCGGCAAAGCCATCGCGCAAAAAGAACTGGAGCAGGCGCAAGACGCTTTAAGTTCGGCCCGCAGTGAATTGCAGCGCAGCCAAAATCGCCTGAAAAATCTACAATTACCTGTCCAACAAAGCAATGGCCGTTTTGCCCTGCGTTCGCCACTGGCAGGCATTGTAGTGGAAAGGCGTGTCACCCCTGGCATGGAAATCCGTCCCGATTTGGACTCACCCTTATTCGTGGTCTCGGATATCAAAAAACTCACGCTGCTGATGGAGGTTTTTGAAGTCAACTTAAGCAAAATCAGAATCGGTCAGTCGTTATCGGTTTCCGTGCCCGCCTATCCCGGGGAAACCTTTCCCGCCACCGTGCACTACATCGGCCAAGTACTGGATGAAGCCACCCGCACCGTACAAGTGCGTTGCGACTTGCCCAATCCGGACAGTCGCTTATTACCCGGCATGTATGCCACCATCAACGTCGATAGCAACCCGGATGATTTGGGCATTATGGTTCCTTTAGCTGCCGTATTCACGGAAGGCGAAGCGAATTACGTGTTTATCCAGTTGGAAGACAATCACTTTCAGCAACGCAAGGTGGAACTGGCTTTACGCTTAAAGGACAAGGCCTTGATCACCTCCGGCGTCAAACCGGGCGAATTACTCGTCACGGAAGGCGCGTTGATGCTGCGAGCCGAAGAAGAAGTCGACTCTGACACCGCCCAACCCTAATCTCAGGCAGGAACCCAGACTATGATCGAGCGAATCATTGCGTTTTGCCTGCAACAACGCCTGATGGTAATCGGCGCCACACTGGCCGTTGCCGTATCCGGCGTTGTGGCTTTTGAGCAGTTACCGGTACAAGCTTTTCCCGACGTACAAAACGTCTTTGTGCAAGTGGTGACTCAATACCCCGGCCAAGCCCCGGAGGAGGTCGAAAAGCTAATTTCCCTGCCCATCGAGCGGGAAATGAACGGCTTGCCGCATTTAATGAATATGCGTTCGGTATCCATCTTCGGTTTGTCGGTGGTGACGCTGACGTTTGACGACGATGCCGAGGATTATTTCTCCCGGCAGCAAGTGCTGGAACGCCTGCAGAATGCCGATATCCCGGACGACAGCAAACCGCAATTGGGACCGCTCTCAACCGGTGTCGGCGAGATATTACGCTATGTAATCGATGCCAAGCACCTGCCGCTGGTGGAACAGCGTGCCTTGCAGGATTGGCTGATCGAGCCGCGTTTACGCACGGTGCAAGGCGTGGCCGATGTGGTGTCCTACGGCGGCGGCATCAAGGAATACAAGGTTGCCGCCAAACCGGACCGGCTGAAGAATTACAATATCTCCATCAATCAAATGTTTGACGCCATTGCCGCCAATAACACCAATACCGGTGGCGGCTATATCGAACATGGCGACGAAGCCTTGGTGGTCCGTGGGGTGGGCTTATTGAAATCCGCCGATGAAATAGGCGAGATCGTGGTCGATACTAATGATGGAGTACCGATACGCATCAAGGATGTGGCCGATATCAGCATTGGCCCGCAACCGCGCACCGGCATCGTGGCCATGAATCAACGCGACGATATCGTCGAAGGCATCGTGCTGTTAATCAAAGGTCGCGACGCAGTCGAGGTATTGAGCGGCGTCAAACAGAAAATCCAGGATCTTAACGACTTCGGCTTACCGCCCGGGGTAAAAATCACACCCATTTATGATCGTACCGAACTGGTCGGCCACACCGTGCGTACGGTGGAACACAACATGATCGAGGGCGCGGTGTTGATCATGATTATCCTGCTGGTATTCCTGCGGCGATTTTTGGCGGCCTTGTTAGTCACGTTGATCATCCCGCTATCCTTGCTGTTTGCCTTTATTCTGGTCGACCTGAATGGCATTTCCGCCAATCTGATATCGCTGGGCGCCATAGACTTCGGGATTATCGTCGACAGCGCGGTGGTGCTGGTGGAAGCGGTCATGGTGCAAGTGACGATGGATTTGAAACGCGGTGTCGATGACCGGCATTTGCGGCAATCCTTACTTACGACCGCCACCGAAATGGGTCGGCCGATTCTGTTTTCCAAAGCCATCATCATTATCGCCTTTTTGCCGATTTTCACGTTTCAGCGGGTCGAAGCGAAAATCTTCTCACCCATGGCCTTTACCCTCAGTTTTGCCTTGGTGGCGTCGATGCTGTTCAGCCTGACTTTTGTGCCGGCCATGCTGACATACTTACTGGGCCCCAAAATTGCCGAAAAACATAATCCACTGGTCGAGGCCATGGAACAGCATTATCGGCGCATTTTAGAATGGGTGTTAAAACGCGCGCGCGGCGTATTCTTCGCCGCCGTGGCTGCATTATTGCTGAGCTTTGCTTCGGTGAAACTCATCGGCACCGAATTCATGCCCAAACTCGACGAGGGCAATATTTGGCTGACCATTACCTTGCCGACGCCGGTATCGTTGACCACTGCCAAGGAGCTTGAACGCAAGGTGCGAGAAAAACTGGAAACATTTTCCGAAGCTAAAATGGTGTTGACCCAACTGGGCCGCCCCGAAGACGGCACCGATCCCAAAGGCTTCAATAACCTGGAAGTATTGATCGACCTTAAGCCTAAAGATACCTGGCGCTATAAAAATAAAGATGATTTGGTGAAAGCCATGGATCAGAAGTTGGCTATTTTTCCAGGGATTTTGACCAACTTTTCCCAGGTGATTCAAGACAACGTCGAAGAGGCCATCTCCGGCGTCAAAGGCGAAATCGCCATCAAAATTTTTGGTACCGACTTGCAAACCTTGCAGGATAGGGCTGATCAAGTCACGCATATTCTAGCTTCCATTCAAGGTGCTACCGACGTGGCCGCCGAACAGCAGGCCGGCCTGGCACAGGTGATTGTTGACATCGACCGCGCCAAGGTCTCGCGTTACGGGATTAATATCGCCGAGGTGGAGCGGGTGATGGAAATCGGTATGGGCGGCAAGGCGGCTTCGCAATTTTTAGAAGGCGAACAACGCTTTGATATTACCTTACGCTATGAAGAAAATGCCCGTAACTCGGTGGCCGGGCTGGAAAACCTGACCGTGCAGTCGCCTGGCGGCCAACGCATTCCGTTATCCGAGCTGGCTACCATCAAAGTCAATCAGGGCGCTTCCCGCATCAGCCGGGAAGACAACATGCGCCGGATTGCCATCAAATGTAACCTGATCGATCGCGACCAGGGCAGCTTTGTCGCCGAGGCCCAGCAAAAAGTGGCCGCGCAGGTGGATTTGCCGCCGGGTTATCATATCGTCTGGAGCGGACAATTCGAAAACCAGCAACGCGCCATGAAGCGACTGGCGGTGATCGTGCCCATCAGTTTGGGGCTGATTTTTGTGTTGTTGTTCTGGGCGTTCATGTCTGTTAAAAATGCCTTGCTGATTGTGATGAATGTACCGTTTGCCATGATAGGCGGCATTTTAGTTTTGCAGATTACCGGTATCAACCTTAGCGTCTCCGCGGCAGTCGGCTTTATCGCCTTGTTTGGTATTGCCGTGCAAAACGGCGTAATTTTAGTCTCGCAATTGAATAAACTGCGCCGGGAAGGCCAACCCTTGCATGATGCCATCGTTAACGGTTCCGTGAGCCGCTTGCGACCGGTGGTGATGACGGCGTTAATGGCCATGTTGGGTTTGTTTCCGGCTGCACTCTCCACCAGCGTCGGTTCGGAAACTGCCAAGCCTTTTGCCGTGGTGATTATCGGCGGACTGATCACGGCAACGCTATTGACGTTAACTTTATTACCGGCTTTGTATCGCTATTTTGCCGAAGCCAACGAGCCCTAAGGATTGTTTATGAAAGAAATACGCGCCTATATTCAACCGCATAAACTGAATCAATTAACCATGGCCTTAATGGAAATTCCGGGCTTTCCGGGCATGAGCGTCAGCGAATGCGAGGGTTTCGGACGTGAACACACCGACCATATCCAGGACTATAAACCGTTCCTGCCCCGCACCCGTCTGGAAATTTTTGCTCCCGACAGTCAAGTTGAAATCATCTTTCAGACCATCATGCGGGTCGCTCATAGCGGACATCACGGCGACGGTAAAGTCTATATTGTCGACAGTTTGGAAGGCGGTCGTATCAGCAGCGGCGAAAGGGGCGACAATTTGGGGTAGCGCGTTACCCGGATCAATCGCTGAACATCACTTTGTTCCGCCCGCCGGCTTTGGCTTGATATAAGCCTTTATCCGCCTGCCCTATCACCGAATCCAGATTGCCATGTTGCCGTGTCATCATGGCCACGCCTATCGACAACGTCACGTTTAACGACACACCGTTGTCCAGCGTCATCACACTGTCGGCCACTTGCCGCCTTAACCGTTCAGCGACTTCCATGGCCATCCGCCGATTGGTTTGCGGCAAGACAATGGCAAATTCCTCACCGCCAATGCGTCCCAATATATCGACTTCCCGCAGCATGCCTTGCATGATGCGAGCAATTTTTTGCAAGACTTTATCGCCGGCTTTGTGACCGTGCGCGTCATTGATCCGTTTAAAGAAATCGACGTCCAGCATAAATATGGCGACATCGTTGCCATAACGTTGCGCTCGGGCCAATTCATGCTCGGCCAACTGCATAAAATAGCGGCGATTGGGAATCTCGGTTAAATAATCGATATGCGCCCGCAACTCCAATTCATGTTGCAGACCTTTCAAACGGGTGATGTCCTGTACTGCGGTAATTAAACTCAAAGGGGTTTCGGTTGTATCTCTCAACAAGGCAATGGATAATTTCACCCAGGCAATAGTGCCGTCCTTACGGACATAGCGTTTTTCTAAATCGTAGCGATTAATTTCGCCTTGGCAAAACCTATTCATCAACTGAAGTTGCATAGGCAAATCGTCCGGATAAGTAATGGCTTGAAAGTTTTTTTTCTGGTTCAGCAGCTCATCCCTGCTGTAGCCGGTTATATGACAAAAAGTATCGTTGACCAGCAAAAACCGCCCATCCAATCCCACTTGCGACATCCCCACTCCCGTGGTTTCAAATATGCGCCGGAAGCGTTCCTCACTGATTTTTAAGGCGTCTTCCGTCAATTTCAATCTGCTGACATCGCTATGGGTACCGCTCATGCGCAGGGCTTTACCGTGCTCATCTCTTCGAATCACTCGGGCACAATCCAGTATCCATTTATACTCACCTTGCCGGGTTTTCATGCGGTAAATCATTTGATGCTGATCCGCCCGTCCTTCCAAAACGGCGTGAATCGATTCCCACGCAGCCGCTCTGTCGTCAGGATGCACAAAATCGCTCCACTGCTGAATCGTGAATGCGATATCGTCCAGACTATAGCCCAACATTTCCGCCCAAATGGCGTTTCTGTTGACTTCACCCGTCAACAAATCCCAGTCCCAGAAACCCAACTGGCTGCCGGCCAAAACACACAGCAGGCTCTCCTCATTTTGCTCTAATTCGGCGATATTCTTGATATGTTTGGTTAAACAGCGCCGAAACAATCCAAAAGACAGCCCGGACCCCAGCACAATAAAGCCGACATCCTTGGCAACATTAAACCATTGCCAGCTGGACGGAACGTCAGATATCAGCTGGGCCAATAAAAGCTGGGTGACTAAAAACCAACCGACCGTAAAACCGAGGAAAATCAGGGTAAACTTTTTGATCGATCTTATGAATCCCTTGAGATATCGATTACCGATCCGGTCATGTGCACTCATGACAATGCCTTAATCACTTTTGTAATCGGAACAATTCATATTGCAAACCCGGTATTTCATCACTACCTCGCGCAAAACAACATGAATATGCTGTTAAAACCGGCCAGACCAAGAAATGAAAAATAGTTGATAAACCGATAGCACCAAAAACCCCAAGCAGCCAAAAACCAACCAAGGATTTTTAAATATGCCTGTCGATGTTTTACTAGCTGATACCTCCTGCACTTGATATCCCAATATAACCGCCGTCAGATTATCCTGGCCGGCCTGCTGTTTTTGTAAGGCGATATCGCATAAGCACTTTGCGGCCTCCATGGGCATTTTTGCCAGACAAGCAATAATCTCATCGGCAGACAACACCCCGTCAACACCGTCGGAACATAGTAAAACCCTGTCATTGGCCTGCAACGACAAGGGGTTCAAATTCCGCTCGACCTCAGGCAAATAAGGTAAGCCGAGGTAATATTCCAATGCGTGACGATGGGGGTGGTTATCGGCCTGATCCTGGCTGATCAAACCCTCGTTAACTTGCGCTTGCAACTCTCTGGCAAAATTATGGTCGGCGTTCAGTTGGCTTAAACGCCCATCCCGACATAAATACAAATGACTGTCGCCGACGGCCCGCCAATACAAATGATCTTGGTGAATTACCGCTACAACCAAAGTTGTGCCCATTTCGCGAAAACTATTGTACCAATGCCCAGCATCCAAAACCGCCTGATTTGCCATATCCAGCGCTTGGTCCAAAGCGCAATCCACCGCATTATCGCTTGATTTTGCCAAATAACGGCTGACCATTTCCGTTACCGCAATATTGGCGGCTTGCGCACCATTTTGCAGACCGCCTATCCCGTCAGCGACCACGGCCAGATAGCCGCCATGCCTAATAAATGTTTCATCGGCAAAATCCGAAAAAGCAAACGCATCCTGTTGCTGCTGACGCTGCCCAATATGACTGGCATTGCCGGGGATGACCTCCATCATCAAAGTTCGACCCGCAGTTCCGTGCGGCCAAGTAGCAGTAAATCGCCGCTGCGCAAGGGATAATCGTTATGAATGGGCACGCCGTTGACCAAGGTACCGTTGGTAGAATTTAAATCGCGGGCGCTCAACTTACCCTCTTGGTTCTGCAACAGGGCATGCTGACTAGAAATCTCAACATCATCGTCTAGACATAAATCGCACTGACCGGCCCGGCCCAACGTGACACGTTCGGCAACATTCAATTGATAGTTCCGGCCTTTCTGTACACCCGACACCACCGTCAACTTCACCAGCAAGCCTGGGGCAGGCTTAGTTATCGTGGCGGGAGCCGGCGGACTAACCGCGTTCTCTTCGATAAATTGTTTCGGTTGAGCCAGACGTTGCCGGTAAACCAGCGCCAGCCCAAGGAAAAATGCCAATACAGCGACTGCAAATATCAATATCGACCATCCTGCATCGTTTTCCGCGACTGGCGGGGAATTATGCGGACGACTGGCTACGACTTTTTGCGGCAGCAAGCGCATATCGAAACCGTCGTTCAAAGTTCTTTGCCCGTCGCTCCAGGTTAAATCGATGTGGTGCAATTGCCCGTCGGCCACACAGTCCGGGCAAACGATGCGCAACCGGTAAGCCTGAGAAATTAATTGGTGTTGTGTTTCGTAAGCGTTATCCAACTGTTCCGGATCGGCTTGCACGAAATACCCGCCGGACTGGCGAGACAACATGCCTAATACTTTCAGGCCTTCTCGTTTGCTATCGTTGATAGGCTGAACCGCAAAACCAATACTGTAGATCGGCACCCGATATTCGCTATTCTGCTTAAACACCTCGTCCATCGACACGCCGTCCAGACTATCGTCTATCCCATCGCTCAACACCACTATCGCCCGGCGACTGGGTAAACCGGGCACTTGACTGCGGCCTAAACTAATCGCCTCCAGCAAGCCGTGGTACAAACTGGTTTCCATATCCCTGGTCGCCAACAAGCCAATCGCATTGTTCAACCTGAACCGGTCGTTGGTAAATTCCTGAGTATGAGTCACCTCATGCCCAAAAGTAATCAAGGCCGCCTGATCATGCGGCCCCATACCTTCCAACCAACGGTGCAGAGAACGTTTGATCTGCACCAGTTGCCGGCTGTTCAGCGACTTGGAGATATCTACCAAAAAAATATACCCTACCCCTTCCCCGGTCTTTAGAAAAGGGTCTATGGCAAGGACTTTGGCCGGGTGCGGCCCTACGCTGATATTAAATTGTTCCCGCTCAATTTGCGTATCGGCGGTTAGATTTAACCAAACCTGCAAAGTCGGTAAATGCACATGGGCCTGAATCAAGCGTAAATCGTCCACTTCCTGGGCCTGCGCCAATCCGCACAGAACCCCCAGCAATAACACGGCAAAATATCGCATAGCTTATTCCTCCTCGCTTTCCCAACTAAATTTTTCGCCGCACAGCGGCACAAACAACAGATGCGACTGACCCAGCTCGATACGGTCATAGGCCTGTAACGGCATCGGCACATCCACTTCTTCACCGTTCAAATAGGTCATGCCGCGACCATCGCCGGGGGCAATTCTGAAGCTGCCTTTCCGCGGATTAAAACTGATATAGGCATGATTTTCGCGTGATATTGCTTCATCGCCATTGATGCATATGGCCATGTCCGCTCCACGGCCGATACCGTTACGCTCGCTGCGCACCCGGTAATCCCGGCCTTTTTCCGGTCCTTGAATGCATACCAACCAGCCGACCACCGGGTCGATACCGATCTTCTTGCGCACCATCGCCACCGTCACGCCTACATCCGCTACGGCGCCGACCTGACCGCGCACTTGCGTCACCATGGCATCCGGCTCGGCCTGTGCCGTTTGCTCTTGCCCACTGGAAACGCCTAGTCCGGGCACACCGCACGAAGGACAACGACTATGTTGCTGAGCGTCGTAATAATGGCCGCGTTCACAGCGTATCAGTTTCATAACGGTCTACCTTTTCTTTGAATTTATGTTCATAGCATAGTGCGTTATTGGTTTTTTCTTAGCTCTAGGCATTCCATTGTAGCGCCCCATTCCGCACACAGGCTACGGATATGCTCTGATTGTTGGGAATCGGTCTGCTTGACCGGCGGCACCGATACGGCAAATTCCTGGCGGCGCCTTTCCTCAAAGCGCTGCAATGCGGCCTCCTGCCGCTGTTTAAGCGCTTCCGCGGCCTGACGCTCGCTTAACCGTTGTTGGGCCGGCTCGGCATCATCTGGCTGAACCGGCTCGATGGGCGGGTTGAGATGTTTCGATAAGGACTCACGCTCGCTGAGCGTCGTCGGCTTGCCTTGCTCACGACTAAACAGTATCAACGTCAAAATCACGGCAATAGCCGCCGTCAGCAGCCAACGCAGCCCCGTAATCTGGCCGGACTTACGCTGTTCGCCCGGCAAGGGCACTAAAGGGGGCTGCGGAGCTTGCTTTACAACGCTTATATTTGCCGGCGGCACCGATACCGGTTTGGATTGCAACTCGATAAATTGCTTTTGCAGCGTTTCGATACTTTGCGGCCTTTGCAATGAATGTACCGCTAAGGCCTCCAGCAGAACTTGTTCCGCCAGGGGCGGAATCATCACCCCATAATCGGCCAGTGGCTTGAGTCGATCTTGCTTCAGCCTGTCCAGGGCATCCGGCGGGGCTTGTCCGGCCAGGCAAAAATACATGCTGGCCGCCAAGCTATAGACATCCGTCCAGGGGCCTTGCCGACTATCGTCTTGATATTGTTCCTCCGGCGCAAATCCGGATTTGACCAGCACAGTCCGCGGAGGCTCTGGTTGCCCACTCCCGCTTAAACTCGCCTGCGCCGCGCCAAAATCCAATAACTTTACCCGGCCATCGCCACACAGATAAATGTTGTCCGGTGCGATATCGCGATGCAGCAATCCCGCCTTATGCACCGCCCGCAAGGCATCCATGATCTGCATGAAAATATCCAGTGTTTGGGTCCAGGCCAACCGGCCGCGCTGGTCTAAATAGCCCTTTAGGGTCTGGCCCTCCACATACTCCATCACCATGTAACCGGTGCCGAAAGCGGGAAAAAAAGATAGTACCGACACAATGCCGGGGTGCTGTTGAAATTTGGCCAGCGTTCGGGCCTCATCCAGAAAGCGGTTTAAGCCGGCGGAAAACTGCACCCCGGCCTCGCCCGCGTTTGCCAATACATGCCCGGTTTGCGGGTCGCGACCGGCAAATTCACGCGGCATATATTCCTTAATGGCCACCTTGATTTGCAAGTTGGCATCCCAACCGAGATAGGTGATGCCAAACCCACCGTATCCCAATACGCGAGCCACTTGATAAGGCGGGTTAACAACGGTACCGGGATTTAAATACAGCGCATCCACGCTCATACCCTGATACCAGCCGCACCGCGGACAAACCGATAAATTGGGCAAGGCATTTAGACAAGCGGGACAAAACGAATGGCTCATGAGGGGTTCATTAGCTGACTCGCGGCAGATGAGGCGATCATCTGCATTCCATCAGCAAGCGTTTATTGGGTGAGCATATCAGCCAGATCGGTAATGGCCACGATTTCATCCTGAAGACTATCAACTACTTCCAGTCCGATGGCCGGCTCCAGGGATAAAACGCTCCACACGTCTTCAGGACAGTTTTGATTAGCCGCATCGCCGATCCCAATCTGGCCCAACAAATAGTCATTCAGATAGGTCAAAAGGGTTAACTGATAATGATCGCCCCGGTAAAACGGATTGTGGTGATGATAGACGATATCGGTTATCAACCGCGGCAGCGACCATGCACTCATCAGCCAGGCGCCGATTTGGGTATGGTTGACTCCAAACGCAAAGGTTTCGAGGTTATAAATCGATAAACCGGGGTTGGCATTGATTAATTTATTTAAATAATCAAATTCACCAGGAAATTGGTGCCCCAATAGCGGAAAGCCGATATTGTGCAACAAGGCCGCTAGAAACACCTCCTGCGCATCAAGATTAAACTCCGCAGGCACTTTTTGCGCCAGCTTTTTCATCAGCAAGGCACTGGTCAGTGCATGAATCCAGAACATCCGGGTACCGATTACCCCCTCTTTGGGCGCCCGCAATGGCGCCAACACCGCCAACCCCAATGCCAAATCCAACACAAAGTTAAATCCCAGCACACGTACGATCGCATCGCGCACGCTGGAAATTTTGCCGCGATAGCCGTACAGCGAAGAGGTCGACCAGCGAATGATTTGCGCGGTCAGTAACGGGTCCATTTCGATAATTTCGGCCAGCTTGTCTACGTCGGCCTTGGGATCTGAAATCAAATTGATGATACGTACCGCGCTACCCGGTAATGGCGGCAACGCTCTAATACTGGAAATAGCCTCACGCATATCCATGGGTGGCGTAAACCCATTGTTTTGTGGATTAATTGCGTTAAGCGTCCAGTTGAATAACGATGACTGCATGTACGTACCTAGTTCAGATTAAGCCGATTAAGCTTACGGTATAAGGTTCTTTCGCTAATATTCATTTCGGCGGCAATTAATTTACGGTTTCCCTGGTATTTTTTGATCAAACTACCGATGAAACTGGCTTCATATTGTTCCAGTGGAGTCCTGTTATCGGTATTTTCCAGCTGCGGCGGCGCTAGGTCGACCGGACCGGGGACTAACAACTGAGCCTGCTCACCTATCATGCGCATGAAATGGATATCCGTGGGCTGAATAATGGCGCCGCTACATAAGCCGCAGGCTAAATGTAGACAGTTTTTCAATTCGCGGATATTCCCGGGCCAGCCATGTTGTATCAATTTAATTAAACCCTCACGGCTAATCGTCAAATGTTGGCCTTTTAACTGGCCAAATTGCTTTAAAAAATGATCCACCAATAGCGGAATATCTTGTTTACGGTCGCGCAACGGCGGAATATCGATCGGAAAAACCGACAGCCGATAAAACAAATCCTCGCGAAACCTGCCTTGCCTTACCATGTCCGTCAAATTTCTATGGGTTGCGCACAGTACTCTGACATTGGCCTTCAGCGTGATGGTGCCGCCCACCCGCCGAAACTGTCCGCTTTCCAATGCCCGCAACAATTTGGCTTGTTGCGAAATAGGTAACTCGCCAATTTCGTCCAGAAATAAAGTCCCGTTATCGGCCAGTTCGAATAATCCTTTCTTACTGGAAGCCGCTCCGGTAAAAGCACCTTTTTCATGGCCAAATAATTCGCTTTCAAATAAATCCTCACCAAACACAGTGCAATCGGCGATGACAAACTCGCCCTGCGCATGCTGTGAATGACGATGAATAAATTCAGCAGCAAGTTCCTTGCCAGTGCCCGTTTCACCCAATAGTAATACCGGAGCCTGAATGCCCGCAGCTTGTTGCAATTTAGTTTTCAACAGTAAGAAAGGTTCGCTGTTACCCGCCATACCGCTCTGGTGGACTTCGTCGCCTTTTTTATGCAACAGGCTTTGCGACTCGCCTAAATACAAGCGCCCATCGGCATCCAGCAACGGATATCCCCGCACATTCAGCAGTTTTTTATCCTTTCCGCGCCCTTCAAACTCGAATATACCTGTATACGGCTCAAGGGTTTGAAACAAACGTTGATGCCGGCAAATCCCCTGTTGCTCACAACACGGTTTGCCGATTTGAGTTTCCCGGGCAACACCAAACGCCGTTTCCCAGGCTTGATTGACCGCCAACACATGCAAATCGGCGCTGATCACCATGAAGGGTTGTTCATGGGTTTCTAGCAACGATTCAAGTTTAAAAACACTTTGCGGCATAATCCTTACGTTAAATAATGTTCAGCTGTCTGAATTTTCATGACACCACGCCGCCTCTGTCAGTACAACCTGACAATTCTGGCAGCTATCGGCTGTACATTTTAGCCACAAAGCCAAATTTCCCAAGGTTTAAATACATATTCAGCATTTTTATTGGGCCCAGCCAACGATTTTCACCGGTAAAACATTACAAGCGGCGTAGAACTCGCAACGGCGATTGATTGACGACCTGGCGTACCCCCCAATAACCGGTAAGGCCAATCGTAAACAGGCCTATTGTTAACAATATCGCGGCTGATCGCCAGGATAATACATAGGGAATATGCATGACTCGGCTATACAACACGTACAAAATCACCTGAAAAATGATCGCCGCCAATGCGCCGGCCAAAGCTCCCATAAAACCGAATTCGACCAAATGGGTTTTTCTGAGCCAGCCGCGCCCGGCTCCCAAAGTACGCAGCAATGCCCCCTGCTGTATTCTATCGTCCAGGGTGGCATATACCGCCGCAAACAACACTGTAAACCCGGCCGCTAATGCAAAGTAGAGCAATAAGTCGATAGCCTGGGTCAATTGCATGAGTATGGTTTTAAATTGTTTCAAAATCTGATCAACCTCCAGAACGGTGATGGCCGGAAACGTTTTCAGCAGTTGATTCAACAGATTTTTCTGGGCATCCGGCAAATAAAAACTGGTCAGATAGGTAAACGGAAAATCATTCAATGTACCCGGCGAAAAAATCATATAAAAATTGGGTTTCATGGTGTCCCATTGCAGACTGCGGAGATTGGCAACCCGGGCCTTGACTTGGGCGCTGCCGACGGTAAACAGCAAATTGTCCCCCACTTTAATGCCCAGATTGTCCGCCAGCTTCTGCTCCACGGACACCCAACCGGCCTGGTCGACCGACCAGGCCTCGCCGGCGGTTATGACGTTATCTTCCGGTAACGAAGGCGCCCAGGTCAGGCTCAATTCGCGATGGATGGCGGCTTCTCCCTGGCTATCCTTGCTGACCCGTTTCTGCACTGCCTCGGCATTGATCTCGACCAAACGCCCCCTAACCACCGGATAAAATGCGCTACTGTCGATACCGGCCCGCAACAAGTCTTGCTCAAAAGCCGGCTGCTGGGCGGGGATAATATTCAGGACAAAATGATTAGGCGCATGTTCGGGCAATTGTCGCTGCCATTGATCGATTAAATCGTTGCGCACCGTAAAGCTCAAACTCATCGCCGCCAACGTGATACTGAAAGCCAAAATCTGACTGACACTGGCCCGGCTGTTACGCAACAAGCCTTGCACGCCAAACCGCCAGGGCAGCCCCAGCTTGGGCAGCAACGGTCGCAGTAATTTCAGCATGCCGGTTACCAGCAAGCCCAACACCAGCAAGGTCAAAATGCCGACACCGATGATACCGGCAGTCATTTGCCAGTCGTTGCTATAGCGCCAGATCAACATCGACATGATCGAAATAGCCAAGCCATAGATTAACCAGGCCTTAGCCGGAAGCGGCTCCAGATCCCGCTGCAACACCCGCAACGGCGAGACCTTCTGTAAACGCAGCAGAGGTGGCAAGGCGAAACCCAGTAAAATCGCCATCCCGGTGATAAAACCGAAGACCACGGCCAATAGACTCGGATTGGCCAGTTGTTGCGGCAACAAGGGCTTTAACAGATAAAACAAGCCCAGCTGCCCCAGCCAACCCAACAAACACCCGGCGGCGCTGGCCAGCGCCCCCAAAACCAAAAACTGCGCGGTGTATAACCACAGGATTTCCCGTTGTTTACAGCCCAAACAACGCAACAACGCCGAAGCATTGAAATGCCGCTCGGTATAGCGTCCGGCCGCCATAGCGATGGCCACGCCCGCTATCAAGATTACCACGATGCTGGACAAACCCAGATAACGTTCGGCCCGTTGCAACGCAGAACCCAGTTCCGGCCTGTCTTCATGAATATCCAGAATCCGCTGGGATGGATTCAGCTGCGGTTTTAACCATTTCTTAAATACGCCCAGCGGGGTTTCCCCCCCAATAAACTGATAAAAATAATGCACATGACTGCCCGGCTGAATCACCCCCGTGGCCGGCAGATCGGCCTGATTGATGATTACCCGTGGCGAAAAACTGTAAAAATCCCCGCGTTTATCCGGCTCGTAAGTCAAGATACGGGTGAGCTGCAACGGTTTCTCGCCGACTGTCAACATATCTCCCAACTGTAAATTCAGCGCCGACAAGATACGTTTTTCCACCCAGACCGTTCCCTGCTGGGGTCCATGGGTGATTTGGATTTCCGTAGCGCCCTCGGCTTCCTGCGTTTTTAGAAAGCCTCGCAGCGGATAACCCTGACTGACGGCCTTGATCGCCGCCAACAGCATCTGCTCGTTTTCCAACAATACGCTGCTGAATTCGGCGGTTTGCGATTGGGTTAAATTTAAGCCCTCTGCCCGCTGGCTCCAAGTATCTTCAATCGGAGTCGAACTGGTCACCACCAGATCGCCCGCCAGAAATTCGGCCGCCTGAATCGTCAAGGTACGCTGCAGTCTGTCGACAAACAAGGAAATCGTGGTGGCACTGGCGACCGCAATCAGCAATGCCAGCACCAACAAAGTCAATTCGCCGGATCGGCCATCCCGCTTCAGCAGGCGTAGCGCCAATTTAAAGCGGTTCATAGCATACTCCCCGCCGCCAGCCTGACCATGCGCCCGCAACGCGCAGCCAACGATGCATCGTGAGTGACCAGCACCAGTGTGGTATGTTGTTCCTGATTCAATTCAAACAGCAAATCGATAATATGCGCACCGGTCTTGCTGTCCAGATTGCCGGTCGGTTCATCGGCAAACAATATAGCCGGTTCGGTGACGAAGGCCCGAGCCAAGGCCACCCGCTGTTGCTCGCCGCCCGAAAGCTGCTTGGGGGTATGCGTGAGTCGGCGGGCCAGCCCTACCCGCGCCAACAATGCTCTTGCCGCCGCCTCGGCATCGCCGTCACCGCGCAATTCCAGCGGCAGCATGACATTCTCCAACGCCGTCAGCGCCGGCAATAATTGAAACGACTGAAACACAAACCCGACCAGTTCGTTGCGCAATGCCGCCCTGCCGTCTTCGTTCATTGCGGTCATGTCGCGACCGTTGATGGAAACCGAACCGGTAGATGGCGTATCCAGTCCTGCCAGCAGACTCAACAAGGTGGTTTTACCGGAACCGGACTCGCCGACGATGGCAATACTCTCGCCCGGCTTGATGATTAAGTCCACCGATGACAAGATATGCAGCTCGCCTTCCGAAGTCGGCACCGATTTTCCCAGGTTTTGGGTCTCGATGATGAAAGGTTTGCTTTGTTCACTATGAGTTTGCATGATGTATAGCCTTGTCCTTGCCTTAATTCTCGGGTTACTGCCCATGGCCGCGATGGCCGAATCGATTGTTGTGTTAGGCGACAGTATCAGTGCCGGTTACGGCATCAATGTCGGTCAGGGTTGGGTGAGCTTGCTGCAAAAAAAGTTCAACGATAGGTACGGCAACTATATTATCAGCAATGAAAGCATCAGCGGCGATACTTCCGCGGGCGGCTTGGCGCGCATCGACCAGGCATTGGCCAGGCATAAACCAGCCATTGTGATATTGGAACTGGGCGCTAACGATGGCCTGCGCGGCCTGACGCCCCAAATCATGAAAAGCAATTTAACCGAAATGATACAACGTTCGCGCAAGGCCGGAGCCAACGTGCTGCTGCTGGGGATGAAAATCCCGCCCAATTACGGCAAGCGCTATATCGAGATGTTTTACAACGTTTATCCGCAATTATCCGCCGAATTAAAGGTACCGCTGGTACCCTTCATCATGGACGACATCGCCTTAAACCCGGAGTTGATGCAAGCCGACGGCCTGCACCCGAACGAAGCGGGACAACCGCTGATTGCCGAAAAGGTCTGGCCGTATTTACAACCGTTATTAAAGTAATGGAGGTCTAGTCTTACTAGGTTTTAGCGCCGGCAGGACGAAACAGCAATTAAACTTCCCGCAAAATGGCACCGAAGTTTATCTCTACAAAAACCCTAATTTGGCCGGATCAATCCGGCCAAAATCCGATCGTTAGGTTTCGATCGCCAACGACAGCCGCCGGAGCGATATCTGCCCGTCGGTTTGGCTATAGAGGTTGATTGCCGGCCTGACTCCAACTTTGCCGGGCGGATTATTCAATCCACCCATACCGTTTTGCCGCGCCTCTACAAGGGCTTGAAACGTTCAGGACCGGTTTACCAAACCCATCCCGCTGCCTGCCCTAATCCGCTCCCGCCAGACCAGCAAAGGCATTAAACTATGGCTCCGCCGTTTACACAAAACTTTCAAATTGCACTCGTTGGTCGGCGATCCCGAGCCGGCGGGCGGTTTGACGCACGCTGGCTATCAGGCTGGTTGGGCCGCAAACGTAAATGACGGTATCGGCGGATACGCTGCCGAGCAACGCCGATACGTCCAGTCTTGTTGGGTTTTGCGCCCGACTAAAATAAAACCGGCCTTGCTCGAAAAAATGTCGTCGCAAGTCCCCGACAAAGGCCATTTCTTGTGGCGCACGGCCACTGTAATGCAGTTGAAACTCCGCTCCCCGCGCGGCCAAGGTTTCGGCCATGGCTTTTAACGGAGTGATGCCGATGCCGCCGGCGATCAACAATGCCGGGCGCTGGTCGTCGTGCAGGGGGAAATAGTTGTGCGGCGCATCGACATTGATGCGGGTTCCCAGTTGCCAACCGTCCTGCAATGCCGACGAACCGCCTTCGCCGTCGTCCACTCTTAACACCGCGATATGGTAGCAATCCGGCTCGTCCGGCACGTCGGTCAGCGAATATGTGCGTCCGGTAATGCTACCATCGGGCAGCACGATCGGCACGCGGATATGCGCCCCGGCCCGGTAACTCGGCAGCGGTTCGCCGTCGGCATGGCGCAATTCATAGCCGCGAATGCGCGGCGTCAACTGGCGAATCCCGCTAATCGTTAACGGCAATACGCCGCTGCCGAGGGCGCTAGGAATAGTCTTATCCGCCGCTACAGATTGGCGACGGGCTTGCGCTAGCAGCGCTTCGATTTGGTTCTGGCTATAGCGTGGCGTGATATATTTAGGGCAATTCCAATCGAAGGCTTCGACCCGGATAAGGATGCCGCGCTCCACCGGGGCGCGCGAGTCGGGCAACTCCAGCTTGGCCAGCAGCGCCGGCTCGCTGCGTGCATCCACCACCCGCGCCCGACCCCAGATTTTCAAGCGTTGCCGCCCGGGGTAGTCCATTAAAATCAAACTGACCCGATCGTCGCCGCGTAAATTACCGACCGAAAGGTATTGGCGATTGCCGCTGAAATCGGCGTAGCCTATGGTCTGTTCGTCCAACACTTTCAAAAAGCCCAGCGGTCCGCCGCGATGCTGCACGTAAGGCCAACCGCTTTGACTGACCGTGGCTTGATAAAAGCTGTCGCGTTCGGCGATAAATGCCTGTTCGAAGTCGCTCAGCAACACCGTTTCGGCTTCGCCGGTCTCCGCTGTTCGATACGCGGCGCGACTACCCATTTCGGTTTGTACCGCCTGCACGTCGGGGGTGAAACTGATGTTGGCAAATGCACGGGCCATGACGCTACTCCTGCTTGGATTTGAAACCTTGGCGCTTGCCGTGACGCAGACGCCGACCACGTTGAATCAACATAGCGGCTATGATTCAACGCTAAAATCCGGGCGCAAGTCCGCGCTTGGACTTGCGCCGGAGACCTTGCTAGGCGGCCTGTTTTAGCGCCACTTTCGGAAAGTCGATATCGACCCGGCTGGCTTTGCCCAAGATATTGGTCAAGATATTCATACCGACGTGGGTGATCACCTCGACGATGTCGGCTTCGCTAAAACCTGCATCGCGCATGGATTGCAACTCGGTATGGGTGACCTCGCCCTTGTGCTCAACCAGGGCGCGGGCGAATTTGACCGCCACCGCCGCTTTGGCATCCTGGCTGGTACCGGCCCGGTTAGCTTCGATTTCCGCCCCGTTCAAACCGGTTTTGCGGCCGATGGCGGTGTGGGCGGACAGGCAGTATTCGCACTGGTTTTGCTGCGCCAGCGCCAATGCGATACGCTCGCGGGTTTCGGCATCCAGCGAACCGTGGTTGGCAATGTGATGCAAACCCAGAAAGGCTTTCAAGGCATCCGGCGAGTGGGCGAACACCCGCAAAAAGTTAGGTACCATGCCCAGTTGGCTTTGGATCGCATCCAACAGATGGCGTTGTTCGATGTTGGCGGTTTCGTTGCTGACGGTAGTAATACGGCTCATGAGTGTTCTCCAAATTATGAAAGGTTAGTCTTAGGCCTGGGTGAAATTCAGCAGGCGGGTACAGTGTGCCTAATTGCATAAAAATAAAGAATATCTATAATTTTCAATTAACTATTCCGATAACTGGAATTATCAATGGCTAGATTGCATTTAATGAGCGTGTATGTCGCGGTGGTCGAAGCGGAAGGCTTTGCCGGCGGCGCTCGTAAGCTACACATGTCGCCGCCGGCCGTGACGCGGGCGGTGGCGGCGTTGG
Source organism: Methylomonas sp. (assembly GCF_023228165.1). Taxonomy (GTDB): domain Bacteria; phylum Pseudomonadota; class Gammaproteobacteria; order Methylococcales; family Methylomonadaceae; genus Methylomonas. Next base: position 18,140 of record NZ_JALOBS010000025.1, on the reverse strand, counting down.
AAGAGCGTTTGGGGGTTAAATTGCTGAACCGCACCACCCGCTATGTAAGGATGACCGAGGCCGGCCAGAAATATTACGAAGATGCCAAGCGCATCATCGCCTTGGCCGATGAAGCCGACGACGCAGTGCTGGGCATCAACGCCGAACCGCGCGGCCAACTCACCGTCACCGCCTCGGTGTTGTTCGGGCGCTTGTATGTAATGCCGGGTATCGTCGACTATTTGCGCCGCTATCCGGCTGTGGAAATCAACGCGCTATTCGTCGACCGGGTGGTCAACATGCTGGAAGAAGGCGTGGACGTGGCGATTCGCATTGCCGAATTGCCCGATTCGTCCTACCGGGCGCTGCGAGTCGGCTCGGTAAGGCGGGTGCTGTGCGCGGCGCCGAATTATTTGAACACGCACGGCATTCCGCAAACGCCGGACGATTTGTTGCAGCATAAAATCATCCTGGCGCGCAGCTTGAATCCGCATAATGAAATGCGTTTTGCGCGCGACGGCCAGCCGCAGACAGTAAAGTTACAACCGCTATTGAGCGTCAGCGATAATGACTCGGCGGCCGGCGCGGCCATGGCCGGCCTAGGCATTACCCACTTACTGTCCTACCAAATCGCCGCACCGCTGCGGGCCGGCAAACTGAAAATCGTGCTGGCCGAGTTCGAGCGCCCGCCGGTGCCGGTGCATATCCTGCACCGGGAAGGCCGACACTCGTCGGCCAAAATTCGTGCCTTCGTCGATCTAACGGCGGAGCGCTTGCGGGCGGAGTTGTCCCTGAATTAGTCAATTATCCCCATAGTATCGAGCCCGCATGGCTATGCTTAGCATTGGCGAAACATGAACAACACTGACTGCGTATTCCGATCAAACCCGCCAGACATTCCGATACAAATCCAGCCAGATTTTGAACGCCGGACATCGGCCACTATGCATAGTACGCAACTATGAGTAGTCTTAAAAAGCTATCGGCTGCATAGCCTAATTTCACTGATGTTTCGACCTGTCATCAGTTAAAAAGCTTTACATAGTTTTGCAGGTTTTCTGAAATGACAATTTATTCGCTTCAGACAATTCAAAGAACATTTGTCAGGCATCGCATATGAGGATGGCTGCTTCAGTGCCAATTGATACTCTACATCGTGGCTCACTTGCTTGAATGTCGCCATGTGCAACCAGTTTGAAGCCTTATTCTAGCTGGTAATAAATTTACGCGTTTCCTTCAAGCATTAAAACTATGCATAGCGACTCTACTGTTAGTCGCAGGAAACCCGTGGGGTGTAGATTACTTCTATTCATAGTTAGGTTCTATGCATAGTGGCCGCTATGTATAGCTATCCATAGCGGCCAATACCGGTCAATCACCCATTGTCGACTAATGGCAGCTGGTAACCAGAAAGGCGTCGTTCTATTTTGTATTACTCATGAAGTCATCGATACTTTCAATTGGCAAGGCAAAATCAAATTGATAACTAGTAGGTTGTTTATCTGATCCGGAGAGCATTATTGGTGGCGATTCTGGTAACACGGGGCTAAGATTTCCCTCAAGACGTATTTCCAATGTAATACCCGAATTTTTGCAGGTAGCAGTGATTGTTCGTATATCTCTCGTATAAGCACCATCAGTTGCTCTTTGATAGCCTTCATTTTGCCACATTACGCCAATGTCTTTGTCTTCTCGACAAAAATGTCCGTCGGAAAATAACTTATGCATCTGATCGGGAGTTAGGCAATGAAACCGAAAATACGGACCTGTGGCTTTGTATTCTTTTTTTAAAGTGATCTTTGCTGGCAAAATCAGAGGAGATTTTTCATGATAGTAGTTTGGCCATACTTGCGCTAAAAATAAGCCACTACTTCTAGCCTCAACTCGAAGGCGCGAATTAAATATAAACCATTGTTTTGTAGATTCTTGATACATCTCCATGTCATCTCTTTTAATTTTTACCTCTACCCAATTGCTCAATCGCTAAAAATTTTCGGCTTTTAACTAGGTGCACTCCGCCGTCATAAAGGCTTTATCGAAACGCATGGCCTTTAAATCCTCGGAGCTGATCCAAAACTGTAATGCTCCACTGCCAAAATTGCTGAATAAATATCGATCGTTTTGCACTTCCAGCAATAGCACTTTAACTTTGAATTTATCTGCTGCATGTTGGATGCAGTCTCCGTAGCCCAGGCATTTATGAAAATGCAAAGGTATATCGTCGTTTGGTAAAAGATCATTAAACGCCTGTATAGGGATTCGCGCCGCAGCTTCTGCGGAATTACCGACGCACAAAGCAGTAGCAGCATTTAAGGCGGACAAGCAAGCCCAGTGCAAACGGTCCCCGAAAAACTGGTAATATGTTTTATCGCTGTTCGAAGTGTCGACTCTTGGAATGCTATACGGAGTTTGCCAAACAGGATCGCCTTTCGATTCGATCAGATGCGCTAAACGGATGCCACCACGAGCGCAGCCGTGATTGATCCAACCAGCCACCCAATCGATGAAGTGGGCTTTTTCTTCGGTAGTTGGTTCCTCATACGGCTCATCAACGAATTCTTCGTAGTATGTAACCGCTTGGCGATAAAGATGTTCGAGTTCCAACCAGTACTGGAAACCGTTGTATAAATCCGGATGTTGGGTCTTAACAGATTCATCTAACGCCTGAAAATCGTCGGTATTGAGCAAATAATCCGGGTGCTCTTTGATTTCGCCGTAGCCCCAACTGTATTGATTTCGATAACGGCTATCCAGTCCCAATAATTCTTTGAGTCCGGATAGATGTCCTTTGATTAAACTGTCAAATTCTTCGCGCGTTTTGGAGAGGATTTCCAAAATCGTCCTGGTAATGTGCATTCGGCTCCATGGAAAGCCGATTTCATAGGTCGTAAACGGTTTTTCCAAGTGTTGAAAGAAATAAACCGGAACGGTTTTGGGAAACAGCTTTATTGGTTGTATTCCCTTTGGCTTAGGGCCGAGGATAGACGTTATTTTGCGGCGTTGGTACTGTTTGTTAATCTGATCTAACAATTCGCATAGATTGTCCTTTCGGTCTTCCATTTCAGAGTCATCGTCGAAATCTAGCAACTCGGAATCGCAGAAATAAGACCAGTCTTCAAGCGTGGCGAACTTGTGCGCCTTAAGATTCATCCTAGGCCATAGCATTGGATTAACAGCGCGCTTTTCGAATGCAGAAAAGAACGGGCCTATGCTCTCCACAAGGTTAAACCAATCTCCCGGCTCAAGATAATCGTCCGGCACGTTGCTAATGCAGTCTACATCTCTATCAACATGAACCAAGTAACATTTCCGTGTATGATTTTCATCCCAACCTCTTTCGAGGTCTTGATCGGCAAAGAAGCAAAGAACGCCAGTGTCGGGTAGGTGACCCGGCACCAGTCTGTTGATTTCCGCGCAATCCAACTGACCGACGAAAAATGCGCGACGGCCTTGATTATCGTAGGGCCAATCCGCATGGGAGTTTAAGCTGGGAATACCGCCTAGGTAAGAACGAGAACGCTGTTCGAATTCGTGCGGAACGTCTCTATGCATCCAAACGCCGTCCCGCCGGCGAGAACAATACTCACATACATATTTCCATATCACCTTGTCATCACAGAGCTTTTTTAACTTTGGTCCTAAATCGACTCGGCATTCAAGCATAGTGACAACTTCCTCGAGACGCTTAGCTTGCTCGTTCGCTTTTTTCTGTTCCCGCTCGATACGTTTAATGGCGCGTTCAACCAACTTGCGGGCCGGTTTGGAAAGGCCGGCCCAGGAAGTTTGCTTTACGTAATCAGTAAATTTTTCTAACTCCTCAGGTTTAACCAAAATAGGCGTAAAGTTTTCCTCGGCCGTCTGCATTTGGGTTGCCGAAGCCATCTCAGCGAATCGGTTAAGGTGATCGATAATTGGTTGTGGCGAACGAAAAATCTCTCGACCTTGTATGGCAATTCGAAAGGAACTACCTTGGCGATCATTGAAGGCGGCAAATGCTTTCTGAATTGCTTGTTCCAAGAGTTCGATATCAAAGTAATCTTCCGTATCGCGCGCAAGCACTTCTATTATTTTCTCGGGGTCTTTTTCAGTCGCATCCTTTTCCTTAATATTCAGCCAGATAGACCCTATAAACAGTCGGTAGAAACGATTAGACCCTTTCGCGTAATGATCCGGATAAGCAATCAATGCGATTTGTTCGGCAATGTCGTATGCAATGGGTAGGCCGATAGGATTTAAGTAGGACCACTCAGGTGAAATTGGCGGTATACCGAGTTTATGCAGTAGCCCTTCCGAGCAACGTTCAGCAACAAGATTCATGAAATTATATTTGTGTAGGATTAAGCGTTAAACAGGTAACCAATGAGCGAGTCTTTACTTCAAATCGTCTAGCCAGTATCGGATTCAGCTTTGCCCAAATCCAAGGCAGCACGAACACAAGGGCTGGTTTCTAAGTTCATTCTTAAAATTAAATTGATGGGTCGATTTGCAACACAACTATCGCATTCGAATTCACGAGTTCGACTTGTGCAACGTATAACATTTTAGTGACGGGATTGTGACAATGAGCGGCCATTGGGCAAATGCCGATCACAGCCGGATTAGGGTCGATAACAACAATACCTCACTCCCTAAACTCGCCATTCACTATTTGCGCAATGGTATGGATGGTTTGGGGGGAATTTGCGCTTGTACGGGCCAAAAAAAATAACGTTGAATAATGTTTTTTGCCACTACTCCTGCCTCAAAAGCCTTGAATGTTGCCGTAGGATAGACTTAGCCTATTCGGGCAAGCTCTCGCCATCCTGTGTTGCCTTTGTTTTGGCGTAGCGCTTTTGACGTTGGGCCAGGAAATAGGCAAAGCCGGATATTGTGCCGCTGGCTGTCGCCAAAGAACCAAGAACGGGTGCCAGCCTGACGCTCAAGGGTTCGTCGGAAATGCCCAGCCACACGCCAAGCGCGTCCAAGCCGGTTGGCGCGGCCAGTACCGCGCCCGCGGCGGATAAGCCCGCAAGAATGCCGGTTGCCATTGAGATATGTTCGACGCGGGCCGCAACGGTTTCGTGGTTCATGCTGAACAATAAATTGCGCTGTAAAAATTAGCGCGTTTTTACTGATTTAGCGTTTGCCCGTCAAGTATTACATCGTCGTATTGAAAGCAAACCGCTTTTTGAAGAAGATTCGGTGCCGGAAGCACCGAATACGTTTTAGGAGAACACCCACCGGCTTTGACAGTTGTTAAGCCGGCCGGCGCGAAAAGGTTAAGCCAATGCCGTTTTCGCCTGAATTCAGGCGGCGGCGAATCCGTCTACCTGTTCGCGAGGAATTTGGGTACCGATAAGCTTTTCCACCAAGCGCAAGGCTTGATATTCGTCTTGCGAAACCAGCGACACCGCCTGACCGATTTTGCCGGCCCGCCCTGTTCTGCCGATCCGGTGCACATAATCGCTGGACGAGCGCGGCAGTTCGAAATTAACCACGTGCGGCAATTGGGCGATATCGATGCCGCGCGCGGCTACATCGGTCGCTACCAGCACACGAATATCGCCGGCTTTAAAACCGGCCAAGGCGCTGGTTCTGGCACCCTGGCTTTTATTGCCGTGTATGGCCGCCGCTTTGATATTGGCTGTGTTGAGCTTTTCGGTGAGTCTATTGGCGCCATGCTTGGTAGAGGTGAACACCAGCACTTGCTGCCAATTTTTGGTTTTAACCAGATGGGTCAGCAAGGCTGTTTTAGCGGTTTTGTTAACCGTATACACCAGCTGATCGATGGTCTCTGCTGCTGAATTTTCAACCGCCACTTCGATTTTCACCGGGTTAACCAACAGGTCGCCGGTCAATTTACGGATATCGGCGGAAAAAGTGGCCGAAAACAACAGGTTCTGCCGCTGCTTCGGCAACAGGGCCAGAATTTTACGGATGTCTCTGATAAAGCCCATGTCTAACATGCGGTCGGCTTCATCCAATACCAACACTTCGACTTTATCCAGCTTGACGGCATTTTGGCTGACCAAGTCCAACAGCCGGCCCGGCGTGGCGGTCAAAATATCCACGCCGCCGCGCAAACGCATCATTTGCGGATTAATTTTCACGCCGCCGAATACCACTTCCGACTTTAAACGCGGAAGTTGGTGGGCGCCGTATTTCAGCACGGATTCACCGACTTGGGCGGCCAGTTCGCGGGTGGGGGTTAATATCAGCGCCCGTACCGGACGACTGCGCCCGTAACTGGTTTGCGCCAGACGGTGTAAAATCGGCAGGGTAAAGCCGGCTGTTTTGCCGGTACCGGTTTGGGCGGCGGCCAATAAATCGCGGCCGGTTAACACGGCGGGTATGGCTTTAATCTGAATGGGGGTGGGCGTGGTATAGCCGGAATCGGTAATTGCTTTTAATAAAGTTTCGGATAATCCGAGATGGGAAAATGGCATTAAGAGTCTCAAAGGGGAAAGGAAGCGGAGTAGCGTTCAAATCCTTTGTGCGATCTTGACGTTTGTCCGGAATGTAAGGGATGACATAGTGACTATGCGTTTCCAATCAGCAGTTTATCACGGTAAGCTTCGGTCCGATTGGAAATATCCTCTCATCGGCCAGCCAGCACTCGCTTCCGGCCTGATTAAAGCTGCCCGAGCCAGATCATCACGGGAATGACCTTGCTCGGGTTTCTCTAGGTCGTTGAAACACCATCCAAGTAGCGTTTGCGCGCTTGGTTTTCCTCGCGCGCGGCGTCAATCTCCCGCACCACGCTGTGCAGATCCGCGGGCTGGTTGCTTTCCTCGAAAAAGCCGGTCAAATTGGTTTCCGGATGCAGGTCGCCAGTTTGATAGAGTTTCCACATCTCTTTGCCGTAGGCGGTAGTCGATAACTCGGGGGCAAAGCGGCCGAAGTAAGCCGCCATATTGTCCACATCCCGTTCCAACATCATCCTGGCGCTATTGTTGCCGGCCGCGTCAACGGCTTGAGGCAAATCGATAATGACCGGACCATCCTTGTCGACCAGCACGTTGTATTCGGACAAATCGCCATGCACCAAGCCATCGCAAAGCATGCGAACGATTTGGGCAATCAGGAACGCATGGTAGGTTCTGGCTTGTTCCGCCGTCATTTCGAGATCGTTGAGGCGAGGCGCCGGCTGGCCGTCCGCATCGGTAACCAACTCCATCAACAAAACGCCGTCGATATAGTTATAAGGCTTCGGCACTCTGACGCCGGCGGCATCCAGGCGATACAGCGCGGTCACTTCGGCATTCTGCCAAGCCGATTCCTGTTCCTGGCGGCCATAGCGGCTGCCTTTTTCCATGGCGCGAGCCCGGCGGCTGTTCCGCACTTTACGGCCTTCCTGGTATAAAACGCTTTGCCGAAAACTACGTTGATCGGCTTCCTTATAGACCTTGGCGCAACAGGTTTCCATGCCGCAGCGAACCACATACACGGCTGCCTCCTTGCCGCTTTTTAGCGAACGAAGTACTTCATCAACCATGCCGTTTTCAATTAAAGGTTCAAGTCTTTTGGGTGTTTTCATGGCCTATATTATGCCGTAGTTGCGAAGGATGACATACCGGCTGAGGTTAGCCCGCGGATATTTTTTGGATACGGCAGTAAAATTCAACTGCCGCCCAGCGTTCGATTTGTCGTACGCCTATGTTCTCGCTACATTCTTAAAAGATTAAAAGTTTTCCTCCGAAAATACTTGCCTGTAAAATCCGGGCTTTTATTTTTTCACTGGAGCAATAACCCAATGGGTAGAGCCTATCAAAACCGTAAAGTATCCATGGCCAAAACGGCGGATGCAAAGACTAAGGTCTACAGCAAATACGGCCGGGAAATTTATGTCGCCGCCAAGGCGGGAGGTATCGACCCATCCGGCAACCTGGCTTTGCGGGGTTTGATCGACCGAGCCAAGAAAGACCAAGTACCGAGTCATGTTATAGACAAAGCTATCGACAAAGCCAAGGGTAGCGGCGGGGAAGATTTCGCTCCGGCCCGATACGAAGGTTTCGCGCCCGGCGGCTGCATGGCCATTGTCGAGTGCCTGACCGACAACCCGAACCGTACCTTCGGTGACGTGCGGCTATGCTTCACCAAAACAAAATGCAAAATCGGCACTCAGGGCACTGTCAGCCACATGTTCGACCATGCCGCTATTTTGGCATTCATGCACACGGATGAAGATGCGGTACTGGAAGCATTATTATCAGCCGATGTCGATGTGACCGATATTGAAAGCGAAGACGGCAAAATTACCGTTTTCACCCCGCAGGCCGACTATTTTAAGGCCAAGCAGGCGTTAACGGATCTAGTGGGCGAAATCGATTTTGAGGTCGATGAAATCCAGTTTCTGCCCAAGGGTTCTACCCCCATCAGCGGCGACGACCTGGTATTGTTTGAAAAATTTTTGGATATGCTGAACGACCTGGACGATGTGCAAAACGTTTTCCACGACGCCGAATATTAAAGGCCGTGCCCGATCGGCGTTGTTTTTGACAAGCTTTTTTTGCTAATCTGAGCCTCCTAAAGCACCGGTTGCCGCGCCCCTCTTTGTCAAAGAGGGGCTGGCGGAAATTTTTCAAGTAAATCCCCCGCCATCCCCCATTTCCAACGGGGAATGTTATTTTTAGCCTATCCTTAAGGCGTGGGTTCTACACTTACGGGTTCAACCCAAGGGTTAGCTGGTTTGTCGCGGTTGCCTGATTCTATGTTCTGAGCGAGCTTTTAGGCAAACCGACAGGCACTCCGGAATTACCATGGGCAGCGGCTGTAAGGAATTCTGTTTCTCGGCGACTAAGCGTCTGATTGTTACCGGAATTGTCAACATCCGCTTGGTTAAAAATCGCCGCGTCCACGCAATGCGGCTGATATTTTAATATCGGGAGAGCGCCATGAAGTGCCTTTATTACCTCTACTCGGGCTTGGATAGTGCCCACGCCAATTACACCAATTTGGGCGATACCGGATTAAATACCTTCAAGACTCATTCAGGCCGTCATTACAGTCAATCGGACATGCCGGCTGTCGGTATTCTTGGCGTGTCGGCGGGCGTCCTGTTCGGGCTATTGACGGCAGCGCTAATGGACGGTTTCCATTTGTTCGGTGCCGATCTACCGCTTAGCGCCTATATCGGACTAACTCTATTCTGGAGCTTATTCGACGCCTGGGGAGGCGGCTTGGTCCGCATTATCGCCGAAAAGCGTAAAACAGCCTTGTTCCAAGCCGAGCCGGCCACCGGCGGTTTTTTGCGCCGTCGATTTACCCCACATCAACCGATGCCGCCGCTGGCCGAGCCGTCATGCTGGCTAATCACCCCGAAGCAAAACCGGCTGCGGCGCAGCCAAATTTCGATAATCCGCTAACCGATCCGTCGGGCGCTTAAGCCCACTCATATTTTTTAATCCTGGAGAAAAGCATGTTGTACAAGTTATTGACGACGGTATTCGCCGGCCTGTTGTGGTTCGCCAGCAGCGCCGGCGCCGAAGAGCCGGATTGGACTAGGTATAAGACCGTATTGAGTCGGGTCAAACCCGGTACTAAAAACGGTGTTGACCTGATGCTGGTGGATTATCCGGCCATTAAGGCAGACGGCAGTCTGGATAAAGCCTATCAAGCGCTTGCTGATTTCGATGTCAAGCGGTTGGTCGGCCGCGAAGAGCAACTGGCGTTTTATATTAATGCCTACAACATTCTGGCCTTAAAAACAGTGGCCGACCGCTGGCCCGTCGACAGTATCAAGGATGTCGGCGGCCTGTTCAGCCCGGTGTGGGACAAACCCGCCGGGGAGCTGGGTGGCAAGACCGTCAGTCTCGGCGAAGTAGAACATAAAATTTTAAGGCCGATGGGCGAACCGCGCATCCATCTGGCCATCGTCTGCGCCTCGGTCGGTTGTCCGGATTTGCGCAACCAGCCTTACACGGCCGGCCAATTATCCTCGCAGCTCGACGATCAGGTACAACGCTTCCTGAACAATGTCGGCAAGGGCTTAAGGGTTAACAAAGACTCGCTGAGCATATCGCAAATTTTCGACTGGTTCGAAAACGACTTCGCTGCCGGCGGCGGTGTAAAAGCCTTTCTGAAACATTACAGAGCCGATTTACCGGACCTTAAAATCAAAACAGACATCGACTACGATTGGTCGGTCAACAGCGGCCGCTAATCACCCTCCATCCATCTATACAAAATTAAGGAGCAGCTCATGCCGCAATGCTATCAATCCATCGTTATCGCAGCGCCTATCGAGCAGGCCTGGGAAACGATTAAAAACTTCCATGATTTTTCATGGGCATCGGACGTCATCGAACATTGCGATGCGGTCGGGAAAATCCGCGGTAACGAAATCGGCGCCAAACGAATTTTGAATGGGGTGTTTCACGAGACTTTGTTGGAATGTAACACTGCGGCGCGCCGCATCCGCTATTCCATCGATGACGGCCCCTCTCCGGTGTCATCGCGGGAGATTAAAAATTATGTCGGCACCCTGCAATTGCGCCCGGTAACCTTAAATAACGGTACATTCGTGGAATGGCGCTCATCCTGGGAAGCACAAACCGAAGACGCCAAAGAGTTTTGCCACCAAATTTACGCAGCGCTGCTGAGAACATTAGCGCAAAAACTGGAGATAGCATGAGCCGTCAAACCGCCTTGCGCTGGTCGTTGTTTTTGATGCGGCTGGCTGTGTTCACGGTCATGCTGATGTGGACGCTGGACAAATTCGTCAACCCCGGCCATGCCGCGAAGATTTTTGCCAAGTTTTATTTGATCCATGGCATTGAGAGCACCGTCCTGACCGTATTGGCCGCAGCGGAACTGGCCATACTGGGCGGCTTTTTACTGGGCATTTACAAACGCTTTTGCTATGCCGCCGTATTGGCGTTTCATTCCGTCTCCACCCTATCCTCCTATCAGCAATACTTATCACCGTTCGAAGGACCGCATTTACTATTTTTCGCGGCATGGCCGATGCTGGCGGGTTGTTTGATGTTATATCTGTTACGCGACGACGATAAACTATTCAGCTTCGGAAAATAGCGTCGCGACTACGGATTTGTAAGGAAAACCGGCCGTAGGCGACCAAATGCCATCTTCCGTCAGTATTATAGGAACTTTAGCATGCTCAAGCAGACAGACTCGTTTAGATACTTTTACCAGCCCAATTTGGCGGATCGTTCATCCGTAACGGAAAAATACTATGACTAGGTCCAGAATCGTAATAATGCTGTTGCTCGCTGCCCTGATCGCGGTATTTTTCGGCTTCGGCCTGCAACACTATCTAACCCTGGAAAGCCTTAAAACCCAACAGGCCGGCATAGCCGACTATCGGCAGCAGCACCCCGCATTGGCCGTTTTATTGTATGGCGCGCTGTATGTCGCCGTGACCGGTTTGTCGTTGCCCGGAGCCGCAGTAATGACCCTGGCCGGAGGTGCGGTATTCGGACTGTTATGGGGTACGCTGATTGTCTCGTTTGCGTCCAGCATAGGCGCGACGCTGGCATTTCTGGCCGCCCGATTTTTGCTGAGGGATTGGGTTAAATCCCGCTTTGGCACCCGTTTGCAAGCCATAGACGCCGGGGTATCGCGCGACGGGGCATTTTATTTATTCACCCTGCGTCTGGTGCCGCTGTTTCCGTTTTTCATGATCAATCTGGCGATGGGATTAACGCCGATTAAGACCCGGACCTTTTATTGGGTCAGTCAGGTCGGGATGTTGGCCGGCACGCTGGTTTACGTCAACGCCGGCACTCAATTAGCGAAACTCGACTCTTTATCCGGTATTTTGTCCCCGGCCTTGCTGGGTTCGTTTGCCCTGCTGGGGCTATTTCCGCTTTTGGCCAAGAAAATGCTCGATTTTATTCAAGCCCGCAAGGTCTATGAGGGCTGGAACAAACCGGCCCGCTTCGACAATAATCTGGTGGTGATAGGCGCCGGCGCCGGTGGCCTGGTGTCGGCCTATATCGCCGCCGCGGTAAAAGCCAAGGTCACCCTGATCGAAAAACATAAAATGGGCGGCGACTGCCTGAACACCGGCTGCGTGCCCTCCAAGGCACTGATACGCTCGGCCAAGTTCTTGTCGCACGTCAAGCGGGCCGGCGAATTCGGCATCGCTAAGGCGGACGCGGATTTCGATTTCGCCACCGTGATGGAGCGCGTGCAACAGGTCATCAAAACCGTAGAACCGCACGATTCCGTGGCACGCTATACCGAATTGGGCGTGGACGTCATTCAAGGCACGGCCAAAATCGTTTCCCCTTGGGAAGTGGAAGTCTACAGCGCTGACGGGGTGCGCACCATCAGTACCCGTTCGATTGTGATCGCCGCCGGCGCCCGGCCCTTCGTGCCGCCTATCACAGGCATCGAAACGGTCGACTATCTAACCTCGGATACGGTCTGGAATTTGCGCGAATTACCCAAACGGCTATTGGTGCTGGGCGGCGGCCCGATCGGCTGCGAGCTAACTCAAACCTTTGCCCGTCTCGGCAGCCAGGTCACCCAAGTGGAAATGGCTCCGCGCATCATGCTGCGCGAAGACCCGGAAGTCTCCGAACTGGTAATGACCCGTTTTGCGCAAGAAGGCGTCGACCTGCGCGTCAACCATACCGCCAAGGAATTTGCGATCGAAAACGGCGAAAACATCCTGCTGGCCGAATTTCAAGGGCAAACGGTCAAGATAGCCTTTGATCAAGTGTTGGTAGCTATCGGCCGCGCCGCCAATCTGCAAGGCTATGGCGTCGAAGAGCTGAACATCGCCTTGTCGCCGCGCAAAACCATAGACACCAACGCCTTTCAACAAACCAATTTTCCGAACATCTATGCCGTCGGCGATGTAGCCGGGCCGTATCAGTTCACCCACACCGCCGCGCATCAGGCTTGGTATGCGGCAGTGAACGCCCTGTTCGGTTCGTTCAAGATGTTCCGTACCGATTATTCGGTGATTCCCTGGTCGACCTTCACCGACCCGGAAGTCGCCCGAGTCGGTCTGAACGAACAGGATGCCCAAGCCCAAGGCATTGCCTATGAAGTTGCCGATTACGGCATAGCCGATCTGGACCGTGCCATCGCCGACAGCGAAGCGCATGGCTTTGTAAAAGTCCTGACCCAGCCCGGCAAGGATAAAATTCTCGGCGTTACGATTGTTGGCGAACATGCCGGCGACCTGATCGCCGAATTCGTATTGGCCATGAAACACGGCATCGGCTTGAATAAAATTCTCGGCACCATTCATATCTACCCGACCCTCGCCGAAGCCAATAAATATGCGGCCGGCGTCTGGAAACGGGCGCATGCGCCGGTAGGCCTACTGCACTGGCTCGGCCGCTATCACGCCTGGTTACGCAAACACTAAACCATGCAGCCGCAACTCAGCATCGTCATTCCGGTCATCAACGAAGCCGCGCAACTCGCCGAAAAATTGCAAACATTGCAGGGCTTGCGGGACTACTGCCAATTGATAGTGGTCGACGGCGGTAGCGATGACAACAGCCCGGTCGTTGCCGCGGCGTGGGTCGAAAAGGTGTTGCACAGCCAGCGCGGCCGCGCCATACAAATGAATGTCGGCGCCTTCGAAGCCGATGCCGATATCTTGTTATTTTTACATGCCGACACCCGACTGCCCGCCGATGCCGTCAGCTTGATAGTCGATGCCGTTGAGCAGGGCTACCGGTGGGGGCGGTTCGATGTCGAGTTCGACAGTTCCCGGCCCGTGTTTAAGATGATTGCTTTTATGATGAACGGACGCTCGCGACTGACCGGCATCGCCACCGGCGATCAGGCCATGTTTGTAACCCGGCAGGCATTTGCCGCCGCCGGCGGTTTTCCGGAAATCGCCCTCATGGAAGATATCAGCCTCAGCAGCCGCTTGAAAAATCTGGGCTGGCCGTGCTGCCTACATGCTAAAGTCGTCACCTCGGCACGGCGTTGGCAACAGCATGGCGTACTGAAAACCATATTATTGATGTGGTGCCTGCGACTGGCCTATTTTTTCGGCGCCGACCCGAACCGGCTGGCGGCCCAATATTACCGGAAGTCCTGATGGAAGCACTGCTGCGCTTTGGCGTATTTTTCGGCATTTTTTTGTTAATGGCGGCTTGGGAGTTTTTCAAGCCCAAACGCCAGTTGAGTTCGGGCCGTGCGCAACGCTGGCCGGTTAACCTGGGTCTAGCGGCCATTAATGTGTTATTCATGCGAATCAGCATAGGTGCGGCCGCCTGGCTGGCGGCTATCTGGGCCGCAAAGCAACACATCGGCTTGTTCAACCTTGTGTCCGCGCCTGCATGGCTATCGATTACCTGCAGTTTACTACTGCTGGATTTGGCGATTTATGCGCAGCACATTGCCGCCCACCGCTGGCGCTGGTTTTGGCGCTTGCACCAGGTACACCACAGCGATATCGATTTCGACACCACCACCGCCGTGCGCTTTCATCCGCTGGAAATCCTGTTGTCCATGCTGTACAAAGTGGTATTGGTGGTGTTGCTTGGGGTTTCGCCCACTGTGGTAATTGTGTTTGAGATGATTCTGAACGGCTGCGCCTTGTTCAATCACGGCAATGTCGGTTTGCCCGCCGGTTTGGAGCCCCGTCTGCGATATATCCTGGTGACGCCCGACATGCACCGAATTCACCACTCCGCCCTACGTCAGGAAACCGATAGCAATTATGGCTTTTCCCTATCCTGGTGGGATAGGTTGTTCAAAACCTATTGCCCCACGGCAAAGCAGCCGCAAACCAAAATGACTATCGGTTTAACAGGGTTTCGGCAAGTCGACGAACTGAGTTTCAAAAATCTGCTTTGGCTACCCTTTAAACCATTGCGCGAACATTAAGTGATGGATTACCAATTTCCGGATAGTGTGCTGATCGTATTTTGTAAAGCCCCCATCCCCGGACAAGTCAAAACTCGCCTGCAACCGGCTTTAAGCGCGGAGCAGGCCGCCGCCGCGCATGAACAACTGACGCTAATGACGCTGAACCGGGCCTTCCGGCAGCCGCTTTGCCCGGTTCAGCTGTATTGCGCACCGGATAGCCGGCATCCGTTCTTCCATACTTGCGCGGAACAATTTCCGGTCGGTTTGGCCGAACAGCGTGGCGACGAGCTGGGCAGTAGAATGCGGAATGCCTTTAGCGCTGCGTTCGGCCGCTATCGTCATGTGGTGCTGATGGGCTGCGACTGTCCTAGTTTAACCGTCGCAGATTTGCAACAAGCCTTTAACGCACTGCGCAACGGCAAAGATGCAGTGCTGGCGCCAACGGAAGACGGCGGTTATGTACTGATCGGCCTGAATGCCCCTCAGCCTGCATTATTTGCAAATATGCGCTGGGGCCACGATCAGGTGATGGCGGAAACCCGCCGCCGGGCAAATGATGCCAAGCTGAACTGGCAAGAACTCGGCCGGCAGTGGGATGTCGATTGGATAACGGATTGGTATCGCTATTTAGCGGAACTAAAGCCTGATAGCGTAGCAGAGTCATCCGCGGCCGAAATGAAATAAAGGCTCTGCAAAATAAGGCTGGAATTTCGCCGCCGGAACATTCACAGTTTGCTGGAGTGACGCATAATCGGCTGGTTACGACCCATAAGAGCCGGTCGCGTTTCTCCATAGCGGCTAGTCAGCCAAATCCAGATTCTGCGACGGGAGGTCTATAAAGCCGCCGTTGGCGACCTCAACCAAACGGCCATAAGCAGACTGCCACATTTTAGAGGCATTGACAGCAGTTGATTCGTTAGCCGCCGTTCATGGTAGCTATCGATGCTTGATTGCAAAACCTGACCCGGGCGCTCCGCGGGCTATTCAGGAGAAATAAATCAACATCTAGCTTTTGCGCGTTTTAAATATCGCTAAAACGTAACGCCTAGTCTAAAATCACACGCTGATTTTAACCGCTAACAAGCCATGCATCCATGAAACCTGCGCAATTCCAAATCGTTTACGACGGCCCGGCGTTGGAACACCACGAAATGAACGTCAACGATCTGGCTCCGGCTTTACTGGCTATCGGAGTTTTAATGGAAGAAGTCGGTAATGTCATGCACGGGGACAAATTTAAAATCGGCGTCAGCGTAAAAGGTTCGTTCAAAACGGGCTGCTTCGGAATCGAAATGGTCGCATCGGCAAAAAGCCTGATATTGGACGCTATCGATATCTTTAATCACGGCAACACCAGTGCTGTACTTAACGCTGCCGGCATCGTCGGTTTAATAAAAGGTTCGCACAACTCGTTAATTGTAGCTTTGCGCTGGCTGAAAAACCGAAAAATCACGAAAACCGAAGCGCTTAACGATGGCCGTATACGGGTATTTATCGACTACGACCACTTAGACACCGAACAGCTCACTCTAAAATTGCTGCAAAACTACAAAATCCGCAAAGCCTTCGAAGACATGATTGCTAAACCGTTACAGCGTGACGGCATCGAATCTGTAGCGGTCGTCGATCCGGGAGAGGCGGAAACGCCGGTGGTATTGATCGAAAAAACAGAAGCCGGCTACTTTATCACCCCGGAACTCGGTGAAGAGAAAATCAACGACCAAACCACCGTTGTTAATCTGCAAATCGCCAGTGCCGCCTTTGTCGATGGCAACAAATGGCGCTTCTCCGACGGCACACAATCTTTTTTTGCTGAAATACTGGACGAAGACTTCTTGAACCGAGTTAATTCCAACGAAGAAGCCTTTGCCAAAAGCGATATTTTAAAAGTCAAAATGCGTATATGCCAGTGGCTTACGCCAAAAGGCATGAGGGCGGAATACTCGGTTTTGGAAGTGCTCGAACATCGGAGCGCTATGAAACAGATTGATTTGTTTAAACACTGAGTTCGATCTTGCTGTTTTGGTGTTACGCGAGGAAAATGCTTGGTTGCAAGACCTGACCCCGGTGCTTCAGAGACCAATATTTGCCTTAATGCTTTTTAACTTCAAGCGGGGCCACTCTGATGGCGTCATCCTGCTAAAAAAACCTTCCACTTGCACACCCAAGGTCATGTGAGTTGCGCGGCGGACGTAATTAAATATTACAGTTTTTAGTGTCATATATTTGGCCGATATTACAGTTCTAAGTGTAATATTACAGTGAATGGTGTCTTATTGGTGCTTTATGCCTAACAACACATTAGAAGTCGCAAATATTGATCCTTAAATCGCCATTAGTCGTAAATAACGACCATGATTGCAGCCGTACTCAATGTCGGCAAAATATTGCCACTTATTATTGGTGCTAGTCTCGAATAACGGCAAGCCCATGCCGAAAAAGCCATTAGATCGCTATAAAGCCGTCAAAATTCTCTGGCACAAATCATGCTAATAATTTAAAAACTGATCTTGAATGTTTGTCTTGCAGATTTAATAAGGAGATAGAGTATGTTTGTAAACACAATATCGAATACGAACCCAATCTACGGCACCTCATCCGTTGCTAGCAATTATCAATCTAACTCGGCCAATAATATCATTGCAGGCAATGCTGCGAGTAGCGATGATAGCGTACAAATAAGTGGCTCCGCATATAAGGCTTTAAACGATTCAAATGCCACAACATCAGATGGCGTGAAGCTCATCTTTGACCGAGTAAACAGCGATCCTGAGTTCGCAAAGGATATGGCTAATGCCTATACATATTCCAGAGATTTTGAAGTTGTCGATCTGAACAAATTGCCCAGTCTAAGCGATACATCGGCCATGGCTGCATACACTCAGCACGTCAATGACTTTGAAAATGAGGCGAATAACATTAGAGACCAGCGAATTCAGATTTATACTGAGTTGAAAGGCACTGGAGCTAGTGATGCCGAGATATTTAACAAGATTATGCAGTTTAATAAAAGCTTGCCGGAGGACTACCAAGCAAAAACTGGTCTTGATAAGTATAGCCAATATCTATCGGCGTAATGGCTTAAAAGGCCGCCTCTATATTTGCAAATATGGAGGCGGCCATGTCTTTCTTAATATTGATAGTTCACAATGACCTGATCCACTTGGCCGTACGCGGTTGGAGATACCGTACCTGACCCGGCGACGCCGAACGCATAAATCATTTTTTTGTTTGCAAGAAGCCCGTTAAAACTTGTTGTAGGGCCGTAGGGCGGATAAGCGAAGCGTCATCCGCCGATAAAGCGGTAAAACCGTCAATTATCCGGTTCACCCGCTTCCAACAATGCCAAGTCTAACCCCGCCCAATTTAACGGATAA
>NZ_JALOBS010000052.1 GCF_023228165.1 Methylomonas sp. | reverse complement strand
TCAATCTGCCCGAGTTTGATGATCTCAGGCTGGCCACGCTGGCGGCCTCCGCCGAGTATGGCTCCGAGCATTTTTTGGGTAAAGCCATCGTCGAATTCGCTCGAGAAAAATCGCTTGAACTACTCGGACGCAGTTATTTTTACAGCGAAACCGGTCAAGGTATCCGCGCCGTGGTTGACGGTTACAAGCTGTTGCTGGGTAACCGGCACTGGTTGAGTAATCAAAATATAGATATTGCCCCGCTAGAGCTGGCGGCGGACAAGGTTGCCGTTCAGGGTAAAACACCCGTTTATATGGCGATCAACGATGAGGCGGTAGCCATATTTGCCGTTGCCGATAATCCGCGCCTGGAAGCGGCGGCATCGATTGAGCGCTTGCATAGACTGGGTATCAAGACCCTGATGGTAACCGGCGATACAGAAAAAACCGCCTACTACATTGCCGATCGGGTCGGAATAACCGATGTGGTCGCCAATGCCAAGCCGGACGAAAAACTACAAATCATTCAGCAATTACAAGCCGAGGGCTTTTTGGTCGGCATGATAGGCGACGGTATCAATGATGCCCCGGCATTGGCCGCCGCCAATGTGGGCTTTGCCATCGGCAGCGGGACTGATGTGGCGATAGAATCGGCCGATCTGACCCTGGTGCAGGGCGATATTTCCAAGGTGACCGAGACTATCGAGCTTAGTGCTTTCACTATTAGAGTGATCAAACAAAACCTGTTCTGGGCTTTTGGTTATAACACTGTTGCCATTCCTGTCGCAGCGCTGGGTAAACTTAATCCCATGATCGCATCGGCGGCAATGGCACTGAGTTCGGTATCGGTAATTGTTAACTCGTTAAGGCTAAATAAATAAATGGAACACTCAATGGAAGGCATGGATCATTCCACGCATAGTATGGAACATATGGACCACGCGATGCACGGTATGGCGGAGATTGCCTCCGCCACCGGGTTTGATTACTCATTGGCGTTTGTAGCGGGTTTTTTGGGCAGCGGGCATTGTTTGGGCATGTGCGGTGCACTGGTGTCCGGTTATTTCATGAAGGCCGGTAAACATAAGAGTTACTTACCGTATTTTGCCTATCAGTTGACCCGTATCAGTGTATACACCGTGGTTGGGGTGTTGGCGGCGGCGTTGGGTGTGGTGCTGGTTTCCAGCGGCCTGTTCGGCAAGCTGCAAAGTATTCTGCAAATGCTGATCGGAGGCGTGGTGATCTTTTTGGCCTTGGGTATTCTGGGTTTGATACCGTTTCAAGGATCGGTGCGCTTGATCCCGATGCAGATTTTGCGTAAAGGCTATGCAACCGCCAGTCAAAAAGGGCCGGTATTAGGGGCCATGATCGCCGGGTTTTTGAACGGCTTAATGCCTTGTCCGTTGACATTTGCCATGGCGGTGAAGGCGACCAGCGCCACCAGTTTAGCGGAAGGCGGTGCCTTGATGCTGGCTTTCGGTGCCGGCACTCTGCCGATGATGCTGTTTATCAGCGTAGCGTTCGGCAAAATGAGCGCGCAGCTGCGCGGCCTGATGTTGAAGTCGGCGGCCTTGATTATGATATTCATGGGGCTGAATACCATCCATAAAGGCTTGAGTTTTTATCTGGATGAAGATTTTAGACACAGTACTTTTTTACTGATGATCAAAGCCAAGCTGGATGCCTTTGATGTATTCATCGGCGAAACCATGGATTATATCGCCGGCATGATTAGCGTCATTCAATCGATGTGATAGGCTAGGCTTTTCGTTTTCGCGGGGGCGGCAATGGCCAGTATTCTCGTCGTCGGCTGTGGCGACATCGGCGGTCGGGTGGCCTTGGCTTTACATAGCCTGGGTCATCGGGTGGTTGGGCTTAAACGGCGGCCGCCAGAAATTTCAGCGCCTTTTCCCATGCTGACCATAGATATCCGGCGGGTCGAGAGCCTGCGGGGAATTGCTCACGAGTTTGATCTGGTTTTGTTCATCGTTTCCCCGGCTAGTCGGCAGGCCGAAAGCTATCAAGCGCTTTATCAAACAGGGTTGGAAAATATGCTGGCGCATTTTACGTCGGCGGCTTGCAGACCGAAATGGTTGATGGTGTCTTCAAGTAGCGTTTACGGGCAAAACCAGGGTGAGTGGGTGGATGAAGATAGTCCCGCTCAACCGTTGTCGGCCGCCAGTCAATGCTTGGTCGAAGCAGAGCAATCGTTATGGGCCGCCGACGAGTCGCATTGCGTGGTGCGCTTTTCCGGTATTTACGGTCCTGGCCGGGATTGGTTATTACGCCGAGCCGCGCAAGGTGACGCCATTCAACAAACCCCGCCCAGTTATACCAACCGTATCCATCGTGACGATTGCGTGGGTGTGTTGTTATTTTTAATCAATAAGCTATTGGCGGGCGATCAGTTGCTGCCTTGCTATCTGGCCACTGACAACGATCCTGCTCCGCTATGGGAGGTAATGCATTGGATCGCCGAACAATACGGTTTTCCTGTTCCCGTCGCGCTGAATTTGGCCGACGAAGCCCCTCAAAACAAGCGGTGCAACAATGCCAGGTTGACTGCCTTGGGCTATAAATTTTTGTTCCCTGGCTATCGGAATGGTTATGTAAATTCTGCCGCGGGCGGGTTTGTAAAATAATTAGACAAACCAACTTAACTCATTGATTAATCACTCTTAATCATTAAAAAAATCAAGTTATCTACAAAGTTATCCACATAATATGGGGATAATTGTGATTTTCTACCGTTTGAGCAGGGATAACTTCAACTGTCAGTGGTTAATGGCAATGTATGTTACAAGTTGGTTAAATTTTAGTCAAAATATCTTAACCATATGAATTATAATAATAAATTGTGATAATTTGTGACTTGTCTACAGCATTATCCACAGATTGTGTGGATAACGGTAGGCAATATAGGCGGGTGATCACACCTAATCAGTACCGGAAATTGCTGTTTTTTAAGGGATGGTAAAAAAAGTTACACGTCTATAAGTTACTGTTTTAATGGGTAATAATCGGTATGTGCTCAGGTTATGGACAATGTTATACACAGAAAATGTGGATAAATTGCCGTTTAATTAATGATTGTGTTGAAAACTACGTTGTGCATAGCCGTAAATATCGCTTGAGTTAGAAACTAAAGGTCCCTTATGTCCAAGGATGCAGAAAATCCTGATTTTCAACGAGCCGCTAGCGCACCTGCGTTACCCACGCGTACCATCGGTTTTATTTGGTTTTGTCTGCGGCAATTCCGTGCCATGCTTTTTTTGATGATGATAATGGAAGCCGGACAGGCGGCCGGCAGTATTCTAGTGCCTTACGCGATCAAAGCATTGATGGATGCGGTGGCGGCCCGTCCGGTCGCGGACGCATTATGGGAGGCCTTTAAACAACCCTTGATGCTACTGATCGGTTTGAATATAGCCGAGATACTATTCAGCCGCGGCAGCGGCGCCTTGTTGATCATTATGGGACCGCGATTACGGCAACGTACCAGTCACTTGCTGTATGCCTATTTACAACAACATTCTCCACGGTATTTTGCAAACCATTTTGCCGGCAGTCTGGCACACCGGGTCAGCGAAACCGCGATGAGCGTCAACCATACCACTTGGTCGGTGTTATTCGATTTTTGGCCTATTGCCATCACCTTTATGGTGTCCATCTTCTTGTTGTTACAAGTAAATGTCGGTTTGGGTGGGTTCGTAGCCGGTTGGGTATTTTTATATGTCGCCAGCTCCTACTGGATGGCGACCCGCTGCCAACCCTATGCACAAAATTACGCCGCCACCCGCAGCTTGGTAAACGGCAAGATTGTTGATACCGTAACTAATATGTTGAATGTCAAACTGTTTGCCCGGCTGGATTACGAACGGGAGTATCTTGAGGGCTATTTGGAAAACGAAGTGCGTGAAGGTCGGCGTACCTTTTGGTACATGGAGCGGGTGCGCTGGTTCCAGTTTACCGCTGCCGCAGTACTTAAAATCGGCACCATCGGCTATGCCTTGCAGCTATGGAATAATCAAGAAATCAGCGTGGGCGATTTTGCCATGAGTACCGGTCTGGCTCTACTGATAATCAGCGATGCCCGTAATCTGACTCGGCGGTTTTTGGAGTTTTTTGAATATGTCGGTAACGTGGCGAATGGCGTGGATACCATAGTCAAGCCGCATGAAATCATCGATAAGCCCGATGCTCAACCTTTACGGGTCAGGTCAGGGCGAATCGAATTTCGCGAGGTCTGCTTCGGCTACGAATCGGATCGGCCGGTGTTCGAACATCTCAATGTAACGATCGAGCCCGGCCAGCGCGTCGGTTTGGTGGGCTATTCCGGTTCCGGCAAATCAACCTTTGTCAGCCTGATTCTACGTAACTATGAACCGCAGTCCGGACAGGTTTTAATTGACGATCAGGATATTGTCCACACCACGCAGGATTCCCTGCATCAACAGGTCAGCCTGATTCCTCAGGAACCCAGTCTGTTTCATCGCAGTTTAAAGGAAAACATTGCCTATGGCCGATTACAGGCTAGTGATGCGGACATTCAAAGTGCCACCCGTTTGGCGCATGCCGATACCTTCATAGCAGACATGCCGGACGGCTACGAGGCTTTGGTGGGGGAGCGCGGTGTTAAACTGTCCGGCGGTCAGCGGCAACGGATTGCCATTGCCAGAGTCCTGCTAAAAGATGCGCCAATTTTGATCTTGGATGAAGCAACATCCAGTCTGGATTCGGTTACGGAGAAAACCATACAGGAGAATTTGGACAGAGTGATGGGCGTTAAGACCGTGATTGCCGTTGCGCATCGCTTGTCGACCATCGCCCATCTGGACCGTATATTGGTGTTCGATCAGGGCCGCATCGTTGAAGACGGTAATCACGACGCCTTGTTGACCAAAAAAGGCTTTTATTATCAGTTGTGGACCATGCAGGCGGGTGGGTTTTTGCCTGACCAGCAGCCGTAAACCGGTTTGGGTTTTAGCTTAACACTATCCGTTAAACCACCAACCCGGCTCCAGCAACCGGGAAGAGGGAGTTCAGCCGACTCCTATGCCGATTGATGCCCGCTGCGAAGGTTGAGCGCGCGGGCAATGCGGCCGGCGTTGCTTTCAGCTAACAGCAAAAAACCAACACCGCTAGTGCTTACATCAACGGCAAAATTTGATCGAGTATCTTGCCGTTGGTGGCTAAAATTTGTTTCGGAAATACGCCGGGGTTACCTTTGAAATCGGTAACCGTCCCTCCAGCTTCCATGGCAATCAGCGCGCCCGCCGCGACATCATACAAATTGAGTTCCTGCTCCCAAAACGCATCCACTTGGCCATCGGCGACAGTACATAAATCCAATGCGGCCGAACCCAGTCGGCGTTGGCCGGTGGTGGCCTGGGCGATACGTCCAAAGCGTGCCAGATTATTGTCTTCCAGATATTGCCGCAGACAGGCGAAGCCGGTGGATACCATGCTGGTAGCCAAGCTGGTTTCGTCTGATACGTGTATCGGTTTGCCGTTTTTATAAGCACCTTTGCCTTTTTCGGCGCAATAATAATCATCCAAAGCCGGGCCATATACAGCTCCCATCAATAGCTCGCCGTCAATTTCCAACGCCACGCTGATCCCCCAGAAGTATTGACCCTTGGAGAAGGAATGCGTGCCGTCTATCGGATCGACGATCCAGCGGCTGGTTTGATTGGCGGTTTTGCCGCTTTCTTCGCCCCAGAAACCGTATTCGGGGCTATGATCGTGTAGTGCTTGTTTCAGGTAGTTTTCGACGGCCACGTCGGCGTCGGTGACCAGGTCGCGGGCGCTTTTTTTATTGATTGCCAACTGGTCCAGATCATTGAAGTACGCCATCGCCACACCGCCGGCGGTGCGAACGATTGTTTCCAGAGTTTCGAGGGTAATAGGCATGTTGTTCTCAGGTGATAAGGAATGCGGAGCGGTATAATGCCCGCCCCGCAAAACAAAGCCTTATTTTAACCCGATAGCCCTAAAATTACAGATTGTGATAGCCGGTTTCCTCATGCAGGACGATATCCAGGCCTTGTACCTCTTCGTCTTCGTTGACGCGCACCCCCATGGTGGCATCGATACACTTCAATATCAGATAACTGAACATGCCGCTCCAGGTCAGTGTTACCAGCACGGCCAAGGCTTGTACGCCGACTTGATTCAGCATGCTGACCTCACCCAGGCCTAAGCCACCTAGACTTTCCGCCGCAAATACGCCGGTCAAAATTGAGCCTACGCATCCGCCCACGCCATGCACCGGGAATACATCCAGGGAATCGTCAATTTTTAAACTGCGTTTAATATATTGGGTGGCGTAAAAGCACACGGTACCGGCTACGATGCCGATGACCAAACCGCCGATCGGGCCGACAAAACCGGAGGCTGGAGTGATGGTGCCCAGCCCCGCCACCATACCGGTAACAATACCCAGCACGCTGGGTTTGCCAAAGCGTAACCATTCGATGGTCATCCAGGTTAACGATCCGGCGGCTGCGGCAATGTGCGTCACGGCAATAGCCATGCCGGCGCTGCCATCGGCGGTCAGGGCGCTACCGCCATTAAAACCGAACCATCCGAACCAAAGCATGCCGGCGCCGGTGACGACCATGGTCATATTGTGCGGTGGCATGGCTACAGTAGGAAATCCGCGCCTGGGGCCTAATACCAAAGCGGCAACCAGTGCCGCGATGCCGGCATTGATGTGAATGACTATGCCGCCGGCAAAGTCTTTTACACCCATATCAGCCAGCCAGCCGCCGCCCCAAACCCAGTGGCAAATCGGCATATACACAACGATCAACCATAAGGCACTAAACCAAAGCATGGCGGAAAATTTCATGCGTTCGGCAAAGCCGCCGACGATTAAGGCCGGTGTGATGATGGCGAAGGTCATTTGAAACATGAAGTATACGGTTTCCGGAATATCGCCTATTAAATTTGTGGTGCTCATATCGGGCAAAAAGATTTTAGAACCGCCGCCTAAAAACTTTTGCCAGTCGCCGCCATCGGCAAAAATAAAGCTGTATACCCCGGCTAGCCACATTAGAGATACCAGACAGGTGATTGCAAAGCATTGCATTAACACGGACAGCACGTTTTTACTGCGCACTAAGCCCCCATAAAATAGCGACAGTCCCGGTATGGTCATGAAGAGGACTAGCGCGGTGGATGTTAAAACCCATGCAGTGTTGGCTTGGTTGATTTCAGCTGCCGACGCCCATTGCGGCATCAATAGTAAGCATGCAGATACGATATATTTATTAGTTGTCATTTTTATATTCTTATTTTTTTATCTGCCTTCTAAATAATGCTATGCCCGATGCAGCAAAATCGCCTCTATCTACGCGAACGTAGATAGAGGCGATTTTGTGAGTGGATTTAGCTTATCCGGACAGACTTATATTGCTTCTTCGCCGGTTTCTCCGGTTCTGATGCGAACAATTTGTTCCAGAGAGGTGACGAATATTTTGCCGTCTCCGATTTTACCTGTGTTGGCTGCTTTGACGATGGCATCTATAGCCTGATCGACAATCGAGTCGGCAATGGCAATTTCGAGTTTTACTTTGGGCAAAAAATCCACCACATACTCTGCACCCCTGTACAGTTCCGTATGGCCTTTTTGTCTGCCGAAACCTTTTACTTCTGTAGCCGTCACGCCGGACACACCAATTTCAGACAATGCTTCTCTCACGTCGTCCAACTTAAATGGTTTGATAATTGCTGTAATTAATTTCATGGTGTTCTCAGTTAAGTGATTAAAAAATCAAGCCTGTCGACAATCATAATTAATTCCTGGTCAACATACAATTTACAACCTGACAATTGCGCCAGATGAATGCTCGCTACAAATGCAAAAGGCGGGCGTCCGAAAACGCCCGCCTGTTTAGGTCGATCGGCTTAATTAACCTTTACTGGTATCAGTAAACTCTGGATACGCTTCCATGCCGCATTCGGAGAAATCCACGCCATGATATTCATCTTCTTCGCTAACCCGAATGCCTATGGTTGATTTGATAACGAACCAGGTCAGCATGCTGGTTACAAATACAAAACCGAAGATGCAGGCAATACCGATGAGCTGAGCAGATAATTTCGCATCGGGATTGGTGATGCATACGGCTAGCAAGCCCCACATACCGACTACGCCATGCACCGACAGGGCGCCGACAGGGTCATCCAGTTTGACTTTATCCATAAAGATAATCGCAAAAAACACCAATACGCCACCTACAGCACCGATTAATGTAGCAACCAGCGGAGTGGGGGTTAATGGTTCGGCGGTAATTGCAACCAGGCCCGCTAAGGCACCGTTCAGGATCATGGACAAATCAGCTTTGCCGAATTTCAATTGAGAAACCACCATGGCAGCGATCAAGCCACCAGCCGCGGCAGCATTGGTATTCACAAATACCATGGCCACCGAGTTGGCCTCACCCACATCGGAAACCTTAAGTTCCGAACCGCCGTTGAATCCAAACCAGCCCATCCATAAGATAAAAGTTCCCAAGGTCGCCAACGGTAAGTTGCTACCAGGAATCGGCGACACTTCGCCGTTAGGTCCGTATTTGCCTTTCCGTGCGCCTAACAGAATTACGCCAGCCAATGCCGCGGTCGCACCACATAAGTGCACTACGCCTGAGCCGGCGAAATCCAAAAATCCCAGTGCGTCTAAAAAGCCTTTACCCCATTTCCAGTAACCTTGAATCGGGTAAATAAAACCGGTCATAACGACTGCGAACAATAAAAAAGCCCATAGTTTCATGCGTTCCGCAACTGCGCCGGACACAATAGACATCGCGGTTGCAACAAACACAACCTGGAAGAAAAAGTCGGCCAATCCGGAATAATAAGTTTCACCGTTGCTGGCCAGCACCTCTTCCACGGTGTGATCAGGGCTAATCAAAAAACTTATGCCCGGCCAGACGCTGTTCACGGCTTCGCTGGGATACATAATGCCGTAGCCGCACAACAAATACATGGTGCAAGCGATAGCAAACAGCGCAATGTTTTTGGTTAAAATTTCCGTGGTATTTTTGGCGCGAACCAAACCGGCTTCCAGCATGGCAAAGCCGGCACCCATCCACATGACTAAAGCACCCGTCATCAAGAAATAAAAGGTATCTAGCGCATAACTCAGTTCAACAACTTTATTTAAGTTTTCCACTTGTTTCTCCTGCTTATGATTTAAAGCGCTTCTTCGCCGGACTCGCCGGTTCTGATTCGAACGACCTGTTCCAAATTGGTCACAAAGATCTTTCCATCGCCAATTTTGCCGGTATTGGCGACTCTGACGATGGATTCAACGGCTTGCTCGACCAAGCTGTCCGCTACCGCCACTTCAATTTTTGCTTTGGGCAAAAAATCAACCACATACTCGGCACCGCGATAGAGTTCGGTGTGGCCTTTTTGACGGCCGAAGCCTTTTACTTCGGTAACTGTTACACCGGAGACACCAATATCGGACAGTGCTTCACGCACATCGTCCAATTTAAATGGTTTAACAACAGCAGTTATGAGTTTCATAAATAAGCACCCCTTTTGTTCATAGCGAAATACCTCTACGGATTAGTGATTAACATCACACAGCCAAAAGCAGGTAACGTGCCAAGTTTTAAGTCATTGAATTTAAAGAAAGGGCTGGGAATTTGAAGTGTTTGGTGCGCTTTAAGGCACCAAAGTGGCGCGTTTTGCTTCATTTTGGAGCGGGGCATTTTGTAGGTAAGCCTATACCTTCAAAAAAGGGGTATTCATTAAGAAATTGCTGACAATACTTGTTGTAAAACAACAAAAAATTGGTATTTAGCAACAAGTATGGTGCATGTTGCGCACATTTATGGTGCGTTTTTGGTGAGATTTGTATATGTTTGTTTTTGTATCTTATTGAATTATATAGATATTATTTATGGCATGGAAAGTGCTGCATAGGTTGCGAATGTTTACTGGAGATAAAATATGAAAAAAATCATACCCTCATTAATAACTGGTAGCTTAGCGTTGGTAGCTGCAAATGTGCAGGCGGATGACGCCGGCATGATCGAGTCCTTAAGTGGTTATAACGTTAATGACAGTGCTTTTACTAAAAGTACAGGTATTAATGTTGGTGGTTGGGCTAGTGGCGGTATTACTTACGCTTCTCACAATGCCCCATCCAATTCGAATTCACCTATTACCTTTAACGATCGGATCAACGAGTTTCAATTGAATCAGCTTAATCTGTTTGCGGAAAAAGCGGTTAACAAAGGCGATAAATGGGACTTTGGTGGTCGGGTGGATTTTATGTTCGGTACCGATACCCGTTTTACCCACGCAACCGGATGGGATGACAAATTGATTCCCAGAAATAATGGTAACTCGCCCGGCGAAGGCGAGCGGTTTTACGATGTGGCTTTTCCACAAGCCTATGCTGAAATCTATGCACCATTCGGCAATGGTATTACCGCGAAAATCGGTCACTTCTATACCATCATAGGATATGAGGTCGTCACCTCGCCCGATAACTTTTTCTATTCGCATGCCTATACCATGCAATACGGCGAACCTTTTACACATACCGGCGCATTACTCAGCTATGACGTTAATGATTGGTTGTCGGTCACAGGCGGTGCGGTAAATGGCTGGGATAATTTTCGCCAACAACCGGGTGCGTGGGATTTCCTAGGCGGCGTTACTCTTACACCTAGTGATGATACCTCCCTGGCTATTTCTTTAATCAGTGGCGATACCAATCAGACTGATAACCTAAACACAACCATGTACAGCGTGGTTTTGCAACATAGCTTTACCGAAAAACTGCATTATGTGCTGCAACATGACTTCGGTGTATACCAAAATGGTGCGACAAACAGCGGTCAAAATGCTGACTGGTACGGCGTCAATCAATACTTGACCTACGATATCAACGATAAATTGGGTGCCGGTGTGCGCGCGGAATGGTTTAGAGACAGCCAAGGTTACCGGACCGGTATTGGCTCCGGTGGTAGTTTTTACGCCGTTACTGCAGGTCTGAACTATGCACCTAATGCCTGGTTGAAATTACGTCCGGAATTACGTTACGACTATTTCGGTGCTGACAGTGACGGCACTAAAGCTTATGATGATGGCAACGAATTCGATCAGCTTGGCGTAGCAATGGATATGATTGTTACGTTCTAAAATGTAGACACTTAAATTTCAATTCATCAAAACAGCCACAGCAACAATGCCTAAAATTCGCATTTGTTGCTGTGGCTCTTTGTAAAAATTGATGATATTGTTACTGCCGTTTTACCACCACTAAATTATAACAATATCCAGAAGGAGACTTTGGCCGATGTCAGTAGAGAACGTACTTAAAATGATCCAAGAAAACGACATTCAATTTGTCGATTTTCGTTTTTGTGATTCGCGGGGTAAAGAACAGCACGTTACTTTTCCTGCGCATACTATCGACGAAGATACCTTCGAGGAAGGCAATATGTTCGATGGTTCGTCCGTGGCGGGTTGGAAACACATCAACGAATCAGACATGATTCTAATGCCGGACCCGAGCACTGCTAAAATTGATCCATTTTTCGATGATAAAACCGTAATTTTACGTTGCGATATCATCGAACCAAAAGACATGCAAGGTTATGGTCGCGACCCACGCTCAATCGCTAAACGCGCGGAAGCTTATATGCAGTCTACCGGTATAGCCGACACTGCATTCTTCGGCCCTGAAAACGAATTCTTTATTTTTGACGACGTGCGCTGGTCTGCCGAAATGGGCGGATGCTCTTATAAGATCGATTCTGAAGAGGCGGGTTGGAACTCGGAAAAAGTCTACGAAAACGGCAACATCGGTCACCGCCCGGGTATCAAAGGCGGTTACTTCCCCGTACCCCCCGTCGATTCATTTCAAGACATGCGTTCAGCAATGTGTTTGGTATTGGAAGAAATGGGTCAAACCACGGAAGTGCATCACCACGAAGTAGCAACTGCCGGCCAATGTGAAATTGGGGTGAAATTCAATACCTTGGTTAAAAAAGCCGACGAAGTATTGGAATTGAAATATGTAGTTGCCAATATCGCTCATGCTTACGGCAAAACCGCTACTTTCATGCCGAAACCACTGGTTGGCGACAACGGTAGCGGTATGCACGTTCATCAGTCCTTAGCCAAAGGCGGGGTAAACCTGTTCACCGGTGATTTGTACGGTGGCTTGTCTGAAACCGCGCTGTACTACATCGGCGGTATCATCAAGCACGCTAAAGCTCTGAACGCGTTGACCAATGCCTCAACCAACAGCTACAAACGTCTGGTACCGGGCTTTGAAGCCCCTGTTATGCTGGCTTATTCCGCGCGTAACCGTTCCGCATCCATTCGTATTCCTTACGTCACCAACCCAAAAGGTCGCCGTATCGAAGTACGTTTCCCAGATTCAACCGCTAACCCATACTTGGCCTTCTCCGCCATGTTGATGGCGGGTCTGGACGGCATCCAAAACAAAATTCATCCAGGCGAAGCTATGGATAAGGATTTGTACGACTTGCCGCCGGAAGAGGAAAAAGCCATTCCACAAGTCGCTTTCTCTTTGGATTCAGCTCTTGATGCGTTGGATAAAGACCGTGAGTTCCTGACTCGCGGCGGCGTATTCACCGATGACGCGCTTGACGGTTACATCGCTCTGAAACAACAAGATGTGACTCGTCTGCGGATGAGCACCCACCCTGTTGAGTTCGACATGTACTACAGCTTGTAATAGTTAAGCCTGTTTCACACAGGCCCACGCTAACCCAAAACCCCGCAAATTATCCGGCTTGCGGGGTTTTTTTATGTCCGAAGTATTTCCATGCGCTGTACAAAATCCGATGGTCAACAATCGGGACTTCTTGCTTTTCCGGTTAATCAATTCGGAATGACTTGCGCTTTGACGAGGTGAGTGGTGATCGACGTTTTGGTTAGGGATCGGGGAAGCCGGATTGAATGGCTATATTCCAAACCGGTTATCAATCTCGACGACGATTAATTGCCTGCAGACGGCAATACCGGCGCGGGACAGTCGGGTTTAAAAAATGACTTCCGTAAATTGCGCGTTGGGTGTCAACACTTGCAGCTTTTTTAACTGATTAAGCTCGATTTGCTGTTTTTGGCCGTTGTCGATAATCAGGTATTCGCGCTTTTCGGTACTGGTCAGGGTATCAATAGCTTTGCCTTCGATAGTTTGCTGATCTCGGAGTGTCAGTACAACTTGATAATGATACAGGCAGGCAATTTCTATATAGTCATGTAAATCGCAGGCTATGGCGCATTTGCTCATATCTGTCTTCATGGGGTGGGTTAATGCGTTTGAGTTGTTGGTGTTCTTCATTGTTTGCTACTGATAGACTTTCCAAGAGCTAATCACTCTAGTACAGGAATCTTCACGGTTCAACCCGACAAATCCAACGGATTTGGCTGATTACATGCACGGTACCCACCCGATGGATGGGATGGCGAGCCTAGTGGCCGAAAAGCGGGTGTAACGCAACAGGATTGTCATGTTCCGCCTTCCCTGAACTCTATACTTAGACTACCCAGGGTTTTCCTCTCAGGGGTATTGTTGATGAAGAAACCCGCAACCGTTATGGTTCTGATAGCATTCGCATCTCGCCGGAGTATCGGCATCGCTATTCGCCGCTGAGCTGATCCAGGTGTCGGGCGTACCCTGAATGTCCGCCAACCGCAAATCCCGCCAATCGGTTTCCATGAGGAGAATAGGCACGACGGATTTTTTGCCGAGCAGGTGCGCCAGGGTTCGGCGTTACGGATAGTTTCGCCGTCAACCTGGGAAAGACACTGTTGGGGATAAATTCCGGAAAATGGATAGCAAACCGTAACAATCCGCCTGCCGGCTATAATTCCGGCGAGTTGGCCGGTAACAACTGTGATACCACGTAACTGCTTTTGTTCAGCATACAGCACAGCTCGACTTCCCGCATCACCCGCACGATGAAGTGCAGTTTGTGGGGCACGATGAGCCGCGAAACCGCACCGTCGGCACGCGTCGAGATCAAACTAAAGCGCGGCCGGGTAGCTTTTTGGATTACAAACCTTGGTTTGTACTCCGGCGAAGATAAGTCATCACTAGACCCGATACACCACTTCCACCAGCGGCACTTCCCACTCATCAACTTTGCTGCGCTCTTGATAGTCGGCGCCACCATCTTCGCGAGTGCGTTTCAGCAGGGCAATTACCGTGACGCGTTCGATCTGCCTCATTTTGCCTAGCCAGACCGGAATAGCAGCTTGCGACAGGCGGGCTACGTTGATGCCGTTGCTTTGTAGACTGAGTTTGCCGTGCTCGCTGCGCATGTTCAGTTTGGCGTCGGGCGTCAAGGTTGCCAATTGGCGGTGTATGGGGTGAGCGGCATCAAAGCTGCCGGCGTAGCCGATATCCAGCTCCTTTAAACTAAGTATTTGGTAAACCCGCCTGCCGTTGGCGGGTTTAATCGGCAGTTCCGGCGCTGTTCTGAGCAGCAAATGTTCGCCCTGAATTTCCGGCAAAAACGGGTTGCGCAAGTCTTTGCGTTGCAGCAGACACAGGGTTTCCCTGGCGCGGGTCATAGCCACGTACAGCAAACGGCGTTGTTGTTCCAAATCCTGGCCGCCCCAGCCACCGTCTAGGATGAAGACATGGTTAAACTCCATGCCTTTCACGGCGTGTATGGTACCGAGCAACACGCCGTTGCCCAGGCGGCGTTCGCGGCGTTGTTCGGCCAGGATTTCGCAGAGATAGTCCAAAGTTTGCCGGTTACAGACTTCGGCGTTACCGGTTTCCCGTTGCCAGTCCTGCAGCAGGTTCTGTAGTTGCTTGACCCAGCCGTTGTCGCCCTGGGCCGAATATGTTTCAGACAGATAGTTCAGCCAGTCGCCGGCGGCATTTAAACTATTTCCGGCTTGTTCCAATGCTTGCAGTAAAGCGGCATTCTCGCGGATGCGGAACGGGCTGGGGTTGGCTTCGCGAGACAGCATGATGCTGAGCGGAATGTTTTGGCCTTCCAATTCGGCGCGGACCGGATCCAGCAAGCGCCATTCCGGGGCCAGAATCGCGCATTGCGACCAATCCAAACTCGGGTCCAATTGCCGCAGGCGTTGCAGTTCGTGTGTCACGGTTACAGCTTGCACGGTTTGGTCGGCCACTTCGATTTGTTGTACCCGGCCACGGGCCAAGGTATCCAGATGTTGCCAGCGGCCGCCGGGGTCCAGCTGGTTACGTTGGCGGTTGATGCGAATCGGCTGCTGTTGTTTCATGCGGTCGCGATTGTGGCTGATCAGTGCATTGGCGGCGGCGATTATGTGGGCGCTGGAGCGGTAGTTTTCCAGCAGATAATGCAGCTCGGCCTGGTAATCGGTTTGGAATTGTTTGATAAAGGCGACGTTGGCGCCACGAAATTGGTAGATGTTCTGGTCATCGTCGCCGACGGCCAGAATGGTCAGCTTGGCATCGTCATCGACGCTGCGGCCGGCTATTGCCGAGATCAAACGGTATTGCTGTTCATCGATATCCTGGTATTCGTCGACCAGGATATAACGGTAGCCGGCCAACAAGCGGTCGCGGTTTTCGTCGGCTTCCATACCCAATTGGGTTTGTTCGCCTTGTAACAGCTTGATGGCGTCGTCGATGATGCCGGCAAATGCGGTTTCGCTGTGTTCGGCGGTATTCGTGATGGCATGGCCGGTCAGCCGCAAGGCCAGGCCGTGATAAGTCTGGATGGTGACGCCTTTGGCATCGTCGCCGATCAGGTCGCTTAAGCGGCGGCGCAATTCGCCGGCGGCGTTGCGGTTGAAGCACAGGATCAACAGGCTGCGGGCCGGTACCCGTTTGACACGCAATAGATAGGCGCAACGATGCACCACCACGCGGGTTTTGCCCGAGCCGGGGCCGGCCAGGATCAGATTGTTTTTATCTTCCGCGCCGGCCACCAGGGCGATTTGTTGCGGATTTTGCAGATCGCTGACGATACGCTGAAACGATTGCTGGCTGGTGGCGCGCTCTAATACCTCGCGGCGGTCGGCGAAATAGCGTTTGACGAATTCGGTCTTGTCCATCGCAAAATAGGCCACTACAAAAGCCAGTGCCTGACCGATTTTTTCCAGGCCGCGGCGGGCGTATTCGTTCATGACATGAATCTGAAATACCCGTTCGCTGTAATGTTGCGACAGCGGCTGGTAATCGCCCTTGCTGTAGCGGCGGGCTTTGGCTTCCGGCAGCACTCGTATGGTCATGGCTTGCCGAAACACCGCCAGACCTTGTTGCAGGGTGATGATTTTTTGCTCGTGCAGGAAGTTTAGCGCCCGCTCCACGGCGGCCAGCGGATCTTTCACTTCCGCCGCGGCTACCAGATCCTGCCGCAACGCCGTCATTAATTGTTCGGCGGAAAATTCCACCAGCAGATCGGCGCCGGGTTTGGTGTCGGGCGGGATGTTGGCGAGAATACGATCCAGCGCGATCTTGGCGATAGCTTGGCGTTTTTCCGCAGTAGCCAGCAAAGCCGGCCAGCCGCGATTTAGTTTGACGGCGTATTGGTCCAGGCCGCGATGGCGCAGAGTCAGGCTGCCTTTGTTGCCGGCCAGACCCAGGCCATCGCGCGCCAAACTGTTCAATAGCAGACGCAGCACTTCCGGATTGCTCAGGCTATAGCCTTGATCCAACAAATGTTGATTGATATGCCGCAGTGACAGTGTCTGCCAGTTGTCGGCGGAGGCATCCGGAGCCTGTTCGCGCATGGTCTCTATCATGGCCCGTTCCAGCGGGCAGATTTTTTCCAGCCTGATTAACGATGAATCGGCAATTTTGTAACGCACGAAGGCGGTCAACAGCAGGTTTTGCTGAATCAGCCCGTGAGCGGTCATGTCGTATAGGGTGCGAATGACCCGTTGGCTGGCGGTTTCGTCGGGTTTGTCCTGCTCGGTACTGGCGAATTCGCCCAGCAAGGCCAAGTCGTCGGCGCTGAAACCTTGGTCGCTGTCGGCATTGAACAGTTCTTCTAAAATCGCCAGCCAGCGTTTTTTCTGGCGTTGCGAAAGGTTGAGTTTTTCTATTTTAGCTTTGGCTTCGGCCATATCTTGCACCAAGGGGCGGCCCTGAAAGACTTGGGTGCGGTTCTGGTTGCGCTCGATAAAGCCGGCCCGTTCCAGCCAGGATACGGCGGTGATGATCTTGGTGGCGGCGTTACGGTCGTCGCTGTCGAATGAGGTCTCGACATTATCGTCCTGCAGGATTTCGCCGCTGGTGATGACTACGTTACCGTTTTTATCCTTCTTGCTGCGGCGCAGGCCGCGCAGAATTTGGGCGATGTCGCGCTGGTCGACTTGCGATAGAGCGGATAGTTTGAATTGGGTTTCGATATCGTGTTCGTCGAACAGCAACACGCATTCGGCGGCTTCCCGGTCGCGACCGGCCCGCCCGGCTTCCTGTAAGTAGTTTTCCAAAGAGCCGGGGATGTCCGCATGAATCACCAAGCGTACGTTGTCTTTGTCTATACCCATGCCGAAGGCATTGGTGGCGGCGATCACCCGGATGCTGCCGTCTATAAAGCTTTCCTGCACATGGCGTTTTTCTGCGGCGTCCTTACCGGCGTGGAAGGCGGCGGCCGGCCAGTCTTGCTGGCGGAGGAATTCGGCGGTTTCCTCGGTACGGGCTTGGGTGGCGCAATAGATAATAGCGCTGCCCTCGGTTTTGGGTAGCCGCTCACAGAGTAGCTGTTGAATGCGAGCGTGTTTTTCGTTACTGCCGATGGTTTGCACTTCGAATTGCAGATTGTCGCGCTCGACGCCGCCCTCAAATACCGCTAGATCCATGGCCAGATGGGCGCGGAAATAGTCGAGAATTTCGTCCCTGACATCTTGTTTGGCGGTAGCGGTGAAGCATTGCACCGGCGGCAGTATGGCCTGTTGTTCGGTGGCGAACTCCTGGATGAAGCGGGCGGCGTACAGATAATCCGGGCGGAAATCGTGGCCCCATTTGGACAGACAGTGCGCCTCGTCGAATACCCAGCAGCCGATTTCGCGCTGGGCGATGGCTTTGCGGAAGCCGGCGTTACGTAATTGTTCCGGTGATACGTACAGCAAGGCGATGTCGCCCAGCTGGATAGCTTTTAACACTTCGCCGCGTTCCGGCGGGGTCAGCATGCCATATAACGCAGCGGCACTGGGGGCGCCGGTTTTGTTGCGTAGATTGTCGACTTGATCTTTCATCAAGGCTTGTAGCGGCGAAATGACGATGGTCAGCACGCCACGGCGTTGGTAACGCACCAAGGCCGGTAATTGAAAACATAGCGATTTGCCGCCACCGGTCGGCAATACCGCAAACAACGCGCTATCGCTCATCGCCGCTGTCACGATCTGCTGTTGCAAACTGCCGCCGTCGGCGGCCGGCGGCTGGTTGCGAAAGGCCGGAAAGCCGAAATAGCGGCTCAATTGTGCAACCGGGTCGTGAGTTTGCCGGCAGTAACCGCAACTTGGTTTACCGCAGGGAATGTCGCGCAATTGCCGCAGGGCCGGGGCAACGTCTTGGAAACTCAGGCGTACCCAGGGCGGTAGCACCGAATTGCCGCTGGACACCCGCAGCCAAGCCAAACAATAGGCCAGGGCAGGGCGTTTGTTCGGGTCGGGCAGGTAAGAGAGGATGATTTTATTGAAGGCAGTTTCGCAGACTTGGCCGTAGCTGAGCCGCTTGAACAGGTCGAAGGCCTGCGAGGCATTGATAGCTGAAGTTTCCCAGTTTTTTCGGGCGCCAAATATTAGAGAATGCTAAATTACCGAAAATATTAGAATTATCTAATTAAGAACGGAAATTGCCTAACTATTCCTTGAAAAACAATGAGTTAATAGAG
>NZ_JALOBS010000024.1 GCF_023228165.1 Methylomonas sp. | reverse complement strand
TTGGGCTGTTTTCATCGCTCAGCGCTGATACGAATTGAATCGCCGCGGCTCGCCGAGCTCCACCAGAGGTGTCGAGGCTTCGCCGAGCTCCACCAGAGGTGTCGAGGCTTCGCTGAGCTTGAATATCGCTTATCTCGCGGCATTTTGACGAAGGTGTGACTTCTGCCATTTCTCGTTTATAAGAGATGAACGCGGTTCAAAAAAAGAATAGAAGTTCCGTTCGATTAGCAAAATTTATAGTCCAATCGACATGTGTTTTGTTTCGATAAATGGCGCGAGTGCGGGATACGTTTTCAGAAATGCCATCGCGCGATTATGCGCAATTTCGCGTGTTTTTCCTTGGATGCAGAATATTTCCGTTGGAATCGCGGAAGTCAGCCGCACTTCTCCATTTTCGATGGAAAAACATTTGCACGGCTGCGTTTGGCGGTCTGGAAAGATGCCAACATTCATTACGCTGTTGTGCGGAAAATCGCATTTTTTATCGAAGAGCACGCAATATGCTTTATTCTCGGATTCATCCGAAATTGGATCGAAATAAGATAGTAATTTACTATACACCGTATTCAGCCATTCAGAAATAACACCGAAAGAAATATCTGGCAAATGTGTATTAACAGCACCTGCGCACCCGAAAGAATAAATCCAGTGCAGAGCATCGCTATATGCCATGCATTCATCAATATCGGAAAATGATGCGATAATGATGTGCTGCCCATCTGCGAAATCGCGATTTTCGCCAATTGGCGCGATTATTTCAAGCGAGATACCAGCAAGAGATGATATCTGGTTTGATTCGGGAATCACCAACACGACAAATACTTCTTTTTTTGGAACGGTTGCCATCATGGTTAATAATCTTATAATTATAATATTCATTTTGTTTAATTCTCACGATTCTCCGTAGCTTATCAAAAAAGAAGCGATTACACGACTAAAATCGTATCATCGTCCATGTGGCTATGATATTTGCGATCCATTTTAGATTTTATAATCAATCCCCGAAAATCGGCAGGGATTCGCCGTACGCGAATTCCAGCGTATTTGAAAATTTTGCGGAGAATATTTAGTTGCCCCATAATCGCGCGCAAAGGCGAATCAATTCCGAGTCGCGAATATAATGCCATTAGAATTATTTCGCGTGCTGCAAAACGCTCGATTTCCGCAATAATTTTCGCAGTAGGCGTATCAGCGGCGGCATTATGGCTCGCCGAAGGCTCGACCGCTACGCGGGAGCTCGCCGAAGCCTCGACCGCTACGGTGGAGCTCGGCATTAAAAAGTAATGCGCTAAATCCCACAAATTAAAGCCACGTTCATCTTTTGCGAAGATAGAAAATCCTCGAATCAATAGAATTTGCAATCCGAATAGTAGCGGATAAGGAATCGTGTTTTTTTGTTTGTAAGGCAGCACTTCGTTGCATTCATCGCAAAAATATCTGTGAAATAATGTGACTAATAGA
Source organism: Methylomonas sp. (assembly GCF_023228165.1). Lineage (GTDB taxonomy): Bacteria > Pseudomonadota > Gammaproteobacteria > Methylococcales > Methylomonadaceae > Methylomonas. The sequence continues at coordinate 75,077 of NZ_JALOBS010000024.1, read as the reverse complement.
TGCGGATCAGTTTTCGGCGTAATAATGCCGACATTCGCAAGTTCTACTGAAATTGACCAATGTTCATCGCGAAGTGCGGAGATTTCTTTTTGCGTAAGATGCCCTTTTAGTGCGAATAAGCAGTGGCGAATTACTTCTGGACGCGTAACGAAATATTTTGAGGACAAAATATCATCTTTAAATTTCGGCAAAATTTCAAATATGTCCGGCATGAATTTTAATGCCAAAGCGCTTTTTAAGTCTATCCGTCTCCATCGAAACCCGGGGCTCGTCATGAGTTGTACCACTTGTAGCTGTGTTAAATTTACAGCACTTAGGCACTGCGTAATTAAATAACCAGTAAATGCTATTGCTTCTTCCCTGGCGATATTCGGATTAAATGACTCGATGTAATCAAAATCAACCATTAATTTTTCTAAAAGTGCAATTGGACTCATATCGCGATACGTTCGCTCGAACTGGAATGTGAGCATTCTTTCGAAAAACGCGCGAAATTGCGGGTTTTGCTTCGAAAATAACCACATCGGATAACACATCTCGAAGAATATTCTATGCGGATGTTCAGGCATAAACAATTGCGCAATCGAGAATGATGATTTGCAAAACTCAATTGCATCGCGATCGATAAATTGCGCAAGAAAATTGCTATCAAGTAGTTCTCTTAGAAATGCCGGATTCATGAATAAAATCTGCGGCATGTTCAATAGACAAGGCGATGCTTCATTAAAATAGATTTTTCTTATCATGGCGATAATCGGCTGCCATGGAATATCCTTAATGGTAGCACGTTGGTCCATATCGCCGCTTATAAGAGTAATTGTCCACTTTCAAAAAGCGATCAAATGCAATATACCGATTTAAAATCCTCGGTTTATGTTCCTGAGTCTGCTCGCGCGAATGATAAGCAATTCAACAGACGTGCGCTTCATTCGCACAATTACTGTAGACTCCGAAGCTCGCCGAAGACTCGACACCTTCGGCGAGCTATTGCGTTATTTGTCAACCACGGCGTAATAATGCACATCGTCAATATTGTCGCGGGATTCCACGGAAACTTTGGCGTAAATCGTCTTTTTTTCGCAAAAAAGAAATGAATCTCTATTCACGCGACGAATGCGAATAATGGCAATGTTGCAAATTCGTCTGGCAGATTCGCTGATTCGACAACTCCCGTAATTGGATCGATTATTTTAAGTATCGTATTATGCCAATATTCGGCGAATGTGTAAAGTTTGCGATGCCATTCGACCATCATAACGCGCGTAGGGCAATTAATTCTAAATTGCTCACTTAGTTCGATAGTATGCCAGGTATTATCTGGCGCATCAAATCGCTGAAGTGTGATTCTATCCGCACTATAAGGACGATAATCGACGCGTATTCCGAATAGCGACTTATCTATTGCTACAAGCGGTAATCCGCGCATTGATACGAGCTGAATGGTATCGTTAGTAAATTTATACTCGATAGTCCGTTGTTCGATATTGATTAAATACAATGCATTAGTGTATTCCTCGAAACAATAGATTTTTCCATCGATTATACCCGAATAGAAGTAACTCATGTGAAATGAAGCTGCTTGGGCAGATTTTTTGGTTAATGGTAAAATTTGCCAATTGCCGACAAGTGGGTCGAAAAATTTAAGTTCGTCACAAAGATGAAAAGCAGCGTGTCTCACATAGTAATCCACTGCGTAGATTTTATTTTGATATTGCATCAGTGTTGGCATTGAACCAGGTATGCTTGTTCCAAGGGGTCCGCTTGTTAACCATTTGCCACCATACGCCCTTGTTAACTTAGTCTCAATTTTGAAATTATCCGCATAACCATACTGTGGTCCGCTGACAATCATATAAAACTCGCGATCCAATCTGACAAAAGATACATTATTTATATCGAACGAATCGAGAATGCATTTTCGCGCGACTGCTTCGCGGCGAATATTATCCGGCAAATCATCAGTAAATTGGCAAAGACTTAATTTATTGCGATCACTTTTAGTAACACAGATGATATTTAGCGATACAGCATCGCATAAATGCTCAAAGATAGTCTGTATGATATAAGGCGACACAATGGAGAACGGACTTCTTTCATTCGGTATTGCTGCAGTAAGCTGAATGGCTTGCTCTCGAATATGGTCCGATGCGAAGCAAATCGGAAATGGTATTGTCATTGTATAAACAGCGGTGATTAATTCAAAAAAATGATGTAAATGCGCATTTTCACCTGCAAGAATACGCCGCCGAAATTCCACGACAATTGCATCGTATTCCACATTTTCCATGCGGTATATTTTTCCATTAGTATCTCATTCAAAAAAAGAGTTCGCCGGATGCTCGAGCACGAAGTGCGACCGCTACGCGGGAGTTGCGTTTTAGCAAACATAAACAGTATTGTCTTCATCAATACACATTTGTGCCGTGCGATTTAACAACTAATCCGCTAATATATTCGCACGCGAATCCCGGCATATTTAAAAATTTTCCGAAGAAAATGCGTATTGTGGTCCAATGATATCTTCTGATAATTTAATTATCTTCGGTTTACCAGTCGTCAGATCAATCATGACGAGTTCCACCGCGTCCCTAATAGAATTTCTTGATACAACGCAGAATTTGCCGCGCCATTCAATATTCAACATGTTGCTAAACTGGATATTAGACTGATCCCCAGACACCTTGCAAACGTTCTGCCAAAGACCAGTTTGTGTATCGAATCGCGCAACGAACGCTCCATCTGCGGATTGCGAAACTAATCCAAATAGCATGCCGCCGATATTGATAAATGGTTTTTCATCTGGTGGCAGTTCAAATCGATTCGCATAAGGAAGTGGAATTGATTCAATTTGCTGTTTTTTGACATTGTATAATCGCAGCATATCATCGCCATTTACAAAGCAGAATATTTTTTCGCCCACGATGCCCAACATAAAGCGTCCAAATCGACGGAAATTGTTACGCGTTCCGCATTTGAATTCCGGGAAAATAATTTGTCGCCAAAAATGAGATGTCCCCCCTGGTAATAGCGATTTCCGGCATATTTCGTCCACTGAAAGGTCTTCTTCGCGCCAATTATTCTCACTGATTCGTGTGAATGTAGTGATTCGCGCAATATAACACGAGTACATATCGGGTAAATCGAATGCGAATAACTTATCGCGCAGCCATATGAATGTTGTATTGATAAATGCGGGCGGTTTCTCCGCGATTAATTCGTGGTGAACTTCATCTTTGCTATTAATTTGGCAAAACCATAATTGTGTTTTAATGCCGCACCATTCGAAGATATTCTTGGTGTAGATAATATTTAGCGATTCCTCTGAGTTACGCAAATATTCGAAAATAGTCTGCGCAGCATACGACGAAATAAGGGAAATTGGACTTTCTTCGCGCGATATTGCGGCTGTGAATTGGATTGCCGATGAGCGAATCATTCCTTTATTTATTTGTCGTGGCTTGATTCAAAAAAAGCGACAAGACTCCGCCTAATTTTTCGAGTATCCTTCCGCAATGTCAGCACTCGTTTCAAGATTCAATGGAAGTGGCAGTATTGCTGAAATTATCGGTTTTAGAACCGGCGTAGGCGGCATGCGTTCCACTAAAACTGGCGAATCGTCACTAGACAACGGCATTGATTATTATCCTTTGTTCATCTTAATTCAAAAAGAAAAAAGCAATATAGCTTACACGAATGCCGAAAGATACAAACGCGCGATATTTTCAAAATGAAGCCCCAGAATTCACAGACGCAAGAATACGATTTGCATGTGCGATTCGCGCCAGTGATTCCGTGGCGGCAATTGCTATTGCTGGCGAATTCTTGGCAAATATTTCGCCTGCGCGATTTTCCGCACTGTTGCGCGAAATTTTTATAGAAGAAGTGGGTCATGCTGGTATTCATTGTATCTGCGCGTTCGATAGGCTTTTAACTCGCATTCGCGAATATGCGAATCATCGCGACATACTCACCGCCATTTACGCGCTATGTGCGCTGCGTAAATCGCAAAATCTTTTCTTTTATCGAACATGCATTCGCCAACAAAATCGCGCGAATCTAAAGCGCTCATGGCGTGTTCAAATGCTCCAAAATATCGCGCTTGCGATTCGCGCCAATACGAATTGTGGGCGATTAATTGAAAGAGAGCGCATTTATATTAAATTTCTCAAATACGCAAATTTCTTCGGCGCTATGGTTTGCACATGCCAGTATTCTGATATTCCGATTAACACAATCGCGCTTTCGCCAATTTGCCCAGAAATGCTCGCCAACGGATCGCGAATTGCCGAGGATGGATGGCTATTTCTTTATCTTACTGTTGTTCATCGCGTCTGCCTTGATTGGGTAAAATTGATAAACGAAAGCGGATTTTATTGCGAAGCACGCCAACGAGAATTGCGCGCTTATGTTTCGATGTTGTATGTATGCGCGCATTTCGGCATGGATATTTCTCGTTTTTGCGAAGATTGTGAAATAAGTGTCGATGATGTTCCGCCTCGTAATTCAGTGCCGAAATCTGACTTTGATGCGCTTCGGCGGCGAATAATCTGGGAATTTCCCGCGCCGAGTGGCGAATACGCCGCGATAATACCACGAGAATTCGCCGAAGGCTCGACGGCTTCGCCGGAATTCGCCAAATTGGATAAACGCTCGGCGACACAGTATTTCACTCATCACAGAACACTCGCCGCGGCGCACTCGTCGCGCTGGCTATTAAACGAATTTAGCGCGCGAAAGTGTACGGAAATCGCACTTCCGCGATGGGAAGATGAAATTATCCGAGCGGAATCCGAGACATTCGCGCCGATTGCGTTTTTATCGCTCAGTAAATGCAGAGTCCAGCAGACTCGCTTCGCATATTTCGCAAAAGATAAATTTACACCGCAGATTGTACTTATTCGCGGACCAATCGATGCCGCCGAAATGCTTCAAGTATTATCTGCGACAGTCGTTCGCAGAAGTCTAACGAGCTCTTCGCCGCGTTTTCTTCCCGCTGAAGCCGCTAAAATGCGCTGCGACTTATTTCTCGATTCGCGCAACGCGTCCCGCATGAAGTGCGCGAATCAAGAAGCGTATTTCATCATTTCGCTGGATATTTCTTGCGGCGAATGTTTGCGAAAAGTGGACAATATCGTCACATGTAATGGATTTGACGGCAATATTCTCGATTTACAACGGACGCAACTCGTACGCCGACTGCATCCAAAAGAAGACACTTTCGCGCGTAGGCAACTGATGCGCGAATATTGCATCAGCTTTATCATTGGGCAAATTCTCACTAAGGAATATTTCATCCAAAGCGCATGGAATCCACGGCTCAGAAATAGTATGGAAACATATTCTTTGCATTGTGGAGGCGAAATGTACCTCGCTAGCGAACACAGGGATAATGTTTGCGCGAAATTGTTGCGAATGATACGCGATTATCCTGCGGATGCGGCAGATTATCTCAAGCCGCAAATGAAAATTCTCGCGATGATATTCGAACATTACGCGCCATATGATTCGCGTGTTTCAGCGTGCGATATTGCGCTCATGCGTGAGCGAATTGCTTTTATCTTGCGGATGGTTGGCGCGATATAATCGCGGTGCAAAAAAAGAATCGCGATTCATCTTCGGATTTTTTGCGTTATTTTTCTAAGCGCGCTACGAGCGATAAATATGCCGCGCGTAAATCCCAATCATTCACGCATACTCCTCCAGCGCATCCTCTTTCGAATTGAAGAATATTCTCCATTTTATCATCGACGAGCCACGAAAGTTCCGCGTCATAACCAGCAGAATGCAGAGACACAGATTTGGTATACATATTGTTGGCATATATAATCTCATCAAATAGACAACTTACTCCAGCCGCATCGCAAATCGCAGACGCTGAGTAATTATTCGAAAGAACGACAAATACGTAGCCAAATTTCCGCGCTAAATCTCGCGTACTGCGGAGAATTTCAAACGCGCCATCAACTAAGCGCGGGCAATTCTCCCGGAGGGGTCGAGCCTTCGGCGAACTGGCAGATGACTCGCTCGGAATTATGAAAGTGTCATCCATATCAATTGCGATACATTTACCTTTCGCCATATTTGATTAATAGCCGTGTTTATTCAAAAAAAGAAGATAATTGAGAATTTTTTTATTCTTTCGGCTGATTGCCGAAATACTTCCGCTGTGTTTCGAGAAATTCCAAACGCCGAAGACGCTCTGGCGTTATGCCTGGATTCTTCTCAATAAGCAGCCGCTGCTTTTCTTCCGCATCATGCGTATTTATCCACTCTACTTCAGTACGTACTTCTCGTTCGAGAAAATGGCTAATTTCTTCTCGAATCGATTCTGGAAAAAGTTCAACAATTGCAGTAAAGTGTCTCCGATGCACTCGTTCTATTTTTTGTCCGTGTTCAATAATCGCCACGAAGTTAATAAGTTCATGTAGCGCATCAGAGTGCTCTTTACGTAGAAGAGTTTCTGCATCATTTTCGGGAACACCGTCGCCAAGTTTCCTCGTTTGAGACTCGACAACCGATTCATAACGACTGCCGCCAATTTCTCCCAAATGACTAAGATAACCGCACACACTAAGAATCATTCTGAATTTTTTTGGAATAAACTTCCATTTAATGGCGAAAGTTTATTTTTGCTCGAATATAACCGCTCGCAGCAATTGCTAATGGCATTATCCCAATCGCTGTGATTTGGAGCATTTCGAGGATAACACTCAATAATGCAAGATGATAACTCGGCATTTCGGCAAATATATCGCGAGAACATCTCGCGAAAAGTCCACGTTTTGTTCGGCATTGAAAATGGTGTATCCAGCGTAATAAATTCTGAAAGTCTTTGGAAATCATTGATTTCGCGAAACGAGACAATCCCATATAGTCCTTCTAAAATATCCGGCGGAGCACCATCAATCCTGCGAAACGATATAATTTTATTTTTGATTTCTACGCGAGTTATGACAAGATTTTTCTGCCGAACGATGTCGTGGATAATTTCGCACCAATCGCGGCAAACACACGCGATAGCACGAAATTCGCGCAAATGAAGATAATCACCCATAGCGATTACATGTAATGTAGAGTTTGCTAATGATGGATTCATTAATGGCGAGCTCGCCTCCGGCTCGACACCTTTGGTGGAGCTGATGTCTGCTTGTCTATCAGCAATGCAGACATTCGAGTCAGGCATGATATCACTCATCTAATTATTTCTACGGGTATTGCACGGTTCAAAAAAGAAGCATATATCAATTTTTCTTTTTTGAACTGCGCACAACGTCAAGAATATAAGATGGAGCCGAATACAATATCTGCGCAACAAGAAATAGCGCCGATTGCCATGCCGTATAGATTCATATACCAGACATCCGATTGGCATATTCGCGATTCGGATAGAGACCGCCTCTCGGCAGCAATAGATAAACTCGCGGAAATAATTGCCGCAGATGTCGCGCAAGAGAAGCTGCTCGTTGTCGTCGGCGATATATTTCATTGCAAAACACGCCTTTCTGCGCAAAATATCGAAGATTTCTCTCGATATTTATCGAAACTCTGCAGATTAGTAAAGTACGCAATCATTATTCCCGGCAATCACGATGCGAATTTAAATAATACTGGTATGCTCGATTTACTTTCGCCAATTACATCTAAATCACTGCGCCCTGCGCAAAATCTCTATTTCCTTGGAACAACAGGAATATCGGAAATTGACGGCGTATTATTTCATGTTTATTCTCCACTTTCGAGCAACGAAAATCTCACCTACTCGCCAGTTCCGCAGCGAGTAAATATTGCGCTCTTGCATGATTTCATCAGCGGCTTCAATTATCAGCCGAGTATTTATCGGTGTTCAGCGGATACATTTAGTGTTCGGAATTTCACTGGATTCACTGCAGTAATGTGCGGACATGTTCATGACTCAGCAATTCAAGATAATATTGTTTATGCCGGCTCACTCATTCAGCTCGATATCGGCAGTACAACTGATAAAGGCTTTATTCGCTGGACGCAACAGAAAAGATGCGTTCCGGCACTTTTTCCAGAATTTGTGCCGATTTTATCAAAAGGATGCCAAGTCCGCTTTGATATGGCGCCGATAAAAGATTCGCCGGATGGCAGGCGATACACGATGCGCGCAAATGGCAAAAATACAGAACAAATTCTGACCAACTGTGTTTCGCGCGTTCTCGTATATGCCGCGGCGGGTGTAGCAAAAGAAGATATTGATTTCATCGGCGAAAAACTCACCACTGTGCTAACATCCGTAAAATCGCCAATTCGCCCAGAATTTCATATCGCGCACGATAAATGCAGTTCGATTTCGCAGTTTTTAAGCAGCAAGACAGCCAACAATGCGCCAGGCATTGATTTGCAGCAATCGTGCACCGCCGATAATTGGAATGCGCAAATGACGTATCATGCGGAACTAATTACTATGATACTAAAACAGTATTTTCCTCGCGATACGCAAGAAGATATTGACGCAGTTATCAGCTTACACGCCGACACAATGCGCGAAATAATTGACATCGTCCCTGTTGCGCGCTCAATACGCTGGAATCTGCTTTCGCTCGAATGGTCGGGACTTTTCTGCTATGACTCCAGTGAGACAAATTTCATCTCTTTTGAGAATCTTTCATCTTCGCTTCTCGGCGTTCTTGCGCCGAATCGCGCGGGCAAAAGCGCGATTTTTGACATTTTGATGATAGCGCTATTTAATTGCTTTGTGCGCGGTTCTTCGAAACTTGTTCTTAATACTGAATCGAAGGATGCATTCTGCCGCGTTCGCTTTAGTGTTGCAATACCCGGCGCTGTAACATCGTTACAAATTCACGATGTATATCGCCGCTGGAATATGCGCGAAGGAACAATCGTTTATCGCGTCGGCGATGAAAATCACACATGCGAAACAATTGCAAAAACGTATGAAGAAATTGAACGCACTGTCGGAACTGCCGATACTTTTCTCGCGACGGCATTATCTACACAAGAGCCGCAAGGATTCTTCCAAAAAACAGACCATGACAGGCGAGAACTGATTATGCATCTTTTAGGCTGGGAATATTTGAAAACCGCTCTTTCTCGCACAAATGATAGACATCGTCTTCGCGCGGCAGAACTTCAAGTAAAAGAAGCCGAATATAATGAGGAAAATCGCGCTTATCTTCGTAATTCACGGCGCGAACTTGTCGCGAATGAGCAGGATTACGCGCGGCAACTTAAAGAAGCGAAAATTATTCTCGATGCGATGGAACATTTAAACTACGTTGCAAAGCCGAAAATAACTGTTGAAGGAATGTTAGCGGAAATCAGCGAGCATCTCGAGCGGCGTGAGCAAATCACGCGAGAAATAGTCACGCTTACGAAAGCAGAAGCTGCAGTGAAATTAAAAATTGAAGAATTATCTGTGGCAGAAGTTGGCAAATTATCGCCGACGGAAATAAGCGCGGAAATAAAGAAATGCCAATCTATTCTCGATACTAACATTCTTTCTTCAAATCCACCCGCGAAATCTGTCGCTGAATCAGAGCATGCGCGAATCAGTGTGTTATTACCGCGAATGGAAGAGAACGAGCGTTTGCGCGGCGAAATTGTGCAATTAGTTTCGCTACAGCGCGAAATACAGCAATTGGACGCACGGCTGCGTGCGGAATTAGCAAAGGCGAGTGCTTCGCCACATCTTAAAGAAAATGCTGCAACACTCACGGCTGCAGAAAAGCGCCAATCTGAGGCGTTCGATGCGGGATTGCCTTCTTCTTGCGCAATTGCGAAAGCTGATGCGACTGCCGATGCGATTCATGCGATTTCCGCGCAAATTGCTGCATATTCACGCTGCGCGAAATTGCAACCATCGCCGCAGTTCGCTGCAATTTCGACAGAAACGCTGGCTAAATGCCGCGATGCGCTTTTGGCGCAGCGATTCCTCGAGTCAATAAATCTGCAATGGAGCGACAATTGTGCAGATTGTCAAAAAAATAAGCAGACTATTCATGATTTGGCAGCCAGTAGTATGCTAGCAAGCGGTCTAACACTTCCGGCGATTCTCACGGAATTAGAGCGCCGCGATGCAGCAAAGATAATTCCTGCTGATTTTAACGAAAATGTGGCACAAAAGAGATTGCGCGATTTAATCTTCTGTGAGCGCAATCATGATAAAATTGTGCAGAATGCGCAAATCGGCGCAGATTTAGCCGCAATTCGCTGCGCAAAGACTATTCTCGATATTCGCGCGCAACTCGAAGAAAAAAACGCGCTTCTCAAAGCGCTTCAAGAGAAGCAGAAGACTATTCTTAGTTACAATAATCTACTTTCTGCATTTAGTTCATCGGATGCAATGCGCCGACAATTGGAACAACTTTCATTCGCGATAAAAAATGCCCCTCAAATTCTCGAAGCTCGTGCGGCAGAAGCGCGAATTACAGAATTGCATAAGCAATTTCATTCGATTTCAGAGCTTGATAGAGCGATTGTCGAGCTTCAAAGCGCGCAAGTTCGCCTTTCTGCTGCGAAAGAAAATCTCACTCGCCAGGAAGATACTATCATTGAAGCGAATGACAGATTGGTGCAGCTCAAGAAGCAAATCGCGGATTACAATGAAATGATTCGCACAGAAGAGCAAATTCGCCGCAATCGCGAAAAATACGAATCTATTCTTTGCGCGCATTCGCATATCATCGCAGATATTGAAAAGATAACAGATAAATTGTCTGTTTTTGATGCCGAAATGAAGAGCGTCAGTATTTTCCGCCGCCAAATCGACCTCTTTGAGCGCTATGAGAAAACGCTCGATGCGAAATATGGTATTCCAAATCTCATGCTCGCGCGGGCATTTGGCGATTTACAGCAAGAAACAAATAATGTCCTGCGTTCAATTGTGCGGCATGGCAGCAATGCGTTTACAATAAAAATTCAGACTTCTGTTGATGAAGATGGGCAGCCGTTGATTGTATCAAAAAGTAAAATGGCGACGATGAATTCAGCAAGAATAAAATCCAACGGGCAACCGCGCGTTTATAGTTCTGCGGCGATTCATATTCTCGCAGTGAACGCTGATGGTAGCGAATCGCCAATTGATTTGTCGAGCGGATATCAGCGGTTTGTCGCTGGGCTCGCATTTCGGCGCGCGCTAATGCGGACGTCGCTCATCACAATGCCACAATTCATGATTTTAGATGAAGGATTCGGTTGTCTCGATGCGGACAATCTACAAAATATTTGCGAGCACTTGGTCGATTTAAGCATGGATTTGAGTTTCCTCGTCGTTATTTCGCATATCGAGCAGATGCATTGCGCGTTTAATAGCGTGATTCCAATAATGCGTACGCGAAATGGCGGCTCGTGCATAAAATATGGAAAAGCGCCAGAAGATTTTGATATTTCCGGCATTACAAAAATTACAAAAGATGGTCAAATCGCGATTATACCGGTTTCCGCATCGAAATCGGCGACAAAATCTATGGATACATTTTCGCCAATTGCGCGATTCTTTATCTTTGCGTCAAATTCGCCATTTATTTCTCCGGCGGCAATTAAGACGAGATTACATTGTAATACTTGTAATAAAGAGTTCGCGCGGACTTATCTAACGCGCCATTGCAGAAGCAAAGCGCATCAAATATCGGCGCAAAAAAGAATAAAAGAATTAATGAAAATCGGCATAAGTGCGGATTTAATGCACCAGGCGGATGAATGGAATAAAAAGCAAGACGCGTCATCATCTGCGGATTTGCCGGAGGACGATGCGGCTTCAGCAGCATCTTCCACTGCAGATGGAGAAGATGGCGAGTGATGCATTACTGAGCGCTAAAAACAGGATGAATTGCGTTCTCATAAATCCAATCGAAATATTTTTTTGTGAATTCTTCATACGGAGCGTCATACGCGCCATTAACCGAAGAAAAACCAACTCTATCATTTATTTCTAAGATTATCGTGCTTAAATCTCTGCGAACAAGCACATCAACGCCGAATACTTCGAATGCGAAACGCGATTCGCTGTATGGCGCTGCGAGTGGCAAATAAATTTCATCCACGCGACGAAGTGCGCGTTTCGCATTTGCGAAAATAGTCTCGCAATCAGCTGCGGGTATTCCTAAATCGTTGGGGAAGAAAAGACTGCGCGTCGTTGAGCTAATATGAGTGTCATGAATGCCAGCGTCTTCGAAATGCGCATCTTCATAGGGTTTCGCAGCAGTAAGTATTTTCGCGATATTCCAAAGAATACTTTGTGTTGTATTGCCAGAAATAACCAACCAATACATTCGAAGGTGGAATTTATAATCTCTTCCATTTTCGCGATTATGCCAGAGAAGCGGATTACGAATATATTTCGAGATAATTGCATTCGCCTTCGGCTCTTGCGCTTCGCGTGAATTCGCCTTCGGCTCTTGCGCTTCGCGTGAATTCGCCTTCGGCTCTTGCGCTTCGCGTGAATTCGCCTTCGGCTCTTGCGCTTCGCGTGAATTCGCCTTCGGCTCTTGCGCTTCGCGTGAATCTTCGCTATCGGGATAACGCTTTTTCGCCGCTGCGAGCTCTTCGGCGTTTGTAACGCGAATTATACCATTTCCGGAACACGCGACACTATTCGTCAGTCGCACAGGGCGAACGATAAGGATTTCATTTGACCCAATTTCGCTAACTGCGGATAACGCGCGCGTGATCGCAATATCACGGCAATCAGGAAAACGCCGTGCGTATTCCTCATGAAATCGCGCTTTATTTGTTATGATATGCTTTGTATCGCTAAGAATATTCTTTAGTGTACATCTTATGCCGTAAGATTTCTTATCGAATGCGAAGAAGCGGTCGTGTTGCCATACCATTTCAACCCATACGAAATTGATAAATTTCTCTCGCGATGCATCGCTCACTTGTTGAAAACCAATTCCTTGCATTAATGAGATAAGGTGGTCTTTTTTGAGCCCTGTATCTCCAAATATCGCGAAAGTGCGCGAATGTGCTGCGGGTGCTCGCGTTCTCGTAGATTTTTTCTTACCTCCCGCGATTTGCCATTCTCGCGAATCACTATCTGTTGCCGACATTCTTATATCAGTAAACAACGCAGTTACGAGAATAATAATGATAGCAATAATACTACCTATTATATCGGGAAGATGCATACTTATATTTAGTTGCCATTCAAAAAAGAAGAAACGCGCGCGATTCGCGTGTAAAAATTTACGTATCCTTGAGCGATTTAGGCGACTGCGGCAAGTTGCTAAGCCTGCTATTCGCCACTTGTTCAGCGGGCGTTGGCATATATGCATCACCCATATTGATAACGATGTGTTCATTTTTGCCACCAGTGCAGCGGCGATGCCATGCGCAAATTGGTTTGCGGAATATCAAAATGAGAATAATCAGCACGATTAAGAACCAAACCCAAACGGGCAACATATCTGTGAACATATTTGGAAATACGCTGCGATTGTGCTTTATATATTCCGCGAGAAAAAATAATAGCAAATGAATGCGAAAATGAACACGGTATTATTATTTCCGTTAATCGGAATTTGGCAGATGGTGAGCGCCGTATCAAATTGTGTGGAGTCGTTTGCTATTGCGATTATCAGTTCGGTGGCAATTAAATTTCTGGCGACAATCAATCATTCAGAGCCGCAATTATGGGACGATGATGTGTTGGACGCATACGCGCCAGAATGATTACTGGGGTCCGCCATTTTGCTGCAATTCATTTATTGCGCAGTTCAATTCTAAGTCATCAGAATATGTAGTTACCAATTTGGGCGGAATGATTTCTATTGCAATTGTGTATGCCGTGATGAACATATCATGAATAGTATTAGTGTTGATTGTTATCTTACCAGTACTTCGCGAATCAGTATCCTCAACCGGCGAGTTTGTTATTATGATGTTTGCGAAATTACATGAAGCGCTCTCGGTTTTATCATGAGACGCCGTGATAATTAATCCGCCTCGGTCGCCCTTTGTCAATTCAAGGAAGACATTTTTGCAAAATTCCACGATTCGCTGCATTGGCGAATCCGCTGACGCGGAAATGCCGATTTTGCCACATACCGGTGGTGGAATAATTGCTAAAGATTGAAATATGTCTTCAAATGTCGCGATTATTCTTTTTTGATAATTTACCGTTATCGAAGGGAAATTCGCAATCGCCTTTTGCACGATAAATGGAATATTGCCAGGCAGAAGATAATCGAGCAACGCGGCAATTGCAATTGCGACATCACGCTGCGTAATAAATGTAATTATAGTATTTATTTGCGAAGTAATCGCGTGCCGAATTGCGAAAATGGATGTTCGCTCACTTTCATGCGTAACGTAGAAAACCACTAAACCACGCAGATTCAATTTTGTCACGCGGAGCAATTCTTCATAAGTTGCGTTGTAAATAATTGCAGCGTATTTTACTTTTTCTCGAATCGATTTCTTGCGCGCATTATATGCGAGACTTCGCCAATTTGTCGCGAATTGCTTTTTTGCCGCGGGAATGAATATCGCGGCATGTGGGCTAATTGCCGGCGAAATCGGCAAATGTTCGATAAAAACGCACGGTGAATCATCGCGCAAAATCGGCAATAAATTTACGCACGGCATTGCGATGACCTGTTGAATAGGGTTTACGCAGTAATGCCATAACGCGGATAAGAGACGAGCATCGCTTTCACCATCACAACGCATTGCCATCATTGTTAATTATATTTTGTGTAATTCAATTCATTATAAGGAAGAATACTCATTGTGCTGAGAAACAAAAAAAGACTTTGTGATGCCAACTATTAGTTTATCAATTGTAATCCTGCATCAGCTATGCACACGGCAAACGCATTATCGCCGGGACCGACAATATTCATCATTCCAAGCGATAATGTTGCACTTATTGGAATCGTGGAGTTAAGAATCCACAAACCGCCGGCGCGATAATAAACGAATACCCTCCGCCCATACTTTATATTTGCCGGCGCGATAATAAGCGAACGCCCATCGAGAGATAATTTTATCGCCTGTTTTGAGCAGCCATAAAATGCGCCCGGCTCCGCTGCGGGAATTTCTATTCGCGCGCGAAGTGTAAAATCACTCGGTTGACATTCATAGTATAATATCTCACTAAATGCATTTCCTTGCGTCGAAATGATGCATGTTTTGCCGCATGCGTCGCTCCATACTCCGCGAATTTGCATGTTGATATCCGCGGCAATAATCGCAACACTCCGAATAAGAACGCCCGATGCGTTGGGCGCATCCGAAAGAGAATAAATGTGTAGTGTTTTTCTGCCGAATCCGAAGAAAATACCGGATTCTGCGGCGAGAAATCCACCAATCGCCGAATCACTATCAGCTGTAGGAAGCGCGTTAAATACGAAAGGAAAGATTACATTTTCTTTTTTTGCGATGAAATATGCTCCAGTTGCCGAATTGCCGCCTACAATCATCCGCGCAGAACTGCAGCCTTCGGCAATCCACGAAATTGGCGATTCAGCGACTTGCGCGATTTTCGTGGTCGTATTCGCCCAATATATCTGCCGATGACTTTCTTTTTCGATACTGATTATCGCGCCATTATCGCAGATGACGAAACTTTCCCCTAAATTGGCAGTATTCGCGATGAGAGGCGGCAAAGGAAGCTCCTTATAATCAACAATCGCTTTCATATCTGCCGCGAGCGTCAATGCGCGAATAAGACCGCTTCCTGCCGCAAAGGAAGGCGCCGAAATCGCAAGAAATGCATCATCCAATGCCGCGTAATGATTCGCGCCGAAATTGCGTAGAATTGTTGCGCAATTGCGTGAAGGCAAAAGTGAATCGCGCGATTCGTCATAGCGCATATATTCGCGCCCCGGCGGCATTCTTTGCGCATCGGCGTCCGCGTTGCGGGCGAGGCATAGCCGAGCGTCAAATAATAATCTGCATTCTTTTTGCCGTGTTTCTCTGTTCAAAATAAATCCACCAGTGTGTGCGCCGCGAATAAATGCGATTGTTGTTTGCGCGACTTTAGAATCTAAATAAAATTCGAATAAAATTTGTTGTGGTGGCGATGATATTGCGCATTTTGAGAAATCTAAATTGACGGTTACTCGCGTTTCTGCGCAACTGCGAATATACCAAACATTCGCGCAACTCATATCGAATGTTGATTCTGCCGCGAGATTTTCAATAATACGAGGAATAGAAGCAAGAGAAGCGCAATTGACATTGCCGGATGCCGATATACTACCGTTAATCGCAATTGGCGTAGTCGCATCCGGCGCGTTTATCGCGCGAACGCGCAGTGTTGAATCTGGGACATTTTCTCCTGCGATAGTTTGATTTATTAATTCTATCATTGCGGCAGTCGTAAGAACTGCATTTGCGCGTTCCGGCGGAATAGGGCGCGGAATAGGCGTATCAATGATATCCGCGATATTTATATTCGCGATTTTCACAGCGCGTACAGATAAATCGCCGGCGGGAGTTATTCGCGCGACTTCTATTTGTTTATCTCCTTCTTGGCGCGTTACTATAAGCCCGCCAGAATCAGTGGTAATAGACCAAGTTCTCAGACCAGAAAATATTAATCTGCCGGGATGCGGAGTGGAATCTTGCCAACTACTGAAATATGCATCCCCATTGACGAATAATTTTTTTGCGACAGTGAGTTGTTCAAAAGAAGCTCTGTCGAAATCCATGAATTGCCGCCACTTACACAATTGTTATTTCAGAAGAGCCTGCTCTGTATATGTAATCCGCTGAATTCGTTTTTGAACGAATTCTTAAATATTCGCCATCAAACGCGGCAATTTCTCCGAGGTCTTGCGATTGGATACTCGCGGTCGATAACTGCCGAACAAATAATTCAGATATATCGTAAATCTTAATTGTTGAATCGCTGAAAATCGCCGCGAATCTGCCAGTGCGCTGGTGATAAAAATAACGCGATAATTGCCCAACTTCTGGCGAGGAAAATAGTATTTCTCTTCTTGGGCGTGGAATTCTGTGTTCTTCGATTGGCGGAATTGAAATATTGAAAATGCCGCCGGGATATGTCGTATTTATGCCCAAATCAACAAGATTGAGCATTTCGCCAGAGCAATAATCACTACTCGGCGAAGCCTCGCCACCTTCGGCGGAGCTCGCGCATGGCGTTGCAACGGAATTAGCTTTGGCATTAGAAAACCAATCACTGCCACTTTTCAATGCGGATGCAATTCGTTGCCCGGAATTCAGCAAGATATATTCGCCGGCGATATCGCCGACAATAAATACTTTCGCTAATCCCAATTTCGGCGATAAAACAAAGTCGATTCGCATTTGGTCAACCAGCGGCGCGTAATGAAATTCATGCGCTGTCACAATTACGCGCGGTGCAGCGTGCATCATTGGCGATATAATTTGCCCATTTACCGCAAGATTTCCTGTGATATTCACATCTTGCGCGCTACGAGAGATAGAGATACTAAATGCAGTTTTCTCGTCTCCAATGGCGGATAATGCGGCGCCCGCTCGCGCCAAACGCGAATAAACGCCCAAAATATTATCGCCCATTGCCGAAACATTCAGCCCATCGGCGCCGAATGCGAGCGTTTTTCCATTCGTTTCAAAAAACAAAGAATCAATATTCGCGCCGATTCGCGTATTGCCGAATATCACTTTCGCGTCGGCATCCATTTGCTGCTCGCGTACAAATGCGACAGTCTTCACTGTGCCATATTGGCAACTCGCGCGTTCTCTCGTAATATTTAACATTTCTGTCTTAATGGATGAGTGAGATGACACCTGCCAAACTCATAATATATATTAAACCCGCACAGTCTGATATCGAAAAATCAATCGCGCCGGGAATGTTTTGCAAATTTAACCGCTGCCATGCGAGGACTTGGCGCGAATAAATGCTAAACGTGCCGTCAACTTCAAGAATGCCGATAGCTTTCCCATCGGCGGATATTGCCAATTTTGCAATTGCGGCATTTGTCGGAATTACCCAATTAACGCTATAAGTTCCTCCGCAAATATAATCGAGAATAACTGCACTTTTTCCTTGTGCGAAGACGATTGTTTCTGCGGATACAGAAACTGCAAGCGCATTAATCGCGGAATCGGCGGCGTAAATTTCGCGCGTTGTTTCGCCGAAAAAGATTGCAATAATTTTATTCTCGCTTGTTATCGCAAAGATAATATCGCCACTGCCGCTACACGCAGATAACACAATTGCGGGATTTGCGAAAATTGTAGTCCGCGTCCAAATATGTTCTGCGTTTTTCCGCGCGAGAATTAATTCAGTGCTTGTTTGGAATAATATTTGCGAGCCGGCATCAGTAAGCGACAGAGCGATTGCCGGCGCGGATAATGGGGAAAGTATTTCTTTTTGCCAGATTTCGCCATCGCGGAGAAACAGAATACATTGTTCATTAAGTGTAACAACTGCAATATTGCCTAATGCGTTCAATACAAAATGCATTTCGGCAGTCGCAGCGGGCGCAATTTCGATAAGTGTCGCAGGGCGTGATGCAATTTTTGCCGCGCTTGTAAATGCGACGAAAAGCGCCGGCAATTCTGCGAGTCCATTATCGCCGTGCGTTGTTGTGATAATGCCAATCGTATTGCATTTTGCGCATGCTGCAATGCGATGAAATTCGAAGCCGCCGATATTCGCAACGATATTCGCTTGTGAGATTGCAGGAAGTGAATAGA
Source organism: Methylomonas sp. (assembly GCF_023228165.1). Taxonomy (GTDB): domain Bacteria; phylum Pseudomonadota; class Gammaproteobacteria; order Methylococcales; family Methylomonadaceae; genus Methylomonas. The sequence continues at coordinate 56,435 of NZ_JALOBS010000024.1, read as the reverse complement.
CTGAATCTTGGCGAATCCAGGCTTTCTGCGATGAATCCCACAACACTTCGATGGTTGGCATGCCGCTCCACAAATGCACAGAGCCATATGGGTCGAGAGCGATAAGCACTTCGCGCCCGCGAATATGTTTTAGGCTAATTTTCAACGCGAGAATTTCGTCTGGGTCAAATTGCTGCGTTGGGCACGATATGGCGATATTCGCAATGGAATAATTCGTTTCGCCATGACTATTATCGAGCAGAATATCGCCGCCGTCTGCCGCAATTGCGACGCCACTTTGCACTATTTCTTCAAGATTAAACATTCGCGGCAAAATCGTTTCGTATGTGCGCGAAATGCTGCCATTTACGCGCAGTGTGCCATCGACAGTCACAGGAGTATCGGCGATTTGCGGCTGAATGCGGTTCACAAATATCACTTCTTGTTGTTTGTTTACGATATTTTCGTGCACATATTTCGTGATTGCCGCGCGTGTCATCACAGATTCAGCGTCAACTCCATCAACAGATTTAATAACAGAATCGCCGAGTTTAAATCCTCCGGGCAATTCAACGAAATTATCTTTGCCGAATTTCGCGACAATCACGCCATTTGATGAAATGCAAAGCTTCTGGGAGGTGTTATCAAAAAATAAGCCTATCTGCACTTGCCCATCTGGCGACTTTATTTGAATAGATGGCGTTTGTTGGCTTCCGCCGGAACACAATAATTCGCGTGCGGAAAGCTGTTCCGAGATTGTAAGGCGACTAAATTCTGCTGGCTTTATAGCAGTGCTCATGGCTTCGGTACTGCGTATGTATATATTTAGATATGTGATTGTTAATATTTTTTCAAGAAAGAATGCGAATCATAAATGATATCCTTCGTCGTATAAGCGGCAACAAAATCACGTTGCGTGAAATATGTGCAAGTCCAACCCGCAAATGGAATGGAAAACTGCGTGATTTGTGTAGCAGAAACGCAATTAAACGCATATACAACAATACGAATTAATGATTCTCCATCGCAATGAAATGCCGCCGCAATGCGCGTTCCATCGGCGTTCATCGAGAGCGAAACCGCATTTTCATTCTCTTGGGCAATATTGTGCGCGATTACGACACTTTTGCCGACCCACGGATTCGCCATATCAACGATTGCCAAGCAAGTTTCGATTGAATCCGCGAGAATGCATCGAAGAATAATGCATGAATACGCGGAATTGAGAGATATTCCCACAAAATTGCTTATTTCAGTGATTGGTCCGCTCAATAGATTGCTCATGCTGTTTCCGCGACATGCAAATTCGAAATAACGCGAAGAAAAGAGGTACCGGTGCGCTGCAATAAATGAGCGAATGACGCGATTCTTTATTTGAACCATTCCTTGCGATACTTGAATCGCGAGAGGCGAATTTTTTGTATTATTATAATCGGCGGATATTTGCGTCATTGGCGAGTTAAATGCAAGCCCTCTGCGGCAATATGCGATGCGCGTGTGCATGTCTTCGCGAATAAGCGGCGGAATATGCCAATTCAACTTGCAGTTTTGCCCGAGCTCAATTATGCTTCTGCCTGATATGCATCGCGCGACATTTCGCGCAGAGATAATATCGGATTGTTGCGTATCATCCAATAGTAAATCTCCGCGATTTTTCGCGGCGGCGAATGCCGTGGTCCTAAGGCAGATATTCATGCCGTCTAAATACTGCATCGTCGCTGGGCGAATGATTCGCGACCCACAGATTTTCAATTGCCTGCAAATCATATTCGCTTTCATCTGCAGACCCAATAATTTTCTGGGGACAATCTTTGCACATTTCGCGAAATTATCGCCAAGTGAGCAAATAAACACTTTTGTTTGCGCAGAATTGCCAGCATCAGTCACAGGAATGCCAGCAATTTTAAGCCCCCACGAAGTGGTCGAGGCTTTGCCGAGCGCCTTTCTCGCGACGAGATTTTCACGCAAAGAAAAACTACCGACGATTATATCGCCAACGACAATCTTGCATTTGCCATTTGCCGTTATTTGTGCGTGACATAGACATTTCGAGAATTGGCGAATTCCTGGGTTAGCCATTTATCTTAGATGCGGCTCTATATATGGTATATCCAATTTGGTGAATAATTCTCGCTCACTTCCAATCGCGATTTTCTCGATGATTCGCGCGTTTGCCTCTGTGCGCTCTCTTACCAATTCATTATTTTTTGTTACGGCAAGATTTCTTTCCGCAATGCGGTCTTTGACGCGCTGCACAAAAGTAAAAGGTCCAGTGTCGAATAAAAGCGTCACGTAGTGCGCGAGAAATGGAACATATTTAATATCGACGCGTACAATCCGCGTAGAGTTGTAGCGATAAAGAAAGGAAATATAATTTTTGGTGATTGTAATCCAACACACATAAGCAGGCGAATGCCGCAGGAAATTATGTAATTGCCTGCAAAATGTCGGCTCAAATGTAATTCCCGTTGTAACAATTAATTCTATGCCTTTGCCATTTGAGCCGCATTGATTATCTTCAAGAATAGATTTAGCTGGTAAGGTGGCTTTTCCACGGCGATATGGACCCGTTGGCGATATAATAAGATGGCGAATAATATAATCATTCATTTGCGAGGTTGCGTATTCGGCGTGACCACTATGTGAATATTCCATCGACTGCTTAATCAATTCCACGATTTGCGCGAGAATTTCACGTGCGCATAATGGCGATATTTCTTCCATTAGTTGCGAATGATACCTTAATCCGTAATTTTGAAGTGGCGAAATAGAAACTAATCCTTTTTGCTCAAGAAGACTTATATCTCGCGCAGATTGCGCACCGAATTTTATCCAGTCGCCAATCGAACTTGCTCCCGCGCCAAGAATTCGCGAAAGTGCGATTTGTGCAGAATATTTCTCGCGCAATTGCGAATCGTGTGCAACCCGCAGAAGCATCGTCGCCAATTTTGCGCAATCGATTGCAATCGTGGAAGAAGATGGCGGCGCGCCAATGACGTGCCAAAATAATTTAGTGTATATCTTAAAATGTCCCATTGCGTAAGCATTCATCGCGCAAAGAATGACGAGAGATTTGTCAAAATATTCACTTTTCGGTTGCTTTTGTATGTGCTGGTCCTGTTCCATCTGATACAATCTCGCCGCTGTGTTTATTATATTCACGCTCTTGGCGTATTTCGGCAAATGAGACTTTTTTTCGAGGAGAAAGTGGCGGATTTTCAATCAGTGTCGATGGAATCGTGGTCGGAACAATATGAAGTCCTATATTCTGAATGTCTGATGGTTCATTTAGCAATTGACTTGCATCTCTTTGCGTTGTTGCAGTATTTTTGACATGGCGATATTCATCGCCGCGTTCAATATCGGTGAACACGCGCTCATCCGGAGAATAATCTCGCGGATGCGCTGTTTCATTAGGAAAAATAAAAGTGCCTCCACTGAGAAGGCAAATAATGACGAATATTGCGACAATGATAAATTCAATCATTTATCGAGGCGATATGTTTTGTATATTTGCCCCGGCGCAATGTTTTTAACGTTGTGATACTCAGCAAAAACAGGATTAAGCATCATTTGGTGAATTGTTGGTATTTTATCCGCATTGGCTTCTATAACATCTCTGGCATTGTGCAAATACATTTGTGTTGGTTCGAGCTGGTTTAAAATGCCGATTATGTTGTATGTATTTTTGCCTCGAGTCTTGTCTGATAAAACTTGCCCGGAAATATTGTGGAAAAGTGCAACCATGTCAAACTCCGTTCGATGATAAGAAAGCTGGAGGTCATCGGAAAATGTGTTTAAGATTCCAAGTTCGGGAATTTGTCCAAAGCCGAAGTCGATTATCTTTGTTATCATACCGAAGAAAGGCACTTCAAACACGACTTTACACGGCTTATAATCATAAACCAGGAATCGCTGGAATAATGGCGTATAGCGGAAATCTTTGTCAAATTTAATCATAATATTTCCCAGATGCAAATCATAGTGGCAGAATTTCGGATATTTGTATTTCAAGGCGAAGTATGTGGAAATAACCTGGAAAAGTATGCTCTTAAATAACTCAATGCCGAGTATTGGTAAATCAATAATATTATTAAGAAGTTCCGACAATGATATGTCGCATCTCTCCATGACAACGAATGCACATTTGTCATAGTTAAGCCCATGATTAATAGATTCAATAAGCTGGCACATTGCGAATGTAAATAAATCTGCTTGAGATGAAGTGCCTTTGATTTTGAGCTGCATGCATTCGGACTTTTTTATGCGAAATGTCTTCGACGGGCGCTCACAAACGCGATGAGTAATGATTTCAAGAATTCCAGGCGAAATGCCGGCTTCAATTATCTCTTTTTTGAGCGTCGTTAAGATGCGGATTTCTGCATCGGTGTGTTGGAATTTTGTCGGACTTGGACCTGATTTTGTATAGAGTTCTGATGATGGAATCGCATAGAATGCCAATTTTACAAAGAATGGGACACCTTTATAGTTGCATTCGAATAGGGATGGATGACTATATGACGAAACTCTATACGCTTTGATAATCAAGTTCGCAAATTTATTAAGATGTTCGCAGTCAAAAAGCTTATCGGGGTCGAGTGTCGGTGCAGATATTTGTTTCTTTGGTGAATGTGGCATTTTCTATATATGAGCACGGATACTTGATTTGATGGAAAAGCGTGGTGATACACAAAAAAAGAATCGGTGCGAATGTCATTGGACATTTAATTACGTGACCGTCCACTGCCTGTGGCAATGAATGCACTGAACGCATAATGATGTCGGCTCATCGGCGCGCAAAATTGTGCGCTCCGTAAATATCGTGTCATTTCCACCACAGCGGCAATGAAATTCCTTTGATACTTTCGGCTCTACTTTCCTCGAGCGGCGTAATTCAATTTCGGCTTTTTCATGCTGTCCAACTTCTGGGCATAAATCATGCAGTGTGTATTTCGGAAATGTCGAAATTTCATCCAGCGGGCAATTTAATATGCGCGATACAAATGTCGCGGATTCATCGCAGGGCGAATAATCAAGCGCGGCAATCATTTTGTGAATCAATTCGGCATAATATCGAACGTGCTGCGGATTGCGCGAATCTAATTTTATTCCAACATTCGCATAATACATAGTCGCGGTCCTTATACAGCCGCGGTCTATTTCGCAGCAAATCTCATCTGCTTTTTCTTGCGATAAAGGAAGATTGAATTTTACGCAAGTCGCGCGAAGAACATCAAGAAGAAGTCCTCGCGCCGTTTTGCGCAGCCGCGATACTTCTTGCGGAGGGCAAGATGGCGCATTAGGCGGTGGTGCAACAGTAGTTGTCATTATTATATTAATCTTGATTATTGATTTCAAAAAGAAGGACTCACGCGCAAATTGCGCGCGATTGTTCTTCTTACGTGAATTGCGCGAATTGCGCCACAATGCGTATAGCCGCGCAAAAAAGAAATCAAGTATCCCTGCATCGATAGTAGTCCATACTTTAAAGCCCCGTGTACGCGCCAACGAGCCCCATCCATCCGCCTTTATCCTTCTCAAAATAAGCAGAAAACTCATTCCGCATCGTGAGAGCGGTATTCTTATTTGTGCTGGCGAATTTCGCGGAAAGCGCGTTATTAAGCGTGAAGAATTCTTCGAGAAATGACTTTGCGGCATTGAATAAATCACGGGCAATTTCTTTGACTCCGGCGAAATATTTCTCATTCGGTATCGGAATATCCAGATTATAATCAATTGGTACGCTTTTTAGCCCTAAATGAAGAATTGCCGGCGTTTCAGTAAAACTAATGGAGAAAGTCGCAGAATTCTGCAATTTATTAAAACTGCCGGCAGATGGATATTGCGCGGATTTTATATCTTGCTCGAATTCTGGCGCGTAGGCAATTAAAGCGCGTGCTACTGAAATGCCGACCATTTGTTCGCATGATTCGATGATTTGTTGTTTAGTTTTCGTCTCTTGCTGGGGATTCGCGCCGGAAGATTGATGATTTGCGTGTGAATCTTGCGGCAGAATTTTACCACAACATTGCGACATTTTGGCGTATATATAGTGGAGAATCACTCGCTTCAATTTAAGCGAATGATGAGGAATGCTATAATCTCGCAAATGGATAACCCTCCACAGCAATCGGCAGTGCCGGAAATGCCGCAGCATAAACAAGAATATTATCAGACTATCATCTATAATGGTGAATCTATTTTTGAGTCTTTTATCGCTGCTGCTGCAGAATCATGCCAAATGGTGCCGAGGCAATTAGTTGATTCTGCTCTCGAATATGTTACGCCGATTATCATTATTCTTGATGGCTGCGCATCGCAAGAAGATATCAAGAAATATGTGGGCTGCAAATTTGATGTCATTAAGATACTTATCCCCGGCGAAGAATTGTCCATTATTGGCGTGCCAGATGAAGATGCACCAAAGGAAGATTCTGCATGTATTAAATTTACGCCCGAAAAACTCGTCGACCATATTCTGCTGCGCCATAATTACACTATTTCGCATATTTTCGATTTGCTCGCAATGAAGTACGTGCGAAATTATAAGCCGCGATATCCTGAGACAACTGGAATGAATGCAGATTATTTTATTCGCGGATTGGGCGCCATTGGGATTATCAATTATACCGAATATTTCCGCACGATTACTTCATCTTTGATGTATAATGAAATTGCCGACGATATAATCAAAAGCGGAATTATTCTCGAGCAGCATATCGAGGATAAAGCGGCAATAGCCGCAAATCTATTCACAACATATAAGACAATTACTATTCGAGAAAAAACTTATAAAATCGGCATCGCGAATTCCTGTTATTATGGAGAGCAAATATTACGCGCGATGTTGCGCCAACCAATGAGCAGTGATGAAGTGATTGCGCCTACAATCGATATTCTCGGAAAGTCAAGCAAAGGATGCCACTCTTTTTGGCGGCAAATAGGCGGAAATGCGGATATCGCAATCGTTTACTTTGCGACGGCGGGCTCAGATGAATGTCGTTTCTTTGTTGATGGAAAAAACTCTGGCGAAGCTCGGCAAAGCCTCGACACCTCCGGTGGAGCTGAGATACATCTTTCGGACTTATTTGATTGCGGATTATTATCAAAAGAATACGATGGATTGATTTTGGGAAAGCCTCCCGAACAACAAGCAAATGAGGCAATGCGGCGTCTCAATCGCTCTGAAAAACATCCGCCGTTATCGCGCGAATTAGAACAGGCGTGCTTTATGGCATTTACAGCTCCGAGAGAAGTGCTGAAAAAGCTATGTGAAAAAATTGAAATCCCGTTTATCCTGTAATATAATAGCCAAAAGCAATCAGCTTCCCATAACTTCAAGGGAAATAGTAGGGTCTTCTAAAGAAATAATTAATAGCATATAACAGATGGCAGCTGCCGGAAAGGAAGACGTAAAGATGTCTCGTAAGATTGAAGAACTCTTCGAAAAGATTGAAACGACTATTGAGGCGAAGCTCGAACGAATTGATAAAACCATTGATTCGAAAATTCAGCCGATTAAGATAGAAGTTGAGAAAAATACTCACGGAATCCGCGATATGGACGCGAAACTCGAAATAATGAGGGAAAGTATCATTGCGTTGAGAGTCCTCGTCGAAGGAAATGACACGACTGGGAAAATTAAAGAATCGAAAGAAAAGCGCAAGAAGGCAGAAGCAGCCGCGGCGGCTGCTCCAGCAGTATGTGCGGCGGCAGCTTCCGCTTCATCTTCTGCAGCGCCGGCAACAGTGAAAAAAGCAAAAACGCCAAAACAATATTTCATTGAGCAATACAAGGTGAGCGAAGAATTCCGCGCAAGGTACATCATTCCAGCGGTAGTTGAAGCAACGCAAAAGAAAGAAGGATTCGCGGCGCTCAAAGAAAACGCAAAAAATATCGAAATTATGGATGCAATTTATTCGGCGATTACATCAATGCCGGATTACAAAGCCAAAAAAGAGGCATTCGCAGCTGAACATCTTAAATACAAAGAAAAATTCAGTTCTGCGGCATCATCCAAGGCGCCAGCACCGGCAGATGGCTGCGATGACAACGAATTCGTTGCCGATAGTTGAAAAACGCATTTGCGAATTCGCATTTATTTTTTTGTATTTGAGTCGATAAAAAAGAATGAAGAATTGTATTTTTGTAAATCTGATTAATTGCCGCGGCGAATTGCGCGATTTTTAAGTGTCATTTTGGCGCGGTTTTGGAAATGGCACAAGATGGCGCAAGAATTCACCGGACACAGATTGTTCGATATTGTTGTGTATTTTTTTATAATTTTTTGCTGAATTTCCTTGCCGAATGCTTCCGATAATATTGCGTATGAGCACCATGCTAAATGGCGGCTGCACCATATTGATGCTTTATTTTAATGAATTTCACAGATTCAAAAAAAGAAACCGCGAATACGCGCTTATTCGAGCGCCGTGTTACAGCGATAAATGGCGCGACTCATTGCACGCCGCTGATAACAGCAGCTAACGAATGCGCCAACGCTAAATGCCAGACTAAATATAATACCAAATGCGACGAATGCGGTAATTATCGCTGGTGTGTATTGTCGCGCAGAATCAATATAAATGTCGATATATCCGTTTATCTGCGTAGATTCGAGTAAATTCTCATTACTGATAACAATGTGTGTTCCGTTCGGCGATTTACAGTTTGCACTCCACTGAAGATTTCCATTTTTTGATGCTCGCATGCCGCAATCGGTTACATATTGTGTCGCCGGGCACGAATAAGTTGGCGACGGAATAACTGTAATTTCGCCGCTATTGCTTGTCAAATCATATTTCAGTGAGGAAAAAGACGGTAATGGACCAATTGTATAGCATCGAGCTGCAGGTAACGCGTATTGTCTGAATATAAAGCGATCCGCGATGGCGAATTTAGCAAGAAATGCGAAGGCGAAGATTATTGCCAATGAGTCATGATTCTGCATTGCTGCGGAAGTATCGTCTACTTTAATGGTAAAGTTGTTTTCAAAAAAAGAGCAACATGCGGCGTATTAATTGTTTGCTTGCCATTTTTCTGCCAATTCGCGTATCGCGTGATTTTTGCAGATAATGGCAAGTTCGCGCATTCTATTGAAATCAGTTGCGCCCCAATTTTTGGCGAGAATGCAAATGTTCGTGTGTTTATAAAATGCAGCCGCACTGAGCGCACTATTAAAATTTGTTGCACCCCATTCCTTTGCGAGATGGCAAATCGCCGATTGCCCGCCTACAGCCGCGAAATAAAGCATGCCATTAAAATCCGTTGCATCCTTCAACGAAGTTGTTGAGGCTTCACCGGAGGTGTCGAGCCTTCGGCGAGCTTCGCTAAGCCATTCTTTTGCAAGACGGCAAATAGATTCTTGTCCACTTTGCGCCGCACTGCTAAGCATCATTTCGAAATATCTCGCTCCCCATTCTTTTGCGAGGAGACAAAGTTCCGCATTCCCGCTTTGTGCAGCACCACCGAGCATTTCATTGAACGCCGTTGCTCCCCATTCTTTTGCAAGCACACATAATTCAGCATGCCCACCACATGCAGCGAAATAAATCATCATTTGAAAGTCTGTTGCTCCCCATTCCTTCGCGAGTGCGCATATTTCTCGACAGCCTCCTCGCGCAGCATATTGGAGCATCCAATTGAAGCTTCCCGCGCCTCTTTCCTTTGCGATTACACAACGGCGAATTTGTCCGTTTTCCGCAGCTTCACAAAGTAAATTGTTCGGCACATATTTGACTGGCGGCGAAATTACTGCCGCGAATCGTCCGCAAACTTCGCGAAGAACGCACATTTCTTCGGGATAACCATGCGAATAAATTTCACGGATGAGAAGGTCATCTAAATCGGCGAATAATTGCGCCATTATCTTTAAGAATCTTATCGGTTCAAAAAAAGAAATACGGATATTCTTTACATTGAGCCAAATTCAAAAAAAATAAAATACAACACCTCGCGCCGTGTTTTTAAACCGTGTTCATTGACTCCGGATATTATTAAATATTCCGCTCGAGATAATCGCAGTCAAAACCCCATTCTTTCGCCAAATTAATTATGTCCCTGTGTTTGTATTGAAACGCGCCGAGAATCATTTCATCAAAATAAGCAGCGCCCCATTCTTTCGCAAGGATACAAAGATTTTTATGCCCGCCTTCAGCAGCAGAACAAATCATGTCATCGAAACAATTTGCGCCCCATTCCTTTGCGAGGACACATAAATCTAAATCTCCGCGAAATGCGGCATAATGCAGCACTCCTTCAAAATCAGTTGCGCCCCATTCCTTTGCGAGTGTGCATATTTCTCGTTCCCCACTTTTCGCAGCGCATCGAAGCATTTCATCAAAATTAGTTGCGCCGTTATTTTTGGCAGTGATACAGTCCTCACGAGATCCGTATGTCGCAGCAGTCTTTAATTGACCACGGGCTTCATATATCGCGCGGCGTTCTTCATTAGGATAATATTCATCAAACACGAATACAAATTCAAATCCATCTGTTTTTCGGCTATTCGCCAGTGTGATAGTAAACCACCTCATATCGGCAAATTTAGTAAATGGCATTGCATCGAATTTATACACGCTCTCGTGATTTTTTCGGCAAGAGAAACCTTCGACGATTAATTTGCCGATTGATATTTTCTTGCCTTCAGCGACTTCATCCAGAATTTCAACCTCCAAACGCGCGCTTCCGGATGGATCGACTTCGTCATTCGCGCAATAAACGCGCAATTCACGTGGAAATATTTGCGAAATTGAAGCACCTTCAGTTACACATATAAGATTACCTTCGGCTCTGCCCGTGATTGGCACCTCGTGGATTATTCTGTGATCCATAGCGATTATATAGCAATGGCTAAGATGTCGTTTAAAAAGCTTGCGAGCTGCTTTATGTTTTACCTTTAACACAGTAATAAAATGAATAGTAATATTAACAAGAATAGGAGATGGCAGATCCACGATGCGAAGCGCTTGAAGCAACGCAGCGTCTAACCTTATCGCCCTCGCAAATGGCGGCGTTTGAATGCGCGCTGGCGGGCAAATCATTATTCCTAACTGGCTGCGCAGGAAGCGGTAAATCTTTTCTTTTGAGCAAAATAATCGAAGCCTTGTGCGAAAAATGCGGCAAAGAACGCGTTTTCACAACCGCGGCAACCGGAATCGCCGCATGTGCAATCGGCGGAACCACTCTGCATTGGTTCTTCGGCGTTGGATTGGCAAATGAAGAAATTGGCGATCTTATAAAAATTCTTAATCGCCCATATAAAAGAGAAGCGCGCGACAGAATTAAATCAGCGGCAGTGCTTATTCTCGATGAATGCTCCATGATTAACGCAGAATTATTCGATAAATTTGATGAAATTGCCAAACAGTTGCGAGGAAATCTTCTCCAGTTTGGTGGCATTCAATTAATCTGCAGCGGTGATTTCTATCAATTGCCGCCAATATCACGCGATAGCGGCGCATCACAATTTATTTTCGAAAGTGCACGGTGGCTTGCGTTAATGGAAAATCGTTTCTTCATTTTGCGCGAGATTTTTCGCCAGCGTGAGCCGGATCTCGTGGAATTCTTGGCAGAGATTCGCCGCGGCAGGATTACGCCAAAAGGAAATGCTTTCCTCATATCGCGGCGGAGAAGCACCAGCTGCGCTGGCGCGGAAATCGCGAATAAAGTCTGCCTTTTCTCGCGCCGCGATAAAGCGGAATCTATGAATATTAAAGAATTATCTGCGCTCCCTGCAGAATCCGAGAAAGTTTTCGATGCCGCGGATAGTGCTCGTGGAAATAATAGCCATCTTCTGGAGCAACTAATCGCGCCGGTAAAATTAGTGTTGCGCATTGGGGCGCGAGTGATATTGCTTATTAATAAAGATCAATGTTGTGGATTGGTTAATGGGGCAACTGGCGTTGTTACTGGATATACGCAAGATGGATATCCTATTGTGAAATATGAGGTTACGAGATTTGTCGATGGAAAAAAAGTAATCGCCGAAATAGATGATGTCGCCGAGCCGAATACGTGGCGAATCAAACAAGCGGGCAAAATAATCGCTCAGCGCACGCAGATTCCGCTCTTGCTCGCGTGGGCAATAACAATCCATAAATCGCAAGGAATGTCAATCCCGAATATTTGCGTCTGCGCGAGCGGCATTTTCGAAAAAGGGCAATTTTATGTCGCGCTTTCTCGCGCAGTGACGACTGATGGGCTGATTATCATTGGAAATTTGCCAGATGCGCGTTTATTGCGCCCTGATATGCGTGCCGCGCGCTTTCTTGAGAAAATCGCGAAATAGCACAGATTTGAAGAAAAATAATCCAACTGGAACTGGGGGCATTGTGGTTCTTTTTTTGTTAGAATTTAAGTGCGGGAAGATTTCAGTTCGGCGGAGCCGTCGAGCCCTCGGCGAGTTCGGCGGAGCCTCAACCGCTACGCGGGAGTTCGCAAAAAAATAATCTTGATTTGAATAAGTGTGCCATTTATCTGTGCTCAATAAGACCTTTTTCTGTTAACCAATTTATTGCGAGCGGCAAATTTATATCATATTTGCGATATCCGCTCGAAATGAATGACCTAATTCCGCATTCGGTTTCTGGCGCGTCATTCATCAATGACCTGATGCTTTTACTCATTTGTATCGAAGATATAATATGCGTGCCATTAGCGGCAGCCTGCTCTGTGTATTTTGCGTAAAGGTCCTGGTGCGTTATTAAGAATCTTATATTTCCTTGATTACGCGCATATTGCTCGCGAATAAAATTGCAGAAAAAGCGAATCTCCGGTGGAATCGGCTCGCGCGCTTCATACTCTTCTTCGAGCTCCGCCGAAGGCGTCGAGGCTTCGCCGAGCTCCTCTTCTTCTGTGTCGGTATTCGGGCGAATTGCAACCAAATCCAGGTCTTCGGTAGCTTCCGGTTCATTTTTTAGCATCTCAAATAGCAGTCGAAGTGCTTGTATATTTTTTGCGGCTGCAGCAACGGCGAAATAATACGAATCCGCTTGCCGTTGACAATGCACGGGTATTGCGAAAATACGTTCATCAACAGGAAGTGATTGCGCTCTCATCGAGCTTGTACACATTAAATAACGCGAATAATTTGGCATATCATATTGTGACCTATTTTTTTCACGCACCGTTAAGCCTCTTCGCGTAATGAGATATCTCATTCGATTCGCGAATCCTTCTGTTTCATGTAAAATATCCATATGACTTCGCGTTTCATCCGCCCTTGATAATAATATACCAAATTCTTCAAGACAAATTAGCAATTTATCACTAATTATCGAGTTAAATTTGCCAAAAATGGAATTCGGATTATCGATACTTATCGCCAATGATTTACCAAATAGATTTTCGAAAATACTGTATAAAAGCGATTTGCCTATTTGCTGAGCATTGCTGTGTAACACGAACATTATGCGAGATTGTTTGCCAGGAAATTTAACCATATCCGCAAACCATAACCACATATAGCGAAATAATATCTCATCGTTATTTGTCATTAGCCGTATGTGGCGAATCAGTAATTGGCATCCTTCACACGCGACAGTGTCTTCCGCTGGTGGAATTGGATATTGCTCAATATAAAACCCTAACCATCGATTAAATTCATCATCTCGGGGAATAAGCGGCGGAGGCGCAAAAGTTAATCGCGCATAACGCCGCCGATTTGGATCTTTTATCCATTTATTAATGAATCGAAATTTCTTCAAACTATGGTGCTCATCAAACTTTGAGTATTTTATTGGTCTATAAACGATGGAGAACGCTTGGTAAGTGCGCGCTCTTAATTCGTAATCATCTGGGCTATGGATAATCTCATAAACCATCGCATCTTCTTCACAGAAAAATACAGTCTGCTCGAATCGCGCCTTAGTGGACTCATATGGAACTAATTCTCTTCGTAACATTGGATCCATTTTATAGTGAACGCTCTATGTATTTCGAAAATACTCAGTTTCATATACGTGATTTATCACCGTTACTTATTTGTTTTGTAATAAGTTTCAGTCATTGTAATAATTCTTAACGACCAATGAATACTGTAAAAATTGAAATGCCAGTAAAGTATAAACATCATATGCAAAAAATGCCGTGTTCTATTTGCGGAAAGAAAGGACATAATAGAAAAACATGCGGTCAAGTTTCGCAAATTGTCACAATTCCGCGCATAATCCCAAAAATAGAAATACCAAAGAAACAAAGTGATACGCCTGGTCAAGTGACCGCCATATCTCAACTTATGGAATCATCGAGTAAAACTTCCAATGAAACAGTTATTATCTCATGTGCAAAACCATTAACAAGTATTTCAGATACCAATGTAACACAGCAAATATTATCAATCATTATCGATAAATTTATAAATGTGGTACAAAAGATAAATAATCCGCAAATTATTCTTCTTGCAAATCGCGAGGTACTTCGATGGCTTATAGGTGATTTATCATTTCTTCCTCAAAGTATTGCCAAAACAAAACAATTGATACAATCACAGATGAAAGCCAATGAAGATGTATGGGGAAGGAAAGTAATGAAAATAAAACGCCCCGATTTACAACTTGCGCAACAATGGACAAATAAATTTGGCGAATATATTTGCGAAGAATTATGTTTGTTACTTCATATGACACTTCTCAAACCGGAAGTAAAACAGCATCATAAACCAGATGTTGAAACAACAAACTTTATTTGGGAGGCAAAAGCCGAAACATTCTTTACTACTGGAACTGCCGGCGAAAAAATACTCGGAGTTCCATTCAAATATGCAGATATACCAGAATTATATGGAAAACCACTACGCATTATATGCATTGGTGGTGCTGAGAAAATTTGCCGAGAACAATATGGAAATCTTCCTGAATCTGACACACAAATATTCAACATATCGCACGATAAAGTACGGACAGTGTGTTCGCAAAAAATAAAATTTTTAAAGTTTTTCAAAGAGAATCAAATAGAATTTCTCGGCGCAAGCGACTTAATCGGCACTATTGCTAATTCGAAATGAGTAATTCTCGCGCTGTTGCAGCGGGATTTTGCGAATTAATAGCGCGCCGGCATATAATCTCGCGAATGCGAAATCGCGCGTCATTCACGAATGCATCGCATACTTTTTTTGTGGCGGAATTGCTTAACAATACGCGAATCTTTTTATCGCTGCATACGTGAATCATATCGAATAATCGCTGGTGCGTTGTATCATTAAATCCCGCCGCAGAATAAGATGTAAATGATGTTGCATTTTCTTGCACATAAGGCGGATCCAAATAGATGAAATCGCCGGCTGTGGCATCTTGAATCGCGGCGTCAAATTGGCGAACAGAGAATATTACCGGCTGAAATAACTCTGATAATCGCCGGAAATTCTCTTCTATTTCGCCCGAAATGAGAATCGCGTTTTTATAATGCCCGTATGGCACATTAAATTTGCCACTGCTATTCTCGCGATAAACGCCGCGAAAGCCGATGTGATTCAAGAAATAGAATTGCGCCGCGTGATTCGCACCATCGCCGATACGCTCCCCCGGAGGGGTCGATCCTTCGGCGTTCTCATTGAATCTGTCGCGGATGGCATAATAATATTCATCTTTACTTTGTTTTGCTGCGGCGGCTTTCGCATTAACCATTTGTGCCTCGGCAATATCGGGGCAATCGCTGAATTCATTCGCAATTTGTCGCAGCGCATCAACGAACGCGGGCAAACCGACTTGAATACATTTATAAAAATTAATAAGATGCGGATTGATATCACTCGCGAATATTCGTCCATTCGCGCGATTTTGGTAATCGGCGATGATGCCGTTGCTGCGTATTCGCTGTAGAAATCCAATCAGCACGCTTCCGCCGCCTAAAAATGGTTCGCGATACGCGAAGTGATTTGCTAAGAATGTGCTGATGAAATTTTCCGGAAACGCGCCGATGATTTCTTCGAGGATTTGCGATTTTCCGCCGAGCCATTTTAGCGGCGGATGAATATCTTCGCGCGACGCGAGACTCAAGCGCGATAATTTTTCTTCTAATCCGCTTTCGGCACTTTGCGCGAGATTTCTATCTTGCGAAATCGGCGCGCGAATCGCACATGGCGTTTTACGCTGATTGTGTTTTTGCAAATGACTGCGATATTTGAAAATCTTGCCGCATAACGCGCATGTTGTAGATTGCGCCACGGAGTCTGCCATTAGTATATCTTTGTTTAATTGTGATTTCAATTTATTAAAGACGATTCTCCGGTTTTTGCACCAAAAAATAATACTGCACCATTATTTAGCGACTTACTTACTTTCACGCGTCCATTTTTCAGCAAGTGCGTAAATTGTCTGCTGCCCATATTGGAGCGCAATGGCGCGCATCGTATCGATATCAGTTGCGCCCCATTCCATGGCGAGAATACATAAATCTCTTTGTCCGCCACGAGCAGCACCATAAAGCATTTCATTAAAATTTGTCATGCCCCACTCTTTCGCAAGAATACAGATTTTTTTCTTTCCATATTGAGCAGCAATGTAAAGCATTTCATTAAAATTTGTCATGCCCTCCAACGAAGTTGTCGAGGCTCCACCGGAGGTGTCGAGCACTGCGGAGCAGCGACCCCTCTGGGGGAGCCTTCGGCGGGCTTCGCCGAGCATCGCCTCCGGCGGCGACACTGCGTGGAGCCATTCTTTCGCAAGAGTACAGATATTTTTCTTTCCATATTGAGCTGCAACGCGAAGCATTTCATTAGTTGCGTCCTCCAATGAAGTTGTCGAGACTCCACCGGAGGTGTCGAGCCTTCGGCGAGCTTCACAGAGCCATTTTTTTGCAAGATTGCATGTGTTTTCTTTTCCATATTCCGCTGCACTGCGAAGCATTCCGGCAAAATCTGCCACGCCCTCCCGCGTAGCGCTTGATGCTTCGAGCCATTCTTTTGCGAGTTCGCAAGCGGATTCATCTCCTCCACTTGCAGCACCACGGAGCATTTCATCGAATGCCGTTGCGCCCCATTCTTTCGCAAGTTGGCATAAATCTAAATCTCCACAAACAGCAGCGGAATGAAGCATGCCGTCAAAATCGGTTGCGCCTAATCCTTTCGCGATTACACATAATTCAGAATGTCCTTTGATAGCCGCACTACGAAGCATACAATTAAAATCCGTTGCTCCCCAGTTTATTGCCAATTCACACAACACTTTATGCCCGCCAACTGCCGCATACGATAACATATAATTGAAATTAGTTGCGCCCCATTCCCTTGCGAGGATGCATAAATCTTCGTGTCCGTACCACGCGGCAATGCCGAGCATCTCATCGAAATTCGTTGCACCCCATTCCCTTGCGAGCGCGCATAAATCCCTTTGTCCGCCTTTTGTGGCTTCACTAAGCATCATATTGAAATTTGTGGCGCCCCATTCTTTTGCCAGAACACATAAATCTTTATATCCACCACACGCGGCGTAAAACATTTTGTCGAAATCCTCCCATTCATTGGCGAGAACGTACGATTCCTTATGCCTGCCGAACATAGCGTAAAACACTTCGTCGCAATGCACAATGCCCCATTCCCTTGCAAGCATGCACAATTCCTTATGCCCGCCTGCTGCTGCGCCATATAGCATACCACTAAAATCAGTCGCACCCCATTTTTTGGCGAGAATGCAAAGGTCAATGTGTCCGCCAATCGCGGCTTCATTGAGCATATCATTAAAATTAGTTGCGCCCCATTTTTTGGCGAGAACACATAACTCTTCATGCCCACAATACGCGGCTTCACTAAGCATGGTTTCAAAACGTTTCACACCCCATTCTTTCGCGAGAATGCAAACATTTTCATGCCTGCCATTAGTGGCTTCGATAAGCATATCATTAAAATTAGTTGCGCCCCATTTCTTCGCAAGAATACAAATTTCCGCATGTCCATTTTGCGCCGCCACATTAAGCATGTCACAAAATTCATCCTCGCCGAGCACCTCCTTTGGAGGCGAGGCTTCACTGAGCACCTCCTTTGGAGGCGAGCCTTCGGCGAGCTTTTTTGCGACGATACACAGTTTTACGTGATTATTTTTTGCTGCATTTATCAATAAATTGGTCAAATTGCGTTTTTCCCGCGGAATAGGCAATATCTCAGCAAACCGAGTACAAGTTTCACGCAGACGACGCATATCTTTGAAATCACCACCTTGCGTGTAGATTGCTCGAATAAGAAGGTCATCTAAATTAGTTAATGATGGCACTTCTTCTATTTTATTATCTTGTGGGATTGGCGTGCATGGCGTTTTGCACTGATTGTGCCTTTGCAATTGACTGTGATATTTGAAAATCTTGCCACATCGCGCACAATGAATAGGCGATGCTGCAGGTTCCGCCATCGTTATATTTTAGCTTAATCGCGATTTCAATTTATTAAAGGCGATTCGCCAGTTTTTCATCGAAAAAATAATACCATACTGCGCTTATTCTTCGGCGATTCGCGCATTTTTGCGCAGCCATTTTCTGGCAAGCGCGCGAATAGCGCGTTGTCCATATTGAAGCGCAATGGCACGCATCGTGCTAATATCAGTCGCACCCCATTCCACGGCAAGAATACATATCTCTTTTTGTCCACCGCGCGCCGCGCCACAAAGCATTCCATTAAAACCAGTCTCTCCCCATTTTTTCGCAAGAATGCAGATATTTTTCTTTCCATATTGAGCGGCAATATAGAGTAACTCGTCGAAATTCGTTGCGCCCCATTCCTTTGCGAGTATGCATGTGTTTTCATGTCCATATTTGGCGGAAACGCGAATAATCTCATTAAAATCAGTTGCGCCCCATTCTTTTGCGAGGGTGCAAGCAAATTCATTCCCTCCGCTTGCAGCGCCGTGAAGCATCATATTGAAATTTGTCGCGCCCCATTCTTTCGCAAGTTGGCATGAGTCTAAATTTCCATTAATCGCAGCACTGCGAAGCATACCATTAAAATCACTTGCGCCCAATCCTTTCGCAATTATACACAATTCGAATTTCCCCCTGACAGCTGCGCAGCGAAGCATATTATTAAAACTCGTTGCTCCCCAGTTCATAGCCATCTCACACAGGGATTTGTGTCCGCCGAACGACGCGTATGATAGCATATGATTAAAATTGGTCGTTCCCCATTTCATCGCGAGTAAACACAAATCTTTTTGCCCTCTTAACGCTGCATTACCGAGCATACCATCCAAATCTGTCGCGCCCCATTTCTTTGCAAGTTGGCAAATTGCCAATTGTCCGCCATATGCAGCATCACGGAGCATTCTATTAAAATCACTCGCTCCCCATTCCACGGCGAGGATACATATTTTCGATTTTCCTTTTTGTGCCGCCCAACCGAGCATTCCATTAAAATCAGTTGCACCGCGATTTTTGGCAATCGTACATCGCGCTTGTTGACCATTTCTTGCGGCAATGATTAGCAATTCATCTGGCGAACATCTTACTGGCTTCAAAAATATTCTCGCGAATCGCTGGCAAACTTCGTGAAAGCGATACATCTCCTCGGGATAACCCCAAAAATAAATAACGCGAATAAGAAAATCATCTAATTGCATAATAGTCAGTTCGCCTTCGGCTCGACCGCTACGCGGGAGTTCTTCCATTTTGCTATCTTGGGGAATTTCGCTAATTGTCGCGCATGTTATAGATTGTGCCGCCGAGTCGGTCATTAGTATATCTTGGCTCAATTGTGATTTTAATTTATTGAACGCAAGTCGCTCATCAAAAAATAATACCACATCGTGCTTATTCTTTGGCGATTATTCAGCAAACGCGCAAATTCACATAAAGTTTTTATGCCCGCCACATGCTGCATACAATGATGCCTCATTGAAATTAGTTGTGCCCTCCAACGAAGTTGTCGAGGCTCCACCGGAGGTGTCGAGGCTTCGCCGAGCTTCGCCGAGCCATTTCTTTGCGAGTGTACATAAATCTAAATGTCCGCTATATGCGGCACCATTAAGCATAAAATCATAGCATGTTGCACCCCATTCCTTTGCAAGAATGCATAAATCTCTTCGTCCTCTGTATGCCGCATTGCAAAGCATTTCGCCAAAATTAGTTGCGCCGAATTTTTTCGCGAGTTTACATATCTTCCGATATCCTTTTTGCGTTGCAATGCGGAGCATTTCATTGAAATTTGTTGCTCCACGATTTTCGCAATGACACAACGCGCGTATTGTCCGTTATTTGTGGCATCAATTAACAATTTGCCAGGTAAACATTTTTCTGGTTTAGGAAGCAATTCTGCAAATCGCTTACAAACTTCGCGGAAGCGATACATTTCCTCAGGATAGCCCCAAGAATAAATGGCACAAATAAGAGAGTCGTCCAGATGCAGTAGAGTCAATACTTCCATTTTATTAGTTTGTATACGCGCAGATTCAAAAAAAGAGCAACATCGCGCTATTTCACTCGAATCGGCGAAATTGGCATCACTGAGATTCTGCAATCCACTTATCAGCCAAATCGCATATTTCGGAGTGACGTTTCCTTGGCGCCATGAGAAGAAATACGCCAAGATACCCCGACGGAGACGCACAATCTTCCTCTTTACCATTTTCCGCATGAGCGAGCATTCCGGCAAAATCAGTTGCGCCCCATTCCCTTGCGAGAATGCATAATTCGCGATTTCCGTGGCGTGCTGCCTTGCGCAGCATACCATCGAAATCAGTCGCGCCGAAATTCTTCATAAGGACACATGTATCTTTTTGTCCTTTGCGTGTTGCAAATTTTAGTGCGCGATTAAAATCGGTCGCTCCCCAATTCTTCGCAATCTCGCACAGAGTTTTGTGTCCGCCAGCGGCTGCAAACCTAAGTATATCATTTGGATCTACAGTACTCAGCGTTGTCTCGCTTGTTTTATAAGTGCTCCAGTTTTTCGCGAGGACACATAATTCAATTTGACCATTTTCAGCTGCAATGTTAGCCATTGAACGAAATTCAGTTGCTCCTCATTCTTTTGCGAGCTTACATAATTCGACATGCCTGCCGGTAGCTGCGAAACGCAGCATTTCATTCGGATATACAATTCCCCATTCTTTCGCGAGAATGCAAATTTCTCGCCGTCCGCCATTTGCAGCAGCTGCTAACATCATGCTAAAATTAATACTATCACCGCCCCATTCCTTTGCGAGTTTACATAATTCTTCATGTCCATAATACGCAGCTTCATAAAGCATGCCATTATAATCATTTGAGCCCCATTCTTTCATGAGAGAACACAATTCCACACTACCGCTAATTGCTGCCCGACAAAGCACATCGTAATCTGTCGCACCTCGATTTTTTGCGATAATGCATCTGCGTATTTGCCCACTCTCCGCGGCTTCATTTAGTAATGTGTTTGGTTTGTATTTTTTTGGCTGCGGGATAATCGCCGCAAATCGCCGGCAAACCTCGCGAAGTCGATACATTTCCTCTGGATAGCCACATTCGTAAATTGCGAGAATAAGTGCATCATCAAGATAGAGTGTTAAATCCTCCATTTATTACTTATTAATTAATGCCGATTCAAAAAAGAATCAATTGAGCATCTCCGAAATGATTGGAATAACTTTTATCTCGGTCCTTTCGAGAAATATCAAGAATGCAGCAATAAATTCAGAGAATTTATCGCGCTTGATGTTGTGCTCTTAAATTTGTTAAAAATTCGCGAATCGTAGCTAACGGCGCCTCGTCAAGCCTTGGTATGGCAGGCAATGACTCGTGCATCGTTCTATTAATATCATCTCTGGTATTTATTATTTCCATTACTTGTTGGAGCGTTTCGGCGGAATTCGTCGCACCCCAATTTTGTGCGATGATGCAAATATCCAATTTTTCATTTACCGCGGCATGACTCAGCATTCCGTCAAAATCCGTCGCACCCCATTCCTTTGCGAGTATGCAGAGCTCTTTATTTCCAGAAAATGCCGCGTTTCGTAGCATTTCATTAACGTCTATTGGGTCTTCCGGCGGAGTTGTCGAGCTAATCCAATCACGCGCGAGGATACACATTTCTATATCTCCAACGGCAACGGCGAGACGAAACATTCCCACAAAATCAGTCGCGCCCCAACTTTTCGCCAGTACACAGAGTTCTTTATTCTCTGCGAGCGTTGCACTGCGTAGCATTTCATCAAAATTAGTTGCGTTCTTCTCTGGCGATGTCGAGGCTTCATCGAGCCATCTCTTCGCAAGGAAACAAATCTCCATTTGTCCGTCTCTCGCAGCGTAGCTGAGCATTTCCTTGAAATCAATGGTACTTCCGCCCCATTCACGTGCTAACGCGCAAATTTCCGCTTGACCGGTGAGCGCGGCTGCGTAAAGCATTTTATTAAATTGTTTTGCGTGCCAACTCTTTGCGAGCGAACAGATTTGGCGCCATCCATTTCCTGCGGCGCAAAGGAGCATCATTTCGAAATCAGTCGCACCATGTTCTTTTGCGAGCATGCATCGGCGCATTTGCCCCTTTCTCGCAGCTTCGGCGAGCAATATATTAGGGTTGTATTTCACAGGCGGTGAAATTATCCTCGCGAAACGCCTGCAGACTTCGCGAAAGTGGCACATTTCCTCTGGATAGCCGCATTCATAAATCGCGTGAATAAGTGTATCATCGAAACTATCAAATAGAGAATCCATATTATTATTTTGATGCACAGTCAATTCAAAATAAATCAACCCATGCTAGCCATAATCGCCGCTGAAATCTGGTCAAATCACACTCGCATAAATACATTTTTTTATCTTCGCGAATGGCGCGCAAAAAAAGAACCGAACTACTGAGTTACTTCTGCGCTCCATTTGTCCGCCAATGCACACAAATCCTTATTTCCCTGTGCCATCGCGATGAAGCGCATACTATTGAAATCCGTCGCGCCAAAAGACTTCGCAAGAAGACATAGTTCATAGCAATTTATCGATGCTGCGCGGAATAACATCATATTAAAATCTGTTGCCCCGAAAGATTTGGCAAGGATGCACATTTCGCGATTTTTCCAGAGTACGGCGGATTCTAGCATGCCATCGAAATCCGGGTTCGCTGAAGGCTCCCGCGTTGCGGTCGAGCCTTCAGCGAGCTCCACCTTTGGTGTCGAGACTTCGTCGAGCCACTCGTGCGCGAGGAGACACATTTCTGTACTTCCAACGGCTGCGGCAGTGCGAAGCATGTCGTTGGCATCAATCGTTATCCATTCTTTCGCAAGGAAACAGACTTCTCGCCGAGAATGGCGCACAGCTATGTGGAACATTCTATCGAACTTTGTTGCGCCCCATTCTTTTGCGAGTCGGCATATTTCGACTTGTCCACCTTCTGCTGCTCCGCGCAGCATTTTATTAAATTTTGCCGCTTTCCACTCTTTCGCAAGACGGCAAAGCTGAATTTGACCGCCTTTTGCAGCGCCGAAAAGCATCATATTGAAATTGCGCGCACCATAATTTTTCGCAAGTAAACAAATTTCGCGACAGCCGATTTCCGCAGCGCAACACGTTGTATAATCAAAATTCTCATTTGCGAGGGCATATCGGCGCGGCTGCCCCTTTATCGCGGCGTCATAAAGCATGCGAATTGGCGTGTATTTCGTCGGTATTGGGATTAGCGCGGCAAATCGTTTACATGTTTCACGAAGGCGATATATTTCCTCAGGATAAGCACTCACATAAATCGCGAGGATAAGAGAGTCGTCTAAATATTCAAGCGAAAACTGCAATGCCATTATTATCCTTCTTGCGCGGATTTCAAAAAAGAGAGAAAATCTTCAGGGATTTCGCTCAATTTCGCGTGAATTAGCAGTCGCCTCAATTTCTTCGTTTATCCGTTGTTCTGCCAGTTCGCGCATTTCGCGCAACCACGTCTCTGCTAATTCGAGCAATTCAGTGTTGCCACTTTGCATTGCATTCCACCGCATCAAGTAGATTCCAGTCGATGTGACGCCCCAATTCTTTGCAAGAATACAGAGCTCTCGGTTTCCAATTTCGGAAGCCGCATCCAACATTCCATCAAAATTAGTCGCGCCCAATTCCTCTGCAAGTGCGCAGAGTTCTTGGTTTCCGCGTTGTGCCGAGATGACTATCATAAAATCAAAACCAGTTGCCCCGAAAGATTTGGCAAGAATACATAAATCGGCGTTTTCTCGTATGGTCGCGATATGGAGCATTGCGTCAAAGTCAGTTGCGCCATTCTCTTTTGCGATAATACATCGGCGTATTTGATGCATTCCCGCGGCTATGTATAGTAAATTATTCGGGTTATATTTCGTTGGCGGCGGAATTACGTTCGCAAAACGCTTGCAAACCTCGCGAAGGCGGTACATTTCTTCTGGATATCCCCAAGAGTAAATTTCGAGAATGAGAGCATCATCCATGTCCATTAAAGATGCATCGCCCATTTTATTATTTTGTAGGCGCGCAGATTCAAAATGATTATACACAAAAAAAGCACACTTCATCGCGCGCGTATTACGGTTGCTGCATCCACTTTTTCGCAAGGACGCATAATTCTTCATTTTGGTGTAATGTCGCGATACGCAGCATTTCGCCAAAATCGTTCGCGCCCCAACCCTTTGCGAGAAGACAAATTTCTACGTATCCGCCATCAACCGCGCTGCGAAGCATGCCATTAAAATCATTCGCTCCTTGTGTCTTTGCGAGAAAGCACGCATCTTTTTGTCCTTCTTTTGCGCCGTGACAAAGCATTGCATTAAGATAACTTACATTTTGTTTATCAGCAATGGTTCTCCCCATATTTCCACTTTCAGCAGCGCAACTGAGCAAATCGCTGATATCCATCGTATTGAAATATGTGCACCGTCATTTAAAATAGTGACAAATCATCATTCGCGAATTTGGAAGTTGAAGGGGGCGATTGCCCCATCTTCTTTTGAAAATAGGATGTACATTCTAGTCAAGAAGTATACTTTACAAAGGAAAGTTCATGGCAGTATTGCCGCCGACTCTTATTGTCTCAATTCCGCAGCGCTATAAACAAACGTATACTATTCCGGATGCCGCAGATGATTCGCCGAGCGCGCAAAAACTTTCTACTGCTTATTCGAAAGCGGATATCGTTGCCAATTTTGTCAAAGAATACATGGATGATAAAACGCGCTGTTGTGGTGGCGATTTATTCTACATAAGATTTTTATTTGAACAAAATGCAAAAACGATACCGGCAATAGACGAATTTGGCGAATCCCCATTGACGCGCGAAATTATGGCAAAAGGCTTCGATTTCACCGTCATCGCGACTATATTCCGGCAAAATGAAGACGAAGCGACAACGCTATCTTCGGCGTGCATTTCGCAATTGCAATCTATGACTCCAGGGAGGCACAAACGCTTTAATGTCAATATTGACCCACTTCCACAGCAGATATATATCAGCGAATTTGTGGGCAAACGCTTTACGAGAGAAACTCAGATATTTTTCTTTTGAATTTCGAAATGATAGAAGTAACAGAAGTATAGCATAAAGGCTTCGCGACTATTGCTCAATAAAGAGTCAATATATACACTCAATAAATATGCCCTGCGACAAAAAAAGCACTTCGCAAAATAGTAACAATATGGAATGCGAAATAGAACCCGTCGTTCATGCGCGGCAAATAGCTGAGTATGTTGCAGAATATATCTGCGATGGAAATCGCTGTA
Source organism: Methylomonas sp. (assembly GCF_023228165.1). Classification (GTDB taxonomy): domain Bacteria; phylum Pseudomonadota; class Gammaproteobacteria; order Methylococcales; family Methylomonadaceae; genus Methylomonas. The sequence goes on along the minus strand of NZ_JALOBS010000024.1, from coordinate 30,845 downwards.
ATTGGGCAAACTATTTCATCATCCAATTTACGGATGAAAAAGAACCAACTGTTTTAGTATGTTTCGCGCGCAATAGTACGTCATTTTATCTCGACACAGAGAGATTGGCGCGCGATATTGAAACGCATGATTCCGGATTTCTAATATCCGCATTTTGCTACGCACGAGACAGAGATATAAAAATAGTTTCAAGTCTGCAGCTGAAAGTTTGCGAGCCGGTGGCGATATCACTTTCTCCACTCGATGAGCAGATTTACGAGCCGCATGCGGCGTACATTATAGAACACATAATGTAGTTCGCCGACCGCTTCGCGAGCTCCACCGAAGGTGTCGAGCCTCCGGCGAGCTCGCGCATATAAAATCAATCGCGTTTTGCACACGCGCAATTAACAAAAAAATGAATCGCCAATGAGCGATTATTTTTTTAATCCACCGCCATATCCGCCAGGGAATCGCAACGAAGATAAACTTCTGCGGAGTCGCCTTTGCGGATTATACATCCTTCGCCATTGTAAATGAGCGAGCCGATATCATATCCCCAAGTGCCGAAACGCCCGCTTATTCTTTTGCGCAGTGTGTCGTGCATTTTTTCCCCATATTCCGCTTCGAGGCGAAATATCTCTTTATAAACAGCCGCATGTGCGTAATAAAGCGAAACCAGCGTCATTGGCACTTCTTCGCTGAATTTCACGCAAAAAGTAGCCACATCATCCAGCGGGAAATCAACGCAGATAAGTATCTGTGTGTTTTGAGTTAATCCCACTATTGGTTGGCGAAGTTGGCGAATTATTTCCAGCGCATTTCGCGCCGGTGAATGCTCCATAATTTTCGAAAGTTCTGCGATTGTGATATCTGTACAATATTTTTTGATTTGCCGATTTAAAAATCCCTCGGAGAGATTGTTTCGCTGATATTCATCGAATAATGGTGCAATAATTCTCACATCATCGCGTTTTCTCCCTGATAAATCGACAATCTCGCGGAGTGCAATCTTCCAGATGGCAGAATGAATTTTCTCTTCGAAATCATAAATATCTTCGAATTTTTCGCTGGGATAGGCAATGTACGCCCCGAGAGATATCGAAGTTTTTGTGCAGCCGTCGGGAACTGTTTCTGCCGGCGGCGCATTGGCGAGTGTTGCTAATTTATATATGCTTTTATGCTCAGGGATATATTCCATGCTCACAATGCCGCGAGGAAGATTCGCCATCTTTATATCCAAAGCGCGCGTTAATTCAAAAAAATAAGAGTTTGAGAATGATTCGATGAAACGACCCTCCCGCACTCTTTTTATTAAGAATCGCAGTCAAGATAGACTTCAATCCATTCTCCGCTCAGCGTCGGATCGCGAATAATATCTCCGTCTCCATTGTAGATAAGGTCGCCTAAATCGTGACCCCAAATGCCGAAGTGCGTGCATGCATTCCGCTGAGCGCCATCTATCTCGCTCGATTCGCGCTGTTTTTCGTACTCTGCTTCAAGCCGATATATTTCTCTGTAAACCGCGGAGTGCACGTAATAGAGAGTTAACAGTGATATTGGCAAATCTTCGCCGAATTTTACGCAAAAAGTTGCCATGCCATCGAGCGGGTACTCAATGCAGAAATTTATACGCGTTTCGCGAGTTACTCCGGCGATTGGCTGATTAAGTTGGCGGATTACATCAAGCGCTTTCTGTGCGGGCGCGCATTTCATAATTTCCGAAAGTTCTGCGATTGTAATATCCAATTCGCGTTCCTCGATTTGTAAATTTAAATTTGCCTCGGAAAGATTACCCCGTTGATATTCATCGAATAGCTGCGCGATAACCTGCACGTTATTGCGCTTTTTTTCGGATAATTCTACGTTATGCTCATCCGCGAGATCATCGAGTGTGGTTTGCCAAATAAGCGAATTAACGCTCTTTTCGAAATCGTTAATGTCATTGCATTGGTCATTCGGGTATGCGATATAGGTACCCAAAGCAATTGGAGTTTTACGGTCGGCTGGAATGGTTTCGCCCTCGGGTGATGCACCATATGCGCATTCATATTCTGGAATGTATTTAATGCTTACTATGCCACTGGGAATCTTTGCCATCTTTATATCAATGTAGACGCGATTTCAAAAAAATACGCTTTGGCACGCGTTATACGGATGGCAATGCTGTGTAAATTTTTTCCAGCATGAGCCTATAGTACGCGAATTCATCAAAATAAAATTTTTATCGCCGCGAAACAGGATTCCGCCAGATTCGCAGGCTTCGGAATATTGCCGCCCTGCATTATAAAGCATAGCGAGTGATTGAACATTTTGTTCATCAGTTGCGTTTTCGTCAATTTCTAATTCAAGCGCCTCAATTGGGCGAATTTGCAGCGATTCTATCCCGCCAGTAATGATATATTTTAATCCACTATGGTGGCAATCATCGATGCGCGCCGCGAGCACTGTGAAATTTGGATAAACTTTTTCTTCACCGGCAACAATTGAGCCGGCTGCAACATCAAGGCTAATTAAATCCTGCTCGGGAATCCACCGAATCGCGCTAATTCCGGCGATTTTCACGCATTCCATTAGATGATGTACTAATCTCGCAACACTAATAAATTTAACAACTCGCGCGGTGCCGAGGCTCTGCTGAGAGTTTGTCGCCTCGTGCTCGCCACTCATTTGCGCGAGAAGAATGCCGACGATGCGATTGCAATTGACGATTCGCACTAATTCGCGTTTCGCGAGCTCCACCGAAGGTGTCGAGGCTCCGCCGAGCTCCACCGAAGGTGTCGAGGCTCCGCCGAGCTCCACCGAAGGTGTCGAGGCTCCGCCGAGCTCGCCGAAGGCTCGACCGCAACGTGGGAGCTCGCCGAAGGCTCGACCGCAACGCGGGAGCTCGCGCAAAGCGCTCGAGCCAGAGGCGAGCTTTTCTATTGTTTGATTATAAGTGGCTGTCGTTGACATTTCTATATATTCTTTGCGCCGATGCTATTCAAAAAAAGAAGCTGGAGGAGATTATTTTTTGAAAGGAGTTATGCGAAATATAATGGATTCCATCACTCTTTCGCCTTTCGCCTGGCAAGGGGTAATCGAGCAAATTGCCGATTATCGCACTCTTTGGCGCGTGAGAGCAGTTTCACGCGATTTTCGCGATATCGCGGATAAGATTATTGCGAAGAAAAGCAGGTTTACGCTCGATCTGGCAATGGCAAAACGCGAATCGTCATGCAGCCACTTATATTTTCGAGATGTTGGCAGATATTGTACGTGTGCCGATATTACACCTTTGGTGAAATCGGGCGATTTCGCGAACAAATTTTATGACAAGGTGTTCCGCGGCGCTTGTTGTTTTGGAAGGACGGATATATTCGATTTAATCCACGAACTGTTGAAATTGTATTGCTTTGTCGATTTTGTTAAATATGCGTGCAAATATCGCAGAATCTCTATCATGAGTCGTTGGTTTATTCATATCGGGAATACGAAGAATATTTGTATGAGATTATTCCCACCGGGGAAAAATGTTTCGGCAGATGCAAATAGAGCTTATCTCGCGTGGCATCACGAGACTTTCTCCAGGCGTGACGATTACGCAGTAACAATCGCAGCATATGCGGGGAAAATTGGTGATGCGTCATTTTTAGAAAAAAATGGAATAAAGGCAGATGAAAGACTTGATACGCTATTTTGCATAAATGCAATCGAATATGGACACGTCAGCGCTATTAAACATCCGATTGATTGGCACGATGAAGAGTGGATCTTGCGTTCGGGCGAAGTATACAAAAGTCTCGATAGGGATTTAATCAAGACTTTTGAACTTATTCATGGTTATTCCATTAAAAATCGTCACGGTCATACATTGCCAGCCGCGATCAAGAGAAATAGACAAGACATTATTGAATGGATTTTATCCGAAACTGAGACGCTCGGAGACCTCTCTGATATGTTGTTTTTCGCCGCGAAGAAGAGAAATTTCACTGCCATTTGTGCGATTTTGGCAAAAAGCGATCCACCATCCACTTATTTGCATGTTGCAGCGCTGCGTAATATTTTAGAACGGGTCGAATATTATGGCGATATGTTTGTTATCGGGAATCTCAACAAGATAATCAGCGAATTAAGCGCAACATCGCCGGAGCATTAATCTTTTTTTTGAATGGCGCATCTCGGAGATTAACTGAATAATGGATATTTGCACGCTTTCGCCATTTACTTGGCAAGAAATAATTGAGAAAATCGTCGATTATCGCGTGCTTTGGTGTATTCGAGCCGTTTCACGCGATTTTCGCGATATTGCCGATATGCTTATCGCAAAGAAAAGCCGGTTCACGCTCGATCGCGCACTGGCAAAACGCGAATCGCCGTGCCGCTATTTATATTTCCAGGATGTCGGCAGATATTGCACTCGCGCTGATATCGCGCTTTTCGTAAAATCGGGTGCAAAACTGAGTGAATGTGAATATATTATTCGGGGTGTTTGTAGTTTTGGAAGAATCGATTTGATTGATTTACTGCATACAAGTCCGTTGTTACTCGAATTATGCGATTTTACTAAGCCGGCGTGCAAATATCGCAGAATTTCGATTATGCGCCGATTATTAGATTATTACGCTGGAAGCGAAAATAAATGTATGAAACTATATCCGCCGGGAAACGGTGTTTCAGCGGATGCGAACGCGGCTTATCTTGCATGGCACAAAGAAACTTTCTCCGGAAGATTTATCGATTACGCAGAAACAATCGCGGCATATGCCGGAATGATTGGTGATAGAACATTTTTAGAAAAATGCGGACTAACGATGGATAGCGCAAAATACAAATTATTTTGCTTTAATGCAATTAAATATGGACATACGAGTGTCATCGAACGCCCAACCAATTGGGAAGATTGTTTTTGGAGCTCTCATTCAATCGAAATATACGAAAGTCTTGACAGAAATCTAATCGAGACTTTTGAGCACAATTATGGTCGCGATGTTAGCAATCTTCATTATCATACTCTACCAGTCGCAATCAAGAAAAATAGGCAAGATATCATCGATTGGATTTTATCGGAAACCGAAATAACGAGCATTCCCACTGGTTCACTTGTGAACGCGGCAAAGAGAAGCAATTTCGCAACTTTTTGCATACTTTTAATAAAATGTACCCTATTGCCGGGAGCTCCAAAAATACTCAGTGCAACGCTGCGCGCTATTTTTGAAATAATGGAATACCGCGGCGATACGGACGCTATAGAAAAACTCAATAAATTACTAAATGGCGAGCCAAGCACAACTTCGCAGGAACATTAATCTTTTTTTGATTTCGGTATCTAAAAAAACAATAAAGAATGGGTGCGATTTCGCCTTTTGTTTGGCAAGAAATCATTGGGGAGATATCCGATTACCGCACTCTTTGGCGCATGAGAGCTGTTTCGCGCGATTTTCGCGATATTGCCGATGCGCTTATTGCAAAGAAAAGCCGATTCACACTCGATCTCGCGCTGGCAAAACGTGAAACGCCATGTTCATCGCATTATTTCCGGGATGTTGGCAGATATTGCATTAGATCAGATATCGCGCCGCAATACAGAATATATCGCAATGGTGCGAATTACAACATTTTTCGCGGCGCCTGTGATTATGGGCGCACGGATATTGTTGATTCATTTCGCAATGTTACGCAACAAGCATATGATCCACACAAACCAGTAAAATATGCGTGCAAATATCGAAGAATAGCAGTTATGCGACGGCTAATTCGTCATTTTGGATTTAACACTTGCATGATACTTTTTCTGCCGGGTAAAGGCGTTTCTGCAGATGCCGATGCCGCATATCTTGCGTGGCATCATGCGACTTTTCGCAAACATATCAATTACGCGGCGGCAATCGCATCGTACGCGGGAAAGACCGGTAATCTCGCGCTTTTGGAATGCAACGCATGTAGAAATTCTTCAATAAATCTAAATCACTACTTCTGCGAAAGTGCCCTGGAATGTGGTCATCGCGAATTAATCAAACAAAACGCCGCTGGGAGAGACTGTATTGCCAAATGTGATTTGTGGACGGTGTGTCATAGTCTCGATAAAGAACTAATAAACGAGATAGGACGTCATATGTCAAGTCCAAATAATATCAGCGACATGATGCATTATTGTTTACACGCGGCGATAAAAAGAGACAACCATGGCATAATTGATTGGATTTTGACATTTGCAGTTGAAATTAATTACACTTTCGAAATCATTTTCGCGGCGAAAAAAAGAAATTTCATTGCACTATTCAAAATACTCGCGAAATGGAGCACGAATATCGTGTACGCGCGATTAACAGCCGATTCGCTGCGTTGCGCTTGGGCGCGCACTGAATATTTCGCAGACTCAAGGATAAATGCGATTTTCAGCAATGCGATTGCCGATTTGCAAAACGCAGACTCGCGCGATGACATTCCGATGGAAATCGAATAACAAGAAAATAGTCGCGATATCGGAAATTTACTACTTTTAATCGCGATGCGCAGTGGGGCAATACGGCGGCTCTGTGCTATGCGCGATTTGTTTTTTCGCGACTGCTTCGGGTATTATCATACCAATATATTCTTTCGGGAAAATCCAATCGCAGTGTTGCTCGCGAAAATTGCTCAAGAACTGGCGGCTTAAAATCGCTGCTTTTTGCTCGAAAATTGTCGATTTTGTTGCCCCAGTGAGTGCCGCCACGCAAGACATCATATGACTATCAATTAAGATAATGCGGATTGCCGTCATGTAATTCGCGAAGAAATATTTGCGCGATTCAAATGTAATCGGAATCGCGGGAATTGCTTCATATGCGAGTGAATTAAATACATCACACACCGGCTCATCAGCCGCGTAAATTGTCCACTTCTTGAAGCGAAAATCAGATGGCAAATTCGCGAAGAACGGGATTACGCGCGCGGCGGCACCGAGCGTCTTTTTTGCGAAATCTGTGAGACTTTCATCTGATATTTCGCCCGCGAGAAATTGCAGGCGATTATGCTGGAGAATTGGCGATTTTTCGGCGGATTGTTTCTCGAAAAGAAATCGCCAAGCATAATCGCCTACAATCACCGCAGAATTGCCAAATGCCGCAGGAATCGCATCGAATACTTTTTTGCAAAGTGAATGCCCGGCTGTTATCCATTTTGGCGATGGATGTTTCGCGATTAGTGCGTCGGCAATTTTCGTAAATATTTCGAGATTGTCCAGGAATTTCCCAATTTGTGCGGGATTGTACAGCATTTGCGCGATTCTGATTCCCTGCAATTCGCCGGATAATACAAGATATTTACCGGTCTTTACTGGTGTCATTATCTTTGCTAAATCCATTCCTCGATATTTTCCGAGGACATGCCCAAATGCAATCGCGCGCTCTTCGATGGAAATCGTATATTCGCGATCGCGAATAAAAGAAGTAAGAATAATACTATCTTTGTCGAGGAGTTTCTCGTTGACATTTGCGAATAGTGCGTCCGTCAAATCGCGCATATTCTTTGCGAGATTATCGCAGTATAAGTCGATTGGCGCCCATTCATTTGGCGCGGTATTCAGCGTCGGATAAAGGCAACTCAATCCAAATTTGCCGCCAATTGTGAGTTTTCGTGCGGCTGCGAATTCGAAAATCTTCTCGAAATACGGCTCGAAAAGGGCGCGGTCGAAACTCACGGAATAATGCTCGGCGAGCGGAATCAGATATTGCGCGATATTTAGCCGGCTATACATTGTGTATATTTGATGGCGGTAAACGTGTTGTATAAAAAAAGATGAATCACAGGGAGCGAAGTGAGAATTGATTATGTCTTATATTCGTGCAAGCGATGAAGGATCGCATCGGGCGAGAGCCCGGCAACAGGAATGCCTTTTTTGCGCGCCATAATTTCGAGATCAGTCAGGCTTCTTGACGAAGGTTCCTGAAGTTGTCTTCTTGGAAGGGTCGCCGCCACATGTGGTGCGAAATCGCTGGTTGCTATGGCGGCTAATCTTTGCGCACTAATAACCGGCTCGCGCCGTGATTCTCTGCGTTTGCGCGGTTGTGCGGCTGTGGCTTTTTTGCGAGAACCGCGCGATTTGCGCTGTTGCGCACTTATGTTGCGGGTACGGCTTTGCCGAGCTTTTCCGCCTATTTTCTTGCGTGATTTTCGGGACTTTCTACTCGACTTCCTGCGGCGAGAATGCCGACTTTGTGGCATATTAAGTGTATATTTGCGCAGCGCAGAAAATATTTCGCATTTGTCATTTATAAGACGCCATAAGTATCACATGATGTTTTTTCGAAAGAAAAAAATAATATGCGGAATTGGAATAAATGCGTGTCGTAGATATTAAATTCATAGCACTGGTTTCTCCATTTCGAGAGTAGTGCCCACCCCCATCGCGACGAGTTCGTTGAGGAACAAGTTCGCGACCCAACTCGAAGGCACACTGACGATGTCCGCCATCTCGTTGCAAAAGGCACATTCGAAGATGTTCTCGGTGGTATTGACAATCGCTCTTTTCCCGCAGTTGCGGCAAACATAGATCATACAGCCATCTGAGCATTCGTAAAATTTCTCGCAGAGCGCACGCATTGAACCCTGCGCTTCAATTACATCATTCTCCATCTCGCTTATTTTTAACGAGCCGTCGTTCTGTTTGCCGCCAAATGGCTGATGGCTCAATGCATTTGTAGGTCCTACCCACGCTGCATATTGGTCCATATCCGCAAATTTCTGATGCCGCTGATATACGGTCGGTCCAATGAAGATTTGCGTATCGAGCCAATCGCCACTCATTCCATTATAGAGCCTGCGCTGCCCGCCGTACTTGATTCCGAACTTTTCTAATTCTGCAATTGCGCGAGAAATATCAAATCGCTGAAAACACGTTGCATCAATATGGCAGCCCCAACATGCGCCAAGAGTGCCGAGCATTGATTCAATGAGTTGATTAATTGCCCTTCTTGCTGGAATTGAGTGCGCATTCACGAGAATATCCGGGCGCATTCCTGTTTTTTCTTCGTATGGCATATCGCATTCTGGCACAATATAAGAAATAATCCCTTTATTGCCCATTCTGCTGCTCAATTTATCGCCAACAATCGGCGACTTCTCTTGCCGCCAGCGTACTTTCGCGAGTGGATGCTGGTCAGATTCACAGAGAATCACATTATCCACGACTGCCGGTGTTTCCCAGCGATACACAATGGATTTATCAACAAATGATGGCTTTCCTGTTTCATGCGTTTTTTGGATTACGGCGGTTTTCGCGATGAGCACATATCCTTTCTTTATTTCCGTGCCAATTGGCGGCATTCCATCGCGCCCTAAGTGACTATAAACGGCTTCGTGACGCCTATCTGCGACGTTTTCTGCCGGCGGCGGCTCAAAACGTTCGCCTTTTTCTAATTCCGAAAATTCGTAACTATAAAATGCCCCGCTATACATTCCGCGAGCGCGAGAAGAACCATTAAATACCACGGAATCTTCTTGATTACGCCCCGTATGCACTATAAGCGCAACAATCGCATTAAGCCCATTCGGATTCATTAGCGAATCGGAAAAACTCGAAACGATTGGATATTCGCAATAATATTGCAGCATTGTGTTTTTGTCAACGCGATAAGGATAATTCAGCGTGAACCAATTGCTCGAACTGCGCCGATGGCAAGTCCACATTGTGGAGCGCGCTGCATTCGAGCAATTAACAAGCGGCGAAGAGAGCATTACAACGCCGAAAATCGCCTGCTCGATTTCGCAATGCGTGTAGCGCATCGTAATGCTATGCGCATCTTCGCGCAGAACATCGATATTCTTCGCTACAAGACAATTTTCGAATTCATCCGGCGTAAGATATTCAATTACGCCTTCTTCTGCCAGTTTTTCCATTGCGATTTCCGGCTTCATGTTGTGCAGCATTTCGACGTGCTCTCTGCGAATCGCCAACCACTGATGGAATTTCGAAGTCGGCGGCGGCGCTATTCCTTTCTTTTTTGCTTCAAGGCATTCCGCATCATACTCTTCGAGATTATTAAAGACGAGAAGGAATGGGCGCACTAAACGCCCGTAATCTGTCCAAAAATAGACTTCGCGGAGATTTATGTCCCAATAAATGGATGTATGCCGATGGATTAACTCCGGATGCTCTCTGCGAAGTTTGCGATAGCGCGCCACAAGCAAATGGTCTTCCGTGCAGCAGCCGATCCAATCGCCATTGACAAATACGCGCGACAATTTATTGCGAACTATTTCCTGCGTTGTTACGGCATCAACAGACATAATCGCTTTATCCTCGCGAATAAGAGTCTTTAGCATTATGCTGGAGCTCGCATCCGTAATTGTTGTCGCAATTGTGATTTGCTTACTAATTCCGACTTTCATTCCCGAATCTGCGCTTTGTGAGACATCAATAAAGCCGGCATATGTGCTATGAACGCGACGAATCTCATCGGCGCGTATATTGTGTTTATTCGGTCCAGCGTTTTGTACCGAAATAGAACCATTTACGGAAATAGAATGCGCATCATTCTTGCGATAAAATGCCTGTGATGCCACACGATTCGTCACGGTTTGTTGGCGAACTTTCAGAATTTTATTGCCGGTGGAAATCGCCTGCGATAATAGCTGGTGAAGTTTGTCTTCCGCGAGAACGCGACTCACTTGCTCGCTCATTCGCACTTCTGAGAAACTTGAACTCTCGAATGCCTTGCGCAGGCGCTTACGAATTTCATGCACAACGGCAATATTGAAATCCGTTTTAAATGCTTTCGCCAGTGAAATTCCGGCTGCATGCACGCGCTTCGTGCGATATGAATCGCGGTCTGTTTGCTCCATAATTCCCAGTGCAACGAGAAGCAGTTTATAAATCAAATATCCGAGAAGTCGCAGTTTGCGCCCAACATCGGCATCCGATGCGCCCATATGTTGGAAAATCCGCGTATTGCATATATTGCGCATCTCTTCGGCGGCTTTTCTCTTGAACTCCTCATTTTTCATTTCATCGCCATGGCGCGGAATGGCTTTCGCTTTTGCCGCGAGCCATAGTAAAATCTCCGCTGTGTCATATTCATGGACTATTTTTGCAGAACTTTCCACACTTTGCTCAGATTCGGCGCCCGGACGCTGCTGTGCGGAATGCGTGCCAATGCGCGTCTGCGCCAAATATGCGCGATCTATGACATCAAGAAGAGTAGTCGTAATTGGGTCGGTCAATGTACAATCGCCAACAATCGTATTCACGATGTCGACATCGCTCGTCATTCCGAATGCGCGAAATATCACGTAAAACGGCACTGTGAGTTCCTGCTCTTTTTGATTTGTTTGGAATTGCACTTCAATAGCGCCGGATGTTGTATAGATGACTGTCAGTTTATTAGAATTTTCAAACGCATCGCCGAATTTGCTCAAGAAATTGAGCCGCGCAACTTCATTCTCGTACATATTTTTGAAGATGTGCGCAAGGTTGCTCGTGATATTCTCCAGGCAGTCAACACTCCATTCGCCGCCATTCAAGATAAAATAGCCAAGAGCGTCATTTGGGTCTTCTTCCATTTCGATTAATGCTTCGCGCGAACGTCCTGCTGTCGTGCAGAGGTCCGAGCCGACCATACATTGAATTTGCGCGAGATGATGCCCGATTAATTTCTCTTCGATGCGTTTTTCTGAATGCGGAGTGCCGACCATTACCGCGGTTGCAATCATGCTAACATCTACAGTAGTTCTAATTGCGTAAGTAAGCGACATTTTGCGCGCATAATTCGGCGTCAACAATTCAGGCAGCCCGGAACGCACTTTGGCGATACTGGGGCTTTCGCACTTGACATTTGAAAATTTAACTTCAAAGTGAATAGATTCTATTGATTTATCTTCTTGAGTGGCTTCGCGCGTATTTTTTATCACGCCTTCGATTTTGAAGATATCCGTGATAATTTGCCGAAGTCCGGTGTGGTAGAAGAAATTCATTGAGCGCAGATGATGCCCAGCCGGCTTTTTGCAAAGATAAGCACAGCGGAGAAGCGCCATCAAATCCTGCGATGTTACGCCGCTATCGGTTTCGCGCATTTTCAGGACACCTCCGGCGTCGGGCGTTGCAGTCTTCTTTGGGGCAGGGTCATCCTTATCTTGTGCTTTAGAATCCATCTATATCTCTATAAGAAGTAAATTTGAAATATCAATTTATTCAGCGAAAAGGCGGCGAATATTGCGGTTGATAGAGATTCACTCTGCACGGGAAAATGGCGACGATGGCACTTTTCTAAAAAAAGGAAATGGTCGCCTTTAACAGAACCGAGCCGCTGCTACCCTCAGCCATCATCATTTTGGATTGTAGAAAGGTGAAGAGAATTGTAGAGAAGAAAAAGTTCCTTCTCTACAGTCCCGAACCACTCGCCATAAAGAGGATTTAACTTATATTTCTTTATACATCTCTCTCTTTTTTGGAAAGAAGAATAGAAGAGGAGAAAAAAGCAACTTCAATGGGGCGCGGCGAAAAAAATTTACGAAAAATCGCGAGTGATTAAAAGGGAAAAAGTTCGTTTTCTTCTCGACACCCCTCTACACTGTAAAAAAGATGTGCAGCGGCGATTAAAACGCCAATTCTCTTCATGGCGATATCCTCTTTGAAAGGTGGTATGAAGAGAATTGTAGAGAGTTTTATTTTTTGTCGAGTTAAGCAGTTTATCGGCGTTTTCACGCAAAAAAAACGAATCCAGCAGGTGTTCGCAGAATTTTTTACGAATCCATTTCGATATAGCCGATTTCCATGAGCCAATTCACTGCCAGCGGTAAGTTTATTTGCGGCATCCGCCAGACATATAAGACCTAATTCCGCATTTATCTTCCGGTACATCATTTATCATTGATTTGATATCCTTACCAAGCTGTATCGGTGATACGATGCCGGTTAATCTTCCAGTAATTTGTTCAAGATAGTGCGCGTGTAAATCCCGGTGAGTGATTAAAAATTTCTCGTTTTCCGGAGTGCGCGCATTTTGCTCGCAGATAAAATCGCAAAAGAACCGAATATCCGGCGAAACATTTAATTCACGCATGTCGCAGAAAAATTCCGTTTTCGGGCGAAATGTCGCAAGATTTAATGTCGCGGTTACTTCCTGCTCATTTTTGAGCATTTCAAAAAATCGCCGGAGTACGCTTTTATCTTTGGCGGCTGTGACGAGTGCGAAATAATAGGCATCCGGTTGTCGCTCGCATTTTACATCAATGGCGCATATACGCGCATCCCCCATTTCGACTGGCAGCGAATTCCGCGAATTGGTACACACTAAATAACGCGCAAGACTGGGCAATCGGTATGTAGGCTTGTTTTTTTCGTTGACGACATCTTCTCGCCGCGTGAGGAGATTCTTTAATCGCTCTTGATTATCGCTGGATATGGCTGTTTTCTTTAGTTCTTCGAGGCAAATTAACAGTTTTCCGCCGATATTTGCGTTAAATTCGCCGAGGATTAAATTTGGGTCGTCAACACTAATCGCCAGCAATTTACCAAACAAATTCTCGAAAATCTCGAATAATAACGATTTGCCGATCTGTTGCGCCTTACTGCGCAAGATAAGCAATACGCGGGATTTTCTTCCGGGAAATTTGACCATATCAGCGAACCACAGCCACATGTAATGGAATAACGTTTCATCATTGTTCGTTAATAGCCGCATGTGGCGGATTATCAATTCGCATCCTTCACGAGCGATACAGTCATTTTCCGGGGGTAGCGGGTACTGTTCGATGCAAAATCCCATCCATTGGTTAAATTCGTACTGTTTCGCAACAAGTGGAGGAGGCGCAAATGTAACCCGCAAATATTGTCGCTGATTTGGGTCTTTAATCCATTTATCCGTAAAGCAGAACTTTTTCAAATTATGGTGGTCATCAAAGTCTATGTAAACCAGCGGTTTATAAACGAGTGCGAAATCATTATAAGAGCGCGCTATGAACATATATTCATCGGGAGTGATGATGATTTCGTAAAACAACGCTGTGCTGCGACAGAAAAACGCCGCCTTCTCGAAAGATGCTTTGACTTGCTCGTATGAATCGATTCCCTCCGATGGGTCAAGTAGAGACGGGTCTAAATTCATCGGCTTGATGAGCAATTTCACCGGAATGTTTAATTCGCGCGCAATCGCGGATTCCCAACTGCGAAGATGCGCATCAGTCAATTCACGCGTTCTGCGAATATGGCAACCATCAAAAATTAGTGCACCGACTTCAAATCCACCATCCGCGGCTTGTTTGATAATAATCTCTAATGCCATGCGTTCAATATTTTGACAAATAAACGCGAAGATGGTTGGTTTTTCATCATGTCCGACGAGTTTCTTCATATAGTCGAAATGATTTTTGAACTTACATGCACGCGCATTATCAACGAAGCGCCTTATATCGGCGAAATCCTCGTGTGCCGTAATTACCCGGATATTATTTTTGACCTCATCGAATAATTTGCCATAGCGCGAATTAATGAGCACGGATGGCTCGATATTGTGGGTCATCGCCCAATATTGAACGGAACCACCATAAAGAAGCGAAATGAAGAGGATTTTCACCTCATCGCGATTGACGACTTGCATTCCACCACACAACGAAATCACATTGTTGAGGCAATCTTCGCGGCAATTGACATAATGTTCAGTCTCCGCATGGGGCAATTCATATTTTTCGAAAAGTGCCAAAGCAATTGTCGGATGCGCGTTGACTATATCGAGGTCGTAATATAGTTCAGAAAACAGGTGATTACGAATTTCGCACGGCATGGTCGCGCCAGACCAGCGTAGAACTTTCTTTGTATCAAAGTCGCCAATCGAAGGGTACAACCGTCCAAATGCCGCGCGAAAATGGTTCACCGAGACGCGATGAATCGCATGAGGCGCCTGAATTGCATCGCTTCCTGATGGCGGTGCGTCAGATGCATGTTCCGAGGCATTGAGGTATAGTTTCAGAAAATATTTAGCTTGCGCATTTATCTTGCCGCGCAATAGAGTCTCTGCGATGTCGCGACGAAAATACTCAAAGACAGTTGGTCCGCGAATTTTCTTTTTTTCTGCCATTTAAAAAATTTTCCCGCGTTAAAGTAGATGGTCTCTGGTTTGTATGAGTGATTCCGCACTCGTACGATTTTTTTGTCTATGCGCGCTATATATAAATATCAGCAATAAAAAAATAATTTGATAAATAATTAAATACCCGAAGCATCCTTCATTTTTTTGGCTGCATAATGCTGCTGGCGATTTACGCGTTTATCTTCTTTGGTTGGGTTTTTATGCCTCACAAATGCAAACCCGCCCCCGTGCTTTGCAACATCAACGCGCTCCGCGAATCGTTTACTCGCTGCTGTTATCGCCGCCACCCTCTCTTCTTCGGTAAAATATTTTCGCGGACGACCGCGGTGCCTCGGAGCCGCCGGCTCGGCACTTTGTTGCGGAAGTAGTATTGTTTTTTGTAAAATTTCTGTACTTGGGTCGATGTCTTTGTTTGCCATTTATTATCACTTATATAAATTACAAAAACAAGATTTAATGAAAATATGAGAATATTCTCGCACATAATGGATTCGGAAAAATATCATTCAATCAAACTTGGTCCATCAATATACCGCTGCAGAAAACCCCGTTCTACGGGCGTAATTTTGCCACGAATGAGCTCGCCAAAGGCTCGACACCTCTGGTGGAGCTTTTGCGCGACAGAACAATCGAAAAATTCAATATTTTGCGGACCCACTATTGCACGCGGAATCGCCATTTAAAACTTTGCGATTAATTAATGAGGCAGCAGGGAATTATCACTGCTGCTCTCGGGTTTTACTTGTTTTTTTCTTCTCGGGATGGTGATATATTTATGCGAACAAAAAAATATATCAAAAGTTATTATTTTTTTTCTTTAGTCGCCGCATGAAACTTATCATGAGTGCGGTTGTATTCGTTTTGATATGCGAGTATCTCATCACGATGAGAGGCGTAATACCGCTTCATGGCATCCCGATGTTGCAGTTTTTTTCTCTCAAGTTTATCTTCGGGTGTCGGTTGATTTTCAATTGGCACGAGATGCCCGAATTGATGCGAAATTACTACAAGACGTTTGTAATATCGCTTTGATGATTCCATTGCCGCAACATGGCGTTCCTCTGGCGTATTGTATTTCTTAGGTCGTCCGCGTTTAGTGACTATCGTAGTTTCGTCAGGAATCGTCTCACTCTGGGCGCTTTCTTCGTGTATTTCTGTTGTTTCTGCCATTCGCTATCTATATATTGATTTGAGTACTTTTTTATGCGAGTTTAAAAACGTATAAACTGATGCCGCTTAAGTCTCAATTTAGCAGAAACGCATGTATCTCTCTATAGAGAGTAAATTTGAAATACAGATATTCTAATAAGGGATAGTTTTAATGGCGCAAGATTCCGGCACCGCCTCATCCGCTTCGCAAGAACCATATCAAATACAAAGAAGATTAGTCAAAGTATTGATGGACGCAACAGCAGTATCCGCGCAATGGGCGAACGTGCCTTCGGCGAGTCGCCAGCGAATTTCTGTAAAAGATTCCAGTTTTTGCCAAATGTCAATCGCGGATTATATGAGCGAGTATCGGTATCTTACGGATCGCATTGCGGCGAATTTGGAAAATTACATGCAGATTGCGGCGCCAACAGCGGCGAAAATCGTGGAATATTCGCAACGCGAAACCACACATTCACGCGGCGAAGAATATTCGCGCAATGTGCGACATAGAAATATCTTCGGCGACCATAAAATGATGCGAGATGAAATAATAGTCTTTAACAGAATTCAGAGTGGCAGTAAAGACGCGGATAAAATTCTATTTGAGTTATTCGTCGCATTTACACAATTATTAGCATTAAAAGAAGGAGGACGATGCCAAAGCGATGCGAGGATGTAAATTCTCCCATCATTGGCGAGAGAGGAAGATTATCTTTTTTGTCTATTCTTCATCAAATGCGCCAATGACGCCGATGATTTGTATTGATTTGGAATAGTTTCAAAGAAGAATAGATTCAAATCCAATAGAACAATGAAATGATATGCTTTTATTTGATTGGAGAATCACAGTTGCGTTTTTCTAATATGAAATAAAAGCAAATCAACGGTGGTCATTGGCGCGATTCGTGCTCGCAAAATTACAAAAAAATGTAGAATACGCGCCACTCAGCGCGCACGCATAATTAACACGAGATAAGATTCTGACTTTTAATCAGCAAAATGGCGGAGAAATCGCTGGCAGCGTTTTATTCCGCATTCTCGCGGCATAACAAAGTGTCGCATTGATAAATCGGTTCAATAGTACGTATCCGAGTCGGAGCTATCAGTATCTATTTCGGATTCCGCACCCCATTCTCTTGCGAGGGTGCACAGTTCCTTGTGCCTAATTAATGTTGCGATACGTAACATCTCGTCAAAATCATCGGCGCCCCATTCTTCTGCGAGAATGCAGAGACCGACGTTCTTTCTATCCACGGCTGTGATGAGCATCTCATTAAAATTTGTAGCGCCCCATTCCTTTGCGAGAATGCATAAATCTTCAAATTCATCGCCTACAGCTTCGCTGAGCATCTCATTAAAATTTGTAGCGCCCCATTCCTTTGCGAGAATGCATAAAGATTTATATCTACGCATCGTCGCAATGCGTAACAGCGCATTAAAATCAGTTGCGCCCCACTCCCTTGCAAGAATACATAAATCTTTATATCCTTCAGATGCAGCTTCGCGGAGCATCTCATTAAAATTTGTCGCGCCCCATTCTTTTGCGAGAATGCATAAATCTCGATATCCGTTATATGTAGCGTTTACGAGCATCTTATTAAAATTTGTAGCGCCCCATTCTTTTGCAAGGAGACAAATTTCCACGTGTCCGCCAAACGCAGCATAAAACATTCCGTCAAAATTGCTTAATTCCTCATGCGCGTTGCCCCATTCCTTTGCAAGAATACAAAGTTCGATTTGCTCGCCTTCTGCAGCACCGCAAAGCATATCACTAAAATTAGTCGCGCCCCATTCCTTCGCGAGAACACATAAAGCTTTATATCCGCGTTGCGCTGCTTTGCCAAGCATTCCATTAAAATCGGTTGCACCCCATTCCTTCGCGAGAATGCATAAATCTTTATGCCCACCGAGTGCCGCGTATTCGAGCATCCAATTGAACGCTGTGGCGCCCCATTCCTTTGCGAGAATGCACAAATCTTTATGCCCACCCTTTGCTGCACGAAACATTCTGTCAAATTGAGTTGAGCCCCATTCATTTGCGAGAACGCAGAGTTTCTCTTGCCCACCTGTTGCTGCAGAGTCAAGCATTCTGCCGAAATCTTTCGCACCCCATTCCTTCGCGAGAATGCATAAATCTTCATGTCCGCCGAGTGCTGTAGATTCAAGCATTCCGTCAAAATCATACGCACCCCATTCCTTCGCGAGAACACACAGCTCCTCGTGCCCGCCTTTTGCTGCAGAGTAAAGCATTCCGTCAAAATCACACGAACCCCATTCTTTTGCGAGAACACACAACTCCTCGTGCCCGCCCTCGGCGGCTGCGTTCATCATCCAGTCAAACTTGAACGCACCCCATTCTTTCGCGAGGATGCAGAGCTCCACATGCCCATTTCGCGCTGCAGAGTCGAACATGATATCAAAATCATCTGCGCCGAGCTCCTTGGCAGTGATGCACAATTTCAGGTGATTATTTTTTGCCGCGTTCGATAGTAGATTGTTTGCAATGCGCCTTTCCCGTGGAATAGGAAATAATGCCGCGAACCGAGAACAGGTTTCACGTAGATGGCGCATATCGCTGAATGCACAACCTTGCGTGTAAATTTCTTGAATAAGAAAGTCATCTAAATTAGTTAATGACAGCGCAACTTCTATTTTATTATCTTGCGCAATTGGCGCGCATGGTGTTTTGCGCTGAGAGTGTTTCCGTAATTGACTGCGATATTTGAAAATTTTGCCACATGATGCACAGCAACGCGAATCTGTCATTATATCCTTAGCTCAAATGTAATTTCAATTTAATAAAGATAATCGGCTTCAATACGCGCGATAAGTCAATTTTGCGGATATTCGAAAAAGATACCTTCCTTGGCATCTTTTTTGTCGGTCATAAATATATAATTCGATATTCCGCCATATTTCTAAAAAAATGAATCACCAATTTTCTGAGAAATTCGCCGGTGATTTCGCAACTACGCTGAGCACACATCATGATGCAGCACTCGCCAAGATTCAGCGAGGATTATCTGCCGCGCATTCGCGTGATTTTGCCGCTATGAAAACTCACACAACCGCAGGCGATTCGCGGTCGGCGATAATTTCCGCAGATGAAATTCGGCGAGTCATTCACGAATCGCCGCTTTTCACTCATGAAATGCATATCACTCTCGCTGATGCGCAATACGAATCCCCATCTCAACAAGAAATGGCGACTTTTCTCGCGCAAATGAAGCCGAGTTATGATAATCTTGTATATCGCCCAGAAGTCTTCGATTGTGACGATTTTGCCCTGAAATTCGCTGTTGACGCGCGAACTTGGTGGGCTGAACGCGCGAATACGGCGAGCGGAATATCTGTGGGTGTTATCCATGGTGTTTTCGAAAAGAAAGTCGGCTGTCACGCAATTAATGTATGGATAGATGCGCAAAAAAAGATGCGCTTCATTGAGCCGCAGAATTGTGAATTTCTTTTCCCGGAGAAGAATGCCATTAGTTGGTTCTTTTATATGTAAGATTATGATGCATCGCGCACTGGCGAGACGTTGAATGTTTTATTTTTTGGCAGATTTGCGCGCAATATCTCCAAGCTCATCGCCCAAACTCGCCGCCATTTCCAGTGTTAACATTTCTGCCGCGCATTTACCAGGCGGAACAAAAATACCGGCACTGTTCAGCATTTCTGTTGCGCGACGTTGCACAAGTTCATCTAATTCCGCAGTGGAGACATGCAATGCAGCTGCAGTCCCTGCTCGCAGTTCATGCGGATGTTGCATGCTTAGAGCAGAGTCCATTGTGCATTTCATCATTTCCATTGCGAGTGATTGGTTCGTATCGAAAAGGAATTGCTCTGGTGTTGTATTGACTGGCATTTCTAATTTCTCTCTTTTAATAATATTCTGCGCGCATGCACGCGCTATGAGGCGCGCTTTTTCCTTTGCTAAATTTTCGCCATTCCCTAAGCGCTGCGTTTCGTTTTCCATAGATTGGGGAGTATTATTAAGTATAGTATTAAAATTCAAAAAAAGATGCACCCCGCGCTACTAAGTAAGTTGTATAATAGCCGTGATTAGCCGCAATGTGCGCTTTGGCACGCGATTCGCACTTTTACGCGAAATCCCGCAACAAACCCGGCGAATCATTTCCATTCGCGCCGCACTTTCGCCGCCGACAAGCGCGGCATTATCATGTACACACTCTTCGACATTCGCACTGCGGCAATCATTGAGAAGAATTTCGACAAATATATCTCGCGCATCGAAATCAGCAATCCAACTGCCGAATGCATTGCTAATCCACTTACGCGAATCCTGGAACGCTGCGAGAATCGGCAGAATTACTCGCACAACGCCCGCGCGAATCACAGCATCCGCAAACGCGCGAATGACGACTTCTTGGCGTGTTTCGTGATGAGACTGGTGCAATTTTTTGTTCCACCAAAGAAAATTCAGGCAAGTACATATCCAATATATGGGAATATGTGCGATTTCACACGATGCGGAGGAGGATACCACTGCTTTAAGACTGAATATATTATTGTAAATCGCCGGTATATCGCCGGATGCGAAAAGTCCTCGCAAAATCGCATCAACAACAAATTTTCGCCCGAAAAAGCTGCAAATCGCATCACATGCAACTTCGCCGAATAACATTGCTGTGTCATCGCTATTGAAAATCGCGCGTACGACATTCGGCGCAGTCGGAAGCGAGAGGTGCTCGTTCTTTTGAGGAGCCGCAGTTAGCAAATCTAAAGAGAACGCGGTTCCATCATCTTCTGTTAAAATTATTGTTTGCCCGATGCGTTCCAATATTTCCGCACTTTTCTTTGTAGTAAAATACGAATCGACTGCATTTTGCCAAACGCGACAAACTCTTGCGCATCTGATTATCTCTGCGATATGATGATGTTGTAATAGATTATCAAATATTAATTTCAATGCTGCTATATCGCGCGCTATGATTGCCTTGCGCGGCATTTGCGCGCAATTGTTTATTCTATATATGATTGTGCACGGTGAATCACAGATACAAAAAAGAAAGGTAGCATTTTTTTAATCTTGAATCGCGCCTACTTCCATCCCTGAATCTACACTTTATGAATTGTCGATGAATCCAGTGCAAACGCAATGAATGTGGCGTATACCATTGGCGCGTGTATTGAGATTATTTGGTTTACTCTCTCGCACAGAAATTAAGCCGCCTATGGGAGCGAAATACGATTCATTTTTATGGAAAAATGTCCTGCGATAGGATGCAATTTGTTGGCGGATTTCAATCGGTAGAGATTGGTTCTTGGTTGTCATTTGTTATTATCTTTTCGAACTTCACATTCAAAAAATTAAAGTCTCATTCATCTCGGAATTTCTCTAATTTTGCCGTGATTGGAATACTGCGAGCTCCACCGGAGGTGTCGAGGCTTTGCCGAGCTTGTCGTGCGTCATAACTTTGCCAAATCTGCGCAAAAGTTAATCTATCACAGTATCCGCTTTTTTTCGTGGCGATTAACGAAGAACGATGCTTCGCAACAATGCCGGCAAAATCATTCGCGCCATACACAATCGCGAGTTTACAAATATCTAAATTGCGCGTTTTAAATCCTATGCAATATAATTTATTAAAATCGAGACCCTTATTCCCGATGAGGTTGTAGCAAAGTGTGATGTTTCCTTCGCGCGCAGCAACCATGAGCAAGTCATTCGGTGACGGCGGACTTACTGCCATTATTATTTTTGCAATGAATTAATTCAAAAAGAATAACATCTACGAAAGCGTATTGTAAGTTATATTTATTTTTGATTAATGCGATTTCGAATTCAAATAGTGCATATATTCAACAAGAATACAATCGAAGATATATGGCGGAATCCGATGGGTTAGCAGTAAATTATTCGTCCCTTTGCTATATTTTTGGCAACTTGCGCCTTCGCGATTTGCGCGCGGCGTCAATTGTTTGCAAATATTGGAATAACGCAGTGCGTTTATTGGTGCCATTGCTTTCATCTCGCGAACTTGAAGAATATATTCTTGCCGCAGAAAATGTCGCCGCGATTCATAAATTATTCGATTATATTCGCCCTTGCGATGAGTTATTTCATTACGCTACTGGCAAAAAAACTACTCTAATCGGAATGCTCATATATCACGCGCATCGAAATATGCGATTATGTTTATCGCCAATTATCGCAGAAATTTCGGGCGGTAATTTAATTCTCCAACATGAAATCCAGAAACGCGTCAAAAAAGTCTATGAATTTCTTCTCGAAACATATGTCGCCGAGGGAAAATTATCAGCCATACAAATACAAATCGCGAAATGGATTGACAATCAATGCAATTTCTACGCAGAGAATAAAACGAAAAGTATTCTTTACAGGCTAATCGCGCATTGTATTAATAATCTTGATTACTGCACCTTTCGAGAGTTTACACCCAACGCCCGTGATTCGCGCAGACACTCGGCAGAGCCCCGTCCACTGTACGGATGCTTCGAACCCTGGGAGATGCTTAGAGGTGTTTATTTAGAAGGATTACGCGCGCATGGATTCGTTGAAAAATTAATTGGCGCTTTATCGACATCAACAAATATTTCTGAATGTCGCCAAGAATTAACAAAAGAAAGAGTAATATTCTGGTTAGAAATTATGTATAATGTTTGTTCGCTTAGCGAACCAGCTTATTGCTTTATTGAACGGATTGAATTATGCGCACATATTAGGCGCGACGAGTTTCGCGAAATCATGCGAATTTGGCTTCCATTACATTTCGATAATCCCCATACGTTCGACTTATATCCGGTATTTAATTTATTGCCAGCACAATCAGATATCGACATTGATAGTGATACTCCCGATTCGACACCGGAATTTTCTTGTTTCACATTGCAGGACGCGATGTTAGTTTTGGAAGATAGTGGATTTAATTTTATTCCTTTATCGCGCGCTCATCCGATTATAGGCACAATAGAAAAATTCATTTCGCAGGATATTATCAACCAAATGAAGTCTAATTACATTAAGCGCGATAGCCCGTATTTTCTTGCGGCATTGGAATTTATCGGCAGAAATATGCAATTTTTAGCACCGGAGTGTGAAATATCGCGATGCATGCTTCTTCGAGATTTCGAGATGATTATCTTTATCTTCGATTATCTCGGCATTGAATTTTCGATGAACGATATTGCATCAGAAATTATTGAGAAACTGGAACCAAATTCGGCGAATTCCGCCGCGCAAATTACTGTTTCTGCGCGTTTGCGCGATAAATTCGATGCGGCATATGCGGCGGCAATCAGTCGTTCCAAAAAATAAAGAAATGATTCAATTAATATTCGATTTCTATTTTTTTAATCGCGCCGGCGAACACATCGCGCACGTCCAACACAAATGCGCGCTTATTCGCCGATTCGCCAATGCCGCGTAATTCAAACACTTCTGTATAAGTTTTGTCTTGCGCGAATATGCGAAATAGCGCGCTCCCGAGACATATTGAACGCCGGAGAACATCTTCATCAGTAATCGAAATCGCATCCCATGCGGATATTTCGCATCGCGCGCCATTCAAAAATAGAACAGCAATATTTGCATTGTGCGGAGTATAATCCACTTGGCAAATGTGGATTGATTCGCCGCGGTTATTTGCCGCAATTAGCCAATTTCCGAGCGCTGCGTGCGCGAAAATGAGTTCGCCATGGATTCTTGCGGCTGTCTGCGCATAATCGCGCTTCGTTTCGAGGAATATTTCCATTTTCGAATCTCCGTGAGGCGATTGGAGCTCGCCTTCGGCTCGAGCGCTTTGCGCGAGTTCCGCCGAATCTATTTTGATTCCTGAGTATCGGCTTTAATCAAAAAAAAGACGGTGAATTATTTTATCCAAACAATGTGCGACATTCCCGGCGATTTTATGCCCATTCAAAACGAATGAAAACGCCGGGTTTGCCGCTGGTCCATTCGATCCATTGCGGATTTTTTTCATTTTCCGCGCGGAATGGATGATCGCGAAGCGCATCATTGAGAAACTGTTTGCTAATGATACGGATTTTGCCTACATCACTGTTAACTTCCGTGCCGATGGTGACATCTCGCCACTTCGTCAGTTCTTGTTCAACGCGCGTTGTTGCGCACCATCCGCGGTCGTCTAATTGGCGCTGAATGTCTTCCCATTCTTCTTTTGGGAAAGTCATATATGGCGTTTTGCTGCGGCTTGCGCCATTTCGCGCCATTGCGCGCGGTGCCCTGTTGCCGGCACAGTATTTATCAAGATAAGCTGCAATCACCATAATAATGACTATTATGAATGCGAAAATCATTTTTATATTTGTGTTAAATAGCAAAATATTTTGAATTTCGTTATCCAAGAAGTATTAGAGCATTCAGAATGTTTAGCAATGATTTGGTTTATCTCTTTAGTGGCGCCAAGTTGCCTGAGGAACCACCTAAAATCATTGATGGCGAAATCCATCAATATAATCTTTTTGAACAGTGTGCGGAACTTGAATTAATTCCTAAAAAAGAACACCGCTTTCAATATTACTCCGGCTCGGGTCACCCATTCCAATTATTAGAAGAATCTGAATCAGGCGATGAAGAATTGTTGAAGCGCAGTGGACAATCTTATAGGAGATATGGAGCGGAATTAATCGAATTGCGCGTCTTGCGCGAAAATGCGCCGAATGCAAATTCAGAAGCAATTTTTCGTGTCGGATTCGCAATCGATATTTCCGACCATGGAACTTCAGTTAAGTATTTCACGGAACACTTTATTTGCGCGACCGAAAAAGTGTTTCCGATACACGAGAAACTTAAAATGTTAGACGGCGCTATTACGACAATCAGAGCAGTTGGTCAATTTCCGCCCGGTGTTCGCGTGTTTCTCATCATAAAGGAAATAAAACCCTGCGACAGCAAGATATAAATCATTCAAAAGAGAAGTCTTTTTTGTGTCATTTTATTTGCATAAATGGAAAAGTGTTTCCTATACATGAGAAAATTAAACTGTCGATGGATCATGCGGCGTTTACGGTCAAAGTAGCGAGCCACTGCCTATCGATACGCGCATATTTCTTGTTATTAGGGGTAAAGAAAATGCTGATTAGTCAATCGCAGAAAAAAGAAATTTCTTTTTTCACGCTTGTGGCGCTTCGTTACAAATTGGTGATTCGCATTCACTGTCATCTGACGACAAATCTGATTGTTCATCGAAATCCTCTTCTTCAGATTCGACACATTCACTATTACCCTCTTGCGGCAATGGTTCGGCGGCTGCTGCTTGGCATGTTTCGACAGAACTTTGTGCCGGATGTGTGGAAGTCATCGCGATTGATGCGATATCGCTAATTTGTGTTAGAGATGGAGTTTCTTCTTTGCTGGTGAATTCTCTTTTTTGGATTACATCCCGATGAATGCCGTTTATATCGCAGCCGTCATAATAAAGATAAATAACTTCTATTGGTTGAATTGCGTGGGGGTCTCTAACTATTTCTTCGAGTAAAAGACGGAGTAATTGCTCATGGCGCTGTTTTGGTGTTGCTTTTTTTGATGCCGCGCAAATCGCGGCAAATCTATAGGTGTCCGGATTAAAACGAATAAATATCGTCGGCATTCCAAGAGAATTTGCAATATTAACCATTCTGGATTGCTCGCAAACACACGGACGATCGCGATGTTGCCCTTCATCGCATTCAATAATAACGAAATGTGTTTGCGCATCAAATAGAAAATCCGGGCGCTCTTTTCCGCAGATACTATTTTCAATTGTTTTGTCCGTTGAGACCGTTACATCAAACTTGATATTTCTTGAAAAGAATAACTATCCGAGGCTTATCCGTTTATTTACCTTTCAGCCTCTTAATGAGGCTAATCAGCAAACTCCCGTGAATAAGCAAGTTTTTGACGACTTGTAACAAGCCGAACGTATAGCGTTATTTTTTATGCCATACATCGAAGTAATATATTGCGAGCACCATTAACATCCCTGCCGATACTCGAATGGCAGTTGGCGCAATTGTAAACCTCATCTTTCCCGAGATTACTTTTGCATTCGCCACAGTGGCTGCACAATTTTGAAGTAAAATGTTCGTCAACAACAGTGAAATTCCTGCTATATTGATGACATTTGAACGCCAATCTTTCACGAAATTTGAAGAATGAAAGAGCATAAGCAATGCGTTTAGACTTATCGGAAATACCTCCCTGAATGCCATTACTTGAAATCCCTTTGGCACTTAAATCGCCAATCAGAATCGTTTCATAGTTTTCAGTAAGATATTTAGCAGTCTTCCAATGCAGCTCGGTAATCATTCCTTCAATCTTTCTATGGCATCTACATTCTATTTTCTGTTGTTTCTTTTTTGATTTGCAGACTTTTTTGGCATTATCGATCCTCTTGAGTTGTTTGCCAATTTTATCGTACGCCAGTTTTTTGCCACAAATCGCTACAGAGCCCTTTTCCGATACACCGGTCATAAAAGTCCGCAATCCTGGATCGAGTGCAATAATGTTGTAATCAGCCTTCGTTTCTTCTGCCGCGATTGATTCGGGGACAAGAAGCATAAAATTATTGTAGACCCTGTTGAATAGAACCTTGCATTCCGATGTTATTCGGCTGGTCTCAAATGGCAGATTATTGTGCGTGAGTTGTATCTTGCCGAATATCTTCTCACACAACGTGTTATTCCTAAAATAAGATTGTTCAATATCGATCAATAAGTGTTTTTTGCTTACACGCCACTTTCTGATCCTAAAATGAGAAATATTCTTTGCGCGAATATTGGACAATCCAGATTTATAATTGGCACATGCCAGTTTTATTGCCCCGTCAAGAGAGTGTGCAACTATCTTCGTGTTTTTCGCGAAACGCGGATGTTGAGACTTTAGCCGGATTTCTTCTTTTATAGTTTTTAGACTATTTGTTCGAATATGAGTCCATGAAATGGTTTTAGGACGCGTTGTATTAATAAAATCGATTGTGGCGTTGTACATCTGAACATAAGCATACATCCATCGTAACATTATTTCCCGTTGTTCATCGTTCAGTGCCAAACTTACTTGCTTACAGCGGATCAGTTCGCCTTTTTTCGCATCAAACTGGGAGCTGACTTTAATACGATTTTTCCGCCTCGTGGCAAAATTCGTCTCTGAAATATTAAACCACGTCTTCTGACTTTCTACATTTTGCGGGGGAAGAGTCTTTCGTGTCTTGCCGAATGTTTTGACGGACTGTTTCTTGATTATATCCTGCAGAACTTGCATGCTGGCTCATCTGTCTATAAAAAAATATACCCATCTACATTTAGATGGAGAAGGAAAAGCCATGTGGATAGATTTTAGTGTCAATTCTTTTCAAGAAATATCAACCTTTTTGCTACAAGTTGCAACCCTTTTCAGAGATAGCCGACGAATAATCCTGGCATCAATAATCCGAAGAGCCAATAGATAATCACCAATGGCGCGAATGATGACACGATTTTCGCAGCTGTTCCGCCGAGCGTCATGCCGACAATGCTGCAGATAATCATAATCATGATTATCATCACAATCATTTGCCCGAATGTAATTGCGCGAAGAGACATTTTATGTTTGCGTTATATATCTTTATCGAAAAAATATTCTAAAAAAAGTTGACGAATCCGCGGCTTTGCGTAATTATTTTTCGCGCAATGCAATAATCGTCATGATTTGCCGCATAACTGTCAGATTAGCATAACAAAGAATAACTATAATGATAAGTAAGATAAAGATTATGATTCGCTCATCAATGCCAAATGGAGTGCGTTTTATTTCACTGCCGGAAGAAAATCCTTCCACAACACCACCATCACCGCTTTGCTGAATAGGCGCTGCATAATATCCCGAAGATGATGGATATCGTGGCGGATAAGTCGGCGGATAACGCTCCGCGTATTCTTCATTTGGCTGACCATGTTGCCGATTTGCTGAATCCAACGCCATTTCCGCGGTAAACTGCGTTTTAGACGGCGCGCGCCATGTCGAGGGCGTGCAAAATTCGCCGTGCTCATAGGCAATAAAATCATCTTCCATTTCTCTTTTGTATATAAAACAACATCAAGAAATAAAATGAAGAAGATTAGCCGCATCGCAATATTTCAGGATATTAAGCTAAAAGACTTGGAGACGACGATTCAAGATGAAAGTATCGCCTCCAGCGCATGGGGAATTTCCGATTTTCGCGCGGCGCAACAAAAGCAGCAGCCGCAGAAATTCGATGAATTGCGCAAAGTTTTCTATTCGGTAGATCAATGGGTTCAGCACACGAATCTCCTTTGTTGGTATTGCTCTGACGAAATTAAAAGTTATCCAAAATTCATTCCCGTTGTGTTGAAATCTACTTTGAGCGGTGAACAATGGAATACGCTCGGCTATTTTTGCGAATGGAGTTGCGCTGAAGCATATGGGGAAGCAAATTGCCGCGATTTGCTCAATATGTGGGATTTGCGTAATCACATCGCGATTATGCGCCAGAAATTCGATGGCGGTGCCATTCATCATGTTCCGCCGTCAATCAGCCCAACGCGAATGAAAAAATATTGCGGCGAAGAAGGATTAACGGAAGACGAATATCGCCAAGAACTCCAGCATATTCGCAGCCAATTTGCGCGAAAATAAGCTCGCCGAAGGCTCGACCCCTCTGGGGGAGCTCCCGCGAAGCGGTCGAGCCTTTGGCGAGCTCGGCGAAGCCCCGACCGCTGCGCGGGAGCTGTGAAATTCATCAAAAAAAGAATCTCAATCTTTGATTCGCATGCGCCTCATTGCAACTTCGGCGCAATTTCCGCGGAGTGGTCTTCGGCGAATTGCGAATTAATAAAGTAAACAAGAATAAGTGTTATTATGATAATGATTAACACAGAGATAAGCCGACTTCCAAATGCAGTCTGGACATAATCATGAATGATAAAAACATTCAAATAGATGAGTATTCCCTGCAAAAGAATATACGGGTTAACCGGCATTGATGAGTATTTAAGACCAATGCCCTGACAATGCGGGCATGTTGCAACAGTTAGTTCGCGTTCGCTTCGTGACATTATATATTATTCCTCGCGCGTATTTTTTTCATCGCGATTTTAAATCTGCGGATTTAGCAACAAATATATAATCGAACATGGGCATCACTGTGAATGGCGCGCCAATAAATCAGCGGCAGCAATCATCTCCAGAAACGCTTCAAAGTGTGTTCGACGCAGATTGTTTTCCTTTTGTAGCGCTCGGCAGCGCATTGACGCGCATTCTCGGAAAAAATCCGGAGCATAAACTCCAGATTTTGAGCATTGAAGTCGCACGCGACAAAGTAAAAATATTATTCCGCGATAAGAGAATTATCAGCGGCATTGCAGATGGCAAATTATTGCCCGATATGGCAAATGAAGCAGTCGTTTCCGTCGATTTATGCCGAGAGCAAACGCTTGAATTACTTCAGCGCGGGCAAATTCCGCCAGAAGTAGTTCGCCAATGGTTCGACATGGGCAATTGCGCATATGAAAACTGTCGCGATGGCGGTCTTCTCGAAGGGGAACTCGCCGGAGGCTCGAGCGCTTCGCGCGAACTCACATCCCCCCATTCAACCTCCTAATTAAGAAATTCTGCATTTTCATTTGTTATTTTTTTGGAACAATCGCGCACTTGCCGCATTTATCGCCACTCGCCCGCTTCGATTTGTTCCATTTCTAAGAAAAAACAATTCAAATAAAGATTAAGATTTAACTACATGATTTCGCTTATCGGAGTTTGAAATAGTTTTCAAGAGAAATATGGCAAATTCATGCGGGTGAGTGGCGACTATGCGCGGCAATTGGCGAATGAGTATCGCGTTTTGCGCTCTTATTTTTTTGAAATCCGTTTCGCAAAAGTAAGAAATAGCTCGGCAAAGCCTCGACCGCGAAGCGGGAGCAATAAAAAAGCAACCAGCGCAACGAGATATGCCACGCAGTCCGCGTTCATCTCATCGTTGCATACATAAACTTCCTTACAATGCGCGGAGAATACATGCTCCGCGCGATATTGTAGACTCTACACAAAGTAGAGAAATAATCGTGGCTATTCAACTGGATGAAAATAACAGTTGTAGCTCGCCTTCGGCTCGACCCCTCTGGGGGAGCTGCACTTTTAAAACTATCGACAATAATTCGCAAATAGAAAAGAACTCGCCGGAGGCTCGAGCGCTTCGCGCGAATTCTTTCTCGTTCGAGGATATGATAGCAAATTCTGATGAAATATCCATCTTTGAAACGATGATTGCCAATTCGGCAATCTTTTCCTGGCTATAAGCAGATTTTCACGCTTCACCCCGACCTCCAAAATCAACAATCGCGCATCGTTCGCAGATTGTTCGCAAATTATTCGCGGATTGTTCGCAGTTGTTTGTTTTTTATTTCGCGAGAAATAGCGTCGACCAATTCAAATAATAGATAAATAGAGAATGATATTCCCTAAAAAAATAATACAATAATTGATTACTTTTCTTTGTTTCTATCGATATTATTTCGCGTGAAATCCACCGCAAATCAATGCGAACAATCAGCGAATATAATGCGCAAAATCAAATGGTGGCAAAAGCGCCACTCGCCAATATTTGAATAAACGCATCCGCAAGGTCGCTGCGCGGAAGCGCCATTTTCAGATTTCGCGATTTTACCCAATCTTCTTTTGCGATGGCACAATCACTT
>NZ_JALOBS010000051.1 GCF_023228165.1 Methylomonas sp. | reverse complement strand
CCTCTATTAACTCATTGTTTTTCAAGGAATAGTTAGGCAATTTCCGTTCTTAATTAGATAATTCTAATATTTTCGGTAATTTAGCATTCTCTAATATTTGGCGCCCGAAAAAACTGGGAAACTTCAGTTATTTACTAGTCGATAATGCATTCTTACATGCACCTCTCGTGCCATGTTATTTTTACTTAAAAAACAGTGAGATGGATAATTTTTGGCTGCTTGCATATTGGTTAGTATAAAAATATTTACTTTTAGATAAAAAATATTTTATATCTATTGTTTTTCTGACTATTCAGAAACTCTAACAATCCTTTAGAATCCACTCCCGAGATGATCTTATATTTTTGGCATCGTTATTGCATTTAATGAATAGCTTTTCAGTGAGGAACACCACCAGATGAGGATGAGCAGCTTTGCCTAGCTTACGAAATGACGTTGCTAAGTGTATAGATACCCTGAAAGCAGGCGTAAAATAAAGCGTGAGCAAGGAATGCCCTTATTTTTAGGAAACAAAAATCCAACATGAAATCCATTAACTTCGAATTCCTGCAAAAGAGTTGGCCAGACTTAGCCGCTCTTGGCGGCTTTAGCGAAACTTACGCACATAGCGATCCGCAAAGTGCTTTGGTCAAGCTGCGTTTGTTCGTGGAAAGGATGGTTGGTGCGCTCTATCAAATGCATGGTTTACCCAAACCTATTCAACCTACTCTAAATGACCTGCTAAACAACGATGTTTTTCGTGATTTAGCACCCAGGCCAATTTATTTAAAATTCCACGCTATAAGGGATGCAGGCAATAAAGCAGCTCATGGAGATACGGTTTCCAAGCAAACAGCTCTTTGGTTAATTAAAGAAGCATACGATCTGGCTCGCTGGTTTTTTGTCGCTTTTGCCGGAGGCGAAGCCTCGCTATGTGGGCAATATCAGGAGCCAAAAGCCGAAAATCAAGACTCAGACAGCAAAGCAAAACTCAAGGAGCAAAAGAAAGCTATTCTGGAAAAATTGGCAGCTCAAGAAGCACAGTTGCAAGCGTTATTCGCTGAACTGGAACAATCCAGAATGCAGGCGCAAAACGCGGAACAAAAGCTAGCAGACATAGCAGAATCAACCGCCAAAGGTCAGCAAGTTGCCGACGTATTCAAATTTGATGAAGCCACTACCAGGAAAAGACTGATTGATCGGCAAATTGCAGATGCTGGCTGGCATGTTGGGAACAACGGTACCAATACAGAGCAAGTTGGCCAAGAAATTGAAGTCAACCATCAACCTACAAACTCAGAAAAAGGCCGAATCGATTACGTATTATGGGATGACAACGGCAAACCACTAGCAATCATCGAGGCAAAAAAGGCGTCTGAAAATGCCGAGAAAGGCCGCACCCAAGCACGAATATACGCCGATGGTTTGGAGAAAGATCATGGCCAACGACCAGTAATTTTTTACACCAACGGGTTTGATATTTGGATTTGGGACGATCAGCTGGGCTATCCTCCGCGCAAAATTTTTGGTTTTTACTCAAAGGACAGTTTGCAATATTTGGTCTATCAACGTCGTGCCAAGCAAGCATTGAATAGCCTATCACCAAAAGCTGAGATTGCTGGCCGCCTTTACCAGATTGAAACCATCAAGCGTGTTACCGAACGCTTCACCAACCAATATCGCAAAGGATTAATCGTTCAAGCAACCGGTACAGGAAAAACCCGAGTAGCCATTGCTCTCACCGAGCTCTTAATTCGTGCAGGCTGGGTAAAACGCGTACTGTTTCTCTGCGACCGCCGCGAACTTCGCAAACAGGCCAAGGACGCGTTCAACGATTATTTGAATGAACCTTTAGTTACCGTAGGAGCCAGCACCGCCAAAGATAGACAGAAGCGAATTTATCTCGCCACCTATCCAGCCATGGCAAAAGTCTTTCAAACGTTTGACGTAGGCTTTTTCGATTTGGTTATAGCAGATGAATCTCACCGCTCGATTTACAACGTTTATGGCGATATTTTTCGCTATTTTGATTGTTTACAAGTTGGACTTACCGCAACTCCTGTCGAATTTGTCACCCGCAATACGTTTCAATTATTCGAATGTGAAAACCAAGCTCCAACAGCTTACTATTCATTCGAGCGAGCTGTCGAAGAACATTATTTGGTACCTTTTGAAGTGCAGACCTACACCACTGATTTTCTGCGTCGCGGCATCAAATATCAACAACTTACTGAAGAGCAACGTCAAGAGCTAGAGGACTTGGGAGAAGACGCGCAAACGCTGAATTTTGAAGTCAGAGACATCGACAAAAACGTCTACAACAAAGACACCAATCGCCATATCATCCGCAACCTTATGGAAAATGGCATTCGCGATGCCAGCGGTCAGCAAGTCGGCAAAACCATTATTTTTGCTCGCAATCATGAACACGCACTGTTGTTGAGAAACGTATTTGACGAAATGTATCCACAATACGGGGGCAAAGTTTGTCAGGTCATCGATAACTACGATCCTCGCGCGGAACAACTCATCGATGACTTCAAACAAATCGATAACGAGCTAACCATTGCCATATCAGTAGACATGTTAGACACCGGTATCGATGTTCCAGAAGTGGTAAATCTGGTCTTTGCCAAACCTGTTTTCTCCAAAGTGAAATTTTGGCAGATGATTGGGCGCGGGACTCGGTTATGCCCCAATCTCTTTGGCTTGGGTAAGGATAAAACCGGATTCAGGATTTTCGATCACTGGGGCAACTTTGACTACTTTGAGTTCCACTACAAACCAGTTGAACCTGCGGTCAGTAAACCCTTATTGCAACAGCTCTTTGAAACGCGAATCGCTTTAGCCGACGTGGCATTGCAAGCTGCAGAACCAGCATTTTTTGAAATCGCCGAAGCCTTGATTGCCAAAGATATCAATCAACTGCCAGATGAAAGCATCGCTGTACGGGAAAAATGGCGGACTAAGCATAATCTTTCCCAACCGGAAACACTTCACCAATGGGCACCGGCTACGGTTGCAGGTCTTAAAACTGAAATTGCCCCTTTGATGCAATGGGTAAGCGTGCGTGGGGCAACCGATGCCTACGAACTGGATCTACTGATCGCTCGGATGCAGATAGAACTGTTACGTAATTCCAGCCGCTTCGATGATCTGAAAATCACCCTCATGGATCGAGTGAATGGCCTACAGATGCACTTAAATCAAGTCCGCGAGAAAGCCGAACTCATCAAACAAGTGCGAGCAACAGAATTTTGGAATCAAGTCACTGTTCCAGCACTTGAAGACATTCGAAGGCAACTGCGTGACATTATTCATCACCAAGCATCGGGTGGTGGTGGCGGCACCAGTACCACCAAAATAATCGACATTACCGAAGATACCGCTCAAATAGAAAGCGGACAACGTTCTTCGACTATCCGCTCAGTGGATATGAAAGTCTATCAGCAACAAGTCGAACAGGCACTTCGCGAGTTGTTTGGCACCGACCCGACACTAAAGAAAATCCGCCGTGGCGAATCGGTCTCGAGCATTGAGTTGGAAAATTTAACGTCTCTGGTGCTCATCCAACATCCGGATGTTCGTCTGGATGTGCTGAAAGGCTTTTATGGCGAAGCATTGCCAATGGATCACATCATTCGGTCGATTGTCGGTATGGAGCCAGACGCCGTTAGAGAACGCTTTGAATGGTTCGTCCAGAAACACCCGCGTTTAACTGCAAAACAAACCCAGTTTTTAAGCCTGTTGCAAAACCATATTGCCAAATACGGCGCTATTGAAATCGAGCGACTTTATGAAGACCCTTTTACCTTGGTAGATGCCGACGGCATAGACGGCGTATTCAATAACGAAGCCGACAGCGAAGAGCTGATTACCATCATCAATACATTCAAACCTAGCCTCACCCAGGAGAGAGCACAATAATGATTACTGGCGAATTAAAAAGCCGCATCGACAAACTTTGGTTGGAATTTCACACCGGCGGGATCACCAACCCATTGACGGTGATTGAACAAATCACCTTTTTGATGTTCACCCGTTTGCTGGACATCGTTGAAACGCGTAACGAAAAAAAAGCTAGCCGAACCGGCAAACCCTTTCATCGTATTTTTAATGACGAGCAACAGGAATTGCGTTGGTCCAATTTCAAACAGATTGGTGCAGAACAAATGCTGCCTCTGTTGCGCGATCAAGTCTTTCCGCACTTCAAGTCCATTGCCGAGCTGGATACCGCCGACGGTGCGCAACCAACGACTTTTAGAGAGTATTTCAAAGACGCGCAATTGATGATTCAAAAGCCGACTTTGCTGGTATCGGCAATCAATATGATTGATGAATTACCGTTGACCGAAGGCGATACCAAGGGCGACCTGTACGAGTATTTGCTATCAAAGCTCACCACTGCCGGCATCAATGGCCAATTCCGCACGCCACGCCATATCATCCGGCTAATGGCCGAACTGCTCGATCCAAAACCAACGGAAACGATTGCCGATCCCGCATGCGGTACGGGTGGTTTCTTGGTGGGAGCGATGGAATATCTGTTGCGTAAACATACCTCGCCTGAGGGTGTAATCGAGCATCCGGTCAATGGCAAAATCGAAAAAACCTATACAGGAGATTTGCTGGAAAGCCATTGGCAATTTATTCGCACTGGCATGTTTCATGGCTTTGATTTCGATGCCACCATGCTGCGTATTGCCGCAATGAACCTGCTCTTGCACGGCGTAGACTCCCCTGATATTCATTACCAGGATACTCTTAGCAGCAATTTCACCGATAAATTTCCAGCTAAGGCCACTAATGGCTTTGATGTCATCCTAGCCAATCCGCCGTTCAAAGGCAGTTTGGATGAAGAAGATGTGCATCCCACCTTATTACGCAAGGTCAAAACTAAAAAAACCGAACTGCTATTTATTGCGTTGATTTTGCGCATGCTTCGTAACGGTGGACGTTGTGCTGTTGTTGTGCCGGATGGGGTGTTATTTGGATCAAGTAAGGCGCATCAAGCCTTGCGCCAATATTTGGTCGAGGAAAATCAGCTTGAAGGTGTTATATCTCTGCCATCTGGAGTATTCAAACCTTATGCTGGTGTGTCCACCGCTATTTTAGTTTTCACTAAAGGGGGGCGTACCGACGATGTGTTTTTTTATGATTTACAAGATGATGGATTCTCACTTGATGACAAGCGTGCCCAGCTATATGAATCAGATTTCGCAGGTGATTTACCTGACGTTTTGAATCGATGGAGCACGCGAAACCCAGCTATCGATACCGATAAAGGAACCAAGGCATTTTTTGTATCTGCAAAAGATATTGCCGGTGCTAAATTTGATTTGTCTATTAATAGCTATAAAGATACCGTATATAAAATCGAGAATTTAGAATCTCCAAAAATTATCTTAGGTCGTATGAAGATATTAGAAAGTGAGGTCATGAACGAAATTGAACAACTAGAGAGTTTATTATCATGAATCTCCCAAAGGCATCTTTAGCGGAATTTGCGATGATCCTTCAAGGTGGGCGTCATGGATTGACAGGTAATGACTTTGTAGATAATGGCTATCCCGCATATGGTGCTGGTGGTCTGAATGGCAAACTAGAAACATATGAATTCGATCAACAAGCAATTATTCTATCCTCAATTGGAGCAAGATGTGGTAAGTGTTTTCTTGTAAAAGGGAAATGGACAAGTTTGGCAAACACGCAAGTTATTATTCCAGACCCAACGAACTCTGATATTCGCTATATTTGGTACCAGTTAAATAACGAGTCGAGTTGGAAGCGATCAGGTACTGCACAGCCTTTTATTAAGCCTTCAGACGTAAAATCACGAAAAGTCTTTTTTCCGAAATTGTCTGAACAAAATCGTATTGCAAATATTCTTGAAAAAGGTGACTCCATACGTCATAACCGTCAGGAGGCCATCCGACTCGCAGATGAATTTTTGCGTTCATCATTTTTTGAAATTTTTGGAGATCCAAACGTCAATTCAAAGCAACTTTCTGAAAAACCAATTAGGGATATAGCAAAAGTAACGACAGGGAGCACGCCATCGCGCGAAGTACCAAATTACTACGGCAATTTCATAGAGTGGATAAAATCTGACAATATCAATACACCTTCACATTATCTAACTAAAGCGACCGAGGGATTGTCGGAAGATGGCCTCCGTATTGGTCGTTCAGCCCCAGCAGGCTCAACTCTAATTACTTGCATTGCCGGTAGTCCTTCTTGTATTGGAAATGCCGCGTTTGCAGATCGCACCGTATCGTTTAATCAACAAATCAATGCCTTAACGCCAAAACCAGGAATTGAACCGGAATTTCTTTATGCGGTAACCCTTTACTCCAAGCGGCGTATACAGAATGCCTCCACTAACAGCATGAAAGGCATGGTGAGCAAAGGCGCTTTGGAAGATGTTTTATTTATACTGCCTGCAGAAGACCAGCGAGAGAAATTTGTAAAGATTTTTAATAAGGTGATGTCGTTACAAAATAAACTTCAGGCGTCGGCCAAAGAAGCAGAAATGAACTTCGCTTCACTCACTCAAAGAGCTTTTAACGGTGAACTGTGATAAGAGATTTGATTGAAAAAAAGGAAATCGCCAAAAGGAATATAGTTAATGAGTATTAAATCTATAACACTGCAAAATTTCAAAGGCATTGGTGAATCTGTTTGCGTTGAACTGAAACCAATTACTTTGCTGTTCGGTGCAAACAGCGCCGGTAAAAGTACCATTCTTCAGGCCTTATTGTTTGCCAGGGAAATCCTCGAACGTGCCAATACCGACCCGGACAAAACCATTCAAGGCGGTGATGCTGTCGATCTGGGTGGTTTTCGAAATTTGGTTCATAACCATGACGCCAATTTACCCATTTCTCTTCGATTTGATCTTGATTTGACGGATATTGATCTGGTCGATTATTCCGACTATCCCGATTCTCCGGCCTTCCAAGAATGGAGTGGTCAGGCAATGTCAGCCTGGGTAAAGCTGGACATTAAATGGAGCAACTTTCTTGAGCAGCCAACACAAGCTGACTATGAAGTAGGTATCAATGGTGTTGTCGCAGCCAAAGTAACAGCGGATGACAGCACCGGATTGCAGCATGTGGTGAGCTTTAACATACGCCACCCCTGGTTTTGCGAGGGTTTAGAGCTTGAGCCATCAGACGTTGACATCAAGTGGGATGACCGAACGACGGTGGACTATGAGTTATCCCAGCGGGCTAATTCAAAACACGAGACGCTCTTTGACGAAATCCGGAGCGTATTTGCGGCCCGTGATCTTGGCGAATTCAGCGAATTAATTAATTTTTGCCTGATTTCTCCGGGTGAGTATCTTCGCAGCAATCTGAGAAAACTCAAATATCTTGGCCCGATTCGCGTAGTACCGGATCGTACTTATCAACCTTCTAAATCGCCCGACGAATCCCGATGGTCTTCCGGCTTAGCCGCTTGGGACTGGATTAACGATGCTTCATTGTCACAGGTCGATGAACTCAATAAGTGGCTGACCTGGGAAGCTCGATTGAATACCGGTTACCGAGTGGACGTTAAGCGATACAAAGAACTAGACTTGGACAGCATGACGATGTCTGCTTTATCACAGGGTGAAGACTTCCTGGATAACTACGAGATGATACGGCAGGAAATCGAAGCCTTACCGGAAAAAAAGCGTTTG
The DNA here is from genome assembly GCF_023228165.1 of Methylomonas sp. Lineage (GTDB taxonomy): Bacteria > Pseudomonadota > Gammaproteobacteria > Methylococcales > Methylomonadaceae > Methylomonas. The sequence continues at coordinate 13,608 of NZ_JALOBS010000051.1, read as the reverse complement.
TTATTACGGCAAGAAAAAGATTTTTTGGATGTTGCCCCCCAAGACGTTGGAATAGGTATTTCTCAGGTCATACCGGTTGTCGTTGCTGCACTAGCGCAAAAAAGCGGTATCGCAGCGATAGAACAACCGGAACTGCATATCCATCCCGCGGTGCAGGTTGCTTTGGGCGATCTGTTCATTCAGCAAACCAATGATGAAGCGGGATTCAGTCGGCAATTTCTGATCGAAACCCATAGTGAACATTTGCTGCTACGAATTCTACGCCGCATTCGACAATCGAATGAGGGCCAAGTCGCTGATGAACTAAAACTATCTCCCGACCGTGTGGCGGTGTATTACGTCGAATCCTCCAGCCAAGGCACGGTATTAAAGCATCTTCGTATAAATGACGAAGGTCGGTTTGTTGACCGCTGGCCACGAGGTTTCTTTGAAGAGCGCGAGAAGGAATATTTCGGTGACCTGGAAGATTTATCCGAAGAAATTGGAAGGATGTTCGACTAATGATCTACGAATATGCTGTTTCGCCCGCTTTATTTAAAAATATTAGTGACGTTGCTTTTCTTTATGAAGCCTTTGGAATTGACCAAGGCCGATTGATTAGTGAATACCCAAGGAAGCGTAAATGGACACAAGTTGCTAGACAATTAATTTCGCAGCACGCAAGAGACGAGTCTGAGCGAAGTGCCCTTATAGAATTACTAATCGCACTAGAAAAAAGAGCCTTGTACGACAGGCAATCCGCTATTTGGGATGCCAATAAAGGATGGACTGAAAATGCTGTCGATGAGCATGCTCGAAGACAATTTAGGGCAATACTAAATCACAAGCCTACAACTCAAACAGACGTTACAACAATTGCTGATATTTGGAAAGTTGCACCGTGGAAAAATCCGCCGAGCCTCTCCATTGCACGAAATGCAAGGCAAATGATTGATGCTGCATTACCATTGATACATCTCTCAAAGGCTTTGGTTTTAATTGATCGGAACTTTGAGCCTGCAGATGCCAGGTTTACAAAAGTATTAATCGAGTTTGCTAATTGTTTGCGACAACAACCTCACGCACCAAAAATATCACAAATCAAATACGTTACAACTTACGAAAGCAATAACAGAACAATTGGACAATTCGAAAGTGAATGCAAGGCTGTCTTACATACGCTATTACCGACCGGAATTAGCGTCAAGTTCATTATTAAAGCAAAGCGGTTATTACATGACAGGTTTGTGTTAACTGATCGAGGCTGCTTGCAATATGGCATCGGCTTGGATGAAGGCGATGGTGACGTTTTAGTTACTCGGTTATCGAATGATAACTTTATGAATGAATGGGATAAATGGGAACAAAACAGTTGCCATAATTTTGTGATTGAAGGTTCAGGCCAATAATCATTGATAATAAGAAAAACTTAAGAAGGAGATCGAATGAAAGAGCAGCAGTTGTTGCAATGGTATGAAACACACGCCAAACCTTTTTTTGAAACCCATTCGAAAGAGCGGATTGCTGGTTTTGAAAACGATTATGAACGACTAAAAAAGCTTTTAGCTATGCCTGATTCGATCACGGTATGTTTTCTTGGAAACTCTGGTATTGGAAAAAGCACGCTGCTGAATGCACTAGCAGCCGGTAAGGAGCAGGTTCTGCCTGCTGGTGGTATCGGTCCTTTAACAGCTCAGGCTACTAAGGTGTTTTATAGTGAGATTCCTACTTTTAAGGTGACATACCAACCTCGCAAGCATTTATGGAACGTTGCATTTGCATTGGAAAGTCGTCTGACTCATCAACAAAAGTCCAAAGCAAAGCAGAATACTACCCTAACTAAAGAACTCTCAGTTGATGAACCTAGTGATTTTCAACATGAATTAAATGATGATGAAAGACAGGATCTTCTTGAGCGTGCAACCATTACAACCGAATCGTCCAGTAGTGATGGGCCGACTCATGACCCAATCGAAGGGTTTATAAAACAGGCTAAACAAATCGTTACCGGCAATCAGTTCAGTGACAACCCCCTTGCTTACCTTGTTGATGCACTCCGCGTTGCCTGTGATGGAAAATTAAGATGGCATTCCACTCTGGATGCGGATGATCAAAAACGAATCGATAGAGTTAAGGAAGTTATTAAGCCTAGTCGCACGAATCGCAGTCACGAAAAATGCCAAGGTGATGATAAAAAAGAGTTCATGAACGATCTCAAGGCCCATGCTGCTGGATTTTTGTCTCCATTGATTGAGGAAATTCATGTCGGCTGGCCTTCCGATGTTCTCAAAGCTGGTGTGACATTAGTAGATTTACCAGGCGTCGGGATTGCAAATGACACTTATCGCACCGTCACTAGCAGATACGTCGGTGAAGAAGCGCGCGCTGTCATTGTTGTAGTTGATCGGGCTGGACCGACAGAATCAACAATTGAGTTGTTGCGTACCAGTGGTTATTGGGATCGGTTGGTGGGAGCGACTGATGACCCAGAAAGCGATCCTTGCTCAATGCTAATTACGGTTACCAAAGTTGACGATGTCGCAGCAGAGGAATGGAGAAACACAGTTGAAGACTCTGATGGCAAACGACCGAAAAAACGTGAGGTCTTTGCAAACTTAGTTGAGGAGTTTCGTCCTCGAATGCTCAGCCAGATCAAAGAACAGCTTAGTAAGATTGGTACTTCAGATAACGAAACTGTACGCAGAGCACGTGAGCAAGCACGCGAGAACATTTTGGATTCTTTGCAAATCCATCCTGTTTCCGCACCCGAATACCGGAAGATATTGATCGACGATGATGAAGATAAAGCTTTTTTACCCGATTTAGAACAAACCGGTATTCCTACTCTGCAATCAAGCCTAAAAGACTTAAGCGAAGGGGAACGCCAAAATCTGCGTCGTAGAATCGATGAAGTTTCTAAACGATTATCGGACAATTTGCTGAATGAATTATCCATCATCGAAGCACAGTGGAAAGAGAGAACACGCGCAGCAGAAGAGGCTGAGAAATTAGCTGATGCATTAGAACAATTTATGGGTCCTAAGCAAAAGGAGTACGACCTTCGGGTCGGGGGCTTTCGCGAATTCCTCGAAGAAACCGTCCAAGCTTCAATCCGTGAATTGGTTTTGGAAGCACGGGGCGTCGCGGAAACGGAAGTGAACAGCTATTTGTATGACTTACAGTGGGCGCATTGGGCGACACTCAGGGCAGCCGTTCGTCGCGGCGGCACCTTTTATGGAAGCCGTACAATCAGTCTGCCAGATGACATTGCAAACTACTTTCAAGAGCCTATGGCGGCGGTTTGGGGACAAAAACTGCTCAAAGGAATTAGAAAGCGAACGAAAGATTTGTCTTCGGATATCGCCGAAATGGTACAAGAAATTTGTGAGTGGGCGATCGAAAATGGTGGAGCTCAAATCAACAAAACACTTTTAGAAAACCAGCAAACGCGTATTTCCAATCAAGCGGATCAGATGAACCAGGTCGGCAAGGAAGCTGTTGATGAGTTACGAGCTCTAGTAAAACAAAAACTAAGAGAAGCAATCCGTAAGCCTATTGAAAATGCTTGTCAAAAATTTGTGGCGGATGGCAACGATATAGGACCAGGCGTAAAAACACGAATACTTCATTTGTTTAATGCCTTAGCTAGACAGGCTACTGACGCAGCAAAAGAACCTGCCATCGAAATATTGCAATCAAACTACAAAGTTGTCAGAGAGGAAATTCAAACTACCTTCTCCCAATGGGGTGAGCCTTTACTAGATACTGCAAACCTTATTGTGGAAAGGCATGAGGAAAGAATGAAACGATCAGATGCACAAAAACGATCTAAAGTGCTGGCAGACATTGAAGCGGTGCTAACTGAATGTCCTATTCGCGAAACCGCAACTGAAGCTGCTTAGTCAGAATCATTATGTCATCACTGATTGAATATAGCGGTATACCAAGGGCGATATTACGAATTGTCAATGATTTTGGATTTGATTCCTATGATCTAGTATCACCTCCTCGCAGGTTGCTTGGTAGCACGAGTCCAATTCCATTGCTTGAACACAACGTGGACAAGCGACGAACGACCAGCCAACCAACGACAACATCGTTAATGGATGCTCTGCCGGAAGGCGACAATTGGCTGGCTATGTCGTCACGAACATTAGCTCGACTACATGCTGCTTATTTAATTGCCGAGGACCCTCAACGCCGATTGGACGTTCATAAGGCAGCGACTCTGATGCACCAGGTTAGTTTGGTACAACACATACTGACTGATCCCAATCTAAAAAAGGTATTGATTGGTGATGAAGTCGGACTAGGTAAGACGATTGAGGCTGGTCTATTAATTCGAAGGCTGCTGGATCAGAATGCTGCAATACGAGTGTTGTATCTTGCTCCGGCCAGATTGGTAAGCAACGTCGTGAATGAATTACGCGACAAACTAGACCTCGACGCTCGAAAATGGTCAGCAGGAAATTCCGGTGATGCCAGGCTTGAAGCAGACCGTCTTGTTGTTGCCAGTATCAATAAGGCTGTTTTTGGTGACAATCCGAAAATGGTTGTTAGTAGTGGCCCGTGGGATGTTATTTTTGTTGACGAATGTCATCACCTGTCTGATTGGGGTATTTCTGGTGGCAAGCCAAATCAGTCATTTCGCCTTGTGCAGCAACTTGTTAACTCTCAACCTGCTGATGGCCGTTTGTTTTTGATGAGTGGTACTCCCCATCAAGGTAGTGAGGCTAGATTTAAAAATTTACTTCGTTTATTGGCGGACGATGGCCAAACCCTGGAAAGCGTTGCAGGGAAAGTTATTTACAGGACAAAGGATCGAGTCAGAGATTGGCGAGGACAGCCATTATTTCCAAGTCGCCAAATCAATCCACCGACGGTTGTTTCTTTAGGCGGAGCTTATGAAAAATGGTACGAAGGCATATGTCAGCTTTACGATGCCCCCACAAATGGCAGCAGCCGTAACCGAGCTACTGGCTGGGCTAAGGGACAAGCATTGCAATGGGCCGCATCCAGTGTGCAGGCTGGCTTAGGTTTTCTTGTTCGACTTAGTCACGCAGACTTGGTTGGGATATTTCGAACAAAACGCTTCATGATGCGATTGGTGCTCTGCGTCCTTACCGTGGTGGTCCAGCAGATGAATCTATTCCATCATTGTATGCCCGATTACTAAAACAAATTGGTCTTCAGAATGAAAGCGACGATACCGTTAGTGATCTTGAAGAACGTGATGATGAAGTTTGGACACCCGATCCAGTTCAATTAAGTGAGTTGTTACGTGAAGGGATTGCTCTCCTGCAAACCGAAGCTGCTGATGCAAAGTGGGAGGCGTTATGCAAAGTTATCGAAGAGGCTGGTGACGAAAAAATTGTATTTTTTGCCCAACCAGTCGAAACCGTTGGCGTTGTAGCAGCATTTTTGAAAAAACGATTTGGTGTTGATCCTGCAATCATCATAGGTAACCAAAGCGACGATGAGCGTTTATCCCAAGTCAGACAGTTCCAATCTCCTGATGGGCCAAGGTTTTTAGTATCTTCGCGTGCTGGTGGTGAAGGTCTTAACATGCAGCGTGCTAGACGATTGGTTCATTTGGATGTGCCCTGGAATCCGATGGATCTTGAACAGCGTGTCGGTCGGGTTCATCGATTCGGTTCTCGTAAAACAATTATCGTAGATACAATTGTTGCGGCTGGTAGCCGTGAAGTCGATATGTATCGTATCGCCAGGGAGAAATTGGCCCTTATTTCTTCGCAGTTAGATCCCGAACAATTTGAGATTTTATTTAGCCGCGTTATGTCACTAGTGCCGCCTAAGGAATTAGAGGGCGTTATAGGTGGAGCTCCTCCAGGGCCACTAGGGGTTCAAGAGTCCAATGCAATTGGTAAATTAGTAACCGAAGGATTCAAAACTTGGAACTCATTTGACAGCACCTACCGCCATGAGGCTGAAAAGATACGTTCTATTGATCCTGGAACTGCAACCTGGAGTGACTTAGCAACATTCTTAACAAGATACGGGGATGCTTCTGCTACTAATGATGTTGGTTTGCCCACATTCGAATTTAGAAATGATGAGATTGTTGCCGTTGAAGAAAAATTACCAGCACTGCAATTTGGATCAAAAATCTATGCTTGTGGAGATACGGGCGGCTTGCCTATTGATTCACTTAATGGGCAGTCAGTTTATTCATTAGGGCTGAATTTGCCGGAAGTTACGGAAATATTAAGAAGCCGATTTATACCCGATAAATTAGTTGGATGTGCGCTACTAAGACTCGATTCAGATATTCAATCTGCCTTGAATAATGAATCTATCATTGGCTTACTTTTTTTTATAAGGCAGACTATTCATTATGAACTTGGTAATAGTCGAGAGGTTACTTTGTCGCTTGTTGGCGTTGCGCTATCAAGCGAACGGGAAGTAACGGAGCTGACTTCGGATAGACAGGCTGACGTTGTTCGCTCTATTACGAAAGCCCAACGCTCCAAAGAGCCTGCTTTGCCTGAAATGATAATGAACATGAAAGTTGCTGAAAATGAGATGATTCCGAAACTTCGAATGCCAAGTGATGAAGAAATTTCCCGTGGAATTAGACATGCTGTTTGGCCAATTGCTGCGATTGCTTTTGTTTAATTTGTAATCCTTGATTAGTTGTCAATGGGGTGTCTGTTTAAAAATTTCATGTCAATTCTACTCCATGGTGTTTCTCACGAGAAGATCGCGCCGATTATTCCTCTAAACCCAGCTTGTCCATCCAATTGCTGAGGGTTTGATAGTTCGGCAGACCTAACAACGCTGTGGCTTTTTTCTTATTACCGGCCACCTGTGCCAGTGCCTTGGTAATGTATTGTCGTTTGATATTGTCCAGTAAACCTTGAATATCAAGGCCTGAGCCAATTTCCGGCAAATCGCTTTTATTGCCGTTGACCGGTCGGCTAATCATGGCTTCCTTGATGTCGGACTCGGTAATCGTATCCGATTCCGCCCAAATCGAAGCACGCAATAACGTGCCGTGTAATTCCCGGATATTACCTGGCCAAGTATGGCTCAAGATAATATTTTTAGCTTTTACAGAAAGTTTTTTATCAACATAGCCCGGTTGATTGGATGCTTCACGATTAATTGATGTCATTAAATGATCCACCAACAAAGCGAGATCACCACTACGTTCGCGTAACGGTGGCAAGGTTAAAACGCCAATGGCTACCCGATAAAACAGGTCTTCGCGAAAACGCCCATCTGCAATATCTTTGGCAAGATTGCGATTGGTAGCCGCGATCACCCGCGCATCGACTATTTGCGCTTTGCTGTCGCCAACCTTGCTGATTTCGCCGGATTGCAGAACGCGCAGCAATCTCACTTGGGCGTCTTCGGGCAATTCGCCGAACTCATCCAAAAATAAAGTACCGCCATCGGCAGCTTCGAAATAGCCAATTTTGTTGATCACCGCGCCGGTAAAAGCGCCTTTGATGTGGCCAAATAGTTCTGAATCGATCAAATCTTTGGGAATTGCGCCGCAATTGACGGTGATAAATGGTTTTTCCTTGCGTTGGCTAGCGTTATGAATGGCCTTGGCAAAAAGCTCTTTGCCGGTACCAGATTCGCCCATGATTAGCGCCGGAACATCGCGCAGCGCGATTTTTTCCGCTTTTCGAATGACACGCTGAAAGTCGGGGTTTTGAGTAATGATGTCTGAAAACGCTGCTGACGTAGGCGCTTGATCCAGGGCCAGCGCGCTAAGCTTTTGATCGGCACGCTTGACGATTTGAGGAACGAATTCGGCAGAGATGTCGAATGGTATGGCAACAAACTCACCGCCTTTCTCCTTAGTCGACTGAACGAACCGTGTGTTGTATTTGGTTTTACCCAGCAAAATGGAAACCGCTGTCATCGAGGGTGTGCCGGGAGACAGGTGGATGCTGATATCCAGATCAGGCTGTTCACGAGTCAGCTTTTGCAGATAGCCATCTACCGCTTGATGTATGTCGCCGAAATCGATTGGGGAGCGCAGAGAGCATGGGATGGGGAAAACTTTGATACCGCTATACTGCGTTAACCAATCTATATAAGCATGGACTTGCTGAGGGTCTTGATCATGCAGCAAGTGAAGTTCGTCGAATGAAAGATTTTTTAGAGCACCTAATATAGGCCCATCACCTATTGGGATTTGAGAGGAGTCAGGCAGCAAGCTGGCTGCTTTTAGATCGGTAATGCCCAGCCAAGACAACAGAATGTTTGTATTCATTTGATCGAGCAATCTAGTCAGCAAGTTGGTATGTAGGATAAACCCAAAGAAACGAATAGCCCAATTAAAAAATAACAAAACTTGTGGGTTACAAATATTTTTACCCTAACCGTTAGATCATCGAATTTACTATCCTGTAAAAAACGTGTCCCATCGCCAAATTACTTCCACAACTCTGGGTCAGCTAATCAAAGCCGAGTAAATTTTTTATATGCTTAATCACTGTCGGGTTGGCAAATAATTTTTCGCCAATTATCGAAATCGCACTAATTATCGCGATTTCGAAGACGACCTTCCAAAATTACGCTTCACAATATCCTCCAGGACGTTTTTGGGCTTCTGCCATCTCGTGAAACCCTGTTTCACGGGCATTGGCCGGTATCAAGCGAAATTTTTTTATTAATGTTGCAATAAATTGCGAATTCGCAATTTATTGCAAGTTGATTTCAAAAATTTTGCTGAAAAATACGTCCGCAGATCGCATCAGACAAAAATAATTTTCCGATCTTGCAGCTGATGCCAAATTCGTCATTAGCTGCAAGCGAGTGGCCACTCGATTTGGATATTCTGTCCGACGCGACATTACGCAATCCCATGGATTGCAGACTGGGCCGGCAACGGTCTGAGTATGGGTGGATAGATCACTTGAATTCATGTGAACCCAAGGCTACTACCCCATTTTTTCAATAATTCTGAGGTTAATAGACATGATTAAATTACCTGAAACTGGTTTTCTACGTTTGAAACAGATTATTGGCGATCCAACCGTCAATCCACCGATTCCGCCACTGATTCCTGTGAGCAAGTCCACCTGGTGGGCCGGCATAAAAGCCGGCATTTATCCAAAGCAAGTCAGATTGAGTAAACGCAGCATCGGCTGGCGGGTGGAAGATATTCGCGCATTGATGGAACGGCTGGGTGTTGCATGGGTGGAGAATGCCGCCTAATCAGCGCTTGCCGTTGCCGCCGTTTGGCAAGGAGTTGATTGTCAAGCTGCAGTCCACGTCGCCACCTTGGCCGATTATGATTTGCTTGGGTGGTGATGCCTGGCAGCGCGCGCGGCAATGGCACTGTAATCCCACCGTATGGGCACTGGTATGCCCATCTCACTCAGCACCGGCCCAGTATCGTTGGCCGGTGCTGGACCTGATGGTAATCGTCGACTGGCAGCTGGATCAGGCTGCCGGTCACGATGAGGTCATGACACTTGCCAAAGTCTTGCTGCAGCAGGGCGCTGAGCTGGTCGCGGTGTGCCCTGGTTGGGTGGATTTTAGCGAACAGGCTTTTGAGTACGATTCACGCTTGCCGGTTGGTCAGCGTTAGGTACAGGTGCGAGAGCAAATTGTGATTTATCGCCGACGCGATAGGCAAGATGATGCGCTTTCTACCTGAAACACTGGATCTTGATGAAGCTCCGGCTGACGTCGGTGCGACCTCTGTTGGTGGACAGGAGCCGGCCCGTTCAGCGCTCGAAAGAATCACCTTCGATACGTTGGACTTGCCTTGTTTTCTGGTGCGGGATGACTGGTTTGATCTCAATGGCAAACGCAAGCCGGGGGTCTGGTTTTGCTATCAATCCGCCGCTGCAGCGGGCAAACCGGTGACGCCGACGGCGATTCGCATTTGTTCGCCCCTATATGTCGCGGCGGTCACCCATACCGAAGACGGCCGGTATTTTGGCAGGTTGCTGCGGTTTCTCGATACCTTGGGGCGCTGGCGGCACTGGGCGATGCCGATGGAATTGTTGCGCGGTTCCGGTGAGGAACTGCGCGGCGAGTTGTTGGCGGCCGGCGTGGAAATTGAACAGCGCCATCGCGCCAAACTGGCGGATTATCTGCAATGGCGAGTGCCCGACAAGGTGATTATCGCGGCCTTGCGAACAGGTTGGACCACGAATGGCAAAACGTTTGTACTGCCCGAACGCATCCTGGGTGATCAGGATGTGTATTTACAGAGCGATGCCATTCATCAAGCGGCGTCCTTGCGATGTGGCGGTGAGTTTCTCCAATGGCAGCAATTAGCCACCCTGTGTATCGGCAATTCGGTATTGATGGTGTCTATGTGCGTGGCACTGGCCGGCCCTTTGTTGAATAAAACGCATCAGGAATCGGGGGGTATCCACTGGATTGGCGATACCAGTACCGGTAAGACCACCGCCTTGGTGCTGGCTGCGTCAGTATGGGGTGGTGAGGATTTCAAGCGCAGTTGGCGGGCAACATCCAACGGCATGGAAAGCGTGGCGGTGATGTTGTCTGATACTTGTTTGTGTCTGGACGAAATCAACGAGGCCGACCCGCAAGAGATCGGTGCGATTGTCTACTGCCTTGGCAATGGTACCGGTAAGACGCGTGCCAACAAAATTGGCGCGTCTCGCCAAGTGCAGCGTTGGCGACTATCGATTTTGTCGACCGGTGAGCGATCCATTTCCGCGGCCATGCAGGAAAACGGCAAGCAGGCCAAGGCAGGACATTTGATGCGCTTATTGAATATACCGGTAGCCCGTCGCTTTGGCGTCTTCGATGAATTGCATCAATTCGGTGATGGCCGAGCACTGTCCGATCATTTCAGAACTCAGTGCGCCAGGCACTTTGGCCACGCGGGCGTGCGGTTTGTGGAATATCTGATTCAGCTGGGTGATGCGGATTTTGCCGGCGTATTGTCGCAACTGGAAACCCAGTTCCCTTGCCCGGATAATCAAACGGCGCGCGCTGCGTCGAAATTTGCCTTGTACGCCATGGCCGGCGAGTTGGCGATCGAAGCCGGAATTTTACGTTGGCCATTAGGGGCAGCATTGGCCGCCTGCCAAGCGATGTATCAGCAATGGATGCTCGCACGAGGCAGTGGTCTGACCGAGCATCGGCAAATCCTTCAGAACGTCAGCGACTTCCTGTTGAAGCATGGCGACAGCAAATTCACAGACAAAATGAATCCGCAGGAAAAACCGCGTGCTGATCGAGCTGGCTGGCATGTGGATAGAGCCGGTGAGCGAATTTATCTCTTTACCAGTGCGGCACTGCGCGAAGCGGGTGGCAATTTCGATTTTAATCGGGTGCTGGACGCGCTGGAGACGGCGCAGTGGATCGTCGAACATGACCAAGGCAAGCGGTCGAAAAAAACCGCCATCAGCGGTGTCGGCAAATTAAATCTGTATTGGTTACAACCCAATGAGGACGGTGACCATGCTTGAAACGCTGTTTCAACACCTGGCTATCCCTGTTCCATCGGCAGGAGTTCCCCGGATTCAAGCCAAACTTAGGTGTGGAGAACCGTCACAACACCGGTTGCACCAGCCTATTCTCCGCGTTCCCTCGGTTCCCCGTCAAACAAGTCACTTAGATCACACAGGGTCGCTTTCGGGCGATGAGCTGCAAACACTGTTGGCTTATTTGGCCGCGATTGAGGAAACCGACCCAATCGTCATCGATGAGGTACTGACAGTTTGTAGCAATGACCCAGACAAGCGGCGGTGGTTATTGCAATGGGCTGATCGGATCCTGCCTGCCAAACCCACCGATAGCTTGGATGATCGACATTTTTGCCGAGACTGCATCCATCTTGGCGGCGAGCGGTGTATTCGGCATCGGTTCCGACCGGTGGATGATTTGCCCCGTCGCTGTGTGGACTTCCTAACCAAACTCGCACGTTAGACGGCTACTGCTGCTTTCTAAAGGGTATGACCTGGGCGCCTGATCTCAATTCGTCCAGGTGATCCGCCCATGCCTGCATCATTTTTGTTCGCTCCGGTAGATATTCGGCGTAATTGTAGGCCGCTCTGACATCGTTGGCCTCGGAGTGCGCTAACTGGCGCTCGATATGGTCGCGATTGAAGTGCATTTCATTCAAGCGTGTCGATGCCATGGAACGAAAGCCATGGGCGGTCATTTCTTCTTTGGTGTAGCCCATACGCCTGAGTGCGGCATTGACCGTGTTTTCGGACATGGGTCTTGCCGCGCTGCGCTCGGATGGGAATAAATATTTGCCGCTACCGGTCAGAGTTTGCAATTGCGACAGCACATGAACCGTTTGCGTGGCCAGCGGGACGATATGTTGGAGCCGCATTTTCATTTTCTCCGGCGGGATACGCCATTGCTTGGCCGTCAAATCGATTTCCGACCATTCAGCATGCCGAATCTCGCCCGGACGGCAAAAGGTGAGTGCGGAAAATTGCAGGGCGCACTTTGAAATGAAGGAGCCTTGGTAATCGTCAATGGCTCTCAGCAATCCAGCAATTTGTTTGGGATCGGTGATGCTGGCATGGTGTCTTTTTCTGATGGGACTTAACGCACCTCGCAAATCACTGCTCGGGTCGCGAGCGCATCGCCGCGTGAGCACGCCATAGCGAAAAATCTGGCCACAATTCTGTAAGGCTCGGTGCGTGGTATCAATCACGCCTCGGGCTTCCATGCGTTGCATGACTTCCAACAACTCCAGGGCATCGATCTGATCGATCGGACGCTTGCCAATAAAAGGGAACACGTCGTGTTCGAGACGGGTGAGCAAACGTCTGGCATGATCTTCCGTCCATTTAGCCTTGAACTTCTCATGCCATTCGCGGGCAACATATTCGAAACTATCGATAATGGGTAAACCGGACTCGAGTCGCTTTTCGTTTTCCGCGGCCAGTTGTCGGGCGACTTTGACTTCCTTGCGCTTATCGCTGGGATCCAGGCCATTGGCTACCGAGACTCTGGCGTCTTCCGCCTTGCGCCTGGCATCGGCCAGACCGGTTGTTGGATAAACACCCAGCGATAGTGTTTTGCGTTTGCCATCAATGCTGTAATCAAATCGCCACCACATGGCACCATTGGGTTTGATTAGCAAATAAAGACCACCGCCGTCATTCAGTCGTCGGTCCTTGGCGGCAGGCTTGGCGTTGCGAAGTGTGGCGTCGGTAAGTATATGTTTTGCCATGCAGAACACCTCGATTTACAGTAACTGCAGTAACTTTTTTCGTAAACTGGAAGTTACTGTAAAACTTACTGCATAAATTGTCGAGTGTTACTGCATTTCGTCGTACTTCATTGGACAATAAAAAACCCGCGAAGTCAGTAAACTTGCGGGTTTTTGGATTGGGTTGCACCCTATTGGATGCATAAATGGTGCCTCAGACCGGAATCGAACCGGTACGGTCTCACAACCGCGGGATTTTAAGTCCCGTGCGTCTACCTATTTCGCCACCGAGGCATAGCTGGATTATAAATCTTTTGAGTAGAAAATTCCCGATTAAAAAACAAAAGATTAATATTCAATTTATCAAAAAAAAGCCCATCTAATGAGATGGGCTTTGATATTAAGAGCTTGGCGATGACCTACTTTCACATGGCAACCTGCCACACTATCATCGGCGCAAAGCGGTTTCACTTCCGAGTTCGGGATGGGAT
>NZ_JALOBS010000072.1 GCF_023228165.1 Methylomonas sp. | reverse complement strand
CAGATGGATAGCGCACGTTTGGCGGCCTGATCCTGTTTGGCGGCGGCTTCGGCTTGACGTTTGCGCCGTTCGCGTTCTATCCGGGCGCGTTCTCGCTTTGTGAGCGGTTTAGGTTTGCTGTCATTGTCCAGGAAGAAAGACCGGCGTTCGCCGGTTTTCCAGTTCTGACAATAGCCGCCTTTGCCATCAGCAAAAACCTTGATACGGCCCGCGCCGTTACCGCGTTTACCGTCCTCAGCATCCACCACATGGAATCTATCCGGCTCAAACGATTTAGGACAACAAAGGCCCAGCTCGACCAGCGCCGCCCGCGCAGCGTCCTCGATATGCAAAAAGGCCATTACTTGCCACCTTGGTTTTGCGCCTCAAGCCAAGCAAAATATTTATCTTCCCGAATCAAAACCCGGCGGCCATTGCGAACAATAGCCCCGGATTTTTTCAGGCCGTTGGTATTCTCATAAAAGATTTGGTGGCGCAGAGTCCCCAGCGGAAAGGCGGGGTGTTTGGCTGTAAATTGCTGAACGGTGAAATAGTGCGGCGCAACTGGTGCGGCAGGCTGGCTTTGTTCGGTTTGTTGGTTCATGGTTTCCCCTGATTCTAGGATTTTCGAGAATCACCGGGGATTGTTTCCCCGGCTTGGGGCGCATTGTGTTAGGTTGTTTTTTTAGTGTTCTTATCGGGTCTTAGTTGGCCTTATCCGATCTTATCCAGTGTGTTTAACCTGCTGTTATACTTTTTGGAGAACATTTGATAATCCAGCTCTTCGCCGCCGTTCATGGTAATTCTGGCCGTTTTTCGTTCGCCGGTACGTTTTTTTATCAAGTCTGATTGATATTTGCCCGCGAAAATTTCGCCCCAAGCTTGTTTTGCTGAAATGGTCACGGTATCGCCGGGCTTTATGCCATTCCAATCAAGATAGTCATAAATCAGCATCAAGGATTCTGTTTTATCGCGGGACTTCGAAATTAAGACTTTGGTTTTATCTTGCGGGCTAGAGTCAGAAGCACTTTCCCACGCTTTCACATACATGGACGGCTTCAAATTATTCTTAATAAGCCAGCCAATAAAAGAACTTGCTCGATGAACCGTTTCTATAATGTCATCGCCATTTTGGTCAGGATACATAATCGCAGCAGTAACCATTCGATCTGTAATTATTTCACCTGCTCCTTTGTTGACTGTGCTCAATCTTCGCCCAATATCCCGGCAATTCGGGCTTCTTCTATTTATTTCTCCTTCTAGCAAATCCGCTTCTATGGCTTTTTGTATCGCTTTTTGACTAACCGAGTTTTCCGGCTCTTGTAGTATTCCCAAATCACAAGCATTAAAAATATCCGGCCATCCATTGCACCACTGATGTTCTGGAATGCCTAAAATTTGTGCGGCCTTGTACCAATCCAGAATCTTGGCGCTCATCGATAAACCTCTTTTCGGTGACCAAAAGTCTTCACCACGTCATCAAGGCTATGGGAAATCTTGCCACCATCCAGATAGGATTGATAAGCGGCCTCGGCCCGTTTCGCGTCTTGGCAATCTTCCAGGTATTCACGCAAGGCCGCCTTAACCAATTGTGCCGGGCTTAGGTGCTGCTCACTTGCCAACTGGTTCAATATGTCGGCGGTTTCGTCGTCAAGTTCTAATGTCATCATGGCTTGATTTCGTGGGGCTGATCGTTAAAAGCGGCGGCTGTTACCATCACAAAAATGGATTGATGATTTTCAACTTGCCGTCAATCACTTGGCCGTGCTGCAAATCCTCGGAATATAAAACCGTACAATCGGCTTGCAAGGCTGCGGCAACAATCAGGCTGTCGTAATGTGAGAAACCGTAACGCTGGGCAATGCCGAGTCCTCCGCGTAGGGTGTCTAACGTCAACGGCTGCAAACGGCAACAGACTTGGCTGAGCCTATCCACGACTTTGACAACGGCATTGATATCAAAGCCCAATTTACGGCGCATGGTGTTGGCGGTTTCGCTCAAAACTTGAACAGACATGACCGGACTATCGGCCAAAATCGTTAGCACCACGCCGCGCTTGGCTTCATCCTTACCAAGGCTGTAAATGACGATATTGGTGTCGATAAACTTACCGGGCATTAGCTTCGTCTCGGTCAAACTTGAAGCCGCTCAAGTCGGTCTGGTAGGGCTTGAAAAACTCATCAAGCTGCTTTCGCCGCTCATCGGCCTGCTTAGCTTTTAAATGCTCGACAAAATCCAGCACCTTGGCGGCTTGTTGGTCTGACAAGTCTTTTACTGCATCAAATACTTTTTCGGCGATGGTCATAATGGTTGTTCCTGATATTTATAGAGCTGTGCCCAAAATCTTGGCGTTCATGCTGGCTAGCACGTTACTAACGTGGCTGTCTGATAGGTGGGAGTAGCGCCGCACCATTTGCAAAGTCTTATGCCCGAGAATTTCCGCGATTTCCGCCAGGCTTGCACCATTCATGGCTAAATAGCTGGCGGTGGTGTGGCGTAGGTCATGCCAGCGAAAATCAATCACTTCGGCCCGTTTTAGGGCAGTCGCCCAAGCCTTTTTAAGCTCTATCGGTTGTTGTGGGCATTCCGGGGACGGAAACACTAAAGCGGTATCCAGTCGCCGCACCTTGGCAGGTTCGCGCATCACTTGCAGCGCCACGCCCACGACCGGCACCCGCCGCCGCTCGCCGTTCTTGGTGCTATGCAAAACAATCGCGCCCTGTTCCAGCATCACCACGCCCCACGCAGTTTCAGCCGGTGGCTGTGTCGGCACCCGCCAATAAAGGTTCATCAATTCGCCTTGCCTCATGCCGGTTGATAACGCCAGGATATAAGCCGGATAAAGCAAAGGGTTTGCCGATTCCTTGCAAGCCTCCGTCAATCGCTCCCGTTCTTGGTCGTCCAGATAACGCACCCGGCCCGGCGGCAGTTCCGGCATTTCTACGCGCCGATCCCTAAGCGGGCTTTGTTCTAACCATTGCCATTCGTTGACGGCATATTTCAAGACGTTTTGCACCACACCAAAATATTTCTTAACTGAATCCGCCGAAAAGGGCTTGCCGGTTTTGCTGGTACGTTTAAGTAGTTTGTCCCTGCACTGGGCAAACAGTGGGCTTTGAAGGTCGGCCATGACGTGAACGCCCTGCTCTTCACGCCACCAAACCAGAATAGCCCGCCGGTTACGTTGTTCCTTAGTGGTAAATTTGACGGGTAGCACGTCGCTTAAATAGCGGTCGATAGCATCCGCGAAGGTGTGCTTTTTGGCTTCTGTGGTTTTGAAGTGGCGGCCTTCCCTAATGGCGCTTTCTGTTGAAGACGCCCATTTTTTAGCATCGGTTAGCCGTTTAAAAGTTGCGGTTTGCAGCGGGTAACCTTTGAGCCGAACCCGCACAAAATAGGACGTTTCGCCCTCGTCGGATAGACGCTTAGTAATGCTTGCCATCGTTGCCCCCTTTGGACAGCAACCGGCAATTTGATATGATGTTTTTAGCCATTGCTTAACCCAGCGCGTTAAGTGAATCGGTCAGGGCTTGGTTGTGTTGGTAGCACTTCCAAGCTCGTTTTAATTATGTCTCCCGATTATAATTTGATGATCCAAAATGATCCACTGGTGATCCACTGAACTATAAAAAACGTCGTTTTTTCTCGATAAACCCCAACAACAAAAACAACACAACCTATTGATTTTATTTAACTATAATTACCGAGAATTACCGAGGGTTTTTGATAATTACGCTCTCCTAAGGGGCAGGTCGGACGTTCGAATCGTCTCCGGGACGCCAATAAATTCAATGACCTAATCGTCTTTTAGCTTCATACAATTTTGAACTCCGTGTAATTGGAACAACATTACCCGTGCCATCCTAATTTCATTTAGCAGCATCAAGACCACAATACCGACTCTCAAGCTTATCCATAGCAGCGCGGATATGTTCGCCGTTTTGATGATCATAACAAACAACCAGTTGCAGGGACTTATGCACGGTGGGCAAATCGACTCCAGCTTGAACAAGGTGCGTAATCGCAGTATGTCGATGATGGCGGCATCGATCATACGGGTGACAAGCAATATGACTTGAGCAACATCGATTTGGAGAAACTCCGCGACGATTTTGCTAAAAAGGTCAAACGCAAAGCCACCGTGTTACACGGATATTTTCGAATTAATCGGGATAGGAAGAAGCCTCGCGGCTCCTCCCTCCCACACCACCGGGCATACGGATCACGTACACGGCGGTTCAATGATTCATGCCTGCCGCTCCGCCAAGGCGGGCAGCCCCATTTGTGCAAATACCTTCACCGACAAAGCCAGCGATAACGCCGGGGTCTTCGATAAACGCCACGGGCCATGCGCACTTTTGCTGGTGTTCCAGGCTTCTCGCACGGAGACACCTCGTTTGCGTAATTCTCGATAGCCGGCTCGACCCCATTGTTTCCAGATATAGCAGCGTAGCTTCCGTCGTATCCATTTGTCGATGTCGCGCAGAGGGCTCATCACTTCGGCAATGCCGAAGTAGGCTTTCCAACCAAGCAGGGCTTTTCTTAATTCTGCGATAATCTGTTCCAAACGGCGGCCTCGGGTACGACGGGTCAGTTCGCGAATACGGTCTTTGAGTTTGTCCATAGCCTGATCGGCCACTTTCAGTTTACTCCGGTTGCGACTGACGGTGAAGCCCAAGAACTTTCGGTTATAAGGACGATCCACCGCGCTTTTGAGCGGATTGACTGTGAGCTTCAGCCTATCACTCAGCCAGCGTGTTACGCTTGCCATCACCCTTTCACCCGCACGCTTACTTTTGACGACGATGTTGCAGTCGTCAGCATAACGGGCAAAACGGTGGCCGCGCCTGTCCAGTTCCCAATCCAGTTCATTCAATACCACGTTAGCTAACAGCGGTGACAACGGCCCACCCTGTGGAACCCCCATAGTGCAGGGCTTAAGGGTTTCCCCTATTTGGATGCCTATCTTCAGGCCCCCCGCGTCAAAATAGTTGTCGCCTCAAATTTTTAGAACCCTTTAAATTTGAGATAAAAAATGAATCTTTCCAAGAAACAGTATTCTGACGAGTTCAGAGAGCAAGCCCTGGCAAA
>NZ_JALOBS010000050.1 GCF_023228165.1 Methylomonas sp. | reverse complement strand
GCGGCATCTTGCTTGAAGTTAAAACTATATTTGGGTCGATTGTGTCTTTTCTCGTTACTCATGGTCACCTCTCATAGCATTATAAATTCTGCCTTTCGAAGTGTCCGGGTTCATTAAACCATTTCACTATTAGATGCCTCACTAAATTGAGGAAACAGCGAGGGGGAACAGGGTTGACAAAGGTTTCCATGGAAACTATGATTAAATTGTTTCCATGGAAACCTTATATGAAAAAGACAAACATCGCAGAAGTCAGCGCTCTCGAATCTCATCTAGGATTCTGGTTACGCTTTGTATCTAACCAGGTATCCAGTGGCTTTGAAAGCCAGCTGGCAATTTACGGTATTTCAGTAACTGAATGGGTAGCCATGCGAGCACTGTATGACAGATTGGATGTAACCCATGCAGAATTAATTGATGCGCTCGGAATGACCAAAGGAGCCACCTCTAAAATCATCTCCAAGCTTGAATCCAAAGGCTTGGCAAAGAGAAATCAGGCTAACGACAGCCTTCGTGAACAAGTTCTTTGTCTGACCGATGAAGGTAAGCAACTCGTTCCGAAGCTGGCTGCTCTCGCAGATGAAAACGATGCCCGCTTTTTTGGGCATCTACCCGATTCGCAGCGCCAATCTCTGATGGTGCTGTTCAAAGAACTTGTGGCTCACCACCAGTTAAAACAACTACCTACGAAGTAACCCCATCCCATCAGGAGGATAAAATGGAACAGGCAATTGAATCTGTTATCCGAGAAACCCTGGATGCCTCCAATGAAGGTCGCATTCATTTTGGTCAAGTTATCGGCAATTTAGTCCAAGCAGGAGTTGAATCCTACTTGGTAGACTATCGTTGTGGCCGCATCACTTACTATATGCCATGCGGAGAAACGCTTACCCTTGAGCTGGAAGTTGCAAAGGCCGACATCGCTTTAGAGTTCAGTGCTTCGGGTATTAAGGCTGCCATTCTTGGCGCACAGCAAGGTGAAATTATGTATCCAGAATTCAAGCGAGTTTCCAAAGAAGCGGGATGTATCGGTTATACCGTCTGGATTACCGGTAAACACGTCACCTATTACGGGCGTAAAGGCGAAACCCACGTCGAATATTTTCCTGACTAATTATTCCATAGAATGGGTTTCGTATATGCCTATCAAATCATTTCTCGTCGGCGCCGTGGGAATAATCGGCTGGTTTTGACCGTAGTGACGCAGTGATAATGTCAATTTTCTCGCCGAATACCGGATGGTCGACTGGGCAAAATGAGGCCGCAACTATTGAAATTGGATAGTTACCCCGACCGACGGGTAATAGCCGATAGGACCAGTTCAGCAACTTACCCAAAATCCGTCGATAGGTTTGTTTGCATAAACTTTGCGAATGGGTTGTTATTGCGTAGCATGCGCCATTTTCTGGCGTTTGTTGGCAATCGTGTGCTTATCGGCATCGGGCGCGCTACCAACGCTTAAAAAATCCGGCCGGCCTTTTTGTTCGCTACGGGAAAAATCCTGCTCTAAAACGTGTTTGGCTGTTTCGGCTGGTATCAATAGCGTCTCGGTCATGGCCCTGTAGGTCAGTTCGAATAGGCGTTTCAAGGCGATTTGCCAGGTGCTGCCGGTCATGGCGAACAAGGCATCGCTGAATTGTAAAAATCGCGCAAAAGGTTGATCGGCCAGCATCACCGGCAGGGTGTTGCCGAAGCGGCCGGAATTGCCGATTAAATCCCAAAAACGGGCGAAGCGGTTCAAGCGTTGCAGGTCGGCGAAACTGATGTCGCGGCTACTGAGAATGGCGTAGGGCGGATTGGGATCGAAGCGCAATCGGTACTCTTCGGTATGCCGATTGAGCGGCGCGCCACGTAGTCGCTTTAAGATACCGACTTGGATTTCCTGCGGTTTCAACGCCACCAGGTCGTCGAAACTGCGACCGAATCCCACCAGCGTGTCGCCCGGCAGCCCGGCAATCAGATCGGCGTGAATATGCGCGTGGGAATATTGCCGCAGCCAGGCCAGATTGGCGCGAGTTTTGTCGTTGTCCTGTTTGCGGCTGATACGCTGTTGAATCGCCGGGTCGAAGCTTTGCACGCCCACCTCGAATTGCAGACTGCCGGGCGGGAATTTTTGAATAGCTTGTTTCAGGCGTTCGGGCAGATTGTCCGGAATCACTTCAAAATGCAGGTAAAGTTCGTCGGTTTTTTTTTTGAGAAAAAACGCCAGTATTGCCACACTGCTGTCGACTTTTAAATTAAAGGTGCGATCGATGAATTTAAAATGCCGGGCGCCGCGCCGGTACAACATTTCCATATCTTGCAGAAACGCGTCTAATTCAAAGGGTTTGGCGGTGACGTCCAGCGAGGATAAACAAAATTCGCATTTAAAAGGACAGCCACGCGAGGCTTCCACATAAACAATGCGTTGTTTCAGATCGATATCGGTGTAATAGGGATAGGGCGATGCCAATGCCGATAATGGCGCGGCTTCTCCCTGAATTATTTTCTGTTGCGGCGCCTGGCCGGTTAAAATCCGCCGGCATAAGTCGGGAAAGCTGACTTCGCCGACACCGGTGATAATGTAATCAGCCAACTCGATAACAACAGGTAAATCAGGTGGATGACTCACTTCCGGTCCACCCAACACAATGCGGATTTCCGGCGCCACTTGTTTCAATATCCCCACCACGGCGCTAATCTCGGCCACGTTCCAGATATACACCCCCAAGCCGATAATGCGCGGATGTTGCTGCAGCAGTTGTTCCGCGATTTCGATGGGGCGCTGGCTAATACCGAATTCTAAAAGCACCGTGTCGTGTTGCAACTCGCCCATATTGGCATAGAGGTAGCGCAATCCAAAAGCCGTGTGTATATAACGGGCGTTGAGGGTGGTGATAACAATGCGGGGCATGAGCGAAGGGCCGAAAGACAAAATAACCCGCGCAGAATAGCATTGTTTGCCTAACTCGGCGTGAAAGTCCGTTGCGGCGTAAAACCTGAAAACGGCGATGAATTGGATACAGCCCGATTGTCTCCTCAGGCCTATACTGCTTTGAGGGCGTTTCTTGTTAGTTCGGGAGGCGATCTGGCCGGCCGGGATGCGTTATGATTTAGCTTGATTTGTTATTTTAAGCGCTTAGGTTTTACAGCTTTCGGCCTGGTTGGCATTGAGTAAGGCAGACTGATTAAACTCCAGCGTTGTCGGACTGAAACCGCCATATACAGCAAGATGAGTCATGCGGAATAATCCCGGCGGAAGGTTGTGCCATACTGTTTTACGATTCGGAGTCGCTTTTTATTCGGAAGAGGGGGCCTCATTAATGACCAAGCGCAGAATGATGTTTCAACCGCTGCTGGTCGCGACAATTTTCTTCGGCTTGTTTTGTCTGGTGGCGATTGCGACCGGCAAGCACCTGGAATATCGGCATACCCTTGAAAAGACTCAGCGTTTCGAGGCCTTGACCGCGCGGGTCGTTAATCAACTGCAAACGCGCATCGGCAGTTACGAATACGGTTTGCGCGGCGCGCGCGGCGTATTTATCGTTACTGATATCGACGGTATGACCCTTGCCCGATTCAGGGCCTACATGGCATCGCGCGATATCGATCGCGAATTTCCCGGCACCCATGGTTTCGGTTTTATCCGCCGGGTTGCTCTCGGGCGGGAAGCCGCTTTCGTTGACACAGCAAGAGCAGACCGCCACGGCGATTTTCGCATCAAACAATTGACGCCGCATGACGGCGAGAGATTGGTGATTCAGTATGTCGAGCCCGAGGCGTTGAATGCTCAGGCAATCGGCTTGGATATTGCTTCGGAACAGCGCCGCCGCGAAGCGGCGGTGGCGGCGATACGCAATGGCGTGGCCACATTAACCAAACCGATTACGCTGGTGCAGGCCTTGGGCAAAGTCAGGCAGGGTTTTTTATTTCTGCTCCCGGTCTATCGCGGGAATGGCTCGGTACCGGCCACGGAGGAACTTCGCCAACAGTGGGGGGTCGGCTTGGTGTATACGGCACTGGTTATCGACGAAGTCCTGGCTGATTTCGATTTTCGCGGTGGTGAGTTTTCTTTGACCTTGGCCGATGCTGATGATGCAGAACTATCGGAGCGCTTTTACGCTTCGCCAGGCGCGGACGCCGAGGATATCGACAACCTGGTCAAACAAATCCGCTTAACGATCTTCGGCCGCGTATGGTTGGTCGAGGTGAAAGCACAACCGCTGTTTATCAGCAATCTCAATCAAACCGATCCGTGGCGAATTGTCGGCAGCATGCTGGTGATTGCCGCGCTGTTGAGTTTATTGTTGTACGTGTCGCAGCTGATCAAGCTGCGCCGCCGGCAATTCCAGTTAGAGCAGGAGCGTTTGGCGGCCATCGTGGCCAATGCCGGGGATGCGATTATCGGCACCGGCTTGAACGGCATTGTCACCAGCTGGAATAAAGCAGCCGAGCAAATCTTCGGCTACTCGTCCGCGCAAGCGCGCGGTCGAAACCTGGCCGACCTGGTGGTGCCGGACGAATTACGGAATCAGGAAGCGAAGTTGCTGGCCCGGATTGCTCAAGGCGAGACTATCCCGCATTTTAATACCCGCAGACGACGGCATGGCGGCGAATTGATGGACGCCTCGGTGACCATCTCGCCGATATACGACGACTCGGGACAGGTGATGGGTACCTCGGAAACCATACGCGACATCAGTAAACAAAAAGCGGCGGAAGCGCGTATTCGAGAATTAAATAACACCTTGGAGGCGCAGGTTATTCAGCGCACCGCGGAACTTGAAGTTGCCCGCCATGATTTACAGACGGTGCTGGATGCGGTGCCATCCATGATTGGTTATTGGGGTTGTGATTTGATTAACCAGTTTGCCAATCAGGCGTATTTTCACTGGTTTGGCATCGAACCTCAGCAGATCAAGGGTATGTCCATCCGCGATTTGATGGGCGCCGAATTGTATGAATTGAATCGACCCTATATCGAAGCCGCGCTAAGTGGTGAAGCGCAAGTTTTCGAATGCGCCTTCCCCAGAGCGGACGGTTCGGGGTTACGTAATTCACTGATCCATTATTTGCCTGATCGAGTGGATGGCTACATCCGTGGCGTTTACGTCATCGCCCATGACGTGACCGAGATTGCCGAAAGTCGCCGCCAACTCGCCGAAGCGTTAAGCGAAAATGAACTGCTATCGCGCACCATCAATGAACAGTTGCTGGTTTCGATCACAGACCGAAGCGGCAGGATAATCGAGGTTAATGATAACTTTTGCCGTTTTAGCGGCTATAGCCGCGAGGAGTTGATAGGGCAAAATCACCGCATGATCAACTCGAAGGTACATCCTCGAGAATTTTGGGCGTCGATGTGGCAAACGATAATCGCGGGCAAAGTCTGGAGATCCGAGGTCTGCAACCGGGCAAGGGACGGTAGCCTGTATTGGGTCGACAGTTTAATTGCACCGGCCTGGGATTCGGACGGCAAAATCAACCGCTACCTTTCGGTGCGTGCCGATATCACCGATAGAAAAATCGCCGAGGCGGAACTGGCTCGCGTTAATGGAATGCTGGCCAACGTCATGCAGGCATCCACAAGAGTCTCTATCATTGCCACTGACCGCGATGGCTTGATTCAACTGTTCAATTCCGGCGCCGAGCATATGCTGGGCTACAGTGCCGATGAGGTGATAGGCAAGATGACGCCGGCGGTGTTTCATGCTAAAGCCGAAGTTGAGCAACGCGGCGCCGAATTGAGTAGGGAGTTCGGAGATCGCATCGAAGCTTTCCGGGTTTTTGTTCATAAAACCGAGCTTGACGGCTTTGAAATCAGAGAGTGGACCTATATTCACAAGGACGGTTCGTCGATACCTGTGTCGTTGGCTGTCACGCCTATGCGCGACGAGGCCGGCATTATCAATGGTTACCTCGGCATAGCCAAGGACATTTCGCTGGCGAAAAAACAGCAAGCCACGATTCGCCGCATGCTGGAAGCATCGCCGGTCGCCGTGCGAGTGGCATTGAGAGGTGGGGAGCCGGTGGTGTTCGTCAACCAGCGCTTCGCCGAGATGGTCTGCTGCGACCGGGATCAGGCGATAAGCCTGGATATCAGGCCGTATTACGTCGATGCACAGGACTTTGAGTCGATTCAAAACCGCCTTGAACAGGGTGAGACCGTCATCGATCAGCTGGTGCAGTTGACGATACCCAATCGCCCGGAGCACGGGAAAATCTGGGTATTGGCCTCCTACATGCCGATTGATTATGAAGGGCAGGAGGCCATTCTGGCTTGGTTTTACGATGTTTCGGAGCTGCGTAATGCCAAAACCGCGGCGGAGACCGCCAATGTAGCCAAAAGCGATTTTTTGGCCAATATGAGCCACGAGATACGCACACCGATGAATGCGGTGCTAGCACTATCCGGTATTTTAGAAGACGAACCGTTAACGCAAGACCAACTCGGATTGGTAAAACGCATTCGGTCAGCGGGCCGTTCTCTGCTCGCCATCATCAACGATATTCTGGACTTTTCAAAAATCGAGGCCGGCCATTTGCGGATCGATCTCCATCCTTTCAATCTGAGATCAAGGCTGCAATATATCGATAGCTTGATGGGTAGCCTGGCCCGAGAAAAGCAGCTTGTTTGGCATGTCATTTTGGCCGACGATATTCCCGAGTATCTTTGCGGCGATAATCTGCGTTTGGAACAGATATTGATTAATTTGATTGGTAACGCCATCAAGTTTACCAAGCTCGGCGAGGTTCGCCTGAGCGTGTCGGTACTGGCGCAGGAAGCAGCAGCGGTTCGGCTGCGTTTTGAGATCAGTGATACCGGCATCGGGATTGCGCCGGAAGCTTGCCAACAGTTGTTTAGCCCTTTCACTCAAGCCGAAACCAGTACCTCGCGGCGTTATGGAGGTACCGGTTTGGGTCTATCAATCTGCAAACGTTTGGTTGAATTAATGGGCGGTCTGATTGGCGTGGACAGTCAGCCAGGTATGGGCAGCACGTTTTGGTTCGAATTACCGTTTGAATATGCCGAGCCTCTCGAAATCGTGACAGTGCCGAATAAGGCACAGCGGGCGTCGCGCGGTCTGCGTCTGCACGGCGTGCGTATCCTGGCGGTTGACGATAGCGAAATTAATTTGGAAGTGATCAGGCGCTTACTGAGCCGGGAAGCGGCCCAACCCACCTTGGCTGCCGATGGTCGCCAAGCTTTGTCGGTTTTACGCGCCGATCCGCATGGCTTCGACGCGGTATTGATGGATATGCATATGCCGGTGATGGACGGTTTTAGCGCTACCCGGGCCATTCGTGAGGAATTGGGCCTGTCCGATTTGCCGATCATAGCTTTTAGTGCGGGGGTGTTGGACGGAGAGCGTAACGCCATGTATAGCGCCGGCGTCGACGATTTTCTCCTCAAACCGGTAGATCCGGAACAGTTGATCGACTGCTTGCTACGCTGGACGACTAAATCGGTTCCGGAAGCGCCGCAGCCGGAATCCGGGCAGGAAATATCCGACTCACAGGCGTTTCCGACGATTGCGGGCATAGATAGCCGTCAGGCAGTAATACGGCTGAATGGAGACAGGGGCTTTTTCCTGGCGTTATTGGAACGATTCGTGACTGGGAATGCAACGAAGGCGGAGCAAATTGATTCCAATCTGGCGCACGGCCGGCGCGATGCGGTAATTGCCGAGCTGCACAAATTAAAAAGTCAAACCGGGTATATTGCGGCTGTCGAAGTGCGAGCGATAATCGTAAACCTGGAAACAGCCCTTTTAGCGGGCCAGTCTGATGTCGATATACCGGCGACTCGCTTTAGGGTCGCGTTCGAGGCTTTGATCGATGCAGCGCGCTGCTGGCTGGAGGCGAACCCGCCGGGGGCGGAGCCGCAGACAATCGAAAATGCTAGGGAAGTGGATATTGCTCAGCTCCGTGCCATGTTGGACCGGTTGGCGCCGCTGTTGACCAATAATATGCTCTCGGCCCGAGCGGCAAGTCGGGAGATCGAAGAATTATTAGCTGGCAGCACGTTGGCCGAGCCCTATCAAGCGGTGGCTAAAACTATTTCTCTGCTAAAATTTCAAGATGCTCTAACGGCCTTGGCAAACTTCCATGATAGTTTGTTTTCCAACCCTAAAATTTAGTACCAATGATGACCGAACGCGCCCGTATATTAATTGTCGACGATACACCCGAAAACATCGAGTTTATCGCCAGGACATTAGCCGATTTTTATGAAGTACAGTTTGCCACCAGCGGGACAATGGCCTTGGCGTTGGCCAGCCATGACCCGCCGTCGTTGATTCTGCTGGATGTGGTGATGCCGGGCATGGACGGTTATCAGGTTCTTGAGGAATTGCGAAAATTAAGCCAATGCCGCGACATTCCGGTAATTTTCATCACCGGTCATGACGATATGGAGAATGAGACGCGTGGCTTGGAAGCGGGCGCGGTGGATTTTATTTCCAAGCCGGCTAATCCGGCGGTGGTGAAGGCGCGGGTCAAAACCCATTTGACATTGCAGGCGCAAAGCGATCAGTTGCGTTCCCTGGTTTTCATCGACAGTCTGACCGGCTTGGCCAACCGCCGCCGTTTTGACGAATGTCTGGCATTGGAATGGTGGCATTGCCAACGCTATGGCTGGCCCTTGACGTTATTGTTCATCGATATCGATCACTTCAAACTGTATAACGACCACTATGGTCATGTGGCGGGAGATGCTTGTTTGGCAAAAGTGGCGGCGGCGATTGGCGGACAGTTCGGCCGCTCCCACGATCTGGTGGCGCGTTATGGCGGCGAAGAATTCGTTTGCCTGTTACCCGAATGCGATATGGTCAAGGTCCGCGACAAAGCGCATCAATTGTGCGATGCAGTGGCTGAACTGAAGATACCTCACCAGACCTCGCTGACCGCGCCGGTGGTGACAATCAGTATTGGTTTGGCAACCATGATACCCGGTCAGGATGCTAACGATCCCGAGGCGTTGACTAGCTTGGCGGACCAGAATCTCTATCTGGCTAAATCACAGGGGCGCAATCGTCTGTGCGACGGTTTAAGCCGATAATCCGAAGCGTCGGTATTGCCCATGGTGCTGTAGCGTCCCGCAACTGTCTGCGCTGCGGCATCAATGAAAATAGAAATGTGCCGGCAGACTTTTAGCTTAACTGCTTATAAAGCCGCTATGAAGAACAAACAGGATACGACCGAAAAGATATTGCAACTTTTGCTCGGCAAATTTCGACGCCTCTAATCCCTCTCCCGTTGGAGAGGGATTAGATAATTTAAAACCGAAATTTGAAGTGCGCTGACTATAAAATCTATCCGTTATGTCTTTCGTAGCGCGTTATTGTAATTAGGTTAGCCTTTACCCGGCAGCATACCTACCGTACCTGGCTTGATGCGTTTACAGGTGACCACCACATCTTCCTGAAAGCATTGCTGTTTATCGCCATTCGTGCCGCAAGGGCTACAGGAGGTATTGCCGGCGGTTTTGATGGCATCCAAATGCCAGCCGTAACCTTGGGTTTGGCAGAAGCGTTTGCTGAATCTATCTACCGTGTAGGGTTTTGAGGCGGCTTGTTTGGCTTTGCTTTCCACATCGCAATGCGCAGGCAAGGTGTTGGCCATTAAGTCCCGGTAAATGTACTCGGTGGCGCCTGCGCTACTGCTTAACAATAAGGTGAGTAAAAATCCGCTGATAAACTGTTTTTTCATGGCTTAATCTCCGTACTCTCTGATGACCCGGATGTTCATCTGTTGATTTTCTTGGTTGATTTGTTGTTTGATGGGCTCGAATTTTTCATTCTCGTTGAGTTTAACCGCCAGAATGGCACCCACCAGTGCCACGGTTACCAAAACCATATATAAAACAAAATGATCTTTTTCAGCTACTTCTACTTGTTCGTTCATCATTTTTACCTCTCAAGATTTTAAATCGGCTAGGGCCGCGCCAAAATTGATGTGAAATACTTGGTCATCCATCACCAGTGCGGGGACGGAAATGACGCCGGATGCCTCGGCTGCTTCGATACGGTTCGGGTGTGTGCCAAGATGAACGCTTTCCAGCGTATATTTGTTCTGATCCAATGCATCGACCAGCATCTGCTCAGCACCCAGGCAAACCGGGCAACCGGCATGATAGAAAACCGCATTTGACATATTCGACTCCTCGTTGTTTATTGGTATCGAGTCGAAACAATAAACGACTGTCACATGTTTGTCAAACAAATATCGCTTCGATATTTTTATGGGGGTTTATGACCCTTTCCATCATACGCCGAATTATGCAGGGTAATTTGTTTTACCGTGCTTTTCTGGTCAATATCACCAACGCTATGCCGCCGAGAATGGCCAACGAAGCCAAAGCCAGACGCAGAGTAATCGGTTCGCCAAGCAAAACGATTCCGCCCAAGGCTGCAAGAACCGGGACGCATAGTTGCACAGTAGCCGCCTGGCTGGCTTTCAGTGCAGGCAACACCGTATACCAAATGGCGTAACCCAAGCCGGAGGCCAAAGCGCCCGAAGAAACCGCGTATCCCACGCCGGCCGCATCCAAGCTGGCCTTCTTAAACATGAATATATTCAATAAAAGGGCGATCGGCACGGCGCGTAAAAAATTTCCGGTCGTCACTTCAGTCGCATTGCCCGCGGCTTTGCCTCGCAAGGAATAGATGCCCCAGGCCACCCCGGCAGCCAGCATCAAAAGAGAATCGCTTAAGGGTGGCGCCGACAGGCCCGGCAACATCAGGCCGATAAGGCCGGCGAAAGCGAGCAGAAAACCGGCCACTTGCCGTTTAAGAAAGCGCTCTCCGCACCACATGCCATAGCCGATCATGCTGGCCTGAACGGCACCAAACAGCAAAAGCGCACCGGTCGCCGTGGATAAGCTGACATAGGCCAACGAAAAACCGGCGGCGTAGCAGAATAAGGCTATCGCTGATAGCCAATCGCCTCGACCGTTTAAGGCACCCGCGCTAATTCGAACCAGCAGCCACAGCATCAGGGCACCGGAGGCCAGCCGGATGCTGGTGAAGCTGGCCGCGTCGATGCCGGTGTGTTTAAGTGCAATGCGGCATAGCAGCGAATTGCCGGCAAAAGCCAGCATGGCTAGCGAAGTAAAAGCAACGATGCGTATTTTTGGCATTTAAATGATTTAGCATGAAAAAGTAGTGGCGCGTAAAACACCCTTAGTATGCATTCGGGTTGTTAGCCCGTTTGAATGCGGTAATTGAAAAGTTAAACACATAAATTGCGAACAGAAACCCAGGAGTAGCGGCAGCGGGATATCCGCCCACGGCAAAAAGTAGGTTTTTCAGTTCGCACACAAGGGAGCCGCGACCGGTACATTGTTTCGGATAGGGATCATGGCCGGTTGCATCGGAAAAAGCCATTATCAACAGTCCGAAACCGACAACCATACCGGCCATTCCAAGCGCGCGTGAAGGTTTGGTCGTATCTATCCAGAGAATTGCGGCAAAAAAAAGAAAAATGCCTGCCATGACATACGTATCGAAACCAGAGTTTGATTTTGTAGCGAAAATTACCAGTAGCATTGCGAACAAAAGGCAGACGGCCGACAATAAAAATTTAAAGATTCGCCAAAGCATTTTCAGTAGTTCCGGTATCGATTATCAGGCTAATTCGCCCGCACAGTGTTTTGCGCCTCACTATAGTAGGTAATTTGTAGCAGTCAAAAATCCATGTCAAAAACCCTTAACCCAAAGGTAATCAGGTTGTCATAGGTCGCCGACTACAATGCCGGCTCTATCGCCATCATTGGGAGCCCCCATCATGCTTAGCTTGAATCGTCCGGTTAAATACCCCTTGTTTGTTAATTTCACCCGATTATGCTGCCTGCCGTTGTCGTGCCTATTGCTCGGCAACCTGGCCATCGCCGCGGATAAACCGAAAATGGAGCAGGGCATACAAATCGGCGATTTAGCGCCGGGCCGCGCCATGGTTTGGAGCCGTGCCGATCGCCCGGCCCGTATGATGGTGGAATACGCGTTTAACCCTGATTTCGAAAATGCAGTGACAGTACGCGGCCCTTATGCCACGGAAAGCCGTGATTTTACCGCCCGCCAGGATTTGGTGGATTTACCGGCAGGCAAGGAGGTGTTCGTCAAGGTTTGGTTTGAAGATTTAAGCAACGACCGCGAACCAAGCGAACCGGTCATGGGCCGGTTTCGCACCATCGGTAAACACGACGATATCCGCTTTGTCTGGGGCGGCGACGTCGCCGGCCAGGGTTGGGGTATCAATGAAAGTTTCGGCGGCATGAAAATTTACGAAGCCATGCGCCAGGTGCAACCGCAGTTTTTTATCGAAAGCGGCGACAGCGTCTATTCCGATGGCCCCATCAAAGCCGAGGTGATCGCCGAGAACGGCCAGGTCTGGACTAACCTAGTCACCCCGGAAGTCGGCAAGGTAGCCGAAACCCTGGCGGAATTTCGCGGCCGTTACAAATACAATCTGCTGGACGAAAATATTCGCCGATTCAATGCCGAAGTGCCGCAAATCTGGCAGTGGGACGATCACGAAGTGGCCAATAACTGGTCCGACTCCAAGGATTTGAGCAACGACGCCCGTTACACGGTTAAAGACGTGCCGCTGCTGGTGGCGCGCGCTACCCAGGCCTTCCACGAATATGCGCCGTTGCGCCCGCATAATGCCGAAGAATCGGAGCGTATTTACCGGAAAATCTCCTACGGCCCGTTGTTGGACGTATTTGTAGTGGATATGCGCAGTTATCGCGGTCCGAATAGCGATAATTTGCAAACTCAGGAAAGTCCGGATACGGCCTTTTTAGGTGAAACTCAACTGGCTTGGCTGCAGCAGGAACTGCAAGATTCCGATGCTACCTGGAAAGTGATTTCCGCCGATATGCCGATCGGTCTGAATATCGGCGACGGTAGCGATGCTCAAGGCAATGCACGTTGGGAAGCTATCGCCAATGGTAACGACGGGCCCGCGGCCGGCCGCGAACTGGAAATCGCCCGTCTGTTGAAATTTATCAAGCATAACCGGATCAACAATATCGTCTGGTTAACCGCCGACGTGCATTATGCCGCGGCGCATTATTACGACCCTAAACAAGCGGCCAGTAATGATTTTTCACCGTTTTGGGAATTCGTGTCCGGGCCTTTGAATGCCGGTTCGTTCGGCCCCAACAGCACCGACGCCACCTTTGGGCCGCAAGTGGTGTTCAGCAAAGCCCCTGAGCCCGGCCAAGCCAATCTGTCGCCGTATGCCGGTTTGCAATTCTTCGGTGAAGTCAACATAGACAGACGCACCAAAGCCATGACCGTCGAATTAAAAGATATCAACGGCGATGTGGTGTTCAACAAAACTCTGCCGGCGGCGGGCAAGTCCAGAAAACATCACGGTAAAAACCACGACTAAACCGGTTTACAGCAGGCATGAGCCAATCCGCTCCGGATTGACTCATGCCACCGATAATCAACTATTCAAGGGAAATTTAGCATGCTACATTTGTTACCGAAATTTGCGTTGCCGGCACTGCTTGTCGTGACGTTGATCGCTGTCCAAACACCTGCCCAAGCGGAACCCCATATGCAGCACTCGCCTCTGGTAATCGGCCATCGCGGCGCGGCGGGTTATCGCCCCGAGCACACCCTTGCCGGTTATACCCTGGCGATTGAAATGGGTGTCGATTTTATCGAGCCCGATCTGGTGTTGACCAAGGATAAACAGATGATCGCCCGCCATGAGCCGATGATCGGATCCACTACCGACGTAGCCGATCATCCGCAGTTTGCCCAGCGCAAAGTCAAGCGCATGGTGGACGGCGTGGAATACGACGACTGGTTTGCCTCGGATTTTACGCTGGCCGAGCTCAAAACCTTGCGGGCCAAGGAGCGCCTGCCGGCGCTGCGTCCCGCCAACACCGCGTTCGACGGTCAATTTGAGATCCCGACGCTGGATGAAGTGATCGAGCTGGCGAAAAGCAAATCCAGACAAACCGGTCGCAGCATCGGTATTTATCCGGAAATCAAGCATTCCACTTACCATGCCACCTTAAAAAATGCCCAAGGCCGCTTGCAGTTCGGCGCGCATTATTTCGAAGACCGGCTTTTGAAAACGCTGCACAAGGCATACGGCAACAGTGCCTGCGCCCCGGTGTTCATCCAGTCTTTCGAAGTAGGCAACTTGCAGTACTTGAGCCGTAAAACCCAAATCCGCTTGGTGCAATTGATCGATGCCGACGATGTTAACCCGGACGGTTCAATGTCGCTGGTTCCGCCTTACATGCAACCGTACGATTTCGTGGTTAACGGCGACCCGCGCACGTTTGCCGACCTGGTGACCGAGCAAGGTTTGGCGTTTGTGGCCGGTTATGCCGATGCCATCGGTCCCTGGAAGCCCTATTTAGTGAAAACCGTGACGGATGGCGTCGACCGTGATGGCGACGGTACTCTCACCATCAACGATCGCCGTGTGGAGGGTAGCACCGGCGTGATGGAAATGGCGCACGACAAAGGCCTGATGGTGCACACCTGGACCTTCCGCAACGATTCCAGCGGCTACGGCTTTGCCGACCCGCAAGCGGAAATGAGCTATTACTTCGATTTAGGCGTCGATGGCTTGTTTACCGATTTCGGCGACACCGGCGTTGCAGCGCGTGC
This sequence comes from Methylomonas sp., assembly GCF_023228165.1. Classification (GTDB taxonomy): domain Bacteria; phylum Pseudomonadota; class Gammaproteobacteria; order Methylococcales; family Methylomonadaceae; genus Methylomonas. Next base: position 10,135 of record NZ_JALOBS010000050.1, on the reverse strand, counting down.
TGCATCGAGCAATCCCGGCCAGGATGAGCATTTGAAACAGTGCGGCCGCGAACACAAAAAGCCTTACAAAGGCCACCATAAGGATTGATTTAGCTCGAAAAGGGCGGATTGCCGGCCGATCCGCCCTTATTTTTCGCTCTAGGCTGTAATCCAATGCAGTTTTCAGAGTGATCCCTCTATGCCCGGAGTGTGCGATTAAGGCGTAGACATTGATTGAAGTATTCCAATCCAAAGTCGGCTATCGATTCCAATCACAAAACCGCAACCTGTTCCGATATGATTGCACCATTTCAGTATGAGGCTTTTTGACAACTCGAACTGTCGCAACCGACCCACAGGCAACACTCGGGTACATAAAATTCAAAAGTATTTTCTGCGCTGGTTTTAAAAAGCAGACGTTCTATTCAACGAATAGGATTAACAATTTACCTATCTTGAATAAGTCTTAGAGCACTTTGCTACCGAATTCCTATACGCTTGTATTCAAAACGATCTAACGACAACCGAGCCGAAACTTTTATTTCTATGCCGTCAAAAGCAGTGCCGATATTCAAGACCACGGCGGCCAAGCCCGCGTCGTGATCGATGCCAACAGAGGAGCCGTTAAACACCTTCTCTACATTATTTTGTAAGTACGCGCCTTATCCACCCGGATAACGACGCTTTTATATGCCTTGCGGTTACGTGTTTTCACGTACTTTTCATGGCCAAAATACGTCATATGACACAGTATTCCCTAGAATGTCTTGGTTGGCGCTTAGTAGATTGTTGAAATATCAGCTTGGCTATAATTTGTTATCAATACCTAACTACATGTAAATATTATATTTCAACAATAAACAGCACTACAGAACGCAGCCCGCGCCAGACTCATGGAATAGGTTTTGCTTAGCTAGAAGGTTTTTGGGTAAAAAACAACCTCACTTCAGGAAGATAAATTCAGCAATCTTAAGGGTGAAGCGAGGCAACCAAAACTATGATCAACAGTCTGCATGTTGCTTTAAAAGTACATCTTTCAATCATAGATAGGAGTTATTAGTGGCGACGGAATTACTGACGAATGAAGCCTTGTCCCAGCTTTATCGAGAGCATCACTCCTGGCTGCTCGGCTGGCTGGACAAGCGCGTGCAATGTCGCTTGCAAGCCGAAGATCATGCGCAAGACACTTTTGTGCGAGTAATGGCATCGGGTCGCACACCGGATTTGAATGAACCCAGACCCTATCTGGCCACCATCGCAAAAAATTTACTGATAAACCACTGGCGTCGCGCCACCATTGAACAAGTATACTTGGAACGCCTTTCGGCTCTTCCTGAAGCCACTTCGTTGTCAATGGAAGAAAATGCCATTATTCTGGAAACCATACAAGAAATTGATGAACTGCTTAATCGCTTACCGGAAAAGGCACGCAAGGCATTTTTTATGTCCCAGATTGATGGACTTACCTACCTTGAAATCGCCGAAAAACTCGGCGTCAGTGATCGCATGATCAGAAAGTACATGGTACAAGCCATGGTGCTGTGCCTGAGCGTGGAGTTCTAACAATACATGTCTTCCGGAGATCGACAAAAGATCCATCCCCGAGTCGTGGCGGAGGCCGCTGAATGGTTTATGGTTCTGAGCTCCGGCAACGTTCGCCCTGACGAAACCGCACAGTGGCAAGCCTGGTTAGCATCGCACCCGGATCATCAAATGGCTTGGTCCAGAGTTGAGTTTTATACCGACAAATTTAAATCACTCCCGCCACAAGCCGCCTTCGCCGCAACCGAAGCGTTAAATGCCCCCAATCTCAATCGAAGACGCATGCTGATGAGCATGGTCCTATTGGGTGTTGCAGGATTGTCAGGCTGGCAGATTTCTCGAGGTCGCTACTGGCAAGAATGGTCGGCCGATCAACATACAGCGTTCGGCGAAAGTAAAACCATAACTCTAACCGACGGCTCCAGCGTGGTTATGGATAGCGGCAGCGCGGTTAACGTCGATTTCTCGGTTAATTTACGCAGGCTGCAGCTGGTTAAAGGTGAAATTTACATCGAAACAGCACCTGATAAAGTTGGCTGGAAACGGCCGTTTGTCGTGGATACCTTGGAAGGCAGAGTTGAGGCGCTCGGAACGCGCTTCAGCGTTAGCCAATACGAAAATCTAACGCAGGTTGCCGTATTTCAAGATGCCGTAGAAATTCAGCCAGCCGACACACACTCCGCCAAACAAACCTTACGCGCCGGCCAACAAGTTCAATTTGCATCAAACCACATTGAGCCGATCCACCGACACAGCCAGGATAAACCGGCCTGGACCGAAGGCTTTATCGTCGCCGATGATTTGCCGCTCAGCGAGTTTTTGCTGCAACTAAGCCGTTACCGACCAGGCTACATCACCTGCGATCCCGAGATTGCCGATTTACGGATCATCGGTTCCTACCCGCTGAAAGACACCGACAAAATTCTTACGTTTCTTGAGACTAACTTGCCCGTCAAGCTCACACACCCGCTACCTTTCTGGGTTAAAGTCCTGCCGCGTTAATCACGCCTGCTATCAGCCCATAGGCTATCGCGTCAGTTACCGCTCAAAGGCAGTGTCAATAAGCCAATTATTCGATTGACGTATTACGTGACGAGTAATACAATTTTTAGCATGATTAAATCATTTCACTGTAAAGACACTCAAGCCTTGTTCGAGGGACAGTCGCCCAACCGTTTTCGCGCATTTCAATCTGTTGCCGAGCGCAAATTAGTGCAATTACATGCCGCGTCTACATTGGCGTTTTTGCGCAGTCCGCCCTGAAATCGGCTTGAAGCCTTGACGGGTGACAGAACAGGTCAGTACAGCATTCGCATCAACGATCAATGGCGCGTTTGTTTTCGCTGGCTGGATGGCGATGTCTCTGACGTTGAAATTGTTGATTACCACTAAGGAGAACTTCACATGATAGAAAACCGAATGCGTCCTATCCACCCTGGCGAAATTCTGCGCGAAGATTTTTTAATACCTCTGGGTTTGAGCGTCAATGCACTTGCCAATGCCCTGCGTGTACCTTCAACACGCTTGCATGAAATTGTTAAGGAACGCCGCGCGATTAGTCCCGATACCGCATTACGTTTGGCCCGGTATTTCGGCGGCGATGCGCAATCCTGGTTGAACTTGCAGACAGCGTACGAATTGCGTTTGGCGCAACAAAACACCCAGGAAACCATAGAGCGCGAGATTTTTCCGCACGTCGCTGCTTGACCACCCACAGCTTAAATGCGACCAATATAGTCATTGCACGTGCTGCCGATCTCACTTGTAAACTTCTCGACGATTACCGATCTTCAATACCAAAACGCACAGCACGCCGTCCTGAATTTCACAAATCAATCGATAGTCGCCCACTCGATAACGCCACAAACCGCCAAGCGGACCGGATAAAGCCTTGCCTACAGTGCGTGGATTGTCGGTAACAGCCAAACGCTCTCGCAAAAATTTCGTGATACGCCTCGCTTCCGTCTTATCGAGTTTCGCCAGTTGCTTATTTGCCGTCTCTGACAGTTCAATCCGCCACGCCAAGCGCGTTCTCCACCTCATCTAATGAATAAACGCGTTCTTCACCTTTGCGAACGCGTTCCAACACGCCGGCGGCCAAGTAATAATCTTCCATATCATTCAATCCTTTTTCGATGATTTCTCGTAAATAAAATGCCTTCGTACGCCCTGTTTGGCCGGCCAAATAATCAAGCCGTTGTTCAATTTCCGGAGAAAGTCTTATTGAGGTAGCCATATCTAATCCCCTTTACGTCAACTATTGAATACGTGTAATCAATGTATCACAAAAGCTCGAAAGCATCTCGGCATCGCCGATCAAGCGGATGGAAAAATTGTAGGCAGTGCTCGACACTGAGTCGCCAAGGGCATTGTTACTTAAAAAAACCGAATTATTTGTCATTTAAAAACAAGCAGGTAAAAAATTAATTAAATTTTCTTCAATTTGCAGTTCCGGTTTTTCCACGCTCGTTTGTATTAGCTAATGAAAACACCACACATGGAGAAAAACCGATGTCACACACACACCGCCGCTGCAATCCGGGTTCTCGTCCATCCCGCTTGAGCCACGCTATACAGGGAATTCTATTGGCTTCAGCGCTGACCGCTTCAGTCGCAGCCCATGGTGAAGAAACTACCAACAGGAAAAGCTACCACATCAGCGGCGGTTCCTTGGGACAAGCACTTAGCCAGTTTGCGCGTGATGCCGGCATTCTGTTTACCGGTGAATCCAAATTAACCGACGGCAAAACCAGCAAGGGATTGGATGGCGAGTACACCGTCGAAGAAGGTTTTAGAAAACTCCTGGCGGGCAGCGGTTTGACGTATACCATCACGGCTGACAATTCGGTAGCGATCAAGGTTGCAGAATCTGGAAGCGATGCGGCATCGACTTTGCCGGCGGTGAAGGTTACGGGACAGGCGGTTTATGATGAGAATGATCCTTATAACAAAAGCTACACCGTCACTAACAGCACTACTGCTACCAAAACCGATACGCCGATCTTCGACACACCAGTGTCGATACAGGTGGTACCACGAGTCGTGATGAACGATCAAAAAGCCACAACCATCAAAGATGCGCTGGAAAACGTCAGCAGCATACGTCCGCAATCGTCTTTGGGCCTGAGCAACGGTTATATCGTCCGTGGCTTCAGGAACGGCCGGATTTATCGTAATGGTCTGGTCGCCAACGGCCTGGGTATCGGCGAAGGCGCTCAATTTGATTCCGCCAATCTGGAGCGCGTCGAAGTGCTTAAAGGCCCTGCTGCGGTATTGTTTGGCCGTATCGAGCCTGGCGGCTTAATCAACCTGGTCACCAAAAAACCTCGGGATGAAGCCTATCATTCAGTGGAACAGCGTTTTGGCTCTTACGATTTTTATCGGACCGAATGGGATGCGACCGATGCGATTACGGATGATAAATCGTTAAGCTATCGTTTTACTGGTTCTTATCAAAACAATAAATCGTTTCGGGATTTTAATTTTAATGATCGGGTTCTGGTGAATCCGTCTTTAACCTGGCGGCCCAGCGATGCCACCGAAATATCCTTGGACTTGGAAGCATTGCACGAGGACTACCAGGTTGACAGAGGCTTGTTCGCAATCGGCAATCGACCGGCACCTATCCCGGTTAGCCGATCCTTCATTGACCCCAACGACCCGGTAGATACGAACTCCAAGGTGAATCTCGGCTTCAATTTAACCCATGCAATTAATGAAAATTGGACATTACGTAACCGGTTTCTGGCTTCCTTTGTTTATGATAAAAACACTTCTGTCAAACCCGCTAATGGGTTTACGGTAACGCAGTTTTTAGATCCGAGTACGGGTAATCGCACTTATTCTCGGAATATATTTTCCCAAACATCCAATAATGAAACTTATACGACTAATCTAGATTTGACCGGAAAATTTGATTTATGGGGAGTCAACCATCAAACCTTGGTTGGCTTAGATTATTTACGGGCAGTCGGTACCTATGAATTCTATGGGGACTACCAGAATCCCGTGCCCGGTTTGGAAATCGATATTTATAATCCGGTGTATGGAATCGATCCTTCCTATTATGCCAATGCCCTGGCAACGCCTTCCGATGGCGGTGCTAATAATTACCTGTTCAGGGATGATTGGTATGGGGTGTATTTCCAGGATCACATTACCCTCTGGGACAAAGTTCATATCCTGGGGGGCGGTCGCTACGACTGGGCGAGAACAGGGTTAGGCATAGGTAATTCATCTAGCGCTGCCGATGCCGCCTTGCCCTCCCGTAGAGATGAAGGTTTTAGCCCACGGGTAGGGCTTCTTTATCAACCCTGGACATGGGTTAGTGTCTATGGCAACTGGACTACTTCGTTCGGCGCAAACAATGGTGTGACTTCCGCTGGTACAACGATCAACCCGGAAATCGGCGAACAATTTGAAGCGGGTTTGAAGACCGAATTTTTCGATCAGCGACTGACTACAACGTTAGCTTATTACCATCTAACCAAAGAAAACTTGATGACTCGGGATTTTAACAGCCCCGATCCTTTTGCTAGCGCGGCTATCGGCAAAGCCCGTAGCCAAGGGATCGAGCTAGATATGACTGGTCAGATTACAGATGAACTCAGTATCGTCGGCAACTATGCCTTTACCGATGCCCGCATCACCAAAGATTTTTCCGGTCTTCAGGGCAATCGCCTGAACAACGTTCCTGAACATTCCGGCAGTTTGTGGCTCAAGTACGATATTCGCCATTACGAGCCGCTCAACGGGTGGCAATTCGGCGTGGGCGTGTTCGCCGTCGGGCAGCGACAAGGCGATAACGATAATACCTTTGTGTTACCGGGGTATGCCCGCCTGGATGCTTTTACGGCTTACCACTACCCAATCGGGGGAGGTAAGCAGCTGACCGTGCAATTCAATATCCGCAATCTGCTGGACAAAACCTATTACGAATCCACCGATCCGTTTCAAAACGCACCGCCGCGCGTCGGCATTTACCCTGGTGCACCGTTGACAGCAATGGGTTCGATACGCTTGGAATTTTAGCCCGGTAGGATGGGCAACGCTTTTCTGTCCACGCGGAACAAATTGGCGATGTAAACGATGGGCAAAAAAACCTGCCCACCCTACCAAACTATGCGTAAACAGGTAGATAAAAAATGATCGAGCATGAAGATATGGCTTTACAAGAAATATTGCCACAGTTGATGAATGAAAACCGTTATAAAACTTCACAATGGTATCGGCATTTTCGCGGTTTTTGGCTAACGGTGCATTTGTATGTTGCCCTGACGGTAGGCTTATTCTTTGTCATTCTCGGAGTAACCGGTGCTTTTAATGTTTTCAATCATGAACTGGAGGAGCTAGGTTTGCCGCCAGTTGCTATTCAAGCCAATGCACAGATGCGTTCCTTGGATGACATTATGCAAACCGTTAAAGCCGCTCACCCGGAAAAAAAAGGCAAATGGTCATTGTTGATGCCGGGTTACGGCAACGATTATGTCTGGGTGGAATATCCAAAGCCTGAAGAAACAGCTGATGAACTTTATGCGCCTTTCCGTGTGTTGGTCGATCCTTACAGCGGAAAAATAATCTCGGAAAGTTATTGGGGGCGCACGTTATGGACCGCAATCTACCAAATCCATGCCAGTTTGCTGACGGCTAGATTAGGTGTGAAGATCGGGCGATTTGGCTTTAATACGGTCTGCTTTTTCGGCTTATTTATGTTTATTTCCGCGTTGACAGGGCTTTATCTATGGTGGCCGCGCTGGGGGAAATTTATAAAATCAGTGGCCATCAAGCGGGGCGCAAGCCCGGAACGGTTTTATTTTGATTTGCATAAAACCACGGGCTTTTACAGTTCAATTATTTTACTGATTTTAGCGTTTACCGGGTTCTCGTTCAGTTATGCGGATTACATCAAACCGTTGATACGTAGTTTTTCAGCCGTCAAGGAAAAGCATTTAGAAGAACCCGATGTAAAATCTCAGGTCATAAAGGATGCGCCGACTCTTTCGATAGCGCGCGCTGTTTCCATTGCAGACAAGATTTTTCCCGAGGCGGCCTTGCGTGGAGTAACAACACCGGACGGTAGTACGGGTGTTTATAGTATCTCCAAAAGGCAATCAGACGAGGCTAATCACCGATGGGCGCGCAGTAAGGTATGGATCGATCAATACAACGGCAAAGTATTAGCCGTGCAAGATCCTAATCAATTTACCGCCGGTGAAACGTTTTTGAATGTGTTGTGGCCGTTACACAGCGGCGAAGCCTTCGGGCTTGTTGGCCGTATTTTGTGGTGTGTGATGGGTTTCGCGCCGCTGGTTTTGTATGTGACGGGCATTTTACGCTGGCTACAAAAACGCCGCGCTGCAAAGTTGCATCAAGCGAAACAATCGACAGCTTATGAATCGCGTTAGTGTGTTTCCAACTCTTTCAGCCACTCGGGATGCTTGCAAATGAGCTTTAGCAAGCATTGCACCGCGCCGGAGGGTGAGAAGCGGCCCTGTTCCCAATCGCGCAAGGTGGCAACCGGGGTATTGATCAGATCGGCAAACGCTTGTTGCGACAAACCGGTTTCATGGCGTGCAGTTCGTAGCAGGATTTGCTCCGGGGTATGCACTCGGCCGACACCGACCTGCATTTCCGCTAGGCTTTGTCTAAGTTCGTCCAAGGGCATGCCGGCATCGGCCTCTATGGCTTGCGCTATTTTTTCTATGTCCACGTTGCACCGCCTTTTGAAGACCCGCTTGAACTTCTGTACGCCGATTTTGCTGATTGAATTACAGGATAGGCTCAATGGTTTCTAACAAGATGTCTGGATGTTTTTCGGCAACGCGTAACAAGGTTTTGGCGGCGCCTGACGGTGAGCGGCGGCCTTGTTCCCAGTCTTGCAAGGTACGCACGGAAATACCCATCAAAGCGGCAAATTTGGCTTGGGACAGTTTTGTACTGACGCGAATTTTCGCTACAGGGGATTCTACGACTCGCTTATCGCGGGTTACCACACACACCCGTCCAAGTTGCCCATCACGCATTTGTTGTGCGGCTTCCAGTAATTCCGCATTCAAGTCGCGTTCGGCATCGCGTGCCAGTAGTTCGGCTTCAGTTAATATCGGCATGGTCGGCAATCTCCCGCAAAGCGTTCAAGGTGGAAGCGGCGATATTCTCGCGCGCACTTTTAGCGTATACCGTCAACAGCCAAATCCGGCCTTGGACATCTTGAAACTAATACAGGATGCGCACACCGCCACGTTTGCCTGTGCCTTGACGAGACCAGCGCAACTTACGCACGCCATGCGTTCCCGGCACGACATCGCCCAAGGTTGGGGTTTTGGCAAGCGTTATTTGTACGTCGGCCAGTTCGGCATCGGTAAAATAATCAGCGGCAAAACTGCTGAAAATCGGCAGTTCGATAAGGGTATACATGCGCCGAATTATACGGCAATGTCGTATAAAGACAACGTTAGCTTTGGGAATGTCAGGCGGATTTCGTCATTAATTTTATTAACCACATTATTAAGGGGCGTCGGTTGCTCAGCCCGCGGAGTGCTATTCCCATAAACCATAACGAGTACTAAGGAAGGAAAAGTCGCATGTTAAGTAAATCCCGCAAGAAATCCAGGCTCGATCCGCCGATGGTGGTACCTGCTGAAAAAGCTGCCGAAGTATTTCCGGCGGTGCGTTATTTCCAAATTCACTTTGAGTTTCTGCAAGAGCAGATCCAGTTAATCTTGCGTAATCAGGAAGTGTTGCAACAGCAAATGCAACAACTGGAAAGCCGGCTGTCGCTATCGGCTCACGGTATTCGTCTGAATGGCAAAGCCTTAAGTCCGATTGAGCGCCTGACCGCCCATCGTAACGCCACGCAGGACACGGACACGCCCAATCTTAGTTTGACGAGGGGACGGTGACCTCAGCTATGTGGCATTCGATCACGCAAACGGCAGGTCTGTCGGTTACCCAGCATTCGTTTATCCAAACGGCGCAAGGCTTACCCGATCCACAGCCGTTTTTGGTGTCGGCTTCGATGCCCAGCAACCGCTATCGGCGTTCGCTGGCAGTAGCTTCATCTGTGCTGGTCGCGGCTTTATTGCACGGCTGTTTGTTGTTCTGGTATGCCTCCCGACCGGCACCACTGCCGTTTTCGGCGGCCGCACCGTTGCCGATGATCTCCATGGAGTTGTCGGCACCGCCGTCGCCCGTAGTGAATCAACCGATTGCACCGCCGCAACCGCCAAAACCCATAGCGCCGCCCAAGCTGGATAAGCCCAAAGTCAAACCCAAGCCTAAGCCTAAGCCGTCGGAACGTTTGGTTAAGCAGGTTGAGGAGCGCAAAACCGTGGAACCGGAACCGGTTGCAGCGGCTCCGCCAACCGCTGCCGCGCCGCAGGCGTTAAATCACAATGTGCTGGCCGCACCGCGCAATGACACTTATGTGCCGGCGGATAGCAATGCGGCCTATTTGAACAACCCCAAGCCCGAGTATCCGCTGACGGCACGACAACGGCATTGGCAAGGCACGGTGTTGCTGCGAGTGTATGTCGGGGCGGATGGTAAAGCCTTGCAAGTGACGATTCAGCGCTCCAGCGGTCATGACACCCTGGATGAATCCGCATTGGCCGCCGTC
>NZ_JALOBS010000071.1 GCF_023228165.1 Methylomonas sp. | reverse complement strand
TTATGATCGGGTTAATACTACTTGCTTTCAGGAGTGTTCTGTTCACGGTTGACCTCACATTAGTATTCTTAATCAATGTGTTAGACTGATGCATCGTGAACAGTTCTCCCTAGAATAGACAACAGTCCTGCCACCTAAACAGGATGTATAGATGGTCCTCGCCCGGTCCCGGATAAGTGCGGCCCGCACCCCATTTGAAGGTGGTTTCTCCAATGGCATGATTGGACTCGGTTTCCGCGACCGGATAAAACATCGATAGCCGGTATTGCGACTTGGGAATGAAGGGATAGATATAGCCGCCGCATAAAGCATCGTTGCCCGAGGTTTTCCAGGCCAACCCGCGGCGATGCAAGGATGCCGTGGCGCGGGTGGCTAATAAACTGGTGATGCGTGGGTCGGTGCCGTAACTGGTGGGTGAAATGCCGGATAAGGGATACATATGCCCCCAAGCACCGGCACACCAGAACAAGGCATCCAAGGGATTGCCGGTGGCGGCCGCTGCGGCATCGGCGACACAGGCGGAGATGGCCACCGGATTGGCGAACAACGTCGTTTCCGGACTGGTAAAAAACGCCAATAAATCGTTGTTCCAGGTCGGGTCCAGTTCCGAGACATATAGCAAATCAAAATCCCGGTAGCCATCGCTGATGCAGCGACCATCCCAGAATAGATCCAGCAGGATGGTCAGTGGAAAGGCGAAATAGTGGTAATTGAAAAATGACATCTCGCTGGCATCGAAGTCGGCTTTGCCGGTGGTGGCGATCAAACGCACGTTCGAGGCACTGAATTTATGGCCTCCCAAAGCCGGCGAGCACCAGGGATTGCGGACAATCTCGATCAGCCTCGCCGGGTTCCAAAGACCCATGGTCATGCCAAGTTCCGGAATCCCCATCGGATCGGTACAGAAACAGAACTTCTCATCAGTCGCGATGCTCGGTACGTTGCCACCGCCCAGCGAAGCTCCCGCCGCCCGAATCGGAAATAAACAGCTCCAGCAAATATCGGTGACCAGCTTGCCAGACCACAGTTCGGCGTCGGAGCACAATGGATCGACGCTATTGGTTGTGGTGTCGGCATAAAGCGGGGTTGCCAGTGTTATCAGTCCTCCCAAAACCCAAGGGAAAACGAATCGTTTCATGACCGCTCTCCCGATGAGGCAGGCAGTTTTCGTTCATGAACAATCAGACGGTTACCGGATTGTTCGACGAAAGACGGAACATGCTGTAACTGAAAACGGCTGCGCATATCCGGTGTCAGTAAATACACCGGTGCCTGCATGGTGTTTTCCAAGTGTTTAAGCTTTTCCCAGCCATCTTGACGCGGCAGAGACGTGGCCAAATACATCACGTGGGCCTTTTTGTCCTGGCAGGAATGATGCCGAATCAGCTCAACTTGAGCCGGCACAGTGGCATCGAACACTTTCAGGCATAAGCCAAACGGCATCTTGTCCAACGGATTGACAGTTTGTCCGGCTCGGATGATCAGCTGACCGTTGGGCGCTGCTAGATCGCGCGGTGCGGTAATGGTCAGATCCACGGACCGATCGTGATCCTCCTGAGCAGTAGGTAAGTCTTCAAATTTTTGCTGTTCCCAGAACCGAGCGATAGCCTGTCGCTGCTTTTGTTTCCAGTCGATAGCGGCCATCCGGCGTTTGAGTTCTTCCAGCAAGTCGATTTCGGCAATCTCGCCGATATCGCCCAAGGTTCCCAAATCACCCTGCTTGCCGGCTTTGAGTTGCTCGTCCAGCCAGGACAAACTACTGACGCCATGAACGTGTAAACGGGATTTCCCATCCTGTTCGGCGATAATGTCAGGCACTGACGTCACCGACCAGCGCTGAAAACGGGTGGGATCGATGATGATGTTGGGCAGTGGATTGATGCCTTTCAGCAAGCGTTTGAGGTCCGCCATCAAAGCCGGCAGTTTTTGGCCGGGCTTGGGGCCGCGAAACACCAGTAATACATCATCCCGGCCTGCGGCCTCTTCAAAAATGCCTTTCAGCGCAGTATCGCCGAGTGAAAATGAGACGAACAGCAGTGTGAGTGGTTTGTTCGAAGGGGTTGTCGTCTGGCCGCTTGCTACTGCTGTCGATAGTGCCTTTGCTCGAATCGCTTGTGAAGCCTCCAAGACTTGTTGCGCCTGGCCTTTCATGTCCAACTGTTCAGTCTGACCATTCAACCAGTCGGGTAGAGGCTGGCCTTCCAAGGCTTGCAAGATGGCTTGAGAACGTTGCAGCCAGGCTTCCTCCGCCTGGACCGCGTGCACGCTGAACCAGCAAATTAAACAGACCGCCGATTGACGCCAAGGACGGTGGGGTCGATCAAAACAACGCATAGGCCCGCCCAATCACTTGATGGTCGTAGACATAGCCCCAGTAACGCGAATCGAAGCTTTTGTCGGTTTGCCCGGTCACCCAATAGGCGGCCGGTGGAATGGTTTCATGGCGTTTGAATTGGGCCGCCGGCTTCTTTAGTTTCTCCGTCAAAGCCAGTCCGTCGATGATAGTTTCACCGTTGATCGTGGTGTGCTGCGGATCGACGTGAATAGTGTCGCCGGTGACGCCGGCGGCGATTTTGACGATGATCTGCCCATCTTTGAAAAATGGCGCCATGCGTTCGGCACGAAAGGCAATCAAATCGCCACGCCAGATGTCCTTGTTCTGAGTGTCGATTAGGTAAATCCATTTATCCGGCAGACAGCGATCGACCTGATCGTCACCGCCGATCAAAAAGCGTTGGCCGATATAGCGTTCCACAGCTAACACCAGCAATAAAATCGGCATGGCCTTCAGCAAGAAACGGACTAAACGCGGTCGCGTGGTGTTCGGCACTGGCAAATGAAACCGTTGTTTATTCATCGATTCAGCGTCCGGCTTGTCGAACATAGACATCCTCCGGTGCAGCCACCACCGCCGTAGAATCGATCACCAGATAGCCAGCATCACTGAGTTTCTTGGCTTGGCCTTGCCAGTCATCGACGATCTTGGCCATTTGTTCCTGACTGGCATTGGGCGGTATCGATTGAATCAATTTGGCTCTGTCGAACACGAATACCGGCGTCACCAAATTCAAGCGTTCTAAGGGCTGTTGTAATTGCTGTTGCGCAGCCAACCAGCCACCGAGACATCCCAGACAGACAGCGATTAAAACAGTGCTGAACCATTGTGATTTATCGTCCATGATTCAACTCCCGTGTTTTAGACTGGCGACTGTCGATGAGTTGTTGAATGGCATCACCCAGGCTCAAGCCTTGTCGGCGCAACTGCTTCAAGGCGTTGACATCTTCGGGTTTGGTGGAGAACAGAATGCGTTTGAACGGGTCGACGATCAGTCGACCGATGCCGGAACCCATCTCGGTGATGAAGAAAATTTCCGAATAAGCGCCGGGTAAGGTATGCACGGTTTTAAGCAACTCGTAGCCGCCATCCGATAGCGGCAGACGGCGATCCTGCTTCATGCCTTCGATGACTTCGGCTTTTTGACCGAGCAAATACATATTGGCCGAGTTCTCGACAATCGCTCGACCGGCGGCATTGCGGTATAAGTCGTTCACAGACTGGGTGATAGTGACGGCTGCACCGCCGTATTTACGAAAGCGCCGATAGCCGTGTTCCATGAATTTGGCCACATCGCCTTCGGTGAGCAAGTCCCAGGCTTCATCGATGATGACGATCTTCGGGCGGTTGCGTTCGCCCAGATACATTTCCTGCTGGATCTGGTAGATCAGCTGCAGCAACACCACCTGTTGCAGATGTTTGCGGCCCTTGAGTTCTTCCAACTCCAATACCGTAAAGTCTTTGGCAAACTTGGCGTTATTCTGACCGTTGAAGTAGCGACCGTATTCTCCTTTTGTGGTAAAGGGAAACAACTGTTCGCCAACATCCTTCAAACGCTGATCGTTTTCGACACACAGCTGCTTGGCAATGTCATCGACCGACATGGCCTGCGCTTTATCCGTCCAGAGTTGCTTCAAAATTCGTTTCAGACCTGCGGTTTGGAAATCGGTGAGTTTCTCGGTCGGCGCCGCCATCTGGCTGACCAAACCCGCTAACATGTCCGCTTCTTCCTCGAAGTTTTGCACGATCTCAAACGGGTTCATGCAGATGCCCGAACCGTGGGTGAATTTCACGAAATCGCCTTCCAGCACTTCACACAGATTTTCATAGGAGCGGCCGACATCGATAGCCCAGATTTGCGCGCCTTCGGTCAGGTAGCTGACGATGATTTCGTTGGTCAGAAACGATTTGCCTTTACCGGATTCGGCGGCAATACACAGGTTGTAGTTGCCGGTGGTATCGAACAGCGACACCGACATGTGTTCGCCATTACGCGAGACGAAATTTAAAGTCGGCGTGCCAGTGCCGGCCCAATCGCCGAATAAGGGCAATAACGGAATGGCATGCCGGGTGGCCAGCGTGCGGTAGCGTTTCAAATCGGCAATCGCCGAACGTTCAGGACCGAATGGCAAACAGTTCAGGAAAAACGGCAGGCAGAAGTACTTGTCTTCCAACAGCTGAAAACCCAGCTCCCGAAAATACACTCTGGCATTGGACACCGCCGCGGCTTCTTCGGCTTCGTCGCAAAACAGCAGTACCCCGAAATAAGCCCGAATGGGTCTGTCGCCGTCGCGGTAGGCATCGAACAATACGTCGAAATGGTGTTTGCGCTGTACCAGCACCGGCAAAAACCGGGCAATCGGCGTGTTGACCTGGTTGGTGATGAATTGCCGCACACCTTCCTGGCGGGTGCGGGTTGATTCGGCGTCCGGGTAATGCAGGGTCAGACTGAGCAAGGTGTTTTGGCGAATGCCGCGGGTACCGGACAAAATATCGCCCAGATAGCTTTTGGCGCTGCCGAAGTAAAAATGATCAGGCGTGCGTTTGGCGGACAGCGTCTTGACGCGTTTACTCCCGAGCCACAGGCCTTTTTCATCGAGCTGGAGCGCGTTATCGTAATCCAGCAATTGGTCGCGGATCAGTTGGGTGGGATCGCACTCGGGTACCACCCAGTCTTTCCAGCCGGCATCGGGCTGCCAGTTGAGAATTGTGTTCAGAATGCGTACGTACTGATCGGCACCCAAAATTTCTGGATACAAGCCGATGGTCGACAGCGATTGCTGGGTAGCCATTTGCAATTCGCTGGCATGACGGATGTCTTGCTCACTGGGTCTTGGATAAGCCATCGGCAATTTGATCGTGACCAGAATGTGACTGCGCCGCAATCGAGCGCCCGAAATCGCTTCCGGGGCTTTGGTCGTGCCGCGCCGCAAGAAATCGATGCTGGCCTGGGTCATGGTTTTATAGGTAGGCTTTTGCTGTTTTAAGCGCCGGGTCTGCATGATGGCTAGCGATTCCTCGATGTCAGGCGAAGTCCAAAGGCTCACCTGCAACAAGGTGTCAGTCGGCCAGTCCTGGTTTAGCAACACGTTGACGCGCGCGGAAACGCTGGCATCGGCACCGGTCATTGGCCGGCACAGAAAGCCGAAACCGATGCTGCTATCGGCCATCAAGAACAGATGATGTTCGTATTCGTAAGCCAGTACCGGAAACAACTGGTCGGCACGCGGGCGTTGCGCTCTGGTCATGGGGTATGATCCTCAAGGTTCAGTTGTTGCATAGCTTCGGCTTGAAGCTCGGCACGCAGGCGAATCGTAAAAGGATGGCGGCAAACCCGAATCGCGCATTTCTTGCGTAATAATTCTCGTGCTCTGGCCGGATGGCAGGGATTGAGCGGGTGGCCGTTGTCGGCTTGAACCCGAACGGTTTTGCCGTCTTTAAAGTCGCGCGACGGGCGACGGTTGCCCATCGCAGTCTCGGTATCGGATGAATGACCGGTCATGGTTAGCGATCCTTAAATCGTCGCAGTGACGATATTGGTGATGATGGTCGGC
>NZ_JALOBS010000003.1 GCF_023228165.1 Methylomonas sp. | reverse complement strand
CGTTCTGCGAGTCCGGCGATTAAACAAGCATTCGTGCCGCTGTTGTTTCCGGCGGGCGAGACCTGCCAATTCGACTGGAGTCATGAAAGGGTCGTCATCGCCGGCGTGGAACAGGTGGTGAAAGTCGCCCATTTTCGGCTGAGTTATAGCCGGCAGATGTTCGTGGCCGCCTATCCACGGGAAACCCAGGAAATGGTGTTGGATGCCCATAATCGAGCCTTTGCTTTCTTCGGAGGCGTACCGAAACGGATGGTCTACGACGATCTGAAAACCGTGGTGGATGCGATTTTCGTGGGCATTCCCACAGGACACAAGAGGAGCGCCGCTTTAATCGCCGCTTTTTGACCTTGGCCAACCATTATTTGTTTGAGCCGGTGGCGTGCACGCCGGAATCGGGTTGGGAAAAAGGCCAGGTGGAAAATCAGGTTGGCAATATCAGCGAATGGCTGTTCACGCCGACACCGAGTTTTGCTGACTTCGCCGAACTCAACGCTTGGCTGGCCAGACGTTGCCAGAAGTTGTCCTCCCGCCTGCATCCCTATCAGCCGTCACGGACTATCGCTGACTGCTTTGCCGAAGAACGCCCGTTGTTGATGCCGGTTTGCCCCCCGTTAAGGTCGAAATTCGAGGTTTTATGGCAAAAATATCGTTTATGTATCAGTAATCGAAATGGCTTACACGATCCCTTGGGGATTGTCTTTTTAATCTGGCTGTATTTTCCTTAAAAATACCTGATCAAACCGGCATTGTCTTCGGTAGAATCAGCGTCTTAAGGTGTTACTCGATATTTTTGCAGCATGCAAACCCCCCATTGATCATGACCGACCCATATGAACGAAAACCTGACAGCCGACATCAAGAACCTTAGAGACAAAGCCCAACAGCTTTTACTGGAGTGGTTAGAGTCACCCCCAACCGATCAGCGGCAGAAGCAGGCTATGCATTTGCTGGCAGAAGCTAGTCAATATCTGCATGCGGCTTGCGTGAATCTTGGGTTGACCGATGATTCGGATCAAGTAAAGTAGTCGATCGCACAATTGAATGGGGTTTGAGATTAACACCCACATAAACCTTTTATTCCCTGATGAGGTGACGTTATGTTGGCGACCAAGCGCTACGAATATTTACCGATAGACCAAATCCAATATCATCACACCCTGACCAATCACCGCGATCTGGATCAGGCCAAAGTAGCTCATCTGGAAAAAGACATCGTCTCCAATGGCTTGTTTGAGCCTTTGGTGGTGTGGGAGCGAAACAGCAAGGAATATTACCTGGTTGGTGGCTTTCATCGCATGGAGGCCATTCAGGGCATTCGGCGTGCAAATCCCGGCTATTTCGACCGAGTCGATGTCCGGATCGTAACCGGTGATCCGGATGAAATAAAAGCCCTCAACCTGAAACTGAATTCAGATCGCGTCGACACTCGAATCACCGATTATTTTCAGACCGTAATTTATCTGAACAACGCCAACTGGCCCAAAGAGCGTATTGCCGAGTTTTTTGATAAAAGCATCAGTTGGATCGAAGACATTATTCGCTATGCGCCTTTAACCACCGAACCCATGCGTGAAAAATTAGCGAGTGGTGAACTGTCCTGGGCCAGAGCCCGAGAAATCCTGCGCAAAGCACTCCAAGCCCCGCCGGGTAACGAAAAAGAGATTATCGAAAACGAACTGACTAAACCGGTTCAGCCCGTGGCGAAACCGTTACCGTTTCAAGCCACCTTAAAGCGTCTATCGGTTTCGATAAAAGCCACCCCCAAACAAACCTTCAAAGTCAGCACCCAGGATTTATATTCCCTGTTGCTGACCTTACGCGGCAAAAACGTGGATCAGGCAGATATTGACCGGGTGCGTAAAGCGTTTCCCATGTTGTGGGATGAGGAAGTATGACCCGGTCGGAATTAATCGAAGCGATTGCGCAAAAACAACCGCATTTACTATTGAAAGATGTGGAACTGGCAGTTCGCTGTATTGCCGATCAGTTGACCATAACACTGGCCCAGGGTGACCGCATTGAAATCCGGGGCTTCGGCAGCTTTTCATTGCGGCAACGCCAGGCGAGACAAGCAAGAAATCCCAAAACCGGCGAAGCCGTTGCCTTAACCGAAAAGCACGTCACGCATTTCAAACCGGGCACTGAATTGCGTGATCGGGTGGACACCTCCCGGCAAAAATACAAGATTGTGGATTAGCTGGCTTTGACTGATTTAGTGCTTTTTGAAAGCTTTGGCCGCCGGTATCCGATTTCAGGATTGTGCTGAATTGTAAGAAGAGCCTTATCGATGACAACACGGCAAACCTGCCTCTGCTTTTCGCTCCATGTTTAAAAGGTGTATTGCAGAATGTCAGTAAAATCATCTTCCGCTTGTGGCGATAAGATGATTGATGGCTCATCCAGTGATATCGGCACCAATTTTGTTGCCCATTCGGGCGTTGTGTAATGCTTTTTCAGTAATTCTATCTAACTGGCTTGCTGAATAGGCAATACCTTTGAGATCTGTAGCTGCGAATTCATGCGCATGGTGCGGATAAATCCGCACCTACAAGAGCAATCAGTCTACGTTTATACATGCACACTCCTAAGCTATGTCCATAATATATAAAGTCTAACTTGCTGGGTATTGTTGAAAAGTCATTTAGGAGAAATATAGCTTATGAAACAGGCCATTAGTTTTGTCACATTAGGAGTCGTCGATCTGGAAAGAAGTCGCCGTTTCTATCAAGCACTTGGATGGGCCGAATCTTCCGGCAGCCAGACGGAAGTCGCCTTTTTCAAAGTCGGCAGCATAGTGTTTGCCTTATTTGGTCGCCAGTCGCTGGCCGATGATGCCAACGTATCGGCAGAGGGCTCGGGTTTTCCTGGTTTCTCCATTTCACATAATGTCGGCTCCGAAAGCGAAGTTGAGTCAACATTACAAGAAGCCGTTACTGCCGGGGGAAAGTTGGTGCGCTCGGGAGAGCAAGCACCTTGGGGCGGTTTTAGAGGCTACTTTGCCGATCCCGATGGCTTTCTGTGGGAGGTCTGTTATAACCCTTTCTTTGCCTTAGACGAAGCAGGAGACATACAGTTGCCAAAATAGCGTTGCTGCCCTGGATTTGGTATTCGAACCCCCACAGCCACTGAGCTTCATTTTATCTTCAAGCGAGTCTTGCGGGATGCATGCAAGGTGGGCGATCATCTAATCAATTTCGTTACGTATGCGTAGACGCCGATTATGATGATTCCGAATCGAGATTTAACCGTCATCAAGGCTATTAAGGCCGCCCTATTATTGGCCATGGCGCTGTTGGCATTGAGTCAGGTGTATTTCGCCGTACTAAAGAGCCGCGACAACATTGAGAAACTGAGCAATTGGACCCGACAACCGGCCGAAATCGACAACTTAGGCTTGACTAATGAAGTTGAAGTGATCACGACATCGGCATTTGCGGATGCCATACCCAATAAATCCCTGCCGAAAAACTGTATAGCCAGAGACGAGGGAACGGCGTGCTTACTGCTGGCATCCGATCCCTATGCGTGGCTGTCCGTTTTTGATCAAGTGGATCTGTTACAAAATCCACGGCAACCAGACCAATTGGCTATAGCCAGCATCAGTGGCTTTTGGTTGCCTGTCGCGGGAAATGGCCTAACACTGTTACTGTTAGCGGCAATTTGGCACTGGATAAGGCGTTATTCACTGTGGGGAGAGGATGTTACTTTCATAAACGGCACCTGGGTTGCCACGTTCTCGTCGCAGCAACACATTGGTTTTGGCAGTATGGATGCAGAACCCATCTCTGAATCTGCCAGCAACCGAAAAGCCGTGATCTTTTGGCTGGTGATAATGGTATTGATCGCTTTAACCCTCATGCCGGCCATTCAATCCGAAGCAGCCGGTGATAGGTACCTACTGGCGTATCCGACCACTGCGCTGGGGATGGTATTTTTGGCGCTGTTCACGTTCGCCAAAACCGCCTCACGAACTATTTATCAGGATCGGACCGGACTGGTTGATAGCAGCTTTTTTGGGCTTAAACGTATTCCCTGGTCTGTGATAGCGGATGTCAAGCTAGTCAATCTGAACCAGGAAGCGCAGCGTAGTTATGATCGCCATCACACCTTTTCGGATCAGCGTCCCGACACCTTGAATGTTTATCAGGTCCTGGACCGGCGGGGACGATCCATCATGCGTCTAAGCGAGGCCATGTCGCCCCCGCATGCCTTTAGTGCTTTGTTATCGCGTATGCGACAGCAATCGCGGGCGGAGGACAGCGTACCCGCTAAGGAAGAAACAGCGCGTTTTAGGCAAGACAATGCTGCCGAACAGCATAAGGATCATACTGATTTTGAAGCCCATGCCATGCGGATGATGGGCCTCAAGATGCCGCCGCGCAAGAGTCTGTTTCACCGCGACCATCGCAGCACCTTGATCGGATTGGCGTTGCTGTTGGCGCCCTTTGTGTTGTTGACGGGTTATTTGGCGTATAAAAGTATATGGTTTCAGGTTGCGGCAGAGCGCACGGCAGGCCGGGTGGTTGAAATCAAGCAGGATGAGTTGCCTTCTCTGGTGGTCGAATACCGCACGCCACAAGGCAACACATTGTTCCTAAACAGTGACGGCAGCGGTGCTTATGCCGGTTACCGTGTCGGCGATACCCTGACGGTATTCTACGATGCCGGGGAGCCCGAGAATGCGCGACTGGACCTGTTTCTGGAATTATGGCTGGGGACGATACTTATGGGAGTGCTAACCGGTCTAGTGCTATTGGCGGTAGTGTTGATTGGTCGAAGTCTGACAACGCCTATGCCGATGTCCATGAAATAAGTTGGCAATGCTCCTTAAATAAAAGCACGATAGCCGAATGAAACAGGGGCAACATGAATTTCTTCGCTCAAAACCTTATGGCAGTAATGCAATGGAAAGTCTTTTGGTAATAACAGCATGCCGCCGCAGTGACTTATGCTCGTGAAAGGGTTATTAGTCACGACTCTAATGCTGTTTACAACAATGGGCTTTGCGGCCATAGGGGATGGCGACAAGTTTGATTTTCTGCCTATCCCAGGCGAATTCTGCAATCCTGAGAGTGATCAAAAGCAGCGAGACCTTTTCAAACTGTACCCCAAGGACGAGGGCATCATCAATCTATACGCGTATTATTTAGGCTTATGCCAATTGGTAGAAGACGGCAGCATTACTGAACAAACAGCAAGCGTATTATGGGCAGAGCAACGCAACCGCCTCATTGAAAATCGCAAAAAATAAGCCGCCATAACTCAATGGCTTCGAATGGGCTGCTTAGAATAGCAGACTTCGACAGGGTAAGCGATTCATGTGGTCTGACAGCGCAAGTTCAGCGATCAAGAGCCGTCGCCAGATTTCAGTGAGGGGCCGCATAACTGCAAAAACCCAGCCCAAAACTGTAATAGGGTACAGCCTTAACTGACACCCCCACCCATAGCTTGGTACAGAGCTGCACTATCGACCAGCCGCTGTGCCTGCGCTGCGATCAAGTTGATGCTGGTCTGTTGCGCCGCTTGTTGTGCGATAAGTTGCTGAACGTAGCTGGCCGCACCCAGTGCATATTGCCTTTGCACGGATTGTAAAAAGCCCTGAGCCGCAGCATCGGCGGCCGGCAGTGCCGTTAATGCCTGGGCGTCATTCTCCAGCGCGCGCAGAACATCAGCCACATTACGCAGGGATTCGAGCACGACGCTTTGATAATTGGCCGCCGCCGCTTCGAATGCGGCCAATGCCGCGCGCTTTTCGGCCGGCAGTGCGGGATTAAACAGCGGCTGAGTCAGTTGCCCAAGGACGTTCCATATTGCCGAACCGGGTCCGAATAATGCGCCTGCAATCAAGGTCTGCGTAGCCAGATTGCCGCTGAGACTGGTAACCATCCAATTGCTGTCATGGGATCAGATTGAGCGATAGACCGCAACGGTTCGATGGCCGCCAACCAAGTCGAGTGATTTCATTGGTTATCAGTGGCTGCTTTCTTTAAATTTTTGGTGACTGGTTTGCGCCAGGAATGCATGACAATTTTCAGCGGAATACTCAAAAACAAGGTCTATTTTTAGATGGATACTCAGGACATCACCAGGCTTTGCTTTTTTTCCGGATAGCTTCATAAACTCCTTCCATTGCGGATGGAAACGTCATGGATTGCTTCCAGAAATCGGGAAAATCCCCGCCTTTCTTGATCAGCAAGGCCGGGATAAAATGGCTGGCAGCAGGACTTATCATATCTTCCGGCAACCATTTGTGGCTTTCCCAGAAGGCTTTATAGTCGCAAGCAATCGGATGATCGAGCGCAATCGGCCGGCTGAAATACGATTCAACGGCTGTAAAGGCCGCTGCCTGTTCCTGCTCCTGCTCCCGCACTTCGGCCAACGCCTTACCTAAAGGGGTTTGCTTTAGCTTTTTTAACAGATTCTGCTGTGACAATCCGCGTAATTCAAAAAGCAAGAAAGGGTCTTGATCCAGTTGCGACGCTAGAAAATAACTGAGCCCGGCAACATGCTTGCATGGATTTTCATAATCAGGGCAAGAACAACGCGTTTTAAAATCTTTGCCGCTGTGCGGCAATAAATGCAGATCGAGTGCTTCAAACGGCGTTTCGATAGTATCCGGCATCTCGTTCAACAGTAAACGGGATACAAAAGATGCTCGGCTGCCGAGTTGACGGATCAGTAATTCCCAGTCGTCGTTACTGATGACTTTCAGGGAAATCGCCGTCTGGTAAGTCGGCTCCTTGTATACGCCGTAATAGGGGTTTGTATTGCCGCGTATCTGTGCGGAAATCTCGCCATCTTTCAATTTCCAGGATTTGATGCGGTCGCTGTTAGCATAACTTCGCCCGCGGACAAGACGGGCTGAGTCCGTGAAACGTTCAAGCGCTTCCATAAATCGTTGTCCCCACCAAGTGCGTATGGCTTGCATGATTGCCCCCTTAATCGTCGAATATCGCGGTTCGATTCAAGGCAATCAGTTGCCTGAAGGCCTCATTGTCGAGTTTTGCCAGCCAGGATTCGTCGTTGCCGACGATGGCGCCTGCCACCTGTTTTTTCTCCTCTATCATTTGGTCGATGCGTTCTTCCAGGGTACCCAAGGTGAGAAATTTATGCACGAAGACATTGCGGGTTTGACCAATACGGAAGGCCCGGTCGGTCGCTTGGTCTTCCACGGCTGGATTCCACCAGCGATCAAAATGAAACACATGGTTGGCGCGTGTCAGGGTAATGCCGACGCCACCCGCTTTCAGCGACAGCACGAACACGGCTGGCGGCGAATCGGCATCCTGAAACCGGCTGATCATCTGTTCGCGCTTGGTGCGGGACGTGCCGCCATGCAAATAATATGTTTGGCAATTTAGATGCGTTTTTATATGGCGTTCTAATTGTGAACCAATCTCGGTAAACTGCGTGAACACCAAAGCACTTTCTCCTTCGCTCAACATTTCCGTCAGCATGTCTGACAAGCGCTCCAGCTTGTGGGAGCGGCTGGCGTCGAACGGACTGTTGTCCTGCAGGAATTGCGCAGGATGATTGCAAATCTGCTTGAGCTTCATCAATGTTGATAGCATCAAGCCCTGGCGTTGAATACCCTCGCTTTCCTGTAGCTGTGTTTCCACATCCTGCACCACAGCTTCATACAGCGAAGCCTGTTCACGACTGAGGTTGCAATATTGTTTATTTTCAACCTTATCCGGCAAGTCTTTGATAATGGCGGGGTCGGTTTTAACCCTGCGTAAAATGAAAGGCTCAACCAGCCGTTTCAGCTGTGCCGATTTAGCCGAGTCACGATCACGCTGGATTGGTGTTTCAAAGTGTTTACGGAACCAGGCTTGTTTGCCAAGGTAACCGGGATTGAGGAAGTTGAAAATTGACCATAAATCCAGCAGACGGTTTTCCACTGGGGTACCGGTCAGCGCCAATCTGAAACGGGCGTCCAGCTTGAGGATGGCTTTGGTTTGCTTAGCCTCCGGGTTCTTGATGTTCTGCGCTTCGTCCAGCACAATGCGATGCCAGCGCATTGCCGATAACAGCGCAGCATCCCGCAGGGCCAGACTGTAAGAGACGATAATCACATCTTTCTCCAGCACGTCTTCGCTGAACAGTTTGACATCCTTACAACGGTTGGCGCCATGGTGAATCAGGGTTTGCAACTGCGGTGCAAAGCGTTCAATTTCCTTTTGCCAATTACCCAACACCGAGGTTGGCGCTATCAGCAGTGTTGGCGGCTGGCGATCCGCCTGGCTCTGTTCATGCAGCAAGCGGGCGATGACCTGAATAGTTTTGCCCAGCCCCATGTCATCGGCCAGACATCCACATAAGTCCAGCGAGTCCAGGAAAGCCAGCCACGCCACACCACGCTTTTGATATTCACGTAACTGTGCATGTAAACCGGGCGGGTCTTCCACGACTTCCAGTTGACTATGATCACGCAGCTTGGCTAGCATGGCAGCCAGCGCATCATCCGGATCTATTTCAAAATCACTGTCTTCGTCAACGGTGCGTTGCAAGAGCGCTTGCATATCCAAGCTGTCGCCCGTCTCGTCCTGTTGTTTCCAGAAGTTCAGCATCTCGGCCATCCGTTCCTTATCCAACACGACCCATTGACCACGGAATTGCACCAGTGGCGCCTTGGCCGCTACCAGTTGTGCCCACTCGTCAGGCGCAACAGTTTCGTCGCCTAGGGTTAGATCGTAGCGATAAGCTAATAGCTCGTCCATATTGAGGCCCTTGCGTTTGGCGGCGCTACCGGCCTTCTTGCCGGTAGGCGCGGAACGCATGCGCAATTTGGCTCGACGGCGACCTTGTGGTGTCCACCAAGCCGGAACGATTACTCGGTAACCGGCACCTTCCAAAATCCAGGCTGTTTCGGTCAGGAAGGCAAAGGCTTCATCTAGCTCCAGCACCATGCCGGTTGGCTCGGCGGAATCCAGGGCTGTCCACAAGGCCGGATAGATGCCCGCCGCCTGTCCCAAATCGGCTAACAGCAGCGCTTCAAAATTTTGACCGAACGCTTTTAGCAAATAGTCGCGCTGCTGATTTTTTAAAGACCAATAATCCGCTAACGGTGTTTGCAGAGAAGGATCTTGCCGTGACCAAACCAAAAACTCCAATCGCCAGTGTTCAGGCCTTTCAGGGCTAGGCTCATGCAGTTGTAACGCCAATTGAAAGCGGTGTTCGGCTTCGCCGCCGCCAACTACTCGTCGCCGCCATTTTGCCCACTGTTTGCCAAAGGTCGAATCGATGCTGGTATACCAAGGTTTATCGGTTAAAGGACTACAGGCGAAAGGCAGAAAGGTGCCTACCATTTTCTTCTGAAAAGCCTGGGTGAGTTTGGCTTGCCCAGCAGTTTGTCGTAATAGTACTTCCGCACAATGGCGTAATACGGAAACAGCCTCAAAACCCGGCGCTGCACTGGCGGGCATGCGCTCGGCCGCTTCGGTCAATAATGCTTCATAAGCTTCGCTCAGAAATTCCCAGGCTGCATGGAATTCATAGGGGCTTTTTGGTTTTTCTTGCCGGCAGCGTAACGCGGGAATGTATTGATCGTTTTGTAACAAGGTCTTGAGTGACTGGGTATAGTAGTACCAGAATAGAAAGTCCTGACCAGGCCTGATTTCATGGCCCTGAAAAATCAGCCGGTAATGTAGCTCGTTGATGGTGCTGATAGGGCTGTCGGCAAGACGATAACAGTCAACCGCCCAGGCCGCCCATTCGGCTTGGTCAAGCAGATCATCTTCCATCTCGATCATGAGTTCCGGGCATGGCAATGGCTGACCTTGGGCGGTTGGCAGTTGTAAATCCAGCTGATCAAACTGGGTGGGCGCGATAGCTTGCAGGCCAGCGCACTCCTGCAGCCATTTACCCAATGATTCGCTGTTGAAATGCCGTGAATGCCGATTTTGTTTTTTGGTTTTGGCTGAATCCGCTGTCTCGATCCACAGGCGAAAGTCACCCATTTGCAGGAAATCCTGTTTTGGCGCCGGATGCCAGAATAAGTGCAGGATGTTGGGCATAGCTGTTAAATGTTGATTGAGAAAGCCATTATTTCTGCTACGGAACAGTGGAACGTAAGCTATTGTAACAATCGGCGGCGATTGCAGTTCTACACCGCACCAAATTGAAATGGATATAGCTCAAATAAGTATTTCTTTAGAAATAAACTGAAGGTATTTTTCTGAAATTAACGGACATCCTGAAAACTAATTCGCATTCCACGCATTGACCAAGGCGGATTATCGAATCGGTCTAGTTGATAATGAACGAACTAGCTGCGAGCTTGAAAGCATCGACTGCTCACAATAGCTCTTTTGAAATCTTCGGAATGTTGTCCGCCATGCTGAGTGCATGCTTGCTGGCATTGTTGGTGCAGGGTGGCTTCAATGGCGTTCAAAGTATCGTCGTCGGCGTTAACTGCTGCGAGATGGAGTTTTAGTTCAGGCCAAATTTTCGGAATTTTATCGGCCGCCTGCTTAAGCTTCCGGCTAACCAATCGGGTATTCAGTCCGCATTCGACCGCCATCAGGGCCCAGTCATAGGCCGCTAATGATCGGACGTCAACGTTATCACCAATTGCCATGGATAGCGTATCGTTGATCTGGTCGCCAGAGTAAATTAGGCAACACAGCAAATCGTAGGCTGGCGCCAAGCGAATGCCTCCCGCATCGATGAAAAATGACAAGTTTTTACCATGTGCGTCGGTATTACCGATCAGGGTTTGAAAAAAGGTCCAACGCAATAGTGCCAAACGATCGGCAATCGGTTGTGCGCTGACTCGGTCAAATAATGCAAACAGCTTGGGTAAGGATGCACCATCCCGGATATGCTGTATATCACCACCATCGCCGTAAGGACGCTCGTATTTCATACTGACACCCAGGCCTAACGCTTGGCAGCCATCAATGCAATGTAAGCGGTCGATGCCTTCAGTGGTAATTCTGCGATCAAACCGGCGGATCAGCAGCACGGGCTCCGGAATGTGCTCGAGCCAAACGTCAGCTGCGGCTACCCCGACAGCCCGAGCCAAGCGCATGCAGGCGAACTCGTTACTCGTCAGATGCTGCAATCCGCTGCGGATTGGATCAGTTTTTAGCAGGTGGGTAGATGCCAGGCTGCCTCCATCCACCAGAAACCATAAGCCGTTTTCTTCCAATAGTGCAATCTTGTCCTGATAGCCTGCAATGGATAAGCGCACTTTGCCGTCCCAAACGCTAATGGCTTGATCGGGACGTGATCGAATACGCTGCGATAATTCTTCGCGGGTGAGCAACCGCTTGGCTGCTAAGGGCGTCGATAAGGGTTGCGAATCGTCCAGGTTGATCTCTAAAGCCCCCGCAGTCTCCCGGCCTAATGCCACCAGCAAACCGATCAGGTTAGACTATGACACCTTGCTGGCTTGCGCCGCATCGTCAAGCGCTTGCCCTTCGGGCAGCAGATTCCGAAAAAATTGCCGTACATTGGCGCTATGCCGTTCCGCAGGCACACTTTGGTGAACCAGCGGCAGGACCGGGCTGAGTGGAAAACGCTGTTCCTTGGCGAGCCACTCAACCGAATAGTCAAAAGCATACAGTCCGGACAGGGCACCCAAGCTCAAGCAACCGATATAAATACCGTTGGCCTGAACGGTCAATTTCATGCTTGATTGTCCACCGTTAAATCGGACAGACGACGGCGAGCGATTTCACGTTGCGATTGAGGTATGACAAATAATGACACACCCAATCCTTGCGAGACTTGCAGAATTTTACCGATACTAACACCGGGTTTTCCGGCTTCAATGTCGACCAATGTTTGTAAACACACGCCAATGGTCATCGCCGCATCTTCCAAACGAATCCCGGCCTGGGTTCGTGCAGAGCGAATGGCTGCGCCCAACACACCAGGGTTCTCGAGATAAGGATCGACAGGGAATGGGGTTGGCACTACACGCTTCATAAAAATCTCCTATAACAGATTTATAGAAGATGAATGGCTGAGTCAATTAAAATTCTGGATAAGCAGAATTTAACATCGGAATTGTATTGATATGGATATGATTCTTGCATACTGGAATTTATGTATGAAGCATGCACCAGCCTGAAGACTTAAGGTGGTTTGGGTAAAACCCGGGTAAATCATATAAACCCAGTTGAGCACAAATAGGCATTGCAACCCGAGGGCTATTTGTTTAGGTTACATAAAATCAATCTGTTATGAGCCGGCTTCGGTACTCGTAACGCGAAGGTCGTAGGTTTGATTCCTATTGCCGGCACCATTTAAATCTATTTATCGCATTTCAAATTTCGGTTTTAAATTCTGCTCATCCCAGCAATGACCTGCAGGAGAGCGGCCATCGCTAACTTCACGACATTGGGTTAATAGCCAGCGTAGAATTGTCCTTATTACCTGCGGTTCTACCCTGATTATGAATTTTATTAAGCGCGCCAAGACCCGCTACATTCTACATCGGCATGCCATTCAGCATGATGTTTGGCATGCCGTAACCGACCGATTGGAAATTCTGCGTGGCTTAACAGCGGTAGAGAAAGCCCATTTGCGGGAATTAAGCACTTTATTTCTGCACCAAAAGACGATTATCGGTATCGACTTTCCGGTCACGGATGAAATACGCGTTACCGTTGCAGCGCAAGCCTGTCTGCCGATTTTGTATCTCGGTTTAGAATTACTGTCAGGCTGGACCGATATTGTGATTTATCCCGCGGCTTTCCATGTCAATCGAGACGAAATCGATGATTCTGGCGTGGTGCACCGGCAAGCGCGCCTATTAAGCGGCGAAGCCTGGTCGAGAGGCCCCGTGGTTCTGTCCTGGGACGATGTTGAACAGGATATACGCTACATTCATCACGGCCATAACGTCATCATTCATGAAATTGCCCACAAATTGGATATGCTGGACGGCAGCAGCAATGGCATGCCGCCGTTGCATTTTAAGATGCCTATCCCGGAGTGGACTACTGCGCTAAGCGAGGCGTATGCGCTATTGCGGCAGCGTGTTCAACAGCATGAGCTGACCTGTGTAAATCCGTATGCCGCCAGCAGTCCCGCTGAATTTTTTGCGGTATTCAGTGAATACTTTTTCAGCGCACCACAGATTTTGGCCAGGCATTTTCCTTTGGTTTACCAGCAATTACAGCAATATTATCGGCAAGATCCTCTGAGCCGTTAACCGTAGCGGTTTACGGATCAGATTGCTCCATCGCGAGACTGAGACCATCAATTGCCTTGTAACGGTTCAACGCAGCAGTTGCCGAGAGGATAGGTAGTGCTGAACAGTCATACCCAACACACTTCAAATTTCGGCACTCAGCCATGAGCAATGGTCCGGAAACGGCCGGTCGAAAGTGAGCCGAATTCGGCTAGTCTGCGGATTTTGGGCTTCAAGTTGTTGAATCCGCCTGATGGTGGACGGCGCGCTGTCGGCGTTGTTCGCCACTTAACGCGCGCTCACTGACGCCGGTATGGCGATGCTCATTTTCCAGTGCGTATTAGCAGGGCAATTTGACATAACCCGATTATAAATAAATCGATTGCTTATCAGCTATACCTACATCAGAATTTGCTTTGTGACTAGTGTAAGTTAAGTGCCGATACGCAAATGAAACGGCAGAACATTAACCAGGCTCGCAGTTGTAGGGTTGTGGATGGGTCCGCTTTACATCTAATTACCTAAAATAAAATAATATTGCTACTACCGGGGGCATTTTTTTGAAACAATCCTTTTTCGATCTAAATTATTCCGATTTAGAATTAATTATAAAGACAAATAATTTAAACCATTCAGCAGCGGCAGTTCTTTTTAATTGGCATTATAAGAAAAAAGAAAGCGGTCACTGCCATGATAAAATTGCCAAATGCTCGCTGGCCTTTTTTGAAAAAAATTTTGACTTTTCTCTACCCGAAATCGATACGGTTCATGAGTCTAAAAATGATCGAACAGTAAAATTTCTTTTTAATCTTAAAGACAATCATAAAATTGAAACCGTCCTTATTCCATTTCATAATAAATATTCAATTTGTCTTTCATCGCAGGTTGGCTGCGCAATGAATTGTTCTTTTTGTTTTACCGGAGAACAAGGGCTTAAAAGAAATTTGACCACAAGTGAAATTGTCGGCCAGTTTCTACAGGCTTGGCGTTGGTTGGCAACCAATAGGCCGGGAGAGGAGAGGATTTTAAATATTGTTTTTATGGGGCAAGGCGAGCCCTTACATAATTTTGATGCCGTTAAAAAAGCCTGTGAAATTTTTTTATCGCAACACGGAACGTCGATCGGCGTTCAAAAAATTACCATTTCAACGGCTGGCTATATTCCTGGGCTTAAAAGATGGAGCCGGGAAATTCCCGGAGTGAACCTTGCGTTATCCCTGCATTCCCCCTTTAAAGAAAAGAGAAATGAACTTATTCCGATTAACAAAAAATATCCGCTAGACGAGGTCCTGACATATATTGACAAGATACCTTTAAATAAAAAGCAATTTATTACTTATGAATATATTCTGATAAAAGGTTTCAATGATTCTCCGGATGATGCCAAAAAATTGGGAACACTACTGTCCGGTAAAAGTGCATATATTAACTTAATCCCTTTTAACTCATTCCCGGGATCACATTACAAACGTCCGGATTTCGATAAAATCGAAAACTTCAAAGAAGTTTTAGATACTTTTAAAATCCCGACTTTAATAAGAACGGCTAAAGGCGATGACGTACTAGCCGCATGCGGACAACTCAACTCTAAAAATTAAATGGCCATCAAATACCAACTCGCTCCGATTAGCGACAGCATGCGCGAATAGATGCTGGAAAATCGATAGCGTTGTGAGTACGCAACAGCTGTAGTTTTCAACTATAAGCATCAAAAAACGTAATCACCGCAACGACCTAGCATAGCCTCAACCGCACGAAATTCAAGGGATTGGGATTAGGGCACCCCTAACATTCCGCCCCTGACATTAGTGGCGATAAAACAATAATTTAAGCTGCATATTGAAAAATAAACAACAATGCTCTATATTTTATGTATGTATAGAGCCACTATTGTTGTTTTTTTGTTACTTTTTAGCGCCCAGCTACTGGCGTCGGACTTGACTGCGTCGATTGCCGACCTGGAAAGCGCGTGGGCGTCCGTGTATTATCAAAGCGATGAAGCGCGGCAAAAACGGGCTTATCCTGAATTGATGGAAAAAGCAACGGAATTGGTAAACCGTTATCCCGATGCGGCCGAGCCTAAAATTTGGCTAGCCACTATCATGTCTACCAATGCCGCCTTCGAGTCGTCATTGACTGCGCTCTCAACTCTGGAAAAGGCCAAAAAGCTGTTGGAAGAAGCCATCGGCATCGACCCAAAAGCTTTGGATGGCGCCGCCTATGTCACGTTGGGCACTTTGTATTACATGCTGCCTGGTTGGCCGGTTTCATTTGGCGACGACGAGATGGCGGAACAACTATTAAAAGCCAGCTTACAGATTAATCCGGAAGGGATAGACGCCAATTATTTTTATGCCGACTTTCTGCTACGTCAGGACCGGGCAATGGAAGCGGAAGCGTTTTTCAATAAAGCCACCCAAGCCCCCGTCAGAAAACAACAAGCTTTTGCGGACACCCAATTACAAAATGAAGCCAGGCTGGCTCTGGCCCACGCCCAACAACGCAAGGCCAATACCGGCAAAAATAAGTTCCAGTCTTTGTTTACCACCGCGGCCATCAATACAAACCGGTAGGGCTGGCTCGATTTTTACTGTGTTTTTTTCAATTCAACTACAAATCCCCAGCAACACCAGAGCCCATTGCCTGTAAAATGCCCATCGATGGAATCAACGTGAATATGCGATATTCGGCTGGCATTGATGATCGACAAACTTTTCTTTTTTCTGGCGGCCTTACTGGTGCTGGCCAGCCCTCTGCCAGCGGTCTCTGCAGCCAACGGCCAAGCCCCGGAACACGTTAGGCTGCAACTCAAATATTTTCATCAATTTCAGTTTGGCGGATATTACGCTGCCAAGGCGCAAGGCTATTATGCGGAGGAAGGCCTGGATGTTGAAATTAATGAACGTCGGCCCGGCCAGGATTACATTCAACAAATTCTATCGGACCAAACTGATTACGGCATCGGCGACTCCGGCATTATCGCCCATTACGCCAAGGGAGAAGCATTAGTCGCGCTGGCGGCGATTTTTCAACACGACGCCCTGGTTCTCTACAGTAAGCAATCTTCCGGCATTATCAGCCCCTACGAAATTGCCGGCAAACTGGTCATGTATGATACGACCGGCGAAAACAACGCCCCTATCCGCGCACTTCTGGCCGAGGCCGGCCTCAATGAAAGCCGCTATATCCCGGTTGCCGAATCGTTCGATATCGAAGATCTCATTCAGGGCAAAGTAGACGCCATGTCGGGCTATCTCACCGACAAACCTTTTGAATTTCAGCAGCGCGGCATCAAAGTCAACATCATCAACCCGCAAAATTACGGCATCGATTTTTATGGCGACCTGCTGTTTACCAGCCAAAATGAATTGCAGCAACACCCCGGCCGGGCGGATCGATTCAGACGCGCATCGCTGAAAGGCTGGCAATACGCACTGGATCATCCAGAAGAAGTCATCCAACTCATCATCAACGAATATCAAGGCAGACGTACAGCGGAACAATTACGTTTCGAAGCCGCGGAAACCCGTAAACTCATCATGCCGAACACCGTTCCGCTGGGGCAAATCGAGGCGAAACGCCTGCGCCGCGTGGCTGAAACTTACGCCAATTTAAAACTGGCCCCGGTTATGTCCGACGAGCAACTGGCCGGCTTCATTCACACCTCCACGCCTACGCTTGACCTGTCGATACCGGAAAGCAACTGGCTGGAACAACACCCAACCATTCGGGTGGGGACAGACCGTAATTTTCCGCCCTATGAATGGATAGACCAGGACGGCAATTATGTTGGCATGGTGGCCGAACATTTGCGACTGATCGAAAAAATACTGGGCGTGCACTTTGAGATTATCCAGGATAAACCCTGGCATGAAATACTGGAAATGGCCCAACGAGGCGAACTAGACATGATAGCCGCGGCAACGGAAACACCCGAACGGCAGCAATATCTGAATTTTAGCGCCCCCTATGTCAGCACCCCCGCCATCATCATCGGTGACGATAGACTCGGCTATATCGGCACGCTGGAATTACTGGCCGGCCAAAAAGTTTCGGTGGTAAAAGGCTATTTCATTCAGGAACTCTTGGCCCGTCACTATCCCAAGATCGAAACAACGGCCACCAACTCGGTGGATGAGGCTCTGGCCTTGCTAGAAGAGGGGGAAGTGAATGCCTATATCGGCGATGCGGCTTCCGCGAGTTTTATCATCAAACAACGGGGCTACTTGAATCTGCGTTTTGCCGGTCAAAGCGGCTATCAAAACCAGCTTCAATTCGCTGTCGGCAAGGCCCATCCGGAATTGTTGAATATTTTGCAAAAAGCCCTGAATGCCATTCCGGCCAATCAGCGGGAAAGTCTGGTTAACCGCTGGTTGGGCCTAAAGGTCAATCCCGGCGTCAGCCTCGAAACACTGGCCAAATATACCGTCGTAACGTTGCTGATCCTGTTGTTTTTCAGTTACTGGGTATTCAGATTACGCAAGGAAATCAAAGCCCGCTGCCGTAGCGAAGCCGACCTGGCCCTGTTATACCGCAACATGTCGCTAGGCCTTGCCTTACATGAAGTCATCAGAGACGCCCACGGGCGCATCATCGACGCCCGCATTTTAATGATTAACCCGGCATTCGAAACCATCATCGGCATCAAGGCTATTCAATGCATAGGCAAGCGTGCCAAGCGACTGGCATTACCCCATCTTCACGAATGCATTCAACACTTTGCCGACATCGAAACCCAGCACCACCCCTCGCACTTTGAAATTCATTATCCGGATAAGCAGCGCTGGCTGGCGGTTGACGCCTACCAAGCCGGCCACAACCGCTTCGTGGTGTTATTACAAGACATAAGCCAACGCAAACTGGACGAGCTGGCCTTAAAAGCCAGCGAAGAACGCTTACGAGTCAGCCAATACTATGGTTGCGTGGGCACGTGGGAATTCGACTTGATAAACAACCGGCAAGTCTGGTCGGAAATATTCGCCAACGGCCTGGGTTTCCCCAAGACCGAAAACCCCAAATGGGCGCATTTTCTGGCCTCCATCTGTAAGGAAGACAGGCCGATAGTCATCGACACGTTGCGCAAACATCTCAGATATGGCGCCAAGTACGACGTCGAGTACCGTATCAATGTTACCGGCAAAAAATGCTGGATGCGCTCCGTGGGGCAAGTGGAACGGAATGAACACGGCAAACCGGTTCGCATGCTGGGTATTGTGCAGGATATCAGCGAACGCAAACACGCGGAAGAAAAGCTCAAACTGTCGGCCCGGGTATTTTCCGATGCCCACGAAGGCATCATGATTACCGACGCCGAAGCGCGTATCCTGGATGTCAATGCCGCATTTACCGAAATAACCGGTTTCAGCCATGACGAGGTGATAGGTAAAAACCCTAGCTTGCTAAAATCGAACCGGCAAGAATCCGGTTTTTATACGGATATGTGGAGAACATTGAGCGAGAAAGGCCACTGGCAAGGCGAAATTTGGAACCGGCATAAAAACAACGGCGTTTACGCCCAGTTATTGACCATTTCCGCCTTGTTCGACGAAAGCGGCACGACCATCAATTATATCGGCCTGTTTTCGGACATCACGGCAAGGAAGCAACAACAGGAATTGCTGGAACACATGGCTCATTTCGATCCGTTGACCAGCCTGCCTAACCGTACGCTTTTCTCGGACCGCTTTAATCAAGCCATCGCCCAGACTAAACGCTCTGGCGGCTTATTGGCGATTTGCTATCTGGATCTGGACGGTTTCAAACCGGTCAACGACACCTTCGGCCATGCCGTGGGCGACGAACTTTTGATAGAAGTGGCTAAGCGCATCAAGAGCAATTTACGCGAATGCGACACGGTTTGCCGCTTGGGTGGCGACGAGTTTGCCTTATTGTTGCTGGATTTACAATCCCGCCAGCAATGCGAGGATACGTTGAACCGAATACATACCGCGCTGGCCGAGCCGTTTACCTTGAATGTGCATCCGGTCTGGATAGGCGCCAGCTGCGGCGTCACGCTTTATCCACTGGATAACGTGGCGCCGTATACCCTGCTGCGTCATGCCGATCAGGCCATGTATCAGGCCAAACACGCCGGTCGCAACTGTTACCGAATTTATCTGGATTTGCTGGATCAAGGCGTATTCCCGCATGATGCCGAACCTCTGGCTGAAACCGAATAAGCCGATTTTAGTCTCGGGCAAACATCAATAACTCCGTGCATAAAACCTTGCCAGCGCCGACTTGAGCTTGGCTTCGTCGCAATGCACGGCCCAGCTGTCGGCGATCCGGTTTATCCCGGCCTCGCGCAAGGCGTTAAAATCCACCGCCTGCCGTTGCCGATAACCGGCCCAGGCCAGCAGAGTATTACAAGCCTCCGGTAAATCAAACAGGCCGTGCAAATAACTACCGGCCACTTGATCGTCCGCAGACAGCGCGCCGTCATCGCCACCCTCCAACTTAAACAACGGTCTCGCCAGAGCCGGACCGCTACTCAAGCCCATATGTATTTCATACCCGGCAACCGGCACAACCTGTTCGGCAAAAACCCCGCGGACTTGACGCAAGCATTTTTGCGGATGCAGGGTGGTTTCCATATCCAACAAACCCAAACCGGCCGCGCTGCCCACCTCGCCTTCCAGACCATGCGGATCGTGTATAGCCTTGCCCAACATCTGAAAACCGCCGCAAACGCCCAAAATTTTACCGCCGTAGCGCAAATGCCGCCGTAGAAAAACGTCCCAACCTTGCTGCCTGAGCCGCGCCAAATCGCGCCGCACCGATTTGCTACCGGGCAGCACAATCAGATCCGCACCGCGAATGGCCTCGGGACTCTTGGCAAACACCACCTGTACGCCCGGATGCAGTTGCAAGGGATCAAAGTCGGTATGATTGCTAAAACTGGGCAAATGCGGCACGACCAGCGTAAATTGCCGTTCGCCGACTTGCCGCGCATGCCGACTGGACAAGGCATCTTCCGCTTCCAGATACAAGTCGTGTAAATAGGGCAACACCGCCAACACCGGCTTGCCGGTCTCGACCTCCAACCAGTCCAAACCGGGTTGCAACAGAGCGATGTCACCGCGAAACCGGTTAATCACAAAGCCGATGACACGGTTTTGTTCGGATTCGGACAGCAAAGCCAAGGTGCCGACAATATGCGCGAACACCCCGCCGCGATCGATATCGGCGATTAAGATTACCGGGCAATCCACGGCTTCGGCAAAGCCCATGTTGGCAATATCGCCGGCCCGTAAATTGATTTCCGCCGGGCTGCCCGCGCCTTCCACAACCACGGTTTGGTATTGAGCGGTGAGTCGCTGCCAGGACGCCAATACGGCTTGTTTGGCGACTTTTTTGTAATCGTGGTATTGACTGGCCGACTGATTTTGCAACACTTGGCCGTGAATAATGACCTGGGCACAGGTATCGGTGGTGGGTTTCAATAACACCGGATTCATGTCGCTATGCGCAGGCAATCCACAGGCTGCCGCCTGCACCGCCTGAGCCCGGCCTATTTCGCCGCCGTCGCTTGTCACTGCGCTGTTGAGCGCCATGTTTTGCGGCTTAAAGGGTGCGACGCGAATACCCTGGCGTAGATAATGCCGGCACAGTGCGGTTACCAGCGTGCTTTTACCGGCGTCCGACGTGGTGCCCTGCACCATCAGCGCTTGCGGAATCATTATCCCCAGCCGTTTTCGGATACCATGGCGGACAAGGGCCGCGGAACCGCCCAATTTTCCAGTTCCAACATGGGCTTGGGATAAAATTCGGCCACATGCCCCAAGCACAGAATGGCAATCGGCCGGCTGCCGCTCGGCATGTTTAGCAGCGCGGACAAGGCCTCCGGGTCGAATAAGGATACCCATCCCATTCCCAGCCCTTCGGCGCGCGCCGCCAACCATAGATTTTGAATCGCGCACGCCGCCGAGGCCAAATCCATCTCCGGCAAGGTACGCCGCCCAAACACATGTTGTTCGCGTTGGTCCGGCAGCGCCACCACCAACAGCTCGCCGCACTCGCGGATACCTTCCACTTTCAAGCGCATGAATTCCTCGTGGCGTTGCTGCAGCGCGGCGGCGGTCAACTGCCGCTCATTTTCCACCAGCTGATGTATTTGCGCGCGCAATCGGCTGTCGGTGATACGGATAAAGCGCCAAGGTTGCATCAAGCCAACGCTACCGGCTTGATGCGCGGCATGCAGAATGCGCGCCAGCATATCCGCATCCACCGGATCGGATAGAAAATGCCGCATGTCGCGGCGTTCCGCAATGGCACGATATACACCGGCCCGTTCCTCGGGACTGAAGCGGTGCCGATTCACAGCAACACTGCTGCCAGCAATCCGGCCATCTCGATTAACTCTACGGCAGCGCCATACACATCACCGGTTACTCCGCCCAGCCGCTTTAAGGCAAGGTAGCGTATCCAGAGTAATAAACCGCCGGCCAGCAATACGTTGGCCCAGCCCATGAACAATCCGGCAAACGCCAACGAAATCACCACCACCACACGAGCCTCGCTAAGGGGCAAGTTAGCCAATAATTTTTCCGCCATCCCCTTGGGACTGACATAAGGCGTGGACAGCATCAGCAATAAAATCGCACAACGCCCCAACAGGGGAGCCAACATTAGCGGTATAAGGTTATTTTGCTGGATCAATACAAACAACGCGCTAAATTTCACCAGTAACAGCAGCGATAAAACCAACACTGCAATCGGTCCCGCGGCCGGATCTTTCATGATCTGCAAGCTACGCTGCGGGCTACCTATCCCGCCTACCCAGGCATCGGCACAATCGGCCAAACCGTCCAAATGCAAGCCGCCGGTCAAAAACACCCAGACGCTCAGTACCACGGCCGCCGCCACAATATCGGGCGTGCCCGACAAGAGTAGCACCAAGACACTCAACAATACGCCGATCACAAAACCGACCAGCGGGTAATACAACACCGAACGGCCCAAGGCCGCCTCGTTATCCGCCAGCCGATAATTAATCGGAATACGCGTTAAAAATTGCAGGGCAATCAGTAAAGATTCCATGAGTGTAGTAATCGAATTTGATTCACCTTCTAGTCATTGCATACGCGTACAGGCTTTAAACGTATGCATTATTTTAAATGCCGACCCTTGGCATCCTTGTAGATATGTCCGGTAAAAATCAAGACGCCTTCGATAAAGCCCCAAACTACCCCGAAACCGCCGGTTAAATACGTCACCAGAATCTGAGCAATACCTATACCCCAAAACCCCAAATAAATACGGTGCAAGCCGATAGCGCCGAACACGATACCGAGCAATGCAGCCACAATGTGACTTTTAACCGGCTGGATGTCAACAAGATAGGCACCGACCGGACCGATTTCGGTGATTTCGCCATGTTCGTGATCAAAATCCACATCGTCTCCTTCCTTAGGAGGCTCGGTGGCAGTCCATTGGTCGATATGAAATTCGTAAAATTTACCTTCGTGCTTCACTACTCCGGTTTGACAGCGTTCGTCGTAACTTTCTATATGTCCAAGCATGCCTGATTTTCCTGTTGTTATATGCCATCCGCCCACTAAAGTCCGGATAGACTTTATTTTTCGAGGAGTTATT
Source organism: Methylomonas sp. (assembly GCF_023228165.1). Classification (GTDB taxonomy): domain Bacteria; phylum Pseudomonadota; class Gammaproteobacteria; order Methylococcales; family Methylomonadaceae; genus Methylomonas. The sequence continues at coordinate 237,585 of NZ_JALOBS010000003.1, read as the reverse complement.
GTAATATTTCAAATAAATCCCTACCCGCGCCGAAATGGCAGCGGTATAGAGATGACCTTTTCGACCCAATCAGGGCACATTTTACCTAAACCTGAGAAATGGCATATAAATGTTCGTCAACAAGTTGCTGCTTGCATTGTTTTCTTTGCAGAATAAGCTTACGATTTGAAATAGATATACCGTTACCAGTTTCTATTTTTTAAAGACCTCCGCATGCTCAACCGCCGAATAATCACCATACTCATGCTGCTGACGGCTATCATGCCTGTCGCGGCGGCCTATGCGCATCATTCGGCTGTCGGGCCGCGCTTTTCGATGCCGCATGGCGTCGCGGCAAGCAGTCTTGCCGCAGACACCAGCAACAACCCGGCGATTGCTCCGGGCAAGCACTGCCAACCCGATAAGGCCCGCCCCAGAGTCTGTCATTTTCATATCTGCCTTGATTGCGCCGTTACTGTGTCCTTAGTATTTGATTGGGCTCGGGATTCCGCGTTTTATAATACATTGCTGAAGCCCGACTCCCTATCCATTGTTCCAGCTCCGGTTATAAAGCCGCCCATTTCCGACCTCTAACCGGTTTATAGCCGCCTGAACGCCTTTTCACTTGATACCCATCAAGATAAAGATCTGTTCAGTGTGTTATTGCTGTGCCGCGCAATCGCCAAGATTGCCGTTGCTATTACGTGAATTTAGAGGTTACAAATGCCATCCGTTTCACAATTAAGCCGTTATTTCCGAATAATCGTACTAATGCTGGTTTGCGGCACTGCCACCAGCAGCGAACAAAGCGTTTTAACCCTGCGGGCAGCCACGGACAAAGTCGTGCGCGACAGTCCCGATCTTGCGCAAATGCTGGCCCGAGCCAACGCCATGGCCGCCATTCCCTCTCAGGAGGGCAGCCTGCCCGACCCCATCATCAAGTTCAACGCCATGAGTCTGCCGGTGGATAGCTTCAATACCCGGCAAGTCGATATGACGCAGATCGGTTTCGGGATTTCCCAAGCCGTCCCCTTTCCCGGCAAACTGGCCCTGCGCGAACAGGCCGCCACTTATTCGGCACTTGCCGCCACACATACGGCGGACGAATTGCGCCTGCGCTTATTGAGCGACGTCAAAACGCTATGGTGGCTGGTTTTTTATCTGGACCGGGCCCTGGAGACAGTCGATAACAACCACAATCTGCTCAAGCAGTTTGTCGATATCGCCAGAACCAAATACGAAGTCGGCGAAGGCTTGCAGCAGGATGTGTTACTGGCCCAGCTGGAATTATCCAAGCTGTTGGACCAAAAAATCACTCTGACCGGCATGCGCAAAAGCAGTTTGGCAAAATTGAATGCCTTACTGGATCAACCCGCCAATGCCGCCACGCAATTACCGGCTGCGGTCGATATACAGCTACCGACGCTAAAACGGGAAACCCAGCTATATCAACAGGCAGAGAACAGCAAACCCTTGCTGGCAGGGGAACGCCAGGGAATACATGCCGCGGAATCCCGTCTTGATGCGGCAAAAAAAGACATTTTGCCCGACTTTAATCTGGAAGCAAGCTACGGTGCCCGCGCCAATATGCCCGACGGCACATCGCGCTCCGATTTATTAAGCCTGGGTGTAAGTCTCAACGTGCCGATTTTCGCTGGCAGCAAACAAAACAAAGCCGTGGATCAGCGCACCAGCGAGCTAATCCGGGAAAAATACGCGTTGCGGGACCAATGGAATAATGTCAGGGCGCAAATCAGCCAAGGCGTCAGCGATTATCAAAGCGCCAAAGACCGATTCGTGTTATTCGATACCGGCATCATCCCGCAAGCAAGGCAAACCGTGGCCTCGATGCTGGCCGGTTATCAAGTCAACAAAGTCGATTTCCTGAATCTGGTGCGCAGCCAGATCTCCCTGTTCGAATTCGAAACCCAATACTGGAAAGCCTTTACCGAAGCCCAGCAAGCGCTGGCGCAAACCGCGCTGGCCGTGGGCGAGGACGATATTTATGAATAAACCGCTTTTAATAGCCGGCCCCATTATCCTGGCGGCAGGGCTGGCGGGAGGCTATTGGCTGGCACAACCGCCACAACAACCGGCGCCAGAGAAGGCCGCGCAACCCTTGTTTTACCGCAGCCCGATGAACCCGGAAGCGACATCGCCGCTGCCGGCCAAGGACGGCATGGGCATGGATTATTTACCGGTTTATGCCGACGACAGCGAATCCACAACACGGCGGATTTTGTTTTACCGAAATCCGATGAATCCAACAATCACCTCTCCGCTGCCGGCCAAAGACAACATGGGCATGGACTACCAGCCGGTTTACGCGGATCCGGAAGCGGAAAACGGTTCGGTGGCCGGTACCGTCAGAATCGATGCGGTAACCGTGCAAAACATGGGCGTGCGCACCGCAATCGCCAAAATATCCTTGCTATCGCATGTAGTGCGGGCGGTCGGCCGCATCGCCTACGACGAGGAGCGCATAGTCCGCTTGCACCCCAAAACCGAAGGCTGGATAGAAACCCTACGGGTGGATGAAACCGGGCGATGGGTGAAACAAAACCAGGATTTGCTGAGCATTTATTCGCCGCAACTGGTAGCCAGCCAGCAGGAATACATACTGGCCTTGAATAATCTGAAGGTATTGGAAAAAAGCCCGATTGAAGACATCCGCAGCGGCGCTGTAGATTTGGTGAATAGCTCTCGGGAACGCCTGAAACTGCTGGACGTGCCGGCCCACCAAATGCACGAGTTGACCGTCAGCCATGCCATTAAAAAAAGCCTGCATATTCACACGCCGGCAGCCGGCATCGTCATCAACATCGGCGCCCGCGAAGGCCAATACGTGACACCGGAAACGGAACTTTACATGATTGCCGATTTATCCAAGGTCTGGGTGTACGCGGATGTCTATGAATACGAACTGCCCTGGGTGAAAGAAGGCGATCCGGTGGACATGCGCTTGGCCGGGGTACCAGGCCGTACCTTCAAAGGGCATCTAGCTTTTATTTATCCGTATGCGGAAGCCAAGACGCGCACGATTAAGGTGCGCATGGCCTTCGACAACAGCGAACTATTGCTAAAGCCGGATTTGTTTGCCGATGTGACCATCCACGCCGGCAAACAGATCGACGCCGTAGTGATTCCCTCCGAAGCGATTATTCGTTCCGGCGCGCAAACCCAGGTATTTGTGGTGCGCGGGCCGGGCAAATTCGAACCGCGCCTGGTGACCACCGGGCTGACCTCCAACGACGAGGTGGCCATTGTCGACGGACTCGATGCCGGCGAGGAAGTGGTAACCTCCGCGCAATTTCTGATCGACTCCGAATCCAATCTACGCGAAGCCACCGCCAAAATGCGCGAACCGTCAACGCCGCCGCCCGTCCAGCCGAACCGGCTGGAAATGGAGCAGGGAGCGCATAAGCATGACTGATTTCATCATCAACGCCGCCCTGAAAGACCGCTTTCTGGTGTTGCTGGGCGCCATTATGCTGGCCCTGGCCGGGCTTTGGTCGTTTAACAACATGCCGCTGGATGCGATACCGGATTTGTCCGATGTACAAGTAATCGTGTTCACGGAATATGCCTACCAGTCGCCGCAAGTCATCGAAGACCAAATCACCTATCCCTTGACCACCGCCATGCTGGCGGTGCCGCATGCCAAGGTGGTACGGGGTTATTCCTTCTTCGGCCTATCGTTCGTGTATATCATCTTCGAGGACGGCACCGACATGTACTGGGCCCGCACCCGGGTACTGGAATATCTCAACTACGTAAAAGACCGGCTGCCGGCGGGAATCACTCCCACCCTGGGCCCGGACGCCACCGGGGTGGGCTGGATTTACGAATACGCCTTGGTGGACAAGACCGGCAAACACGATCTGGCCCAACTGCGTTCGATTCAGGACTGGTATTTGCGCTATCCGTTGCAGACGGTGCCCGGCGTATCGGAAGTGGCGTCGGTCGGCGGTTACGTCAAACAATATCAGGTGGAGGTCGATCCGAATATTTTGCAGGGCTATCAAATACCGTTAGCCGGGGTTATCAATGCCATCAAGCGCTCCAATAACGATGTCGGCGGGCGCTTGTTTGAAATGGCCGAAACCGAATATATGGTGCGCGGTCTGGGGTATATCAAATCCATCGCCGATCTGAATACCATACCGGTGGGCGTGGACGCCAACGGCACGCCGATCCGCTTGCAGGATGTGGCCCATGTGCAGATCGGCCCGGAATTGCGCCGCGGCATCACCGAACTGAACGGCGAGGGCGAAGTGGCCGGCGGCATCGTGGTAATGCGCTTTGGCGAGAATGCCCTGGCGACGATAGCAGACGTACGCAAAAAACTCGCCGAGCTTAAAAAAGGGCTGCCGGCAGGAGTGGAAATCGTCACGGTTTACGATCGCGGCCATTTGATCGAACGCGCGGTCGACACGCTGAATGAGGCCTTGATTCAGGAGCTGATTATCGTCTGCGCCCTGGTTGCCTTGTTTTTGCTGCATCTGCGTTCGTCCATGGTGGTCATCCTCACCCTGCCGCTGGGCATCCTGATGGCCTTTATCGTCATGAAATGGCAAGGCATGAACGCCAATATCATGTCCTTAGGCGGCATAGCATTGGCCATTGGCGATATGGTGGATGGCGCCGTGGTCATGGTGGAAAATGCCCACAAGCATCTGGCTGCCGCCGTTGAAAAAAAACAGGCCAAACTGACCGAAAAGGAACGCTGGCAAGTGATCGGCGCGTCCTCCCGGGAAGTGGGAAGTGGTTTGTTTTTCTCGCTGCTGGTCATTACCGTCTCATTTCTGCCGATTATCACCATGCAAGCCCAGGAAGGGCGCTTATTCAGCCCGCTGGCCTTTACCAAAACCTACGCGATGGCGGCGGCGGCGATATTGACGATTACGCTGGTACCGGTATTAGTGGGTTATTTTGTGCGCGGCAAGATCGTTCCCGAACATCGCAACCCGATCAACCGGTTTTTACACCGGATTCACGGACCGGCGTTAAAACTGGCCATGCGCTGGCGAGCCGCGACCATCTTATTGGCCATGCTGCTAATGGCATCCACCCTCTATCCGATTTCCAAAATCGGCAGCGAGTTTATGCCGCCGCTGGATGAAGGGGATATTTTATACATGCCCTCGACCTTCCCCGGCATATCGATTACCAAGGCCCGCGAGGTGTTGCAGCAAACCGACAAGATTCTGAAAACCTTCCCCGAAGTCGAACAGGTATTCGGCAAAGTCGGCCGGGCGGAAACCGCCACCGACGCAGCACCGCTAATGATGGTGGAAACCACCATCAAGCTAAAACCCCGGGAGCAGTGGCCGGACCCCAGCAAAACCACCAGACAACTGATGACCGAAATGGACAACGTCATCCATTTTCCCGGCTTGGCCAACGCCTGGACCATGCCGATCAAGACCCGCATCGACATGCTGTCGACCGGGATTAAAACCCCGGTTGGTATCAAAGTGTCGGGACCCGACCTGAAGGTTTTACAAAAGTTATCGCTTGAGATCGAACAGGTCATGAAGACCATCCCCGACACCTTGTCCGCCTACGGCGACCGGGCTGTCGGCGGCTATTATCTGGATTTCGATATTAACCGGGAAGCGGCAGCGCGTTATGGTCTGACCACCGGCGATGTACAGGATGTAATTCAGAGTGCGATTGGCGGCATGAATATCACCGAAACCGTGGAAGGGCTGGAGCGTTATCCCGTGAATCTGCGCTATCCGCGCGATCTGCGCGACAGTGTGGAAGCCTTACGGCGGGTGTTAATCCCCACCCCCACCGGCAGCCAGATTCCATTAACCCTGGTAGCCGAGATTCGATTTAGCCGCGGCGCGGATGTGATTAAAACCGAAGACGCCCGCCCTAATGCCTGGATTTATGTGGATATCAAAACAGCCGATATCGGTGGTTTCGTCAAACACGCCCAACAAACCCTCCGCGAGTACGTCGAACTTCCGCCAGGGTACACGCTTGCCTGGTCGGGCCAGTTCGAATACATGCAGCGGGCGGCAAAACGCTTAAAAATGGTGGTGCCGATTACCTTACTGCTGATTTTTATCCTACTGTATTGCTCGTTCCGCAATGTCACCGAGCCGGCTATTGTCATGCTGACCATCCCTTTCAGCCTGATCGGCGGCATCTGGCTGGTATATTGGCTAGGATTTAATCTCTCGATAGGCGTCTATGTAGGCTTTATCGCCCTGGCCGGCACCGCCGCGGAAACCGGCGTGATGGTGCTGAGTTTTATCGATATCGAGATGGCGAAATTGCGAGAACGGAAACAGGCACCGCTGACATCGGCTGAGATTATTGCCACGGCGGAAGCCGCCACTGCCTTGCGGGTGCGGCCGGTGGCGATTACCTCGCTGGCCAACATCGTCGGCTTGATCCCCATCATGTGGGCCACCGGCACCGGAGCCGACGTCACCCAGCGCGTCGCGGCGCCGGCGATGGGCGGCATGTTGACGGTGTTGATCCTCAGCCTGCTGGTGTTTCCGGTGGTGTACAGCTTGGTGTTGCAGATGCAGGAAAAACGTAAGTTTTCGGCTACTTAATCAATCTCCCAATTATGCCTCGTTCACAAACAGGCGTTATAAGCGCTGAAAAACCTCCGGATAATGCCTTACTTTCGAGTTAAAGGCCGGCGCTGATCCGGGCTTGCGAAAAAGTGGCCATTTCATTATGTAAGCGGCAGGCCATTTGCAGCACCGGAACCGCCATGACCGCGCCGCTGGCTTCGCCCAGCCGCATGCCTAACTGCAAAATCGGTTCGGCGGCCAGCGCATCCAGCACCTGTTGATGGCCTTTTTCCTCGGAACGATGGCCGTAAAAAAACCAACACCGGCAGTCTGGATTGATTCTGGCGGCAAGCAAAGCCGCCACGCTGCTGATAAAACCGTCCACCAGCACCGGCAAACGCTGCTGAGCGGCGCTGATATAGGCTGCGGCGAGAGCGGCGATTTCGAAGCCGCCCAGCGTTTGCAGCACCGCCAGCGGCGTAGTCAGCCGTTGACAGTGAGTTTGCAAGGCTAGTTGGATGACCGCCGCCTTATGCCTGATTTGCCCGGCGTTCAGGCCGGTACCCGCACCGGTAATCTCGTCGGCCGGCACGGCCAATAACGCCGCCGCCATGGCGCTGGCGCTACAGGTATTGGCTATGCCCATTTCGCCGCCGATAAAAATATCGGCCTTCCCGACCAGCGCCCGGCTGACGGCAGCTCTGCCCGCCGCCAGGGCAATCTGCAGTTGCGCCTCGCTCATCGCCGGCTTGATTTTGAAGTTTTCGGTACCGGCACCGGCCCGTTGCCTAATCACGCTGGGCAGCTCGACGGGATTAAGCAACCCCACATCCACCACTTCAAAGTGGGCATTGAGCTGTCTGGCCAGTACATTGACCGCCGCGCCGCCGGCAGCGAAATTTTTCACCATCTCCGCTGTCACGGCCTGCGGAAATGCCGACACGGCTTCGGCGGCGATACCGTGGTCGGCGGCAAAAATACTGATATGGATGTTATCCAGTGCCGGTTGGTCGCGGCGCTGCAAGGCAGCCAGCGCAACCGCTAGCTGTTCCAGCCTGCCCAGCGAACCGGGCGGCTTGGTGAGTTGCGTTTGCCTGTGCAGCGCCCGCCGGTAAAACTCCGCATCGGGGGCAGCAATCGGTAGGAAAAGTGTTTGCATTTATTTAAGCCGTTGCGGCAAACCGGCGGTGACCAACACCACCCGGCCGCAAATTCGCGCCAGATCCTGGTGCAAAAAACCGGCTTCGTCGACGAAGCGGCGGGTCATGGTATCGGCCGCCACCACACCCATACCGACTTCGTTGCTGACCATGATCACTCGGCCCCTGCAATCCCTCAGCGCCGCCAGCAAGGCGGCGCGCCGGGTCGCAAACTGCTGCTCCTGGATGCTGCCGTGCCGATCGAACAACACATTGCTCAACCACAGCGTCAGGCAATCTATCAACAGGCAGCGTTCGGGATTGGCGTGGGTTTGAATGGCGGCAGCCAATTCAACGGGCTCTTCCAGGGTTTGCCATTCGGATGGCCGCCGTTGTTGGTGATGGGCGATACGAGCCCGCATTTCGGCGTCACCGGCTTCCGCGGTGGCCAGATAAAGCACCGGTAATCCGCAGTGAATCGCTTGTTGCTCAGCATAACGGCTTTTACCGGAACGCGCTCCGCCCAACACCAGTTCAATCATCGGTCAGGCGCACCGCCAATACATCGCATTTGGCATGATGCAAGACGCCGTTGGCGGTGGAACCCAGCAGCAAAGCCAAACCATGCCGGCCATGCGAACCCACCACGATCAAATCCACGCCGTTTTCTTCCGCTACCCGGACAATTTCCATTTTGGCGCTACCCATTTCCAGCCATTGCTGTTGTTCCGGTACGCCCAGTTCGATGCCCATTTTGCCCAGCCGTTCCTTGGAGGCATCCAGCCATTCCTGGGTCAGATCGACATCGAACGGAATCGGCCCATAGGCGGCATCGGTGATGGGCAGGTTTTCCACCACATGCACCAGACTCAATTTGGACTGATTGCGTTGCGCCATATCCAAAGCCTTGCTCGAGACCTGTTTGCCGTGTTCTGAAAAATCCACTGCCAATAAAATATGTTTATAGTTATTCATAATCACCTCATTGCGGAGAACCGGTAATTTCCGGAAACAGCGCCGCCATTATTTGGGACGACAACATGATATACAAAAGCGCCAGCCCCAAACCGAAAAACAGGGAGCGGTCCAACGCGTGCCGTATGATATGCCCGCTGACCAGCCAATGCCACAACACTAAAGCCAGCATGGCAAAATAGGCCAAATCGTTGGCATGGGTATTCAGGGTGGCAATGGCGGGCAGGGCGAAAAAGCTGATCACCACATCGGTGCCCAGCATGGCCGCCAGGGTTTGCGGAAAGCGGGCGATTTTGCCGGACGTATACAACAACGGCCAACTGAACAACACGATCAGCCCGAAATCCACCCCGATCTGTAGCACCGCCGTCGAGTGCGCGCTATTCAAAAATAAAATCAAATAATTAATCGCCACATAGGCCGGCAACAACAGCCGTAACACAAACGGCGACGCCGGTACGTCCTGCGGGCCTTTTTGGAAGGTGGCGATCTGAAAAAACAACAGGATCAACTCATACATGTATTACTCCGCTTGGGACAGATTTTCTTCGGCAGCCATCCAGTCGAGTTCGGCCTGTTCCAGCGCGTCATCGACCTGGGCTTTCCGACTTAACAGTTTTTTCAATGCGTCCTTGTTTTCTTCGCTATAAATAGCCGGATCGGCCAATTGCTGTTCCAGTTCCTGCTGGGCCTTGTGGTATTTTTCCACCGCCGCCTCGGCCTTTTTTACCGCATCCAGCAAGGGTTTCAGGCGCTGGCGGCGTTCGGCATCCTGCTTGCGCTGATCCTTGCGCGATAGGTTATTGCCGGCGGCAGCTTGGGTATCCGGCTCCTCGCTGCCTTTCTTTTGTTCCGCCAGCCATTGTTTGTAGTCGTCCAGGTCGCCATCGAACGGCTGCATCTTGCCGCCCGCCACCAGCAATAGCTGATCGGTCACCGAGCGCAGCAAATGCCGGTCATGTGAAACCACCACGATGGCGCCCTGGTATTCCTGCAAAGCCACGCTCAAGGCATGGCGCATTTCCAGATCCAAATGGTTGGTCGGCTCGTCCAGCAGTAGTAAATTGGGGTTTTGATACACCAATATCGCCAGCACCAGCCGGGCTTTTTCGCCACCGGAAAATGGCCCGATGGGGTCGTTGACCTTGTCGCCGCGAAAATCGAAACCGCCTAAAAAATTCCGCAAATCCTTTTCCAGCGCCTGCTTATCCAGTTGCTGCAAATGCCACAACGGCGATTCGTCCAGCCGCAATTGCTCTAATTGATGCTGGGCGAAATAGCCGATATGCAAATCCTGCGCATTGGTTAACTTACCACGCAATGCCGGCATTTGCCCGGACAACACTTTGATCAGGCTGGATTTACCGGCCCCGTTCGGCCCCAGCAAACCGATGCGGTCGCCGGGCGCAATGGACAGCGAGGCGTTATGTACCACCACGTTTTCGCCATAGCCGATGTCGGCTTCTTCCAGTTTGATTAACGGATTGGGCATTTTTTTCGGCGGCGGAAAACTGAAGCCGAACGGCGAATCCACATGGGCCTGGGCAATCAATTCCATCCGCTCCAGCGCCTTGATGCGGCTTTGGGCCTGACGGGCTTTAGTAGCCTGAGCCTTGAATCGATCCACGAAGCTTTGAATATGGGCGATTTCGCGTTGCTGCTTTTCGAATGCGGTTTGTTGCTGGGCCAGTTTTTCGGCCCGCATCCGTTCGAAGTCGGAATAGTTACCGGTGTAAATCTCGGCCTTGTTTTGTTCGATATGCACGATGTGGTCGGTGATGGTATCCAGGAAATCCCGGTCGTGCGAGATCAGCAACAGGGTGCCGGGGTATTTCACCAGCCAGTCCTGCAAATAAATCACCGCGTCCAAATCCAAATGGTTGGTGGGTTCGTCCAGCAGCAACACATCGGAACGGCACATCAAGGCCTGGGCCAGATTCAAGCGCATCCGCCAGCCGCCGGAAAACGAACTGACCGTCCGGCTTTCCTGTTCGGTGCTAAAACCCAAACCGTTCAACAACCGCGAGGCGCGGGATTGTGCCGTGTAGCCGCCGGCATGCTCCAATGCCACATGCAGCTCGGCCAGTTTCAGGCCGTCATGAGCCTGCTCGGCATCCTGCAATTGCCGTTGCAAGGCTCGCAACTCGCGGTCGCCGTCCAGCACGTAATCGATGGCCGAACATTCCAGCGCCGGGGTTTCCTGCGCCACATGCGCCACTTCCAGATTCGGCGGCATGGAAAACTCGCCCTCGTCGGCATGCAACTCGCCGCGCAGCATCGCAAACAGACTGGATTTGCCGGTGCCGTTGGCTCCGGTCAAACCGATCTTCTGGCCTTTATGAATCGTGAAAGAAGCCTCGCTAAACAGCAAACGGCTGCCGCGACGAATGGCGATATTTTTGAAATTGAGCATGGTGTCGGTTAAAAAACGGTTGAATTGGGGTCAAGGCAGTTAGCCCGGCAATGCGGAATTTTAACGCGGCCGGGTTTTTCGGGTGCGATGAATTTTGGCGGGGTTGGGTTGTTATGAGGAATGGCTGTCTGCTAGGCTTTGCGGCATAGCTGGGGTGATAGACCACCTTTCAAAAAGCCCCGACCTGCTTTTTGGGCCGCCTGAAATATTGTTTTTACTCGCCCGTCAGGTTTTTTTATGCAAAATCTCAAATTTACAATTACTTACATTTTGTCGGCCTTTTTAGACGACAAATGCGCCAAAATATAAAACAAGTTATGTTGCATATATCATTTTAGGTGCCTCAATGCCAACGATACCCAAACATTGGAGCTACTTTCTAGTCCGGTAGGTCACGTTGCCGCAATCGCGGTTACGTGACAATTCGGAGCTCATGGCGTTGAATTTGTCAGGGAACGCTATCGCGCACCCTGACCTACGTTCTAAACTACTGGGGTTGGTTATTTTGATAGCATCACACCGAGTATGATTTCAAAATTCACAATTGAGGGTAAACATGAAGGCCACAGTTCAGTTACACAACGGCGACGAACGCACATACGAACAGGCGGATCACGTTGCAGAAAAAGACAAGTATTCTATTTACATCTATGGTGAGGACAATCGAGTTTTAGCTATCCTCAATAAGGACGATATTAAAAATCTTCTCACAGATGAAACACCATAGCCCGGTAGGTCACGTTGCCGCGATAGCGGTTACGTGACAATTCGGAGCTCGTGGCTTTGAGTTTGTCAGGGAACGCTATCGCGCACCCTGACCTACGTTTGGTTTATATTCGCGGCTTCTTATTATTTCAAAATGTTCCCTGAATACCCATGACCGAAATTCGCAGATACCCCGCCGACAACCGACCGGTTTTCATTACGGCGGTTTGTCATCAACGAAAGCCTATCTTGGCGAATGCGTCGGAAAAGGAATTGCTGCTTTCAGTAATGCGGGAGGTAAAAGCGGAAATGCCGTTTCGGCTGTTAGCTTATGTGATTCTTGACGATCATCTTCATTGGCTGATCAAGCCGGAACCGGACGTTGCGTTTTCAGCTATTGCGCAGTCGGTCAAACTGCGTTTTACCCATCGTTACAAACGGGCGCAAAACTTAACCCAACCCGTCAAGCTTTGGCAACGGCGGTTTTGGGACCACCTGATTCGCGATCAAGACGATGTGCATCGTCACATGGATTACATTCATTACAATCCCGTAAAACACAATCTGACCAGCGATCCTGCCAGCTATGCATGGTCGTCATTTATAACCTACCGAGCCAAGGTCAGCTATCCAAGCGGCTGGGGCGCTGCGCAGCCGCCCGACGGCATAGAAAACCTGAATTTCGAATAGCCTTAGCGGCAGGCGGCCCGAATGGATCTTTGCGGATCGGGTTAAAAGTATCTTCCCAATTGATTCCCGTATTTCGCTGCGCTGCATACAGGCTACCGATTGCGATTTTTAAATTACCGGGCCTTACTCCACCGTGCCCTGCAGGCGGGTAACCCAGGCCTGTTTGGCCTGCGGGTCGACATGAAAACCCAGCGCCCAGGGTTTATGCAGCAAGCCGTCCTCGCCGGAGGCATTGGGGTTGAGCTGGCGTTTTTGCACGAAATCCACCATGCGCCTAAGATTGTAGATGGCCAAAACCCGGTTGTGCTCGCTGCCCCGATACACCAAATAGCCGACATTGTCCTCGCTCAAAGACGGGTTGCGGTCGATCAGGGCCTTTAAGGCACCATCGTAATGCTGGGCCATATTTTTCAACACCGAGTCGTGATGGCGACTCATGATGGTTTTAAAATGCGGCGCCAAGCTGCCGGCAATTTGTTGCTCGTGCAGATGTTCGATGTCTTCGTCGTACATTAAAAAACTTTCCGCCACCAGATAATGCTGGTCGCGCTCGCCGTCGTTGGCGAATAGCGACAGTTTCGCCAGAGCGTTGTCTTGCAAAGCCAGCAGAAAAGCCTGCGGCGACCGGATGTGCTTGTCTATGGTCACCACCCACGGCAGGGCGCGGCCGGTGGCTTCGTAGCGCGACTTGACGCTACCGATCACGCCGGCCCGCGACAATTCTTCTTCCCGCCCGGCCGGTTTGACCAAAAACGCATCCACGGCGGTGATTTGGGTATGAAAGCCGGCGCTTTGAAACTGGCTAATCACGGTTGAATAACGCGGTTGATACGGAATGCCGGTACCGTCGTATAACAGGTTGATGCGATTCTGGCGGGCATGGTCGGCCACCAAGTCCCGCAAACGGTTGGCGAACGGCTCTACATAGACGTAATCGTCGCTATGGTGATTGGCGGCGGTCAGCAGGCAGTACAGGTCGCTAAGTTTACGAAACTCGTCCAGCGAGGCCACCACAAAATTGTCTCCGCACTGTGCGCGGGCAATTTCCTCCACCGCGGTTTTACCGGCCCCGGCCCCGCCCATGCACATGAAAAGTTTCGGCCTATCGACGGCGGTTTTACCGTTAAAAATGTTTTTTAGCGCGGTTTGCAAAGCCAGGTTGATTTTACCCAAGCGTTTATAGGCAATTTCTATGGTGCGTTGCAAACGGCTTTCGCCGTAGGTGGCCGCCAGCATTTTGTGTTTTAAGGCCGGATTGTCGGCCAGCACAAATACCTTGGCCTGTTCGCCGGCAAATTGCCTGATCAAATCCAGCAGCTCGGCATGACTGGGCGGACGCAAGCTGGTCAGCATGTTGATGTCCAGGCAGAACAACGGCGCCACGCCGTCCCCGCGAATCGGGATGGCGTCGATTTCGGTTTTGCCGGGCGCGCGCAAATCCTCTGTGCCGGGCAAATAACCGATGATATGCTCAGATACGCTTAACGAGTTATCGGCAAAATGCTGACCGGTAATAAATTGATCGACCTGAATACTTTCCAGCGGCACCAACCCGCCGGTAACGGTAACCAGGCAATCGATGCCATCCGCTGTGGTATGGGATAAAAACGGAATCCCCTGCAAAAAACGCTTGTTTTCCGGCCATTTGCCATAGCCGTTGGCATTGTTGATCAGACTATGGGTGCGGGTGGGATCGAGTGCATGACTAAACCCTAGGGTGATGTCGGCATGGTCGCTGTCCGGATCGTGCAAGGCAACCGCATCCGCATGCGTCAGACGGCGAAAGTCTATGCCTTGTTCGTATACGGCTTTGAAAGCCGGCAAATTTCCCAATGCGGTAATAAAAAGATCCAGGGTAATGCGATTGCCGAAGGAGTAGGGGCGAATGACTCGTAGTTCCTGATAAAAACTGGCCAGACGGCCGGCAATGTCGTCGCATTGCATGACAAAACCGTTGTTGTCGAAAATCGCACTGTCCTGATTGCTGTCGCCATCCAGCACCAGGCGTTCGATGGCAATCCGGAAGCGTTTGCGCTTTTCCTTCTCCAGCATGGTACCCGGCCTGTGGTTGACCGTGATCTGCTCCTTCCAGTCGCTGAACATCTCCCGATGGATACGGGTGTACAATTCGGTCATGTAGGTGACGCGCTTGGTCTGGTCGTGGGAGACGGTGGATTCCAGTTCCTGCAGCAGCCGCGACAACAGCCGGCTGCCTTGGGCGATGGCTAAAGCGGTTCGTAAACGCTTTAACTGCCGGTAGCCTGGTATACCTCGATTCGGGTTTCGGTTCATGGTTATCCCTCTGCATTGCTGGCCCTGCTCTTGAACGGCGGGCTCCGCTGGTTTTAATAATTTTTATGCCGGCCTTTTCCTTGGCCCTTTTTGCTAGCTAATGGCCGCACCGCGCCGGCCCATGCTGCGCCATTACATGTTCAACCAATTTTGCGGTTTCAAATAGCTGTCGTAAAGTTCCGCTTCCGGGCTGCCCGGCTCCGGTTGCCAATTATACTGCCAGTGAGCGACCGGCGGCATGGACATTAAAATCGATTCGGTTCTGCCGCCCGATTGCAAACCGAATAAGGTGCCCCGGTCATAGACCAGATTGAATTCGGCATAGCGGCCACGCCGATACAGCTGAAAATTGCGTTCCCTTTCCCCGTATGCAGTATTTTTGCGCTTTTGCACAATCGGCAAATAAGCCGGAATGTAGTGATTGCCGACACTTTGCATGAAACCGAATGCCGAGGCGAAATCCGGCTCGCTCAAGTCGTCGAAAAACAGACCACCGACACCGCGAGTTTCGCCGCGATGTTTCAGGAAAAAATACTCGTCGCACCATTTTTTATAGCGGTCATATACGTCCGCGCCGAAAGGCTGGCAAGCCTCGCGGGCGGTCCGGTGCCAATGCACCACGTCTTCCCGGAACGGATAAAACGGCGTTAAATCAAAACCGCCGCCGAACCACCAGATGGTGGGTTCGGCGTCTTTTCTGGCGACGAAAAACCGCACATTGGCATGCGAGGTGGGCACATAAGGGTTGCGAGGGTGAATCACTAATGACACCCCCATGGCTTCGTATTGGCGATTGGCCAATTCCGGGCGTTTAGCGGTCGCCGAAGGCGGTAAGCTGAAGCCGGAAACATGGGAAAAATTCACACCGCCCTGCTCGATCACCTCGCCATTCGCCAACACCCGCGTGCGCCCGCCTCCGCCTTCTTCGCGCCGCCAGGCATCCTCCACGAAGCGCGCCTTGGGTTCTGCCGTTTCCAATGCTGCGCAAATTTGATCTTGCAAATTCAGCAAATAATGTTTGACTTGGGTAATATCGTTTTCGGTCATGATAAGGCTGGGTATTGTCGGTGATCGTCTAAGCGGGCGAAACTAACAGCTTTTGCAGGGCTTGCGCAAATTTTAGCGCCATCAGGGTGAGGAGAAGGCCATGAAATCAAAGTTTACCTGTCGTTTGTTACCGTTGTTGTTCGTTGCGGCGCCGGTGCTGGCTGTTGCCGCCGATAATTCGGACTATTTACAACAAAGCCGCCGGATTGCGCAGACGTTCATGCAGCGTTTAGGCGGCACTTTGAAAAGTCAATTGGCAAGCGCCGGTCCGGCCGGGGCGATCGGCGTTTGCAAACTGGTCGCGCCGGCCCTGGCGGCGGAATATTCCCGGGACGGTTTTCTGGTCAGCCGGGTATCGTTGAAAACCCGCAATCAGACGCTGGGCAGCCCCGATGCCTGGGAGCGTAACATGTTGGAAAAATTCGACCGACAACAGACGCAAGGCACCGCGCCGACGGAGATCAGCGAGGTGATCGAACAGGCCGATGGCCGCTGGTTTCGCTATCTGAAAGCCATACCGACCCAGCCCATGTGCCTGCAATGCCACGGCCAGCCGGCTGACATGACCTCCGAAGTCAAAACAATGTTAGCCAGGGAATATCCGCAAGATCAAGCGGTCGGCTACCGAGTCGGCGATATTCGCGGTGCCATCACTATCAAGCGCAAGCTGGGGGATGCGGACGAATAAGCGGTCATTATGAGTGCGCGGGATGGCATACATGAGGGTACTCTTTCGAACCAGCCCGGTAGGTCACGTTGCCGCGGTTAGCGGTTACGTGACATTTATAGCCATGAACTTCGATTTTGTCAGGGAACGCTCCGCGCACCCTGGCCTACCGTCTGTGCGCCTAAAAATCCAGGTGACAGCTGTGATTTTTCCGATATCATCGCATTGTGAGCCGAAGGGCAACAGACCGAGGAAGTTCTTAACCAGCGTTCAAGCATTTTAAGCTATAGCTGACCAACAAGTGGGAGAGAAAAGATGGCGTTTGAAGCAGATTTTTACATTCCGGAAAACATAATCGGGTATACGGGAGACGTTGACCAAAAACCGACGGTGTATTTTAAGCGGGTTGAACCAAATGGGACGATAACCTTCGGACATATTACTCAAAACTGGTTTGACGGGACGTTCGGTAAAAGTAATAGTCCTAACGTCGGCAGAGAAGTGTTGCGGAACGCCGACGACTACACCATCGAGAATGTGAATGGCGCCATGCTGGAGCAAGCGCCCAGTATCGGCTTCCGTCATCCGTCGCGAAACCAGATCACCTTGCTGGATAGAGCCACGAAAGCAAGTACCCGCTATAAGTTGGGTCTTGCAATTGCAAACTTCACCTGTCAGAAACATTGGGAACGTCTCACGGCAGACGAACAAGAACAATTCACTAATGGCGCAAAATACCTTTATAGCAATGAATAAAGGTGTCATAAGCTAGGTAGGTTACGTGACATTTTAAGCCGCGAACTCCGATTTTGTCAGGGAACGCTTCGCGCACCCTGACCTACAGGCTCCGGACTCGGACGGCATGCCGGCAATACAATGGGGCTGTTCATCACGGCAAACCATTTTATGCGGGTTATTTTTAAGCTCATGACCAACATGGCATCAACAAAACTTTAACCGTAGCATTGTTTGCAAAAGCCATTCTTTGCTTGCAGCTACCGGGCTCGAACTGTATCGTTGCCGATTTGAACATTATGCCGCAACCCGCATGTCCGAACATTCCGCAAACAAACTGATTCTGGTCGACGGCTCGTCGTTTTTATTCCGCGCCTTCCATGCCGTGCCGCCCTTAAGCAATGCCCAGGGCCTGCCGACCAATGCCGTTTACGGCGTCTCCAACATGCTGCGCAAACTGCTCAACGACTACGACACCCCCTATGTCACGGTGGTGTTCGATGCGCCCGGCAAGACGTTTCGGCACGATTTATACGATCAATACAAGGCGCACCGGCCGCCGATGCCCGACGATTTGCGGGTACAGATTCAACCCTTGCACGAGCTGATCCGCTCGCTGGGTTTACCGTTAATTATCGAACATGGCGTGGAAGCCGACGATGTGCTGGGCAGTCTGGCGCAAAATGCCGCCCGCCAAGGCTTTGAAGTGGTGATTTCCACCGGCGACAAGGACATGGCGCAACTGGTTACCGAACAGATCACGCTGGAAAACTCCATGACCAATACCCGCATGGATATTGCCGGGGTGGAGGAAAAATTCGGCGTCAGACCGGAGCAAATCATCGATTATCTGGCCCTGATGGGTGATGCGGTGGATAACATTCCCGGCGTGCCCAAGGTCGGCCCGAAAACCGCCGCCAAATGGCTGCAACAATACGGCACGCTGGACAACCTGGTCGCGCATGCCGACGAAATCAAAGGCAAGATCGGCGACAATTTGCGCGAGGCCTTGCCGCAACTGCCGCTGTCGCAGGAATTGACCACCATCAAATGCGATGTGGCGTTGCATTACAGCCTGGCCGATTTGAAACGCCGGGAACCGGATATCGCCGCCTTGAAACAGCAACTGGGCAGCCTGGGTTTCAACAGCTGGTTGAAGACGTTGAATGGCAATGGCTCACCCCCCTCTACAGCCGGAGAGAGTGAGAAAAAAACTTCTTACCCTGCTTCCTCAACGGAGCAGGAGCCGGCTTCCGCATTAAGCCGCGATTATCAAACCCTGCTCAGCCAGACCGATTTCGACGGCTGGCTGGCAACACTTCAACAAGCCGAATTGTTTGCTTTCGATACCGAAACCACCAGTCTGAATTACAGCGACGCGGAGATCGTCGGCGTCTCGTTTGCGGTAACCGCCGGGCAGGCGGCCTATGTACCGTTGGCACACGATTATCCGGAGGTGCCGACTCAACTGGACAGACAGACCGTGCTCGACGCTTTACGGCCGCTGCTGGAAGACCCTGACAAACCCAAACTGGGTCAAAACCTGAAATACGATGCCCACGTGCTGGCTAACCACGGCATCAGCCTGCGCGGCATCCAGCACGACACCATGCTGGAGTCTTATGTTTTAAACAGCACGGCCAGCAAACATAATATGGACGATCTGGCCAAGCATTATCTGAGTGTCGAAACCATTCATTATGCAGATGTGGCGGGCAAGGGCGCCAAACAGATCGGCTTTCAGGAAGTACCGATCGAACAGGCCGGCCAATACGCGGCGGAGGATGCCGATATCACCCTGCGCTTACATCAAACCCTGTCGGCCCAATTGCAACAGCAGCCGCGTTTATGGGATTTGTACCGGGAAATTGAAATTCCGCTGATCGATGTGCTGGTACGCATCGAGGCCAACGGGGTTTTGATCGATAACGCCATGCTGGATCAGCAAAGCCTGGAATTGGCCAGTCGCATGGCAGGCATAGAGCAGCAGGCTCATGATCTGGCCGGCTCGGCGTTTAATTTGGGCTCGCCGAAACAAATTCAGGAGATCTTGTACGACCGTCTAAATTTACCGGTACTGAAAAAAACCCCCAAAGGCCAGCCGTCTACCGACGAATCGGTATTGCAGGAACTGGCGCTGGATTATGCCTTGCCCAAGCTGATCCTGGAATTTCGCGGCATGAGCAAGCTGAAATCCACCTATACCGAAAAACTGCCGCAACAGATCAACCACCGTACCGGCCGGGTGCATACCTCTTATCACCAGGCGGTAGCAGCCACCGGACGCTTGTCGTCGTCCGACCCCAACTTGCAGAATATTCCGATCCGCAGCGAAGAAGGTCGCAAAATACGCCAGGCATTTATCGCTCCGCCGGGTTACAAAATCGTCGCCGCCGACTATTCGCAAATCGAATTGCGGATCATGGCGCATTTATCCGGCGATGCCGGTCTACTGGCGGCATTTTCGCAGGGGGTGGATGTACACAGCGCTACCGCCGCCGAAGTATTCGAAGTGGATCTGGATCAAGTTACCCATGATTTACGCCGCTCCGCCAAGGCCATCAACTTCGGTTTGATCTACGGCATGTCGGCTTTCGGTCTGGCTCAGCAACTGGGTTTGTCGCGGAATCAGGCTCAAGCTTATATTGATCTATACTTCAGTCGCTACCCCGGAGTGAAACAGTATATGGATAACATTCGCGAACAGGCTAAACAGCAGGGCTATGTAGAAACCATTTTCGGCCGCCGCTTGTATTTGCCGGACATCAATGCCCGCAATGCCGCGCAACGCCAATATGCCGAGCGCACCGCCATCAACGCGCCCATGCAAGGCACTGCCGCGGATATTATCAAACTAGCCATGATTGCCTGTGATGCATGGATTCGTGGTAGCGGCGCCGATCTAAAAATGATCATGCAAGTGCACGATGAATTGGTGTTTGAAGTGGCCGAGCCGCAACTGGCCGATTGCATGGCCAAGATTCGCGACCTCATGTCGGCCGCGGCCGATTTGCATGTCCCGCTGCTGGTGGAAGTGGGTTACGGCGAGAACTGGGACCAAGCGCATTAAACGGGGAATAATATTTTGACCAACCTAGATGAAGAACAACTCTTAGTATTCGTCGACAAAATGCCTGCCTTCCGCAGCAGTGTGCAACGCTTGCTGCTGTTGGCGGCCGATCTGAATGCCGATGGCCGGGAAATCGTCCAAGTTATCGAATCCGACCCGCTAATGACAGTAAAAATTCTGAAGGTGATCAACTCGCCGTTCTATGGCTTGGCACAAAAAATCAGTTCCGTCCAGCGCGCCGTCGTACATCTGGGTATCAACACCATTAAAAATCTGGCTCTGTCGGTTGCCGCCATCGGTGTTTTGCCTACCAAAAATCAGGCCGGCTTCGATACGCATGCTTTTTTATTGCATTCGTTGACCACCGCGGCTCTGTGCAAATTGTTGGCCGACCGCCTGAAGGTCCCGCTCATGCAAGGCAGCGATTATTTCGTGGCCGGTTTATTGCACGACTTCGGCAAAATCGTGTTCGCGGAATTTATACCCACTGCCTACAAACAGGTTTTGGATACCGCCAAAGAACAGGAGATAAACCTGTTTCAAGCCGAGCTCGATATTTTAGGTACCGATCATAGCCAGGCCGGCAAGTTACTGGCCGAACACTGGGGACTGGCCAATGAGTTGGTTGAGGCCATCGATCATCACCACAGCGAGCATCTGCATACGCAACTGGGCGATTGTCTGTTTGCCGCCAATCAAATCAGTAAAAAGCTGGGGTTCGGTTTTGCCGGCAACCCGGTGGTCGATGAGTTACCGCCCGACACTGCACACGTTTTTGGCATGAATTTGGAGGATTTGATCATCGATCTTGGTGATTTATCAACCATTAAAAACGAAGCGCTGGCGTTTATTGATTAGGTAGGCATGGCGATGAAATTTAAATTTTGGGGTGTCAGAGGCTCCATTCCAACCCCTGGCCCCCGAACAGTCAAATACGGCGGCAACACCACTTGTATAGAAGTTAATAACGCCAGTAACGACCTGTTGATTTTAGATGCCGGCACCGGCATCTTTGCCCTGGCGCAAACCTTGTCGGGCCAATCGCCCATCGTGGCCCACATTGTGATTACCCATACGCATTGGGACCATATTCAAGGCCTGCCGTTTTTCCTGCCTTTACTGTCCCCGCAAAATCAAATCCATCTCTACGGCGGCTTGGATCCGGTCACCCAATTGGGTATTGAACGGGCTTTAACCGTGCAATTACAATACAGCTACTTTCCCATCATAGAAGCGCAAGTAAAAGCCAGGGTTCACTACCACACCCTCAGGCCAGGCGAACCCATTCAAATCGGCAGCACCACGATAACCCCGATAGTATTAAATCATCCGGTGTTGAATTTCGGCTATCGGTTGGAGGACAGCGATGGCAGTTCGTTGTTTTTTACCGGCGATTACGAAACGCCCAGCAATCCCTATTCCGCCGATGATCCGGATTATGCGTCCAATCAACAATTTATCGACGCCAAATTATTTGAAGTTCACGCTACCATGCAGGGCGTTGATGCGCTGATCGTGGACTCTTCCTATACCGACGCCGAATACGCAAAAAAAGCCGGCTGGGGACACAATACCTATGGAGGAGCCTTAGAACTGGCCCGGCAGGTACATGCTAAGAAACTGTTTCTGACCCATCACGAACCGACCCGCGACGACCGAGAACTGGAAACGATTTTTCAGAATGTCCTGACCAAAGCCGGCGCGGTGGATTTTGAAGTTTATCTGGCTCGGGAAGGCATCGAGCATATATTGCGCTAAGCCGGTTGTTCAGCCGCATTAAACCCAAACCATTCGTCCAGCAGTTGGTGAATATCTTCGATTCCGGTTTTATTTAAAGCGGAAAACAATTGCAAGGTCACTACAATACTCGCCTGACTCAATTCCCGCTGCACAGCCAATAAGGTGTTTTTGGCGGCACCGAATTTTAATTTGTCCGCCTTGGTCAGCAAGATATGCAAAGGTTGCCCGGTATGCTCGCACCATTCCACCATTTGCCAGTCGAATTCGGTCATGGGATGGCGGATGTCCATCACCAGCACAATCCCACACAGGGCTTTGCGGTTCTTTAGATAATTTTCCATCATTTTTTGCCAATCGCGTTTAACCGCCACCGGCACTTTAGCGTAGCCGTAGCCCGGCAAATCGACCAACTTACGTTGCGCATCGATTTCAAAAAAGTTCAGCAACTGGGTACGACCCGGGGTTTTACTGACTCTGGCCAGGGCATTCTGTTGCACCAACGTATTGATGGCGCTGGATTTACCGGCATTCGAACGCCCGGCAAAAGCGATCTCCATACCTTGATCGGGGGGGGCATCTTGCAACCTCGGCGCACTGTTGATGAATTTGGCCTGGTGGTACATTGGATTCATCGCTATCTCGCTTAAGGGTTATAAATCGGTTAGAATCCGGTCATTATAGCGTCTGGCAGAGCTTTTAAGACTGCTTGTCGTCGATTAACCTTCCTGAACAGGGGCCCATAATGATAAAAAAACTGCTGACTGTTTCCATTACCTTGGCGCTTGCCACCAGTACCAATTTCGTTTATGCACAGGCTAAAGCGGGCGTAGGCAAGGAAAAAGCCGCATCTTGCGCGGGTTGTCATGGCGAAGACGGCAACAGCATGATGCCGGGCTTTCCAAAACTTGCCGGCCAACACCAGGGCTATCTGGTCAAGCAATTAAAGGCGTTCAAAAAGGGCGAACGTATCGCACCGATGATGGCGCCCTTGGCCATGGGGCTTGACGAAAAAAGCATGACGGAAATTGCCGCCTATTATGCCGCACAAAAAATTTCGGCCAATCCCGCACCGTCTTTGCCTGCAAACGATGATGAAGACGATGAGCAGCCGACAAAAACCGATGACGAAAAGAAAGCCGAGCTGGCTAATTTGATCGCGCAAGGTAGCGATTTATATCGAAACGGTAACATCAGCCGGGAAGTATCGGCTTGCGTGGCCTGTCATGGCCCTTATGCCGAAGGCAATAAACCTGCGGATTATCCTTCTTTGCATTCGCAACATGCGGACTATGTGATTAAAACGCTGACCGATTTTAAGAACGGCGCTCGCAGTAATAATCCTGAAAACATGATGCACATGATCGCAAAAAAAATGACCGACGAAGATATTAAAGCGGTTGCTTACTATATCTCGAGTTTGAAATAACCGGCCCGGCTTGCTGGTTCCGGCAGGTTAAGTAACCTGCCGGAACTTAATCAATTACTGTTCCGTGCAGCGATTGCAAGATATTCCCTTCCTCATGCCGCAATCGACATTTTCTATCCTGCTACGCTTTTTAGGTTCGATGAACCTGGCGATTACCTTGTTGGTGGCCATTGCGGTGGCCGCGGTGATAGGCACTGTTGTGCAACAAAACCTGCCTTACCCCGATTATGTGTTGAAATTCGGACCTTTCTGGTTTGAAGTGTTTAAAAGCCTGGATCTGTTCAATGTGTATTCATCGACCTGGTTCCTAAGCATAATGGGCTTTTTGGTGTTATCCACCAGCGTCTGCGTCTACCGCAATCTGCCGAAAATACTGCGCGATGTTAACGATTACCGCGAACACAGCCAACGCCATGCCCTGTTAAAGCTGCCGCATCACTACAGCTTTACCGATGTCCGCGACCATCAAGACAATCTGGCACGGATTTCAGCGTTATTGAAACAGCATCGTTACCGTTTCAGACTGAGTAACGATCAAGGCAGTTTGCTGATTGCCGCCAAAAAGGGCAGCGGCGGCCAGCTGGGGTATCTCTTCAGCCACGTTGCTATTATCGTGATCTGTATCGGCGGCCTGATGGACGGCAATCTGCCGTTAAAATTGGCGGAGCTGCAAGGCAGGATTGCCGTGGAAACCCGCCGGATCCCGGCTAGCGCTATTCCTACTATCAGTACTCTATCGACCGACAATGCATCGTTTCGCGCCAATGTGGATATTGCCGAAGGCGGACAGACCAACCTGGCCTTTATCGATTACAAAGACGGCTATCTGTTGCAAAAGCTGCCGTTTACCATTCAAGTCGACGATTTTCGGGTTGAACATTATCCTAGCGGCCAGCCCAAATCCTTTGAAAGCGATTTAACCGTCCTAGATGCCAGCTTGCCGCAACCTTTACGGCAAACCATTTCCGTTAATCATCCGTTAACGTTCAAAGGCTACACTATTTATCAAAACAGCTTTGGCGATGGTGGTTCTAAGCTGCGTTTAAAAGCTTGGCCTTTATTGACCTCGGCTGCCCCTACCGACCTTGAAGCGACAGTCAAACAATTTACCCGGGTCGATAATCAACAACTGGAGATCTCCGATTTCAGGCCGTTCAATGTCAAACCGGATCCCGATACGCAGAAAAAATTCATCAATTTTGGCCCCAGCTTTCAATACAAGCTCCGTCATCCGGACGGCACCGCCAACGAATACCTTACCTACATGCAACCCATCGTGCAGGAGGGTCGTTGGTTTTATCTGAGCGGTATGCGTAGCAAAGTCTTCGAGCAGTTTAATTATTGGTTTATGCCGGCCGACAGCGAAAGACGCCTAAACCGCTTTATGGCGTTTTACCAAGCACTCAACAATCCGGATACGCTGCAAGCCATCGCACTGGCAACCGCCGGCTCTACCGAAAGCGGAAAACAGTCCACGCTACAAGAGAGGCAGGCAGTCGCGCGATTTATGATGGCGCTGGCCTCGCAATTTGTAGCAGGCGGTTATGAAAATATCTCCGCCGGCATTGCGCAAAACATAACAGAGGAAAAGCGCCAGGAAGCATCCGAAGTGTATGCCACGGTTCTGCAACGCTTGTTAAAAAATCTGTATTTGCACGTACTACAAGAAGAAGGCGTCGATGCGACTCAACCGCTATCCGGATTTGACGGTCAATTTCTGGCGGATGCCATAGCGGCGGTAAATTCGGCGCATTTTTACGCCGCTCCGGTATTTCTGGAGTTGGAAGGTTTTCAACACATTGAGGCCACCGGTTTGCAAATTACCCGCTCTCCCGGCCAATGGCTGGTTTTTCCCGGCTGTTTGTTACTGGTTTTAGGGGTGTTCTGCATGTTTTATCTGCCGCAACGCCGTTTGTGGGTAATGATTGAAAAGTACGCTGCCGGCTCTGCTATCTTGTTGGCCGGCAGTGCGCTGCGCAACCGCTACGACTTCGACGCGGAATTTGAACTTATCAAACAACAACTCGCTCAACATGCCTCTTCCGTTCAGTGAAACCGCCATGGATAACGCTTTGCCACATACCTACCAGCAACCTGCCTATTTCCAATTGAGGACCGTCTACGACTGGCTATGGGCAGTCGCCGTCCTGACCGGCTGCGGCTATGTATTCAGCCAATATCATGCGCTGATGGATGGTTATGAAGCGGGCATTTTATTGGTTACAGCCCCTTTATTGATCTGGTTGGGCTGGAGCTGGTCCGGCATTAAAAGCTTTGGCTTATGCGTGGCGGCATTCAGCTTATTGGCTATTTCGCTTTATGGCAGCGATTTGAGCCGGGGTGAAAATGCCTTTTTGTTGAAATACCTATTCGCCAGCCAGTCGGCCATCATGTGGATGAGTGCCTTATACGTAATGGCAACCGCCACTTATTTCGGCTTGCTGCTATCCGGCCGCGAATTTGTCGGTAAAGTGGCCGCGTCCCTAACCTGGAGCGCTACGGTCATGGGCATGACCGGTTTGATGGTCAGATGGCGGGAATCCTATTTAGTGGGGGCGGACATCGGTCATACCCCGGTCAGCAATCTGTATGAAGTATTCATCCTGTTCGCCATTATCACGGCCTTGCTCTATCTGCATTACGAGCAACATTATAAAACCCGCAGCCTGGGAGCGTTTGTGCTGTTAGTAATCAGTGCGGCGATCGGCTTTTTGCTTTGGTATACCTTCGACCGGCATGCGGATGGCATTCAACCGCTGGTACCGGCCTTGAACAGTTATTGGATGAAAATCCATGTGCCGGCCAACTTCGTCGGTTACGGGGCATTTTCGCTGGCGGCCATGATAGGCCTGGTGTATGTGCTAAAAAGCCGGGCACAGGCTGACAAGCCGGAAGGATTGTTATCAGCCAGACTACCTGACCTGGCTTTGCTGGACGATCTGATGCACAAAGCCATTGCCCTGGGTTTTGCCTTTTTTACCCTGGCGACTATTCTTGGCGCACTCTGGGCTGCCGAAGCCTGGGGCGGCTATTGGTCCTGGGACCCTAAAGAAACCTGGGCATTAATCGTCTGGCTGAATTACGCCGCCTGGCTACACATGCGGCTCACCAAGGGCTGGAGCGGTAAGCCCATGGCCTGGTGGGCGATTATCGGCTTTTTCGTCACCTTGTTTGCGTTTTTGGGCGTGAATATGTTTTTATCTGGTTTACATTCTTACGGAGAACTTTGATGTTGAAAAAAATCGCATTTCTGGCGCTGTTTTGCATAACTGGCTTAGCCCGCGCGGAAGGCGGCTACGAAACCGTATCGCCTGCCCAACCGGTACAAAATCCGGACAAAATCGAAGTTATCGAGTTTTTCTGGTATGGCTGCCCGCACTGCTACAGCCTGGAACCCTCTATGGTTGCCTGGTTAAAAACCAAACCAGCCAATGTCGAATTCATTCGCCAACCGGCCGTATTCAGTGATTTATGGGGCAAGCACGCCAAGGCCTTTTTTACCGCCGAAGCCCTGGGTATCGGCGAGAAAGTCCATGCCGATTTTTTCAACGTCATCCAAAATAAAAGACAGAAACTGACCTCGGAAGACGAATTGGCTAAATTCTTTGCCGACCACGGCGTGAAAGACGCCGATTTCCGTGCCGCTTACAATTCATTTATGGTCGACGCTAAAATGCGCCAAGCTGAAACCATGGCCGCTCGCTATGGCATCACCGGCGTACCTGCAATCATCGTAAACGGCAAGTACAGAGTGACTGCAAGCACTGCCAAATCACAAGAAAACATGATCGCTGTCACCAACCAACTCATTCAGCAAGAAGCACAGGCTAAATAAACCTGTCGGTTTTATTGCCACGTTTTGCCGGTCACTCTTTGTAACCGGCAATTCAGCATTAGTAGACTATAATTACCGATTAATTGCCGTTTATTCCGAGGTAATATTGCTCCATGAGCTTTTTCAAAAATAAGGACGACACACCGGTCAAGTGGAAGGAAAAATACTTCGACTTGTTGGATGGTCAGGAAAAACTTGAGAAAGAGTATAAAACCAGCCAGGATTTGCTGTGTAAGACGATTATTCGCTTCGCACTGGCAGTCAAGGGGCTTAGCAAGACGCTCGACCCTCATTTGGATCGCATCCGCGATTTATTAAAAGCCGGTTTAAAAAGTCAGCAATTACGTACAGAGCTTGAAGTGTTTTCCAATGCCTTGATGGCGATGGAAGACAATTCAAGCAGCCAACTTGATGCCACGCTATTATTTGACTATTTACATGCTCATTTTGCTGACCGCGTAACAGAGCTACAGAAGATTAAGCAGCGCTATGAAGCACACGAATTTATTAATCCGCAACGCTTATTTATAGCCTTGGCGGAAATTCTAGGGGATGATGACCGACTAAAAACAGATGATTTTGCCAACGAGCTGGCATTGGCGGACACTAAAGCGATCGGCCATCATCTGATCATATTGTTGGAAAACGCCGACTTACCCTTGGAATTTATCGAAGAGGGCAAAACCCTAAAACGCCGTTTACAAACCGGCCAATCACTCGGCCCGGTATTTGAAGATGCCGTTAACCTGTTGTTGACCATTAAAAAACATCTACTGCTTGAACAGCAGGAAATGGCGGATTTTCTGTCGACTTTAACCGAAGAGCTGGCTGAACTGGGCTTGATAACGGCAGGCGTGAACATCGCCACAGAAGATGCGGAAAAAAATCGCAGCCGTCTGGACCAAGATGTGTCTGCGCAAATAACTGATTTACAAAGAAAATCCGCCGGCGCCACTCAATTAGAACCCTTAAAACAGCTGGTCAGCATCCGTTTGCATGGCATCAACCAGCAACTGCAATCGTATGCCTTGCAAGAGCAAGCCGAACGGGAGAAAACGCAAAAGGAATTAAGAAATATGCTGCAAAAAATCAGGGATATGGAGACGGAAACGACCGAACTGCAATCCATGCTCGAGGCGGCTCAAAGCCGAGCAGCGCGAGACCCGTTAACCAATTTACCCAACCGACTTGCGTTCGAAGAGCGCTTGACCGATGAAATCGCCCGTTCCCACCGCTATGGCACTGCATTAGCTTTGGCCGTATGGGACATCGATTTTTTTAAAAACATTAATGATACTTATGGTCATAAATCCGGAGATAAAGCCTTGATGGCGATTGCCAAGTTGCTCTCTAAACATTGCCGGGAGGCTGATTTCGTGGCTCGGTTTGGCGGCGAAGAATTTGTAATGCTGTTACCGGAAACCCCGCCACAGTCTGCATTGAAAATGGCGGACAAGTTACGGGAAAACATTGAGAAGAGTAGTTTCCACGCCAACGGCGAAAGGATATCCATTACCCTGTCCTGCGGGATTACTCAATATATACAGGGAGATGACAATGAATCCATTTTTATCCGAGCAGATAATGCCTTGTATCAAGCCAAACAAAATGGCCGAAATCAATGCATAGCAGTGTAAGCTGACATGTAATGAGCACTCTGCCACCTCCAAATCCCGATCAAGAAAAACTGCTTTATAAGCTGGTTATCCAGTTTTTAATTTTCTGCCAGGGCAGTCATAAATTATTAGAGCCGCATTTGCTGCAAATAGGCAAGCGCTTAAAATCGGGCGCCGTCTTGACCGAGTTAGCGCCTGAATTACAGGCAATTTCCAAAACCTTATTACATATCTCCAAACAAACCGACCTCGACAAAAAGGATAAAGATGCGGACCAGCAAAATAATTATTTATTGCAACGCATTGATGAGCTATTAGCCAATAGTGATGTGCCGCTACGCTTTCAACAACAGAAAACCGTGCTAAGACAACGCGTCAAATCTAATGTGGACGACCAAACCTTTAATAAGGTCATAGATTCCGCAATGGCTTTATTGGTTGATATCAAAGATTATGCCGTGTCGGAACAGAAAGATATTGGGGGCTTTTTAACCCAGCTTTCCACACAATTAGGCGAACTTGAACAACATGTGGAGATTGTCGGCCAGTCTAGTCAACGTTCCTTTGATCAGCGCCAAAATCTCGATTTGGAAATTAATCAGCAACTGGGCGATATCAAGGACAACACCCATCAAGCCGACGAATTAACCACATTAAAAACTATTACCGGCGACCATCTCGACCGCTTGATGATGCAATTGATGGAACACAAGCAGCAGGAAGGCGAAAGGCAACAGCAGGCGCAACAGCAAATTGCCTTAATGTCGGAAAAACTACAGGCTCTGGAAATAGAAACGGAAGCCCTGCGCACCAAACTTAAAATCGAACATGATCGCGCGCTGCGCGACACCCTAACAGGCCTGCCGAACCGACTGGCGTATAAAGACCGGGTGGAAATGGAAGCCAATCGCTGGAAACGCTATCAAGCGCCTTTATCACTATTGGTTTGGGATATCGATTATTTTAAACGCATTAATGACAATTACGGCCACAAAGCCGGGGATAAAACGCTGAATCTCGTCGGCCAACTGCTGCTGAATAATTGCCGTTCGACCGATTTTGTTGCCCGCTATGGCGGTGAAGAATTTGTGATGCTGATGCCCAATACACAAACATGCCAGACGCTTGCAATGGCGGAAAAAGTGAGAGATTTAATCGAACATTGTGGTTTTAACTACAATGGCGACAAGATAGATCTAACCATAAGTTGTGGTATTAGCGAATTCACTTCCGGCGACCAGCATGATGATGTGTTTGTGCGCGCCGACCGAGCTTTATATCAAGCCAAGCAGGCCGGCCGCAACCGTTGCGTGGTTTATCAAAACGAATCCATTCCGCCTGCGGTCTGAAGGATTAAATATCAACGGCCCGAGAACTCGGGCATATTAACCCAACGCTCATGTTGCGGGGCTGATAAACAAGCATCAAATATAGAGATCGCTTCATCGCAACTAATAATTTCCTGTCGGCTGTCCAGAATAAAATGCGCCAAACTCCGAATGCATCTCCAATGTCGAGGATTGTCAATAAACCGATAGGCCTGTGCGAGTAATTCCGTCAATTTTTGTTCGCGATGAGGCTTGGAGGTAATAAAATATTCCAAATAATATTGCGCTCTCTCCAAATCGCTGTGCCCGCCATAATGCCGTAAAGCTTCCAAGTTCATCAGCTCCAGACTAAAAATTTCTCCATCGCTGCTAGCAACATGCTTGGCTTCCGCTAAAGGCCCTACCAACAAGTTAACGACATCGGCTTCGTAAGCGCGCTGACAGCTATGCAACCCGGTATTGGTCAAAGAGGAAAAACTCTCAATTACCGCAATCGGCAGATTTTGAATCAGATTGCCATCCACCACTTTGGCAAAAAACTCAACTTCGCTTGATTGAGGTCTTTTAACTTGAATTTCGAAGAATACTGGCGGAAGTTGTTTTTGTCGGTTTCGAATATGAATAGCGGCGGCATGCCCGGCTTCGTGGTAGGCGGTACGGCAATGCAGCTCATCCGGATGTACGAATGCGGAAGTGGCCACTTGATAGTTTCTTTCCATAAAGATAACCTCGTCCAAAAAAAGATGCGGCATTGAGCCGCATTTGAGGAAGGATATTAAAACTCTTTCCCTTAGGAGAGGGAGCGCATACAAGAGTTGCACATAGTTTAATAAACAAGTTGACGTTTGAAAATGTGACAAATTGCCGCGCATTAAACCGCCAGCAAGGCAAAAGGGACGCGGGCTAACGTCCAACTCACCTCTCCGCCTGAATTTAGGTCTTGGCTCTATTGCCGATATTCGACCAAAAAGGCAACCCTAAAACCACCAAACAGGCCAGCCACATAAGTAACTGTTGATTATATAGGGTGTATCCAAAAGCGAATGGCAAACCTTCCGATAAGCCCGGATGGGCTTGAATAAAATCGCGGCCATCCATAAAAGCTTTGGCTTCACCTAGTATCATGGCAATCGCTGCAAAACTTAACCCATAAGCAATTACCCGGTCGCGTCGCCCTTGTATATTCCAGCCGCATAAATAATTAAAACTTAAACTATCAGCATTGATTTTACGGTTGATTAAGTATTGGCAAACCAGAAGACCGAAAATACCAATTACGGGAAGCGCAAATTGCTCGACCGGAAAACTCAGATAACGTCCGCCAACCGCTAAACCATAAGTTTTATAGAGCGCCAGCATTATAAAGAACAAATAGCCATTTCTGAGTCGGCGCGCCAATATTTCGTTACCCGGCTTATCATTCAGA
Organism: Methylomonas sp.; assembly: GCF_023228165.1. Classification (GTDB taxonomy): domain Bacteria; phylum Pseudomonadota; class Gammaproteobacteria; order Methylococcales; family Methylomonadaceae; genus Methylomonas. The sequence goes on along the minus strand of NZ_JALOBS010000003.1, from coordinate 205,963 downwards.
ATATCCAGGAAACGTTGAAGCAACAACGCCGTCAATACCATGTTTGCAACCAGCATAAAAATGGTATATCCACGCTGTATTGCACTGTAACTGGTGTACCAAAGAAAATGCGCCAATGTCACCAAACAAACGATAAATAGTTGGGTAAACACTAAAAAAACCAGCAATCGCGACCAGGAGAAAAAGCTGATTTTCTTGAAACAAGCTACGATTATCAATAGCCATACTAAAGTCGCCGCCGCCAAATGGATAATCCAATCCGGATTTTCATAGACCGGACCGGTCAAAGGAAAAACCGGCTTTCTATCGGCCGAAAATAATCCCCAATTGGCGCCCACCACACCTTCTAAATTACTTTTCCAAGGCTGATTAAACGCCTCAACGATGTTGTAATCAAAACCGTGTCGCGTAGCGATTTGTATCATGCCCCGGATAAATTTGGCTTCGTTGACAACGCCGGGAACCGCCAAACCACGCTGACGTCCCGCGCTGGGCCAGCCGGATTCGCCTATCAATATCGGTTTACCGGGCGCAATGCCTCGTGCTTCGTCTTCGACCTGTTTAACGATCTTTTCCAGATGTTCCGATGCATGTTCCACCGAGATCGGTTCATCTTCCCAATATGGCAAAATATGGATGGTGATGAAGTCCACTTCCTTAATCAGTTGCGGATGCTTCATGTACATCGACCAAACGTCAGCGTAGGATACCGGTTGTTTAACGGCCCGTTTTACTTCGCGGAGATAGCCAATCAGACGGTCGACATCCATATCGCCGCGTAACAACACCTCATTACCGACAATCACCCGTTTGACGACATCGGGGTTAGCGTTGGCGGATTTTATCAGCGCGGCCATTTCCTTTTTATTATCCATGTAGCCATACCCGAGCCACCCACCCTGAATCAGACTTAATCCATATTTCCGGGCCAGTTCGGGCGTTTTTTCCAATCCGCCCCCCAAACTGGAATAGGTACGGACGCTATGCGTCTTATCCGCCAACAGGCGTAAATCCTCTTCCACATGCTCCGGCAATGGAAAAACCTCTTCCAGGGGACTATAGCCTTCCCGAAAGGGTGCAAACGATAAGCTCATTAACTTGCCGGACGGCACATCAACACCGGCATCCTCGGGCCGATTAACAAGCCAGGCAAAACTAGTGTGAACTAATAGCACCAATAAGGTACAAAGCAATAATCGGGCTGAAGGCATAAATGTAAACTGGAGTTTGGTTGGCGATCGTTTAAGGTTAAAAACCCGTAGACAGGATTATAACGATTTTCCCGAATAGACGCGTTTTACCGAGTCTCGGCCGTATTCCGAAAGACAATTTTCGAAATAATTTCTGTACTTTACCTATGGGTTCTGGTTACAGTATTGGGCTTTCCTGATGTTGGAACCGTAATTCGTTATCCAATAGACTCGTGTCAATTTTTATGAGGCTTTCTATGCATAAAAAAGTTTTTCCCATTCTGTGTGGGGCCATGCTGCTGCCTATGTCACCCTTGGCCACAGCCGTAGCCAACCAATTGCCTGCTTCCAGCAATGTCACAATGGGTACGGCAGAAGAAGTGTGCTCTGATTTTACAGACCCGAAGTGGCGCGATGCTCAAGTCATTGATGGCGTGGAGATTCAGGAATCAAGGATGTGCAACCCTGATAATCCTGCCGATATTGCAGCATTCGTTAAAGGCACCAACAATATTTCCATGGACACGCTGATGAAAACTCAGCTGGCTGCCGACGCCATTACGGTAGGCAACGACATGGATGGTGACGGTGACCCCGATCATTACATCATTAAACTGGAAATTGCCGAATTAAACGGACATTCACCCGATTCGCAGTTACCTACCACTACCTTCGACATTGCGCCTGGCATTCAGCCAACCTTTTGGGTCTACGCCCCCAAAACACGCGACATGTCCACTCTAAGCTTGTATGAGCCGGTTGCCAACTCCTTGCTGCGCGTTCCTTCGCCGGTTATTCGGGTCGAGCAGGGCGATATTATTTGGTTGGTATTGGAAAATAGCCATTATTTGCCGCATTCCATCCATTTACATGGCGTGGACCACCCTTACATGGACCACAGCGGCGAAGGTAATGACGGCGTCGGCCAAACCGGTCAGATGGATGTCATGCCCGGCAGCAGCAAAACCTACGTCATTAAACCCCGTCAACCCGGCACGCAGTATTATCACTGCCACGTACAACCCCATACCCATATTCCCATGGGCTTACAGGGTATTTTTGTAGTTGAGGAAAACCGTCCTAATAACTGGGTACAGGTTTTCAATGTCGGCGCCGGCCAGGTCAGACACCCATCGGTGGCCGTCAAGGAAAAATACGCCTACGAATACGACATGCACTATCAGTCCGCCGACAAGGAACTGCATGAAATGGCCCGCTCGGCCAATGACCCGCGTCTGATCGGCAAGCGCTTGAATACGGAATACGACATCACCGATTCCTCTCCCGATTATTTCATGCTGAATGGCCGCTCGTTCCCTTATACATTGCGGGAATCGCTGATCGTCATGGAAGAAAACAAAAAAGCTAAATTACGCATATTCAACGGCCATGAAGAAGCCTTCGCCATGCATATTCACGGCCATAAACCCATGGTGACTCATTACGATGGCGTCGACAACGGCCCTGCCAGCTATATTAAGCGTGACGTACATGCCATGGTCCCCGCGCAGCGGCTGGATTTGGAAATCAGCGGCGTCGACGATGGCTTGAATAGTTTTGGCCAGGGCGTGTGGATGTTCCACGATCACGTCGAGAAGTCGTTTACCACAGATGGTATTGGCGAAGGCGGCGATATCAGTCTATTGGTATATAAAAACTTTTTGGATGAAAAGGGTATTCCCGAAGTACACGGCATGAGTTTGCTGCCGTATTTCACCAAAGAATTCTGGCAAGGCAAATATGCCGCCTGGCAGGATTACGACAAATGGAAAAGCTTGGGTTTTCCTGAAATAAGAGCAACCAAGGAAAAGGCTTTTGTTATACCGCCTCCGTCCGCCAATCCAAGCAATGGCTCAACCAGCCAATCCAGTAGCGCCAACAAAACTTCGTTTATCGGTCAGTTGTTTTACGGCTTTGTGTTAGGTTTGCTGGGCTATACGCTGTACATCAAACGTAAAGAGATTTTGGCTCTGTTCGGCAAATAGATAACCATTATTGTGGCGATTAAAAAACCGCGCTAACCTCAGTTAGCGCGGTTTTTTTGTTTAGCCGTCTTACTGGCTATTCCACCAAGAATTGCCGCATCATACCCAAGTCTTCATGCTCCAGATTGTGGCAGTGGTACAAAAACAGGCCTTTGTAATCCTGAAAAGGTTTGATGATTTCCACTTCTTCGCCCGGCATCACCAACACGGTATCTTTCCAGCCGGAGTCGATGAAACCGTGTTTGACCGACGCATAGTCGGATTTCACCATCGAGGTAACTCGGCGCAACACTTGAAATTGCTGACCGTGCAAATGAATGGGGTGAGCCATATCCATCATGCCCATTTTTCTTCCTTTGCCGTGCTCCTGTCCAGCCTCATCCATGCTCCTTTTCATGCGCATGCCGCGCATGGGGTTCTCCGCCTCAACTTTTGCAGTATGCTTCATACCCCCGCCAGCCGGCATTTCATGATCATGAAAGATTCGAATTTTTTTGATTGTCCCTAACGCAACCCGCTCAAATTCCAAAACCTTGTCCATTGCAAAGCTTTTGCGGTTCAATAATGGCCGCATCGGCTTCATGGAAATTCCGATAGGTATTGGCTTATCGGCGTTATCGACATCAGTCTGACTCAGGCGTTGAAATGGTACAAGCACCTCGGGCAGCTTGATTGAATCACTGACTTTTTCGGTTACTTTGAAAGTGGCAACGGCAAATTCGACACCTTGCGCCAAGCGCTTATGCATCATGCCCATGCCTTTTCCGTTCATTCGCTCAGTCATTTTAGGCTGCGTGCCGGCAAAGGGCAGGCTGTTCATAACTAACTTACTGCCAACCGCTCGACCGCTGAAATCCAGCCATAAGTCCACCCGTTCACCCGGCGCCAGCATGATGTAAGGCCGGGTTTCCGGCTTAGGCAACAGGCCGCCATCGGTACCGATGGCCGTCAATGGCGTCCCATCCTCCCAACCCAGCTTGTATATCCGCGAATTGGAGCCGTTTAGCGCCCTGAAGCGATAGGCAGAAGATTTGACATTGAATTCCGCATTCAGCTTGCCATTGACCAGAATACTATCGCCCAAAAAACCCTCCATGCGCTGGTGCATCATCCGCACATATTGCAGTTGATTGTTGTCGCCGAAACTGCGGTCTTGAATCACTAACGGCATATCGAACTCGCCGGACGGCAAATCCAATTTTTGTTCGTCGCTATCCGTCACGATAATCAAACCCGCCAACCCCCGGTAAACCTGTTCCGCGGTCAGGTTGTGCGAGTGCGAATGATAAAAACTGCTACCGGCACGATTCATGACTTCGAATTCGTATACAAACTGCTCGCCATGTTCAATCGAATACATGGGGTGGCCGTCGCTGCGTTGCGGCACATGCAAGCCATGCCAATGAATGATGGACGGCTGATTCAGCGTATTTTTGAAAAACACTCTTACTTTTTGGCCTTGCTGAAAATTCAGAACCGGCCCCAAAAAGCTATCGGCTATTTGCTGCAGGGTTTGCTGCGGGCCCTTGATTAGCCTTGCGGAATACTTTTGCACTTGCGTGGCGGGGCCGGCGGCCAAAATTGCAATCTGTGCTGTATGTGCAGTAAATTCAATCTCCACATCGGCTTTAAAACCGGGCGTAGCGGCAGTTTTGATGCTACCTTTTTTAGCCAGTAGCAAACTCGGAAACGAGGCGATCGCCGCACTTACTGCGGATTGCTGGATAAATCGACGTCTATTGAGTAATGTCATGCGTTCCCCCTCGGTGTTGTCTTGTTGATATAAGCTTCTAATTTGTGCTTTGAACATACTCCCATTCTAACCGATGTTCAGCGCTGAACTTAAAACCGGTGTCTGGTGCCTACAACAAATGACGGGCAATCATATTCCGGGTTTGGGTGATAGAATGTCGAAAAACTAACGCCGAGATGTGAGGCCGGCAGGCACAATGCCCTGCCGGCTAAAATTCTAAATTTAAGAGGAAAATATGCGTAACCGGAAACTGTTACCTGCGTTGGCAGGCGCAACTATCGTAGGCGCCATTGTCTTGTATGTTGCATTCTACTTCGTGTTTCTCGATTTTTTCGTGGATTTATGGTGGTTCAGATCGCTAGAGTTTGAGGGTTATTTCTGGCTACGCTTGTTATACCGGTTTATTTTCTCCGGCGCGGTGACAATATTTTTCTTTGCCGTCTTCCAATTCCATTTCTGGATTGCCTCTCGCTATCTGGGCTTAAACCCGCCCGACGAAGTATTGCTGGACGACAAAAAGCGTCGGCGCTTTCAGCGGTTTGCCGATGTATTCATGTCCGGGTCGGTCAAAGTTTATACTTTAATATCGCTGATCTTGGCCATTGCCATCGCGGTGCCTTTTTATCTGCAATGGGAAGACGCCTTACTCTTTTTCTTTGGCAGTGAATCGGGATTCACCGACCCAGTATACGGAAACGATATTAGTTTTTATCTGTTTTCCTACCCCATCTACATGCTGATCCAAAAGGAGTTGTTATTCACCGCCATACTGGTATTTTTGGCGACAGGGCTGTTGTACTGGATGGAACATATCTTTATCCCAAATCAGGGCAAGGAGTTTCCTTTAGGGGCAAAAATCCACCTCAGTGTGCTTTTTGTGTTTGTAGCGCTATTTGTGATCTGGGGTTACATGCTCGATCGCTTTACATTGCTATATTCAAACTCGCACGAACCGGTATTTTTTGGGCCTGGCTTTATCGATTTACGCTTTCATCTACCGCTGATCTGGCTATCCATAGTGGCCTTTTCAACCATAGTATGCTCCATCCTGTTTTATGTGTTTTCGGAACGGCACCGCAGCAAAACGCCCATTATCATCTCGGTATTAAGCTTCATCGCCATAACGGGTCTACAAAACTCGAATGCGCTACCCATACTGATCGATAAATTCATTGTTAAACCCAACCCAACCCGAACGGAAGGCCCTTTTATGCGTTATAACATTGACGCTACACTGGGAGCCTACAACCTCAACAATATTACCACCATCGATTTCCCCATTAACCTGGATCCCACCAAGGACATTGAGTCGTGGTCGACTAGAAAGCATTTCGAAAACATTCCGGTCTGGGACAGAGAATTTTTAATTGATAGTTATCAGCAATTACAGGCCATCAGACCGTATTACCGCTTCACTACGGTAGATGAAGACCGCTATTTCATCCACGGCCATCTGCAACAAGTCAATCTCGCGGCGCGCGAGGTCAATATCAAGAAATTACCGCGAGAGGCGCAAAACTGGGAAAACACTCACTTGCGCTATACCCACGGTTACGGAGCGGTTATATCGCCGGCCGCCCAGGATGCGGGAATTCCGATAGTCTGGTATTTACGCGATTTGAATATGAGCTCGGATGTCGGCTTTTCGGTTAAAAATCCCGATATTTATTACGGCCAAGAGAAATTCGCATACGCCATTGTGCCCAACAGCTTGGTGGTTAAGGACATTTCCAGCTCCGATCAAGACGGATCGCAGTACTATAAGGGCGACTCCGGCATCCCTATTCCGTCGTATTTCAGAAAGCTATTGTTTGCCTTTTATTTTAGAGATGAAAAAATATTTTTCTCCCCTAATATCACCACCCAAAGCAAACTGCTGATTCGTCGTAATATCGACGATAGAATTTCGAGACTGACACCCTTCCTGCATCTGGATAAAGATCCTTATTTGGTGGTGGAAAAAGATCGGCTGTATTGGATACAGGATGCCTATACGCTATCCAATATGTACCCGGTGTCCCAACCGGCGGCCGACGACTTTTTGGATGGGGAACATAAATTCAATTACATCCGCAATTCGGTAAAGATCATCGTTGATGCCTATGACGGCGGTGTCGACTATTACATTTCCGAACCGCATGACCCGATTATCAATGCCTATAACCGGGCGTACCCGGGGCTGTTTAAGTCTCTGAAGGAAATGCCCGACGCGTTGTCAAGCCATTTGCGTTATCCGCGAGATTTGTACTACATGCAAATGAAAATCTACGCCAAATACCACCAAAACAGCCCGGAGTTGTTTTATGAGCAGGCGGAAACCTGGCAATATGCCTCTGTAGATGGTCAGCCTGTTTTACCGTATTTCATCACCATGGATTTCGACCGCTGTAACGATCTGGAAGAGTTTGTGATGGTCAACCCAATGACGCCTGTACACCGGGATAATTTAAGCGTGGTTGGCATTGCCGGCACCATGGATTCCAGTAAATGCGACAACACTTATAAACCGGGCATTACCATTTTCAAATTCCCCAAGGCCGTACAAGTCAATGGTCCATCCCAGGTGAATGCCCTGATCGACCAAAACCCAGAAATTGCCGGTCAATTTACGCTGTGGAATCAACTAGGTTCGGAAGTTAAAAAAGGTCGCATGATCATTCTGCCCATGGGTAACTCCATTTTGTATGTGCAACCCATTTACATGCTAGCCACCAAAACCAAAATGCCTGAATTAGCCCGGGTTATCGTTTCCATTGGCAATCAAGTAGTCATGGATAAAACCTTGCTGGCCGCATTCGATCGTCTGAAAAATATGTTCGTCAACCAAGCAACCGGCTCCACTTCAGGCACATCCGGCAAAAATCCTTAACCGCAACAAAACAACCTGCCTGGGGCTTGATGCCGCTCTCCCCAGGCTTTTATTGCCTTCCTTTATTTATTTTTCCGTTTGAAAAACTCAGCCAGTATATTTATCTTTTGTGCCTTGTCCTGTGAAGCGAAACCGCTCATTAAGGCCTGGCAACTGAAAAAACGTTCCGACGCCAATCATCCATTTACTATCTACTCGGACCCAGCTCGAGTCATCGTCATCACCGGCATGGGCAAGGTTGCAATGGCGGGTGCGATTGGCTACACAATGGCTTTATTTGCTAATCCCACCATGCCGATCATCGTCAATTTGGGAATAGCAGGACATCGCCATTTTGCGCTGGGAAGCCCGATATTGGCGGGAAAGATCATCGATTCGGAAACCAATCGCGGCTTCTATCCGCAACTACCGTTTGCCACGCAATATCCAACTGCCACAATAGCAACCCACTCCCATCCGCAAGTCCAATATTTGGAAGATTATGTATACGATATGGAGGCAACCGGCTTCTACGAAATCGCGGTTAAATTCAGCTCCTGCGAATTGATTCAAGTGGTAAAAGTTATTTCCGATAATGCGCAATCGCCTATTTCCGTGATTACCGAAACAGCAGTGGAGAGCTGGGTTAATTCGCAATTAGCCAACATACAGAAATTGATTGAACAGTTAACGCATTTGCGCTCGCTTTCTCTACCGGGTGACATAGAGCGAATCCAGCAACAATTGTCGGAACAATTTCATCTTACGGTAAGCCACTCAATCAAACTCAAGGCGCTATTACACCGCTGGCGATTATTGAAAGGAGATGCCGAGCTGAATTGGGTTGATGCACGCCCCAAAAACGCTAAAGAATTGCTTAGTTGGATAGAAGCCGAACTTGATAGAATGGACTTCTATCTTTAGAGATGGAACTTTAATTCCAGGATGAAGAATAATTAGCAAAAAACGGGGTGCTTAGCCAGCACCCCGGCGCAAAACCTTATAGGTAACCTTTCAAACCTTCGTTAGCTTTTTTAGCTTTTTCCAAGTGCTCTTTTGCACCTGACAGATCAGCAGTTTTGGCTGCGGATTCAGCATTTTTCAAATGAGTTCTGACTTTAGCTGTTTCTCTTGCCACTTTGTCGTTGGCATTCAATTCTTTAGTAAAATCCCGTGCTTTTTTGATCAATGCTGCAACGTCAGCATCTTCAGCACCATTATTGATCGCAGTAAAGGCCTCATCAATACGGGAATTTACTTCTTTAATTACATCGATTGGAGCATGGGAAACTCTACCTGGATCCTCAGCAACTGCAGCAGTTGAGAAAGAACCCATGGCAACGGTTAAAGAGAAGGCAATAGCTGCGCTTTTTAAAATTTTCATGTATTGGAACCTCACAGTTGTTTTTATAAGAAACATACAACCACCAACAGCATTTAATGGGCTATATGTTGAAACCGATAATATCATAGTTCATGCGGTTTGATAGCATGATTGTTACCGGATTAAGACGTTTTCCGGCAAAAACGTCTTAACGGCCTACTCTACGCTAACTAAAATTTTGTCCAACCAGGAAGTCGGTAGTATCCGTTTAAGCCAGGCAAACAAATGGGTAGGGAGGGTAACCGGGTAGCGGGACTTTGGCCGCCTGGATTCCAGGGCATGAATGACTTTTTCCGCGACGGCCGTGGCGGGCAAAGTAAACGGCGCGGCTGGTCCGGTTTTTTGCAATCGCGCCTCCATAGCCTTATAGGTTTGCCGGTGCGAACTTATATCAGGATTTATATACGCTTGATACATGGCAAAAGCATTTTGCCGAAACCGGCTTTCTATGGGGCCTGGCTCGATCAAAACGATATGAATACCCGACCCGCGCAGCTCCAAGCGTAAGGTATCCGCCAAACCTTCCAGCGCAAATTTGCTGCTGTTATATGCCCCGCGGTATTTCATGGCCACAAATCCCAACACCGAACTATTATAAATAATGCGGCCGCAGCCCTGCTTACGCATCAATGGAATCAACAAATTGGTCAGTTCATGGGTGCCGAAAAAATTGGTCTCGAATTGATTTCTTAACGCATCCCGACTGAGGTCTTCAACCGCACCGGGCTGTCCAAAGGCGCCATTGTTAAACAAGGCATCCACCTTCCCGCCGGTCATATCGATTAGTTTTTGCACAGCTTGTTGAATGCTGTCCGAATCGGCCAGATCCAACTGCAGGCTTTCAAAACCCTTGCCTATCAAAACCGCGACGTCCTCAGGCTTTCTAACCGAACAAATCACCCGGTGGCCGCGGTTTTTTAAGCTGACGGCAGTGGCATAACCAATCCCCGAAGAACAACCGGTAATAAAAACAGTTTGCGGCTTGCTGTTCATTCTTGCAGCTCGGCCTCATTAAAGTAATAAGTAGCACCGGAACTACAATTCACCAAAAATACCAATTGCTCCTTGGTACTTTTGGCGTTGAGTTCATCAGCTTCCACCCGCAGGCATTTACCGGTAGCCAGTGCTTTTTGAGCGGCAAGGCGGCGGAATTTTTCGATATCCGGCAGTCTCGTTTCAAACGGTCGGATTCCAGCCGGCAAATTATCGGGGTCATAGGGCGGTATGGCGAAGGCTGAGAACTGCATGGGACTGCCTTTAATCAGAGCCAAAGTCAAATCGCTTTGCGCCTTGGCCAATTGCTTGCGCTCCGCAATGACATCCAATCGAGCTTGTTCTTCCGCCTGTTTTTGAGCTTCAATTAGTTTTTGCTGTTCAGTTGCCTGAACCTGCCGGTTTTCCAGCTCATTAAGATCCACTTTGCTGCCGGTTTTTGTGTTGATCTGCACCGCCTTATGATCTTCAGTGCAAGGCGAGGATTGATAATCCGTGCGTCCTTCCACATCAGTACATTTGTAAACTCCGGCCCAACTGTAAAGCGGCCAGCACAGTGTAAAAAGTAAGATTAGATTTTTCATGATATTCCCTACCTCTAGAGCAATCGGTCAATCATTGCCTAGTATTGCTACTAAAAATTATTTTTGTCGGCTCAACCGGCCCATGGCATGGCAAGCTTTAAGTTTTATAGCGTGCGTCAGTTGATGATAGAATCCAAGTTTTTATTAATATAGAGTCATACGGCAATTCGGCACAACCATCAAAGACATGGATGATCTTAATTTGGCCGGCATTGTTCTAACTGACGAATGCATGCAGCGCTCACCATACCATCATGACCACGGATTATAAAACGACACTTAACCTTCCCAAAACCGAGTTTGCGATGAAAGCCAATCTGGCTCAACGCGAACCCGAGATGCTGAAAAAATGGAACGAAACCCTGCTGTATCAAAAAATCCGCGAGCATTGCGCCGGCCGGCCTAAATTCGTGCTGCATGACGGCCCTCCATACGCTAACGGCGCTATCCATATCGGCCATGCGGTCAATAAAGTATTAAAGGACATTATCGTCAAATCCAAAACCTTGGCCGGATTCGATGCACCTTATGTGCCCGGTTGGGATTGTCACGGTTTGCCGATCGAATTAATGGTTGAGAAAAAAGTCGGCAAAGCCGGGGTTAAAGTCAGTCCGGCGGAATTTCGTAAAGAATGCCGCGCTTACGCCAAAAAACAAGTCGAAATTCAAAAAGAAGAATTCATTCGCCTCGGCGTGTTGGGAGACTGGGACAACCCATATTTGACCATGGATTTTGCTTTCGAAGCCGACATCGTGCGCGCCTTAGGTAGAATCGCCGCCAAGGGCCATCTTAGCAAGGGCGCCAAACCCGTACATTGGTGTACAGACTGCGGCTCTGCATTGGCTGAAGCGGAAGTTGAATACGAAGACAAACATTCCCCCGCCATCGACGTACGTTTCGAAGTACTCGACGAACACTCATTCATGGCCTGCTGTCATCACGCACCGGAACACCAAGGCAAAGGCCCGCTGTCCGTTGTTATCTGGACCACCACCCCCTGGACCCTGCCCGCCAATCAGGCAGTCGCTCTAAACCCGGAACTGGAATATGCCGTCGTACAGTGCGAAATCGATGGTCAAGCCGAACGCTTGGTTTTAGCCGAATCACTCCTCAAAGATGCCGTGCTGCGTTATGGCATTGGCGAACACCATATCATCGGCTACTGCAAAGGCAGTGCGTTGGAAGGCCAATTACTGCATCACCCATTTTACGACAGACAGATCCCCGTCATTCTGGGCGATCACGTCACCACCGATGCCGGTACCGGCGCGGTACATACCGCACCCGGCCATGGCCAGGAAGACTATGTGGTCGGCATGAAATACAACCTACCGGTGGACAATCCGGTCGGCAGCAACGGGGTGTTTCTGCCCGGCACCGAGCTGTTTGCCGGTCTGCATGTATTCGGTGCCAACGAGAAAGTCCTGGATGTACTGCGCGAACGCGGCAAATTGGTGCACCATCACGCCTTGCTGCATAGCTACCCGCATTGCTGGCGCCACAAAACCCCGATCATTTTTCGCGCCACGCCGCAATGGTTTATCGCCATGGAAAAAAACGGCTTGCGCGATACCGCATTGAACGAAGTCAAGCGGGTGGACTGGATACCGGATTGGGGACAAGCCCGCATCGAAGCCATGCTCAACAATCGCCCGGATTGGTGCATTTCCCGCCAACGTACCTGGGGCGTGCCGATCACCTTCTTTGTACACAAGGAAACCGGCGAATTGCACCCTAATACGGCTGACTTGGTCGAGCAGATCGCCAAACGCATCGAACAGCAAGGTATCGATGCCTGGTTTGAACTGGATGCCGCCGAATTGATTGGCCGCGATGCCGAGCAGTACGACAAAATGAACGACACCCTGGACGTCTGGTTCGACTCCGGCGTCACTCACGCCGCCGTGTTGGAACGCCGCGAACAATTGCGCTTTCCGGCGGACTTGTACCTGGAAGGTTCCGACCAGCATCGCGGCTGGTTCCAGTCTTCATTGCTGACCTCGGTGGCCATGAACGATGTAGCACCGTATAAGGAAGTATTGACCCACGGTTTCACGGTCGATGCCGAAGGCAAAAAAATGTCCAAGTCCAAGGGCAATGTGGTGTTGCCGCAAACCGTGATGAAATCGCTAGGCGCGGATGTGTTGCGTCTGTGGGTGGCAGGTACGGATTATCGCGGCGAAATGACGGTATCCGACGAAATTTTAAAACGCACCTCCGATGCTTACCGCAGACTGCGTAATACCGCGCGTTTCCTGCTGTCTAACCTGGACGGCTTCGAGCCCGTGCAACACAAAGTCGCCAATACCGACTTACTGGCGCTGGATCGCTGGGTGGTCGACAAAGCCTGGCAACTACAAGCCGAAATCAAAACAGCGTACAGCGCTTATCAATTCCAGGCGATTTATCAAAAAGTACTGAACTTCTGCAGCATCGACTTGGGCGGCTTTTATCTGGATATCATCAAAGATAGACAATACACCGCCAAGGAAGATTGCCTGGCGCGTCGTTCCGGGCAAACCGCGATGTACCACGTTATCGAAGCCTTGACACGCTGGCTGGCGCCCATCGTCAGCTATAGCGCCGACGAGATTTGGCAAGTGATCCCAGGACAACGCGGCGAATCCGTGTTTCTGGAAACCTGGTACGAAGGCCTATTCCCGCTGGATGCCGACGCCAGCATCCAGCGTGGCACTTGGGAAAAAGTCATGGCTGTACGGACCGTGGTCAGCAAGCAGCTCGAAGCGTTGCGGAAAGACGGCGCCATCGGCGCTTCCTTGAATGCCGAAGTGGAATTGTATTGCGACGAAGTCTACGCCAACGAGCTGAATAAACTAGCCAGCGAACTGCATTTCGTGTTCATTACCTCTAATGCGGGCGTGGCCGGCATGCAATTCTGTCCTGACGATGCAATTGCCACCGAACTGGAAGGCGTGAAACTGAAAGTATCGGTATCCACGCATAAGAAATGCGTGCGCTGCTGGCATCATCGTTACGACATCGGCGAGCATGCCGATCACCCGGAACTATGCGGTCGTTGCGTGGAAAACGTGGCGGGCAATGGCGAGACCCGTCATTATGCTTAAGTGGCTATGGCTGTCGTTGCTGGTTCTGATTCTGGATCAGGCCAGCAAATTAACGGTGGATGCGTCGATGCAGCTGTTCGAGTCCATCCCGCTGTTACCCGGCTTTAATTTGACTTATGTGCATAATACCGGCGCGGCTTTCAGCTTTCTGGCCCAGGCCGGTGGCTGGCAACGTTGGCTGTTTGCCGGACTGGCCGTGGTGATGAGCAGCATCATCGCAGTCTGGCTGCTACGCCTGCAAAAACACGAAACGCTGATGGCTATCGCCCTGTCCATGGTTTTAGGCGGCGCGGTCGGCAACCTGATTGACCGGGTAGCTTACGGCTATGTCATCGATTTTCTGGACGTGTATTACCTGGACTGGCATTGGCCGGCCTTTAATATTGCCGACTCTGCTATTTGCGTCGGGGTTGGCCTGATGCTGCTGGAAAGTTTCGGTATTGGCCGTAAGACGGTTGACGCATTGGAATAATGCTTACTTATGCAGTAGACGGGTTTTGTCCGGCGCCAAATCAATAGACTACGGCAAAAATTGTAGTTTTCGCATCACCTCTTAATAATGAATGTCAGCCAAACTTAATCCGCAACAACAAGCCGCTGTTAAAATCATCGACCACCCTTTGCTGGTGCTGGCGGGCGCCGGCAGCGGCAAAACCCGGGTAATTACCGAGAAAATCGCCTATCTGGTGCAGCAGGGTACACCCGCCCGCCACATAGCCGCCGTAACCTTTACCAACAAGGCGGCTCGGGAAATGAGAAGCCGGGTCAGCCGCTTGCTGGACGACAAACAAAGTCGCGGCCTTAGAGTATCAACGTTTCATTCCTTGGGTCTGGATATACTGCGCGCCGAACATAAAACCCTGGGCTACAAAGCCGCGATTACCTTGTTCGACGAACAAGACCGGCTGACTCTGTTGCGCAATTTAATCAGCCATGGTCTGAAGGATTGCGACATCGACCAGGTCGATCCATACAACTGGCAAATCGGCCAATGGAAAAACGCCTTCGTCACACCGCAACAAGCCGTCAGCCTGACCGATGCCGATGCTGCAAATCCAGCCGCGGCCTTACTTTACGAGGCCTACACCCGCAGCCTGAAAGCCTATAACGCCGTCGATTTCGATGACCTGATTTTATTGCCGGTATTGCTGTTTCAACAACATCCGGCCCTGCTGGAAAAATGGCAAAACAAAATTCGCTACCTGCTAGTAGACGAATATCAGGACACCAATATTACTCAATACCAATTGGTGAAACTTTTAGCCGGTAACTTGGGCCGCTTTACCGTGGTGGGCGACGATGACCAGTCGATTTATGCCTGGCGCGGCGCGCAGCCGGAAAACCTGGCCCAACTGCAAAAGGATTACAGCCGTCTGCAGGTGATCAAGCTGGAACAGAACTATCGTTCCGCCGGACGAATTTTAAAGGTGGCCAACCAATTGATCGCCAACAACCCGCATACCTTCGAAAAGAAACTCTGGAGCGAACTGGGTTACGGCGATCGATTGCGGGTATTGAGCCATAAGTCGGACCAGCACGAAGCCAAGCAAATCGCCGCCGAAATTGTGCATCATCGTTTCAAGCATGGCGGCAGTTATGCCGATTACGCCATTTTGTACCGCGGTAATCACCAGTCCCGCTTGTTTGAAAAAGAATTACGCGAAAACAATGTGCCGTATTTCATTAGCGGCAGCACCTCGTTTTTCGCCTATGCGGAGATCAAAGACCTGCTGGCCTACCTGCGCTTAATGGTCAACTCCGGCGACGATGCCGCTTTTTTGCGCATCATCAATACCCCACGCCGGGAAATCGGCCCCACCACTTTGGAAAAGCTGGGTGCTTACGCCAACGAGCGGCATATCAGTTTATTCGCTGCCTGCTCGGAATTCGGTTTACAACAACGCTTGTCGGAAAAATCGGTACAGCGTTTGAGTAAATTTTGCGACTGGATCAACGATACCGCGCAAAAAATCGAACGCGAAGACAGTTTTAAAGTGATCCATCAGCTGCTGGAGCAGATCAATTACCAGCAATGGCTGCAGGAAAACAGCAAAACGCCGGCGGCTGCCGAACGCCGCATGAGCAATGTATACGAACTGATCGAATGGCTGCAACGCATAGCCGGCAACGAACAAGGCGAGGAGAAATCGCTTGCGGACGTGATCGCCAAGGTCATGCTGATGGATATTCTGGATAGGAACCAGGAACAGGAAGCCGGCGACCAGGTCAGTTTGATGACGCTGCACGCCGCCAAGGGCCTGGAATTTCCGCATGTGTTTTTGATCGGCATGGAGGAAAACCTGCTGCCGCATCAAAACAGCATCGAAACCGGCAATATCGAGGAAGAACGCCGCCTAGCTTATGTCGGCATCACTCGCGCCCAAAAAACCCTTACCTTCAGCTATTGCACACATCGCAAACGCTACGGCGAAATCAGCGAATCCGAACCCAGCCGGTTTTTAAACGAGCTCCCCGAAGAAGACCTGGAATGGACCAACAAAAAACAACTTCCGCCTGAAGAAATCAAGCAACGCGGCAAGGCCAGCTTGGCGCAATTGCGGGAAATGCTGGCTTAACCGGTTATCAAATCCGCCGCCTGCCGTAATCCATTATGGGGCTCATAATCAGCAGACCCATCAATATCAAATACCCTCAGCCTGTTTACCAGTCCGACTGGTAATTCAATTGGACTAGGATATACTGCCTTTGTATTCTGATTAAACCCCCGCATCTAAATTTATTCGAATTCGGCACCTCATTTTCTGCGATTTTACCGACATGGAAAAGGCTAATAAATTAACACTCAAACTGAGCCGACCTTTCCTGGTACAGTTCCTAAAAACTTATTTATTTCTGGCTTTACTGACCTGCGTAGGCGCTTACTGCTTTTACTACAGCATTCAAGAGCGCATTTCCCTTCGGGATAAAGCACGTGAAAGCATTGGCGTTGAACTCGAAAGAGAAGCCGTCGGCAATGTGTTTCGGGAAATAAATCGCGACCTTCGCCTGATTACTGATCATTACCAGCTAAAACGTATCCTCGAGCATCCGTCACCCGAAGCGCTGCATGACTTCGAGCTGGATATGCTTAACCTATCGGCCGCGACTAAAACGTATCACCAAATTCGCTGGATAGACGAATCCGGGCACGAGCGGGTACGCATCGATTTTAACAATGGCAAGGCCTCGCCGACACCCCCTGCGGAATTGCAAGATAAAAGCGGCCGTTATTACTTTATGGAAACCGCCAAATTAAATGCCGGGGCCGTTTACGTTTCGCCCCTGGATCTAAATATCGAACATGCCGCCCCGGAATTCCCTCACAAGCCCATGCTGCGTGTAGCATCGCCTGTATTCGACAGTCGCGGCGGGCGGCACGGCATTGTAGTTCTTAATTATTTTGGAGCCGAATTAATGGCTCGCTTCGAAAAAGCCAGAGCGGAAATTGAGGGCCACTCCTTGCTACTGAATCCGCAAGGCTTTTGGTTAAACAGCCCTTTGCCGGACAAGCTCCGTGGTTTTATTTTTACGCCCACAACCCCCAGCTTTTCTCTTCAGCACCCTAAAATCTGGAAGCGGATCAATCAAACCGATCACGGTCAGATTGAGGATGCTGAAGGGGTTTGGACCTTTAGTACGGTATACCCCAACTCGGATGATAACGCAGCACTAAAAAGCATGCCGAGCGCCAATACCTGGAAAATCGTCTCGCTGTTGCCTTCCAAGACCCTGTATGGCAACCGGACTTTATTCAAGCCTATCTTGGCTGCGTTGCTGACGCTTCTGCTTTTGGAAGCTATCGGTTGCTGGAAACTGGCCGGTAATCGCCAGTCCAGAAAGCAACTGCAACATGAACTGCGGCAATCCAATCAAAATCTGCAAACGCTGATAGCGGAACGCACCTCCCAATGGGAAGCCGATGTGCTGTTGCGAGAACTGGCTGAAAACCAATTACAACTGCTTAATGCCGCTCTCAAGGCGGCAGCGAACGCCATCGTCATCACCGACAGTCATTCCATTATTCAATGGGCCAATCCAGCTTTTGCCGCCCTGACCGGTTTCCCCTTGGAAGACGCCATCGGTAAATACCCAAAGGAGCTGATCCGCTCCGGCCTGCAAAGTAAGGCGTTTTATCAGGCTTTGTCTATCAGCATTCTCAGCAAACGAGTTTGGCGCGGTGAAATTGTTAATCAACACCAAGACGGCTTTTTATATACCGAATCACTGACGATCACCCCGATTGGCAATCACGATAGCGACATCACACATTTCATTGCGGTAATGGAGAATATTTCCGACCGTAAGCAAGCTGAAACACGCTTAACCAGTTTAACCCGCGTCTACACCATGTTAAGCAATATCAATCAGGCTATCGTGCATATCCGCGATATCGATATGCTGTTAAAGGAAGTATGCCGCATTGCCGTGGAAGATGGCGGCTTTAACATGGCCTGGATTGGTTTGCCCGATGCCACCGGCCAGACGCTGTTTCCAGCCGCTTTCGCCGGCATTGACCTGGAGACCTTGGAGCAATTCAATAACTTGCCGGCCCCCGGCGCTCAAGACAACTATCCGGCAAATGCCGCCTACAATCAAGCCTGCAGTGTCGGCAGCAATGATATCGAGCACGACCCGCGCACCAAGGCTTGGCGACATAAGGCGTTAGCCTTGGGCTACCGTAGCGTGCTTGCCCTACCTATCAATATCAAGGGCGAGGTGCGCGGCGTGTGTTCGATGTACGCTCCCGCAGCCAACGCGTTCGCCAATCAGCAGATCAAGCTTCTAAATGACATGGCCGATAACATCGCCTTTGCACTGGAAACGGCGGAGACCGAGCAGCGCAGGCGAGGCTAAGCCCAATAAGCGTCGAGAGCCGTGGGGCGTTATTTTGATGCCGGCGGGGTTTCAACCGGCATCTAGCCGGCATTATTGCAGCACTACGAAAAAACCTTCTCCATTACGTTGCAAATTGATCAATAACGCGGATTGCGGATTAACCACCTGTTTAAACTCATCCAAATTTCTAACCCGATAGCGATTGGCACTGATAATAATATCGCCGGGCCGCAGCCCGGTTTTCCAGGCATATGATTTAGGCTCTATTTTTTCCAGCAAAACCCCTTCGATTTGACCTTTACCGGTTACCCCTAAGGTAACGCCTTTCAGGATTGGGTGTATTTTGTCGCCCGCGATTTCAGGCCGCTTGGGCTTGCCTATCACGGCTTGCAAACTCAACCGGCTGTCGCTTCGCATCACCTCGATATCGGCGGTGTCGCCCACTTGCAGCAAGCTGATGGCGGTACGGATCTGACTGCTACCGTTCCTGATCTCTTGCCCATTAACCGCCACGATGATATCACCGGGCTCAATGCCGGCTTTTTCCGCCGGCGAACCGGCCTCAACGCGGCTGACGACTGCGCCGTGTTGGCCTTTTAAATTAAAGGCCTTTACCAGTTCCGGGGTCAAATCTTGGCTAGTCACCCCCAACAAGCCACGGCGAACTTCGCCATGTTGAACCAAAGATTCCATTAATTTGATGGCCATATTCGACGGAATGGCAAAACCAATACCGACATTGCCGCCGCTGGGCGCCAAAATAGCCGTATTCATACCTACAAACTCACCACGCAGGTTTACCAGCGCGCCTCCGGAGTTACCCGGATTAATCGAGGCGTCGGTTTGAATGAAATCCTCGTACCCCTCAATACCCAACCCGGAACGTCCCAGCGCGCTGACAATGCCGGAAGTAACGGTTTGCCCCAAACCGAAGGGATTACCGATCGCCACAACGAAATCGCCTACTTTTAATTGGCTGGAGTCGGCAATCTTCAGCGCGGACAAATTGTCGGCCGGAATCTGGATCACCGCCACATCGGCCTCGGGATCGGTGCCCAACAATTTGGCATTTAATTGCCGGCCATCGCTAAGCGTGACGGTAATTTTGTCGGCTTTATCGATCACATGATTATTGGTCAGCACATAGCCTTCATCCTTGTCGATAATAACCCCGGACCCCAAACTGTTGCGTTGCCGTTGGCGTGGATTATTGGGAATGCCGAAAAAATGCCGAAATACCGGATCGTTCAGTAAAGGATTATCCTGTATCCGTACGTTGGTGGAGGTGGAAATGTTAACCACGGCAGGCATGCTGCGCTCCAACATCGGCGCCAGGGTAGGTAATTGTTCACCTTCCACTTGCAGCGGCAATGCGGCATGCACTAACGGATTAGCAAAAACGCATAAAAAAAACAGCCCTATTTTTGTCGTGTTGATCATAAATGTATTTCCAGCAGTAAATTTGCCAGCATGGACAAGCCGGCCGTAAAAATGTTTCACTAAAAAATATTAACTCAATATCGTCTATGATAGATGCTTTTGCTCCCTGCATTTTAATTCGCACTCATCCCGCATCAAACCATGGCTGTCGATACCCAGTCCGAAGAAGCCCGCGTCATCCGGCAATTGATTCCATTATCAACCTTGCCGTCGCAAACGTTTATTAGCTTGTGCGCGCAATTAAATCTTGAGTACGCCGAACAGGGCACGATTTTATTCAAACGCGGCGACGAAAACGATAGTCTTTATTATCTGCTGGACGGCTCGATTAATTTGCAAACCGAAACTTTCACTATAGAAACCATCAAGGCCGGCAGCGATTCGGCCCGCTTTGCGATCGCTCATCAAGTGCCTAGAAAAGTTGATGCAGTTGCCAATAGCAGAATTCAGTTTTTGCGTTTGAATGCTGATATGATGAAAATGACCCCAGAAACAGCTTATGAAGAGAATGAAAGCACTATGACGGTTGACGAATTGGACGATAACGACGATTGGATGACGACTTTACTGAAGTCGCCGATTTTTCGTGCGCTTCCACCCGCCAATCTGCAAAAACTACTGATGAGCTTGCAAGAAATCACCTGCGCTCCCGGTGAGGCCATCATACGGCAAGGCGAGCCCGGCGATTATTACTACATCATCAAAAAGGGCCAGGCTATTATCAGCCGCAAGCCGTCACCCAATGCCAAGGATATTAAATTGTCCAAACTGGCAGACTTGGATACCTTTGGGGAAGATGCCTTGATTTCCGGCGAACCGAGAAGCACCTCGATTACCGCCATTACAGACCTGACATTGTTACGACTGGGTAAAGAGCAGTTCATTAATCTGATCAAACTGCCCACGCTCAAATACATCGGCATTGATGAACTGTATGTTCAAATGAGCCAAGGCGCGGAATTAATCGACGTGCGCGGACACGATGAATTCAAAATCAGCCATCTGCCCAGAAGTATCAATGTGCCGTTTTTTTCGCTACGCATGTATCTGAAAACGCTGAATCGCCACCATCCGGTCATCGTCGTTTGTAAAGACGGTAAAACCAGCGAAATGGCGGCCTTTATTCTGCAGCAGAATAAATTCAACGCACTGATTTTGAAAAATGGTATTGCCGGCCTTAACCAAGATCAACTGCGCACCGAGCCTGCCTCGTTTAGCATTGATGATGGAACCGAAACCGGCAACCTCGCCGGTCCTCCAGGCGAATCATCCAAGTTGACTCTAGCAGAACAACCGGAAACTCCAGCGGAGGAGGCGCTTACCGACGATCTTAGACAGGCGATTCAGCAGCTCAAAGCAAAATGCCGGTCGCTGGAAGCTGAGAAAATGACTTTGGAATTGAAATGCTCGTCATTAGCCAGACAGCTGGAGAAATTTAAAACCGAGCTGGAAAGAATGCGGGGAAAATGACTACAGCGGCGGCTAGCGCAAGCGGAATACTTGACTAGCCTATCGCTTTTACCGCAAAAAGCCGATTATTTGATTTTGGCTTCTTTGTACATCACATGCTTGCGAACGACGGGATCAAATTTCTTGATCTCCATTTTCTCGGGCATGGTTTTTTTGTTTTTAGTGGTGGTGTAGAAATGGCCTGTGCCTTCGCTAGAAACCAATTTGATTTTGTCACGCATGTTAATTCTCCTTAGACTTTTTCGCCGCGGTTGCGGATGTCAGCCAAAACTGCATCGATACCGTTCTTGTCAATAATACGCATGCCTTTGGAGGACACTCTCAGGCGAACCCAACGGTTTTCACTTTCAACCCAAAATCTGTGATGATGCAGATTCGGCGTAAAACGTCTTTTGGTTCTGTTCATTGCGTGTGAAACGTTGTGCCCGCTGACGGGACGTTTACCTGTTACTTGGCATACTCTGGACATGACTACCTCAATGCGAGCTTTTGATTCAAAATAGCCGAGCTTTATACCAAAAATTCTTTTGTCGGTAAACAACATTCTTAAAAATAAATTTGTTAAAATTTTACAATTATCTTCTGATACTTATTAAAACAGGACGCGAATGACGCTTAAATTCGGCATGGTCATGGACCCCATCGGCCAGATCAACATCAAAAAAGACACCAGTTTCGCCATGCTGCTGGAAGCGCAAGCGCGCGGCTGGGAGTTACATTACATGGAACTAGGCGACCTGTTTTTACAAAACGGCCAGACCCATGCCCGGACACGCCTGCTGGATGTCGAACGGAATCCGCAACAATGGCACCGTTTCCTGGGCGAACAGCAAATAGCCCTGTCGGAATTGGACGTTATCCTGATGCGGAAAGACCCCCCCTTCAATCAGGAATACATTTATGCCACCTATATGCTGGAACAGGCCGAGCGACAAGGCGTTTATGTGCTGAATAAACCGCAATCGCTGCGCGATGCCAACGAAAAAATGTACACCGCCTGGTTCCCGCAATGCTGCACTGACACCTTGGTGGCGCGCGATCCGCAAAAGATCCGGCATTTTTTACAACAACAGCGGGAAATCATTCTGAAGCCGCTGGACGGCATGGGCGGCGCATCGATTTTTCATGTCCGGGAACACGACCCTAACCTGAGCGTGATTTTGGAAACCATGACCGAGCATGCCTCCCGTTACATCATGGCGCAAAAATATTTGCCCGCCGTTAAAGACGGCGACAAACGCATCTTGATGGTGAATGGCGAACCGGTGCCCTACTGCCTGGCCAGAATTCCGGCCAGCGGTGAAACCCGCGGCAATCTAGCCGCCGGCGGGCGAGGAGAAGGGCGCGAACTCAGCGAACGCGATCGCTGGATTGCACAGCAAGTTGGCCCGACTCTGCGCGAGAAAGGCCTGATTTTCGTCGGCCTGGACGTAATCGGCGACTACCTGACCGAAGTCAATGTCACCAGCCCCACCTGCGTGCAGGAACTCGACCAGCAATTCGGCATCAATATCAGCGCGCAACTGATGGATCATATCCAGGACCAGCTAAAATCGAAACAGCAAAACTAATCATGCAAGATCAGCCTATTACCAGCTCGCCACTTTCCAACGACGATTCGCTGCTATTAGCGGTATTCGTTGCGGCGGTGGTGCACGTTGGCATTTTATTGGGTATCAATTTTAAGGCCCCTCATGCGCCGAGAACCAATAAGTCGATCGAAATTACCTTGTCGCACGCGCCATTGAAAAAAGCGCCCAAGCAAGCCAAATACTTGGCCCAGGATCATCAGCTTGGCGCGGGGGACGCCACCCAAAAACCCGAACCCATCAAACAAAGTTTACCCACGCTGCCCATTCAGGCGGCAGCACCTGTCCGGGCTGAACCGCCCAAACAGCCCGCTCGGGAAACCAAAAAGCCGACGCCACAAAAACTCGTCACTCAAGCCAAGGCACCGGTAAAAGTCGTCACCCCCGTGGAAACAGTCGAAGAGCCCGTGGAGGAAATTACCGAGGAACAACCCAAACTCACCGCCGAAGCCTTGCAGCAACAAATCGC
Source organism: Methylomonas sp. (assembly GCF_023228165.1). Lineage (GTDB taxonomy): Bacteria > Pseudomonadota > Gammaproteobacteria > Methylococcales > Methylomonadaceae > Methylomonas. The sequence goes on along the minus strand of NZ_JALOBS010000003.1, from coordinate 182,336 downwards.
GCAACTGGGCGAACAAATACGCAATACCCGACAGAGCGCCGAAGACAGTAAAATAAAATTCGTCAAATCCGTCAGCACGCATAAATATTTAGCGGCACAATATGTCAAGGACTGGGAGGACAAAGTTGAACGTACCGGCAATCTCAATTATCCTTCCGCCGCGAAAAAACCGGGTTCGTCCCAATCACTAACCATGGATGTCGGCATCAACGCCGACGGCAGCATTTATAGCATGCGTATCGTCCGCTCATCCGGCAACGCCTCCCTGGATGAAGCCGCCAAACGCATTGTCAAAATGAGCGCTCCTTTTGCAGCTTTACCGACAGACTTACTCAAAGAAGTGAACGTTTTAGTCATTACTCGGGTCTGGAAGTTTTCAGACGAAACCGGCATGACCGCACGCTAGCCTAACCCAGCATAGTTATGACAGATAACACTTACCTGAATAATCAATTTTTGATCGCCATGCCCAGCTTGTTCGATCCGCATTTCTTTCATACCGTGACCTACCTGTGCCAACACAACCGGGAAGGCGCGCTGGGGATCGTCATCAACCGCCCCACCAACATGAAATTGAAAGATATTTTCGAACAAATGGGCATAGAAACCGACTTTGAAGACGTGCTGAACACCCCGGTTTTTGCCGGCGGCCCGGTACAGCAGGAGCGTGGCTTCGTGATTCACAGCCCCTGCGAACAATCTTGGGATTCCAGTATTTCAACCGCCGACAATATCAACCTAACCAGCTCTCGCGACATTCTGGAAGCGATCGCCAAGGGCCAGGGACCGGCTCACTACTTGATTGCCTTAGGCTATGCCGGTTGGGGCAGTGGACAACTGGAAAAGGAAATTGTCGAAAATGCCTGGTTAAATACCCCTTGCGGGGAAGCGATTTTGTACGAAACCCCGATCAATCAACGTTGGAATGCCGCCGCCAGCCAGCTGGGCATCGATATCAACCGCCTCACCACCAGCGCCGGCCATGGTTAGACCCGATCCCTTGGCAGTCAAATTCAGCAGCGACGCATATTTGGGGTTTGATTTCGGCAATAAAAAAATCGGCGTGGCCGTGGGGTATGCGGATACCGGCATCGCCAGCCCCTTGCAAACGATACGCTCGGTAAACCAAGTGCCGGATTGGAATATTATCGGCAAACTGATTGCAGAGTGGCGTCCCTTGGGGCTGATAGTCGGCATTTCCCGCCAACAAGACGGTTCGGACAACATCATCACCCCGCGCATGCAAAAATTTTGCCGCCAGCTCAACGGTCGCTACAATCTGCCGGTACACCAAATCGACGAAACCTTGACCACCTTTGCCGCCAAACAAATGTTATTTGATGATCTCAAAGTCAGTGCTGGTAAACTGTGGGAAGTTCAGGATCAACTTGCCGCGCAAATAATTCTGCAAAGCTGGTTCGATAGCTAGAGGTAAGAAATACGATGGAAGCACAATTCGCTTTATCTCGCATAGCCTTTCGCCCTGTAACGGTCTCTTAATTATTAATTCCAAACTGCTAATCGCTCATGCCGACATCAACGCTCAATATCGCTGAATTGCTCGACACCCTCGAAGCCGATATCCGCCAACAAATTCAAAGCCGCAAGCTGAACAACCCCTTGTTGATCGGCATACACAGCGGCGGCGCCTGGATTGCCGAACACATCCACAAACGCTTGAGCATTACCGAACCGCTAGGATTGCTGGATATCACTTTTTACCGTGACGATTTCTCCCAAATCGGCATACATCCCAATGTTAAAGCCAGTCAACTGCCGCCGCAATTAGAGGGCCGGGATATCATCCTGATTGACGACGTGTTTTATACCGGCCGCACCATCCGGGCCGCATTGAATGAAATTTTCGATTACGGCAGGCCCAACCAAGTGCTATTGGCCGTACTCATCGAACGCAATGGTCGGCAAATACCGCTACAACCCGATTGCCGCGGCGCCCGCATCGACTTACCGGAAGGCCAGCGCATCAAACTGACCGGTCCCGACCCCTTGGGCATAGACCTGCAAACCTTAGCTTGCGCGGCCTGATTATGCATCAACACCTGCAACTCACCGAACAAGGCAAACTCAAACATTTTCTCAGCATAGAAGGCTTGAACAAGCACTTGCTGACCGAAATTCTGGATACCGCCGAATCTTTTACCGGCATTTCCGAACATCAGGTCAAAAAAGTACCGTTATTGCGAGGCAAGACCATCGTCAACCTGTTTTTCGAAAACAGCACCCGCACCCGCACCACTTTCGAGCTGGCCGCGACCCGTCTTTCGGCGGACGTGTTAAATATCAATATTGCCACCTCAGCCACCTCCAAAGGCGAAAGTCTGCTGGATACCATCCGCAACCTGGAAGCCATGCATGTGGACATGTTTGTGGTGCGACATGCCTTGAGCGGCGCCGCCCATTTCATTGCGCAGCATACCGCCCCTCACATCAGCGTCATCAATGCCGGCGACGGCCAACATGCCCACCCCACCCAAGCCATGTTGGACATGTTCACCATCCGTCAACATAAAAAACAATTTGAAGGATTGAAAGTCGCCATCGTCGGCGACATTCTGCATTCCCGGGTAGCCCGCTCTCAGATTTTGGCACTGAATACCCTGGGGGTTGCCGAGGTGCGGGTGATTGCCCCTAAAACCCTGTTACCCGCCCATGTCAGAAGTATGGGCGTGATTCCTCTGCACGACATGAGTGAAGGCTTGAGCGATGTCGATGTCATTATCATGCTGCGTTTACAAAAAGAACGCATGAATTCTGCCTTTCTACCCAGCGAAAGCGAGTTTTTTAAATGTTACGGCTTGACGGAAACCAAACTGCTACGCGCCAAACCCAACGCTATCGTCATGCACCCAGGCCCTATTAACCGCGGCGTGGAAATCGCCTCCAACGTGGCCGACGGCCCGCAATCGGTGGTGCTGGAGCAAGTCAGCAACGGCATTGCCGTACGTATGGCCATCATGACCATGACGCTGGGCCATCATGGAGGTACAGCGTGACCAAAATTCTGATCGAAAACGGCCGCATTATCGATCCGGCCAATGCCATCGATGCCGTGGGGTCGCTGTGTATTGCCGACGGCAAAATACTACAGGTGTTGAATCCTCCCGCCGATTTCACCCCCGACCTCACCATCGACGCCAAAGAACACATTGTTTGCCCCGGTTTCATCGATTTGAGCGCCCGCTTGCGCGAACCCGGCCACAGCCACAAGGGTAGCATCAAAAGCGAAACCCGGGCCGCGTTGAGCGCCGGCGTCACCTCGCTGTGCCTGCCGCCCGATACCAAACCCTGTATCGATAGCCCCGCGGTGGTGGAATATATCAAGGACAAAGCGGAGGCCGCCGACTATCCGCAAGTCCTTAGCATAGGCGCCTTGACCCAGCGTCTGGACGGCACCGAGCTCAGTTCGATGTTCGCCTTGAAACAGGCCGGCTGCATCGCCGTTAGCAATGCGCATGCTCCGTTGGGGAACTTGTTGATTTTGCGCCGCGCCATGGAATACGCCAGCAGCCACGGCTTGCTGCTGATGTACCGTGCCAATGAAGCGGCCCTGAGTGGTAAAGGCTGCGCCCACGAAGGCGCCATGGCCAGCCAATATGGATTGCCGGGCATACCTGTCGCGGCGGAATCCATCGCCCTGGCCCAAGCGTTGGAGCTGGCGCAATTGACAGGCTGCCGCATGCATATCAGCCAAATCAGCTGCAAGCAATCGGTGATCAAAATCCAGCAGGCCAAGAAATACGGCTTGAACGTCACCGCCGACGTAGCTATCCACCAGCTGCATTTGAGCGAAAACGATGTGCGGCCATTCGACAGCCATTACCATGTGATTCCGCCTTTCCGTAGCGAGGAAGACGGTCATTATCTGCGTGAAGGCTTGTCCAACGGCACTATCGACGCCATTTGTTCCGATCATCAACCACACGACCTGGATGCCAAATTAGGCGCGTTTCCGGAAACCGAACCCGGCATTGCTTCGCTGGAAACCTTGCTGTCGTTGACCCTGGAATTAACCACCCTGCATCGCATCGGCCTGAATAAAGTACTGGCCAGCCTGACCCAAAAACCCGCGGCGATTTTAGGACTGCAAGCCGGCGCTTTAACCCCGGAATTTAGTGCCGACGTCTGTATTTTCGACCCCAAGTTGCATTGGGAGGTCAACGAACAAACCTGGCACAGTACCGGCCGCAATACGCCGTATTGGCAGCAAAGCTTGATCGGTAAAGTAACCCACACTTTACAGGGTGGCCGGTTGTTATATAAATTCCGAAACCGATGAAAACTGTGAGGTAGATTGTCACGTCGAAGAGGCAGGGATAAATCGACAAGCACCCAACCATCGTTTAACCTTAAACCAATCTAACTCAGTTAAGCGCGAACATTAAAGGAACCCAAATGGCCTGCATCAAAAACCGCTCCACGACGGGCTCAGCCTCGCCCAGCATCATCGATGACTTGAAAGGCGATCAGTCCTGGCGGATTTTTCGCATCATCAGTGAATTTACCGAAGGTTTCGATGAACTGTCCGGGCTGTGCGATGCGGTTTCCATTTTTGGATCGGCGCGTTTGCCGGAAGAGCATTTTTATTATCGAAAAACCGTGGAACTGGCGGAACTGCTCAGCAAAGAGGGCTTCGCCATCATCAGCGGCGGCGGCCCCGGTGTCATGGAAGCGGCCAACAGGGGGGCGCACCAGCAAAACCAGCTCTCCATCGGCTTGAATATTGAACTGCCGATGGAACAAAAAGCCAATGCCTACCAAAGCCTGTCCTTGAATTTTCGCTATTTCTTCGTGCGTAAAGTCATGTTCGTACGTTATTCGATGGGTTATGTCTGCATGCCGGGCGGCTTTGGGACTTTGGATGAGTTTTTCGAAGCGCTGACCTTAATGCAAACCCACAAGGCGTATCCATTGCCGCTGGTGTTGTTCGGTAGCGATTTCTGGGGTGGACTGATTGATTGGATGAAAAATAAAATGCTCGAATACCAGACGATATCCCTGAAGGATTTGGATTTAATTACCGTTACCGACGATCCTGACGAGGTAGTCACTATCATGTCGGCCCACCGGGAGTGGAAAAATCAGCAACGCCATCATCATCCCACACCTTAGCTTACGATTCGATCATCACCCTTTTTCAAACAGAAAATTTGCACACCATGACCGATTTAACCCTGGCGCAAACCGCGCTACACCAGCTTAAAGATCACATTAACACCCAAATCATCGGCCAGGACATACTGGTGGAAAGAATGCTGATCGCCTTGCTGGCCGACGGCCATTTACTGGTGGAAGGGGCGCCCGGTCTGGCGAAAACCCGTGCCATCAACGTGTTGAGCCAGGGGGTAGAAGCCGATTTCCACCGGGTACAATTTACCCCGGATTTACTGCCGGCCGATTTAACCGGTACCGAGATTTACCGTCCGCAACAAGGCAGTTTTGACTTCCAGAAAGGCCCGCTGTTTCACAATTTAATTCTGGCGGACGAAATCAACCGGGCGCCGGCTAAAGTGCAAGCCGCGCTGCTGGAAGCCATGGCGGAACGACAGATCACGGTTGGCAAAGCCACCTATCTCTTACCGCCGCTGTTCATGGTTATGGCCACCCAAAACCCTATCGAACAGGAAGGCACTTATCCGTTGCCCGAAGCCCAGTTAGACCGTTTTTTGATGCACGTTAAAATCGATTATCCCAATGCCGTGCATGAAAAAACAATACTGCATCTGGCCCGCGCCGAAGCCCGCGGTACGCTGAAAAACGGCAGCGGCATCGCTGAAAAAGTCAGCCAGCAAACCCTGTTTACGGCCCGCAACGAAGTACTGGACATATACATGGCGGAAGCCTTGGAACAATATCTGTTGCAAATTATCTTGGCCACCCGCACCCCGGCGGCCTACGGCGAAGATTTGGCCAAATGGCTGGAATACGGCGCCAGCCCACGCGCCAGCATTGCTCTGGATCGTTGTGCCCGCGCCAAGGCATGGCTGGACCGGCGCGACTTTGTCGATCCCGGCGATATTCAGGCGGTGGCTTACGACGTGTTACGGCATCGATTGATTTTGTCCTACGAAGCCGAAGCCGAAGGCGTCACCAGTGACGACGTGATTAAGCAATTAATTTCACGAATTGCTGTACCCTAGTCAAGCTCGCATTCTCCCGGACAGACCGCCATGCAAACATGTCCTTATTTCGCACTACCAAAAGGTAATCCGACCATGAAAAAAAATTTGCCTCTCGCCATGTTGCTAATGGTGATCTCGGCCGGCGGACAAGCAGAAACCGTTGGCTGCGTTACCACGGCCTGGAAACTGATAGGTGCCAACCACAAAGTCTGCGTCGAGGCCTTTGCCGACCCGAAGATCCCCGGCGTCACCTGCCATGTCAGCCAAGCCAAAGCCGGCGGCGTTTCCGGGACCCTCGGCTTAGCAGACGATCCGTCGCAATTTTCGTTGGCCTGCCGGCAAACCGGCCCCATAAGCTTGCCCGCCAATTTACCCAAGGATGAAGAGGTATTTTCCGAAGGCACTTCCTTTTTATTCAAGGAAACCCGGGTAATGCGCTTATGGGACCATGCGCATAACACGCTGATCTATCTGGCCATCAGCCGTAAATTGATTGAGGGCGCGCCCGTAAACAGCATTTCCACCGTACCGGTTATGCCTTGGGGGATAAACAAAACCGGCGACCAATAAGTCATGAAGGTTTCCCCCTCTCACGAAAACGAACGCATAGCCGTCAGTTTAAAAACCCTGGTGGATTTGGCCAAACCCGCCGCCACGCTTAATCTTCGCCCCAAGCAAATCCGGGCCGCGCAAAGCGGCAATTATGTGTCGCATTTCAAAGGCCGCGGCATGGCGTTTGCCGAAACCCGGCTTTATCAACCGGGCGACGATGTAAGGCGCATGGATTGGCGGGTCACCGCCCGCACCGATAAACCGCACAGCAAAATTTTCTGCGAAGAACGCGAACGTCCCTTGTTCATTTCCGTGGACTACCGCCCCGGCATGGCCTTTGCCACCCGCGGGGTATTCAAATCCGTGCAGGCCGCCAAACTGGCTGCACTACTGGCCTGGGCAGCCCAGCAACAAGGCGACCGCATCGGCGGACAAATTTTCAGCGATGCAGGTTGTCTGGAATTAAAACCCCGTAGTGGAAAATCGGCATTGCTGCGGTTTTTCAATACGCTGGCTCACCCGGTTTATCCGAGCGCCGCCGCTAGCACCTTGACCGAAGCCTTGGCCAGACTGCAACATCACGCCCACCCGGGCAGCCGGATTTACGTTATCAGCGACTTTCGCGGTCTGAACCAACTGGCGGAAAATCATTTGGCCTTAATAGCCCGGCATTGTGAAGTGGTTTTGCTGCACATTTTCGATCCGCTGGAAAGTCAGCTCCCCGAAAAAGGCCGTTACCGGTTTACCGACAAAATTCGCGACATCATTTTAGACACCGGCGAGATTAAGCAGCGCCACGAATATCATCAGCGCTTTCACGCGCGCCAACTCCATTTAAAACATCTCTGCCAAAAACTACGCATGACGTTATTGCCCTGCAGTACCAACCAATCGCCAGTCGAGGTTTTAAACTTAAACCGCTCATCCGGAGCAGGATAAAGGCCGATCGAATGTTAATAGCCGCTCTCCTAAACTGCTTTGCTTGTATTTTGCAGCTTGCGGAATGACAGTAAACCCCGAATGAACATGGCGCGCTACTTTTATCGCCTGGTGTTTTTAACCGCCTTGATATGTCTGGGTGGTTGGCTAGGTTTTATGATGATCATTGCCCCTATCTATTCAAGCCCTTTGTGGCCGCCGGCCGGCCTGGGCTTGGCCGCTCTACTGATTTGGGGGAATTCGGTATTGCCTGCGGTTTTTTTGGGCGCCTTGGCCAATAACCTGTTCGTCACCTTCCATACTGCCGGCCAGTTGCACGCTAACGTGGTCATCTGCGCAGTCCTGATTGCAGCGGCCAGTACCTTACAGGCCCTGATCGCCAAGCAACTTTCCGAAAAGTGGCTCCAACCCGGCGTGCCGGCCCTGGATGGCCCGCGTAGCATACTGCTGTTTTTTCTGATAACCGGGCCATTGGCCAACCTGATTGGCGCCAGCCTGGGGGTAGCTTGTCTATGGTGGTTTGCCATGGCACCGCCTCCTTTACTGGCAGCATCCTGGCTGAATTGGTGGATAGGCAATAGCCTCGGTGTAGTAATCATCAGTCCGCTGATGTTTTGCCTGTTCGCTCAACCGAGAAAACTTTGGGCGGCCAGACGACAAAGGGTGGCTTTACCGTTAAGCATTACCTGGTTGGCACTGACGATTACCTTCATGCTGGTATACCGGGCTGAAAATGATCGCATCCAGCTGGATTTTGATAGCCAGGCCAAGATGATTAGCCGGCAACTGGTCGAGTATGCCGAAAATGCGGTCGACAATAGTCTGGCTTTACGCGACCTCTATGTAGCCGCCGGCGCGATAAATCGGCAGCAATTTGCCCGCTTTTCGCAGTCGTTGCTGGCCAGACACCCCGAGCTGCAAGCCTTGGAATGGCTACCCAAGGTTCTGCGCTCTGAATTGCCCGGTTTCGAAAGTCGGATACAAAATGAAGGATTTCCGAACTTTCAGGTGTTGGAACGCGATGGTAACGGCATGTTAATCCCGGTCCAAGCCCGCGATGAGTATTTTCCCGTTACCTTTGTCGAACCGATGCAAGGCAATCAGCGCGCCTTCGGACTGGATTCGACCGCCAGTGCGGCAAGCCGGGAATCCAAACTGCGGGCGCTTGCCAGCGGCCAAGCGAGTGCCAGTAACGCTTTGACCTTGATACAGCGTAAGGATGCCGAACCAAGTGTTTTATTGTCTATTCCGGTTTTTGCCGACTGGACCCGCCGTTCCTCTAAAGATCTGACCGGTTTTGTTTCGGCCGTGATTTTGCCCAGACGCTTGGTTGAAACCGCCTTAAAAGATCTCGATCTACACGCATTCGCCATCCAGATAACGGATACCGGCACGCCTGACGAGCGTTCAGTTCTGTACCGAAAAAGTGTCGCCCATCCCATCAAAGCAGGCACCGGATTACATCCTTGGCAACAGGATTTTTGGTTCGCCGACCGGATCTGGCGGCTTAGCATCGTTCCAGACACCGGCTTTATCAAGGAGCAAAGTTCGCTGCTACCCCGGCTTACCTTATTGAGCGGCTTGGGCTTCACCAGCCTGCTCAGCGTTTTACTGCTGACAATCAGTGGACGCACGGCCCAAATCGAAACCTTAATCGATAGCCGCACGCGTGACCTGCAAAAAGCCAATTCTGAACTACGAACCGCCGAACGGCATGTGCGTGAATCAGAAGCCTATCTGCGCACCATCCTGAATTCGGTACCCGAGTGCATCATGTTGATCACTTACCAGGGTGAATTGTTGGAGATAAATCCCGCCGGCTTGTCCATGCTGGGTGCCGATAATCTGGAACAAGTCAAAAAATTTAAACCCTTAAATTTACTGCTACCCTCGTCCCGGCAGGCTTTTTTCGCGGCTATTGAAGCAGTCTTTGCAGGCGAAAGCCTATCCTTAAATTCGGAAATCAGGAACTTTAAAGGAAATACCTGCTGGTTGGAAAGCACGGCGGTCCCGCTGCGCGACGATGAAGGCCATATTACCGCCCTGCTATGCATGGCCAGGGATATCACGGAACGGAAAACGGCCGACGAGAGGCTTAAACTGGCCGCTCGGGTATTCGGCGAAGCCCACGAGGGTATTTTGATTACCGATGCGGCCGGTAATATTATCGACGTCAACCCCACTTTTTGCGACATCACCGGTTACAGCCGGGACGAAGTGATTGGCAAACGGCCCAGCGTACTCAAGTCCGGCCGACAGGACCCCGCTTTTTACCGGGATATGTGGCGAGCCATTAATACAGACCTGCATTGGCAAGGCGAAGTGTGGAACCGCAAGAAAAACGGCGAACTGTATGCTGAATTGTTGAGCATATCGGCGCTATGCGACGACCAGGGCCAGATTATTTATTTCATCGGTTTGTTCTCCGACATCACCCAAATCAAGCACCAGCAACAAATGCTGGAATTGATGGCGCATTACGATCCGCTCACCAGCCTGCCCAACCGTACTTTGTTCAGTGACCGCCTGTCGCAAGCCATTGCCCGCAGCAAACGCGACAAATTGCTGTTAGCAGTCTGTTTCCTGGATTTAGATGGTTTTAAGCCCATCAACGATCAACTCGGCCATGGCGCTGGCGATCAGGTGTTAATCGAGGTGGCAAACCGTATCAAACAAAGCCTGCGCGAAGAGGATACCGTCTCCCGGCATGGCGGCGACGAATTCGCCTTACTACTGACCGGCCTGCATAGCGTGGATGAAATCGGCCAGACCCTGACCCGAATTCATCAGGCCATTGCCAAAGTTTATTCAATAAACGGCCAAACCGTGCAAGTCGGTGCCAGTAGCGGTGTCAGTGTTTTTCCGCTGGATGACGCCGATGCCGACACTTTGATTCGCCATGCCGACCAAGCCATGTATCAAGCCAAACTGACCGGTAAAAATCGCTTTCAGCTGTTCGATACCAGTCAGGATCAGTTGCTGCTTGACCATCAAAATCAACTGCACGAACTGGAAATAGCCTTTACCAAACAACAGTTCTGTTTGCATTACCAACCCAAAATCAATCTAAAAACCGGCCAGGTAACCGGTGCCGAAGCGTTGATACGCTGGCAACATCCCGACCGGGGCATGGTATCGCCGCTGAATTTTCTACCCGCGATGACAGGTACCGAGCTGGAAATCAAATTGGGTAATTGGGTAATCGAGCAAGCCTGGCAGCAATTGTATCTTTGGCGGCAGCGGGGCTTGAAAATCGAAATCAGCGTAAATATTTCCGCTTATCATTTGCTGTGGCCGAACTTTGTTTCTCACTTGGAGACCATACTGGCTAAATATCCGCGGATTGCCTCGCATTATCTACAGCTGGAAATCCTGGAAAGTACTGCCTTGGACGATTTATCGGCGGTCAACCGCACCATTAAAACCTGTCATGAAGCGCTGGGCATCGGCGCCGCGCTGGACGATTTTGGCACCGGCTACTCGTCGTTGACGCATCTGCGGCACTTACCGGTAAACACGGTTAAAATCGATAGGAGCTTCGTTAGGGACATGCTTGACGATCCGGATGATTTTGCTATTGTGGAAAGTGTGATCAGCCTGAGCCAGGCTTTCGGCAATCAGGTCGTCGCCGAAGGCGTGGAAACCCAGGAGCAGGGTTTGGCCCTGCTATTATTGAACTGCTATGTTGCACAGGGCTTTGCCATTGCCAAACCCATGCCGGCAATAGAGATAGTCAATTGGATCAATCATTACCAACCCTTTCCCATCTGGCAAGCCTACGCGAACATGGAGCTGTCGATCAATCAAACCCAAATTGCCTTACGCCGGCTTGATATTCAGCAATGGCTGCGGCGAGTCAATCAATGTCTGACCAGCAATCAGAATAGCATGTCAAACTGGCCGACTATGCATCCCCACAAAAGCCATTTTGGCCGCTGGCTTAAACAAGTTCAACAGCAAGAACAGTATAATAAGGATTGGCTACACCGATTGAACACTTTACATGAACAATTACTGCATAAAGGAGATATGCTTATGCATCAATTCTGGCAAGGAGAAGCGCAAACAGCCAGGGCCGGCTTTGTAGAATTGGAAAATATTCAACAACAATTGGATAATTGCCTTAAGGAATATGTCTGATTTAGCCATGGAACCGTTGCCTTTAAAAGACATCCATTTACCTGAAAATATCGGCTGGTGGCCACCGGCGGTGGGCTGGTGGTTGCTGCCTATCCTGCTGATTTTATTGATTCTGGCTGGCCGCTATGTATATCGCCGCCTGACTCGAAAAACCGCCATCAAACGGGCTCAATTCTTGTTAACCCAACTCCGCCGACAACCGAGCGATCCGCGACAAACCTTGACCGATTTATCAGCACTGTTGCGACGCACCGCCATCAGTACCGATACCCGCAGTGCCGTAGCGGATTTGCGCGGGCAAGCCTGGTTGGAATATTTGGACGGCAGGTTCGCGGATGCGCCTTTTAGCCAAGGTGTGGGTCGCTGTCTGGCGGATGCGCATTATCGTCCCGCCATACCGGAACACACTGACCTTGAGGCCCTGTTTGCCTTATGCGAACGCTGGTTAAAGCAACGGAGCAAGCAGTCATGATGGCATTTCAATGGCCTTGGCTCGGCCTGATACTACCCCTACCGTTTTTATTGCGTTGGCTGATGCCGGCCATACCGCAAACCCAGCAAGCCGCCTTGATCGTACCCTTTTTGGATGACTTTCCCACCAACCAGCCAACCAGTGCGCATACTCAACAACGCTGGCCGCTGCGCTTGGCTGCTTTTGCCTGGATTTTTCTGGTCATTGCCTGTACCCGTCCGCAGTGGTTGGGCGATCCGCTGGAACTGGCCGTGAATGGCCGCGACCTGATGCTGGCGGTGGATGTCTCCGGCAGTATGGAGGAAAAGGACTTCCTGATTAACGATAAACGCTACGACCGGCTCACCGCCACCAAATACGTGGTTAGCGATTTTGTGAAACGCCGGGTGGGGGATAGGATTGGTCTGATATTATTCGGTACCCAGGCTTATTTGCATGTGCCATTGACCTTCGACCGCCAAACAGTTGAAACGCTGCTTAACGAAGCTTTTATCGGCATCACGGAGGATGATCCGCAAACCTCCATCGGCGATGCGATCGGTTTGGCTGTCAAACGCCTGCAGGATCAGAAAAACGATAGCCGGGTATTGATTTTGTTAACGGACGGCGCAAATACCGCCGGCGAACTAAGCCCGTTAAAAGCCGCTGAAATTGCCGCGGAACATCACTTAAAAATCTATACCATCGGCATTGGCGCCGACGAAATATTGGTGCGCAGCCTATTCGGCACCCGCCGCGTCAATCCTTCCGCGGACCTGGATGAAAAAACCCTGCAAGCCATCGCCGACACCACCGGCGGCCGTTATTTCCGGGCCCGCAATACTGAAGAACTAGAGCAGATATATCAAATTCTCGACCAACTGGAACCGGTGGAAAAAGATAAACAGTTTTTCCGCCCGCGCGCCGAGCTATACATCTGGCCGCTGGCCATTTCCATGGCATTAGCCGCACTATTGGCCGTCGGACGCTTGAGGTGGCGCTGATGTTGGCCGAATTCCATTTCCTGCGCCCTTGGTGGTTGCTAGCCATATTCCCGGCGGCAATGTTGCTGTACTTTTTGGCTCAACACACCTATCAGCGCGGCGACTGGACCTCCGTCTGCGATACCGAACTGTTGCCGTTTATCCTGCAGGACAAACCGGATCGGGTTCGCCCCGGTGGATGGATCGCGACCGCACTTGCCAGCTTGCTATGCATTCTGGCTCTGGCCGGCCCAACCTGGGAACGCTTGCCGAGTCCAGCCTTTCGTAACGATTCCGCCTTGGTCATCGCGCTGGATTTATCCAAATCCATGAACGCAACCGATATAAAGCCCAGCCGAATCAGCCGGGCCCGCTATAAAATCAGCGACATACTGAAACAGCGCAAGGACGGTCAAACCGCATTATTGGTGTATAGCGGTGACGCCTTTACCGTCACCCCGCTGACGACCGATACCGCCACCATCAATAGCCAGATAGAGGCGTTGACTACCGACATCATGCCCAGTCCGGGCAGCAACACCGGCGTTGCCATGGAAAAAGCCGTGGATTTATTACATCAGGCCGGACTGGCGAAAGGCGACATCTTATTGGTAACCGACGGTGCCGACGCCGATAGCATCCGTCAGGCGAGCCGCCTATTAGGCGACTACCGTTTATCGGTATTGGCGCTGGGTAGCCCGGAGGGCGCGCCGATTCCTGTCCCTGGCGGCTTTTTGAAAGACCCTCGGGGTAATATTGTGGTAGCCCGGCTGAATAGCGCGGAATTATCGCAACTGGCGAGCAACGGACACGGTATTTTTCAGCCGGTTACCGCCGACGATACCGATGTCGAGCGACTGGGTAGCTTATTTAACCAAGTGAACCGCAACGATTCCGCCCCAAAAACCCATATGCTGCTGGAGCAATGGCACGAAGTAGGGCCGTGGCTATTATTGTTAGTCTTGCCATGGGCGGCGTTACGGTTTCGAAAAGGTTTACTGACGCTTGCCTTACTCTGTCTGCTGCCGCTGCCCAAACCCGCCGCCGCGCTGGATTGGCAAAGCCTGTGGCACACGCAGGACCAACGTGGCCAACAAGCCTTTCAGCAGCAGCAATATCAGCAAGCCGCGGATCAATTCAGCAATCCCGAATGGCGAGCCGCCGCTCAGTATAAAGCCGGGCAATTTCAGGAAGCGGCAGAAACCCTGAAAAACACCCAAACCGCGGACGGCTATTACAACCGCGGCAATGCCTTGGCTAAAGCCGGTCAATTACAAGAAGCCATCCAAGCCTATCAAGAAGCGCTAAAGCTTGATCCTAACCACTCCGACGCCCGATACAACAAAGAACTGCTTGAAAAGCAATTGCATGAACAACAAAAACAGCGGAATCAGAATAAGCAATCTTCCGACCAGAAAGACCAGAAAGACCAGAAAGACCAGAAAGACCAGAAAGACCAGAAAGACCAGAAAGACCAGAAAGACCAGAATCAACCAGATCAACAATCTCCGCAATCGGACCAGCCGAAGCAGGACGATCATAAGGACCAAGCCCAACAGCAGAAACAGAAACAAAACCAAGACAAGCAACAACAACAACAACAACAACAACAACAACAACAACAACAGAATAGCGACCAAGCGGCCAACAAGCCCGAGCAAACTCAGGATAAACAGCCGCAACCAAACCAGCAGGCGGAGCAACCGGACGATGCCCGCCGCGAACCTAAGAATCCCAAACCTGAACAGTTGCCCAACAACCAGCCGGTAGCACGGCCGGCCGCTGAACAGGACGAAGCCAAACGTGCCAACGAACAACTATTAAAACGCATCCCCGACGAACCCACCGGTTTGTTGAAACGCAAATTCAAGTATCAATACGGTCAACGCGACCCACCTCCTCATAGCGGCCCGGACTGGTAAGGGCCGGCAGCTAAAGCATTAAACTTTATCCACTGAAATTCATAGCGCTTGCACACCTGGCAATAGCGGTTATAAATCCAATTTACCGTGGCGCTATCAGCTAGCTGTTACCGGGCCGGAAGAGCGTACTTTCTCTCCCCGGCGGTGATATGACTCGACCGCTGGTTTATCTGAAAAATGTATTGAAAAGAGATACTCAAAATCTTATGATAGAAATTGAAGTTACAAATAATTTTTTTCTTGAAAAATCAACTGATAGCCGATATTTTCTGGCCCAAATTGAGAATATTCAAAAGCTGTTATTTGGCCAGGTTAAATTGTATTTATTCGATATTATTCTACTTTCAAGTTGCCAAAAAATCATCTTTAGCTGGATATGCTTTGTCCCGGCTGAGCATGGACGCAAGTAAATTAATGTTAAGCAAATACACCTGCTTCGCGATGCAGGAGCAAATTCCTAATCCTCACCACGAAACCTTACTAAGCGCGACAGCTGTAAAGCTGGATGCCATAAGTTTCGTTTTGCCGGCAACAACTCATCATAAATCCTTTCAAAATGAAAATTAGTCAATTCCTATTAATGGCATCATGCTTAATCGTAACGGCATGCTCATCGGAAAAAGAAGTTGAAGTACAGCCCGAAAGCTATGAAGTCATCAGCCCCATCGTAAAAGACACACCTTACAGCAGCGAGTATGTGGCTGAAATTCAATCAGTACGATATGTAGAGGTTAGAAGTAAAATTAAGGGCTTCATAGAAAAAAACTATGTGGACGAAGGCCAAACTGTTAAAAAAGGTCAGCTTTTATTTAGCCTCAGCTTTATGGAGCACGAAAAGGAATTACAAAAAGCCAACGCGGATTACAAGGTGGCCATAGCCGACCTGAAAGCGTCCGAAGTTGAATTAAATAACGTCAAGCGATTGGTTGAAAAAGATATTGTCTCGAAAACAGAGCTTGAGGTATTGGAGGCCAAAATCGATGCGCTAGAGGCCAAAATAGAAGAAGCCCAGGCTAATAAAGAGCAAGTGGCTTTACATCTTGATTTTTCGCAAATTAAAGCCCCTTATGACGGTGTCATTAATCGTATCCCGCATAAAGTGGGTAGTTTGATCGAAGAAGGCGACATGTTGACCTCTATTTCAGACAATAGCGAAATATTTGCCTATTTCAATTTATCTGAAATCGATTATCTCAATTATATCAGCAGCGGAGACAAGGAAATAAAAACCGTTAGTCTAAAGCTGGCGAATAACGAACTCTATCCCCATCAAGGTGAAATAGAAATGATTGAAAGTGAATTCGATCGCGAAACCGGCAATATCGCTTTCAGAGCTCGCTTCCCCAATCCTGATGCTATTTTGAAACATGGCGCTAATGGCAAGATCATTATTAACAAAATACTGAAAGAGGCTTTAATTATTCCGCAAAAATCGACCTTTGAAATTCAGGAAAAATTATATATTTTCGTAGTAGATAAAGACAATAAACTAAAGCAGCACAATATCATTCCAAAAATGCGATTTCCTGATTATTATGCAATCGAATCAGGCTTAACCAAGGAGGATAAAATAATATTCGAAGGTGTTGAAAATTTAAAAGATGGCGAAAAAATACAACCGGTTATTATCGATTTATCGAAAGCCATGACCGAAAGCGAACACAATTAACCGGGCCTGATAAACTATTATGACTGCTAAATTTATTCACCGGCCGGTACTGTCCATTGTCATATCGGTGCTTATAACCTTGTTGGGTTTATTGTCCTTGACCCAATTGCCCGTCACCCAATTTCCGGATATAGCTCCGCCCGAAGTCAATGTCACCACCAAATTTACCGGCGCCAATGCCGAGGTGGTAGTAAAGGCCGTCATTACGCCTCTGGAGAGAGCCATCAATGGCGTACCCGGGATGGCCTATATGTCGTCCGTTTCCGGTAATGACGGCAGTGGCGAAATCCAGATTATTTTTAAAGCGGGTACCGACCCGGAGGTTGCGGCCGTTAACGTACAAAACCGGGTGTCTTCGGTATTGGATGAATTGCCGGCGGAAGCAATTAAAGCCGGGGTAATTGTCGAGAAAGTCCAAAACAGCATGTTGTTGTATATCAACATCCTCAGCTCAGACCCGACATTAGACGAGAAATTTCTTTATAATTTTACAGATATCAACGTTTTAAAAGAGCTAAAACGAATCGAAGGGGTCGGTTTCGCGGAGATTTTGGGTTCCAGGGAATACGCCATGCGGGTGTGGCTTAAACCCGACAAATTGGTGATGTACAACATCTCGGCGACGGAAGTCATCAATAAGTTGAAGGCTCAAAACGTGGAAGCGGCACCGGGCAAAATCGGCGAAAGCTCGGGCAAGGAAGCACAAGCACTGCAATATGTTTTGAAATACACTGGTAAACACAATACTCGAGAAGCCTATGAAAATATCGTCTTAAGCAGTACCGAAGACGGTGAGATCTTGCGCCTGAAAGATGTGGCCGAAGTCGAATTCGATTCGCAGGATTACAATGTGCTTTCCAAGGAAAATGGTCATCCTTCCGCCGCTATCTTGTTAAAGCAGCGTCCGGGCAGCAATGCCAAGGAGGTCATCGACAATATCAAAACCACCATGGCGGAAATCAAGGCCAACTCTTTCCCGCCCGGCATGAATTACACCTTAAGTTACGATGTATCCGCGTTTCTGGACGCCTCCATCCATGAAGTACTTAAAACATTGGCGGAAGCCTTCGTATTGGTGGCTTTAGTAGTCTTCATTTTTTTACAGGATTTTCGTTCTACCATCATCCCCATTATTGCCGTACCGGTATCTCTGATCGGTACCTTTTTCTTCATGCAATTATTGGGATTTTCCCTCAACCTGATCACCCTGTTCGCACTGGTGCTGGCCATCGGCATCGTGGTGGACAATGCGATTGTGGTGATCGAAGCGGTACATGCCAAAATGGAACATACCAGCATGGGCCCGCGCCGCGCCACCGAGCACGCCATGCGCGAAATTAGCGGAGCGATTATTGCCATTACCCTGGTAATGTCGGCGGTATTTTTGCCGGTGGCCTTCATGGGCGGCCCCGAAGGAGTGTTTTATCGGCAATTTTCTCTGACCATGGCGATTTCCATCGTCCTGTCGGGTATCACCGCACTGACCTTGACGCCCGCGCTATGCGCAATGTTTCTTAAGAAACATCATCCGACGATCAATGAAAAAAAATCAGCGTTACAAAAATTCTACGATTTATTTAACCGACATTACAACGCATTGTCCGATCGTTACAAAAGTCTGATCCGCCTAATTGCCAATCGACGCATCGTCACCTTTACGATATTACTGGGTTTTTCGATAGGCGCCGGATTGATTGGCCGTTCCGTGCCTACAGGTTTTATTCCCGAAGAAGACCAGGGCACTATCTACGCCAATATCACGGCACCTTCTGGCGCCACCTTGGAACGTACCGAAAAGGTCTCCGATGAGGTACAGCAAGTCGCATCAAGCCTGGATTCAGTGGCGTCCGTTTCCGGTCTGGCCGGATTCAGCCTACTGTCAGAAGGCACCGGCGCGGTTTATGGCATGAATCTGATCAGCTTAAAAAACTGGGAAGACAGAACGGCGTCCGATAAAGAAATCATCCTAGAGCTGGAAGAGAAAACTCGACACATCAAAGATGCCAGCATCGAATTTTTCACACCGCCCCCAGTGCCGGGCTATGGTAATTCCAGCGGCTTTGAAATGCGCCTGCTGGACAAATCCGGTTCGGATGACCTCAAAAAGTTGCAGAAAGTGGCGGACGCCTTTGTCGACGCACTAAACCAGCGGCCGGAAATTATGAATGCTTTCACTACCTACAATGTAGGGTTTCCGCAATTTTTACTGCACATCGACACCGATAAAGCCGCTCAAAAAGGGGTGACGGCCGAAAATGCCATGAGCACGCTACAAACCCTGATTGGCAGCGAGTATGCCACTAACTTTATTCGTTTTGGGCAGATGTATAAGGTTATGGTTCAGGCCTTGCCGGAATACCGCGCTCAACCCGAAGATCTGTTAAAGCTTTATATAAAAAACGACGCTGGACATATGGTGCCGTTTTCCGCCTTTCTAAACCTCGAGAAGGTCTACGGTCCGGAACAGGTCACGCGTTACAACATGTATACCTCCGCCATGGTCAATGGCCAGCCCGCCCTCGGCTACAGCAGCGGACAGGCAATCGCCGCCATCAAAGAAGTGGCCGCAAAGAGTTTGCCGAAGGGCTTCGGTTACGATTGGGCGGGCTCGTCGCGCGACCAGGCAAATGCAGGCAACCAGGCCATTTACATTTTCCTGATCTGTCTGGTTTTCGTTTATCTGCTGCTGGCCGCCCAATATGAAAGCTTCATGTTGCCTTTTGCGGTGATTTTTTCGCTACCGATAGGCGTGTTCGGCGCCTTGTTTTTACTGATGGTGATGGGCCTGGAAAATAATATTTATGCACAAATAGCCATGATTATGCTGATCGGTATTCTTGGCAAAAACGCTATTTTGATCATTGAATTCGCCGTGTTGAAACATAAGGAAGGCAAATCGTCTTTTGAAGCCGCCATCGAAGGAGGGGTATTGCGTTTGCGGCCTATTTTGATGACCTCCTTCGCCTTTATTGCCGGCTTGATTCCATTAATGTTTGCCTCCGGTGCCGGTGAAATAGGTAACAACACCATCGGCTCTGCCGCTGCGGGCGGCATGATTTTCGGCACTATTTTCGGCGTCATTATTATTCCGGGTTTATATGTGGCTTTTGCCGGCATTCAGGATAAACATCATCGCAACGGCAAAAAAGAAGAAGCCCCCTTTACCGAAACTTTTTAATAGTTCATGAAGCGTACACATCACTCACCTTTGGTCATCTCCCTGTTGACGTTAACGCTACAGGCTTGCGGACTTAATACCGACTTATCCATCCAGGAACAGTCCCTACCGATAAACTACCCTGCGCAGGCAGATAAACAGCAGAACGCTAACGTTACCGATATTAACTGGAGAGAGTTCTTTGCCGACCCTCATTTGATCGGTTTGATCGATACGGCTATTGGCAATAATCTTGACATGCAAATCGCCTTGCAACGTATTGAAACCGCGCGTTCCAGCGTAAAGCTGGCAAACGCCGCCATGCTGCCGAAAGTCGACCTTGCCATCGGCGGCAGCATGCGGAAATTTGGGCTGTACACCATGGATGGAGCCGGTAACCATACCACCGAAATTACCCCTGGCAACACCGTTCCGGAACATTTACCGGATATGTTTGTCGGTTTACAGTCATCCTGGGAAATCGATATATGGGGTAAATTGGAAAATCAACGTAAAGCTGCCGTTTCGGAATATTTATCGAGTATCGAAGGCACCAACTTCGTTATATCCAATCTGGTTTCCGATGTTGCCATTCACTATAACGACTTGCTGGCGCTCGATAATGAATTGGAATTTATCAGACAAACCATTAAGAAACAGCAAGAAGCCCTGGATGTCATTAGACTGCAAAAGAAAGCCGGCAGAGCCAACGAATTAGCCGTACAGCAATTCCTTGCGGAACTTCTCAGCATGCAAGTATTGGAAGTCAATGTGTTGCAGCAAATTACCGAAACCGAAAATAAAATTAATTACTTGTTAGGCCGGTTTCCACAACCGATTGAAAGAGCCAAAAATGACTTTTTTAAAGAAAGCTCGTACGAAATCTCGACAGGTATTCCGTCGCAGTTACTGGAAAACCGCCCCGATATTCGGGCAGCGGAATTTCAGATTGAAGCCACAAAATTCGATTTAAAAGCAGCGAAAGCCGCTTTTTACCCGAATTTTAATATTACGGCAACTTTCGGATTTCAAGCGTTTGACCCGCAGTTTTTATTCACCTCCCCGGCCTCAATGGCATACTCGTTTGTCGGTACATTAATTGCCCCGCTAATTAATATGAAAGCTCTGGAGGCTCGCTTCAATACGGCCCAAGCCAATCAATTGAGCGCCATGTACAATTATCAAAAGACTATTTTAAATGCGTATGTTGAAGTAGCCAATCAACTGGCCAACATCAAGAACTTACAGCAAATTAATACCCTGAAAAAACAACAGAGCGAAGTGTTGAAACAATCGGTTGACGTTTCCAAGGAATTATATCGCTCCGCCAAGGCAAGTTACCTGGAAGTGCTTATCGCTCAGCAAAGCGCATTGCAATCCAACATTGAATTAATCAACGTTACCAAGCAACAACGCATATCCAAAATCAACCTGTACAAAGCGTTGGGCGGGGGATGGAAGTAATGCCACGGAAATTATGCCGCCACCTAGATTGCATAGGCTGATTTGTTGGCCGGTTTTAATACCCTAGAGAAATGATACCTTTATGCTGATGCCGAATAGTTGCAATTCAAAAAAATGGCTCTGGATCCTTACAGGCTGGCTGCTGAGTTTCTCGGTGCTGGCCACCGACATACAGGTCAGCGTCGACCGTAATCCAGTCAGCTTGAATGAATCCTTTCAAATTACCTTTACCGCCCCGGAGACCCCGGAAGGTGCTCCGGATTTTACACCGCTACGAGCCAATTTCGACATTTTGAACCAAGAACGCAGTAGCAATATGTCCTGGGTAAACGGCAAAAGCAGCCGTAGCGAACAATGGGTAGTGAGTGTGATGCCCCGGCAAACCGGCGAATTATTGATCCCGTCGATCGCCTTTGGCAGCGATAGCAGTCAACCCAGTAAAGTTTTAGTGAACGACGCTTCGCAAGCCCAACCCAGCAACAACGACGAGATATTTCTCAAAGTAGAAGCCACTCCTGAAAAGCCTTACGTGCAATCTCAAGTGTTGTATACCTTGAAACTGTATAGAAGGGTGCAGATCACCCAGGCCAGTCTGAACGACCCGGAAATCAAGGACGCTTTGGTGGAAAAGCTGGGCGAAGATAATACTTACAGCACACAAGTTAACGGCATGGATTATTGGGTAACAGAACGCAAATACGCCATTTTTCCCCAACAAAGCGGCTTGTTTAGCATAGCTCCACTGACCTTGACCGCCGAGGTAGTCAGCAACGCAAACAACCGGCGCCCGCGATTCAATGGTTTTTTCAACCGCCAGACTACCGAAACCCGCCGCGTCTCTTCAGATGCCATCACCTTAACTGTGTTACCTGTACCACCAAGCTTTACCGATCCGGCTTGGTTGAGCGCCGAATCATTACAGCTCAAGCAAAGCTGGTCTACCGACAACCTACAAACCAAGGTTGGCGAACCCCTGACACGAACCATTACCCTTATCGCAAAAGGCGCGACAGTAGGGCAATTGCCTGAATTGTCCAGGCCCTCGAACATTCAAGGCATCAAAACCTACCCGGACCAGCCGCTGCTGCAGGAAGATAAACAAAACGATGGTTTAATTGCTATACGCGAAGAAAAAATCGCTTACATTCCCAGCCAACCCGGCCAATATACCTTGCCGGCCCTGGCCATCAGCTGGTTCAATACCAAAACCCAAAAAACTGAAGTGGCCCGCCTGCCCGAGGTTAAACTGACTGCATTGGGTGCTAGCGGCAGTCAGCAAACCACCGCGCCTGCCGCTCAGCCGCAACAGCAATCGCCAGCCGGGCAACTCGTCACGAACCCGTCCAATAGCTTGCCCTATTGGCAAGCATTATCGGGATTTTTAGGCCTTGGCTGGCTAACGCAGGCGCTATGGATTTATCGCAACAACAGGATTAATGCCGCTTCCAGGCCTAGTAAGCCCGATAAACAAGCTGCGGTCGACCGACAAAAGCCCTTAAAAACAGCCTGCCTGCATAATAACCCTCAAGCAGCCAAACTAGCCTTATTGCAATGGGGGAAACATCATTTTGCCACGGACAACTTAACAGCCCTTGCCCCCCATTGCGCCGAACCGTTGCGGACGGAAATTCTGTTATTGAATCATTATCTGTATGCCGAAGTGCACACCAGCTGGGACGGCAGACCGCTCTGGGATGCATTTACCAAAAACAGTACCGCCCTTAAAACCGATTCCCGGCAAGATGATGTTTTAGCGCCGCTATATAAAATTTAAGCGCCCAAAGCCAATATCGGTGGGCCCGAGATTTTTTACCATTGAGATTCGCCGGTTTCCGGATCGTACATCTCATGCGATATTTTATGCCGATTGGCGATTAATTCCTCGATACTGGGCGAATTGGTCATGGCCCGCTGAATGGCCAGCTTCATGGCTTCGTAATTGGTTCTATATAAATCTTTTCGGTCCAGATCCGGGTTGATGGCGCAAGCGGGATCTATCCATAACATGGCAATAATGCATAATTCATTGGCTTGCAGACGAGGGATTACGCCATTAGCAACACTATCTATCACCGCGTCGGCCACAGCCGATTGCACAGGTCCACCCAGTAAGTTGACGTACGCCGACGATTTGATGGTCACCTTCGGCACCATGATGGTGGCGGGCCTTACCTGCTGGTTACAGGCACGAATGGCAAACATACGCGTGTGGCCTTCGGTCTGCCCCATCAAATTGGCAAAGGCATGCCCTGCGGGTCCTTTTACGTCGCCGATTAAAATTTCCGGCATGGCGTCGGTGCCTTGTCCCTCGCTGGAAAATACCGTGGCTTCGCCAGTTCTGAACCAATATGAATCTGACATAGAATTATCCTTACGCTGATGAAATAAAGAGCGCATTCTATGCTCTCGATCTGGCACTCGGCAACAGCCGAACTCAATGTTTAATGCGTTACAGGAGAGAAAACTTATGAACCCTTTAATATCGGCAACATTGACCACCCTGCTGATAGCCGGCTGCTCTTCATCCAACGACTCGGAGGTTAGCGGCAGTAATAAAGAAATTGTCAATAATATCCATCAGCCCTTGGAAAAAGCCAACGCTGTGGAGCAGGAAATTCTGGACAGAGCAGAAATGCAACGAAAACAAATGGAAGATTTATAAGCTCAACCAAGCTAATTTGCTCCCCGTACACACTGTTTACGGAAGGGACTCAATATTACCTTGTTATAGACACTGATTAGCAGAAGGGGCGGCGGTTTAAACAGGCCACTCCGGCAAGTGTGTTTGGACTTGCGGAGTGGCCATTAACCCTTATTTCAGATTAGGGCAATCGACATAGCCAGGGTGAGAGGTAATCACGATTGCCACCCGGTTTTCTTGATTGGCGGTGTTATCCGGGCCCAAAGCTTCACCAATGGCTTTAACTTGCAATTGGCTAACGCTGGCTCCTTTGGAAACTAACCGATCGACGATCGCCTGAGCGCGTCTTTCCGACAGGGCTTGGTTGTAGGCAGGTTTGCCGACCGTATCAGTCGATGCGGTGACAGTCGCACTAGCATCGGGATGATGATGCAGCCAATGGGCGACATGGGCGATTGACTCGTCCTTGATTCTGAACGGCACCGCACTAGCGGTTTTAAAATAGGCCACGGTTTCATGAATCGGCTCATGAAGATGATGATTTTGCTTGTGCACTTCCGTCAACCACAAGCACATCTCTTTTTCAGATTCCAGACGGTGTTCCGCTGCCGATTTCGCGGCATCCAGACCTTTTTGCTTTTCGTTAATGTTCCAATAGTAGTCTTTTTCGATATGCTCCAATACGTTATTGGCTGCTTCCAGTTGTTCTTCCGACATTTCCTCATGCAGCATGGCTTGTCCATAGTGCCCCGCTCTTGCCGAATCAATTTCGGCTTTTAGATCGGCGGAATCCATTTTTGGTGTTGAACAAGCTGTCAGCGCGAGAGCCAAAGCCGCAAGCGGCAGGTATAAATATTGTTTTTTCATGATGTTATCCTCGTGATTCAATTAGTCGCAATTCGTTTACTCGCCATCATCCAATGGACCGTAAGTAGTCCAATAACCTGGATAATGCAGGCCGAAATAACGACTGTCCTCACTGAAACGATCCCAGACATAGGCTGGAGCGGCAAATTCACTGGTTGGAATGGGCGAAGTCACAAGCTCCGCGGTTCCGACCAATGTACGCCCAACAGTATGTCCAACTCCGCGCAAAAGTCCCCAGGTCATGCCGACAAAAATATTTTGTTCACTCGAGATATTGATGACATTTTTAGGGATTTCGACAAATCCAAACGCAATATTTGCGAAACCTTGGCTAACTTTATTGGAAAAGCCCTGAATATAACTTTCCGCATGAGCAGTTGGTGCCGCCATTAATGCGCCGGATAAAACGCAGGCGGCCAATATTTTATTTTTATTCATGAGTAGCTCCTTGTTTTACAGATTTATACCACCCGATACTGCGCAGGCTGGCACTAAAAAAACTTGCATCAGTTGTCTAGACCCTTCAACCCTAAGCATAGACGCTAACCACGAGATTGGAAAGGTTGTAGGGCAACAATGCGCTCTAGCATGGGCATTTGTCAAATTTGATTTACCCGAAATTGCATGGCATTAACGCCTAGCACGACACTTGGCATTCTAACGCATACCGACATATTGAAGACGGTTTTTGGAACTAACACAACACTTGCTTAACTGTCCGATTAGGCTAATTCGGGATTTGTGCACACCGACAATCGATACTGATTCGCAGGGGATTGACGGCATCCAGTTTTAAAGCAGTTAATTGCCCGCCCCATAAACAGCCCGTATCTATCGAATAGACGTTGTAGCCGTGGTAAAAGCCCAGTGTCGACCAGTGACCAAAAATTATGCGCATATCCAAACTTTTGCGCCCCGGCACCGTGTACCAAGGCAATAAATTCGGCCCCTGGCTGCCAGGCGGGCCTTTTTGATGGAAATCCAGGTCGCCATCGGGCGTGCAATATCGCAAACGGGTAAAGCAATTCACCGCAAAGCGTAGCTTTTCGGTTTTGGGGAAATCATCCTGCCAAGCCGTCGGTTTATTACCGTACATAGATCTGAAAAAGCGCCGATAGTCGTCACCCCGAATGGCCTGCTCGACTTCCGCAGCCATGGCTTTAGTCTGTTGAAAATCCCATTGCGGCGGCAAACCCGCATGCAGCATGCAAAAGTGTTCATTAAAATAAAACAGGCGCTGCCGGCGCAGCCAATCGATTAACTCTTCACAATCGGCGGCGCGCAAGATAGGACCTAAGGTATCTTTTTTACCGGCTTTACTTAATGACACCACGGTCGCAATCAAATGCAGGTCGTGGTTACCTAACACACTGATTGCAGAATCACCCAAGCCCTTGATAAAGCGTAAGGTTTCCAAGGAATGCGGGCCCCGGTTGACCAAATCGCCCGCCAACCATAATTGGTCGTCGCCCGGATCGAATTTAATAAGGTCCAGCAGGCGACGTAATTCGTCATAGCATCCCTGAATGTCGCCAATCGCATAAATCGCCATCAGTGCAGGGTTCTGGGAATTGACAAGGTAAATTTTGGAATGGCGGCACTGAAATTTTCGCCCGTGTCGGACACCATCTTATATTTACCCTGCATGACTCCCACCGGAGTTTCAATCATGGCCGCACTGGTATATCGAAACGAATCGCCGGGATTTAAGTGCGGGTTTTCGCCCACGACCCCGTCGCCATTCACTTCCTGGACCTTACCATTGGCATCGGTAATTAACCAATGTCTGGTCAGTAGACGCGCGGGTACGGCACCGACATTCGTGATAGTGATGGTATAAGCAAACACAAAACGATTTTGCTCAGGCGACGATTGACTCTCGATGTATTGAGGCTTTGCCTCAACTAATACTTTGTTTTTTTCGCTCATTGATAGATTATGTCATTCTGTATCCACTGTATTTCAACCCAACTGATTTGCAAACGCAAGCCAACTCATGAAGATAAACCGCCTCTTGTTTGCTTTAACACTGGCACTATCACCCGTTTTATCAACAGCCGAAGACGGCAACGACTTATTTGCGGCTGCGTCCACCGGAAAATTCGAGCGGGTGCAAGCTCTGTTGGCGCAAGGTATTGACGTCAACAGTAAAATCGAACAGGACAGAACACCCTTGATGGCCGCCAGTTTCAACGGCAATCTCCGCATCATCAAGTTGCTGATGGGCTACGGCGCAAATGTTAACCTTGCCGATAAACTTGGCTCAACAGCACTTTCCGATGCGGTACTTTTTGGTAATGCCGACGCAGTCAAACTACTGATTGTCGCAGGCGCTAATGTCAACGCGGCCGACAGCCAAAACGCCACGATTCTGGACAAAGCTAAAAAAATCGGCCGCGCCGACATTATCAAGTTATTGGAAGATGCCGGCGCAAAAGTGGCCGAGGCAGCCACAGAAAATAATCCCGCGGCCGCTACCGAAGCACTGCCGGACTCGCAGCCCGCGGCAGAAGATAAACCCGCAGAACCTAATCCATGACATCACAACGACCTTTGCACATTCACATCCTCGGCATTTGCGGCACCTTTATGGGCGGCCTGGCTCTGATTGCCCGCGAGCTGGGTTATACCGTTAGCGGTTCCGATCAAAACGTCTACCCCCCCATGAGCACCCAGCTTGAAGAACAAGGCATCCGCTTAATGAACGGTTATCGGGCGGCAAATCTGGATTGCAAACCCGATCTGGTGGTGATCGGCAATGCCTTGTCGCGCGGCAATCCCGAAGTTGAAGCGGTTTTAAATAGCAATCTGCCCTATATCTCAGGCCCACAGTGGTTGGCGGAGCATGTCCTGCAAAAGCGCTGGGTGCTGGCGGTCGCCGGTACACACGGTAAAACCACGACTACCAGCATGCTGAGCTGGATCCTGGAATTCAACGGTTTCAAACCGGGCTTTTTAATCGGCGGCATTCCCTTGAATTTCGGCATTTCCGCTCGGTTGGGCGAGTCGGATTTTTTTGTCATTGAAGCTGACGAATACGATTGCGCATTTTTCGATAAACGCTCTAAATTCGTGCATTACCGACCCCGCACAACGATCTTGAATAATCTGGAATACGACCACGCCGATATCTTCGAAAATCTGGATGCAATTAAAAAACAATTCCATCATCTGATTCGTACCGTACCCAGCGAAGGCCTGATCATCGCCCCATCCTGCGAACAGCATATCGCCGAAGTGCTGGAAATGGGTTGCTGGACACCAGTGGTAAAAACAGCAATCGGCGTCGAAGCCGACTGGCACGCTGAATTAATTAAAGCGGACGGCAGCGGTTTTAGGGTTCATTTCGCTGGAGAAGAGCAGGGCACGGTGAGATGGGAACTGAGCGGCCAACATAACGTATACAACGCGCTTTCCGCTCTGGCGGCCGCTCGCCATATTGGTATTTTGCCTCAAGACGCAATCGCCGCCCTACAACAATTCCAAAACGTCAAGCGTCGGATGGAGGTCATCGTCAAAACCAAGGGCCTTACGGTATACGACGATTTTGCCCATCACCCGACCGCAATCAAAACCACGCTGGACGGTTTGCGAAAACAAGTAGGTAACGAAAAAATCCTTGCCATCGTCGAACCGCGCTCCAATACCATGCGTCTGGGCGTTCACACGCAATCGTTGGCCGAATCGTTGGCTGAAGCCGATCAGGCCATTGTGTATCAGCCGGATAATCTGGGGTGGGACTTGAGTCAGTTACTGCAATACGCCACCAACATTCGAATTTGTAACGACTTGGAAACCATCATCCGAACTATCAAAGCCGAAACGGGTAATGACTGCCATATATTGTTAATGAGCAATGGTAGTTTCGGCGGTATCTATCAGCGCTTAAAAGCCGAATTGTAATCCGGAGCGACAAGCTTAAACGATAGGCAAAAAAAAAAGCGGCCTGGAGAGGTCCGCTTAAAGAAGAAGGGTAAAGCAACTCAGTTGCGCATAACAATACTTGAGTTAAGCAAATTATAGACTAGGAGTAAATAATCTAAAATGTGACCGATTGTCACGTGCGTCAAACTGTCGCACATCAATAATAGAATTAAGTAACTGTCTATATTGGCCGTCAACTATTTATGCCTACAAGCAAGCCGGAAAGATTCTGGGCCAAATGAAATTATCTAGCGTTAAAAAAGGGTGGATAGACTTACCGGACAACCCACCCATCATGCTCACATGAAGGGTTAATTCAGCCTAATTACCGCCCTTAAAACTGATTTGTAAAGCGTGTAAGGCATTTTCACAATCCTCCGTTGCCTTCAGGCCGGGATTATCGAAACATTGTTGATTTTTGGCCTTTGCCTCTTTGACATTAGCCACATACCAGGCTATGGATTTAGCCTGTTCCGCCGGTTTAGTTTTTTCCTCGCTGATCACTTTAAATGCACTTAACATTAATACCAATGACGCGACAAGCAGGATAATGCTGTTTTTTTTCATGGTTTATCTCCCTATAAAAGTGGTTGGATGTACGCTCGCAAACGCTAAGCCTTCGAGCGGTCTAAAGTCTAATCAATTAACTTGCCGCAGAAAATGTGGCGGATTGCCGCGCGGCAAATTGTCACGAGTTTTATTACTAGGAAAATGCCTATTCCACTTAAACCTAAAAGCGGTATTTAGCGCGCCGATCTTATTTATCTATAATGCTATTCATGTTCAAAGGAGATCACTATGAAGTTTCTATTGCGTCTGGCTTTATTTTGGCTGGCGATAAATTTAACGGCTTGTTCCAGTATTTATTACAGCGGCCTGGAAAAAATCGGTATTCCTAAAAGAGAAGTGATGGTGCACCGGGTGGAAAAAGCCCGTGACACCCAACAAGAAACCAAGCAGCAATTTAAATCGGCCTTAGAACAATTTACCGCGGCCACCCAATTTAAAGGCGGCGACCTGGAAGCCACTTACAATAAACTCAATGCCGAATATGAAGCTAGTGTCAAAAAGGCCGATGAAGTTAATAAGGGTATTGGTGACATTGAAGACGTTTCCGAGGCCTTGTTTAGCGAATGGGAAAAAGAGCTGACCGAATACAGCAATGCTTCGCTCAGACAAAACAGCCAGCAAAAATTAGTCTCTACCCGTCAGCATTACAAACAACTGATTACCGCCATGCGCCAGGCCGAAGCCAAGATAGAACCGGTCCTAAGCGTATTCCGCGATCAAGTATTGTTCTTAAAGCATAATTTGAATGCGCAAGCCATCGCCTCATTAAAAGGCCAACTGGGTAGCGTACAGTCGGATGTTACCGCACTAGTGGCTGCCATGGAGAAATCCATTAACGAGGCCGATGCGTTTATCCAAACCATGGAAAAACCATAATCGGTTTACCGCGCATAACAACTTTAAAGCATTGGCTGTTATGCGCTTTCGCGAAGGTATTCCTTAAAATGGCCTAATCCCGAGTCGCTTCAACCTGAATCGATACCTTAACCTGGTCGGAAATCATGGGCACATATTTGTCGATACCGAAATCGGAGCGTTTGATAGTAGTCACTGCATTCGCTCCACAGGTATATTTCAACCGGATCATGTTCATGCCGCAGAAAAAATGATCGACCGTCAAGTGCACCGGCTTGCTGATGCCATGTAGCATTAACATGCCATCGGCGCCGATCAGCTTATCGCCGGCAAAGCTAAGTTTATCCGCTTTAAAACGCATGGTCGGGTACTGGTTCACATCGAAAAAATCCTTGCCGCGCAAATGCTCTTCCAATTCCGCCAATCCGGTGCTGATGGACGCCATGTTAACGGTAATATCGATACTGCCTTTTCCGGCCGCACTATCCAGCACGACTTTGCCGCCGGTTTCGTTAAACCTGCCGCGCTGAATGGAAAAGCCTAAATGATTGATTTCAAAACTGGGAAACGTGTGCCGGTTATCAATGGTGTAACTGTCGGCGGCTGTAGCCGAAAAACTCAGTAATAAACCGGCAACAGCGGCCGCAAAAACTGTTTTGATCATGATCACATCCTCACTAAAAGTATGAAAAATAGGCTTTAACGGCCGCAAACAATTATCTTATAGCTAGACCGACAGCATACGCGCAACATTCTTTACCAGACTTTGTGATAATAGGCCTTCATTTGCTTATCTATCGCCCGTTCCGATACCCACTCATGCAACGAATTCATTTTTACCATGCCGGCTTAACCGGTTTTTTCGGCTTGTTTCTATTGCTGATGGCTTGGCATACCGTTTTATCCCCATCAACCCAGTTACCGACGGCGCTATTACTGATTATCAGCGTCGGCCCATTATTATTGCCTTTTAAGGGGTTTTTGAACCGCAACCTGAAAAGCTGTACCTGGATGAGTTATTTAAGCCTGCCTTATTTCGTACATGGCGTAATTGAGGCGTATGTAGACCAAAGCGAAAGGCCCTATGCACTGCTTGAAGTTCTATTTAGCCTGTTGCTATGTTTCGGGGCCGGTTTTTATGTGTATAAAGCCGAAAAAGCCTGATCGATTTAGCCATGCAGGTTCCATTACAGTTTGAATTTCAAAGCAATCTGACCTTTGCCAGCTTTTTTGCCGGCAATAATACCGAAATCATCACCAACCTGCAGAATCTAGCTGATGACGGTATAGAGCAACAGCTTTTTATCTGGGGAGAACGCGGCTGCGGCAAAAGCCATTTACTGCAAGCCAGTTGCCAACACGCCAAAGCCAAGGACAAAGATCCGTTTTTCTTGAAATTTACCCCAGATCAACTGCCCTCACCCCAAATGCTGGAGGGTTTGGAAAACATGGAACTGGTTTGTTTCGATGATATACAGTACATCGCCGGCCATGCGGACTGGGAAACCGCCCTGTTTGGCTTCTACAACAGCCATCGCCAGAACAACCACAAACTGCTGCTGGCCGCCGACTGCCCGCCCAAGTATTTGCCTTTTGACTTACTTGATTTAAAAACCCGCATGAGTTGGGGGCTGACGCTAAAAATACAGCCCTTGCGCGACGACCAACTGATCGATGCTCTCACCTTCAAAGCGCATTTTCTGGGCTTCGATATTCCTCCCAAAGTCGGCCGCTTTCTGCTGAACCACTACGTTCGCGATTTACCGGCTTTATGGTTATTATTGGAAAAAATCGATCGCGCCACTTTGGCCGCGCAACGTAAACTAACGATTCCGTTTTTAAAACAGATTTTGGCGGAGCAGCCATGAGCGACAAAATTCTGATTGTTGGGGCCGGAGCCATCGGCGGTTTTTATGGCGGCTTACTGGCCAAGGCCGGCGCCGAAGTATCGGTGGTATGCCGGTCGGACTATGAGACAGTCAAACGACGCGGCTTTCAAATAGATAGTTTTAAGCTGGGTTGCTGGCAATTTCAGCCTAAGCAGGTGTTGCAACATTGCGCCGACTATCAAGATACCGCAGATTATCTGATTTTGTGCAGCAAAGTCACGGCCGAAGTTGATCGCATTGGCTTGATTCGGGCTGCCGTCAGTAAAAATACTGTGATTGTATTTATCCAGAACGGCGTTGAAATCGAGGCCGAATTGCAGGAAGCCTTTCCGGACAATGAATTGGTCAGCGGCTTGGCTTTTATTTGCTGCAATCGACTAGCCGCGGGCGAGATCAGTCATCTTGCTTACGGCAAACTGTACCTAGGCAACTTTCCTAGCGGAGTATCAGCCAAAACCCGGCATTTGCAACAGTTGTTTACGCAGTCAGGCATTGAATGCATCGTCAGCGAAGACATCATCGCCGGCCGCTGGCAAAAATGCGTCTGGAACGCGCCGTTCAATCCCTTGTCGGTATTATCGGGCGGCTTACCGACCCTGACCATTTTGCAACAACAAGAAAATATGGTTCGCCGCATCATGCGGGAAGTGTGCGATATTGCCGCTGGTTGCGGACATCCGCTTACCGATGACGTTATAGAAACCAATATCCAAAATACCTATGTGATGCCGCCTTATAAAACCAGCATGCTGCTGGACTTTGAACGCGGGCACGCGATGGAGACCGAAGCCATTTTAGGCAATCCCGTGCGCGCTGCTCAGCGCCTTGGTATTGCCTGCCCAAGCCTGGAAACCCTCTATTCTTTGATGAAGTTGAGGGAGTTGCAAATACAGAGTCAACACCAATAATAATCCTGAAACATAATTGACATTCTGTTTTTTTTGATTTTCGGGTAGAATGGGCGGATTTTTCATTGACACTGTTCAAGAAGAAGCTGCGGCAATGGTGCCAAGGGTTATAACGTTTTCATCTCCATTTAGAGTACAACCATGACTGATCTATCGCTATACAGAAACATCGGTATCTTCGCACACGTCGATGCCGGTAAAACCACCACGACCGAGCGGATTTTGAAGCTGACCGGAAAAATCCACAAAATCGGCGAAGTTCATGATGGCGCAGCGACCACAGACTTCATGGAACAAGAGCAAGAACGCGGCATCACCATTCAATCTGCGGCCACTTCCTGTTTTTGGCCGGGTAGCACTGGTCAATTCAAACCACACCGTTTCAATATCATCGACACCCCGGGCCACGTTGACTTTACAATCGAAGTCTACCGTTCACTGAAAGTATTGGATGGCGGCGTGGGTGTATTTTGCGGTTCCGGCGGCGTTGAGCCACAATCCGAAACCAACTGGCGTTATGCGAATGACTCTAAAGTTTCTCGTGTTATTTACGTCAACAAATTGGACAGACTGGGTGCGAACTTCTACCGAGTCGTTAAACAGGTCGAAGAGGTATTGGGCGCGAAACCCATTGTGATGACATTGCCGATTGGTGAAGAGGAAAACTTCGTCGGCGTGGTCGACTTGCTGACTCGTAAAGCCTGGGTTTGGGATAACTCCGGCGACCCGTTGAAATACGAAATCCAAGACGTACCCGCGGACATGTTAGAGTTAGTCGAAGAATGGCGGGCGAAATTGATCGACCAAGTCGCCGACCAAGACGACGACATCATGGAGAAATATTTGGACGGCGAAGAGCCGACCATCGAAGAAATCAAACATTGCATCCGCAAAGGTACCATCGCGATGGAATTCTTCCCGACTTTCTGCGGTTCGTCTTTCAAAAACAAAGGCGTGCAGTTGGTGCTGGATGGCATTATCGAGTACTTGCCGAATCCTACCGAAGTTAATCCGCAACCCGAGACCGACCTCGAGGGCGTCCACACCGGTGAGCATGCGATTGTCGATGCCGACCGTCCGTTGCGCGCCCTGGTGTTTAAAATCATGGATGACCGTTTCGGCGCCTTGAACTTTGTCCGCATCTACTCCGGTCGGATCAAAAAAGGCGACAGCGTATTGAACACCTTTACCGGTAAAACCGAGCGTATCGGCCGTATGGTGGAAATGCACGCCGACGACCGCAACGAGATCGAAACCGCGCAAGCAGGCGACATCGTGGCGTTGATCGGTTTGAAAAACGTACAAACCGGTCATACCTTATGCGATCCAGACAAGCCAGCGACTCTGGAACCTATGGTTTTCCCTGATCCCGTCATCTCGATTGCGATTTCGCCGAAAGACAAAGGCAGCAACGAAAAAATGGGTATTGCGATCGGCAAAATGGTGCAAGAAGATCCATCCTTCCGCGTCGAAACCGACCAGGAAAGTGGCGAAACCATCATCAAAGGTATGGGCGAGCTGCATTTAGACATTAAAGTGGATATCTTAAGAAGAACCCACGGTGTCGATGTCAACGTAGGCAAACCTCAGGTTGCTTACCGCGAAACCATTACCCAACGCATCGAAGACAGCTACACGCACAAAAAGCAATCGGGCGGTTCGGGTCAATACGCGAAAATCGATTACATCATCGAGCCAGGCGAGCCGGGCAGCGGTTTCCTATTCGAATCACAAGTGACCGGTGGTAACGTACCACGCGAATACTGGCCCGCGGTTGAAAAAGGCTTTAAAGCCAGTATCGACAAAGGTGTGCTGGCAGGCTTTCCTTGCCTGGACTTCAAAGTCATTCTGACCGACGGTGCTTTCCACGCGGTTGACTCCTCGTCCATTGCGTTCGAAATCGCCGCCCGCGCCGCATATCGTCAATCAATTCCGAAAGGCAATCCGCAATTGCTGGAACCGATCATGAAAGTTGACGTATTCACTCCTGATGCGCACGTCGGTGACGTGATCGGTGACTTGAACCGCCGCCGCGGCATGATCAAATCGCAAGATCCAGGCGTTACCGGCGTAAGAATCAAAGCGGATGTGCCGCTAAGCGATATGTTCGGATATATTGGCGATTTGCGTACCATGACGTCCGGTCGCGGCCAGTTCTCCATGGAATTTTCACACTACACCGCGTGCCCGAAAAACGTAGCGGAAGAAGTGATTAAAGAAGTGAAGGAACGCGAAAAAAATAAATAATCCCGGATACTACAGTTGAGGCGGGCATTTGCCTGCTTCAACCGTTTGGGATTAATGTAATTCAGCACTCTGCCGCCGATGCGGCAGTTTCTTTTTCAAGCATAAAGTTTCCGAAAAAAGGAAACTTGTTCATTGACCTAACCTTGGAAGAACATTATGGCTTTTGTAATCACCGAGAACTGTATCAAATGCAAATTCACCGACTGCGTCGACGTCTGCCCAGTCGATTGCTTTCATGAAGGCCCAAATTTTCTGGTTATCGATCCCGACGAATGTATCGATTGCACCCTGTGCGAACCGGAATGCCCGGCTAACGCCATACATGCAGAAGACGAAGTACCCGAAGACCAAGAGCATTTCATTGCCCTGAATGCCGAATTGGCTAAAGTATGGCCAACCATTACCGAAGTGAAAGACGCCCTACCAGACGCTGATGAGTGGAATGGTAAAGCGGGTAAATTCGAATTATTGGAAAAATAATTGGTTGGCTGGTTATCTCCAACACAAATTGGAGATTTCCAGCTCCCAATAGCACAGGCAACTTGCCGCTTGCTTGCGCCCTTTCCCAACGTCGTGCTTAGGCCGGCTTCACAGCGGTGCAAGAAATGCTGCTGGCAAGGTTGGTTATTGCGAGAAGTATTTACCGCATGCGCTATACCTTGTTTAAAATAAATGCCGCGAAGGCCTCCGGAGGCATAGGCTTTGCGTAATGATAACCTTGCACTTCGTCGCACTGACAACTGCTTAGATATTGCTGGGTTTCCTCATTTTCCACGCCCTCGGCAATAACGCGAAGGTTCAGAGTATGCGCCATTTGCACGATAGCTCGCACAATGGCCGCATCGTTTGGATCAATGGCTATATCACGTACAAAAGACTGGTCGATTTTTAGCCGGTCGATCTTAAATTTTTTAAGGTAGGCCAAGCTAGAATAGCCGGTACCAAAATCATCAATGGCGAGCTTCAGTCCGATATCCTTTAAGCTGTTCAGCAAAGACAGCATGTAATCCATATCATGAAGCAAAATCGACTCGGTGAGCTCGATTTCAAGAGATTGCGGATCCAGTCCGCTGCTCTCCAATGCGCTATGTAGCAAATTTTCGACATTACCGCGCTTGAACTGAACGGCGGACATGTTGACCGCCATCACCAGCGGTGGCAAGCCTGCCTGCCGCCAAGCCGCGGCCTGTCGGCAAGCCTCATGCAGTACCCATTCGCCGATCTCGACAATTAAGCCGGTCTGTTCGGCAATATTGATAAACCGTCCAGGCTGGACTAGTCCCTCTACCGGATGATTCCAACGAACCAGAGCTTCGGCACCCACTACATCGCCCGTGGCAAGGTCGATCTGCGGTTGAAAATGCACAGTGAATTGATTGCACTTCACCGCCTCGCGCAACTCATGCGTGATGCGCATGAACTCAAGACTATCGCTATTAAGTTGCTCGGTAAAATACCGGTAGGTATTACGGCCGGCGTCTTTTGCCTGGTACATGGCCTTGTCCGCTAGCTTCATCAGCGTCTCGAAATCACCCCCATCGTCAGGGTAAACAGCGATGCCGATGGAACAGGACAGCGATAAATGCCGCCCTTCAAGCAAAAAAGGTTTGGAGATCTGCTCGAGAATCTCGTCGACTATGGCGCTGATCGAATCGGTATCCGGCATATTGGCCAGCGCGATGAAAAACTCGTCTCCTCCGGAACGGCATAAGGTATCGGTATCGCGCACAAAGTTTTTCAACTGGGAAGTCACGCAACGCAACAAATCATCACCGGCGGCATGCCCCAACGAATCGTTCAGCATCTTGAATTGATCGAGATCAAGACTAAGCAGCGCGACTTTACAGTGCCCGCCCGCCGCAAAAGCTATCGCATTTTCCAATCTGTCCTTAAGCAACATGCGATTAGGTAACCCTGTCAATAGGTCGTGGGACGACAGGTGGCGAATCTGCGCCTCGGCATTTTTGCGTTCGCTGATGTCGCTAAAAATGCCGATGTAGTGCGTCGTATTGTCTGTCAGGTCGTTGACGGCGGAGATAGCCAGCCATTCTGGAAAAACCTCACCGGTTTTACGGCGGTTCCAAATTTCGCCATGCCAATGGCCAAAAAGGTTTATGCTGCTCCACATTGCCGCATAAAACCCCCTATCGTGATGCCCTGAAGCCAGTTTTTTGGGCGTCTCACCCAAGAGTTCGTCGATGGTATAACCCGTCACTTTAGTGAACGCCGGATTTACCAACAGGATGGCCTTATTGGGATCCGTGATCATGATACCTTCTTCGCTGCCCTCGAAAACCTTCTGGAACAGGCGAAGCGACTCTTGCGACTTGTTGCGTTCAAGCACGATGCCGATAATCGAAGAACCGATTTCAAGAAGTTTGCGATGGAATGGGCTGGGGGAGCGATATTCAAAACTAGACAGTGCGAACGTGCCCACCACTTTGCGCTCTCCAGAGTAAATCGGCACCGACCAGCAAGCACAAAGATTGAAATTGTAGGCCAAATTCCTTAGGTCCCGCCAGCGCGGATCGGTGAAGGTATTGCTAACAAACTGCGCTTCTTGCCGATAGATAACATTACCGCACGACCCGCCGCCCGGCCCCGGCCGCAAGCCATTCAGCTGGGCCACACCTTCGGAGGGGATACTAGGTGCGGCGTAGACATTTAGAAATTCATAAGCATCATCCATCAGCATGACCGAGCCGACTGCGTTTGGCAGGAGTTGTTCTTCCAGCCGACAGACCTGATTGATGACTTCCATATGATCGGCGCCGCGCGCTACCGACTCGAGAATAGCCTGCTGAAGATGCAGGATTTTTTCCTGCTCCTCGCTCGACAGCGTGCTGTATTCGACGGTCAATCCGGTAGAACAGCTGAACGGCTGAGCCTTCTCAAGTTTTTTCATAGGATGGACGCTTAATTTTAAGTAGTCTCAAAAATACGGCCTCAAGAGTTTCCGCATCGTTTAGGCCAAAAAACGATTAATCCGGCTTCAAGTTTACCGTTGCTCGCCGTGACTACTATTTTAGACGGTACTGGCGTCGAATCATAAGTTCTTAAAAAGTAATGTACGAATGAAACCCCGGTTGCAAGTAAATAACGCCAATGCCCACGCAATGGATTCTAAGTTTTATAAGACTATCAACGGAATACGCCCTTTTTTCACCTGTAAGGGATAGCTTGCTTTGTGTTGATGAGTTTCCTTTTTGGAAAAAAGTGATTGGGCGTCCTATTTAGCTTAAAAATAACGTAATAGTCCGCAACCGGTAAACCACCCGGATAGCCAGCAGTACGCCTAGTAGCGCCGCAAAGATAATGGGATTGGTGAGATCTTTTTTGACCAGCCACCAATAATGCACCACACCGCCAATGGCGCTGGGATATATCAGGGTATGCAACATGCGCCAGTATTTGCCGCCCAGCCGGCGGATCATGTTATCGGTAGAGGTGACGGCCAGCGGGATCATCATCACAAAAGCCGGAAAACCCACGGTAATATAGGGCCGCTTGACGATGTCCTTGACAATGCTGTCCCAGTCGAAAAACTGGTCCAACACCAGATAGGTTAAAAAGTGCAGGCAACCGTAAAAGAACGCGAACAAGCCCAGCATACGCCGCAAACGTACCGGCCACGCCCAGCCCGACAGACGCCTGAGCGGGGTTGGGGTCAGGGTAATCAGTAAAAAAGTCAGCGTCCAGTAACCCGTGATGTGGCTGATTTTTTCAATGGGATTGGCGCCCAGCTTATCCAAATAAGCACTAAAACAGAGCTTGAATAACGGGATCAAGGCCAGCATAAATGCTGCAAGCTTGATCCGGCCCATGGTTTTATTGCTGAGATTTTTGGTCGGCATGCCTAAAAATATCTTTGTAAATCCATGCCGGCATACAGCGACGCCACTTCTTCGGCGTAACCGTTGAACATCAAGGTTTTGCGCTTTAAAAACTCGCCGATGCGCCGTTCCTTGGCCTGACTCCAACGCGGGTGATCCACTTCCGGATTCACGTTAGCGTAAAAGCCGTATTCATTGGGGCCTGCTTTCATCCAGCTGGTGGTGGGCTGTTTTTCCATCAAACGTATGGCGACGATGGATTTGGCGCTTTTGAAACCGTATTTCCACGGCATCACTACCCGGACAGGCGCGCCGTTTTGATTGGGCAACACTTCGCCGTACAAACCCAGTGTCAATAAAGTCAAGGGATGCATAGCTTCGTCCATGCGCAAGCCTTCCCGGTACGGCCAGTCCAGCACAGAGGATTTTTGCCCCGGCATTTGGCCCGGATCATACAGGCTGACGAATTCGACATATTTGGCGTTACCGGTGGGCTCCACCCGCTTGAGCAGCTCCGCCAGCGGAAAACCCACCCACGGCACCACCATCGACCAGGCTTCCACGCAACGCAGCCGGTAGATGCGTTCTTCCAACGGCGCCATTTTTAAAATCTCGTCAATATCGAACACTTTGGGCTTGTTCGCTTCGCCTTCGACGCTTATCGTCCAGGGCCTGGTTTTCAAGCTGCCGGCGCGAGCGGCCGGATCTTCCTTGCCGGTGCCGAATTCGTAGAAGTTGTTGTACGAGGTGATGGCTTTCAGCGGAGTTAATTCTTCCGTAGCGCTGAAGGTTGACTTTTTAATATCGCTGAACGGACTGGCGGCCCACAAGGCTTGCGGCAGCAGAGCCGCCAAGGTCGCTCCGCCGACGCTCCGCATAAACTTGCGGCGGGCGTAAAACAACTGTTTGGGGGTAATTTCCGAAGCGAGTATCGCTGGCACTTTATA
Source organism: Methylomonas sp. (assembly GCF_023228165.1). Taxonomy (GTDB): domain Bacteria; phylum Pseudomonadota; class Gammaproteobacteria; order Methylococcales; family Methylomonadaceae; genus Methylomonas. The sequence goes on along the minus strand of NZ_JALOBS010000003.1, from coordinate 142,238 downwards.
AGGTTTCATTGAGCGTTCCTCGGCAATAAAAGTGAAAGGCCGGCGTTTTTCCGCGCCGGCTGTTTACGTTAACAGCGGATGATGATTTTGTAATCAAGTTCCGCGCATTTATACAATTAGTTTATTCACTCAGTCTTGGGCCTCAGTGAAAACCGTTCAGGTTGGATCGGCTTCATCGTCCCGGCAACCCGCTAATCCGGCTAAATAGCGAAACACACCGACACAGTCGAAACAGGCCACCGCGCTCGCGCGCTCAGGGCCGATTACCGCCAACACCGACTCTGCCTGAAAACCGGAATCGTCGACCAGGATATCCAGACTTCCCCAATAGGCCGCTAACACGTCACACATGCTTATTAATTGGCCGGTTTGGCTTACATCGGCCTGAAAGATCATGGCTTGGCCCTGTCGCCGACGGATGCGCTCAGCCAGTCGTTCCGCCTCCTGCCGCCGGTATAAATAATTCAACAGCACTTTGGCCCCAGCGGCGGCCAAGGCCTCGGCCGCCGTCGACGCTTCGGGCGTAGTGGCGGCCAGCACTAGGGCCACACGACCTTGTAAAGGCCTGAAAACGTCAGCTGCAGGCATGGCTTAACCGAACCGGATTGATTGCCCGACCAATATACTTAATCCGCAGCCGCAAAACAGCCCTGTTTAAGCCAGGCATCAATCGAACACTTACCGGGACCATGCAGCGCGCAAACCATTAACATCACGCCCCAGACTTTATGCTGCTCGATACCTGCTGCGCCCAATTCCGGGTAGGAAATTACCGCGACGATGTTAAACAGAAACAGTAATACCGCCGCACCGCGTCCGAACAAGCCCACCGCCAACAATACCGTCCCGCACAGTTCGATGGCCGTCGCCATAAGCGCCGCTATTTCCGGCGGCAGAAAGGGCACGGCGTATTCATACTCGAACAAGTACAAAGTACTGTCCCAATTCCGCAGCTTGAGTAAACCGGAGATCCAGAAGGCATAAGCCACCCACCCGCGCAGCAATAAATCGCCGATCGGACTTAAGCGGTTGAGATTACTTGCCGGGTTGGCCGGACAATTCAGCGGTTTATAGTAGTTGATGCCGAGTGTGTTCATAATCTAAGGTCCTAAATTATATAAAGTAAAAATCGGTCAGCAATCCTTGCGATAAGCCATCCCGTAACAGGTCGCCCACCGCAAAATCGGGCCAATTGGTCATGACGGCTTCGACCGCGCGCACCAAACTGATGCCGGCAGCCAGCGCGGACAGGCACTGAAAATGCGCTTCGCCGACACGGTTCATGATCACGTCCGTTTCCGGACGGAACAGCAACAACCGACAGCCGCCTTGGTTCAGATCGATCAGTCCATCGCCGGTATAATCGGACTGATTACTAAGCCAGATACGATCTATCGGATACAGCGATGCCGCCAGCCTGACGCTCGGATGTAACTTAAAAGCCAGTCTGGCATAGTCGGCCGGATCGACGCGCGCCAAGTCCGACAACGCCAGCGGTGAGATATTCTCTGCATGGTAAGCCTCGTTAAAAAGCCATTCCAGTCGGGCGATGTCCGGCAAATACGCCAAGCTTCGGGCATCGGCAAACTCGGCTATCAGCACCGCGAACTCGGCGCCGAACTGCAGCAGGCAGGCGGATTTTGGCGGCCGGCTATCCAGATACGCCAACGCGAGCCGTTTGAAAAAATCGTCGCCCACCAAGCGGTTGACGACCGGATACAACTCCCGCAAGGCCTCGGTCAGTCCGGCCAAAGTGTTATTGCGGTAAATGGCCATTCGTTGCTCAACCGCCAAACCGTTAGCTACGATGTCGTCCGGGACCAGGTCGGATTCCCGAAACACGAACCGGGCAAAATCCCGCTGGGTATCACGCAGCCTGTGCATAGCCCTGCCTCAGGTAAGTGTCCGCTCGCCCGGCCTCGTCAATTAAAAGTCGCCAAGCCGGTAAATCCGCATCCCACTCGATCAAGGTGGGGCGACGCCCCATGATCCGTATCGCGGTTTGGTAGAGTTGCCAGACCGCCTCGCACACCGGGCCGTCGTGGGTATCGATCAAAACGCCGCCTTCTCCGGCAGGGTTCTGGCTGTGGCCCGCCAGATGTATTTCCGCCACCCGCGCCGCATCAATGTCATGTAAATAGGCCGAGGCATCCCAGCCATGGTTTTGGCAGGATAGGTAGGCATTGTTAACATCCAGCAAAATACCGCAACCGGTCTGCTTAGCCAATTGGTTGAGGAATTCCGTTTCGCGGTAAGTTGAAAACCGGTACTCGAGATAACTGGAAGGATTTTCAAGTAGAATTTGCCTGCCCAGACAATCCTGCACCCGGGAAACCCGTGCCGCTACATGCGCCAATGCCGTGTCCGTATAGGGAACAGGGGCCAGATCGTTCAAATACCGCCCGGCAAACGAACTCCAGGCTAAATGCTCCGATACCAATCCCGGCTCGATCCGCGCAATCAAATCCTTAAGCTGCCGCAGGTGCCGACCGTCCAGTTCGTCCACAGAACCCAACGACATCCCCACCCCATGCAGGCTAAGCGGATAATCGGCCCGGATCGCTTCCAAATATGACAACGGCGCCCCGCCTTTACCGAAATAATTTTCGCTGTGCACTTCCAGCCAACCCGTTCTAATCGGACTGTGCAAGGCGTCGAGATAGTGTTGCGAGCGCAACCCGACGCCGGCGCAAGCTGGAATGGCAGCGTCCGTGTAACGGGTTTGCGGGTTTCGATGCGATTGAATCATAGCCATCTCTGTTTACTTGCCAGTGGGACCTGTCAGGCTGCCGCCGACGATACGCTCGCGGGTACCCGCCGGCAGGACGACAAAACCATCCGTCTGATGGTCGGCGAATGCGTGTCCCGCGCAAGCGGTAAAAACGGTTCTGCAATCACTCTTGCCTGCTTTGACAATGCCGTAACATTTCTCCCGGCCGGGTATTTCGTTGGCAAGGGCCTCGGCTTGCATGCCCAAAGCAATCGCCGCAGCCAAACCGGCGGTTATCATGGTATTGGAATTTCTCATCGGTAATCTCCAAAAACACTTTGTAAATGCTTGTCTCGGCCCGTATGCACTCCGCCATACCGTTCACTGCAACTGAAGCCCACCTGAACGGAACGCCTCGGGCCGAATGCATTGCTATCGCACCACCAGACCGGTGACGCCGGCCGGCAGATTATCGAAGCTGTCCAACTTGTTAAGGGCACCGGCTTTATTGACACGGTAAATCCCTATGCTTTGATCACCGCCGCTGAGGGTGTAAAGCACCGAACCATCCGGCGCCATGGCCAGATCGGTCGGCCTGATTTCTTCAGCCGCCTTCGAGTTCAACAATGACAAATGCCCGGAACGGTCGATAGCGAAGGCCGAAATCGCACTAGCAGGGGTATCCGCGGTAAAGGCCAGTTTGCCATTGGGCGTGGTGACCAACCAACAAGCGGCGGTTTGGCCGACCGCGATGGCGCCATCGATCAATTGGGCCGTGCCGTCATGCCGGAGCGTATAAGCGGAAACGGTGGCGCCATTGACGGCACCGGCTTGCGCTTCCGAGACGAAAAACCGGTCGCGTTTGCCGAAGGAAAATCCAAACGGCGTTACGCCGGCTGAATCGATGACATGTCGCTGGCGGGGAATACCGTCGTCATTCAACGAGAAGCTGGTGATCTTATTGGTGGCTTTTTCGGTTACCACCAAGGTTTCCGCGTCACGATCAAAGCTGATTTGCGCGGGGCTGCTGCCGTCCGCGCTAAGCTTACGGTAGGATTTTGGCAAAGCTTTCAACTTGCCGGTACGGTGATTGAATTCATAACCGAAGATAGAATCGTCGCCTGAATTCACTACATAGACCCGATCATGGCTAGCGGTAACACTGACCGGCGTTAAGCCCTTTTCCGCAACCCGGTCAACCAGTCTGAGCCCGTCCCGCTCGATGCGAAACACCGACAAATCATTACTGCCCGCATTGACTGCAAACAAGTAACGCTTGTTGTCGCTTAGCGCCAGCGCTCCTTGATTACCCAGGCCGGCACCGGTGCCGACGCCACCCGTCGGATAGCTACCGGCCGCTTCCATATGGCCGTTGCTGTAGCGCTCAAAAACCAATACTTCGTTTTGCTCGGGGTTATTGGAAAGGGTATAAACCATGTCGTTGACATCGCGAGAATCGGCGCTGACCACCGCCGGCAGGGCTACGGCGATGCAGGCTGCAATTGCCGCATATTTAATTCTGTTTTTCATAATATTCATTTGAAATAAGTAAGGAAAGGAATGCCATACTAATCGCTACATGGCGGCCGGGGCTTCCAGACTGCCGCCGACGATACGCTCGCAGGTGCCGGCGGGCAGGGCGATAAAGGCATCTTTTTGATTGTCCATGCTGGCGTGCCCGGCGCAGGCGTTAGAAAGCGTTTTACAATCGTTTTTACCGGCTTTGGCGACGCCGTAGCATTTTTCGAGGTCTGGCTTTTCGGCTGCAAATGCATCCGCCTGCATACCTAAAGCGCCGAGTGCGAGTATGGATGCCAGAGCGGTGGATACGACAGTGTTAGGGTGTGTCATGCGTGTTCTCCAATAAGTCAAAAAAGGGGTTGTTATCCCGACAGCAATGACTGTGGGACAGCTGAAATAGAGCAATCGTTATGCCAGCTATAAAATCCCAATAAAATCAGTATATTAAGTTTTGTTCGGCGTTCCCCCACCGGGAACCCACAACGCGAAGCCGCTAATATTTGCGGGATCCGCTAAATATGGTGGCTTGCTTTGCTGTAGACGGCTAAAATGCCGACCGAGGTCCGGCTACTTTTGCCGCCCGCCACCCGGCTCAATGTCATTTATGCAAGCTATTGATTCATCGGAATTATCGATATTGCAGACTGTCGTCGAAGGTACAGTACAGACCACCGGAGAAGACTTTTTGCGTTCGCTGGTGCGTAACCTGTGCCTGGCCACCGACGTATCCAACGGTTTTATTGCGGAATTTACCGAGGCCAAAACCCGGGTAAGATCCCTGGCCTTCTGGACCGAAGGTGGCTTTCTGGAACAGCAGGAATGGGATCTGCCCGGTACCCCGTGCGAGGACGTGTTACGCGGTAACCTGTGCCACTACCCATCCGACCTTAGCAAGAAATTCCCGCAAGAACAGGGTGTGGAAAGTTACTTGGGCGTACCTCTGCAGGATAACGACGGCCGGATTCTCGGCCATCTGGCGCTGTTCGATCAAAAAGCCATGCCGGAACAATCCCGGCTGCTCTATACCTTCAAAATATTTGCGGTTCGGGCTGCCGCCGAACTGAACCGGCTGCGCATGGAAGAGCAATTGCGGCTGAGTGAACAACGTTTTCGGACACTATTCGACGAGGCCCCAATCGCCTATGTGCACGAAGACAGGGATACCCGTTTTCTGCAAGCCAACCATGCCGCACTGCGCATCCTGGGCATCTCACCCAAGCAAGTGCCGGACATACGGGGAATTTCCCTGGTGCCCGATACGCCCGAAGCTCAAGCCCGTCTGCGGGCGGCTTTTGCTTCGGTCGAAGAAGGTACCGACAGCGCAGGAGTGGTGCTGGAATTACGCCGCCAGGATAATGGCCGGCCAATCTGGATCCAATGGTGGTCGAAAGTCGACCCCGGCGGCCAATTCCTGCATACCATGTTTATCGACATTACCGAGCGGGTGTTGATGGAACAGGAGCAAGCCAGGCTAAAGGCGCAAAACCAGTACCTGCAGGAGGAAATCAAGTCGGCGCATAATTTCGACGAGATCGTCGGCCGCAGTCCGGCGCTACGGTCTTTATTAAATCAAGTGCAACGAGTCGCGCTGACGGACGCCTCGGTTTTAATCCAAGGCGAATCCGGCACAGGCAAGGAACTGATTGCCCGAGCCATCCATTCCGCCAGCAAGCGTAAAAGTCGGCCCTTGATCAAAATCAACTGTGCGGCACTGCCGTCTAATTTGATCGAGAGCGAATTGTTCGGCCACGAAAAAGGCGCCTTCACCGGCGCGGTTAATAAACGTATCGGCCGATTCGAATTAGCAGAGGGCGGCACCTTGTTTCTGGATGAAGTGGGCGAGATTCCGGCGGATATTCAGGTGAAACTATTGCGGGTGATTCAGGAGCGCGAATTCGAGCGGGTCGGGGGGCAAACCTCGATTAAGATGAATGTCAGGGTGATTACCGCCACCAACCGCAATTTACTGCGGGAAGTTGCGGAAAAAAACTTCCGCGAGGACCTATTTTACCGGCTGAATGTCTTCCCCGTCACCACGCCGCCGTTACGCGAACGACTGGAAGATATTCCCTTGCTGGTGGAGTTTCTGATCGGCAAATTCGCGCCGAAAATCGGCAAGAAAATAATAGCTATCAGCGCTAAATCCTTGCAACGTTTGCAAGATTACCACTGGCCTGGCAATATCCGCGAACTGGAAAACATCATAGAGCGTGCCATCATCCTCGCCGATGGGCCGACCCTGGAAATCGACCCGGACCAGTTTCCGGCCGGTACTGACCAGACCGCGCTAAAATCCGCTCAAAGCAGCAATTCCAGTCTCGATTCGATAGCACGCGAACACATTCTCGGCGTGCTCGAGCAAACCCGCTGGGTTATTGAAGGCCCCAACGGGGCGGCGACTAGACTCGACCTGAAACCCAGCACCCTGCGCTACCGCATGCAAAAACTAGGCATAGTCAAAGCGAATCGATAAATTTAAAATCGGACTTTAGCAGGCTTCCCGTACCGAGCATTTTAAGTCGGAAGAATTTTAAATATTTTTACGGACAAAGTCCCCGCTACTACTAAAATTTTCGGAAATATCGCGCACCAGCTCAAGATCCTTGCCGCGGCGGCGACAGACCTTGCGTCGATCCGACAAATGTTGGGTAACGGTTATTTTATGATTTTGGCGCGGATCGTTGTGCCAGTCTCTTTGCACGTATTGCCTGACAACAACCAACTTACCCTTAAAACGTTGTCCTTTCAGGCGTTTAATGGCTCTTACGGCCACCGCATCGGGCTCCACGGTAATCAAGCCGTGAAACTCCAGTGCTCTAAAACGCTTATCTTGCAATTCAAGAATCGACACATCTAAAATTCTACCCGGCGTTCTAAAAAGCCCACCCTTTATTGCAGGCTTGATAAATTCCAACAGATCGCTGAGTTGAGTGGTGGCGGGTATCCGTCTCAGGAAAATGATCATCGTAAATATTTATGTTCGCCGATTCAAATAATCCCAAACTCAATGACAGGGGTTATCCAATAATAAACGCTCTTACTGGAAAATTGGCTTTTGATCTTTTCCAAAACCTCGGCAATCACCAATTTACTGGCAAAAAACTGAAACCGGCGCGATTTTTTCTCCGGCCCTTCCAGTTCGGTCATAAAGCGGGTAATGCGGTGGTCGGGCGAGTCCAACTCACCCAAAGCGTCGGTGTGTTCAATCTCAAAGCCTACCAAACATTCAGCCACGGCCATCTCGATTTCAGCAGGCACAATAAATGTCACCTGAAATTGCTGGTGATGCAGCGCGTTGCAAAATTCGTCCTTGGAACTGAATTGATCGGAAACGTTTTTTATGACTTCCAAATGTTTACCTCGACGCCTATCACCATGGCGCTTTTCTAAAAAGCCGGCGTCGTCGGTATGCTTTTGCTGTTGGCGATGGTCATTGTTCCAACTGCGATGATAATACGGTCTAACCAATACATAACGCCCGTTCAACCGCCGATTTTTCAGATTCTTCACAGCGCGTTTAACGCTCCACTCTGAATCCAAAGTCACCAAACCGTGATATTCGACCGAATCGAGCCGGGAATCCCGCAAAGCCAAAATTTCAATATTCAATATCTGCCCGCTTTTATTAAATAAGCCTGTTTTCAGAGCAGGGCTGACAAATTCGGATATTTCGGCATGCTGAGTATTAGCAGGAATTCGTCTTAAAAAAATATTCATATCGGATGTCTGCAGAAACATAACTCCCCGCAACCAAAAACTAAAAATTACGGCACCTCGAAAAGCATAGCATTCAAACTTAAAATCTGCTTAAGATTTGACTAAATTTCGCCATGCTCCTGTACCGGCACCACCCAGTAATGCAGCCCGGTACCGGCAAAGTTTGCTTTTATTTTGGATAAAAATGCGGAGACATCCTCTTTATCGATATACATCTGAAAACGAATTTTGCGCTGGCGGCCGGTTACTTGTTCCGCAATCGATAGGCCCTGATTGCGGTGGTCGTGCGCATTAATCGGAAAACTTGAAAACCCCTGTGCCGTTTCAAAAGTTAAGAGGCAGTCGACCATGGCCTCTTCTAGTGCCGGAGAGACATTGATGGTTATCAGATAAGCTTCGTGCGTCATGCGGCTTGCTCCCGAACCTGCCCGAATAATTGATACAGGATAGGCAATAAAATTAAGGTTAAAAACGTCGATGAAACCAGTCCGCCGGTTACCACAATAGCCAATGGCCGCTGTATTTCAGAGCCGGGCCCGGAGGCGAACAACAATGGAATTAAACCGAAAGCCGCGATACTGGCGGTCATCAATACCGGCCGTAACCGCCGCGCCGAACCGACGATTACCACCTTGGATACGGCCATGCCGGTGGCGCACAGCTGATTAAAATAGCTCACCATCACCACACCGTTTAATACCGCAATACCCAACAACGCAATAAAACCCACCGAGGCCGGCACGGATAAATATTCCCCCGAGGCCCACAACGCAAACACGCCGCCTATCATGGCCATGGGAATGTTGGCCAACACTAAAACAGCCTGTCTAACCGAGCCGAAAGTAGTAAACAACAACAAAAATATCAGGCCCAACGAAACCGGAATCACCAACGATAATCTGGCCGCGGCACGCTGTTGATTTTCAAACTGCCCGCCGAATTCAACCCGGTATCCGGTGGGTAAAGACACTTTTTCGGCTACCAGTTTACGCGCCTCTTCAACAAAACCTACCAAATCGCGCCCTTCCACATTGCTGCGGATCACTACGAATCGCTGGCCTTTTTCCCGGCCTATGGACACCACGCCTTCGACTTGCTGTATTTTCGCCAGTGCGGTGATCGGAACATGATCACCACCTGGCAGGGTGATTTGCAAATTGGCGAAATTAGCCGTGTTGCTATCGCCTCTCAACAGCAGCGGAGTACGTTTTATGCCTTCCTGCACGATACCCAGCTGTACACCTTCTATCTGCGCCCGCAGCATGTTTTCGATGCTGTCCGCATCCAAGCCGAACCGGCCGGCCGCTTGCCGATCTATGCTCAATTGCAAAAATTGCATGCCTTCGTTTTTACGCATGAATACATCACTAGCACCATGGATGGTATGCAAGAGCGCTTCGATTTCTTCGCCTTTGAGATTCAGCATATCCAAATCGGTGCCGAATAATTTGATTGCCACGTCACCGCGAGTGCCTGTCAACATTTCCGATACCCGCATTTCTATCGGCTGCGTGAAACCGAAAGCAATCCCCGGGGTATGCGACATGATCCGGCGTATGGATTCGATCAAATCCTCTTTGCTGGCTGCCTGCCATTCGTCCTTGGGTTTAAGCACCAAAAAGGTATCGGTTTCATTCAGGCCCATGGGGTCCAACCCCAATTCGTCGGTACCCACCCGCGAAACCACGGTCTCGACTTCCGGGATGTGTTCGAGAATGTTTTTTTGCACTTGTATGTCCAACTTAACCGAATCCTGCAAGGTGATAGACGGCAATTTTTCCAGTTGCACGATAATGTCGCCTTCGTCCATGGTCGGCATAAAAGTACTGCCGATTCGGGTAAACACTATAACCGTCAACACCAATAAGCCACCCGCCGTTATAAAAATTTTCTTACTGTTGTCCATGCACCAGACTAATAACGGCTCGTATAAACGTTGCAAATGCCGCGGCAGCCAGGGTTCTTCGTGCGAAACATGGGTAAGCAAAAAAGAAGCCAACACCGGGATCACGGTCAGGGACAAAATCAACGAACCGCTTAAGGCAAACACAATGGTCATGGCGACAGGACCGAATAATTTGCCTTCCAGCCCCTGCAGTGTCAGCAAGGGCAAAAATACGATGATGATGATCAATATGCCGGACGTAACCGGCGCCGCGACTTCCCGAGTGGCACGGTAAATCATGTGCAATCGGGGCAGGCGCTCGGCTTTTTCATGATCGGCCAGCTGGGTAATAATGTTTTCCACCACCACTACCGCACCGTCCACCAGCATACCGATGGCTATCGCCAAGCCCCCCAGGCTCATCAAATTAGCCGACATCCCGAATGCCTTCATCAGAATGAAAGTCACCAGTGCTGCCATCGGTAAAGCCAATGCCACCGTCAACGCGGCCCGCAAATCGCCTAAAAACAGAATCAGTAAAACCACGACCAGGACGATAGCTTCCATCAAGGCTTTGGTCACGGTATGCACAGCCTTGCCAACCAAAACCCCCCGGTTGTAGAACACATTGACTTTCACACCCTCCGGCAAGGTAGCTTGCATGTCCGCCAATTTGGCTTCGATATGTTCCACCGTTTGCCGGGCATTGGCGCCACGCAAACTCAAGATCACTCCGGTCACGGCTTCACCCAGGCCGTCTTTGCTGACGGCGCCGTAGCGTGTCAACGCACCGATGCGCACCTCGGCCACATCGTCTACCCGTATCGGCTGGCCGTTGTTTTGGGCAATCACAATGGCCCGGACATCCTGTTCGGTTTTGATTCGCCCTTCGGCGCGCACAATCAGCGCTTCCTCGCCTTCGGTCAAACGGCCTGCGCCATCGTTACGGTTATTGGATTGCAATGCCGCCGTCAACTGGTTCATATTGATATTGCGCGAAGCCATGCGCATGTTGTTTGGAACCACTTCGAAACTTCGCACCAATCCACCCAAGGCATTGACATCCGCTACGCCCGGCACGGTGCGCAGGGCAGGTCGCAACACCCAATCCAGCAGGGTGCGGCGCTCCATCAGACTCAAATCGCCGCCTTCGATGGCAAACATGAACATTTCGCCCAAGGGTGTGGTCATCGGTGCGATACCGCCCTGCACCCCCGGCGGTAAATTACTCCACATGCCGTTCAAGCGTTCGGCCACCTGCTGTCTGGCCCAGTAGATATCGGTGCCTTCCTCAAAATCCAGGGTGATGTCGGTAATGGCGTATTTGGCCAATGAACGCAACATGGTCTGATGCGGAATACCCAATAACTCCACTTCAATCGGCGCGGTAATACGGGTTTCCACTTCTTCCGGGGTCATGCCGTTGGCTTTGACAATGATTTTGACTTGTGTCGGCGAGACTTCCGGGAAAGCATCGATAGGGATGTATTTAAAGGCGTAATAACCGCTACCCGCCAGTAATACCACTAACAGGCACATCATCAGGCGTTGCGATAGCGCAAAGCGAATAAGTGAACTCATTATTCGTCTCCACCCATGCCCAACCAATTGGCTTTTAATGCCACCGCACCTCGCACCGCAATCTGCTCTTGCCCGGCCAATGGTCCGCTAATCAATGAATCCGCATCCTGGCGGCCTAATACCTTGACTTCGGTCACCGTAAAGCCATCCGCATTACGCACAAACACATAGCTTTTGCCGCTATATTGGGCAATGGCGGTGTTCGGCACTTTAAATCCCGTCTGCTTATCGCCCTGCATGATTTGTACGCTAAGATTTTGCCCAACCCGTAGCAGCTCCACTTTCCCCTCTATCACCGCGCGAGCCAACACGGTTTGGTTATCCCTGTTCACACTTTGTCCTATAAGGGTGATTTTGGCACGTACCTTGCCGGTTTCGTCCTGCACCCAATCGCCGATATGCAAGCTATCCATACGCTCCTGCGGAATATTAATCTCTAACCACAGCTCCGACAGATCCCCAATCCGGTAAATGGCCTCCTGTATGGCCAGTCGCGACCCCAAGGTTGCCATGCGTTCTAAAATCACACCATCGATGGGTGCCCGCAGGCTCAACAGACTGTTGAGTTTATGGGTTTTGTCCAGCTTATCTATTTCCGTGTCCGTCATACCCGCCATCAATAAAAGCTGTTTGGCTTCATCCGCAAGCGCAGCTTTACTGCTAAGCATGGCCAGGGTTTCCTGCCAGCGCCGCTCGGCTATCACACCTTCCGCAAGCAGGGTTTTGTCCCGCCGCTGCTCCAGACTCACCAAATGTAAATTACTACGTGCCGTCAAATATTGCTGCTGCAAAGCCACCAGCTCTGGACTATGCATCTGCCCCAGAATCTGGCCTTTTTGCACTCTATCTCCCATATTGGCTTGTAATTGGGTCAGTAAACCGGGTTGCGAAGCCGTCAGCAATAGGTCACGGTTGACGGGTACCGTTACCCGAGCCGGCGCATAAAATACCGACAAATGCTGGCTCGGCTGCAACGACCCTATCTTAATAGCCAGGTTATCGATTTGTTCGGCACTAATCTGGATTTGCATATCTTGCGCAACAACCCTGAATGCGCAGCAAATCAACAAGCTGAAAATGACTGTTCTCATGGCATGACTCCGACTGCCTGGTTATATAAGGCTATGTTGCGTTGTAGTTTCACTTCCTGCTCGTTGGCATTGCGAACTGCTTCCAAGCTGCGGGCCTGTACTTTCAACAAGTCCAGCAAGTTGATTTCCCCAGCTTCAAAACTGATTTGCATCATTTTGAAATGCTGCTCGGCAATGTCCTTCATTTGCCGGGCAATGGCCAGTTCCGCCTTTGTCACTTCCAAGGCATGCTCGGCTTCGTGCAAGCCTTTTTCCAATTGCCTGAGCAGATGTTCCCGTTGCGCCATCACATGATTAAGTTCCAAGTTGGCCGCCGCGATTTCAGGGGCATCGTAAGTACTGTGCCCAAAAGGAATGAGCACCCCGACGCTGGCGCTTTGCATGTCTTCCGCGCCGCGCTGGCTACGGCTGGTTTTACCGCCGAGGAACACTTTGGGTTGGTTGACCGTATCAGTGGTTTTCGCCCACTCTACCGACGCTTGTTGTTTGGCTATCAAGGCATTAATGGCAGCCAGAAAGGGATGGTCAGGCTGAATGGCTTGCAGATTGCTCTGCTGCTCCAAGTAAGTTGCCGGCAAACGGGTCGTTTGAGTCAGACTGGCGTAGCTCTTGCGGCTATGCATGACTTCGGCTTCGGCTTGAGCTAAAAGGGTTTTATTCTGCAAATGTTCACTTTCCGCCAGTAATAAATCCGCGCGGGGTAAGTCACCCAGCTCTACCCGCCGTTCAACTTTACGCAACAACTGCGCGGAAATATCCAGATTGATTTGCGCCTGCTGCAGGCGGTTTTCCGCCAAGGCCATGGTCCATAAGGCTTCACGCAATAATTTGGCCACTTCCAATCGAACGGCAACCGATTGCTTGCTGGCCGATTGATGCGATTCGTAGGCCAGCTGTTGGGCTGCATCCCGCTGCCCCCATAGCCAGACGGTAAACTCTAGATTTGCTGATGCGTCGCGGGAGCCAGAGTCATTGGCCATCCGATCATCGGCATAATCCATAGCCAGAACAGTGGAACCGGCGAACCAGCTATCTCCTCGCATTTGCCAAGCTTCGGCTTGTTGCATTAAGGCTTCGTTGATCAAGCGATCGGGATATTTCTGCAGGGTTTCTTCCAGCAATTGCGGCAGAGTCAGCGCCGGATCGATTTCGATCGGGTCGAGATGCTCAACCAATAGTTTTTGCTCATCCGCCATAATCGGTATGGACAGACTAAGCGTGTTCGGCGGCGAAATATTCTCTGCCCGGCAAGGAAAAACCGCTAGCCAAACCATGGGTAGACAATACGTAATATGACCTGAGACTGTCATATTGAACTCCAAAACAATAAGAAAACGGGGGATAAGACCGTTTAACGGTCAAATAAAACGGCGGTATCGGATTGATACCAAAAGAAAATTAGACGGGAGGGGCGCGGCAGGGGTGTTGCTTGTATGCAGGCTCAATCAGGTTTCCTGCCTCGTGAGGCGAAAAGTTAATCACTTTCAGCAATGGTTGAGCTACTAAACCCAGGCTATCGCTGTGCGGATAACAATTTGCAATAAACTCATCAGCGGACGATTGCAGCTTAACCGCCGAACCGAGCTCTACAATGACCGACTGCACACAACTGATATGATCGAGCGTTGCTTGAGCAAAGGTCCCGGTTTGTTGCAAATGCAGATTTTCAAACTCATGCAGGTGCAAGCCCTGAACAGCGTTGGATTCGCCAATGTGCGCATGCACCAGCGGCGCTGCAAATTGCAGTAACACTAGTATCAGGACTAAAAATTGACGAATCAGTGCAACCATTACGGGATTCAGGATGTCTCGGTATGAGTTTAAATACTCTGCAGTATTGTAGTGATAACAACGAAAGGCTATTCTACTTGAAATTACTGTTAGTGCCCTAACTAATCGTTTTACGTTTTCTTAACCAGGCAACAAACATTATGAACACAAAACTCCGTATTCTGGCTTCTATCTTTTTCACCTTGACCTTGCTGATGGCGGGTATCCAGGAAGCTCAGGCCAAACGTTTTGGCGGCGGCGGTTCGTTCGGCAGCAGGCCAAACTTTAGCGCGCCTTATAAACGTTCAACATCGCCAGCCGCCAGCCAGCCAGTCCGTTCCGCCAGCCAGCAACAAGCGGCCGCTAAAAACCAAGCCGCTCGGCAAAGCTGGGCCGGTCGAGGCGGATTAATGGGTATGCTGGGCGGATTGGCACTCGGCGGTTTGCTGGGCTCGCTGTTTTTTGGCGGCGCCTTTGAAAACATCAATTTTATGGATATCTTGGTATTTGCCGGCATCGCCTATTTGCTGATGCGCTTGTTCGCTTCCAAAGCCCGCCAGTCTCAACCTTCAGCCGACACTGCTTACGGTAGGAACAGTAATTCCGACCAAAATCGCGCTACCGGTTTCAACAGTCCCCCGACTGAAGACTCAAGTAAAACCGGCTTTAATACCGACCTGTTGTTCGGAAAAAATGCCTCCGCAAACGCTGCCGGTTTTAATGCGCCTGCTTTCGATGTGCCTGCCGATTTCGATCAAGCCGCATTTTTAGCCGGCGCCGAAAGTGCATTTCGTTATTTACAATCCGCGTGGGACAGCGCCGATCTCGCCGCTATTCGCGGCCTGACCACCGATAAAGTCTTCGCGGAAATCCAGGATCAGTTAAAAGCGTCCGGTGCCAGTAACAAAACCGAAGTGTTAAAAGTCATGCCGGAATTGCTGGAAATTCGCGAAGCGGGCAATGAATTGGAAGCCGTGGTGTTGTTCGATTGCATCATGCGGGAAGATGAAAGCGATACCGAACAAGTGCGGGAAGTGTGGCATTTCATTAAGCCCATCAATAGCAAACAATCCAAATGGTTTTTAGACGGCATCCAGCAACTGGAAATATAAGCGTGTCGGTTAACGGCGACAAAATTCGCAAACGCTACGATAGGTTGGCGCCCTGGTTCGATGGTCTGGAAGGTTTTCTGGAAGGCCTGATTTTTCGCCGTTTACGCAAAAAACTTTGGGCCATGGCGGAAGGCCAACACATTCTGGAAGTAGGGGTGGGTACCGGGAAAAACTTTAGTTTTTATCCACCCCAGGCTCGCATCACAGCGATAGACTTTAGCCCAAAAATGCTGGAACAGGCGGACAAGAAACGCGAACGCAAACAGCTGGACGTCCATTTGGATTTAATCGATGTGCAATCACTTTGCTATGCGGATAACAGCTTCGATACTGTAGTGGCCAGCTTCGTGTTTTGTTCGGTACCTCAGCCCAGAAAAGGCCTAAAAGAAATTTATCGGGTATTAAAACCGGGCGGTCAATTATTATTGCTTGAACATGTGCTCAGCTCTAATAAATTCATGGCTGCATTGATGAATTTGCTAAATCCGCTAATAGTCCGCTTGGTCGGTGCCAACATTAACCGGCAAACCGTGAAAAATGTTCAAGCCTGTCAGTTTCGCAGCATTTTCATCGACCCTAACAGTAGCGACATGATTAAATTGATTCGGGCGGTCAAATAACCTACAGGCTGTTAATGAAAATTAACATCAAATCCAGCCCATAGGGTTTGAAGTTCTATCTACTTGGATGTGTCTTTGTCGCTGCGGATTCCCTCTCTTACACTAAATTTTCTCAAGCCGAGCGTAAAAAATGTCCTCTGATTGTTTGCTGATTCGCTTTCTGCGTAACGCCTTTTTGAGTTGAGTATGCCTGAGGCTTTTGCTCGGTAGCGCCTGCATCGTCTTTTTCAGCGGGTAACAATAGGAACAACGCCGCAAATGCGGCCGCCGTTAATACAACATTGAAAGCTTTGATCTTTATCATTACCTATACCTATTTTTTCATTATTATTAATCGCATCAGGTGGTTAACAAACCAAATAACTACCTGCTGACCAATTGAGTAAAGCGATTAACGTGCCATATCCGTCAATTGTACTTAGCGATTTATTTACTTCAAAGCTTAGTAAGTCCCATAGTTTAACAGACATTCCATAACAGCCTGTTTTTAAATGATTAATTATGCGGCTACATAATTTTCTTAGTATATGCCGCACCATCAACGCCAAACTTGGCGAATACGGTTCGATAAAATGATCCATGTTGAGCATTCTGACGACTGCCAATCGTGACCAGTACTGACAAAACTGTCAGCACTGCCAGACGATAATCCGACTGATGCGCCGGATTATTCTATATACCTGTTATGCAAAGGCCTTCTTAAAAAACTCCGGCATTGCCAAACTGGCTTTATGTATATCGCTATTGTAATAAACCGTATCAAAACTTTTATCGGACGCATCTTGCTCACGAAATGCGGAAAGTGCCCTTTTGCCGGCCATCGTAGCACTCCACCAGCCTGAAGGATAAATACATTGTGGAAAAAACACGGTTTGCAGGTGCGTGAAACCGCCTGCCAGCATCTCGTCGCGCATTTCCTTCAGAATTTTCATGTGCAACAGCGCCGATTCGCTTTGCTGTACCACAATGCCGTTTTCGGTCAGACAATTAAAACAGTCTTTATAAAAGTCGGCGCTAAACAAGCCTTCCGCCGGACCGACCGGGTCGGTACTGTCAACAATAATGATATCGACACTATTGGGCGGCGCATCTTTCACCCATTTGATACCGTCGATAAATTTCAAATCGGCACGCGGATCGTTATTGGACTCGCATAATTCCGGAAAATAAATCTCGGCCAACCGGGTCACCCGTTCGTCGATATCGATTTGTACCGCTTGCTCAACATGCGGATGTTTCAGAACTTCCCGCAGGGTCCCGCAATCGCCGCCGCCGATGATCCAGACCTTTTTCGGATTAGGGTGAGTATACAACACCGGGTGACTCATCATCTCGTGATAGAAGAAGTTGTCGCGGGTAGACACCATGGTACAGCCATCGATTACCATGAGGTTGCCAAACTGCTCGGTCTCGTAAATTTCCAGAAATTGAAACTCGGATTGCTCCTCGTGCAGCTTGCGAGTGATTTTTAAAGAAAAGCCGGTACCGGAGGCAATTTGCGCTTCGCTGAACCATTGATCGTCGAGCATGATGAAAGTCCTGTAAAAAGTCATATAAGCGTCGCCATTATACTTTAGAATTTCCGCACCTTTATGACAGTCCTTTAGGAGCGTGCGTGCAAACACCATCATGGTCGATTGAACAATCCAAACAGCTTTATGCTATCCGACAATGGGGAAGCGGTTATTTTTCCATTAACGAGCAGGGCCATGTCAGTGTCAAGCCGCAAACCGACTGTACCACCGAGATCGATTTGCATGATATTGCCAAGGCCTTGCAAAACAAAGGCTTACACTTTCCGGTTCTGGTACGGTTTACCGATATTTTGCCCGATCGCATTCGCCGACTACAACAGGCCTTCGATCAGGCCAGACTAGCCCATGATTACAGCGGCCATTACACTCCGGTATATCCGATTAAAGTCAATCAACAAGGCAATGTGGTCGAAAGCATCGTCTCCGCCGAACACATCGGCCTGGAAGCCGGCAGTAAGCCGGAGTTGCTGGCGATTCTGGGTCTGGCTAAGCCCGGCGGCACCATCGTTTGCAACGGTTACAAGGACAGGCTGTATATCCGCATGGCCTTAATGGGGCAACTGATGGGTTTGTCGGTATTCATAGTTATCGAAAAGCCCTCTGAATTGGCACTGATCATTGCGGAAGCAGCCAAGCTAAACGTGCGCCCCTTGATCGGCTTGAGGGTACGCTTATCTACCATCAGCGCAGGCAAATGGCAAAACAGCGGTGGGGAAAAATCCAAATTCGGCCTGCATGCCAGCGAAGTATTGCAACTGATAGCCGGTTTGCGGGAAAAATCCATGCTGGATTGCTTGCAGCTAATGCATTTTCACATGGGCTCGCAAATCGCCAATATCCATGACATCAAACTGGCGCTCAAAGAAGCAGGGCAATTTTACCTACAACTGCATAAGCTTGGCGCCAATATCACCACCGTAGACGCCGGTGGCGGCCTGGGAGTGGATTACGATGGCAGCGGCTCGCGCCGGGAATGCTCGATCAATTACAGCATGAACGAATACGCCGAGAACATCGTGCGCAGTTTTGCGGAAGCCAGTCGCGAGCACAACCTGCCGCAACCGCATATCATTACCGAATCCGGCCGGGCCATCACCGCCCACCATGCTGTATTGATTACCAACGTCACCGAGGTGGAAAGTCTGCAAGGCGCCGATAATGTACCAATCGCTGTTTTCAACAATATCAGCGAGGCCTACCATAACGCCCAATTCGATATGGCGGAAGCACGGGCGCGTTTTGTGCAGGGCGATTTGTCGTTGCCTGAACTGGCGGAAACTGAAAAAAACTATGTCAGCTTGTGCCAGCAAATTCAAAACAACCTGAATCCGCATAATCATCAGCACCGCGAAATTCTGCGGGAACTGGACGAAAAGCTGGCCGATAAAGTGTTCTGCAATTTTTCCCTGTTTCAATCCATGCCGGATATCTGGGGCATAGAACAGATTTTTCCTATCCTGCCGATTCATCGCCTGGAACAACAGCCCACCCGCCGCGCGGTATTGCAGGATCTGACCTGCGATTCCGACGGCCGCATCGACCAATATGTGGATCATCAAAATATCAGTAATACCTTACCTCTGCATGCCATTACCGATAACGAGGAGTATCTGATCGGTTTTTTCATGGTCGGCGCCTATCAGGAAATTCTCGGTGACATGCATAACTTGTTTGGCGACACCCATTCCATTAACATCGAAGTGGACGGCGACGGCTACCGTTTTGGCGAATTCATGGAAGGCGAAAACGTCAGCGAATTGCTGGACTACGTGCATATCAATACCTCTGCCTTAAAAGTCGCCTATCGGCACAAGCTCGATAACACCGCTCTCAGTGCCGCGCAAAAACAAGCCTTCGAGCAGGAATTATTAGCCGGATTAAACGCCTATACTTATTTGGAAAAGTAATAGCGACGCGATGGCCTAACATGCGGTTTGATCAACAAGGAGCTCAAAATATGAAAAAATGGATTATCGGTTTAACACTACTGAGTTTAATGGCATGCAACAAGGAACCGCCCATGCTGAGTAAATTACCGGATGATGCGGCCATTCTGGCCTTCGGCGATAGCTTGACCTATGGTACCGGCGCTTCGACGGATCATGATTATCCCAATATACTGACGACATTAACCGGCCGCGAAGTCATTAATGCAGGTGTACCGGGCGAAATCAGTAGCGAGGGCCGGCAACGCTTGCCGGAATTACTGGATGAATACCAACCGAATTTATTGATTTTGATTCACGGTGGGAACGACATTTTGCGGCAAATCAAGCCCGAGGAAACCCGCGAAAACCTTAAGGCCATGATTGCGGAAGCCAAACAACGCAACATTTCGGTAATGATGCTGGGCGTACCTAAGATTGGATTGATTTTATTACGTAGCGCCGAAATCTATGCCGAACTGGCCCAATCCGAGCATGTAGCGGTCGACCTTGAAACCATACCAACGATACTATCTAGCAATGATTTAAAATCGGACACCGTACATCCAAATGATCAGGGTTATCAAAGGTTAGCCGAAAATATTGCCGCTTTCTTGCATGAGCAAGGCGCTTTGTAGACCGGTTAAGTGATGAAAACATTATTTATTACTCAACCCGGAGCACGCCCCATGCGGACAGGCTTGATCGGTTTAGGCAGCATGGGCCAAGGCATGGCACGCAACTTGGCAAAAGCGGGATACCTGCAAGCCGTTTATAATCGCACCTCCAGCAAAGCCGATGCGTTAGCTGTTGAATTACAGGTTCAAGCAGTTGCCAGCCCGCAAGCATTAACCGAGCAAATTGATGTGATATTGCTCTGCGTTTCAGCCGACCAGGATGTGCTGGAAGTGGTTTCAGCGCTTTGCGAAACAATCAAACCCGGCTCTGTCGTGATCGATATGTCGACGGTGAGTAGCAATACTGCTAAAGAAGCGGCCGCCTTATTAGCCCGCAAACAGGCCGATTTTCTGGATGCACCGGTATCCGGCGGCGTGGAAGGCGCCAATAAGGGCACCTTGGCCATGATGGTCGGTGGCGATTGCGCCGTACTTGAGCGGGTACGGCCCATATTACAAGCCATGACGGCCCGCATCGAACACTTGGGGCCGACCGGGTCCGGGCAGGCCTGTAAAGCGGTCAATCAAGTCCTGTGCGCCGGTATCAACCAGGCGGTCACCGAGGCGCTGGCTTTTGCACAAGCACAAGGTCTGGAGATGGAAAAAGTCATCGATGTGGTTTCCGGCGGCGCCGCCGGTAATTGGTTTTTACAACATCGCGGTAAAACTATGACAAATGGCGTATTTCTACCCGGTTTTAAGTTAGCATTGCACCACAAGGATTTACTGATTTGCCAACAAATGGCCGAGCAAAAACATCTGGATTGCCCGTTAACCCAAGCAACGTTGCATGATTATCAATTGCTGATGCGGCAGGGTTTTGGCGACGAAGATATTTCCGCCCTTTATCGGCTAAAACGGCCAAACTAAATTATTTTTTTAGGAGTGAAAATGAAAATTACGGTATTTGGTAGCGGCTATGTCGGCCTAGTAACAGGTGCATGCTTGGCCGACGTTGGTAATCAAGTCATGTGTATGGATGTGGATCAAGGCAAAATCGACAAACTGAAGCAGGGTGTGATTCCGATATACGAGCCCGGCCTGGAAGAAATGGTCAAAGACAACATGATGGCGGGCCGCTTGCAATTTACCACCGACGTCAGGGAAGCAGTGGATTTCGGGTTATTCCAATTTGTTGCTGTCGGCACTCCTCCGGATGAAGACGGCTCGGCCGATTTGAAATACGTACTGGCGGTCGCCAAAAGCATCGCCGAATATATGACCGATTACAAAATTATCGTCGACAAATCCACGGTACCGGTGGGCACTGCGGACAAAGTCAAACAAGCCGTGCTGAACGTATTGGCCGAACGCGGCGAGTCACAAGAATTCGATGTGGTATCCAACCCGGAGTTTTTGAAAGAAGGTTCGGCGCTGGACGACTTTATGAAACCCGACCGTATCATTATCGGCACCGATAATCCCAGAACCGCCGAATTATTGAAAGCCTTGTACGCCCCGTTCAACCGCAGCCGCGAACGGGTCATCACCATGGACATTCGCTCCGCCGAACTGACTAAATATGCCGCCAATGCCATGCTGGCCACCAAGATCAGTTTCATGAACGAATTGGCCAATCTGGCGGAAAGATTGGGGGCGGATATTGAACACGTCCGCCATGGCATCGGTTCCGACAGCCGTATCGGCTACAGCTTCATTTACCCCGGCTGCGGATACGGCGGCTCGTGTTTTCCGAAAGACGTAAAAGCCTTGGAACGCACCGCCAAGGAAATGGGTTATCACGCCGAATTATTGAGCGCGGTTGAAAACGTTAACGACAGGCAGAAACATCGCCTGTTCGAAAAAGTTTCCGCGCATTACCCAGACGGCGTGAAAGGCAAAATTTTTGCTCTATGGGGCCTGGCATTTAAACCCAACACGGACGATATGCGGGAAGCGCCCAGTCGCGTGTTAATCGATGCCTTGATCGATGCCGGTGCCAAGGTACAGGCTTACGACCCGGAAGCCATGCACGAAGCCCAGCGCATATACGGCGACAAAGCCGGTTTGGCATACTGCGAGATGCAACCAGACACGTTGCAAAATGCCGATGCTTTGCTCATCGTTACCGAATGGAAACAGTTCCGCAGCCCGGATTTTGAACAATTAAACCACCAGCTAAAAGATAAAGTGATTTTCGATGGCCGTAATATGTATGAACCCAAATTGGTCAAACAAGCGGGCTTGAAATACTATGCTATTGGACGTTAACAAGAAATTTATGGTGCAATAACCCGGCTTTGAAAAATATATCAGCCGGGTTTCGCTGGCCTCCAAGCCGGCAGAAAATGCTTTAATTTCCATTGCCATGATGCAAGCCGAGCGAATTAAGCCACCTGGAAGGACTGGCTGCCGGCAATATACCAACCCTAATTTAAAAAAATGTCATTGGAGAATTTATGCAAATTTTATTGATCGGTGCCGTGGCGTGTATGGCCGCGTTAATCTTATCGGCATGGCTGATGACATTCGCACGCTGGTTTCCCATCAAAGGTATCGACGAAACGTTTTTAGTCGATTACAAAACCATGATCAGGGCGCATATCGACTATGCGCTGATGGCCTTGTTTAACTTGGGGTTTTACGGCATAGGTATCGATTTGCCGGTATTTGCCTGCTGGTGCGTGGCAATCGGCGGCTTTACCAATCCCACTGTTTTTGTTGTAGCGGCCTTCGATCCGGATTTTTGGAATAAAACCAAATGGAAAGTTTATTCGGCCATCAGTTTTATCATTACCACAATAGGCTTTGTCGGGGTTGGCATAAGCTTGTTGCAACATGCTCTATAAACGGTAGCTGAGCTCAGCAATTTTTAGCACCTTCGCTTTCACCCGGCGGGGTACGGCCCCGCCAAGTGCCAAGAGAGGGATCAAGCTGCCGTAACTCTCCTGCGAGACAGAGTCATAAAGGCGAACAAAGCCGAACCGAATAACCAAGCCGCGCCAGGAACCGGCACAGGCACCACACCGACTTGCCACCCGATATCACTCAGCGCTGCCAAATCAAGGTCGGTAAGACGCTTGCGCACGCCGCTGCCTATAGTCGGGTCGAAGTTGGTCTCCAGGCCGCCGCTGGTAGTGCCTTCTGTCCAATGATCCTTGCCGGCATTCAAAGGCACCGGCCCACCAAAAGCGGCAACCGATTCACTGCCGGCAAAGGTCTGGTTAATAATTTGATTTTCCCAGACATCGGCAATGCCAAACCCCAATACATGGCCGATCTCATGCAGAGCGACCGAGAAAAAGTCAAAACCCGAAAAACTCTCATCCGTGCCGACATCGTTATCAAAATACCAGTTACTTTCGGTATTAAAGCTAATAGCCCCGCCCCAGGTCGCAAAATCAATCGCACCGCCGCCTTCCACAGAAGCGCGAGTGCCATCACCCTGGCCGCGCGATATCGAGTTATCTACAAAGCTTGTGGTATTGAAGCTGATCTCGTAGCTTCCCGGTCCGCCCACACCCAGCGTAGTTCCAGCTAAATTTTGACCGCCAACAAAAATTGTCATTGTATTAGCGGCCACATCAAAACCGTTAATAGTCTGTTCAAAGCCGGTATCGGGGCGATCAAATATTGCATTGAATCGATTGGAGCCCGTCGAACTGATTGCCAGCAGATTGTCTCTGATGCTGGTTTCGTAAAAATCCGCCGCGGCTTCGAAAATATCCCGTCTAATTTGGTCGTTAAAGAAATTATTGCTATCAAAACTGTAATCGATATTCAAGGTAATGGCTTGAGCGCTTGAGCTACCCAGCCCCATCAATCCCGCCACCAACCATATTTTCATTTTATCCATGAGTCAGTCTCCCAAAATAAGCACACCTCATTGTTTCAGACCTGCCGTGCAGCAACAGCATACACAAACCGGCCCGCTAATTATAAACCGGATCGGCGAACCGGCAATTTCTGATTCGGCTAAACTCCTAGCACCCTTAATCCGAGCACATATTTAACAAGCTCCGCACCGGCCAGACCATAGGCTGTTCCAGTCAACCTTACCGGCAAGCAAGCCTTCCAATCCGTTTCAGGCTTCGCAAAATTCAATGCTAAGGCTTGATGCCGGTCTCAATCCAGCCTTGCAATCCCTCTAAATCAACGCCTCCGGTAACGCCGGCTAACCACTACTCTTTCCGGGTCCAGATCGACCGATAAGCCCCGCCAACCTTTGTTTACGCAAGGTGTTTATTAGTAGTAATTCTCAAAATCGGTGTTAAAGCACCCGCAATTTGCTATGCCTGATGCCGTACCCGAAGTAAATCCCAAAACCGATCAACAACCAAACCAACAGCCTTAACCAGGTGTCCAGCGGCAGGCCCGCCATCAAAGCCAGGCAGACTAATATTCCGGCAAGCGGCACATACGGCGATGCCGGGCAGCGAAAATGCCGTTCCAGCTCGGGATGGCTGATCCGCAATACCAATACCCCGGCACACACCAGAACAAACGCGAACAAGGTACCGATACTGACCAATTCGCCGAGTTTCTCGATCGGCATAAATCCGGCCAATAAAGCTACCGCAACGCCCACCATTAAAGTCGAAAGATGCGGAGTTTGAAATTGGGGATGCACTTCGGCAAAAACCGGCGGCAATAATCTGTCTTTGGCCATCGCAAAAAAGATGCGGCTTTGCCCCATTAGCAGTACCAACATCACCGAGGTCAACCCGGCTATCGCGCCAATTTTGACGATAGGCGACAGCCACAGCATGCCGGCGCGATCCACCGCTATGGCGATCGGCGCGGTAACGTTGAGCTCTTTATACGAAATGATACCTGTCAACACAGCCGCGACCAGAATGTACAAAAGGGTGCAAATTACCAATGAGGCGATAATGCCGAACGGGACATCTTTTTGCGGATTGACCGCTTCCTGCGCGGCGGTGGATACGGCATCGAAACCGATATAGGCAAAGAAAATCACCCCGGCTCCGGTCAACACGCCGCCAAAACCGAAGGGGCTAAAGTCCGCCCAATTGTCCGCCTGAATATGCCCGGCCCCGGCCAAGATGAATAGAATGATGACGGCCAGTTTGATCATCACCATGGCTAAATTGAACATGGCCGACTGACGGATGCCCAGCACCAAAAGACCGGTCAGCAATAATATAATTGCCACCGCCGGCAAATTGATAAAACCTGCGGCCGGGTCGGCTAAATAGGTGGTGGTTAAGTACCGAGGCAAATGTAGACCTAGCGATTCCATAAAACTGATCAGATAGGCGGCCCAGCCTATCGCCACCGTACTGCTGGCCAAGGCATATTCCAATACCAGATCCCAACCGATGATCCAGGCCATCAGCTCACCCAAGGTGGCATAGGCATAACTGTAAGCACTGCCGGAGACCGGAATCATGGCCGCCAATTCGCTGTAACACAACGCCGCCAACGCGCAGGCGATGCCGGCCAGCACGAAGGACACCACGATCGCCGGTCCGGCATACCGGGCCGCCGCTATACCGGTCAACACAAAAATCCCCGCGCCTATGATGCCGCCGACACCCAGTAAGGTCAGATCTTTGGCGGTCAGGGTTTGTTTCAGGCTGTTTTCAATGGCGGTTAAGGCATCAACCGATTTACGTTGCAGTAATTGCTTAGGAATCCGCATGGCCGCCTGCGCTTATTTGGGGCCGAATCCGGCCGGCTTGCGTTTGGCCCCATCAAACCGGGTGCCAGTGGTTTTAGCATTTTTGTAAATCACGTCATGTAGTTTAGTTTCGGACAGATTAGCGCCGCTAAGGTCGGCATTGGTCATATCGGCACCGTCCATATCCGCCGAATACAAGTCCGCGTTCCGTAAATTGGCGTTGACCAATTTGGCGTGTTTCAACATCGCCCGGCCCAGCTTGCTGTTGCTGAGATCGGCGCCGCTGAGGTTGGCGCCTTTCAGATTGGCGCGCATCAAGCCCATGGACTGGTTTTTCATGTCCGCCGCCCAATCGGCGTTACTGATATTGGCATTACTGAAGTTGGCGCCTTCCATGACTGCGATCACCCGACTGCCGCTGAAATTAGCGTTGGAGGCGTCGGCACGCATCAAGCTAACCCCAAATATACTGGTGTTGGACAAATCGGCACCCACCAATTTGATCCCGGTCATGACCGTCAAGTCCAGATTCAGATTCGCCAAATTGGCATGACTGAGGTTGGAACGGCGCAAATCCGCCCCCCATAAATCGGCGTTGCGAAAATCCAGACCCGACAAGTCCAGATCGGTCAAGTCCTTGCGCCGTAACTGCGCGGGGTGGTCTTTATCGGCTTTTGCCAGCAATTTTTCGACTTGTTGACGGGTCATTTCGCCGGCCTGCGCCAGCGGATTGCCGACCGATAACGCCAGTAACAACGCCGTGATGTTGATAAACAATTTCATGTAGGCCTCCTGATGTAGTCATTTTTATCAATACATCCGCCCGGCTCTAGCGCTGCTGACGAATACCAGCGGCAAACCGATTCGGCTGTATGCCATGGATCGTCAGTCTAGCGCAATTGATGACACCGCCCCATCAAAAATCAACGCTGAGAACTTAACTTATATGGCGTAAGCCGCCAGCAGGCCAGCGAATACCGCCAAGCCGAACCAGTTGTTATTCAAAAAGGCTTTGAAACAATCGGGCTTATGAAAATGAAAAATCAATATTTGTTGGTAAATGCCCAAACCGGTGGCCACCAGCAAGCCGGCGTAATACGGCCAAGCCAATTGCCGCATCAGGCCTACGCTGATCAATAATCCTAAGATAACCAACTGCAAGCCGGCGGTGATTTCCCGCACCCGTTTGCCGAACAAAATCGCCGTGGATTTCACGCCTATTTTCAAATCGTCATCGATATCCACCATCGCGTACATGGTGTCGTACACCAACGCCCACAGCAGCACCGCCAGGTACAGTATCCAGCCGACCAACGGAATACTATTGGTCTGCGCCGCAAACGCCATCGGCACCGCAAACCCGAATGCCGCTCCCAAATAAGCCTGCGGCAGATGGGTGTAGCGTTTCATGAACGGATAGCTGGCGGCCAAAAACGCACCGATAAAGGACAGAGCTATGGTGTACCAATTCATCAGTGACACCAACCCGAATGAGGCTGAGCACAACACCGCGAATACCAGCAAAGCTTCCTTGGGCGACACCTTACCGGCGGCAATAGGCCGCAATTTCGTGCGGTCAACATGCGGGTCGAAATCCCTGTCTGCATAATCGTTGATCACGCACCCGGCCGCGCGCATCAGCACCACGCCGGACGCGAATACGAACAACACCAACCAATCCGGCTTACCGTCGCCGGCAATCCACAAGGCCCACAAGGTCGGCCACAGCAGAATGAAAATGCCGATGGGTTTATCGAAACGGGCCAGGAGCCAGTATTGGTGGAGACGGTCGGTAAGTTTTTCCATGAATCGGGATTTTCGGTGTTGTAAGGGGATGTTTGCCACTCGGATATTGTTAACGCTAATATTTAAAGCAAATTGGCGCGCGAATCGGCTTGGGATATGGAAATACTAGGCTCGATAGTCAGAGCAGCGCGAGTAATGACGTTACAATGGTCGCAACGTTCGCTACATTTGGTAGCGCTGCTAATAGGGCTGCTATGACAGATTTTTTAGGGTGCCCAGATTGAAACTGAGCATCGACTGCGTCAATTACGTCCAAGGCAGACTGCTCATCGTGAATCGAAAAGCAGGCTTCTTGAATTGCACTTCTGAGAGCCATGATATACGTTGCGGCGTCAGTATTGACATTTACGACATTCGTTGAGTTATCAACGGAGCTTTGGTTAATCCGCGCATTGTGACCGGTAATGTTGTAGCTGATGTGCTGAACTGCCTTCTGGGCCTCTGGGATTCCAAGCTTCTTTACGGCCATCTGATAGCCTGCTGGAATGCCGTGAAATTCTTCATGAAAGCCCGGATCAATGACTTCGAATGTCTCTTCCCCGCCATTTGACATCTTTCTCTGGATTAGATCGCCAGACTCAATCAATGGGGTACACTCACTAATGAATATACCACCTGACTGAACGCTTGCCTTAATGCCATCAATTCTGTTTCCGTCTTTTTTAAGCACAGATATAGTGTCAGTCATCAGAGATGAAAACCCCATTTGTTGCCTCCTGCTAGAAGAATAAAGTTGAAGTTCCGTCGATATATTTCGACGTGCTGTGCGTAGTAAATTTATGACACCGCATTGATAGGCGGCGTTGGCAAGGTCCGTGCTACGACTGGCCCCAGGATTGCGATTGCAAGGTATACCATAAGACGATGCCTTTCTCTCTACTCCTTCAACAAACCGTTTCAGACGCTCACTATATAAATTGTCTTGAAGAAAGCCTTCAATAGTAGCCATAGCATCACACAATTGATTCTCGTCAACAGCCATTATTGCGTCTAGGACCCTTTTAGTCTCATCAATGAATTCTTTTTCTTTTCGTTGAATGAGTTTCAGCCAAACACTTCCGACTTCTTGTAAAGAGGGATATCGAAATTTAGACCCGTCGTACAGAACTTCCCGGTAGAAGTTGTCAATTTCATTTCGCGCGCGCCTCGCATTCATTGTCGATGGTTACCAGCTTGGTTTTCAGTATGGATGAAAGCATCTTATGCAATAAGATTTGAATGAGCCTAAAAGAAAATATGTGGGTTCTATATATTTCTGTATTAGTAGATATCATGCGCCCCGTTACTAATCAACGCCACATCCTCAAACCCAGGCGATAAGTGGCATTCTGCAACTTTAATAGATATTCTTTAGCGGCTTGGTTTGCTAAAGCAATTTCTTCTTCCGCGTTGACGCTGTGTACCAGTTGATCATTTTCCAATGCGGTTAAGATCGACATTTCTTCGTTATAGGACATAGCTTCCCTCCTTGGTAACGTTTTTTGGCTTTACAACTTTAAATAATGGCTTTAAAGGCATAGGATATGCCTATTTTAGAAGGAGTAACAATCGCGAAAATCAGAAAACCTAAACCAAATCATCCAAATCCACATCCAACGTTTCGGCTATTTTTTTCAATGCGGCAACGGTTCCGGTTCGCTTACCGCTTTCCATTTGCGCAATGCTGGCTTGAGCCATTTTGCAGCTTTCTGCCAGCCCTGTTTGAGTCAGACCGCAATGCTCGCGCCATACTTTGATTTTATTCTCGCCATTCAACAGCCGATTTACGATTTCGGCGGGAACCAGTTCGTCTTCGCTGGCCAGGGCTTGGTCATAGGCTATTATGTCATCAAGCATTTCAGCCTTATTCCACTATTTTAAGTTTCCAAACGAATTTTGCCCGTCGCATATTGATGGACTAATGAAGAAATCAACGTTTGGTAAGGGATGCCGACATCTTTCGCGCGGTTTTTAATCAACGTCACATCCCCCAAACTCAGGCGAATAGTGACATTTTTGGATTTTGACAGGTACTCTTTAGCTGCCAGTTTTGCTAAAGCAATTTCTTCATCCGCATTGACGCTACGTAACAGTTTGTCATTTTCCAATGCGTTTAATATCGACATTTCTTCGTCATCGAACATCGCTTTCCCCTTTGTAACGTTTTTTGGCTTTGCGACTTGGAATGATGGTTTTAAGAAAAATGCCGTCTTCGTTCTGTAAAAACGGCACCAGATAAACATAATCAAGCGCCTCTACCACATAAATTTTTTGCTGCGGATACTGTATTTGATCGGGATGATCGAACACATCTAATATCTTCCCTGAATTGATTGCCGCGATAATATCTTCAAAGCCGATACCTCGGCTTTGCTTCAGCAATTCATTTTTCTCGCGACCAAATGAAATCATTGAACGCCACTTTTATACATACATTGTATTGGCGGCATGGCTTAGTTGCCAGTTTTTTCCTTAATCGTCTGAATAATCGCCGTAGTCGAGTGCCCTTCGATAAACGACAGAATCTTCACCTCGCCGCCATTGGCCAGCACGCTTTCGTGACCGGCGATGCTGCTTATATCAGTGTAATCGCCGCCTTTGACTAAAATGTCCGGCAATAACTGGTCAATGACGGCTTTGGGCGTGTCATCCTCGAACTCCACAACCCAATCGACACAATCCAGTGCCGCCAGCATTTCCATACGGTGGGCCAGATTGTTGACCGGCCGCTGCGGGCCTTTTAATCGTTGTACCGAGGCATCGCTGTTGACCAGCACCACCAATCTGTCGCCCAGGGTTTTGGCTTGCTGCAAGTAACGGACGTGGCCGGGGTGCAGAATGTCGAAGCAGCCGTTGGTGGCGACGATTTTTTCGCCGTTTTGTTTGGCGGCAGCGCGCTCTTTTAACAGCTCAGGCAGCGAACATACGCCTTTATGATGGGCGCGAGGGCCGAGCAGGGCATTTTCCAACTCTTCCGTGTTGACGGTGGCGGTACCCATTTTGCCGACCACGATCCCGGCACCAATATTGGCCAACTGGGTGGCTTCGGCTAAGGATTTTTTTGCGGCTAAGCTGGCGGCCAATACTGAAATGACCGTGTCGCCGGCACCAGTGACATCGAACACTTCACGGGCATGGGTAGGCAAGTGCAAAGGTTCGGTATCTTTACTTAACAACGACATGCCATGTTCTCCGCGAGTCACTAACAGGGCATCCAGTTCCAGTTCGCTTAACAGGTTTAAGCCACGTTCGACGATTTGTTGCTCATCGCTACAACGTCCCACCACTGCTTCGAATTCACTCAGATTCGGCGTAATCAGAGTCGCTTGTTTGTAGATCAAAAAATCACAGCCTTTGGGATCGACCAGCACCGGCTTTTTCAATTGTCTAGCCAATCGAATGAACTGCTGCACCTGGCTCAAAGTGCCTTTGCCGTAATCGGACAGCACCACTACTTGCGATTGCATCATTTCCGCGTGATATTGATGTAGCAGCATATCGGTATCGACATCGTGAAAACCATCTTCAAAATCCAGCCGGATCAATTGCTGATGTCGGCTCATTACTCGTAGTTTGGTGATGGTCGAATGGTGCGGCACACCTTGAAACAGACACAACACCCCGGCTTTTTTCAGCAACGTTTCCAACGCCATTGCCGCTTCATCTTCGCCGGTAAAACCCAATAGCGATGCCTTTGCGCCCAACGCGGCGATATTTAAAGCCACGTTGCCGGCTCCGCCGGCGCGTTGCTCATCCTGCTTGACATGTACCACCGGCACCGGCGCTTCCGGTGATATGCGTGAAGTGGGGCCGTGCCAATAGCGGTCCAGCATCAAGTCGCCGACCACCAGCACGCGGGCTGCGGAATAATGAGGTAATTGCATAGCTTTACACGCGGTTTATTAAAAACAGAGTGCTATTATAACTATTTGTCGAGTTCCTAAGAGGTGTAAACCATGCGCGTCAAAATCTATCACAATCCGCGTTGCAGCAAATCCAGAGAAACCTTAAAACTGCTGGAAGCGCAAGATTTGCAACCGGAAATTATCGAGTATCTAAAACAGCCACCCACAACCGCTGAATTACAGGACATTTTGCAAAAACTGGGGCTAAAGCCTCGTGAACTGATGCGCACTAATGAGGCCGAATACAAGGACAACGGCCTGGATGATCCGTCTTTAAGCGATGCTGAACTGATAGAAGCCATGATCCGCATCCCTAAATTGATCGAACGCCCCATCGTATTGGCCAACGATAAAGCCGCTATCGGTCGACCGCCGGAAAACGTGTTGGCCATTGTTCAATAAGGTGGTCTGCAACCCATATTTTTACACCCTTTTTACAGTTGTTGCTTTAAAGTACCCGCGGTCGGAAACGGGTAATAAATTGGTAGAATTTCATGTCGGTTTTTCCGGGTCAAATCCTGATTTAACAGGTTTACGACATTGACTACCTACTGTTTCCAACCCATTGCTTTCGGTACTTATGTTTAAATCCGCAATAACCCTGATTCCCGCACTAACGCTTATATCCCTACCCTGCCTTGCGGCGCCGCTCAAAGACGACATGAGCGCGTGGGTCAGCAACACCTTTCAGACCGATTTCGGCGGCAGCCGTTATCTGGCATTTTTAGAGCTGCAACCGCGCACCAAAAGCGACAACAACCAGTTTAGCCAAGTGATCGTAAGACCTTTATTCGGCTATAAGGTCACCAAAAATCTTCAACTATGGGCCGGCTACACTTGGCAGGGCGAATACAACGATCAAACGGATTTCGAACTGGCTACCAACGACATCATGGAACAGCTGCAATGGATCGATAACTGGACGCCGCAATTGAATTTTCAATATCGCGCCCGCCTGGAGCAACGTCTTTTCGCTCACGAGGGCGATGTTGGTCATCGCACCCGGCACCGGGTACGCTTCATGTATTCGATACCCGATTGCAAAGCCTATTTGATTGCCTCCGACGAACTATTCATCTATTTCAACGATATAGAAAACGGTCGGCTGTCGCATTCGGTGCAGAGTGGTATCAATCAAAACCGCAGCTACGTTGGCGTCGGCTACAAAATGGCGCCTTTCTTGAATGTCGATACCGGCTATCAATTACAATACGTGCACAATTACGGGATACCGGATTTGACCAATCATATTTGGATGACCAACTTGAATTTCAATTTTTAAGGCACCCGCATCGATTACACCATGGCCAAAATTCTGATCATTTTTTACAGCCGCAACGGCAGCACCTTTAAAATGGCGCGGCTGATTGCCCGTGGCGTGGAATCCGTACCCGGCGCGGAAGCATTATTGCGCACCGTACCGGAAGTATCGGCGGTTTGCGAAAAAGTTGCGGACAGCATCCCGGCTTCCGGCGCACCGTATGCCACATTGCATGAATTGGAAAGCTGCGACGGCTTGGCCTTGGGTAGCCCGACCCACTTCGGCAATATGGCCGCGCCATTAAAACACTTCATAGACGGCACCACCGCCATGTGGATCTCGGGGGCCTTGTCCGGCAAACCGGCCGGCGTGTTCACCTCCACCGGCAGTATGCACGGCGGTCAGGAAACTACTTTAGTATCGATGATGTTGCCACTGATACATCACGGCATGCTGATGGTGAGTTTGCCCTGCAACGAAATCGCCTTGCGGGAAACCACCAGCGGCGGCACGCCTTACGGCCCCAGTCACCGCTCGGAAACGGATAGCGAGTTGACGGAACACGAGAAGCGTTTATGTTGGGTACTGGGAGAACGCTTGGCAAAAGTAGCGCTGGCTTTGAAAACAACACCTGTATAGCAACAGATCATCCAAGCTGGAAATATTCATGCAAAATGCGGATTGCATTTTACCGGGCAACTTAAAACGCTGAGGAAGCTTTGTTGTTTACCATTATCATACCCACCCATGATAGGCCGTTTCTGCTACAACGTACCCTTGCTTCTTTGGCGGCACAAACCTTCACGGATTTTACGACGATTGTCGTCAGCGACTCGGACAAATATGTTGCGCCTTATCAGGCCTTACAATCCTTACCGGGCCCTTACCTTTATCTGTTGCGCAACAATACGCCTGGCCCCGCAACCAGTAGAAATTTAGGTATCAAATTAACGGATGCCGACTACGCTTTATTTCTGGATGACGATGACACTCTGGAACCGACTCATCTGGAAGCAATCGCAGCCGCCATTAACAACCGGACTGACAAAGCCAAGTCTATTTTCTATTGCGACTTCAATATCATAGAGGAAGACCGTAGCTTTACACCGCCCAAATTTCTAAATCAAAGACCTATTAGCATCCCCAACCTGAGCCGGGAAAACATTTTCGTCCAAAACAATATCCCTAATAGTTGCCTGATCTACCCGCGGAGCATATTGCAATCCGCGCAGTTCGATACATCACTAATTTTGTTTGAAGATTGGGATTATTTATTAGGCTGTCTGAAAAAGGCTGCCCTGGTCTATCTCCCCATTTCTTCGGTAAATATCCATAAGAGCTATCTGGCCGGCGAGCAAAATATCCGCCGAGGTAATGTCAACAATGAATTGCTGATACCGACCACGCATGAAATTTATCGGCGGCATCGCTCTTTAAACGAAACCTCGCGCCAACAGCGCATAAAGCGCTTCGAAGATCTGGGCATACAGCTCTCGACAGATCAGTTTTAACGGAAACCGGGAGTTACTCAATCGGCTAGGAACCACCGGTTTATCTAACTTGCTCCATGCGGATGGTGCCATCCGGATCCGTGTAAAATTTTATAAACCGAGTAAAGCCGGGATGTTGAGCAATCACTTCATCCATGATTTCGAAAATTTCGTAACCTAACTGTTTAATAAAATCGAGCAGTTCCTGTCTATCTTTTTCAAACCAATCGTTAGTCCAGGCTTCCAATAAAATGGGGGGATAGCCATGTTTTTCCAAAAACCGCATCCCGCCTTTAAGCACTTTGAGTTCCAAACCTTCGACATCGATCTTAATCAGACAAGGCGATTGGGGCACCGACAAATTGTCTAGCCGCAAAAGCGGCACTTCTGGTTCAAACCCGTGTTTGATAGTCTCTACCGGCTGCGTGATGGCCCGAATTTTCTCGTCTAACGAAAAACCGCCGATATTGGCGGAATTGCCATAGTTAATGGCAGGCAGCGTTATCATTCCCTCCTCATCGCCTAGCGCCTGGCAAAAAGCAAACACATTATCCAGGCGGTTTAAAAACACATTGCCGCAAAGCTGGTAAAAAATAATCCGCTGCGGTTCAAATGCGAAAATCGAGCCGCTCTGCGCCTGTATTGCTTTAGCTATAGGAATACAGTAAGCGCCAAGATTAGCGCCGATATCTAAAATAAATGGGTTATCAATACCATGGTAAAAAAGCCGGCTAATCGTCAATAAAGGTTTGGCCCAATCGCCATTAAAATAGATAGTGGACGAAACCGCATCTCGTGTTGAGAAAAGCAAGTAATCAGCGTCTTCGCAACGGATCAGACTAACGCGTGGCAGCATAGCTTAATGCTCCGGGATATTGGTCGATTAAAGTCAATTTAATTCCGTCACGAGCCGTTTGAAATGCTGCTCCAGATTATCTACGAAACGCGGTGTATCAAATAACACCCCATCGGTTCTAACCTTTTGCAAGTGAGCCTTTAACCGGACGCAATGTTCCGGCGATTGCGCCAGCTCGACCGCCTTGCTTTCATAACTGAGCAAATCGTAAGTAATCAATTCCGGCAAATCGGCGGCCGTCAGCAAAGCACCCGCCATGCGCGACGCAAAGGACCGCCCGGTCAGGGTCAACACCGGCAAGCCCATCCATAAGGCGTCATTGGCGGTTGTACCGGCATTAAACGGGAAGGAATCTAGAAACAGATCGGCAACGGCGTAACGGGCCAAATAATCCTCGGGTGCCACACGTGGCGCGAATATCAGGCGATTAGGATCGATACCGAAATTCTTAGCGTGATTTCTTAAATTGATCTCCGACCAAGGGTTGTCCGCCAGCAACCAGAGCACACTGTCAGGTACTCTGCGCAAAATATTCATCCAAACTTCGAATAACTCGGGAGTGAATTTGTAGTTGTTGTTGAAGGAGCAAAATACAAAGCCTTCGGCGGGCAACTTGCAGCTTTCCCGACTAGGGGCCGGATTGATTTTACGCTGCCGGTCGCTGACCTGATAGACATCCGGCATATAGAGGGGCGTTTCGGAATAATAACAAGCGTATTCCTCCGGAATCAGAAAACGGTCTGCAATCACGTAATCGATGGAAGGCAAGCCGGTAGTGGCCGGCAGCCCCAGATAAGTGATTTGTATCGGTGCCGGACGATAAGCGAGTAGATCGGCGCGCGCGCCCAGCGTCTGTCCATGCAAATCAACCAGAATATCGATTTCCTGATCCCTAATCAGCTTGGCGGCAGCCTCATCGGTCAGCGATTCGATGCGCTCGAAATGGTCCATGGCGTCGATAATACGCTGGCGCAACGGGGAATGCCCTTGCTGTGTCCAGCAGTATCCGTACACTTCAAATTGCGCTCTATCGTGTAACTCGAATAATTCCGCGGTCAGCATGGCTACCGGATGCAGACAAAAATCCGAAGAACAATAACCGATCCGTATTTTGTTATGCCCATAGCTAGTGGTCGCAGCCAAGCGAGGTAAATTTTTTCTCAGTTTGTGCTCAACATAATGCCGGGCGGCAGCCAATTGCGCTTCCGGGTCATCGGACAGACTGAGCATGGCCAACGCAGAGGTAGATTGGCGCATCAACTCCGAACTGACCCCGTTAACAGGCGCATAAACCGGCCATGCGCACTGCTTTTCTCGCAGATAAACCCAGTGGTGAATCACATCGGGCTGTTGGGCCTCAAGAGCCAGACTTCTGGTCAAATAATCTAACGCCGAGCCATATTGTTTGTTATTTTCCAAAACCCGGCCCAGGTTGTTTAACGCAAGCAATAATAGAGGACGATGCTCTATTGAGTTAGGCGGGACATGGTCGTCAATCCAGCGCCATTCTTCAACTGCGGCGTCTATTTTGCCTTCCCGTTCATGAATCAGGCCCAGATTGAAATGCGGTTGTACGAAAGCCGGTGCCAACTTCATCGCTTGCAGGTAGGCCTCCTTAGCACCCGACAAATCGGCTTGATTAAACAGTACCGTGCCTAGATTGAATAGCACAATATGGTTATAGGGCGTTTGATTGCGCCGCAGCCACGTTTGATAAAGCACCGCAACCAGTGGCGCCAACCCGCTTTTTTCTAACTTTTCCGCCTCTCCCAGCAACAGGTTAAACTCAAGCTTGCCTTGCCAAGCATTGAGTACCAACGTTGCAAATTGATTTTCAAGCCCCGGCATTTGTACTCCATTTATCAATTTTCAATAATCCACAACCAAAAAGTAGCGGCCGACGGGTTGTCGGTCGCTACCTTGCAGCGTAAAGAATAGTCGTTAGTTGAGATTAAGGAAGCGCGGCGATCTGGTCTGTACTCATGGCAGCCAATTGAGTCGCACCGAACGCAGCCGATTGATCCGTCGTCAAGCCGGCAATTTGAGTGGTCGTCAATGCGCCAATTTGATCGGTGGTCAAGGCCCGTACTTGGGTAGTTGTCAGTGCGGTAATGTTGTCGGTAGTCAGACCGCTCAGTACTTGATCGGTGGTCAAGGCGCCGATTTGGCGGGTAGACAATGCGGCCAAGTCTACGGTTTCCATATTGGCGATTTGAGCGGTAGTCAATGATGCCAACTGCGCGGTTGTCAGCGCGGTCACTTGATCGGTGGTCAGGGCTTGGACTTGATCCGTTGTCAGACCACTTTGCAATTGGTCTGTGGTCAAGGCGTTGATTTGAGTACTGGTCAATGCTTGCAGATCTGCATTTTCCATGTTTTGAATTTGCGTGAACTTCATCGCTGCAATTTGCGACGTACTCAAAGTTCTGACTTGACCGGTGGTCAGTGCGACCACTTGATCGGTGTTCAAGGCTTGGATTTGATCGGTGCTCAGCTCTCTGATTTGAGTGTTTTCCAATGCCTGGATTTGATCGGTAGTGAGACCTTGATCTATCTGGTCGGTAGTCAACGCACTAATTTGTGTGCTGGTCAAGACGCGCAGGTCGTCTGTTTCCAAGGCGGCTATTTGCGCAAACTGCAATGCTGCGATCTGACCACTGGTTAAAGCTTTAGCCTGCGCGGTCGTCAGCGCCACAATCTCGTCGGTGTTGAAGGTGTTAAGCTGATCGGTGGACAGCGCGGCCAGCTGCTGCGTTGTCAAGCCGGAGGTTTGATCCGATGTCAAAGCGGAAATCTGATCGGTCGACATCGCCACTAGTGCCGATGAGTCCAACGCTTGCAATTGACCAACCGAAAGCTTAGTCACTTGATCGGTGGTTAAAGCCTGGATTTGCCCGTTAGTCAACGCGCCAACCTGCGTAGTGGTCAGGGCGGTCAAATGGTCGGTAGACAACGCGGCAATGTTATCGGTACTCAACGCTTTGATCTGATTGGTTGTCAATGCCGTGAGATTGTCTGTACCCAGTACACTGATTTGATCGGCTGAAAGTATGGCTACTTGACTGGTGGTTAAGGCCCGGGTTTGGGCTGTGGTCAGCGCAGGAATATCGTCGAAAGCGAACACCTTGATTTGATCGGTACTAAGTGCCGCGATTTGCTGCGTTGTCAGCGCGGCCAATTGGCCGGTCGTTAACGCATCGACTTGATCGGTTGATAAAGCCACCAAGCCTGCCGTGCTGAGCGCCTTTATCTGATCCGTAGTGAGTTCCGCAAATTTATTGGCTGACAAAGCCCGGATTTGGTCGGTATTCAAAGTATTGATTTGCGTAGCGGACAGCGATTTAAGCTGCTGCGCAGTCAATTCAGCCACATTGTCGGTAGTCAGTGCCGCAACTTGCGAGGTTGTCAAAGAGGCGATGTTATCGGTTGATATAGCGCTAATTTGATCAGCAGTCAGTGCGGCTATCTGGCCGGTAGTTAATGCCGCGGCTTGAGCACTTGTCAAAGCGGCAATATCTTCGAAAGAAATCGCTCGGACCTGGTCGGTTCCCAAAGCTACCAGCTGTTGCGTGGTCAAAGCGGCGGTTTGATCGGAAGTCAATGATGCAATCTGATCGGTGGTCATGGCGGATAGATCTGCTTCATCCAACACTTTAATCTGGGCGGTGGTCAGTGCGGCAACCTTATCCGGAGCCAACGCTTTGGCTTGATCGGAGCTTAGAGCTCTGACCTGACTAGTGGTCAATGCTTGGGCTTGGGCAGACGATAAACTGGAAATATTATCCGTGCTGAGCGCCGCGACTTGCGATGTTGTCAACGCGGCCACTTGATCTGTGGTTAACGCCGCGGCTTGTTTGGTTGTCAGGATGGCAATATCGCCGGTTTCTATCGCTTCGACTTGCTTAGTGGTCAACGCGGCGACATTGTCGGCGGTCAAGGCTTGCAGCTGACCGGTAGACAGCGCTTTAATTTGCGTTGTAGTTAAGGCCTTGGCTTGGTCGGATGATAAGGCCGAGATGTTATCCGAGCTAATTGCCGTGATTTGCGCCGTGGTCAGCGCGGCAAGATCGCCCGTCTCCAATGCCGAGATTTGGCTGGAAGTCAGGCTTGCGATTTGATCGGTACTCAGCGTTTTGGCCTGCGAAGTCGTAAGAGCAACGATGTCTTCGGAATCAAATGCTTTGATTTGATCGGTGCTCAATGCCGCTAATTGTTGTGTCGTCAGAACCGCCGTTTGATCGGAAGTCAACGCCGCTATTTGCTCGGTCAACATACTGGCAATATCGTTCGACTCCAAGGCTTTGACTTGGGTTGTGGTTAAAGCAGCCACATTATCCGCCGATAGCGCTTGAATCTGATCGGTAGTCAGTGCTTTGATTTGCGAAGTAGTCAATGCCCGCGCCTGGTCGGTCGACAAGGCGGCAACGTTGTCGGTGCTAATTGCGGCAATTTGCTCGGTAGTGAGCGCGGCAAGGTCGGCAGTTTCCAACGCTACGATTTGGCTGGAGGTCAGGTTTGCGACTTGCTCGGTACTCAGTGCTTTGGCCTGTGAAGTGGTAAGCGCCACAATATCGTCGGAATCGAATGCATTAATCTGATCGGTACTCAACGCGGTTAATTGTTGGGTCGTCAAAACCGCCGTTTGATCGGAAGTCAGCGCCGCAATTTGCGCGGTTGACATGCTGGCGATATCGGTTGCTTCCAAGGCTTTGACTTGAGCCGTGGTTAAGGCGCCGACGTTGTCCAACGATATAGACTGAATCTGATCGGTAGTCAGCGCTTTAATTTGCGATGTGGTCAACGCTCGCGCCTGATCGGTCGATAACGCGGCAACATTATCCGTGCTGAGCGCAACGATTTGCGCGGTGGCCAGTGCCGCCAATTCGGTTGTTTGCAACGCGGCAATTTGACCGGTGGACAACGCGGCGATTTGGTCTGTCGATAAAGATCTGGCTTGTGAAGTGCTCAATGCGGCAATATCCACCGAATCGAATGCACGAATCTGGTCGGTATTCAGCGAGGCTATTTGTTGGTTGGTCAGCGCCGCGGTCTGATCCGAAGTTAACGCATCGATTTGAGCGGTTGACATGGCACTCAGATCGGCTGTTTCCAATACTCTGATTTGTGCTGTCGACAAAGCGGCGATATTTTCAGCCGAGATCGCTTTGGTTTGGTCGGTCGTCAGGGCTTTAACTTGCGCGGTAGTCAACGCACGGGCTTGATCGGTCGACAACAAGCCGATGTTATCGGTACTGAGAGCAGCAATTTGTTGCGTGGAAAAAGCGGCAAGATCATCGGATTGTAGAGCGAGGATCTGATCGGCTGTTAACGCGTTAACCTGATCGGTGGTCAACGCCCTGGCTTGAGCCGTGCTCAGTGCGGTAATGTCACCGGAATCGAAGACCCTGATTTGATCCGTACTCAATGCCGCCAATTGCTTGGTGGTCAGCGCGGCGGTTTGATCTGAACTCAGTGCCTCGATTTGATCGTTGGACATGGCAACCACGGCATCCGTCTGCAACGCTTTAATCTGAGAAACCGAAAATTTTGAAATATTATCGACGGATAAAGCCTGAATCTGGTTGCTGGTTAAGGCTTTAATCTGCTCGGTGGTTAAGGCTTTAGCCTGATCAGAGGATAAAGCTGCAATATTATCCGTATTGATTGCCACAATTTGGCTGGTTTTCAAAGCCGCCAAATCTTCGGTTTCCAGAGCGGAAAATTGATCTACCGACAAGGAGTCAATTTGATCGATAGTCAATGCTTTTACTTGGGCGCTACTCAATGCGGAGATATCATCCAGATCGAATGCACGAATTTGATCGGTGCTGAGGGAAGCTAATTGCTGGGTGGTCAGTGCTCCGGTTTGATCCGAACTCAAGGCTTCGATTTGAGCAGTGGAGAGGGCCGCCAGCTCAGTTGCTTGCACTACTTTAATTTGAGCCGTGCTAAGCGCGGAAATGTTATCGGGCGTCAGCGCCAGCATTTGGCTGCCGGTCAAAGCTTTGGTTTGCGCCGTGGTCAACGCCTGTACTTGACTTGAGGCCAACCCGGCAATCTTGTCGGTACTGAGCGATGCGATTTGCGCATTAGTCAGCGCCCTGACCTGACTGGTCGACAATGCGGCAATACTTTCAACCCCCAATACATTTAATTGCGCGGTAGAGAGAGCTGCTAAGTCCTTGGTTTCAAACGCGGCGATCTGGGTGGTTGATAATGCGGCCAGTTGGCTGCTATCAAGAGCCTTGGCCTGAGCGGTGGTAATGGCGGCAATTTGATCGGTCGATAGCCCCTGGACCTGATTGCTACTCAGCAGTTTGAACTGAGCCGTGGTCAGCGCGGCAATTTGATCGGTAGAAAAGTTGGAGACTGCTTCGTCGGTGAGCGCGGAAATCTGCGCGGTGCTTAACCGGGCGATATCTTGTGTATCCAGCGCGCCGATCTGATCGCTGGACATGGCATTGATTTGGTCCGCAGTCAGTACTCTGGCTTGCGATGTAGTCAAAGCAGCAATGTCTTCCGTGTCGAGGGCGCTGATTTGATCTGCTTGCAAGGCAGCTATCTGTTTGGTTGATAGCGATTTGACCTGATCCGACGTCAACGCGCCAATCTGATCCGTACTCATCGCGGCTAGATCGATATCGTCCAACGCTTTTATTTGTTTAATCGAAAGACTTGCGACGTTATCCGTACTCAGTGCTTGAATTTGATTGCTATCCAGCGCTCTGATTTGCGTGGTGGTCAAAGCTGCAACTTGGTCACTTGAAAGCGCGGCGATACTTTTCGTTCCTAGCGCCTGAATTTGTACTGTGGATAGTTTGGAAAGATCGGCGGGATCGATGGCGGCGATTTGATCGGTCGACAATGAAGCAAGATCTTCGACTTCCAGTGCTTTAATTTGCGTGGCTGACAACGCCTGGATATTATCACTGGTAAAGGCCTGAATTTGGTCGACGGACATGGCCTTGATTTGTGCCGTTTTCAGAGCCTGAGCCTGATCCGAGGTTAGCGATTGGATGTTATAAGTTTGTATCGCTTCGATCTGGCCGGAACTCAACACGACCAAATCTTCCGTTTCGATAGCTTGAACCTGGTCGGTCGATAGCGCTTGCAGTTGCTCAGCCGTTATGGCTTTGAAATCGGCCGTATTAAGTTCTTTGATTTGCTGTGTTGTCAGCGCGGCTACTTGTGCCGTACTCAACCCTGTAATTGTTGTAGCCATAACCCAATCCCCTTATTCTTAAATTCTTAAACTTATCGCCTCGGAATGAATAGCGGATTTGGTTAATCTGTCGACTCAACCCGTTTTCATTGTCCTTTTACAATCTCTCTTTATAGCCAATAATTGAAACTGGCATGTTTCAAAGTTCTCATAGAGAGCAGCATCGAAACAGGTATCGGCAGCTTCATTGAAGTCTTTAGCAAACTTAACAAAACTTTCTTAAAAACATTGATTTGGAAACTTATTTTTCTTTTCCTTGTTTGTTGACACCGGAATTAAGTCTGCTGCCGTGTGCCGGCATGCCGTTTCAGAAAAGGGTGAAAGGTTTTGTTAGCGGTTGATCGGTAACAACGCAACGCGGCGCTCAATCTCTTTCATCATGTTTTGGTAGCCATCGCTTTCCAACCCGCCATAGCGGCGCTTAAATTCCGCTTCGGGCATAAATTCCGGCAAATCGGCTGTTTCCGGCATGATGTCCGATTCGGTAGCCGCCACTAAGAATTTCTGTATCGATCCGGCGGTCTGTTCGCCAATGGCTCTTTCACCCATTTGCGTTCCGGCCCGGTCCGCAGCCAAATCGTTGAAGGAAAAACCACTGCCTCCGCGCGAATCCTGAATTTCCTTATATAAACCAACCGCATTCGCCAAAGGCGAGCCGGCATCCGCCGCCAATAATGCCGACACCAAATAATGTTTGGTAAAATCGTCTCGATTTTGCAATAAAACGCTACGCCAAACCGGCCTGGGCCAACGCGTGTTTGACGGCATCAATTGCCCTAAATCCTTGTGAGTGACATAAAAAGCCAACACTCGAATCACCGCACGGTTTTCCTGTATGGCTGTTGTTTGTTCGCTGCGCTGCTCGGCTAATTGAAATAAAGCATTCAGCAGCGTGATTAAGCCAATTGCATGCTTGCCGGTGCGGGTTAACTCGGCTAATCGGGTTTGATAAACCAATAGTTGCTCACGTTCGCGGCTGGATAACAACACGCTACCTAATTGGGCCTGCAAATCACCTTGCCAGGTGTAGGTTACAGCCATTCGTCGCATGGAAAACCGGACTGTTTTTACCATACGGCCAAGCTGATGCCAGTCTATTGCGACCGGCATCAGCCTGAGGCCGAAATTGACCAAGCTATTGGCGATGAAACCCGGTACCGGCAAATGCCCCACCGTCATGGTGCTAATTTCCGGAAGCGTATTGGTTTGTTTGAGCTGAATGTGAAAATTCAAAAAACCACCCGACATATGCCAAGGTAGCGGCAAGGTCGCCTGAACACGCGCTTTGCCTTGCTCGACAATTACCCGAGAAGCGCCGCCGGCATATTGATTTACCGCATAATTCAAAGCCAAATCCAGCTCTTCCTGGCCTAATATAGCTTTCGCGACACTGCCTGCCCGCAAACGACGCGGATCGTTGCGCTCCAACAACCGCTTTACCTTTGCAATTTGCTGCGGACTCAGACTTACCCGCGGATTGAGTTGCGGCGTGTCTTCTATCGCCAATAAGCCCATGATTATTAATAGCGATACCAACAGACAGACAAGCAAAAGCAAGTGATGTGAAATGAACTTCATTCTGAATGTGTCGGAGTTTGCTTCTCGCAGGGCAATGCTAACGGCCTTGCGGCCGTTATCACCACGCTTATCGACTTTGTTCTAACGGCGTACACTCAACCGGATACCTATGCGAAACCCGCATTAGAAATGTTCGGTGCTATTCAGTATTTATAGCGACCAGGTTCTGAAAGTTCCGGTATCCAGATGGATAAAATTGGACTCCGGATAATAACCCACCCCACCACGGTGCATGGCAATAGCCGCGTTATGTATGCGGCGCAGATCAAAACGCTCAATGCGAATATCCACTGCCCGACCATGTATATGGAAGCTGTTATTGGCTACGCCGGCATTCTCGGCATGCAGTCTGGCATTGGTCAAAGGAGACCGGTAACCGCTGATCACCCCAAACGGTTGGCTTAACCCCAGCATTTGTTTCAAATCGTATAACTGATCTAGTAGGCCCGGATCGATAGCATGCACATCCCCGGTACGATAGTCGCGCAATAAAAAGTTGATTTCAGCCAAGGCATCGCTCACATAGCGGCCTTTTTCAAAATAAGTCAGACTCAATTTATCGCCGGTATGCGGATTTTGAAATGCTAAAGAACGATGGCTGGAAAAACGGCCTTGGTCCGCCGAAGCCATGGAGCCCTGTGAGGAGTGAATGATGGGGTCTCTCTGACCGGGACGAATAATGGAATGCACTCTGCCGCTGTGATCTTGAGCATGGCCGGATGCAACATGTACCGGCTGATTTTTACCCGTGTATACGTCGCGCACCCGGTTATTTTGCTGTGCGCGGCGATCCGCATGAGCGGTCTTTAAAAGTTTTTGTT
This sequence comes from Methylomonas sp., assembly GCF_023228165.1. Lineage (GTDB taxonomy): Bacteria > Pseudomonadota > Gammaproteobacteria > Methylococcales > Methylomonadaceae > Methylomonas. The sequence goes on along the minus strand of NZ_JALOBS010000003.1, from coordinate 97,592 downwards.
TGGCGGAATGGCTCGCTTTAGAAGATTTTGCAAACTGCGCTTGATTGGTTTTAGCCTTGCCGGCGCTCTTACTCGTGGAAACCTTGCTGGTTTTCCCGGTGGCTTTAGCCGCTTTATGCGCGCTTTTCTTGGGTATACGCACCGCGCTTCTCGATTGCGCCGGTTTGTTTTTTTCCGGTTTTGAAGCATGAACTACGCCGGGCATCCCTATAGACAAAACAGCACCAACCGCTAAACGACCGAAAAAGCTGCGCCGAGACAGCTCCACTTCGTCAGGCTCATTACTATTGTTTTCTACATTATGTCTCAGCATCCACAATCTCCCAATTCGCCGTTTTCCGGAAAGTAATTGATTCCGAAAGATTAAATCTAAAAAGATACGCTGTGAGTATAGCATCACATTCCTAAATAAAGGACTCTTGCCCTAATTCAGACGCGGCGATTTTCTTCGGCCGGAATGGCCCGCTGTCTTGCCTATATATAAGGTTGTGCTGCTTCAACGACACAAAAAAATAACCCCATAGGACGGAAATCGCATTGCCAAACCGGAAAGGCTTAGCCGCCAAGCCCAATATATAGCATTCGCAGATCAAGTTTAGGCACATCAATTCCCTCTCCTGCTGGAGACGGTTTGGGTGAGGGGAATCGAAAAACCGAAATTCGCAGTGTAATGAGTATATCTGTAGCAGGAACATAACATTGTCGACGCATAATTGACAATCAATCGATTGATTGATATTTTTTTTTAAATCAATCGATTGATTTTTTCAGAAAACACCTCCCGAGGCAATATGGTTAAAAACGCAAACACCGAAGCGGAAATAAATGATGCACGCAGCAGACTAGTGCGTTCCGCACTACGGTTGTTTGCCGAAAAAGGCTACGAGGCCGCCTCAACCCGGGAAATCTGCGAAGCGGCGGGCGCGAATATTTCGGCAATTCGTTACTACTTTGGCGATAAGGCCGGCCTTTACCGAGCCGCTTTCACCGAGCCTATGGACGATTCACCCTGCGGCTCCGATATCTCGGCATATGCCGATTTACCGTTACCTGAAGCGCTAAGCCGGTTTTTCAGCGAATTTCTAGAACCGCTAAAAAAAGGCGAAGAACTTGGTTTGGTTATGAAACTGCATTTTCGGGAAATGATAGAGCCGACCGGAGCCTGGCAGCAGGAAATCGATGCGGAAATCAAACCGCAACATACCGCACTGGTTTCACTGCTAAAAAGCCATCTGGGCTTGCAGCGCAGCGACGCCGATGTACAACGATTAACCTTCGCGATTATCGGCATGGCTGTGTATTTTTATGTCGGCCAAGACGTGGTCGCCGCCATCGCGCCGCAACTGTTGAGCACCCCCAAAACCGTTGATAACCTGGCAGAGAGCTTGGCCGGTTACGCCTTATCCATGATCGAAGGCGAAGCCCAGCGGCGCGGGACAGGTAACTTATGACCCGTAACGCGCATCATCCTTTCGGCCATACTGTTACGTCTGTCATGTTTCCAGCATGGACTACCGGCCAACGCCGACTCAAGCTGCCAATTGCCGCCATTTTCGGACGGGTGGCCAGCAAACCCTCAACGTCAGAGGAGGAGGATCATCATGTCTAAGGGAAAAATTATCGCCGCCTGCAGCACCCTGCTTTTATTGGTCGGCTTAGGCTTGGCTATCGGCGGCAGCAAACAGCCAGGCCCGACCGTGGCCGCCACCGCCAATCCGACCCTCAGTGTTTCGGTAATCAGCCCGGAAATCCGCCAGATTCCGATCGATTTAACCGCCAACGGTTCGATTGCGGCCTGGCAGGAAGCGGTTATCGGCGCCGAAGTCGGTGATCTGCGCTTGAACACGGTGAATGTGCAAATCGGCGAAGCGGTCAAAAAAGGCCAGATCTTGGCGACGTTTTCGGATGAAAGCGTATTGACCGATGTCGCGCAGAGCCGGGCGATGCTGGCCGAAGCCGAGGCCAACTTGGCGGAAGCCAAAGTTAACGCCGCCCGGGCATCCAAGATATCGCCGGTCGGAGCGCTCAGTGCGCAACAAGTCGACCAGTACCTAACCGCCGAAAAAACCGCCGCCGCCAAAGTACAATTGGCCAAGGCTCAGCTGGATGCGCAATTATTGCGGCTGAAATATACCAAGGTATTGGCCAGCGACGACGGCGTGATATCGTCCCGCACCGCCACTTTAGGTGCCGTGGCGACCAAGGGCCAGGAACTGTTTCGACTGATTCGGCAAAACCGGCTGGAATGGCGCGGCGAAGTCACCGCTGCCGAAATGACCCAACTGACCCCCGGAGTTGCCGTCACGGTCGAAGTACCCAATGTCGGCAGCATAGAAGGCACGCTGCGCTTTTTAGCGCCGACTCTGGATGAGCAAAGCCGTAACGGCCTGGTTTACGTCGATTTGCCGCATGCCGCGCGAAGTGGATTACGCGCCGGCATGTTCGCCCGCGGCGAATTCCATTTGGGCAGCAGCAGCGGACTGACCGTGCCGCAAGATGCCCTGTCGTTAAGGGAAGGCTTCAGCTATGTATTCAGGCTGGCCGAACAGAGCGGCGACCGGGCCCGGGTCAATCAAGTCAAAGTGCAACTCGGCCGTAGAAGCGGCGCTAAACTGGAAGTGCTGTCCGGGTTGAATCCGGAAGACCGGCTGGTCGCCGGCGGCGCCTCCTTTTTGGCCGATGGCGACAACGTCAGGGTAGTCGCTCCATGAATGTTTCCGCCTGGTGCATCCGCAATCCGATTCCGGCCATGATGCTGTTCGTGCTGCTCAGTTTCGCCGGCTTGCTCAGCTTCAAGGTCATGAAGGTGCAGAATTTTCCCGATCTGGACCTGCCGACTGTCACGGTGTCGGCGTCCTTGCCCGGCGCTTCGCCGTCGCAGCTGGAAACCGAAGTGGCGCGCAAAATCGAAAACGCCATCGCCACCTTGCATGGGCTTAAACACATGACCAGCAAGGTGCAGGATAGCAACGTCACCATTACGGCGGAATTCCGCCTGGAAAAACCCGTCCAGGAAGCCTTGGACGATGTGCGCTCGGCGGTGTCCAAAGTGCGCACCGATCTGCCCGGCGACCTGCGCGATCCGGTGGTTACCAAGCTGGATTTGGCCGGTTCGCCTATCCTGGCCTTTACCGTAAGCTCAGCGCAACGGGATGACGAAGCATTGTCCTGGTTTGTGGAGGACACGGTGGCCAAACGCTTGCTGTCCGTGCGTGGCGTGGGCGCGGTCAATCGGGTCGGCGGCGTCAGCCGCGAAGTGACCATTGCCCTCGATCCACTCAAACTGCAGGCGCTCGGCGCCACGGCAGCCGATATTTCCCGCCAATTGCGCGAAATGCAGCGCGAAAGCGCCGGCGGCCGTATCGACTTGGGTAGCGGTGAACAGCCGGTACGCACCTTGGCCAACGTTGCATCCGTGGCGGAAATGCGCCCGCTGCAACTGTCCTTGGGCGACGGCCGCCGCATTCGTCTGGATCAAGTGGCGCAAATCGATGACGGATTCGCCGAACCGCGTGCCGCGGCACTGCTGAACGGCAAGCCGGTGGTGGGTTTCGAAGTCACCCGTAGTCGCGGCGCCAGCGAAGTAGAAGTCGGCGCCGGCGTGCAAACAGCCCTGGCAGAACTGCGCGCCGGCAATCCGGACATCGAATTTACCGAAGCGTTTAATTTCGTCACCCCGGTCAAGGAAGAATTTCAAGGTTCCATGACCATGCTCTACGAAGGCGGTTTACTGGCGGTATTGGTGGTCTGGCTGTTTTTGCGCGACTGGCGCGCCACCTTTATCTCCGCCGTGGCCCTGCCGCTATCGGTGATTCCAGCCTTTTTAGGCATGGAATATCTAGGCTTCTCTCTGAACGTAATTACCCTATTGGCATTGTCCTTGGTGATCGGCATCCTGGTGGACGACGCCATTGTCGAAGTGGAAAACATCGTCCGCCACCTGCGCATGGGCAAAACCCCTTATCAGGCCGCAATGCAAGCCGCCGACGAAATCGGTTTGGCCGTGGTCGCCACCACCTTTGCGCTGGTCGCGGTATTTCTGCCCACCGCCTTCATGAGCGGCGTGGCCGGGCGCTTTTTCAAACAGTTCGGCTGGACGGCGGCCCTGGCGATACTAGCCTCGTTGCTAGTGGCGCGAATGCTGACGCCGATGATGGCCGCCTATCTGTTAAAGAGTAAAGACCATGCCGAGCAGCCGGAAGGCCCGATTATGCACCGTTATATCCAACTTGCGGCCTGGTGCCTCAAGCACCGCGTGACTACCATTTGCGGCGCGGCGGCATTTTTCGTCGGCTCGCTGTTTTTGATTCCATTACTACCCCAAGGCTTCCTGCCAGCCGATGACAATCCGCAAACCCAGGTTTTTGTGGAATTGTCGCCGGGGGCCAGCCTGGCGCAAACCAAGACAGCTGCGGAAACCGCCCGCCGCTTGGTCGCTGGCATCCCTTATGTAAACAGTATTTACACTACCATAGGCGCCGGATCCGCCGGCACCGACCCGATGGCAAGTTCCCAGGGTAGCGGCGAAGTACGAAAGGCCACCTTGACGATAACGTTGGCCAATCGCCGCGACCGACCCATCCGCAAACAGGTCATTGAACAACAAATCCGCCAGGCGTTGGAAAAACTGCCCGGCGTACGCACCAAGGTCGGGCTAGGGGCTTCGGGCGAGAAGTACGTGCTGGTGTTGAGCGGAGACGATCCGCAAAGCTTGAATACCGCTGCCCGTAATGTGGAGCGCGACTTGAGAACCATTTCCGGCCTGGGCAGCATCGCCTCCAGCGCCGCGCTGGTGCGGCCTGAAATCGCAGTGCGGCCCGATTTTTCCCGCGCCGCCGACTTGGGCGTCACCACCGCCGCATTGGCGGAAACCCTGCGCATCGCCACCATGGGAGACTACGATTGGTCGCTGTCCAAACTCAATCTGGCCCAACGGCAGATACCGATAGTGGTTAAATTGGCGGCTGCAGGCCGACGCGATTTAGCCGTGCTGGAACGACTGGCGGTACCTTCCGCAAAGCCCGGCATTGGGGCGGTGATGGTCGGCCAGGTCGCCAAATTGGAACTATCCAGCGGCCCGGCGGTAATAGACCGCTATGACCGCTCGCGGAATATTAACTTCGAAATCGAACTCGCCAGCCTGCCGCTGGGCGACGTCACCACGGCGGTACAAAATCTGCCCAGCATCAAAAACCTACCGACCGGCGTCAAGCGCATCGACATTGGCGACGCGGAGATGATGCAGGAGCTGTTCGCCAGTTTTGGCCTGGCCATGCTGACCGGCGTGCTGTGCATTTTTATCGTACTGGTGCTGTTGTTTAAAGACTTCTTTCAGCCCATCACCATCCTGGCGGCGCTGCCGCTATCGTTCGGCGGCGGCTTCGTGGCGCTGTTGCTGACCGGCAAGGCCTTTTCGATGCCGTCGCTGATCGGCCTGGTGATGCTGATGGGAATTGCCACCAAAAACTCCATCCTGCTGGTCGAATACGCCATCGTGGCCCGTCGCGATCACGGCATGAACCGCATGGAGGCCTTGCTGGATGCTTGCCACAAACGGGCCCGGCCTATTGTAATGACCACTATCGCCATGGGTGCCGGCATGTTGCCGATTGTATTGGGCACCGGCGACGCGGATTCATCCTTCCGCAGCCCGATGGCCGTGGCGGTAATCGGCGGCTTAGTCACCTCTACCTTCCTCAGCCTGTTGGTGATTCCGGTGGCCTATACCTATCTGGATGACTTCAAGGAATTGGGAAAAGCGTTGTGGCGGCGTTACAGCGGCAGCAAACCGTCTGCCGGTGAAGCCAGAGTTTAGAATTTACGAGGTAGCGATGCGTTTACATCATCTGGGCTTGGCATTATTAGTAGTGGCTATTTGGGGATTCAACTTTGTAGTCATCAAAGTGGGCCTCAAGGAGATTCCGCCCTTGCTGTTTTGCGCGGCCAGATTTTTTTTCGCTGCCTTTCCTGCGGTGTTTTTTATCAGGCGCCCAAACCTGCCTTTGCGGATGATAGCCGGCTTCGGCCTGACCATGTTCAGCTTGCAATTCGCCTTGTTGTTCTCCGGCATGTACGCAGGGACCAGCGCCGGGCTGGCCTCCTTGCTGCTGCAAATTCAGGTATTCGTCACTATCCTGCTGGCGGTGGTATTTCTTGCCGAACAGCCCTCCGGCTGGCAAATCGGCGGCGCAGTTATTTCATTTTCCGGTATTGGACTGGTTGCCGCGAACTTTGGCGGCGACATTTCGTTTTTCGGCCTGATCCTGATTCTGTTAGCCGCCGTGGCCTGGGGCTGCGGCAATCTGATATTCAAAAAACTCGGCAAAATCGATATGTTCGCGCTAATTATTTGGGGCAGTTTATTTGCCTGGCCGCCGTTGTGGCACTATCGTTTCTGCTGGAAAGCGGCAGCTGGAGCATCGAAACCTTATCCCATATTACCTGGCCCACTATCGGTGCGATCGGCTATGTCGTATACCCGTCCACCCTGTTGGGTTATGTGGCCTGGGGCCGGCTGTTGAGCCGCTATCCGGCCGCGACAGTCGCACCCTTCACCTTGCTGGTGCCGGTATTCGGTATCTCCGCTTCCGCTTTGGTATTGGGCGAGCCGCTGACCGACTGGAAGATATATGCCGCGCTTCTGGTGCTGTCCGGTTTGTGTATCAATCTATTCGGCGCCCGGCTGGCGGTCCGCCGCCGTATTGCTTGAATAGCATGGGTAAATCTTCGCCATAGACGCATCCGCCCATCGGGTTATGGTCACCCTGATCGCCGACGCAGCCAAGAACCGAGTACAATCATGAACGCGCTTTTTGTCCGTCAAGCAATGTTATGTCAAGGAGAACCGAGATTTGAAACATCACATCATCAGCGTAGCGATTTTATTGGTTGCCTTGGCGTGTTATCTGGCGGGATACTCCGGTGCCGGTAACCTTGCCTTCGTCGGCGGGGTGATTTTCGAGACCTGGTTCTGGATTCGGCTGATCATCAAACCCCCGTCCGCTGATAGCGACTCTTGATCCCGGCACTTCCGACTGAGCATGAACATGCAGCGCAACTATTTCGACAGCATCAACGGTTTTAGCGTGGCATTGGCAGATGGCGAGCGGATCGATTTCAGGCCGGTCAGGCCGGACGACTGGCAAATCGTGCAAGACGGTATGTTGGCCTTATCCTCGCGCTCGCGTTATCTGCGGTTTTTCTCGTATATTTCCCAGCTGTCGGATCAGCAATTACATTATTTCACCGACGTCGATCAACATGACCATGTGGCATGGATTGCGCTAACCCGCAATCAAACAGAGCACACGGGGGTGGGTATCGCCCGCTTTATCCGGTTGCCGAAGCAACCCAACGTTGCCGAGTTTGCGGTGACGGTGATCGATAGTTATCAGCACCGGGGCATCGGCAGCCTGCTAATGGCTATCCTGTACAGAATAGCCAACCTGAAAGGCGTACAAATACTGCGCGGTTTCGTGCTGCCGGACAACCAGCTGATGGCCGATTGGTTGAGCAGACTCGGCGCGGTCAGCCATTACGAAAACGATGTGTGCCGGATGGACATAACGGTTCACGACGATTTATCGGTTTTGCCGGCACCGCGCTTGCTGAATTTACTTCACAGTTACGCGGACCAGATGATCCCCATAACCCGGCAAAAGCCCGATCAGCCAGGAAAAAACTGATTTTAGCTTTTAAACTATTAACTGCCCTTGAGTTGCCGCCAAACTGATCGTCGGATTCGATACCTGCCAAGAGAATGACCTTGTTTTTCATCCAAAAGTGCTTCCTTGGAATGCTTATGCATACTGGCTGAAACCGCCGGTGTGAGCAGATTTCTGGCCGGCCCGGACAGCGGATGGATAAAAGCGCTGGTTTGGCGCGCCAATGGGGTTATAGTCGACCAACCCGCGGACCGCGCATGTAAAATCAATCTCCGTATAATCGGCACGCAAAGCAACCCGCAACAGGAGGCGACACATGACCAATGCCCTTTTATCACCCTATACCTTGCATGATCTTAAGCTGAGAAACCGCGTGGTACTTGCGCCGATGACCCGGGCGCGGGCCGGAAAAGAACGGCTGGCGAATGCGCTGATGGCTGACTATTACAGCCAAAGAGCCACGGCGGGATTAATCATCACCGAAGCCACCACCATCTCCGCACAGGCCAACGGCTGGAACGAGTCGCCGGGTATTTATACGGATCACATGGCAATGGCCTGGCGTCAGGTGACCGACGCGGTACATGGCACAGGCGGTACGATCTTCATGCAACTTTGGCATTGCGGCCGAGCATCGCACAGCAGTTTTCATACCGGCGAACCGGCGGTGGCGCCATCGGCCATTGCAATTAACGGCGACTATATGCATACCCCGAACGGCAAGGAACCATACGAAACCCCGCGCGCACTGGAAACCGAGGAATTGCCCGGCATCGTCGACGACTACCGCCGGGCAGCCGAGCGCGCCAGACAGGCCGGATTCGACGGGGTGGAGATACACGCCGCCAATGGTTACTTGCTGGACGAGTTTTTACAATCGAAAACCAACCAACGTAGCGACCGCTACGGCGGCAGCATTGCCAACCGCTACCGCCTGCTAGGCGAGGTACTTGCCGCCGTCAGCACAGTGTGGCCATCTCAACGAGTCGGGGTCCGATTGTCGCCCAACGGCGTGTTCAACGACGTGGGTTCAGCGGATTACCGGGCACAATTCAGTTATGTGGCGCAGCAGCTTGACACCCTGAATCTGGCTTATCTGCATGTCATGGACGGACTAGCCTTTGGCTTTCACGAACTGGGCGAAGCGATGAGCTTGACGGACTTTAGGCAGCTGTTCCACGGCCCGTTGATGGGTAACTGCGGTTATCAGCAATGCAGCGCGGAAGCGGCTATCGCATCCGGCAATGCCGACTTGATCGCCTTCGGCCGACCGTTTATCAGCAATCCCGATCTGGTCGAACGTTTTGCCCGCGATGCCGAGTTAAACCCGATCGCGGACATGCAGGACTGGTATTCGCCAACCGGCGCCGCGGGCTATATCGACTTTCCTTATCTGCAAAACTAGCCGGCGGCTGATTGCTATAGGCATTTCTGATTTTGTAGGGTAATGTTAGGCCAAGGTTCACCAGCTTCTTGGAGGTAGCATGGATCTTAAATTAAACGGCAAAACGGCTCTGATTACAGGCAGCACTGCCGGAATCGGTTTTGCCATTGCCAAGGCATTGGTTCAGGAAGGCGCAAAGGTTATCGTAAACGGGCGTTCGACCGATTCGGTGCAGCGCGCAATCGACGAATTAAAGCCTATCGCGGTGGGCGAATTAGCCGGCTTTTCCGGAGACTTATCCCAGGAGAGCGCGGCGTCAGAGCTGTTCACCGCGCACCCGAGCGTGGATATCCTGGTCAACAATCTGGGTATTTTCGAACCGGTCGCGTTTGAAGACATCCCCGATCAGGATTGGCGGCGCTTGTTCGAGGTCAACGTACTCAGCGGCGTACGCTTGTCCCGCTTGTATCTGCCGGCTATGCAGCAACGCGATTGGGGACGGATTATCTTTATCTCCAGCGAAAGCGGTGTGCAAATACCCGCGGAAATGATTCATTACGGCATGACCAAGGCCGCGCAAATCGCCGTGGCCAGGGGATTGGCCGAGCACGTGGCCGGCACCGGCATTACCGTGAACTCGGTGCTGCCCGGTCCGACCCGTTCGCGCGGTGTCGGCGATTTCGTCAACGACTTGGCGACGCAACAAGGTTCGACCTTAGTGGAATTCGAACGGCAGTTCTTCGAAAAAGTCCGCCCGACTTCGCTGATCAAACGCTTTGCCAGCACCGACGAAGTGGCATCGCTGGTTTGCTACCTGGCCAGCCCGCTGGCCTCGGCAACCACCGGTGCGGCTTTGCGAGTCGACGGCGGTGTGATAAAAAGCGCATTTTGAGGTTGAGCAAACCCGCCCCAGCCCTTTTAAATAACGGGAGAAACTATGTCGGAAGTTACCTTAAAAGGCGGCTGCCTGTGCGGTGCCGTGCAATATCAAGCCAGCGGCGATCCACAACGGTTTTACCACTGCCATTGCGCGCGTTGCAGAAAGTCGTCCGGCACCGGACACGCCAGCAATTTATTCCTATCGAACGCCGCGTTGGTCTTTACCCAAGGCGAATCGCTGTTGAAGTGTTTTAAAGTGCCGGAAGCCAAACGTTTTACCCGCCAGTTTTGCAGCGAATGCGGCAGCTCGGTGGCCCGATTTGTGCCGGAACTCGACGGCGTCATGATTCCGGCTGGCTCCCTGGACGACCAAGCGCCGATAGAACCGCAGGCACGCATTTTCTGGGATTCTCGCGCCGACTGGTCGTGCGACGGCGACAGTTTGCCGCGTTATGCCGAATATCCTGAATGACGGCCGCAATGGCTTAATCCCAAGTCATAAACGGCATGCTGCCGGCAATCTGCTTTTTCGATGCTGAACGGGTAAGTTGAGCAGTATCTGCGGGATTTTGCGAAGTACGAGCGCTGCGAGCGATTCTGACAACTGCGCTGGTTAAGCGATTGTCTAAATAACTGAACGTAGTTCAATATTATTGCCGGCTATATCTTTTAAATAGATTGATCGCCCCATACCCTGAGCGCCGTACCTATCCTGAAACTCACTATATTCGACCTTACAGTCGTCTAAATAAGCCTTAAGTTCGTGCTCTTCAAAAGGTTCTATTTGCAGACAAAAATGATCCAGATTGTTACCTGTGTTTTGTGGTGCTGCTCCACCGGACTTACCTAGCTGTCCGTTTACATCCACAATATCAATTAATGCATTTCCCGCCCTAAGTTGTGTAAGCCCGAATTCATCGGACGTTTCCCGCTCGAGGGAACAGCCAATTACATTGCAGTAAAATGCAATAAGTTCCTGATAACGGTCTGTGCGTAGAACGATGTGATCAATTGCTTTAGGTTTAATCATATCTATGTACCTTCTGTATCTTAGCCCGTTTGTAGTGGAGCGTTTTAGGCTAGGGTGTGATTGGCATGGTAGTCAGCTAGCTGGTGAAAGTCCAGCCTTTGCCCTGTGAGAAGGGAAGAAGTCTCCAACAAATCAACGCTTATTCACTATTGAATCGTCCGTAACGTTTTGCACCAACCAACCCTGCCTCAGACAAGAGGCGTGAGCACGGGATTTAAAACCTATTCACGCCGAGTTATTAGATAAAAGCCTGAAAATTGCACCAAAGGTTTAACCCTCGTAGCCGCGTCATTAATAAACATTCGTCCGATTACGCCAGGCTAATCGGACCTACGGGCTGTCACGTCCGCTTCAACTTCATGTTATGGGACGATCGCATGATCTCTCAGCTTCTGACGTAGCAGCGATTTTGCCTCATTGAAAAGCTTTCTATTCTGGAGATCATTCAACCATCGTGAAGAGCCAGAAGTGTGCGGAAAGAAAATGATAGAGGCGTCAAAAGCTTCCTCCGTTCGACCGATGTAGGTCTGTAGGTTCCCCGAATACTTCCGTCCAAGAAGTCGAAGGTATCCATCTATTGCAGTCTTTCCAAGGAGGACAATGACACTCGGTTTAATGACAGAGATCTGACGTTCCAAAAATGGTATGCAGCTTCTGATCTCGGCAGATGAAGGCTGAAGATCTTCTTCTCGTTCGACGACTTCTCCATTCTTTTTATCCTTGCGCCGAGCTAATTTTCTGCCGGGGAAGCATTTTGTCACTGATGTTTGGTATACGATCTGATCAAATTTGTCGGCATCAACACCAACGCCATTGAAAATGAGACGAATGTCTTTGCCAGCTTGGCCCTGAAACGCTTTGCCCGACTTATATTCGTCAATTCCAGGTGCCTGTCCAACCAACATGACTGAGGCAGTACTTGCACCTGCAAATATGGGCCTCACTTGAAGCCGATTAGACTTCGTCAGCGGATCAACGAAGCGCTCTGAGAATATATCTCGGCACTTCGTACATCGACGCATTTCAGCGTTTAACGCTTCACCGTTCATCGAGCAACCTCAGAGTCGCATAACAAAGAATTATATGGATCCGTATATCATCCAATCTCAGATGATATACAGAAATTAACTGTATCAAATACTGTCACCGCCATCACGCAAGCTCGACAGTTTATCCAACAACTCAGGCAAGGCAGAACCTACCGTTTCCCACACCATTTCAAACTTGATCTTGAAATAACCACAAGCGTCAACTGCCGCTTGTTGTATGTGATCCAAATAGTCGGCAAGACGATTAACGATCATACGGGTTTGGCTTCCGCCAAAACTTGTTGGCGAAATTTTCTCGGAAGATCGACGGGTACTGCCAATAAATCTTCCAACTCATCTTGCAAACCGCCAAGATCGAACAGCGTCGCTCCCGGTAAGGTATCGACTAACAAATCCAAATCGCTGCCATCGCTGTCCGTCCCATATAGCACCGAGCCAAAAACCCTTGGATTGGCCGCGCGGAAATGGGCAACCAGTTGCCTTATTTCCGTGCGTTTGGTTTCAAGCGCTTCGGACGGTTTCACGGCTAAACATCCAGATTCGCCACATCCAACGCGTTCTTGACGATGAAATCCCGTCTAGGTTCGACGACATCGCCCATTAGCGTGGTGAAGATTTCATCGGCGCCGATGGCGTCTTTGATGGTGACTTGCAGCATGCGGCGGCTGTTGGCATCCAGGGTGGTTTCCCAGAGTTGTTCCGGATTCATTTCACCCAGTCCTTTGTAACGCTGAATGTGCTGGCCTTTTTTGACTTCCTTCATCATCCATTCGAATGCTTGTTTGAAGTTGCTGACCGACTGTTCACGTTCGCCCATCCGCATTATGGAATCGGCGCCGAACAAGCTTAGGGTTTGCTCGGTGTAATGGGCGATTTTTTGATAATCGTTGCCGGTGAAGAAGGTTGAATGCAGTACAAAGGTTTTGGTAATGCCATGCAGACGTTTGTTGATGGTGACATCAAAATCGTCGCTGCCGTGATATTTCAGTTCGGTGCTGAATACGGCCTTGTGATTGCCGACATTCAGATTGGCTTCCAGCTGGCTAAACCAGGCACGGAGTTTTTCCTTGTCGGCCTTGGTGTCTTCGCTTAGCGGAGGTAAATAAGTCATCTGTTCCAGATACATGTCGTCGTAACGTCTGGATAAACGATTGATTACCGCCATCACATCGGCAAATTCGGTGGCCAGTTTTTCCAGTCCCTGACCTTGAATAATCGGGGTATCGGCGTCGGTTTGCAGTTGGGCTTTATCCAGCGCCAGTTGAATCAGGTATTGGTTTAAGGCGCTATCGTCCTTGACGTAATGTTCCTGCTTGCCTTTTTTGACTTTGTACAAAGGCGGCTGGGCAATGTAGATATGGCCGCGTTCAACTAGCTCTGGTAATTGGCGGTAGAAGAAGGTCAGCAGCAAGGTGCGAATATGCGAGCCGTCGACATCGGCGTCGGTCATGATGATGATGCGGTGATAACGCAGCTTGTCGATGTTGTATTCATCTTTGCCGATACCGCAGCCCAAGGCGGTAATCAGGGTGCCGACTTCTTCGGAAGAGATCATTTTGTCGAAGCGGGCTTTCTCGACGTTCAAAATTTTACCTTTCAACGGCAAAATGGCCTGGGTGCGGCGATCGCGACCCTGTTTGGCGGAGCCGCCGGCCGAGTCCCCTTCCACTATGAATAGTTCGGACAAGGCCGGGTCTTTTTCCTGACAATCAGCCAGCTTACCGGGCAACCCAGCAATATCCAGAGTCGTCTTACGCCGAGTCATCTCGCGGGCCTTACGCGCGGCCTCTCGCGCTCTGGCGGCATCTATTATCTTGTTGACGATGGCTTTAGCGACTTGCGGCTGTTCCAGCAGGAATTCCTGCAGTTTTTCGTTCATGGTCGATTCCACCAACGGTTTTACTTCAGACGAGACCAATTTGTCTTTGGTTTGCGAGGAAAACTTGGGGTCGGGTACTTTCACCGACAATACTGCGGTCAAGCCTTCGCGAGCGTCGTCACCGGTAGTGGCTACTTTTTCCTTCTTGGCCAAACCATTTATTTCAATGTATTGATTGATGGTACGAGTCAATGCACCTCTAAAACCGGCCAGATGCGTACCGCCATCGCGCTGCGGGATGTTGTTGGTGTAGCAATATACGTTTTCCTGATAGGAATCGTTCCACTGCATGGCCACTTCGACTGTGACACCTTCCTTTTCCGCTATAAAGTGAAATACTTTTTCAAATAACGGGGTTTTGTTTTTGTTGAGGTGCTGCACAAAGGCGCTGATACCGCCTTCGAATTCGAAAACATCTTCCTTGCCGCTTCTTTCGTCTCTTAAAGAAATCCGCACCCCGGAGTTCAGGAACGACAGTTCGCGTAAACGCTTTGCCAATATGTCGTAATGAAATTCGATATGAGTAAAAATGGTGGGACTGGGTTTGAAGTTGATATAGGTGCCGCTTCCTTCGGCATCGCCTATCACAGCCATCGGAGCCACCGGTTCGCCCAGCATATATTTCTGCATATACAACTTGCCGTTCTTGCGAACCTTCAAGGTCAATTCTTCGGATAAGGCATTCACCACCGATACACCTACACCATGCAAGCCACCGGAAACCTTGTAAGCATTATCGTCAAACTTTCCGCCGGCATGCAGCACGGTCATAATCACTTCGGCAGCGGAGCGGCCTTCTTCCTGATGGATGTCAACCGGTATACCTCGACCATCATCGTAAACCGATATCGAGCCATTTTCGTGAATCACCACATCGACACCTTTACAATAACCGGCCAACGCTTCGTCAATGGAATTGTCGACAACTTCGAACACCATATGGTGTAACCCGGAACCGTCGTCTGTATCGCCGATGTACATACCGGGACGTTTTCTTACCGCGTCCAGTCCTTTAAGTACTGTGATATTCGAACTATCGTATTGTTCACTCATGGTGTTGTATCCATTGTCTGCCGTTGTAAAGCAATGCTCCGCGTACTTTTGTCTGTAAAACAAAAGAATCCAAACAAACGGGCTTGCTGTGTTTTATTGATGTTTCACGTGAAACGCTATACCTGCTGAATGCAGCCGTGTTCCACGTGAAACACTTTGTAATTATTAAGGGTGCTCAAGTCACCGAAATCAGATAACTCGGTTCCGGTGATAAAAACCTGACAACCGAGATCAGCCATGTATTTTAGCAATTTTGACCTGTTTTCTGTATCCAATTCAGCGGTTAAATCATCCACCAAAATACAGCAGTTGTTTTGTGCGTCGTTATTCAGCAAGCTAACTTGCGAAAGCAGCAATGCCAACACTAATAATTTTTGTTGGCCGCGAGATAAATAATCCTTAGCTAGACGTTTGTTATGAAAAGTAAGGAAGTCCGCGCGATGAGGGCCGGCATGGGTAAATCCATACCGCAAATCTTTTTCCAGATTGCCAGCAAGGATGTGTTCCAAACTGAGCTGCTCATCCCAGCCAGCGATAAAACGTAAATCGATATGTGTGGTATCAAGGAAATAGCAAGCCATCCGCAAAAATACCGGTGCTAGCAGCTGTATGTAATCTTTACGAAAAGCATTGACCGCATTGCCGTATTCGACCAATTCCTTGTCCCAGGCCGGTAATTGTTTGGTTTGCCGAGTTCTAAGCAATACATTTCGCTGTTGCACGGCTTTGCTATAGCGACGCCATGTGGGTAAAAAATTGCGGTTATGATTAAAAATCCCCCAATCCAAAAACTCACGGCGATTTTGCGGACCTGCGTCAAGCAAACGATAACTTTTGGGATGGATCAACTGTACAGGAAATAAATATGCCAGATCGGCTTTTTGGCGGTTTTCCTGGTCGATACGTATTTCGGTCTGCTTGGTGTTTATCTGAATACCGAGGTTACTGACGGAACCTTGGTGCTGCCGGTGCTGGGCGGCAACAATCAACTGGGCTTGCTCGAAGCTGATAGCCTGTTTAACGTATTGAGTACGAAAGGAACGCGCTCGGCCTAATATAAAAATTGCTTCCAGCAACGAACTTTTGCCACTGGCGTTTGCGCCCGTTACAAAATTAAGGCTCGGCGAAGGTTGGATCGTTGCCGAATGGATGTTTCTTACCGAGAACACATCCAGTTTCAACAAAGTCATAAATGCGAATTACATGCGCATTGGCATCACAATAAATTTAAACAACGGATCTTCGGGCTCCTCGATAAAACAACTGCTGGCATTACTGGCAATCGTGATTACCGCCAATTCGGAATCCAAATTTGATACCGCATCCAGCATGTATTGGGAGTTAAAGGAAATGCTTAATGCCTGGCCTTGATAATCGATAATCAATTCTTCCTCCGCTTCGTCATGCTCGGGATTATGGGTACTGAGTTTTAGCAAGTCGTTGCTCATATCGAAGGTGACGCCTTTATATTTTTCATTGGACAAAATCGCCACCCGGGTTAACGCATCTCTAAGCAATTGCTTCTGGATCAACAACGGCGTCATGAAAGATTGATTGAACACTTTGCTGAAATCGGGGAACTTGGCATCGATCAGTTTTGAAGAGAACACCACGTCTTTGTAATAAATTCTTATGTGGTTGTTGGAAAACTGAATATTCAATTCCGCATCGGCATCATCCAGTAAGCGGCTTAATTCTTGTACCGCTTTTCTCGGCAAAATGATGCGCGCTTCGTGTCCGGTAGGCTGGCCGATGTCGTCCTCGAAGATCGATAAACGATGACCGTCGGAGGCCACCAATTTTAGACGGGAGTTGCTGATATGCAGCAATAAGCCATTCAGGTAATAACGAACATCCTGATTAGCCATGCAGAATAAGGTTTTATCCAGACCTTTTTTGAACTTGCCGGCATTCAATAAAAATTGGTATTCGAATTCCGATTCATTGAATTCGGGGTAATGTTCGGCAGGCAAAGTACTTAAGGAAAACCGGCTACGTCCCGACACCAGCTTGACTTTGTCTTCATGCAATTCAAATTTGATTTCCGCACTGGTGGGTAGTAAACGGCAAATATCTAAAAATTTCCGTGCTGGTACGGTGATTTCCCCGGCATCGCTTGCCAACTCAAGATTGAGTTTACTGACAATCTGAATTTCCGTGTCCGAGCCAATCATGGTTAATTGGCCGTTAGCTACGTGTAGCAGAACATTGGAAAGAATCGCCATGGTCTGGCGTTTCTCAATGACGCTGACAATTTGCTGCAGCGGTGCTAATAACTGATCTCTGTTAATAATAAATTTCATATAAATATTTTTTATTTATTGTTACTACTACACAATCAAAAAGCTGTGGAAAACACTGTTTTGTAATTATAAAACATAAACTTATTTAAATTTTAACTTGTTGCTTAGTGCAACTTCCGCTTGTTGGCCGATTGGGGATAACTTCACCAGTAAAAAATAACCTCAGTTTATCCCCAGCTTATCCGCAATTAATGCGATAGCGTCCTCAACAGGTTTTTGTAGTCTTCCGCGATTTTCACATCATCTTCCTTTAACTCGGCAACACGCTTACAGGCATTGATGACCGTGGTGTGGTCGCGACCGCCAAAAGCATCGCCGATTTCTGGATAACTGTGCGAGGTCAATTCGCGGGCCAAGGTCATGGCAATTTGTCTGGGTCGGGTTAAAGACTGTTTGCGGCTCTTAGACGATAAATCCGCCACGCGAATTTTGAAATACTCGGCCACGGTTTTTTGAATGTTATCGATGCTGACCAGTTTGTCCTGCAGACTAATCAAGTCGTGTAGGGCTTCCTTGGTAAATTCCAAAGTAATTTCTCTACCGGTAAACTGCGAGTTAGCCACCACGCGCCGTAAAGCACCTTCTAAATCCCTAACATTGGAAGGAATACGTTTGGCAATGAAAAATGCAATTTCCTGTTCCAGTGTTACGCCGGCTTGAGTAGCTTTTTTAATCAGAATCGCTGTACGGGTTTCCAGGTCGGGCGGTTCTATGGCAACCGGGAGGCCCCAGCCGAAGCGGGATTTCAAGCGGTCTTCCAGACCATGAATTTCCTTGGGATATTTATCACAGGTCAATACCACCTGATGCTTTTGATCCAATAAATTATTAAAGGTGTGGAAAAATTCTTCCTGAGAACGTTCTTTGCCCGCTAAAAACTGGATGTCGTCCATTAACAGCACATCGATATTGCGATAGTAATCTTTAAAGTAGTTAATGCTGTTTTGCTGTAAGGCTTTGACCATGTCTTGCACGAATTTTTCCGAGTGCAAATACACGATGTTGGCATTGGGGTTTTTCAGTAATACCGCGTTCCCTATGGCGTGCATCAAATGAGTTTTACCCAAGCCGGAGCTACCATAAATAAATAATGGGTTGTAGACTTTGCCTATGTTATCCGACACTGTTACCGAAGCAGCCCTGGCCAACTGGTTAGATTTACCCTCTACAAAACTTTCAAAGGTAAAGGCTTTGTTGAGAAAGTTAGGCTGATTTTTTTTCTGAGTCGGCGTTTTTATTAGGGTTGGGGCTTTAATAGCCGGAGCTTTTTTACTGCCTATTTCAAACTGCACCGTTAAAGTCGCATTGGAAAACTCATTGACGGCATCTTCGATAGTGGCAAAAAAATGCTGTTTGATATGGTCGATAATGAAACGATTAGGTGCAAGCAATTTCAGTTGGCTATCGGTTTCCACAGCTTGCAGCGGTCTAATCCAGGTACTGAAATCGGTAGTGGGAATTTCGTGTTCAAGCTTGGCCAGACAATTGTTCCAAATAGCGCTCATCGGCATTAATAGATGGGGTTAGAAAGGCCGTTCATAATACCACAGCACCCCTATCAGACGGTTTTTTGGCTTGACTCTTAGCCATTAACAGAAAAAAATGTCGGTTGCGCCGATTAAACCTTTACCCGCTCCGAACCACAAGCAAACTCAAATGATTACTGGCAAACTTTATATTATTTCCGCTCCGTCCGGAGCCGGCAAAACCAGTCTGGTTAAACAGCTTAGACAAGAAATGGCTAAACTGGTGGTTTCAGTGTCGCATACCACTCGCGGCATGCGCGCTGGAGAAACCCATGGCAGCGATTATTTTTTCGTTTCCATCCAAGAGTTTAAGGACATGATCGAGCAACAGGCTTTTCTTGAACATGCCCAGGTATTCGATAATTTTTACGGTACCGCGCAAAAAACAGTCGAAGATAATCTGGCTCAAGGCCTGGATGTGATATTGGAAATCGACTGGCAAGGTGCGCAGCAAGTCAGAAAAATGTTGCCCGATAGTGTCTCTATTTTTATCCTGCCACCCTCCATTGAGATCTTAAAACAACGTTTGCAAAAACGCGGTCAAGATAATCAGGAAACCATAGCCCGTCGCATGCGCGATGCGGTAACGGAAATGAGCCATTATCCCGAATTCGATTATTTAATCGTTAATGATGATTTCGAGTTGGCGTTGAGCCAGCTAAAAAGTATCGTCACCGCCAATCGCTTATTACAAACCACTCAGCAACAAGCAATTGCGCCGTTGCTTCAAAATTTACTCAACTAAAACAATTATAAAATTATGAAAATCAAATCCCTCCTATTAACTTTATTGGCCAGCCTGAGTGTGGCCGCGTTTTTAACTGCCTGTTCCGATGACCAATCACTTGAAGACAGGGCGGCAGCGACTGTTGAGAAACCGAGTGCGGCGGTTAACAAACCAGCTCATAATCCTTTCGATCATTCTCATGATGAGGTTGTCACGGATGTAGTTAAGCATCAGTTCGAACATGAATTTGCCGATCAATGTGTCGCCCGCGAACTAAGGGGTTCGGCTAATCCGGATGTGGATAAGCCTCGCTTGGATAAAGATTGCATGTGTATCGCCAAATACATGATGAAAGATTTGTCATCCGAAGAAGCGAAACATTTTCTGAAACAACATGAAAATCCGCATTCACTGCAAATTAAATTCGATGCGGCGGCTTACTTTTGTGTACAAAACAAACAACAACCGAAAGGCCCGCATCTTTTCGGCAAGCAACATTAATTAATAAACATTTTAAACAAGGGCACGCAGATACACTCTCCGTGCCCTTTATTTTTTCCGATCTGAACTATCAAAAATATGACTCAAGCAAGCGAATTATTCTTTGAAGCTAAAAAATTTATTCCTGGTGGCGTCAATTCGCCGGTGCGTTCTTTCAGTGGCGTCGGCGGTACGCCGGTGTATTTCGACCACGCACAAGGCGCTTATGTGTACGACAGCGAAAACAAGCGCTATATCGATTATGTCGGTTCCTGGGGACCGATGATACTAGGTCATGCCCATCCGCAGGTAATCAAAGCCGTCAAGCAAAGCGCCGAAAAAGGGCTGAGTTTTGGTGCGCCCACCGAAATCGAAACCCGCATGGCTGAAAAAGTCTGCGAATTAGTGCCGTCCGTGGAAATGGTACGCATGGTAAGTTCCGGCACCGAAGCCACCATGAGCGCGATACGTTTGGCGCGCGGATTTACCGACCGGGACAAAATCGTCAAATTCGAAGGTTGTTACCACGGCCATTCCGACTCGCTACTGGTCAAGGCCGGTTCCGGTGCTTTGACTTTCGGTGTACCCAGTTCACCCGGCGTTCCGGTATCCGTTGCCGCCGACACGATTACCCTGACTTACAACGACAGCAATGCGGTTCGGGCATTGTTTGCCGAATTGGGTGAAAAAATTGCCTGCGTCATCGTGGAGCCCGTGGCCGGCAACATGAACTGCATTCCCCCCGAATCCGTCTTTTTGCAAACGTTGCGGGAAGTATGTGACCAGCATGGCGCCGTGCTGATTTTTGACGAAGTGATGACCGGTTTTCGGGTCGGTTTGCACGGTGCCCAAGGTTTATACAACGTCAAACCTGATTTGACCACACTGGGTAAAATCATCGGCGGCGGCATGCCGGTGGGTGCTTTTGGCGGTAGTCGCAAAATCATGGAACATTTGGCGCCGTTGGGTCCCGTTTATCAGGCGGGCACTTTATCCGGTAACCCGGTGGCGATGGCGGCTGGATTGAAAACACTGGAATTAATCAGTGCCGCCGATTTTTACGATAAGCTGACTCGACAAACTACCCGGCTATTGGCCGGTTTGCAACTCCGCGCGGATCAAGCCGGCATTGCCTTCACCACCAATCAGGTTGGCGGTATGTTCGGACTGTTTTTTAGCGAAGAAAAAAACGTGAGTCGCTTCTCTCAAGTAATGCAGTGTAACCAAGAGCGGTTTAAACGGTTTTTTCACGGCATGCTGGAGCAAGGCATTTATCTGGCACCGTCGGCATTCGAAGCCGGCTTTGTCTCCGCGGCACACACAGACGCTGATATTCAAGCCACTGTTGAGGCCGCTGGCGCGGTTTTCAAAACTTTGTGATGACTCAATGGCTTTGGCCGCTGGCAACCGTGCTGGCGGCTTTGTTAGGATTCTTAATCGGTGCCTGGCTGTTCAATAAAAAACGCCGGGCATTAGATGAATTCATTGCCACGCAACACGCACAATTGCAACAACAAAGCATTAATTTGGCGGTGGCCGGGGAAAGGTTGGCTTTGTTGGGTCAAAAAGAATCTGAAATTCAGAACTTGCAACAGTTATTGCTTGAATTGAAAACCCAAAACGCGGATCTAAACGCCCGTCAGCAGGAACAGCACAAAAGTAACGCCGAAAAAATCCGTCTACTTCAGGATACAGAAAATCAACTTAAAACCCAGTTTGAAAATCTGGCTCATCGCATTTTTGAAGAACGCGGCAAACAGTTTGTCGAACATAACAAAACCAGCATCGAAAGTTTAGTTGCTCCCTTAAAGCAACAGCTAGGCGAATTTAAAAATCGCGTCGAGAGCGTTTACGACAACGAAACCAAAGACCGAGTTTCCTTACGTGAAGAGATTGTCTCCTTGCGTCGCGATACCCAAAAAATGAACCAGGAAGCTCTGAATCTGACCCGGGCGCTAAAAGGGGACCATAAAACCCAAGGTAACTGGGGCGAGATGATCCTGGAAAAAGTGTTGGAACAATCGGGTTTGCGCAAAGGCATGGAGTATGAAACCCAAGGCGCCTTCCGCGATGCGGACAATCGTTTGTTCAAGCCCGATGTGATTATCCGTTTGCCGGACAATAAAGATGTGATTATCGACTCCAAAGTGTCTTTATTGGCTTACGAGCGTTATTGCTCGGCGGAAAATGATCAGCAACGCGTTGAGGCATTAAAACAACATACCGAAGCAGTTCGAAATCATATTAAAGACCTTAGCCAAAAAGATTACACCAGCCTGAAAGGTTTGCGTTCCTTGGATTTTGTATTGCTGTTCATGCCCATCGAAGCAGCATTTATGGTAGCGTTTCAAGCGGATGAAAAACTTTTTAACGATGCTTTCGAACACAAAATTGTGGTAGTCACTCCAACCACATTGCTAGCCACCTTACGTACCATTCAAAACATCTGGCGTTATGAACAGCAAAACGAGAATGCCCGTTTAATTGCCGATAAAGCCGGTACCTTATATGACAAGATTCGAGGCCTGGTTGAGGACATCGAAAAACTAGGTAATCAGCTGAATACCGTACATAAGACTTATGACAGTATCGTCAACAAACTGAGTACCGGCAGCGGCAATTTATTACGCCAAGCCAGCGCTTTTGAAGAGCTTGGGGTAAAAATCAAAAAAAAATTGCCTAAGAGTTTTACAGAACAAATGCAAATTGACGATAAAAGCGATTGAGGCCGAGTTGAGCCAAAAGACGACTTGATTTTTGCACGACGTGAATGGCTAATAATAACAATATATAGATATCTTTAGTTTATTATTACTATTAAGGTGGGCAGTTGTTGTGGGTAACACTATTTTTAGCTTAAAAATTATAGTGTTGGTATGAAAATAAACTTGTGTTTTACCGCCCTTTAGGCTTGTTATGCAATTGTGGATAACAAATAAGCGCTCTCTTACCGGTTATTTATCCACAGTTATCGTAGCCTAAACCACACAGGTTTCTAACAACTGTTGTTAAGCATGCTTCATTTTTACTCGAGATTTCATATCAAGTGAATAAAACGATAAAGTGGTGGAAATTTCCACCAGACAGTCAATTGCTTATTACCGGGAACTTGCAATGTATGAGATAAGTACAGATATTTTTACCCAGCTTCATATCGACGTTGCTCGTAACGCCACGGACGATTTCAATCTGTTTCACGACAGTAAGCATTGGCATAAAATTAAAGACAATCCTTTTCAAGGACCCATCACATTAGGTTTTCAACTGGAATCGCTGGTCGAAGGCAAGCTGACCGTTTTTCGTCGCGAAGCCGATGAGCAGGCTTTGATCATTGAGCACAAGCTGAACTTCAGTAATTACCAATTCTCTTTTGCCAACGCTATAAAAGCCGGACAGTTTGTAGAGGTGGAAATCAAGTCTTCACAATTTAAACGCCAGCCTTCGCCTATGTTGAGCAATCGCATCATGGTTAAAAGCGATAACAATTTGGCTTTGTTGGGGTTTAAAAAAGAAACCACTGAACCGCTTTATCTAGCTAATCCCTGTTTTCCCGATTGGGGTGACTTACGCCGCCAAACCGACCGCGGCAATCTTAGCGGCGGTTATTTTTTAAAACGTAAATTCATGACCACCAGTAATGCCAAGAACTTTCTGTGCGGTTCCTTACGCGACCAAACCGAATTTTTTGACGAATTACAAGACAAGGTGATATTTCCGGAAATGTTTCCTTGCGCCTTGCTATCAAGTGCCTTATTGGAAAAAGCGCAAAAAAAAGCCCATGATTTCGAGAAAAACCCCATGGTGTATACCTCGCATAAAATCAGTATCGATAGACGGCTGCTTTCTGAACTGAAAAGCAATGATGCCTTACATATACTGATCAAACCGGCCGACAACTCGGCGGAACATGATTTTGGCGAAGCTTCCGCCACGGCCTTGGATTATGAATGCTATGGTATGGTGTCTAACAATGCCTTGTTGTTTCGCGCTTTAATTTCTTTGGCGCCTTTAGAATTAATTCTGCAATCTTTGGGATAAAGAAAACCATTTTCATATCCGGCAATAGCCGTATACCAAGCAGCTTTGAATTGTTTTGCTAAACTTCCAGACTGTGTGGCAGCGGGGTAGGAACAAGGGACAATATTTTTGCGCTCCAGTTGCTTTTTGAATGTTTTATGAAGCCATCGGAATTACGCAGAGTTGCGGGTAGCCAAGCGGTAAAGGAATTTTAATGAATAGGTTATTACTGGTATTGGCTGGTTTGTTTCTGATTGGATGTGAACAAGCGCCACCACCACCTTCCCAACCGCGGCCTGCCTTGGTTGTAAACGCCGGAGATCGTTTCGCCGCCGCCCCCACCATCTTAATAGGCGAAATCAAATCCCGCTATGAAAGTGCGCAGGGATTTCGCATCGACGGCAAAATCATTCAGCGTTATGTGGAGGTCGGCACTACAGTTAGTAAGGGCCAAGTATTGGCTAAGTTGGATAATCGAGATACCGGTTTAACGGTTAAAGCGTCAGAGGCACGAGTGCAAGCCGCTAAAGCGGATCAGGCATTAGCGCGCGCTGAACTAGATAGGCTGGAAAAGCTTTATCTACGTAAATTTATTTCCAGCCAAGCCGTTGATATTCAAAAGGCTAAATATCAATCTGCTGTGGCCTTAGTTAAGCAAACCGTTGCGGAAGCCGCCGTATCAACCAACCAGTCGGCTTATACCGACTTACGAGCGGAGCGGGATGGCGTGGTTATCGAAATTCACGCCGAGCCTGGTCAAGTGGTGGCCGCTGGGGAAACCATCGCCCGAATAGCAGTACCGGATAGCATGGAAGTTGAGGTTTCCGTCCCCGAATCACGTATGCAGAGTATTGAAAAGAATTTAACCGCGGAAGTACGATTGTGGGCGGAACCAACTCATATATATCAAGGTAAGATCAGGGAAATAGCACCCGCGGCCGATAGCGTTACCCGAACTTTTCAAATTCGAATTGCGTTAACGGAGGACGCCTCAAATCAATTACGGCTGGGGATGACAGCGGCTGTAATATTTAAAGATCATAATCATCACGATTTTTTGCTGCCTTTGCCAGCCGTTAGTCAATATGAAGGTAATACAGTGGTATGGGTAGTCAATCCGGAAACCGATCAAGTTTTCCCGAGGATAGTGCAAACGGGTATGTACAGGGAAGATGGAGTAGTGATTACTAAAGGTTTACAGGATGGCGACAAAGTCGTAGTGGCTGGAGTCCATACCTTGTTATCGGGCCAGAAAGTACGTCCTCAAATAGCGCAGCAAAATCCATGAGGCGCTTCAATCTTTCAGAATGGTCTCTGGATCATCCGTCATTAGTACTGTATGCGGTGCTCATGTTGACATTAGTGGGTGTGTTTTCCTACTTCAAGTTAGGGCAATCCGAAGACCCGCCGTTCACCTTTAAAGTCATGGTGATACGCACCGGTTGGCCGGGTGCCAATGCCAGCGAAGTCGAGCAACAGGTTACGGATAAGCTGGAAAAAAAACTTCAGGAAGTACCCTGGCTGGATAATTTGCGCAGTTATTCCAGGCCGGGAGAATCGCTGATTTTTTTATTGGCGAAAGACTCCGCGCCCGCCACGGAAATTGCCAATATCTGGTACCAAGCCCGTAAAAAAATCGGCGACATTCAAAATACCCTGCCAAACGGTATCGAAGGGCCTACCTTTAACGACGAATTCGGCGATGTCTACGGTAACTTGTATGCATTGACAGGCGATGGTTACGATTATGCGGAACTAAAGCGACAGGCCGAGGTGGTGCGCGCGGAATTGTTAAAAGTAAAAGACGTGGCCAAAGTCGATTTTTTTGGTGAACAGAAACAGCGCATTTACATCAATTTATCCAACGCCAAGTTGGCGACTTTAGGTATCGACACTGCTGATTTATTACGGACATTGCGGCTACAGAATTTGGTGACCAGCAGTGGCAATTTCGATTCCGTGCAAGAACGGATTCGTATTGCCGTCACTGGACGATACGATCAGGTACAGGAAATGCGCGATATTCGATTGCGTGCCAATAACCGAGAATTTCGTTTGGGCGATGTCGCGACAATCACTCGAGGCTATGAAGATCCGCCCAAGGATCGGGTTCGTTTCAAAGGGAAGGAAGCTCTGCTAATTGGCGTATCGATGCGGCAAGGTGGTGATGTAATCGAATTGGGGGTTAATCTGGATAAAACTATCCAGCTTGTGCAGTCACAATTGCCGGTAGGTTTGGATTTGCAAACCGTTTCGTCTCAACCTAGAGCCGTCCAACGTTCGATTAATGAATTTATCCGGTCTTTGACGGAAGCGGTAATCATCGTGTTGGGCGTTAGCTTGTTGTCATTGGGATTGCGCACTGGAATTGTTGTAGCAATCAGTATTCCGGTCGTACTGGCTATTACCTTCTGGTTGATGCATTTGTTTAATGTCGGTCTCCATAAAATTTCCCTGGGTGCATTGATTTTGGCATTGGGATTATTGGTGGATGACGCCATTATTGCCGTTGAGATGATGGCGTCTAAAATGGAGCAGGGCTGGGAGCGAAAACGTGCGGCCGCCTTTGCTTACACTTCTACCGCCATGCCCATGTTGAGCGGCACCATGGTAACGGCGGCCGGATTTTTGCCTATCGCTACCGCCGCATCCTCTACCGGCGAATACACCCGCTCGCTGTTTCAGGTGGTAGTGATTGCGTTGTTGGTATCGTGGTTGGCGGCGGTAATATTGGTGCCCTATCTGGGTTATCGATTACTGCCGGATTTTAAAACACACAAAAACCACAAAAGCAATCCACTAACAAAATGGACGATGAAGTTCGCCGGCCAGAATATGGATCTTGCTGTTCAGGAAAGCTATAACACGCCTTTTTATCGCTATTTCCGTGGCATGGTAACTTTATGCGTCAAACGACGCTGGTGGGTGATTGGGTTTACATTGGTCCTTTTTGTCACCGCAATGTTGGGGTTTTCTGCAGTACAACAGCAATTTTTTCCGGATTCGACCAGGCCTGAATTGATAGTCGATTTACGCTTGGCCGAAGGTGTTTCGTATTACGCCACCGAAACCGAAGTCAAACGATTGGAAGCTTGGATAGATCAACAAACCGGCGTTGAAAATTACGTGGCATATGTAGGTAATGGTAGCCCGCGATTTTATTTACCTTTGGACCAACAACTGCCGCAACGTAACTTTGCCCAGTTGGTGATATTGACCAAGGGATCCAATGATAGGGAACGCTTACGAAAACAACTCATTGATTTGTTCGAACAGGATTTCACCAATTTGAGAGCCAGCGTATTGCGCCTGGAAAATGGACCCCCGGTGGGATTTCCGGTTCAGTTTCGGGTTTCCGGACCGGATATTACCACCTTGAAAAATCTAGCCCATCAAGTTGCGCAAGTCATGCGCGCCAACCCGCATCTTTCCAATGTGCAATTGGATTGGGAAGAGTTGGTGAAGGTGGTTAATGTGCAAGTCGATCAATCCAAAGCTCGCTTACTAGGTGTGAGCTCCAATGACATTGCCAATCTGGTGAACGGTGCTTTACAGGGTTTATATGTGACCGAATTCAGGGAAGGCATTGAACGCATTGAAGTCATGGTGCGTGGGGCGGAAACCGAACGCAAGCATTTATCGCGTTTACCCAACTTGATGATTCCAACCGCCAGCGGGAAAAGTGTGCCATTATCGCAAATTGCCCATTTTGACTATAGTTTCGAGGAAGGCTTAATCTGGCGGCGAA
This sequence comes from Methylomonas sp., assembly GCF_023228165.1. Classification (GTDB taxonomy): domain Bacteria; phylum Pseudomonadota; class Gammaproteobacteria; order Methylococcales; family Methylomonadaceae; genus Methylomonas. The sequence continues at coordinate 69,853 of NZ_JALOBS010000003.1, read as the reverse complement.
ACAGGTTGCCGACCATTACGGTGCGGGGGCATTTATACGGCACTATTCAAGCTCCGACAGTTTCGGGCCAGATAGAAGCCGATTTGGTAGACTTTAAAAAACGGCTTCCGATTGGGTATACCCTGGAAACGGGTGGGGCTGTGGAGGAATCGGCTAAAGGCAGCGACTCTATAGCCGCCGGGATGCCGCTTTTTTTATGCACCGTGTTAACGGTGCTGATGATGCAGTTGCAAAGTTTTTCCCGCGTGGCGTTGGTGGTGCTCACCGCGCCGCTGGGAATGATAGGTGTCACGCTGTTCTTGTTGATATTTAACCAACCGTTCGGCTTTGTGGCCATGCTGGGTACCATTGCTTTGTCCGGTATGATCATGCGTAATTCGGTTATTTTGGTCGATCAAATCGACCAGGATAAGCAAGCAGGGCTGTCCGATGTCGATGCGATAGTAGAATCCACTGTGCGCCGTTTTCGCCCTATCGCTTTGACTGCGGCCGCGTCCATATTAGCCATGATCCCACTCACGCAAAGTTCGTTTTTTGGACCAATGGCCGTAGCGATTATGGGCGGATTAACAGTAGCCACGTTGTTAACCTTGCTATTTTTGCCGGCATTGTATGCGGCTTGGTTCAAAATACAGCCGGCTTAAGGAAATGGGGGAGTAGGACTGCTTATATCTAATAATTGAATGCCTATATGTTTTTTTATCATGAAAGTTAACAGACTTTGGCTGATATAGTATTTTTAACTTAACGATATTGAAGGAACGAAGGGCATGAATTTACTGTATTCGGCATCCGGGTTTGCGGTTGGCTTATTGGTAGGTATTACCGGTGTCGGTGGCGGTTCGTTAATGACACCCTTGCTGGTATTTTTATTCGGTTTTAAACCGGCGATAGCAGTGGGCACCGATTTGCTATATGCCGCGATTACCAAATCCGCGGGTGTGTTTGTACATCATGGCAAACATAAGTCGGTGGATTGGAAAATTGTCTGTTTCCTCTCCATGGGCAGTTTGCCGTTTGCCGGCATGACACTGTATGTATTGAAAAACCTGATGGCGGTAGACAAGGATATTACCGGCATGATTACCTTTACCCTCGGTATCGCTTTATTATTGACCGCGTCGGCATTGATGGTACGTAGCGTGTTATTACACAGAGCCGCAAAGCTAAAATTGGACGATGCGGTCAGTGATGTCGACAATAGCGGTCGCTTTTCTCCACGTTGGGAGAAAATTGCCACGGTATTTACCGGAGCCGTATTAGGCATATTGGTGACGCTGTCATCCGTGGGAGCTGGCGCGTTGGGAACGGTAGCTTTACTGTTTTTATATCCGCGGATGAGTACCTTGAAAGTCGTCGGCACGGACTTGGCGCATGCCATTCCATTAACCGCAGTGGCGGGCTTGGGTCATTTAAGCTTGGGTAACTTTGACCTGGAATTATTAGGCAGCTTGTTATTGGGTTCCGTGCCAGGAATTTGGATAGGCAGTCATTTCAGCGCTAAAATCCCCGAGTATTTTCTTCGCCCGGCCTTGGCGACGTTATTACTGGTGATAGGCGTTAAATTTGTGATGGTTTAATAAACCCGTACACTTTTCAAGGCAGAATTTATACGGTCAGTAGAGGTAAAAATCAGTAACAGTCAAAACTCAACACGATTAAAATTTAATTTGAAACTTGAGCAAGTTGCGGCTCGATTAGTAATCGCAAAGGGTTATACCCAGCAAGAAGCCGCAGCTGATTTGGGCGTTTCAGCGAGCGCATTTAAGGCGACAGGTGCGCGCTGATCGACCTTGGCAAAGGATTAGTCGTTATCAAAGCCCGGTTATTGAAGCCAAGAAAGGTAGACTGGTGAGACTAAGAAAGCAAAACGAGCGGCTGGATATAGCGCGCGAAATCTTACTGGTGCCCCTTGAGTAAAACGCGTCAACAGATGCTTTTCCGCAACCTAAAACATGAACAGGCCAACTACGAAACATTCAAACCCCAGGATGAGGCGAAACTGAGCGTGTTCGACTATTTGGCTTTCTATAAGCGATCACATTCGACACTGGGCTATCAATCCCCGTGCGAATGCGAGCGAGAATATTTTAAAAACGCCGGCTGAAGAAGTGCCCGGTTTTTGTTGACCAACACAGTTTTTATCGGCATGATCTTTCATTAAATCCTACTCAGCTAAGCGCAGTCCAAAATGGAGACAAAACAGGGTATGTTTCGGATGGATACCAGCCAACAGCCGCTCAGTCTGGCCGTTTTATATGAAATTTATGGCTAGTCTACGCGGTCGACTGTTGCTGCTGGTATTGTTGTCCGCGATTCCGGCGATTGGGTTAATCGTTTATTCCGCCATGGAGCAGCGGGCAGCCGCTGAGCTGGAAGCCCAGCGCAAAACCAGAGAATTAGCCACTCTGATCGTCGATAAGGAAAATCGCCTGATCGACCAGACTCGGCAAATGTTGGCTGTCCTTGCAAATATTCCATCCCTGACAGCGCCCCAATTTATTCCGCGTTGCCGGGAGTTGCTTGTCAGTATTCAGAGCCAAAACCCTTTATTCGCCAATATCGGGATAGCCGATGCCGAAGGTAATTTACGGTGCAGTGCTTTACGGTTCGATAAACTTATCAATATTGCCGATAAGCCTGAATTCCGCCGTGCCATTGAAAGTCATGGTTTTGCGGTCGGCGATTATCTGGTCGGCCGGTTGTCGAAGGTGTCCAGTTTAGGCATGGGACTTCCTGTTTATAACGATGCGGGTAAGCTCATCAGTGTGTTATATGCCAGCATCGATCTGGCCTGGTTGCAAGAAATGGTCAAAAAAATACTATTGCCGCCAGGCACCGTGGTGGCCGTGGTCGATGCTAACGGCATCTTATTGGCGCGCCTACCCGATCCCAACCATGAGTGGACCGGCCAAGAGGCACCGGAAAGAGAGAGTTTAGCCGACCTTCTGGCCAACGATTGTCGGGGTTATGCCGAGTTCATGGGACAGGATAATGTCTTACGTTTATATGCCGTCGAACCACTGCAATGGGTCAGTGATCAATGTATTTATGTGCGGGTCGGAGTACCGAAGCACGGAGTCTATAGCTTGATCGAAGCGCGTACCTTGCGCAACATCACAGCTTTACTGATGCAGACCATACTGTTGCTGACCATTGCCTGGATCGGCAGCAACTGGCTGGTACTACGGCGTATGTCTAAACTGACCGATGCCGCGAAGCGATTGGGCGAGGGCGACCTGAGTGTTCGGGCTAATTTACCGTTATCGGGCGACGAAATCGGCCAATTGGCGCAGTGTTTCGATGAGACGACCGCGCGCTTACAGGATCGTGAGACACGACTTTTAGCAACCGATAGGGCGCTATCCCACGCCAACCGGGCGTTGATAGTACTCAGCGCAGGCAACCGGGCGATGCTGCGAGCCGAAAATGAGCAGAACTTGTTGGATGATATGTGTCGGATGATAGTCGATAAGGCTGGTTATCGTATGGTCTGGGTTGGCTTTGCCTGCCCGGGTGTTAAAAAAAGCATCCTACCCGTTGCCCATGCGGGTTCGGATCGAGATTATGTCGACCATCTGAATCTCAGTTGGGGAGAGGACAGACAACGCCACGGTGCTTGCGGTACGGCTATCATCGAAGGGCAGCCTGTCGTGGTGCGCGACATCGCTTCGGCACCCGAATACAAGCTATGGCGTCAATCCGCATTGCAGTGCGGTTTTTCCTCATGCGTCGCCTTGCCGCTGATAGCATCGCACGGGACGCTTGGCATGGTCAGTATTTATGCCAGCGATGTCGATGCCTTCGACGCCGGTGAAATCGAATTGCTGAATGAAGCCGCGGCCGATCTGGCCTATGGTATTTGCCGGCTGCGCGATCAGGCACGCAGCCGGCAAGTTGACGAAATCGAAGATCTTTATAACAAAGCCCCATGCGGCTACCACTCGTTGGATGCGGACGGCCGTTTCGTCAGCATCAACGACACCCACTTGGTCTGGCTGGGTTATCGACGCGAAGAAATCGTAAATAAGATGCGCTTTGTCGATTTATTGAGCCCCTCCAGCCAAAATCTATTTTGGCGGGAGTTTCCTACATTCAAGTCCAAAGGATCTGTTAGCGATTTGGAATTCGAGATGATAAGGCGTGACGGGTCGATATTGCCGGTTTTGCTGAATGCCACCGCAGTCCTGGATCAGGATGGACATTATCTGTCCAGCCGATCTACGTTGCATGACATCACCGACCGTAAACGGGCTGAAGAGGCCTTGCGACAAGCCAAGGAGGCCGCAGAGCAAACCACGCGTATCAAAAGTGAATTTCTGGCCAATATGTCGCATGAACTGCGTACGCCGCTGAATGCGATCATCGGTTTTTCCGAAGTGCTGAAGGATGGCTTGATAGGTGATTTATCAGCGGAGCAGCAGGAATATGTGAGCGATATTTTCGGTAGCGGTCAACATCTGCTCTCACTAATCAACGACATCCTGGATTTGTCAAAGATCGAAGCCGGCAAAATGACGCTGGACCTTGAACCACTAAATATAGATTTGTTGTTGAATAATAGCCTGTCTATCATCAAGGAAAAGGCGGCGGCTCACCGTATCCAATTATATAGTGATCTTGGCCACGGATTGGGCAATGTCACTGTTGATGCGCGCAAGGTTAAACAGATTGTTTACAATCTGCTGTCGAATGCGGTCAAATTCACCCCGGCAGGCGGCAGCGTCACTTTGAAGGCCGGCAAGGTTGGCCGGTATGCTATCGAAAACTGGCGGGCGACGGAAACTACCAGTTTGCGTATGCCGCTGCCGGCCAATGAATGCAAGGAATTTCTGGAAATCACTGTCGAAGACAGCGGGATAGGGATTGCTGCCGAGGACGCTCCGCGCTTATTCCATGCCTTTTCGCAACTGGATTCGTCACTGTCCCGGCAAGCGGAAGGTACCGGACTGGGCTTGCTGTTGGTGCTGAAATTGGCCAATCTTCACGGAGGCAGCATGGCTTTGGCTAGTAAGGCGGGACTTGGCAGCCGTTTTATCGTTTGGTTACCCTGGCGGGAAGCAAGGGACTTCAAGATAAAACAACAAATGGAGACGCGATCAGATCAAAACGCGCCTGATCATCCGCTGGCGTTGGTGATAGAGAACAGTGAACGTGCCGCCGAACTGATACGTCTGCAATTGGAGCCGGAAGGCTTCGAAATTGTCATTGCCAGCAATGCCGAAGCAGGGCTGGAGCTACTGAAAACCCGGCAGCCCAGCGTGATTATTCTGGATATTTTGCTGCCGGATATGGATGGCTGGAATTTGCTGGCTCGCATCAAGCAATCAGATCTGCCCGCGGCACGGATTCCGGTGGTGATAGTCTCCATCGTGGCCGATACTGAAAAAGGCTTTTCACTGGGCGCCAGTGCCGTTCTGCAAAAACCGGTCATTCGCACCGTCCTGATCGATGCCTTAAAAAACCTGGAGCTAACTCGGAACAACCAACCCTTGAAAGTACTCGTGATTGACGATGACCGCAAAGCGGTTGAATTACTCTCGGCCTATTTGTTAGAGCCCGGCTATACTGTGTTGCGAGCCTACAGTGGCCGGGAAGGTATAGCCTTGGCGCGGCGGGAGCTACCCGATTTGTTGGTGCTGGATTTGATGATGCCGGAAGTGAACGGTTTCGATGTGGTGGAGGCACTTAAAAATGATCCGGACACGGCAATGATTCCGATCGTAGTGATGACGGCAAAACTATTGACGGATCAGGATCGTGTCATTCTTAACGGCAATGTCGCGGCCATCCTGGAAAAATCCTGCTTTAATCACGGCCGCTTTACCAAAGAAGTCAGGCGAGCGTTAATGATGAACAAGCAGGCAATATGACGGCGCAAATACTGGTGGTGGAAGATACGCCGGCCAACATGAAATTGGTCAGCATGTTACTGGTTAAATCCGGCTATAGGGTGTTACAAGCCGACAATGCCAGGGATGCTATTGCACTGGCGCAATGCCATCAACCCGATCTGATTTTGATGGACATCCAGTTGCCTGGTATGGATGGATTGACCGCAACTCACTTGTTGAAAGCCGATCAAGTCACCCGACATATTCGGGTAGTGGCCTTGACCGCTTTAGCCATGAAGGGCGACGAGGAAAAAATTATGGCGGCGGGATGCGACGGCTATATCGCCAAGCCGATCGCATACAAAAATTTTCTGGTCGAGGTGAAACAGTATTTGGCTGGCGGCGCCAGTCTATAGGATGCAATGCGATGAAAATGCCCAAGAAAATTCTAGTTACGGATGACGATCCGCTTAATCGAAAATTGGAAACGACCCTGTTGCAAGCCTATGGTTATCAAGTCCGCAGCGTCGCATCGGGACAAGCTACCCTGGACCAGGTAAAGCTCGACCCGCCCGACCTGATCTTGCTGGATCTGATGATGCCTGGCATGGACGGTTTCGATGTAGTAAGACACCTGAAAGCCGACCCTGCCAGCGCAGAAATACCGATCATCATGGTAACGGCCCTGGATGATGGCGGCTCCCGTGCCCGGCTGGCGGCGGTCGGAGTCTTCGACATCATCACCAAACCACTGGACCGTTGGGCACTGCAAGCCTGTATCACCAAACTGTTGGGAGAATAATATGGACGCTATTCAATCCCCCAACGAATTGTACAAGTTGCAGGTCGAACTGGAACGACAGAATCAGCTGTATGCGATGCTGAGCCATATCAACAGGACCATAGTGCGAACCAAGGACTCTCAGGAGCTGTACATGGCCGCTTGCCGAATCGCAGTCGAATATGGTGGCTTCGCCTTGGCCTGGGTAGGCTTGATTAATCCGGATAATGGGGTTGTGGTGCCGGTGGCTTGCGCCGGAATGGCGACCGTTGCCCAGCTTATCAGCTTACATAAAGCGGAGACAGAGCATCAGGTCAACGCATCCGGGCTCAATGCCGAAGCCTTTTTCATCGGCAAGGATAGCCCGTCGGATTTATGTCATCCTTCCTGGACCAGCATACCCGAGCAATGGGGGCTGAATTCCGGTGGTTCGTTTCCGATTCGCACGGAAGGAAAAATCATCGGTGTTTTCAATGTCGCGGCTAAGGAAGCCGGTTTTTTTCGCGAAGCCGAAATCAATCTGCTGGCGGAAGTGGTGGACGATATCTCGTTTGCGTTAGAGATGATTCGCAATGAGGAAAAGCGTATGACGGTTGAAACCAAAACGAAATATTTGGTCAACTATGATCCCCAAACCGGTATGCCCAGCCGCACATTATTCGAGGAACGCCTGTGCGAGGCCTGTGAGGATGTCGGAACCATTCAGGTGAGTGTATTGGTGGTGAATATACGCCGTTTTCACGGCATCGTACAATCATTGGGTCAGGACGTCGGACAAAATATTATTCGCGATATGGCTAACAGACTGCAGTCGGTAGCGGCCACTCTGCCGATCGCCCGTATCACGGAATCGAACTTTGCATTAATATTGCGTAACTTCGATGGACTCGAGATAGCCGAAGAGTTTGCCTGGCAAATTCATCGCGCATTAGCCGAGCCCATTATATTCAATGAGCAGGAATTTTTCCTCGATCCTTTTATCGGTATCGCCTGTTTTCCATTGGATGGGGAGCCGCGCGATGTGCTTAAGCATGCCATGCAAGCGGCGGCAATCCAGGATACGTCCAGCATTTGCCGCTTCTTTTTTGCCGATATGGATGAAAATTCGCGTCGGCAACTCAATCTGGATACGTCGCTACGTCGGGCCTTGGAACGCAACGAGTTCATCCTGCATTATCAGCCGCAACTGGATTTGGCCACTGGCCGGATTATCGGCACCGAGGCTTTGCTGCGCTGGCAGAGTCGCGATTACGGCTTGGTGTCGCCGCAGGATTTCATTCCGTTGCTGGAAGAAAACGGCTTGATCTGCGCGGTTGGTGAATGGGTGTTGCTAGAGGCGTGCCGTTGTAATCGACAGTGGCAGGATCAAGGCCTGCCACCTTTGCGCATGGCGGTTAATTTGTCGGCCCGGCAATTTTTGAACGGCGACATCCAGGCCCTGGTAAAACGGGTGCTGGAGGAGACTGGGCTCGACCCGAGATGGCTGGAGTTGGAATTGACCGAGAGTATCGTGCTGCTGAATGCCGATAATGTGATTCGTACCATGAGCGAGCTAAAACAAAATGGCGTCACTATGGCGCTGGACGATTTCGGCACCGGCTATTCATCCCTCAGTTATTTGCAGCGCCTACCGGTAGCGCGCATCAAGATCGACCGATCGTTTGTCACCAATATTACGTCAAATCCAGGTGATGCAGCCATCGTCCGGGCCGTGGTCGGTATGGCTCACAGCCTGAATTTGACAGTGATCGCCGAAGGCGTGGAAACCGAAGGCCAATTGGGGTTTTTGCGCGGAGTCGGCTGCGAGGAAATTCAGGGTTATTTCTTTAGCCGGCCACTGCCGGAACAGGATTTTGCCTTGTTATTGCGTGAAGGCAGAGGTATCAAGCCTGGGCACGTCGAGAAACCGGAGCGGGTTTTATTGTTGATGGATGACGAACCGAATATTCTATCCGCCCTGAAACGGGCTTTACGCCGCAAAGGTTTTCGCATCGTCAGCACTACCAATGCCCGCGAAGGTTTCGATTTGATGGCAACGCATCAGCCTGGCGTGGTACTTTGCGATCAACGCATGCCGGAAATGACCGGTACCGAGTTCCTGCGCCGGATCAAGGAAATTTATCCCTATACCATACGTATGATACTGTCCGGTTATGCGGATCTGAATTCCGTGATCGACGCGGTTAATCAAGGCGCGGTATATAAGTTTCTGACCAAACCCTGGGAAGACGAAGCACTGTCCCAGCATATCAATGATGCTTTTGAGATTTATGAGTTGCACCGCGAGAATCGGGAATTATCTCAGATGCTGCAAGCCAATCAGACCTTGCTGAATAGTATGCATGATGTCTGAATTTACCTGTCTGGCAGTCTGTAAATTGCTGGGTGGATTTAGTTCGGCAAGCCGTCCCCATAGTCGGGCGTTGATGGGAACGGATCGCCGAATAGTGTAATCGGCCTATCTGGATGCGCGTTTTCTTTCGTTTTCAGTCAATAAGATTTTACGCAGGCGAATCGACTTGGGTGTGACTTCGACCAACTCATCATCGCTAATAAACTCTAACGCTTGTTCTAAAGTCATTTTTTGAATCTTGGCGCAGGTCAAACTATCGTCAGTGCCTGAAGCGCGAACATTCGTCAATGGTTTTGGTTTGGTTGGGTTAACCACTAAATCATTATTACGTGAATGGATGCCGACTAATTGACCTTCGTAGATTTCATCGCCATTAACTACTAATAACTCACCGCGAGCTTGTAGTGGATATAAAGAATAATCCACTGCTTTACCTTTAGACATCGAGATCAAAACACCGCGAACTCGATTACCCACGGCACCTTCTTTTACCGGGCCATAATGATCGAATACGTGATAAAACAAACCCGATCCGGAAGTAGCCGTTAAGAATTCAGTTTGGAAGCCCAATAAGCCGCGAGAAGGCACGATATATTCCAAGCGGATACGGCCTTTACCATCCGGAACCATGTCTTTTAGATCACCTTTACGGTCACCTAATTTTTCCATGATAGTGCCTTGATGTTGTTCTTCCACTTCAATCGTTACATTTTCATACGGCTCCGATTTAACACCATCAATTTCCTTGATAATTACTTGCGGACGCGATACGCCAAGCTCGAAACCTTCGCGGCGCATATTCTCTATCAGGACCGATAAATGCAATTCGCCGCGGCCGGAGACTTTGAATTTATCCGGATCATCGGTTGTTTCAACACGTAAGGCTACATTGTGTTGCAATTCTTTTTGCAAACGATCAAAAATTTGACGGGTGGTAATGAATTTACCTTCTCTGCCTGCAAACGGTGAATTATTGACTTGGAACGTCATGCTCACAGTCGGCTCATCGACCGATAATGCGGGGAGTGCAACAACATTGTTGGGATCGCATAATGTCTCCGAAATCTTTAGATTTTCTATGCCGCAGAAAGCAATAATGTCGCCTGCTTGCGCGGTTTCCACTTCAATCCGCTCTAAGCCATGGAAACCATAGAGTTTCAGCATGCGACCGTTGCGGACTTTACCTTCATTATCCACGATGGTTAGCGGCATATTACGTGTCACTTTGCCGTGCTGAATACGACCGATACCGATAACGCCGACATAAGAGTTGTAGTCCAAGCTGATAACCTGCATTTGGAAGGGTGCATCAATATCTACTGGTGGCTGCGCGACTTTATCAACAATAGTTTGAAAAAGTGGTGTCATATCGCCACTCGATACATCGGCTTCCAATCCCGCAAAACCATTTAACGCAGAGGCATACACAATCGGGAAATCCAATTGCTCGTCGGTTGCGCCTAAGTTATCGAATAAATCGAAAGTTTGATCGACGACCCAATCAGGGCGAGCGCCGGGACGGTCCACTTTATTGATAACCACAATGGGTTTTAAACCTAAAGCAAAAGCCTTTTTGGTGACGAAACGCGTCTGCGGCATCGGGCCGTCAACGGCATCGACTAGTAATAAAACCGAATCGACCATGGACAACACACGCTCAACCTCACCGCCGAAGTCGGCGTGGCCGGGGGTGTCTACAATGTTGATGTGATAGCCGTTCCAGTCTATCGCGGTATTTTTGGCCAAAATGGTAATGCCCCGCTCTTTTTCCAGGGCGTTGGAGTCCATGACGCGTTCGTCGACTTTGGTGTGGGCGTCGAAGGTACCGGATTGTTGTAAGAGTTGATCGACTAATGTGGTTTTGCCGTGGTCGACGTGAGCGATGATCGCGATATTTCTGAGTTTTTCTATCACAGGATTTACTTGGGATTTTGAAGGAAAGAATGGGCCGGATAGCAATTAATCAATCCAGCAAAATATAAAAAAATTAGCTTTGTTGCCAGGGTAGACCATGGAAACGCCAGCCGCCGACAGTGTTGCGATGTTGGTGTTCATCCAGAGGGCCTTCAAAGCCCTCCAGAATATTGATAAGGTGTTGATAGCCATCGGCTTCCAGAGCTTTGGCCGCATCCACCGAACGCACACCACTTCGGCACAGCAATAAAACCGGGGTGCTTTTATCGGGCGCGTGCGGTCGGACTTGTTCGACAAATCCGTTATTCAGTTGCATGCCGGGAAATTCTTTCCAGGCCACATGAATGGCTTTGGGCGGATGGCCGACGAAGCTATGTTCGATGGCGGTTCTAACGTCGATCAGCACCGCCGAGGCGTTATTAAGTAATACATCCCAGGCTTGTTTGGGGTCGAGATTTTCAATCATGTTTTATACCGGTTTTAATTTTTGTCCGATGTAGCAGGCTTCGTTTCTATTGCCATGTCGCCGGTCGCCGATGCGGGCATCTTCTTGATAAAAGACCAGAGTTAATGGAGAGAATAATTGGAGCAGTTCATTACAATCCAGTAAATAATCAGGATTGCTGGGGCCTTGTTGATCAAGTTTGTCGCGGGTAAATGTTTGATAAAACAGCAGGCCTTCGGTTTTTAAAGCCGCCATTATCGCATTACACAGGGAACGGTCAAGAAAACGACTGATGACAATCACATCATAATTGCCCCGAGGGAGATTGTCGGGGTTAATAAATACCTGTCGGGTTGTTATTGGTAACCGCCTTTGTTCGGCCTGACTGCGTAAACCGGACAGTGCAACCGGCGATATATCCCATGCATCAACCTTTAAACCCCGCTCGGCCAACAGCAGGGCGTTGCCGCCCATACCGCAGGCTAAATCCAGCGCATTGCCTTGTGCGGGTAACAGGTAGCGATGATTCGATAACACCTCCGAGGCATTGGACGCTTGGCGACAATCCGCATAAATGTTGTCCCATTTGCTTTGCAGTGCGTTCACGGTGGATCCATACCTATTCGATGCGGAAGCCAGCCCTGGATGAAATCCAGAAACGAGCGCACTTTGGCGGACAAGTACTTACGGTGCGGATACACGGCATAAATGGCCAGCGGACTGATCGCATACTGTTCCATAACTACTTGTAGACGGCCTAATTCTATATCGCGGCCGACGATATAGCGCGGCAGCATAATCAGCCCCAAACCGTTAACCGCCGCATTGCGGATGGGATCGGCCATATTGGCCTGCATACGCCCGGTTACCGTCACGGTTCTATCCCCCAATATGCCTTTGAATCGCCATTTATTACGGGGTGGAATCGCCCAATTGATCAAGCAGCTATGGTCTTCCAGATCCTCGGGGTCTTGCGGTGCGCCGTGCGCTTTAAGGTAATCCGGCGACGCGCATACCACTAACGATGAGCTGGCCAGCTTGCGCGCTACTAAACTGGTGTCGTTGAGCTGGCCCAGGTAGATAGCAATGTCGACACCTTCGTCGATCAAATCCACTTGGCCGCCCTTCAAAACCATTTCCACCGATAAATCAGGGTAGCTTTTCAAATATTCGGTGAGTCCGGGAGCAATATGCGTGGCGCCAATTACCGGAGGGGCGCAAATTTTCAATACCCCGCGCGGTTCGGTTTGCAGTTTGGTAACTGCGGATTCCATTTCCTGCACGTCCAGTAGTACCTGCTGACAACGTTCCAGATATTCCTCCCCCGCTTCAGTCAAGCTTAAGCTGCGGGTCGTACGATTAAATAAGCGTGTGTTGAGCTCGCTTTCAAGCTGCATGATGTGTTTTGTGGCCATGGCCCTGGAAATGTCCAGATCCTTGGCGGCGCCAGCAAAACTACCTGCTTTGGCGACTCGAACGAACACGTTCATACTTGTTAATTTATCCATAAGCGGCTCAGTAATTGGGTGGAATTAGCAAAAAATATTTGACATTTTTATTGTTTCTTAGATGTATACAATTTATTTTATAAACGCCTAATTGTAAACATTTTTTTATACTGTATAGTACGCAGCAACTGATGAGCAAAGCAAAACGGCTTTGTCAAGACACACTTTAATTTTTAAGAGGAACTAAAACTAAATGAACAACTTAAGCAAAGATATCCTGATTGGTTCTCTGTTTATTTCAGGTCTTTTGAGCTTTTTCTCCGGTTTATTTGTTATATCAACCGTATTTTTTGCAACTAGCGCCATTTTTAGCAATATGGTCAATAAGGCACATATCAACGGTTAATCTCTACAGAATTTGTAACTACCTCCTGGTGTTGTAATTCAAGCGGAACCTCCTCATAGCACTCTGCTTGGTTTTTTACCTCTCTTTGCGCAAGCATTGAGAGGTTTTTTTTTGCCTGTCATTTAGGCGTTGCTACGCAACGTGCTATGATTTTTGAGCTATAGATTCAAGAGTATCAATTTATGAATGATGTTTTACAACAGTTGGCCGAAGTTTTGGAACAACGTAAACAACAGTCCGCGGATCAATCCTATGTGGCCAGTTTGTACGCCAAGGGTTTGGATCATATCCTAAAAAAAATCGGCGAAGAAGCCACGGAGACTGTGATTGCGGCAAAAGACGGTGATAAAGAGAAAATAATTTATGAAACAGCCGATTTGTGGTTTCACTGTATGGTGATGCTGGCGGATCAAGGTTTGGGACCCGAACTGGTCATCAACGAATTGCAACGGCGTTTTGGTTTATCCGGTTTAGAGGAAAAGGCGCAACGCCGTTCTTCATAATTTAACAATATATACAAAAGCAAGGGGTAGGATATGGGTATTAGCATGACTCAATTGTTAATCATACTGGTTATCGTCATCTTAGTATTTGGTACCAAACGCCTGAAAAACGTTGGTGGCGATTTGGGGGATGCCATTAAAGGATTTCGTAGTGCCATGAAAGAGGGTGGCGAAGATAAGAAGACATTGGCGGAAACAGACGAAGAAGCCCTGGAAGGGGAAATAACCGAAAAACAAACTGAAAAAGATCAGGCATAAGCCGCCATGTTTGATGTCGGTTTTTCGGAAATAGTCATGGTCGGCTTGATCGCCCTGTTGGTGATAGGCCCGGAACGCTTGCCAAAAGCGGCGCGCATAGCGGGGTATTGGCTGGGCAAGACTCGCAGCACTATCGCCAACGTCAAGGCGGAAATTAAACAGGAACTGCATGCCGAGGAAATGCGGCAACTTCTGAATCAGCAGGAGTCCATTGCTGATGAGTTACAGCAAATCGCCAGCGAAACTGAAACAGCAGTGGACGATATCAACAATATAAAAATCGGCGACGAAACCAGTCCAAACCATGACCAATCAGCCTGAGCAAATGGGCGAGCAGCCTTTTATCAGCCATTTGATCGAATTACGCGACCGGTTGTTGCGGGTGGTGTTATGCGTATTATTGGTATTTATCGGCACTGCATTGTATGCCAATGAGATCTATCAATATGTGGCGGAGCCCTTGCTGAAACATATGCCGAAAAACAGCACCATGATCGCCATCGATGTAGCCTCGCCGTTTTTCACGCCCATCAAATTGGCTTTTGTGGTGGCCGTGTTCGCTAGCGTGCCTTATATTTTGTTTCAATTTTGGGGTTTTATCGCGCCGGGTTTATATCGCCACGAAAAATTGATGGCATTGCCGTTATTATTGGCAAGCACGCTGTTATTTTATGCGGGGGCGGCGTTTGCTTATTTTGTGGTATTTCCATTGGTGTTTGGTTATTTAACATCCGCGGCTCCGGTTGGGGTGGCGGTGATGACGGATATCGCCACCTATCTGGATTTTATTTTGGCGTTATTTTTTGCCTTCGGCGTGTCATTTGAAATACCGATTTTCACTATCGTGTTGGTTTGGGCCGGTATTACAACGCCGGAAAGCCTGGCCGAAAAACGCCCCTATGTGATAGTGGGCGTGTTTGTGGTTGCCATGTTTCTGACTCCCCCGGATGCGCTGTCGCAAACGCTATTGGCCGTGCCGATGTGGTTGCTGTTTGAATCTGGTTTACTGTTTTCCCGTTTTTTTGTCGGAAAACGGCGGGAACGGTAAGTGATGGAAAATATCTCGGATCGTTTTCAACAGGTAGGCAGCCAAATACGCCATGCCGTCGGTATCGCCGGGCGGCCGCGCGGCTGCGTGCAATTACTGGCTGTTAGCAAAACCAAACCGGCCTCGGATATTGCAATCTTGTATCGGTTGGGGCAGCGGCATTTTGCGGAAAACTATTTACAGGAAGCCCTGCAGAAGCAACAACAATTGGCGGCCTTTAATATAACCTGGCATTTCATCGGGCCTATTCAATCCAACAAAACCAAACTCATAGCCTGTCATTTTGATTGGGTTCATAGTGTGGATAGGTTAAAGGTTGCCCAGCGTCTTAGCGAACAAAGGCCTGAGCATCTGCCACCGTTGAATATTTGTCTGCAGGTCAATATCAGTGAAGAAACCAGTAAATCGGGCGTTAGTCTTGCCGAGCTTCCGGGCTTGGTCGAAGCGGCGAGCAGCTTGCCTCGCTTGCGCTTACGTGGCGTGATGGCGATACCGGAACCGGAAACCAATTACCCTAAGCAGCGCCAGCCTTACCGGCGGTTATATCAAGCCGTGCAACAGCTTAACAGACCCGAGCTGGATAGTTTTTCCTTTGGTATGAGTGGCGATTTAAAAGCCGCCATCATGGAAGGCGCCACCATGGTCAGGATAGGCACCGCCTTGTTCGGAGAGCGGTATTAAAATACCGGTTTGGCTTGGCCCCTGGCCGGTCTGGTAGCTATTAAGGGGTTTTTGATAGATAATAATGAGCATTTTTTAGCCACTTTTTTACCCAAATAATGAAACATAAGCTCGAATACCTCTTGCAACAAGCTGTGGCAGCCCTGAAAACGCAAGGTGTTCTTGATGGAGAACTGGTCGCGCCAATCAATTTGGAGCGCGCCCGCGATAGTCAACATGGCGATTTTGCGACCAATTTAGCCATGCTGTTGGCCAAGCCGGCCAAAACCAACCCTCGCCAATTGGCGGAAAAAATCATAGCTGAAATTCCTGCTGACAAGCTGATCAGCAAAATTGAAATTGCCGGGCCGGGCTTCATCAATTTTTTCATCAATCCCGATAGCCAGTTTCAAATTGTCAAACAAATCCACGCTGCGGGACCTGAGTTTGGCTTGAGTACCATCGGCGCCGGTAAAAAGGTACAAGTGGAATTTGTCTCCGCCAACCCAACCGGTCCGCTACACGTCGGGCACGGTCGCGGTGCGGCTTACGGTTCGGCCGTTGCCGACCTGTTGCAAGCGGTGGGTTTTGAAGTAGAGCGTGAGTATTATGTCAACGATGCCGGTCGGCAGATGGATATTCTGGCCACCAGTGTCTGGCTGCGGTATCTGGAAGAATGCGGCGAAGTATTGCCTTTTCCCTGCAATGGTTATCGAGGCGAATATGTACGGGAAATTGCCTTTAACCTGCACAAAAAATCCGGAAACGAATATCGCCGCCCAGTTGAGCTGGTATTGGAAGATATACCCGCCGATGAACATCAAGGCGGCGATAAGGAAAAACATATCGATGCCTTGATCGAACGGGCCAAAACCTTGTTGGGTCCGGCACAATATCAAGACGTATTTAGGGCCGGTCTGGACGATATTTTGGCGGACATCAAAGACGACTTACAGGCGTTCGGCGTTAGTTATCAACACTGGTTCTCCGAACGTTTGTTGATGGACAATGGCTCCATCCAACAAGCATTGCAACGCCTCGATGCGGCAGGGTATTTGTATAAACAGGACGGCGCCACTTGGTTTGCTTCCAGCCGCTTGGGCGATGAAAAAGATCGGGTAGTGATTCGGGACAATGGGCAAAGCACTTATTTTGCTTCCGATATTGCTTATCACATGAACAAGCTGGATCGCGGCTTCGATCAAATCGTCAATATCTGGGGTGCCGATCATCACGGCTATATCCCGCGGGTTAAAGCAGCCATGCAGGCGTTGGGTGCCGACGAATCCAAGTTGAAAGTTTTATTGGTGCAGTTCGCCGTGTTGTATCGCGGTACAGAAAAAGTGCAGATGTCCACCCGTTCCGGAGAATTCGTCACATTGCGCCAATTGCGCAGCGAAGTGGGCCGGGATGCCTGCCGGTTTTTTTATGTAATGCGAAAATCCGAGCAACATATGGATTTCGATTTGAAACTGGCGACGTCCAGAAGCAACGAAAACCCGGTTTATTACGTGCAATACGCTCATGCCAGGGTGTGTAGCGTGTTGCGCCAATTGGACGAAAAAGGCCGCGAACGTAATCTGCATTTGGGCATGGAACATTTGAATTTGCTGACTGAAGATCAGGAAACGGCTTTGCTGACCACCTTATCCAAATATTCCGAGGTGTTGGAAAGAGCCGCTGTACAATATGAACCGCACCAATTGATCCACTACCTGCGGGAGTTGGCCAACCAGTTTCACTCCTATTACAACGCCCATCAATTCCTGGTGGATGATGACAAGCTTTGTAACGCGCGCCTGAATTTGATTTGCGCAATCAAACAAGTATTGGCCAACGCTCTGAACCTACTGAAAATCCACACTCCAGAATCGATGTAATGGCCAGAGACTATAAACACCGTGTGCAGAATCCCAGTTACGGCTCTAGCCGTACACGGAACAAAAAGCCGCCATCGATGTGGTGGCGCTGGCTATTAGTGGCCGCGTTGATTGTGGCATTTGTGGTGTTTTTGAATATGGTGCGCAGCATGGTAGCCGAGCTGATAGCCGGTAAACCGGAAGCCGAAGTCAGCCAGCCCGAGGCAGCGGTCATTAAGCAGGAAATTCAGGTACAGCCAAAAAATTCGCCGATTGTAGCGCCAGAAAAGCCGATCGAGCCGGAGCCGGTGCAACCGGAGGAACCTCGCTATGATTTTTATACCATCTTGCCCCAGGCGGAAACGGTGGTGCCGGATTACGAAATTCAAACCCGGGTGCGGGAAGAGCTGGTAGGTAAAACCAAACTGGCAAAATACGTTATGCAGGCGGGATCATTTCGTGAAGCCGCGGATGCCGAGCGGCATAAAGCCAGGCTGGCGTTACTGGGTATCGAATCTTGGGTGGAGAAAGCCAAGGTCGGCAGTGTGATTTGGCATCGGGTCAAGATTGGCCCTTACGATAACCCGTCCAGCGTGTCCACCATCAAAGCCCTGCTACAAAAAAACGGCATAGGTGTGATTGTCACCGAACAAGGCAAATAGCCTGTGGGGATTTTTTGCAAAACTCCTACAAGGACCGGTTGGGTTTGACCCATTTTGACAATATTTGATAAAGCGTCAGCGGCAGGATGGGTTTACTGATGTAGTCCACCATGCCGGCCTGCAGACATTTTTGCCGGTCTTCCTGCATGGCGTTGGCGGTCATCGCTATCACCGGTAGATTTTTGAGAGCGACAATATCCTTCAAGCGGCGGGTCGCTTGGTAGCCATCCATCACCGGCATTTGTACGTCCATTAATATGCCGTCGTAGTTGTTTAATTCCAGTTTGCCCAGGGCTTCCGCACCGTGTTCCGCTAAATCCACGCTGATCCCCATTTTTTCCAATATTTCCTTGGCTACGATACGGTTTATTTCATTGTCCTCAACCAGCAGAATTCGCGTACCCCGCAGCTTTTGAAACGCCGCGTTGTCCAAAGGATCTGCCTGATTTCGAGTGGGAATCGGCATTTCAGTTACCCCCAATAGCACCGTAAAAATAAAACTCGAACCTTTGCCTTGTTGGCTGTTAAGACGGATAGCGCCACCCATTTGTTCGACCAGTTGTTTGGAAATCACCAAACCTAATCCTGTTCCACCATAACTGCGGGTGACACTGTTGTCGGCTTGCGAAAAAGCTTGAAATAAATGCCTTTGTTGCGTCGGGCTGATGCCGATACCGGTATCGCTAACACAAAATTCTAAACAAACTTGTTCGCTATCGCGGCTTAATTCGGTGACCGTGATATGAATTTCACCTTGATCGGTAAATTTGATGGCATTACCGATCAGGTTGATTAAAACCTGCCGCAAACGTTGCGGATCGCCTATCACGGCATGGTATTGGCCGGCGTGTGAATAATTAAGAGCCAGACCTTTACGGGTGGCTAATTGAGTCATAGTGGCAAAAACTTGATCGAGCATCTCCTCCAGCAAAAAGGGAATATGTTCCAAGTGCATTTTGCCGGCTTCCATTTTGGAAAAATCCAGAATGTCGTCGATTATGCTCATCAATGAACGGGAAGCCGTTTCGACGCGCTGCAAATATTCCCGTTGTTTGGCCGTCAATTGGCTGTTCAGACATAATTCAACCAGGCCTACAATGGCATTCATCGGCGTGCGAATTTCGTGGCTCATATTGGCTAAAAAGGCACTTTTGGCCTGGTTGGCGGATTCGGCTTCCAACTTGGCCATTTCAAGTTCCTGGGTACGGTTTAGTACTTCTTGTTCCAGGTCTGCTTCATTTCGCTGTATTTGTGCCAACATGCTGTTAAAAGCATCCGACAGATCGTTGATTTCATCGTTTCCGGTGTAGTTGGATCGGAGGCTATAATCGTTATGCTCGGCAATCCAGCGTGCAGTATCGGCCAGGACCAGAATGGGTCGTAATAAAGACCGCTGCAACCGAAATACAAACAGTCCCGAAATGCCGACAGCGATAAAGACGATGCTGGCATTGACGGCGGTATTGCGCAGCAAGGCCAAGTAAGGGCGGTTTAAGTCCGCCGTTAGCGTAATTTGCCCGACCAGATTTTCATTATTGTGAAAAATCAGCCGGTTGATTTGCCTGGTTTTAGGGATGAAATCCGGCCAGAAACCTTGCCAGTTTGAAGCGGGTCTTGAATAGCCGACAAATACCGCATTTGTGCGGGTTTGAATTACCGCATCAATGATGTCAGGATCGTGGTTCAAGGCACCGAGGATTTCCTTGGCGGTCTTTTCGTCATCGAATAACAGCGCCACGCTGCAATTTTGCCCCAAGATGTCGGCGGTTAGCGTCAGTTTTTTGCCGATGCTGTCCTGTAACGCATTGTATTCGCGAATTGAAAGGGTCAGAGTCGCCACCAGCAATGTCAACGCGGCCATGATCAGTAGGATCTTGGCCAGCTTACGGGTGATGGATATGCGGGTTGGATTACAGGTCTTCATTCTAGTATTTCCGCCATGCGCAACAGTTTTGAACTCAGTTTTAAGCCGGCCAGTTTTACGGCAGTTAAATTCACCACCAGTTTTAACTTGTTATCGCGCAGGGTAAATTGAATCATGCCGCCTTTTTCGGCAAACTCCTCCGCATCGCTGACTAATAACACGTGATATTTTCGGGCTTGCTCAAGAACCGGTTTGGAAAGCGCGTTCAATTCACTAAAAAATACAATCTGGCATTCCTCAATAGCGATAGGGGTTCCCAATTTGACGCGCACGGCTTTATTATCTATCTGTTGACCGTTCAAGATGGGCAAATAGGCACGAATGGGGTTATTACCTTGCAGACATATGGTGACGGGAGTCGAATGGGGCCATTCCGCCAGTTCGGCAAAATGAAAAAGATAGGCGGTTTTTAATTGGTATTCGCGACTTATGGGCTGGCCGTCATTGGCATAGCCGTAGACGCTCAGGCAAACACCCAAGCAGAAAAGCAAAGACTTGAGAAAAACTTTAAGCACCCGGTTGTCTCAAAATCGCCAGGATACTTGCGCCAGATAACCTCGCTGAATTTGACTGGCGACTGGAATATACAAAATGTCGCTAAATTCCGGATGCTGGTTGTCGAGTAAATTTTGGCCGCTGAATGACAATTCCAAGTCTTTATGCGGGTGCCAACCCAAGCGGACGTCCATGGTGAAATAAGCCGGAATATTGCTGACCGTATCCACCGTGATTTTGTCCACATAACGGCCCCACAGATCCAGCTCGATTTCATTGGTTAGATTGAATAGCGAACGCAACGATAAAGTCTGTTGCGGATTGGAATGAGGTTCGGTTTGTGGGTCGCGGAACCAGGCAATATTCGGATCGTAATCGACATGAAACCGGTTGGCGCTATAGGACGCCTGCAGGCGCCAGTCGTGGTTTACCCGGTAATTTAAGGCTGTTTCCAGACCGTAGCTTTTGACTTGCCGATAATTACCCACCGTGGCTTCCAGTATCGAGCCGAAATTTGGATCGGTCCGCACGTTGCCGTCAAATTTAGTTCCTTGCATACGGTCGTAAATGTTGTAAAACAGGGCGGTATCGATATCCAGATTGTTGGCGATTTGCCAACGCCAGCCCAATTCGTAAGCCAACAGATTTTCGGTCAGCATTTGTGGATTCGCCGCGGCTTCGAAAAAAGTGCTGGAGCCGGGAATGGGTTTGAACAGCCGTATGCTGTGCTGTGCCCGGTTGGGCAATACCACGGCCCGGGAAATGGCGGCCCATAGACTGTGTTGTTTATTTGGCGTCCACATTAAACGGGCATTGGGTTCGGTTTCCCAGCCTGTAAAAGTAAAGTGCTCTATACGGTTTCCCAGCGTTAGGATCAAATCATCGCTTAAATCAATTTGATCTTGTAAAAACAGACCGATATTGTGTTGAGTAAACTGGTCGGGTTCAAATCCCAAGGTCAAGCTGTTGTTAAAGTTATCGTTGATTATTTGATAATTAAGCCCCCACATCAGATGGTGGCTGTCGTATTCCGGCAGGCTGTGGTGAAAATCCAAGACCAAATGAGAGCGGCTCATTTCATTCATGGCCAATTGCCAGTCGGTCTGGGTATACGACAGGTTCAAGTCGGAATAATGACCGCTATCGGTGTGATGCTTCCAGCTGCCTTGCAAACTGCCGGTGAAGCCGTCTCTGCCGAAATCATCCTGCCGCCATAGCGGCGGGGTGGGCGATGAAATGCCGATAAAGTAGCCATGCAGCCGGTACCGGGAAACATTACCTTCCACCATCAACTGATCGTGTTCGGTCAGTTGGCTGTCCAAACGAAAATTGCCATTCTGGGCATTGCCGTAATCATGGGTGTCCCGATTACCGGACAAGTCGGTGCTGGCATCGCGCTGAATGCCGTTGATGGTACCGCGCAGGAACGTTGAATCGTCCAGTTTCCCACCATAACGGATGCCGCCAAAACCCTGTTCTTCCGTGCCGCCTCCGCCATACAATAAACCGCCTTGGGTATCCTTGGCCGAGCGGGTGATGATGTTGATGGTGCCGTTCACTGCATTGGCGCCCCACAAACTGCCGCTGGGGCCGCGTAGCACTTCGATGCGCTCGATATCCTGCAGAGAAGGATTTTGCTGACCCCAATACACGCCGCTCACCAACGGATCGTAAATGCTGCGGCCATCTATCATCACCTGTAATTTATTGGCGTACAAATCATTGAAGCCTCGCGCGCTTACCGCCCAGTTCCAGGCATTAATTTTTGCCACATCCATGCCAGGCACCATGCGCAACACTTCCGGCAGACTGGTGACGCCGGCGCGGCGAATATCTTCGGAAGTAATCACAAATGCCGCCGCCGGGCTATCTTTCACCGATTGGGTTTGTCGGGATAGGCTGGAGACGTCCAGCTCTGTCAGCTCCTCCCAGCTTAAAGGCAACAAATCGCTGGCGGACTCAATATCGTTGCGTGAACTTTCAGCACACAGTGCCGGCACGGCAAAAGTATGCAGCAAAAGCATTAAGGTAGCTGTATAGCGTTTGGGCAATAACAACATAGCTAACTGTCGGAAAAGGCAATCTTATGGAAATGATAGTAACAAGGGTAGCAGAAGCCTATTTTTAAAGCACGTTCGCGACTGTTTTAAGCACAAATATCCCAAGTGTCGGTAACGGTATCGTGATTAATTTTGCTGCAACCAACGCAAAGCGCCCAACCCGGCTGTTCGACCGGTTGCCAGGCAGGCGGTCAGCAAATAACCGCCCGTGGGCGCTTCCCAGTCCAGCATTTCGCCGGCACAGAATGTTCCCGGTATCTGGTGTAGCATTAAATGCGAATCCAACGCCTTAAAGCCAACACCGCCCGCACTACTGATCGCTTCGGCTAACGGGCGGGTGGCTGACAGCGTTAGCGGCAACGCCTTTAAGGTGCCGGCCAGTTTTTGCAAATGCTGCAGCTGCGTTGCCGAGAGCACTTCGCGCAGCAAAGCCGATTTGGCGCCTTCCAAGTTTAAGCGCTTGCGCAGATGATTTGCCACGGAGGTCTTACCGCGCGGCATAGACAATCGGGCGCTAATGTTGCGAATATCTCTATCGGGACACAGGTCCAATAAGATGTTAGCTGAACCGGCCGCGACAATTTCACCCCGTAACAGCGCTGAACAGGCGTAAATCAGCCCACCTTCCAGGCCGTAGTCGGTCAGCATCAGCTCACCGGTTTGGCTGAATGTTGCTCCGTGGGCATTGGTAAAAGTTAAACGGACCGACTTTAATGGCTGGCCGGCGAATCGCTGCCGAAAATACTCGCTCCAAGCGATTTCAAAACCGCAATTGGCCGGTTTTAAAGGCACAACTTCTATATCGCGCTGCGCTAACAATGTTTGCCAGCTGCCGGTAGAACCCAGTTGCGGCCAGCTGCCGCCGCCCAAAGCCAGAACCGCAGCTTCCGTTTTGATCGACAATTCACCTGTATTATTCATAAAGCTCAATTCGCCGCCGCTAGACCAGCCCTGCCAGCGATGGCGCATATGAAAGCGTACGCCGGCCTCCCGCAGTCTATGCAGCCAGGCGCGTAACAAGGGCGCTGCTTTCATTTCGCAAGGAAAGACCCGACCGGAACTACCCACAAAGGTTTCTATGCCCAAATCTTTAACCCAGGCGCGCAGGGATTCGGGGTTAAAATCGCGCAAACTCGGTTCAAGGTCGCGGCGATGGCCTGCGTAACGGGTTAAAAATTGTTCGAAAGCCTCGGCGTGGGTGATATTCATGCCGCCCTTGCCGGCCATTAAAAATTTGCGCCCCGCCGACGGCATGGCATCATAGACGTCTACATTGGCGCCAGCCGTAACCAAAACTTCGGCTGCCATCAGCCCGGCCGGACCCGCGCCTATGATGGCCACGGATTTGTCTGAAATACTCATAGTATTGATAATAATATGGGATTAGGCCCCGGCGGAGTAAACCCAATTGGGTGTTTTACCTTGCGAGTTTGGTGTGGAGGACGGAATGATCAGTGATGGCATTCGCCTATGTCTTCAAACCAGATTTGCGGTGATGTTTCGATAAACCGTCGCATCAGTGCCGTGCATTTTTCATCGTGTAACTCGATGATATTGACGCCGGCTTCGCGCAACCAGTCCAGATGGCCTTCGAAGTTTGCCGATTCGCCCACCACCACGGTGCCGATGTTGAATTGCCGGATCAAACCAGAGCAATACCAGCAGGGCGCCAGTGTCGTTACCAGAATCTTGTCACGGTAATTAGTCTGACGGCCGGCCTTACGGAAGGCGTCGGTCTCACCATGCACCGAAGGATCGTCGTCTTGAACCCGTCGGTTACGGCCGCGGCCCAGCAAATTGCCGCCGGCATCGAACAAGGCCGCGCCAACGGGGACACCGCCTTCGTCGAAACCGGCTTGGGCTTCGGCGTAGGCTTCTTCAAGCATCTCTTCATAGTTCATTGGGGGTCTCCAAGGGAACGTATTGGTGCAGTCTTGTTACAGGAAATTGAGGATAGCCGGTTGAGTTATCCTTGATTGCATAGTGTTTCCTAAAGGTTACGGATTACCGCTGCAAAAAATTCCGCAACATGTCATGTCCATGTTCGGTCAAAATCGACTCCGGGTGGAATTGCACACCTTCGATGTCCAGGGTTTTATGCCGCACACCCATGATTTCGTCGATATTGCCGGCTTCGTCTTGGGTCCAGGCGGTGATTTCCAGGCAATCCGGCAAACTGGTTTGTTCTATCACCAGCGAATGGTAGCGGGTGGCGGTGAAAGGATTATTCAGGCCTTTGAAAACGCCGACGTCGTTGTGATAAACCTGCGAGACCTTGCCGTGCATGATCTGTTTGGCGTGGATGATGTTGCCGCCGAATGCGTAGCCTATGCTTTGATGGCCCAGGCAAACCCCCAATAGCGGGATTTTACCGGCGTAAGCGCGGATGGTTTCGACCGAGATGCCGGCTTCCTTGGGAGTGCAAGGGCCGGGAGAAATAACGATTTTATCCGGCTGCAGCGTGGCGATGTCTGCGACGCTGACTTCGTCATTGCGCACTACCGTGACATCGGCACCCAGTTCGCCGAAATATTGCACCAGGTTATAGGTAAACGAATCGTAATTATCGACCATTACCAGTTTAACGGCGCTCATGCTTTTCCTCCCAGGCCGGCTTCGGCCATGCTGACGGCGCGAAATACCGCTCTACCTTTATTCATAGTTTCGTCCCATTCGTTACGCGGCACGGAATCGTATACGATGCCGGCCCCGGCTTGAATGTGCAGGGTTTGATCTTTAATCACCGCAGTGCGAATCGCAATCGCGGTATCCAGATTGCCGGACCAGGAAATATAACCCACCGCACCGGAATAAATACCGCGCTTGACCGGCTCCAGTTCGTCGATAATTTCCATGGCACGAATCTTCGGTGCGCCGCTGACGGTACCGGCCGGGAAGGTTGCCGCCAGCACATCGAAGGCATTCTTGCCGTCCTGCAGCTGTCCGGTGACGTTGGAGACGATATGCATCACATGCGAATAACGCTCGATGATCATTTTATCGGTCAATTTGACGCTGCCGATTTTGGCCACCCGACCGGCATCGTTGCGGCCCAGGTCGATCAACATTAAATGTTCGGCGAGTTCCTTGGGGTCGGCCAGCAGTTCCCGTTCCAGTGCCTGATCCTGCTCGTGAGTGGCGCCGCGCGGGCGGGTGCCGGCAATGGGCCTGACCGTGACTTCGTCGTCCTCCAATCTGACCAGAATTTCCGGCGAGGATCCGACGATATGAAAATCTTGCAGATTTAAATAATACATGTACGGCGACGGGTTCAGACAGCGCAAAGCGCGATACAAGTCCAGCGGCGAAGCACTGAATGGAATGGACATGCGCTGCGACAGCACCACCTGCATGACGTCGCCGTCGGTGATGTATTGTTTGGCTTTGCGCACCGCGTCCTCATAGCCCTGTTGGGTAAAGCCGGAGACAAAGTCATTTTCGTGCACCTGCTTGACCGACGAAGGCGGCTGCGGATGCGCATGGGGTTCGCGCAGTTTTGCCACCAGCCTGTCCAGTCTGGCTGTGGCGTTATGGTAGGCATTGTCTTGCGCCGGGTCGGCGTGGGTCAGCAGCAGCATTTTGCCGGACAGGTTGTCGAATACCAGCAAGTCTTGCGAGACCATTAACAAGATATCCGGCGTGCCGATCGGATCCGGTTTGCCGGTCGGCTTTAAACGCGGCTCTATATAACCGATGGTTTCGTAGCCGAAATAGCCGACCAGCCCGCCGTTGAAACGCGGCAAGCCTTCGATATCGGGCACTTGGTATTGCTGACGGAATTCTTCTATCCATGCCAGCGGCTGGGCGTGTTCGAATCTCTGGGTATCCGAGCCGTCCTGTTCCAGCGAAATAGTATTGCCGCTGATTTTGACCCGGGTTTTACAAGGTAAACCGATGATGGAATAACGCCCCCACTGCTCGCCGCCGTGTACCGATTCGAATAAATATGAATAAGGGCCATCCGCCAATTTCAGATAGGCACTGAGCGGTGTGTCCAAGTCGGCCAGCACTTCGCGGCAGACTGGGATGCGGTTGTAGCCCTGCTGGGCGTAGTCGGTAAATTGCGCGGGTGTCATGCTGTTATGTTGGGGTAGCTGTCTAGGGAGCAGGCAAATCGCCAATTTGCTTTGAAAGCATCGGTTATAAACGTGGTTGGATTATATCTTTTTTCGTCAAATTCGGCTTCGTTATAAAATCCTTCCTTTGTACTATGAACAGGCAGGCATAATGAAACTGGTTACTTTGATGCATAACCGGCAAGCGCAAATCGGTGCCGTAGTGGACGACAGTGTGGTGATTGCTACCGGCCATATCAGGCATGCCGAAAATATGCTGGCATTTTTGGCTTCCGAGCGGGCCGGCATGGCAGCCATGCAGAATTTGATTGCGTCCGGCCAACATCGTCTTAATTTGGCGGATGTGCAACTATTGGCACCGGTTCCCAGGCCGGGTAAATTTTTGGGGATCGGTTTGAACTATGCCGATCATATTAGCGAAACCGGCCGGGACAAACCGGACTATCCGACCTTTTTTACCAAGCAGAGTACCTGTGTAATCGGCAATGGAGCCGCAATCCACTGCCCTAGCGTATCGGAAAAAGTCGATTACGAAGGTGAGCTGGGATTTGTGATCGGCACACGTTGCCGGCATGTGCCGACCGATAAAGCTCATGAAGTAATCGCCGGTTTTACTATTTGCAACGATGTCACTGTGCGTGATTGGCAGCAACACACGCCGACCTGGACCTTGGGTAAGTCATTCGATACCCACGGACCGATGGGACCCTGGCTGGTGACCGCCGATGAAATCGCCGATCCGCATAATTTGAGTTTAAAAACCTGGGTGGATGATGAATTGCGCCAAAATGCCAACACCGGCGAGATGCTGTTTAATTGCTACGAAATGATTGCCTATTTAACCCAAGCCATGACACTGGAGCCGGGCGATGTGATCAGTACCGGCACGCCGGCCGGGGTAGGGGTAAAAATGAAGCCGCGCGGCTATTTAAAACCCGGCCAGACCGTGCGGATTGAAATCGAAGGCATTGGTGAATTGCTGAATCCGGTGATTGCCGAACCGGAACATTTTTGCGTGATAGGCGCTCGTTAAGTCGAAATTAAGCAATGTTCGGTAAGTTATACTCAACCTAATATGAAGGGCAGTCTGTCTGCCAAGAGGTCATCATGAAAAGCTTATCCATCATTGCGATGCTCAGTATGTTGGTACTGACCGGCTGTTATCCCACCTATCATCGAGGTTATTCCGGTTACAGCAGCGGCTATGGCAGTGGGTACGGCGTGCAGAGTTATTCCGGCTATCCTGCGTCGGCGTATTATCAGCAAAGCACGGTTCCCAGCTATTCCTACCGATACAGTAGCCCACGGCATGACTATGGCCGTGGCACGCAACATTATAATTGGGATAGGGGGCAGAATCGGCACGACGCGAACAGGCATAGCCAAGATAGATGGCGGGCCGAGCGTAACCCGGTAGGGGCGCATCATCCCAGGGCTGCCGAGATGCAAAGTCGGGGAAGTTACAGCAATCGCGATGCCTTATCGCGAAACGTCCCGCATGCCAACAATTACGGACAAAGAAGCGGTGGCAGGGGCGAAGGTAGCAGCAATCGCGGCGGTAGTAGGCAAGCCGGCGGCTTTGACCGGCATCAAAGCCATGACGGAGGCCGGCGATGATACGATACGGCGTATCAACACGCTAAAAGCGATTTTGGGTAAGCTGCGAAGCCAATTAAGGCACTTTATAGTTCGACACGGATGCCGAGCTCAATCACCCGGTCGACGGGGATCTTGAAAAACGCAATGGGGCTGGCGCTGTTATGGGTTAAAAAGCGGAACAATGACCGTTGCCAGGTCGGCATGGGGTTTTTACGCCGGAAGATCAAGCGCTCGCTGCCAATGAAAAACGAGACTGTTTTTTGATCGACGTCCAGGCCTTCGTGACAACATAATTGCAGCGCTCGGCGTACATCCTGCTCTTCCTGAAAGCCGAAATACAATTTCACCCGGAAGAAGTTGCCGGTATCGCCAAAAGAACGAATTTTTACTCTATGAGCCTCATCGACATAGGGTTCTTCCTTGGTGACAATGGTTAACACCACTATTTTTGAATGCATGACATGGTTATGCTCCAAGTTATGCAATAGCACTTGCGGCACGCCATGCAGGCTGCGGGCCATGTAAATAGCCGTGCCAGGCACGGTCGCCAACGGACGGGATTTGATTTGTTCCTGTAACTCCTCGAACAAAACCCGCCGTTCTTCCAGATACTTTGCCAGCATTTCCTTGCCTCTGATCCAGGTGGTCATGATGACGAAAAGCAAGCTGGCAACCGCCAGCGGCAGCCAACCGCCAGTCTGAATTTTCAGGCTATTTGAAGCCAGGAACATCAGATCGATCAATAAAAATAAGGACAGAAAACTAATGTTGGTTATCTTGCCCCAGCGCGATAAAGCCTGAATGACGATAAAAGCCAGAATAGTATCGACTATCATGGTGCCGGTTACCGCAATCCCGTACGCGGATGCCAGCGCGGATGAGGTTTGAAAGTTGATTACCAGCAACATTACCGAAGCCGTCAACAGCCAGTTGACGGTCGGCATATAAAGCTGTCCCAGCCCCTTATGAGTAAGGTGTTGAATATCCATCCGCGGGCAATAGCCTAACTTGATAGCTTGACGGGTCACTGAAAATGCGCCGGTAATAACCGCTTGCGAAGTGATGCAGGTGGCCAATATTGCCAGAAGCAACATCGGAAATTGAGACCATTCCGGCATCATTAAATAAAACGGATTGGCCAGTGCATCCGGATTATTAATCAACAAGGCGCCCTGGCCAAAATAATTCAATAATAAGGCGGGAAACACAAAAGCGAACCAGGCCAAGCGAATCGGCTTTAAGCCAAAGTTGCCCATGTCGGCATACAACGTTTCCGCGCCGGTGATGACTAGTACCACGCCGCCCATGATGACAAAACCCAGCCAGCCTAATTCAAGCAAAAGCTTGAAGGCATACATCGGGCTTATGGCCATTAATACATCGGGATAATCAATAATATTGACTATTCCCAATACGGCCAGCACGGTAAACCAGACCGCCATGATGGGTGAAAAAAAATGGCTGAGTTGGCGGCTGCCCTTGGTTTGTAGAATAAATAATGCGCCCAACACGATCAAGGTGAGCGGAATCACCAGATTCTCGAAACGCGGCGCGATGACCTTGATACCTTCTATGGCGCTCAGCACTGAAATGGCCGGGGTAATGATGCTGTCCCCGTAAAACAGGGAAGCCCCCAGTAAACCTAGCAATATGACAAGCTGTTTGCGTTTTGGGTGATTTTTGGAGCTTTGCAGGGCCAGCGCCATTAAAGCGATGATGCCGCCTTCGCCTTGGTTATCCGCCCGCATGATGAACGTAGTGTATTTGGTGGCCACTACCAGAGTTAATGCCCAAAAAATCAACGACAAAACACCTAGAATATGTCCGGTATCGGCGGGTAATCCGCCATGGAATATTTCTTTTAAAGCATATAAAGGACTGGTGCCTATGTCGGCAAAAACCACTCCGATTGCGCAATATGCCAGATAAGTGAACTGTTCTTTGGACGGAGCCGGAGGCTTTGCGGACATAGGGTATCTGCAGAAAACAAGATGAGTGTGGAAATTATGCCACAGTTTGTGATTTTTAACGCGAAATGTATTTGCAATGCGCCGATAGGCTGTACTGCGCCATATAAACAATCCAGTAATTGCGGCTGACGACAAAGCCCGTTATCCCTTACAATGCAAAGAATTTTTTGATCGGTTTTTTTAAAAACCGATTTATATTTTCATTTATAAAGCAACGAGGGTGCTTTGCAGAACCACGATACAGCTTTGTCTGGCGATACAACCGCAGTTAAGGAAACCAGCTCTTTAGCGCGCCGCATATGGTCGGCTTTAATGGGTGAAGAGCGGCCACTGGATATGTGGGTGCTGCTTTTGTTGTTGGTGCTGCTGTTGCATGTGTGGTTGTTAACCGTTCTGATGAAGCCAGAGGAAACAATGGTTCAGGCCGAGCCCCTGGTAATGGAGGTGAGCATGATAGCAATATCGGCTCCGAAACCGGCGGCGGAGCCGCCCAAGCCCGCCGCTGCCCCACCGCCTCCGCCGCCGCGGGAGAAAAAACAACCGCCGCCGAAAAAGCCCAAGAAAAAACCGGTGGTAAAAAAAGCCGCGCCGGTGGTACGGCAGGAAGTGCCTGATTTCGCTCCATTTGAGCCAATGACAACGCCGCCGCAGGATACACAGTCTACAAATACAGCACCGGCCTCTAGCTCCGGTAAGGCGACGGAAGCTAATAGTGCCCCGGCGTTTACGGAGGCAAATTTCCGGGCCAATTATGCGCACAACCCTAAACCGCATTATCCGGCAATCGCCCGCAGCCGTAGTTGGCAGGGTAAAGTATTGTTGCGGGTTAAAGTATCCGCACAGGGGTTGAGCGATGACGTTACGGTGGAACAATCCAGTGGCCATGAAATATTGGATGAATCGGCCATAGAGGCCGTCAAAAAATGGCGTTTCATTCCGGCAAAACGCGGCGATACACCGGTTGCCAGTTCGGTGATCGTGCCTATTGATTTTAAATTGCGTAATTAGAACTATAAATTCAGGAGACTTTAATGCCTTTTCATGTTGAAACTGCCTTCATCATTGATGGCACTCTGTACACGTTGCTGGTGTTTTCACTGGTGACGTGGACTTTGATATTTTTCAAGGTTTGGCAATTTGCTAAAAATAATTATTACAACAAGCGCTACAGCATGGCTTTTTGGGATGCCAAGGATTTGCAGTCGGCGGCACAATTGCCCGTGGAGCAACGTCGGGGCCCGAAAGCACGCATTGCCAAGTGCGGTTTTTCCTGGTTAGAGGAGTTAAAAGATCCGGTGGCGGCGGCCAGTCTAAAGTTTCGTGGCGCCCCGCAGGATCTTTTGGAGCAAGCTCTACGCAAACAGACCCAGGAAGAACAGCGGCGCATGGAAAGCGGACTGACCATGCTGGCCAGTATCGGCAGTACCGCGCCGTTTGTGGGGTTGTTCGGTACGGTAATGGGCATCATGAACGCCATGCATGACATTAGTGCCAGCGGTTCAGCCAGTTTGGACGTGGTAGCAGGGCCGATAGGAGACGCATTAATTGCCACGGCTATCGGAATCGCGGTTGCAGTACCGGCAGTATTGGCCTATAACTTTTTCATACGCCGCGCCAAACATCATCGTGCTTCTCTCGAGCATTTTGTCGACGGTTTTTTACATATCGCCTTTGGCGAAAACACAACGAAGGAGTAGGAGTAAATTAGATGGGATTTAAAACGCAATCAGACGACGACGAAGCTGTTAGCGAGATTAACGTCACGCCGTTGGTGGATGTCATGTTGGTGTTGGTGATTATTTTGTTGGTCACAGCACCCTTATTGACTCAATCAGTGAACGTGGCGCTTCCTAAAACCGCTTCCACCACCCCGGATATCGAGAAGCAACCCATGCAACTCGGTATCGACGCCCAAGGCGGCGTCACCCTCAACAAAGCCCCCATCGCCGACTTGGCGGCGCTGGAAACAACCTTGCAAAACGAATTGGTCTCAAACCCGGAATTGACTGTGCACGTATACGCCGATGAGGCGGTAAACTACGGTAAAGTCGCGGAAGTCATGGCGGCCGTGCAGCATGCCGGTATTGCCAAACTGGCATTTGTGACCATAGAAAAATAAAAAAATCGGTGGTGGTCGGTGTACTTGAGGAGCGAAAAGCCTCGGGTAGCCGACTTATTTTCTTATCGGCAGGTTTTTTTCGATATATTCGATCATTAAGCTGGCTATGTCTTTACCAGAGGCTTTTTCAATGCCTTCCAGGCCGGGCGAGGAATTGATTTCCATCGCTGCGAAACCTTGGAAACGATGCGGTAGCGAGTGAAGGTTGAGTAGTCCCTGGAAGCCGTAGCGCCGGGCGGTTTTTCGACTAGAAAAACTGCAAGGCATCGCGAAACGGCGTCGAGTCATGCGAGAGCCAAGGCTTTGATCCCCTTGCTGGGTCAAAGCCGAGGTGACGCGGACGGCCAGGGCCGCCGAAGGCAATCACCGTGACGGTGTAGGCGCGATTATTCACTCAGGGATGGTGAATAATCTTTACCGCCGGAAGCCGTCACTCGCCGGGGTAATGTCGGGAAGTTGTTTGCAGCCATATTTTAAATGCTAAATTCAAGTTATCCATTATCAGCCAAATCCGGTTGTTGCAGGCGGTCAAGCGGGTCATCAACAGAACTGTGTCAAAGGAGTCCGAAATGCCCATACAACTTAGTGAAGAAAACCACGGCAAGTTGCTAATCGTTCAGGTCAGCGGCAAGCTGGTTGCAGCGGATTACCAATATTTTGTGCCGGAGTTCGAGCGGCTGGTCTCGCAACACGGGAGGTTGCGGCTGTTGTTCGACATGACTGACTTTCACGGCTGGGAACTCAGCGCGGCGTGGGAGGATTTCAAGTTCGGTATCGAACACTTTGCCGACATAGACCGACTGGCGATGGTCGGAGACCGGCAGTGGCAGCACGGCATGGCGATATTCTGCAAGCCGTTTACGAAAGCGATGGTCCGATACTTCGAACAGGCCGCTGCAGACGCGGCGCGAAGTTGGTTGGCTGAAGCGTAAGGTCGCATAACTGCTTCGGGCCGAATAAACCGAACTCAAGCCGTGGCGCGAAAAACTTGATAAGCCGCCGTGATCCGGTCCTATTGGCCGCGGCTCGGATCGGGGGATGCGCCATCCCTCTCCAGATTTCCACGCGGAGCATGGGAACCCTCGGCGGCAGTTATTTTCGGCGTAATAATCAACTTCGACAAGTGAGCGGCGCAGCTGGAGCCTGTTTTAAGGCAACAATAAATACCATAAACCGCTCTAAGCCCATGTAGAGGAATCGAGTTTGCCGAAACGCTTGGCAACCGGTTCATTCGGGTTTGTTAAGTTGTGGCTTTATGTGCGTTAGCGAACTGACTTGAGCTGATAACCCTGTTAACTTTTTAATGCGAGGCAGGAAGCTTGGCTTTTGGTTCACGAATTACCGGGTTCCTTGATTTCGGTTTTGCAGCGTGGCTCTCAAATCCGGCGAGCTATGGGATGGCAAAAATAGTGTGACCTGAATTTTCGCACCCATCCAACTCCAGGCGAGCTATACAATGGATAAATCCCAAGCTATCGGATCAGACTTTGCAGCCTTAACGCAACTCGGCACCAAGGCGGTACCGGTTAAACCGAGCCTCAACGCCGGAGGTGCGCCGGTAGTGATTGGTGTCGGCGCCTCAGCCGGCGGTTTGGAGGCTTTGGAACAGTTTTTTGCACAGGTTCCGGCTGTCAGCGGGGTGGCGTTTGTGGTTATTCAGCACCTCGATCCCCATTACCAAGGCATGTTGCCGGACTTGTTGCAGCGTATTACGCCGTTGACCGTGACCCAGGCCGACGACCGCATGCAAGTCCTGTCGGACTGGGTGTATGTGATTCCCCCCAATAAAGACTTGTCCATTCTGCACGGCAAACTGCAGCTTTTGGACCCGCCGGCGCCACGAGGCCTGCGTTTACCCATCGATTCGTTTTTCCGGGCTTTGGCTGACGATCAGCATGAACGGGCAATCGGTGTGATTTTGTCGGGGATGGGTTCCGACGGCACTTTGGGGTTACGCGCCATCAAGGAAAATGCCGGCTTGGCGCTGGTGCAAGCGCCGGATTCCGCTCAATTCGATTCGATGCCGCGTAGTGCTATCGACGCCGGCCTGGCGGATATCGTCGCGCCGCCGCAACAGCTGTGGGAAAAGATACTGGCCTATCTCAAGCACAGTCCGCGCGGCCTGCATGCCTTGCCGGATAAAGTCCTGGCTTTAAAAAACCAAAGTGCTCTGGAGCAAATTGTGATTCTGCTGCGCGAACGCACCGGTAACGATTTTTCGCTTTACAAAAAAAACACCCTTTATCGCCGCATCGAGCGACGCATGGGACTGCACCAACTCGACGCGATAGCCAAATATGCGCGGTATTTACGCGAAAATCCTCAGGAACTGGATTTGTTGTTCAATGAACTCTTGATCGGCGTCACCCGTTTTTTTCGCGATCCGGCGATCTGGGAGACTTTGAAGAGCGATGCCATTCCGGCGCTACTTGCCCGCTATCCGACCGGTAAAGCCATGCGGGCCTGGGTGCCGGCTTGCTCGACCGGCGAGGAAGCTTATTCTCTGGCCATGATCTTTAAGGAAACCTTGGCGGCAAGCGAATCTCAACAGCCGTTTAAACTGCAAATCTTTGCCACCGATCTGGCTCAGGATGCGATTATAAAAGCCCGGCAAGGTGTCTATCCGGCCAATATTGCCGTGGATATCTCCGCGGATAGGCTGAGCCGTTTCTTTACTGTCGACGGCGATGGCTATCGCATCAAAACGGAAATCCGTGAGATGGTGATTTTCGCGCCGCATAATGTGATTATGGATCCGCCTTTTACCAAGCTGGACATATTGTGCTGCCGCAATTTATTGATTTATCTGGGCCAGGCGTTGCAGAAGAAACTGATTTTGCTATTCCATTACGCGCTCACCGGCCACGGCATACTGTTGCTCGGTAATGCGGAAACGATAGGTAGTTCTAATCGTTTATTCACTGCGATTGATTACAAGTCCCGGCTTTACCGGAGTATCGGCAGCCCGCTTAGCTTGGATGTTGATTTCCGGACACAATATTTTCCAGTGGCGTCCGTATTTGACAAAGCCGAAAAAAATCAGTCTGTCGCCAACCTGCAGAGTTTGGCGGATCGATTATTGCTGCAACACTTCGCGCCGGCGGCGGTTTTGGTCGGGCCCGATGGCGACATTCTTTATATTAGCGGCCGTACCGGTAAATATCTGGAACCGGTCGCCGGTAAGGCCAACTGGAATATCCACGCCATGGCCCGCGAAGGTTTGCGGCATGAGTTGATCGGTGCGCTTAAAAAAGCTCACGATCAAACCGCGGCGGTGCATGTGCCCGGCCTGCTGGTGGGTACCGATGGCGGCAGCCAGGCCATTAACCTTACGGTACAGAAGATTGCCAAACCCGAAGCCTTAAAGGGCATGGTGCTGGTGGTATTTGCCGATGTCGCCACGCCGCCGGCCGGCAAAGCCCCGGCTAAATCGGCTAACGCCAAGCAGAATTTGTTATGGGCTGAACTGATGCAAGCCCAGGAAGCCGTGCAATCCCAACGCGAGGAAATGCAGAGCTCGCAAGAAGAATTGATATCCGCTAATGAAGAATTGCAATCGACTAATGAAGAATTACAGTCTTCCAACGAGGAATTGACTACCTCTAAAGAAGAAATGCAGTCATTAAACGAGGAACTGCAAACCGTGAATGCCGAATTGCAGATCAAAATCGACGATCTGTCGCGGGTCAGTAACGACATGAACAATCTGTTGAATAGCATGGAAATCGCCACGGTGTTTTTAGACAACGCCCTCAATATCCGCCGTTTTACCAGTCCCATTAACCATTTGTTCAAGTTGATTGCCGCCGATGTCGGTCGGCCGTTGTCAGATATCGTCACCGATCTGGACTATCCGGGACTCTATCAAGACGCCCTGGAAGTACTCAGTACACTGGTGTTCGCGGAAAAGCAGGTCAGAGCACGCGACGAGCGCTGGTTCAAAGTGAGGATCATGCCCTACCAAACCCAGGACAATTTAATCGATGGGGTGGTGATGACTTTTATCGACATTTCCGCAACCAAGCAACTGGAAGCAGAGTTAAGGAGGACTCATGAGCAATCGGCATGATGAGGACCGCAATATCGGCAAATTACGCCAGCGTGCCGAGCGTCAACTCACCGGCATACCGGCCGAACATTCGCCGGAATCGCATCTGCAACTGTTGCATGAGTTGCAAGTGCATCAAATTGAATTGGAGATGCAAAACGAGGCCTTGCGAGAATCGCGGGCCAACGCCGAACAAGCCTTGGAACGCTATGCCGAACTGTTCGACTTTGCCCCGATTGCATACTTTACCTTAGGGAAAGACGGCAGCATTCATCAAACCAACTTCAAGGGTGAAGGTTTGTTGGGTATTGATCGTATCCAGATAACCGGACGGCATTTTGCTGATTTCGTCGCTACCGAATATCAAGCGGGTTTTAAGCACTTTTTGGAAAACGTGTTTGCCCATGCAGAGTCACAGCATTGCCAGATTATGCTGACCTTTGATGGCAAATCCTGCTGGGTGGCTATCGAGGCCACGGCCGACTGCAGCCGCAATAGCTGCTTGGCGGCAATGGCGGATATTAGCGAGCACAAGCGTAACCAGCAACAGCTGCAATTGGCGGCGACCGTCTATATGGCGCTTGAAGAAGCCATTGTGGTGGCCGATATCGATAATCGAATTGTGGCGATTAATCCGGCTTTCAGCACATTGACCGGTTATTCAAGCGCGGAAGCCATGGGGCAATCGACTGCAATGCTTAAGTCCGATCATCACGATCAGGCTTTTTTTCGCGACATGTGGAATTCCCTAAATATTACCGGCCAATGGCAAGGCGAAATATGGAACAGCCGTAAAGATGGCACTGAATATCTGGCGCGTTTAGTGATTAGCACCGTGTATGACGATGCCGGTCAGGCGATTCGGCGGGTGGCGATGTTTTCAGACATCACCGAATATCGACGAAGCGAAGAAATCATTCGCCAACAGGCCAATATCGATCCTCTCACCGGTCTGCCGAATCGGCGCCTGTTTCTGGACCGATTGCAACGCGCCATCAACAAATCTCATCGTGGCCGGCAAAAACTGGCGTTGCTGTTTTTGGATCTGGATCATTTCAAGGATATCAACGATACCTTGGGACACGACATGGGCGATCGTTTATTGCAAGAAACCAGCCAACGGCTGCTGAGCTGCATCCGCGAAACCGATACTCTGGCGCGACCGGGCGGCGATGAATTCACCCTGATAATGGATGAACTGCATGACTTCAATAGCATCAATCGGGTGGCACAATCCATTTTGCAAGCCATCATGAAGCCCTTTCAGCTGCAGGACGAACGCTGCTATGTTTCGGTGAGCATTGGGATTGCCTTGTACCCCGACGATGCCGACACCCTGGAAGAATTACTCAAGAAAGCCGATCAGGCCATGTATGCCGCCAAGAAGCTGGGACGCAGCCGGTTTTGTTATTTCACGCCGGCGATGCAGGAGGCGGCGGAGAATCGATTACGACTCACCAACGACTTGCGCCACGCCCTGATCGATCAGCAAATCTGGGTGGCTTATCAACCGATTGTGGACTTGGCTACCGGCGAAATCCGCAAAGCTGAAGCCTTGATACGCTGGCAGCATCCAACTCGTGGCCTGATCAGCCCGGCTGAGTTTATCCCCATCGCCGAAGAAACCGGTTTGATTACCGAGTTAGGCGCCTGGGTGTTTCACCAGGTAGCCGAGCAGGTTTCGAACTGGCGTATCCATCATCATACCCAGTTTCAGATCAGCATCAACAAATCGCCGGCGCAATTTTATAATAACGGCGAAAAGCTGGCCGATTGGTTCGAGCATTTACAGCGTCTGGGCTTACCTGGCGGCTGTATTGCGGTGGAAATTACCGAAGGGCTGCTGCTGGATGCCTCCAGCATCGTTTCCGATAAATTGCGGGCTTTTAAAGACGCCGGCATGCAGACCTCGCTGGACGACTTCGGCACCGGCTATTCGTCGCTGGCTTATCTGAAAAAATATCACATCGATTTTTTGAAGATAGATCCGATCTTTGTTTCCAATTTAAGTGTCGGTTCAATCGATATGGCCTTATGCGAAGCCATTATCGTGATGGCGCATGTGCTGGGTATGAAAGTGATTGCCGAAGGCGTGGAAACCGAAGAACAACGCGAGTTGCTGCTGCAAGCCGGTTGCGATTACGGCCAAGGTTATCTGTTCTCGAAACCGGTGACAGCCGAGGCGTTCGAGAAGTTGTTCTAACTGACGCACGTTGGGCGGTTCAAGCGACTTTTTTTATAAGCGCATTTCAAAAGCTTACATTCAGCAATGCCGCCAGATGCTTGCCTGCAGACTTGATACAAGTGGCGTTTCTGTATTGCGATGGCAGCTTATGTACGACACCGTACAGACTGGATCAAGTCTTATCCTTAGAATCAAAATCAGCTTTACACAGCCGGATTACCCAAGCTGTGGCTGTATTTCGCACCGCACCGCACCGCATCGATGCTGCCCGACATGCCACACTTGCAAATAACGCCATTATTCAAGGATTAAGCCATGAAAACCACACCAGATTCGCCTCAAAATTTGCTACCAAACCGGATGATTGTCATTAGTTGTTTAGCCGCCATACTTGGTCTGGTGGCCTGTCAACAGGAAGGTTCGGCGGAAAAGGCCGGCCAAAAGATTGATAAAGCGGTCGATAACGTTGGGCAAAACATTGAACAAACGGCTGAAATGGCCGATAACAAAATGGATTCGATTAAAGAGTCCGTTACACAGCAGGTTGAAAAAACCGGTACCTATCTGGAAGAATCGAAACACACAGCTAACAATGAGTTGGAAAAAGCCGGGCAAGCCATCGATAAAGCCATCAACAACACAGGCAAACGTCTAGCGGGCGCCAAGGATGCGGTAGTCGATGCTGCCAGCACAACGGGCGAATTTATTGATGACTCGGCTATTACCACACAAATCAAAGCGGCGATGATAAGCGACGAGTATCTTAAAGCGTCTGTGATTGAGGTGACTACTGTGAATGGCGTGGTGACTTTAAAAGGCAGCTTGGACTCCGAACAACTGCTGGGTCGAGCAATAGGCTTGGTGAATAGCCAGCAGGGTGTGAAGTCGGTTCAGAATGAGTTGATGGTCAATGCCAGCGTACCGAGCAAACAATGATGACTTGTCGCCCACTGATTACCTTGGCGGGTGTTTTACTGGCTTCCGCGCCCTTTGCTCAAGCCTCGACCGCGGATGACGCCTATATCGCCGGTTATGCCGCCGCTGCTTTGAAACACGATTTAAAGCTCGATATGGCGGCCTTGCCGGTCAAGGATGGGGTGATAACTTTGCCCGTCGCCAACTTGACCAGTGCCCAACGCGCTGAAGCAAGCAAAGTATT
Organism: Methylomonas sp.; assembly: GCF_023228165.1. Lineage (GTDB taxonomy): Bacteria > Pseudomonadota > Gammaproteobacteria > Methylococcales > Methylomonadaceae > Methylomonas. The sequence goes on along the minus strand of NZ_JALOBS010000003.1, from coordinate 30,047 downwards.
ATCCGAGATCCCCGGCGTGAGTGCGGTCAAAATTGCGGAAACCAGCCTTGAGGAGTCCAGGGAAGTCGCCACTGCCGAGGGCGAGACTTCGACCGTGACCATAGCCGAGTCGCTGATATTGCCGACCGGGTTACTGCCGACCGGCCATTTATTCAAGCCCTTGCTGGCCGATCCGCGCTGGGCGCATTTCTCCGCGGCCTACCGCAATTACCAAAGTAACAATTTCGATGGTCGAAATATAGCCTCGGTGAGCTTCGGTGAAACCATACCGTTTTATCGTGCCAATATCGGCCTCTCGACGGCTCAATGGGAAGCCGGCATACAGGCTGGGGTGTTTAGCGACTTTAATCTGGATGCTGCGTCGTCAGATCTGGTGAATACCGATTTCATCGCCTCCCTGTATTCCAGTGTGCGTAGCGGCCAGTTTTCCGCGTTCGGCCGGCTTTATCACCAAAGTTCGCACCTGGGCGACGAATTTTTGTTGCGTAAGCTTGATACCAAATTCGAGCGGGTCAATCTCAGTTACGAGGGGGTGGATTTAAAGCTGTCGTACGAACTGCCTTACGGCGTTAGGGTTTATGGCGGTGGCGGCGGTTTGTTTCATCGAGAACCTGCCGCGCTGAAAAAATGGTCGACGCAATATGGTATTGAGTTTAGAAGTCCTTGGCGCTTGGATTTTGCTTCAATGCGGCCCATCATTGCCGCCGATTTCAAGAATTACGATGAAAATAACTGGAGTACCGATATATCGGCCAGAGCCGGCATGGAGTTCGACAATTCCAAAGTTCTGGGCCGCAAGCTGCAGATTATGGTCGAATACTTCAATGGTTTTACCCCCAGTGGCCAGTTTTACAAGGACAAAGTGGAATATGTCGGCCTGGGGGCGCATTATCATTTTTAGGACGTTGTGAAAAAGTTCTGTGACCGGCTTGGGGTAAGCGGTAACAGGTTGATTGCGTTCATGGCGAGCTTGCCGAACCATGAATGGAATCAGCCGGATCAGTGTGCCGTGATGCGGTATACAACGTGTATCGCAACTTTCGGGTAGGGTACAGTCAGTCTCGGCCAGGCCTAAAATGGCTATAGACGGTATCGCTTGGATTTTCGGCGCATCCGACGCCGCTCCGTGATGCGTTTACAGGAACGGAAAACGCTGCCGGCCTAGCTTTTAAGCTATGTGCGCTGCCGTACCGACCTCATTCGATTTTGCCTGTATCGTTTCAATTAAGCGATCGGGAACATCATTCCTCGCTTTGGGCATGGCTAATTGGGTCATGGCTAACACACCAGGAGATACTCATGAACAAAGATCAAGTGAAAGGCCGTGTTGAAGAAGTCAAAGGAAAAGTCAAGGAAGCTGCCGGCGTAATTCTGGATGACAAGGGAATGGAGATTGAAGGCAATATCCAGAAGAACGTCGGTAAAGTCCAGTCGGGCTTGGGTGATCTCAAACAGGATATTGAAAAAAAGTAATTAAATCACACATTGCTGATCCGTGCGGCAGAGCCGATAGGCTAGTGCCGCGCGGCCTGTCGCAATACTATTTTTGGCGGATATGTAAAGGAAGCTTGCCTTTCATGGTCCGGCGCGATTTTGATCTGCTGCATTGCTTGATATTTGTTGCATTGTCGTCAACTGACGACCCGGTTTGGAGAAACACTCATGCTTGAAACAATTGCAACCCTGCTGATTATCGGTTGGGTGCTCGGTTTGGTCTCCTCGTACACACTGGGTGGATTTATTCACATTCTGTTGGTTATTGCGCTCATCGTGATCGTGATTCGTGTCATACAAGGCCGACGGCCACTTTAACGGAGTCGCAGTGCCCGGGCCCGAAGCGGTCCGCTACGTCGGCTAGCCATTAATCTGAATGGATAGGAGATATGAAATGAGCGTAAGCAAAATCATGGCAATTGTACTGGTCGTAGGCGGTCTTTTAGGATTGGTGTACGGTCAATTCAGCTATATAAGGGAAACTCAGGAAGCTAAGTTAGGCCCCTTAGAGTTATCGCTCAAAGACACAAGGACGGTCAATGTGCCTGTTTGGGCAGGTGTGACGGCAGTAGTCGCAGGCGGCGGATTGCTGCTTTTTGCGAGCAGGAAAAGCTAACCGCCAATCCTTCCGATTCACCCTAAAGTGCTTTCGTCTTAGTCAATAGGAACCCACCATGCAACATGTTCATGAATCCCTTAATCGCGAGGCTTCACGCAAGCATAATGCGATAAGCCTCGGCAGCGGAAAGGCTTATTTCGTCGGCAGCGGCATCGCTTCACTGTCTGGCGCGGCTTTTTTAATACGAGACGGTCTTATGCCAGGCGAAGCGATTCAGATTTTCGAGGAACTCAAGATCACCGGCGGCAGTTTGGATGGTGCCGGTTCGCCGGAAAAAGGCTATGTGATTCGCGGTGGCCGGATGATCGAAGAGCACTACGTCTGTACTTACGATCTATTTGCCAGCATCCCTTCACTGACCGACCCCGCCAAGAGTGTCAAAGACGAAATTTTCGAGTTTAGCCAACAATATGTCAGCAATTCGCGCTGTCGTCTGGTTAGAGACGGTCAAAAAGTCGATGTGTCGTCGTTTGAATTGAGTGAAAAAGATCGTTTGGATTTAGTCGCCTTGATGATGCATTCCGAACATTCGCTTGGCGCCAAGCGCATTGAAGATTGGTTTTCACCGACATTTTTCGAGAATAATTTCTGGTTGATGTGGGCAACCATGTTCGCCTTTCAACCCTGGCATAGCGTGGTCGAACTGAAGCGCTATTTATTGAGATTTATTCAGTTATTTCCCGATTTCAACAAAATGGGCGGCGTCTGGCGCACACCTTATAATCAGTACGACTCGATGATATTGCCGCTGGTGACCTGGCTGAAGGCGCAAGGGGTGCGCTTCAGACTGAACGCCAAGGTCACGGGGCTTGATTTCGATTTGGGCGGTGAGCAGAGGTCGGTGAAAGGGATTCGTTATACTTGCGACGAGGAAAGTAACAATATCGCCATTGGGCAGGATGATCTCGTGTTCGTTACATTAGGGTGTATGACAGAGAATTCCAGTCTCGGCTCTATGACAGCCCCCGCCATTCTGAACTCAAATAAGTCCGGCAGTGCCTGGACGCTTTGGGGGGATATTGCTAAAGGTCGTCCAAGGTTCGGACATCCTGCAGTGTTTGCCGATCATATTCAGCAGACCAAATGGCAGTCATTTACCGTCACGCTCACAGACCCGGCATTCTTTAATTTCATAGAAGAATTTACCGGTAATCAGGCCGGCACCGGCGGCTTGTTCACCTTGACGGATTCGAATTGGTTTATGAGTATCGTGTTGGCACATCAGCCGCACTTTATTAATCAACCGGAAAATGTCTTCGTGTTCTGGGGCTATGGCTTATTCCCGGATAGAATCGGCAATTTCGTCAACAAACCCATGTCCAACTGTAGCGGTGAAGAGATTTTAATTGAACTGTTTCAACACCTTAAACTTGGCGAACAAGCGCAAGCTATTATTGACGCTGCAAACTGTATTCCGTGCCTGATGCCGTTCATCACCAGTCAATTCATGCCCAGAGTCGAAGGCGACCGGCCGAATGTCGTACCTGCTGGCGCCAAGAATTTCGCCTTTATCGGACAATTCTGCGAACTCCCCGATGATGTGGTGTTCACCGTTGAATATTCCATCAGATCGGCGTTAACCGCCGTCTACAGCCTGCTGGATATAAAAAAGGAAATTCCGCAGGTATTCAAGGGTCAGCATGATGTCGGAGTGCTGTTCAATGCACTCAAAACAATGCATCAATAGCCGGTGTTAACTCATCAGTGCGGGTATCAATGGTGAGGATTCTAGTGTACCTGATACATCATCGACGCCATCTGTTTGAAGGAGATTCTTCCCAATCGCCGCCACGGCCAGCTTTGGCCTAGCAACGATCTTGCCGGGTAGGCTAGAGGTGTCGTCTATTTCAGGCGCATGTTATTTTTGACCGAGTTTACACCCTTAACACTACGGGTAACTTGGATTGCTCTATCAATATCTGCCTGTGCACCGACAAATCCGCTCAGTTGAACCACGCCCTTGAAGGTTTCAACATTGATCCGACCGGATCCGAGGCTAAATTCGTTGCATAACATCGCTTTGACTTTGGTGGTGATAACACTGTTATCGACCTATTCGCCGTTGCCCTCGTTTGGTTGTTGACTCACAACCGGCAGCCGTCATTAACGACTGGCCAAAAATGTTGCGGAAAATCAACTAATCAGGTTGTTCATATCGATATCTCCAATAATGCGAAAAGTTTTTAAAACCTGACCGGAACTGAACCGCTTATCGCAATAGACTGAAAACTGATCGCTATGTCAGATTGAACGAGCTACAAACCGTGTTTTAAGTGCCTATATAAAGCCGGCTGCAAAACGGCGTGCAAAACTTTCCAGGGTCTGGGGGAACAGAGCGCTTGAAGGTTTGTGCAACGAGGCAGATTAATCTGTTGCTATGTGTGTTACCGAACAGACTGCTAGCAGCTGTTGCCCTTAAGCTACGAATGAAAGTTTTTTAACAACAATATCCGCTACACTTAATCAGCCGTTTTCAGAAATTCAATTTCTTTGAATAAGCCGACCTTGTGCAGTGTTATGCCGAGTCTGTGTTTAAATCATGAAGGAATACCTATGCTAACAAAGAAATTACTTACCAGTGCCTCGTTAATCGGCATGAGTTTTGTCCCGCTGGCGCAAGCGGCCGATCAATTCCTGGATAATCGTTGGTATGTCGCGCCTTTTGCTTCCTACATCGAAACCGGCGGCGATCGCAAAGCGGCGGATGGATGGGGTGGCGGCTTGGGTGTCGGTAAAATCATTAATGAACATTTCAACGCGGAGTTGAGAGGTTTTTATCAAGGATTTGGCGGTACTAACGGGCCATGGGATCTGGCTGGCGGTACTGCCGATCTGCAATACTATTTCTTCCGCGATAAATTTTCGCCTTACGCTGTAATGGGCTTGGGCGCCATGAATAGCTGCGCTTCCGCGAATTGCGGCATAGGCCTTATCGGCGAAGCCGGTTTGGGGGTTAGCTATGAGGTTGCTGATAACTTGTTAATCCGCAGTGATGTACGTTATCGCTACAATAACAATCTCAACGCCCAGGTACAGCCCGGTACCGATGAATTTCATGACATGACGGTGAACCTGGGCGTGGTGATTCCATTCGGTGAAAAACCCAAATATGTGGCAAAAGCTGAACCTTATATCGCACCGCCACCGGTTGATGATTGTTCTACTCGTGACGAGGATGCGGATGGGGTTAACGACTGCCTGGATAAATGCCCAGGCACCATTAAAGGCGCCACTGTCGACCATAACGGCTGCGCGGTTAGACTGATTCTCAAAGGCCAGCACTTTAAATATGATTCCGCCGAGCTAACCGTGAAAGCTCAGGGAATTCTGGATGACGTTGCTAAAAGCCTTATTGCCTACCCACAGAAAAATGAAATTGAAATCCAGGGACATGCCAGCAGTGAAGGTTCCGATAGCTATAATATGAAACTGTCGCAACGCCGTGCGTATTCAGTGCTTGAATACCTGAAAATGAAAGGTGTCACCAACAAGCTGAATGCGAAAGGCTATGGCGAAACGCAACCTATTGCCGATAACAAAACGGAAGCCGGTAGGTCTGAAAATCGTCGCGTCGAGTTGATTTGGATCGAAGAATAGCGCCTAGCTATAGTTCAGAGTGAAACGCGGGTTGAACAGCGCCAATTTGACAGTTGGCGCTGTTGTCCGCCAGAACCTGGCGAAATCTCATAAGCGCGTAGCGACTGGAAAAAGTCCGCCTTTTAATGGGCGGACTTTGGTCATTGCTGGATTGGCGGCGTGATGGGGTAATAAAAACAGACGTCCGCAGCCTGGGGCGAACAAGGCCTGTCGAAGTCCTAAACCGCTGAAACCGGTTTTCAATAGGGGCGGATCACGTTTAAATTTTGTACGGTTCGGCGCTATTGGAGGCGGCAGCTGACAATGTGCCGAACAATATCGCGATAAGGCAATACAGGTGCCACGATTGTTGCCCGGTTGTTCATTCGGTGGTATTGGCGATGATTTTATGAATCCGTTTGGTGCTGATGCCTATGATGACGAAAATGAACGGAATGGACAGTCCTTCCACCAGTTCGACATTGATATGCCAGCCCAGGCTATGCAGCGCTTCGGCGATTTTGCCTATCAGATTGGCGGCATAATAGGTGATGGCCACCATAGAGATACCCTCCACCGTTTGTTGCATGCGCAACTGCATTTTGGCCCGCAAGGCCATGGATGATAGCAAGCCTTGATTTTGCCGTTCGATAATAATATCGACCTTGGTGCGTAATAATTGGCTGGCATTGCTGACCCGTTCCGAAATCAGAGTGTAGCGGTGCGATATGGAACTGCAGGTATTCATGGCTGGTTCCAGGCGCCGTTTGATAAATTCGCCCAAGGTTTGAATGCCCTGGATGCGGACTTCGCGCAAGTCATCCAGGCGTTGCCCAACCAGCTGATAATAAGCGCTGGCGGCGGCAAAACGGAACTGATGGCTGGATATATGGTTTTCGACTTCCGCGGCCAAGCCCGTCAATTCATCCAGCAATTTGGCATCGTCATTATCCGGTTGGGTCATGGAATTGGTAATGGTATACAGTTGCCGGTCGGCCTTCTTCAGGTCCGGATACAATTTGCGGGCGATAGGAAACGCCAGCAAGGCCATGACCCGGTAGACCTCAATATCGAAAAGCCTATGCAGTAGCCGGCCGGCCTGCGCGGTTCTTAAATCATGATTGACTACCAGAAAACGACTGAAACCATCCAGGTGAATCCGAAAATCGGTAAATACGGACGCCGCGCCGCCGGTTACTTTGGAGCCCACAAGCGGATTGCCGGCAAAGTGCGCGGATAACGGCGATAAATCCGTTTCATCCCGGTAATCGATGTCGGCCGCGGAAACCACGCTGGCATGGGCGGCCACGAGTACTTGTCCGTTAATCCGTGCCAGCCAGTCGACGGGGACTTTTTTTAAGGCGGGATGGGTAAAGGGTTCCGTAATGCTGTCGTAAGCATAAAAACTGTAGCTGCTGAATTCGCCGTGTTGTTCCCAACTCATTTGAAACGAGTCGAAGGTGGCGCTGAAATGGTCGGCGTCTTGGTCCGGCGGCACCGTGCCGAATCGCTCGCACAGGGCTGTCAGATGTTTGCGCTCCTGCTTTTTTTCGTCGCTAGACAGCGACAAGGCCAGATAGCTGGCTCTAACAGGCAGGCTAAGAATCGACGAAGCCCGGGCGTGGACTTCGTTGTGCAACACAAAGCGCTGCGGATGATTGGGAGGAATTTGAAATAAAGTGGCCACAAGAATTCTGGTAAAGATAAGGTGTTTTTGCCAAAGCATACAGGCATTCGGCGCTAGAGGTAATCTTACCTGTTGCGGAGTCCTATGAAAACCAAGCAGCCGGAAAATGCACCATTAACAAATACGCAACTAAAATTCGCCGCAGTATGAGCGGCGGGTCCCGTGGACGATTGCAACTTTGAGTAAAACAGGCGGGCGGACAGCCTTTGTCGTCGAACAGATCTATGGTTATGCCGGTGGAAACATAGGATTTGGTTTGGCATAACGTCCCGAATTGGCATCATTCCGTCATGGGTGTCTGCCTGATTGGCTTTAGTCTGGAATGCGCTTCTTGACTAAACTAACCATACGGCCTTGGGAAAATCGGGTCTCGAGTAGGTCGTTTTCGGCTACATCGGACACCGATTTGACGATTTGGCCGCTGCGTTGGTTTTTTACGATGGCGTAACCTCTATCCAGCGTCGCTAGCGGGCTGACGGCCTGTAGAGTCTGGCTGATGCCGCTGTGTTGTTGTTTTAGTGTGGTCAGTTTGAGCAGTATGGCCCGTTGCAAACGTTGTTGATAAAAATCGAGTACTTGTCGGTGTTGGGCAATCCTATCGGTAGGTTGAAATTGCCGGAGTTTTTGGCTGTTCAAAGTCAACAGTTGCTTGGCTTGCAATACAGTTTGCAGGGTGGATTTTTTCAGGCGTATTTCCAGTTCGTCCAGCCGTTGCGCGTTGCGCTGCAGTTTCTCGCCGGGGTGTTGCAACTGCAGGGATTTATTCAGCCAGTTCAGGCGTTGTTGCTGTTGGGTTAATTGGCGGCGCAGTTTTTCAAGTAACTGGTTTTCCATGAACTTAAAACCGCCTAGCCATTCGGTCTGGCTGGGTACGGCATGTTCCGCGGCGGCCGATGGGGTGGGCGCGCGCAAATCGGCCACGAAATCGGCGATAGTGAAATCGACCTCATGGCCGATGCCGGCAATCACCGGTATTCGGCTGGCGGCAATGGCGCGGGCTACTATTTCTTCGTTAAAGGCCCATAAATCTTCCAATGAACCGCCGCCGCGAGCCAGAATAAGCACGTCTGCTTCGGCGCGTTGATTGGCCATTTCCAGCGCGGCGCTAATCTCGAACTTGGCGGATTCACCCTGTACGGCTACCGGATAAATCACGACCGGAACAGCTGGAAAACGCCGTTGCAAAACCGTCAGAATATCGTGTATGGCCGCGCCGCCGGCCGAAGTGATGATGCCGATTTGTTTGGGAATTAGCGGTATGTCCTGCTTGCGGACGGCGTCGAATAGGCCTTCCGCCAGCAGTTTGTTTTTCAAACGTTCGAAAGCCTGCCGCAGCGCGCCGTCCCCGGCTTGTTCCATATGTTCCACGACCAATTGATAGTCGCCGCGCGGCTCGTATAGGCTGACTTGCGCATTTACCACCACCAGGTCGCCGTTACCCGGCTTAAAGCCGAGGCGTTGCTGTTGACCGCGAAACATGGCGCAACGAATCTGTGCCTGCGCATCTTTTAAGCTGAAATACCAATGGCCGGAGGAGGGCGCGCTAAAGTTGGATATTTCGCCTTCCACGCGCACGGTCATGAAATGCGTCGCTAGCAGGCGTTTGGCTTCGCGATTCAGTTGCGAAACGCTGTAAATGGCGGCGGAGGCGTTCACAAACTAATATTTTTCTTGCAACAGGCCTGCGGCCCAGAAGCCGGCATAAATACTGGTCACCATGATGACGGCTTCCTGATTGCCCAGAGCCAGGCTGGCAAATGCGGGGCCGGGACAATAACCGGTCATGCCCCAGCCGATACCGAATAGGCCGGCGCCGGCCAGTAAGGGTTTGTCCAGTGTTGTTTTAAGGGTGATATGAAAACGACTGCCAAAAACGGGTTTTTCGTGCTGGCGCGTCCAGCGAAACCCGGCTACCGCGACGGCTAAAGCACCCACCATCACCAAAGCCAAACTGGGGTCCCAGTTGCCGGCGATATCCAGAAAGCTCAGAACTTTATCCGGATTGGTCATTTGCGATATAGTCAGACCCAAGCCGAAAATAACCCCGGCAAATAAGGCAAAAACCAACTTCATCATGACAGCACCTGTAAAACATGGCGAATCAGATAGACCGTCAAGATACCGCTGGCCATAAATGTCAAAGTGGCGGCGATGGAGCGCCGCGACAGCAAGGCAAGGCCGCAGATGCCGTGGCCGCTGGTGCAGCCGCTGCCGATGCGGGTGCCGAATCCAACCAGAAAACCGCCAGCGATAATCAACGGCAGCGGATAGTTTTGCCGTAAGGGAAGTGAAGTAGGTACAGACCACTGCCAGATAGTCGCACCCAGCATTAAACCCAATAAAAATGTCATGCGCCAATACCGGTTGGGGCCCGATGTGGTGAACAAGCCGTTCATAATGCTGCTGATACCGGCAATGCGACCATTAAATCTGAGTAATATGAACGCGCTGAGACCGATCAACGCACCGCCAAGCAGAGCGGAAACAGGGGTGAAGTTTTGCACAATCGTTACTCGTTAAACTATTAAAGACCGCTATTTTACGGTTGTTTGACAACGATTGCAGCGTGAATTGAGATAGGCTGTCTATTGAACCATCGGCTTGAGTTAAAATCCCATTCATCAATAATGTTTTGCCCGGGAAAAAAGGATCACCATGCACGAACATCAACTGAGTAACTGGCAACATACCCATAATTTTGCCCGCATTAATCGTAAGGGCGAGCGGCGTACCAAATGGGTATTGGTGATAACCTTTACCACCATGTTGGTGGAAATCGTCGCCGGCACGCAATTCCATTCCATGGCTTTGTTGGCGGACGGCTGGCATATGGCCACGCATGTCATGGCCTTTATGATCGCCATTTTTGCCTATCGGTACAGCCGGATTCACGAACAGGATCAAACCTTTGCTTTTAGCCCCGCCAAAGTCAGCGTGTTGGGCGGTTTTGCCAGTTCGGTGTCGCTGGCGGTAGTGGCGTTTATGATGATCGCGGAATCGGCGGAACGGTTGATTGCTCCGCAGGTGATTCAATTCGACGAAGCGATTTTGGTGGCGGTAGCCGGTTTGGTGATTAACTTGTTAAGTGCGTTGTTGCTTAGCGATCACCATCATGACCATCATCATGCGCGCCACCAAGATGAGGGGTATCACGAGCACCACCACGACCATAATTTACGAGCGGCCTACCTGCATGTGGTAGCCGATGCGCTGACTTCGGTTTTAGCCATCGTGGCTTTGCTGGCCGGTAAATATTACGGCTGGAACTGGCTGGATACCGTGATGGGGTTTGTCGGCGCGTTAGTGATTTTGGTTTGGGCGTGGGGCTTGATCAAGGAAACCAGCCCGATTTTGCTGGACCAGGGCATAGACGAACATTACTTACAAGCGATTCAGGACACCCTGGAAGAAGACGGCGAATGCCGGGTCAGCGATATTCACATTTGGCGGGTTAGCCCAGCCCATCACGCCGCGATAATCGTGCTGGTGACCCGCTTTCCCAAATCGCCCAACTATTACAAAAATCTGCTGGCTAGCTTTGTACATTTGGACCATGTCACAATCGAAGTCAATGCTTGCAAGAGTGAGGCATGCGTGGCGGAGGATATCGCTTAAAATCTATTGCGTTAGTATCCAGTTGACAAGCGGTTGGGTGGCTGCGCCGACGCTTCAGCAACTGTATAACTGTTCAGTCGTTTACTTTGATAACCGCGATTTGTCAATGTTCGCTGAAGACGACGGAGGTGCTCAAACGGTAATTGGAGGTTCAATCTCAAAAACGCCGTTGCTCTTACTCAATGTGTAATAAGTGTGATGGGCTAGTGATAAAATTGACTTGACTTTTCTGTAAGCATAGAATTAACGTTAGACTGGTCTTTCCGGATTGACAGGTCGCTTAAGCGACCTGTCATGACGCGTATTAGCGCCAGCCGTATTGCCAAGTTGTTCAGAACAACCTATTTGTCTTCCACGTTTCAAGCCAATAACAGTAATTTGGAGAATCAATATGGATACTAATCCGCTTAACTCCCGACAAATCAACTTGAAAACTCGCCGAAAAACCTTGCCAATTGCAATCGTAACTATCCTTTACGCCAACGTTTCCCAGGGTGCCGCAGTAAACTGGGTTCCAAATAGCGACGGTTTTTGGGATGTGGTAACGAATTGGAGCAGCGATCCCAACTTACCCGGAATCAGCGACGACGTGCTTATTGATGTCGGGGGAGCAACTACCAGAACGATCACCCACAGAAGCGGAACGGATACCATCAAAAGTCTCAATAGCCAGGAAGCGTTTGTAAAATCGTTTGGCACACTGAATATTAACGAGACATCGTCTTTTGCAAATGCCTACACGCAAACCAATGGCAGCTTGGGCGGAACGGGTGACGTATCGATAGCCGGCACCGCCACCTTGACCGGCGGTACCATGACGGGTGTGGCCACCACGTCCGCCAACGGCGCTACGGTGATAAATGGCAGCTTTTCGTTATCCAATGGCCGGACCTTGGCCTTAAACGGCGATACCGAATGGAACGCCGGCAGTCCCAGTATCAACAACACCGCGACCCTGATCAACAGTGCCGGCAGCACCTTCACGACCGGCATCAACGGCACGATATTCGGTAACGGAACGTTTCAGAACAACGGCACCTTCGTCAAAAACGCCAGTACCGGGACTACCACGATAAATCCAGAACTGCAAAATAATGGCTTGTTGGACGTACAGTCCGGAACCGTCAATTTGGCAAAGGATTTTACCAACCAGGGGGTGGTCAATATAGAGCAGGGGGCCACTTTAACGGTCTCTGCCACGAACTTTGTAAACGGTGTTGACGGCGTTCTACAAGGCGAGGGTATACTCGATCCCGTTTTTTCCAATGACCTGATAAACAGCGGCACAATCTATCCCGGGTCGGATGGCATAGGTTCGTTAACGGTAGCCGGTGACTTTATGCAAACCGCGTCCGGTTTACTGAGTATGGAAATCGGAGGCACCGATACCTTGTTGGATATTTTGAACATTACCGGCGATGCGACTTTCGGCGGGACGTTAAAGGTTGAAAGTTTCGGAAGCTTTGTACCGGAAGTGGGCGATATATTCACCCTGATTACGTTTGACGGTTTGGGAAGCGGCGTATTTGCCTCTTTAGAAGCTAGCGCGTTTACCGGACTCGGATTTGAAACTGTTTACAATGCCGACAATGTTCAACTGAAGGTCATCTCCGCAGCGCCGGTTCCGGTTCCCGCCGCGATGTGGTTGTTTATGAGCGGTATGTTTAGCGTGTTGTTCGTTAGAAAACGCCGTTAACAATTTGCGGGTCAGGTTCAAGCCGCTTGCTGCTTGAGCCTGACGATGCTTCGAAAAGATAGACCAATCCCGACCGATGGCAGGCAGCTGAATACAGCTATGCTCAAACGCGTTACAACTTTTTAACCGCTTCCGCGACGATGTCCATTAATTCCGCGCCGCCTTTTTCCAGGTATTCGACGATCTCCTTGCGCATGCGCGGTTCCCAGAAATTTCTGATGTGTTGCTCCACGCCTTGAATGGCGAGCGCTCTGTCGGGTTCCGATTTGAAAAAAGAGCCGATGTCGTTGGCCATTTTGATTAAATTGCTTTTATCCATGTTATGCGACCGATGCTTGGGTATGTTGTAAACGATGTGGGTGAGTATAGATAACGTGATTTTCGTTACGGGCAAACCCGATCAGGGTTAATCCGCATTCCTCGGCCAGTTGTATGGCAAGGCCGGTGGGGGCCGAGATGGCGGCCAGCAAGGTGATGCCGACGCTGGCGGCTTTTTGTACCATTTCAAAACTGGCGCGGCTGGTGACCAACAGCCACCCTTCGTTAAAATTGCAGTTGGCTTTGGCCAATGCGCCGATTAATTTATCCAGGGCGTTATGCCGCCCGACATCCTCGCGTACGGTAGTGATGCCCTTTACAGGGTCCAGCCAGGCAGCCGCGTGCACGGCACCGGTTTTTTGATTGAGCGTTTGCTGAGATGGCATGTCCCGCAGAGCGTGCGCTAGTTTTCCCGCATCCAGAGGCAGGCCGGCGCCAACAGGTTTAGGCCGGCGAATAGCTTGTTCCAGCGAGGTGGCGCCGCATAGGCCGCAGCCGGTGCGGCCGGTCATATTGCGGCCCTTGTCATGCATGCTGTCGCAACGCTGTTCGGGAATGCCGATACGCACTTCAATACCTTTGGAACGTTGCACGACCCGCACCGATTGCATTTCATCCGGGTGTTGAATAATGCCTTCGGTCAAACTGAATCCCAGGGCAAAGTCCTCCAGGTTCAACGGCGTGGTCAGCATCACCACGTGCGGAACGGTGTTGTAAACCAATACCACCGGCACTTCCTCGGCTACCGAATCTTCCTTGCGTTGATGAGTTGGGCCGCGCCAGACATCGTATTGACCTTTTCGATAACTGGTCCAGCCCAACTCACTGATAGCATCCATGTTCACTATGGCGGTGTTATTCGCCGGCCGGGATGCGGTTGTCCAGCAAGGATTGTTGCTTATCGGAGAAGTGTTGATATTGCTGTTGCCACTCCGACGGTTGCGCCACTTTGGCCACATGCACGGCGGTGACTTTATATTCCGGACAGTTGGTGGCCCAGTCCGAATTATCGGTCGTGATGACGTTGGCGCCGGAATGCGGGAAGTGGAAGGTGGTGTAGACCACGCCCGGTTGCATTCTCTCGGTAATGATGGCGTGCATCACGGTTTCGCCGGTACGGCTTTTTACGCCGACCCAGTCGCCATCGGCTATGCCCAATACCTCGGCATCGTGCGGATGGATTTCCAAACGGTCTTCGTCGTGCCATGCCACGTTTTCGGTACGGCGAGTTTGGGCGCCGACATTGTATTGCGACAAAATACGGCCGGTGGTCAAAATCAACGGGTACCTGCTGTTGGTGCGCTCCTGGGTGGGAACGTACTCAGTTAGCATGAAACGACCCTTGCCCCGAACGAACTGGTCGGTATGCATGGTAGGCGTACCGTCGGGTGCTTCTTCGTTGCAGGGCCACTGTATGCTTCCCATGGCTTCGATTTTTTCATAGGTCACGCCGGCAAATTGTGGGGTCAGGGCGGCGATTTCCGTCATGATTTCAGATGGATGGTTGTAATTCATCGGATAGCCCAATGCATTTGACAAATCCTGGGTCACTTCCCAGTCTTCCTTGCCGGCTAACGGCGTCATGACTTTGCGCACCGGAGAAATACGGCGTTCTGCGTTGGTGAAAGTACCGTTTTTCTCCAGGAATGAAGAACCCGGCAGGAACACATGGGCAAATTTAGCGGTTTCGTTGAGGAAGATGTCCTGCACGATCAGGCAATCCAGTTCGCGCAAGGCGTGATGTACATGCTGGATATCCGGATCGGACTGCGCAATGTCCTCGCCTTGCACATACAGGCCTTTGAAAGTACCGTCTATGGCGGCGGCAAACATGTTCGGTATGCGCAGGCCGGGTTCGGATTCCAGCGATACGCCCCACGCAGCTTCGAATTGAGCACGGGTTTCGCTGTCGGACACATGGCGATACCCCACAAATTCGTGCGGGAACGAGCCCATGTCGCAGGAGCCTTGCACGTTGTTCTGTCCGCGTAATGGATTTACCCCTACTCCGTCGCGGCCGACGTTGCCGGTAGCCATGGCCAGGTTAGCGATACCAATGACGGTGGTCGAGCCTTGGCTGTGTTCGGTCACGCCCAAGCCGTAATAAATGGCGCCATTACCGGCTGTTGCGTACAGACGCGCCGCGGCACGCATGGTTTCCGCTTCGATGCCGGTAATTTCCGCTACCGCTTCCGGTGAATTTTGCGGCAGGGAGACAAAGGTTTTCCATTTGGAGAAGGATTCGACATCGCAACGTTCCAGTGCAAAGGCTTCGTCGGCCAAGCCTTCGGTGACGATAACATGGGCCAGTGCGGTGACCACGGCGACATTGGTGCCGGGCCGCAGTTTTAAATGATAATCGGCTTTGACGTGCGGACTGTTACGGACCAGATCGATACTGCGTGGGTCTACTACAATCAATTTGGCGCCTTGACGCAGACGGCGTTTCATCATCGAACCGAACACCGGATGGCCGTCGGTCGGGTTGGCGCCGATCACCATGATCACATCGGATTTCATCACCGAATCGAAGGTTTGGGTGCCCGAAGATTCGCCGAAGGTGTTTTTCAGACCGTAACCGGTCGGGGAGTGGCAAACCCGGGCACAAGTATCGACGTTGTTATTACCGAAACCGGCGCGGATCAGTTTTTGTACTAAATAGGTTTCTTCGTTGGTGCAGCGAGACGAGGTGATGCCGCCAACGGAATATTTGCCGTATTTGGCTTGAATTTGTTTCAGACGGTCGGCGGCAAATGTTATGGCTTCTTCCCAGCTGACTTCACGCCAGGCGTCGCTGATTTTGTCGCGTACCATAGGCGTGGTGATGCGGTCTTTGTGGGTGGCATATCCGAAGGCAAAGCGGCCTTTGACGCAGGAATGGCCATGGTTGGCCTGGCCGTTTTTATCCGGCACCATCCGCACCAGTTGCTCGCCCTTCATTTCCGCTTTAAAGGAGCAGCCGACACCGCAATATGCACAGGTGGTAATCGTGCTATGTTCCGGCACACCGTTATCGATCACGGAATTTTCCATCAGTGTCGCGGTCGGACAGGCTTGCACGCAAGCACCGCAGGACACGCATTCGGAATCCATGAAATCTTGGTTTTGGCTCGGCGAGACCTTGGATTCGAAGCCACGGCCATCAATAGTCAAAGCAAAAGTACCCTGGGTTTCTTCGCAGGCCCGCACGCAACGCGAACAGACGATACATTTTGCTGGGTCGAAGGTGAAATAGGGGTTGCTGGTGTCTTTTTCGGCATCCAGGTGATTTTCACCCTCGAAACCGTAACGTACTTCGCGTAAGCCAACTTGGCCGACGGTGTCCTGCAATTCGCAATCGCCGTTGGCGGCGCAGGTCAAACAATCCAGGGGATGATCAGAAATGTAGAGTTCGGCAATGCCGCGGCGGATATTGGCTAATTTGTCGTTTTGGGTGCAGACTTTCATGCCTTCAGCCACCGGTGTGGTGCAGGAGGCCGGATAACCGCGAGCGCCTTCGATTTGCACTAGGCACATACGACAGGAGCCGAACGGCTCCAGGCTATCGGTGGCGCATAATTTTGGAATGCTGATTCCAACTTCAGCGGCGGCGCGCATAACGGAGCTGCCAGTGCTGACTGTAACTTTTTGGCCGTCGATTTCCAGAGTGACCTGATTTTCTGATGCGCTTTTGGGGGTACCGTAATCTATTTCGTTATTGGCTGACATAAGCTAACTCCTGGTAATCGATCAGACTTTGGCGGCTTTTTGCAAGCCAAAGTCTTCTGGAAAATGATTCAACGCGCTTAACACCGGATAAGGTGTCATGCCGCCCATTGCACACAAAGAGCCGAAGACCATGGTGTCGCACAAATCCCGCAGTAGTACGGTATTTTTATCCTTTTGGACATCACTGACGATGCGGTCTATTACTTCAACGCCGCGCGTTGAGCCTATGCGGCAGGGTGTGCATTTGCCGCAAGATTCTTCCACACAAAATTCCATCGCATAACGAGCCATGTCGGCCATGTTGACCGTGTCGTCATGCACTACAATGCCGCCGTGACCCAGTACGGCAGAAATGGCGGCAAAGGCTTCATAATCCAGCGGGGTATCGAACTGGCCTTCGTGGAGATAAGCGCCCAATGGACCGCCCACCTGAACCGCCCGGATCGGTCGGCCGCTGGCGGAACCGCCGCCGTAATCGTACAGTAGTTCTCGTAAGGTCATGCCGAATGCCACTTCAAACAGGCCGGGGTGTTTGATATTGCCGGCCAGTTGCAAGGGCAGAGTGCCGCGCGAACGGCCCATGCCGTAATCGCGGTAGTATTCGCCGCCTTTATCCAAAATGACGGGTACGGATGCCAGGGAAATGACATTGTTGACGACTGTAGGCTTGCCGAACAGACCGACGATGGCGGGAAGGGGAGGCTTGAAACGCACCAAGCCGCGTTTGCCTTCCAGGCTTTCCAGCAAAGAGGTTTCCTCGCCGCAGATGTAAGCGCCGGCGCCCATGCGAACTTCCAGGTGGAAAGTTTTGCCGCTGCCTTGAATGTTTTCACCCAGATAACCGTTTTGGTAAGCGGCTGCTATGGCTTGATTCAGCGCTACTTTGGCATGCGGATATTCGATCCGTAAATAGATATAGCCTTGCGTGGCACCGACTGCCAAGCCGGCAATGGTCATGCCTTCGATTAGTACGAAGGGGTCGCCTTCCATAATCATACGGTCGGAGAAAGTGCCGGAATCACCCTCGTCGGCATTACAGACGATATATTTTTGTTCGGCCGGTGCATTTAGAACGGTATTCCATTTGATACCGGTCGGGAATGCCGCGCCGCCGCGACCGCGTAAACCGGAGTCGGTAACGTGTTTGACGATGTCGGTCGGTTGCATGGTCAGTGCATTTTTTAAGCCTTGGTAGCCGTCATGCGCGATGTAATCGTCAAGATTGACGGGGTCGGTCAAACCAACGCGGGCAAAAGTCAGTCGGTTTTGATTTTTGAAATAAGGCAACTCTTCTATATTGCCCAGGCAGAGAGGGTGCTGTTTGCCTTCCAATAAACCGTTTTCCAGTAAAGATGCTACGTCTTCGGGTTGAACGGGGCCGTAAGCGATACGGCCTTGTGATGTTTCGACTTCAATCAGAGGTTCCAGCCAATAAAGGCCGCGCGAACCATTTCTAACGACTTCGATGTGTTTGTCTTTGGTTTGCGCTTGTATAGTTTGGGCTACCTGTTCTGCGCCCAGGGAAAGCGCGGTCGAGTCACGGGAGATGAATAAGCGGGTCATTATTTGGCACCTTTGCAAGCAGCTAATAGTTGATCAAATTTTTCCGGAGTGACACGACCATGTACTTCATCATCAATGGTTATTGACGGGGAGCAGGCGCAGTTTCCAAGGCAGTAGACAGGTTCGAGGGAAAAATGTTCATCAGAGGTTGTTTCGTGAAAATCGACACCTAAGGTTTGTTTGGCGTGATTTTCCAGGGCTTTGCTGTTCATGGCCTGACAGGATTCTGCCCTGCAGATGCGGATAGTATGTTTGCCTGGCGGCGTGGTGCGAAAATAATGATAAAAGCTGATAACGCCGTGTACTTCGGCCTTGGAAAGATATAAGGCTTTGGCTATATCTTCGACGGCTGCCGGGGGAATGTAGCCCAAGGTATCCTGAATACCGTGAAGGATCGGAAGCAGATTGCCCGGCATGGTCCGATGGGCATCCAGTATGTCAAGCACGATAGGTTTTTGGCTTTGGTAGTCTTGCATCATGGGCTCTGAAATAATGATGAAATATTTAACTAGCTATTTAATCATGAACAAATGTGCTTTTGCAATGAAAGCTAATCGCGCAATCCCGCATGTTTCCTAATGTTTGTGTGGTTTTTTAACGGTTTATCAGTTTGGTTTCAAAATAGTAAACAATTTATTAATCAAGAGGGCTTTACATTTAAATGATAATTGTTATCATTAGTATCGTGTATTGGTTAGCGAGGTCACAATGTACGTTTGTGTTTGTAAAGCTGTTACGGACAGCCAAGTAGCTCAGGCAATTGATCAAGGCGCGTGTACGCGCAGGCAGTTAATGCAATGTACCGGTGCGGGTGGGGTTTGCGGAAAATGTAGCCAAAGCATTAAGAGCTTGTTGGATGAAAAGACATGCCGACAGCACGTAATGCATCCGGCATAACACTGATGTTTTGGTAAGAGTATCTAAATACTTTTCCAATCAAAAAGCAGGGTAGGTCATCTACCCTGCTTTTTTTTGCGTATTTATTCGGCGGGTTTTGGCTGAGATTGGGTTTCTTCGTCAGCTGGAGCCGCTTCCTCGGGGGCGGTTGAGTCAGTTTCCGTTGCTGTAGGGCTGCCATCGGTGGCCGACTGCGCATCGGGGCTTTCTGCTTGCGGAGCATCTGTCGAGGCTGCGGGGTCTTCGCTAACTTGAGGCTCCGCGGGCTTTGGTTCCGGTGCCAGCAGAATTTCGACTTTAGCGCTATTACGCAGATTTTCAATCATGGTTTGGGCTTTCTGGCGCTGCAGCATCGGACGGATTTGTTCTTTAACCGAGTCGAATGGCGGTGGCGTCAGGGCTCTGGATTCTTCTCTCAAAATGACGTGCCAGCCGAATTGGGTTTGCACCGGTTCTTTACTGAATTTACCGTTTTCTAGAGCGATAACGGCTTCCGAGAACGGTGGCACCATGCGATCCGGAGTAAACCAGCCCAAGTCGCCGCCTTCGGAGCCCATGGGGTCGATGGAGTGCTTTTTAGCAAGTGCTTTAAAATCGCCGCCTTTTTCCAGTTCAGCGATGATTTTTTTCGCTTCGTCCTCGGTTTTAACCAGAATATGGCTGGCTTTATATTCTTCGCCCATGTTGGCCATTTTAGAGTCGTACTCGGCCTTGATTTCTTCGTCGGTAACCGGATTGGCTTTCAGGTAGTCTTGTAAAGCCGCTTGCGACAACAGCGAGTTTCTGACTGTCGCCATGCGTTCAATGACTTCTGGCGAGTTATCCAATTGTTTTTGCAGCGCCTGTTGGATTAACAGTTCACGTTGGATCAATTCTTCCAGTAATTGTTCTTTCGGGAACGTTTGGCCTTGGCTGCGTTCGGCAATTTCTTTTTCCAAAGTGTCCAGGGTTTTTTTGCTGATATATACGCCGTTGACTGAAGCTACTGCGTCTTCCTTGCTGACGGCAGGAGCTGTGGTGGCGGCATCATTGGTTTTATCTTCAAAGCAGCCGGGTAACAGGGTTGCACTAGCCAGTATCAGTGGGATCAGTTTCAGTTTCATTACTTAATTTCCTTTGCTATTTTCTGTGGGGGTTAATGCATTAATGCCGAGAGCGTGGATTTCATCTTTCATCATGTCTCCCATGATTTTATATATCAATTGATGACGTTGAACCAAGGATTTGCCCTCGAACTGTTCGGAAACGATAGTGACATTGTAATGTCCACCGCCCTTATTGCCGGCATGACCGGCGTGAGCGGCGCTATGGTCGATAATCTCGATTAAATCGGGCTTAAGAGCGTCTTCCAGTTTTTGTCTGATGATGTTGGCTGTCATTGCTGCGGAAATACTTGTTTGAAAGGTTTGACGGTAACGCGAGCGTAAACGCCTGCGTCGATATAAGGATCGGCATCGGCCCAGTGTTGGGCGTCGGCTAAATTGTTAAATTCCGCAACCACCAGGCTACCGCTAAAACCCGCATCGCCGGGGGTTTCCGCGTCAATAGCCGGATGGGGGCCTGCCAGAATCAATCGGCCCTCATCTTGTAACGTTTGAAGTCTTGCTAAGTGGGCATGGCGAGCGCTCAGCCGTTTAGTCAGACTATCGTTAACATCTTCGCTGATGATGGCGTAAAGCATTATTTTTTTGCCTCTGTTTCAGGGGCGTACTTATATAAGAAGGCCATTTGTACCACAATAAAAACCACCATCAAGCCAGGTACCCCAAAGGTTTTGAAGTTAACCCAATCATCGGTGCTGAAATGGTGCATGACATATAGATTCAAGAAGCCGATACCTATAAAAAATAGAGCCCAGCTCAAGTTTAAGCGCTTCCAGATGTGGGCGGGTAATTCCAGATTGGCGCCCATCATGCGCTCGATAAAGGTTTTACGGCCTATGAATTGACTGGCCAAGAACGCGCTACCGAATAACCATTCGATAATGCTGAGTTTCCATTTGATAAATTGGTCATCCTGCAGATAAAGAGTCGCACCACCCATGACCAGTATCAGTCCCAATGTGATCCATTGCATGGTTTCTACTTTGCGATACATCAGCCAGTAGGTGGCAACCTGAACAACCGTGGCAACGATGACAACTGCCGTGGCTATGTAGATATCGTATAGTTTGTAGGCAATGAAAAACAGGATGATGGGGAAAAATTCTAAAAATGGCTTCATTTAAGGCTTATGGCTAAGAATGGATAGGGATGGTTAAGCATAATAATCAACGCGAGTTATGAGGTTTTCAAGTCGCAGCTGGTTGGCTTGCTCACGGGTTTGATTGTATGCCTGTAAGGCTTTGTTGGAACGGGTGTCGTCACTTTGGGAAAAATTGTTCTGCTGATTAAAACCCGATGTGGCTAGGGCGGTCTTAATTTGTTCGGGCGTAGATGCTGGTGCTTCCAGCCGTCCTGGAACATCCGTGGCTTGTTTATCGCTTGCGTCGGTGCCGGCTGGTTTTTGGGTAAAGCGATCCTGCTCCGGTTTGATAAAACCAGCGGGATAAGCGGTCAACGATGAGCTGTGGATAGTGTTCACACGTTAATGGTACGGACAGCTGAAATAATCGCTAATTGTAGAATCTTTGTATGCAAATGTACATGAGTCGAACTGCTTTGCTGATAAAATGCAAGATTTAGGAGGATAGTTATGCAAGACAAAACGGTTGAATTAGAGGCGGCGGCATTCCGGCAATTGCTGGCGCATTTGCAGCAACATACCGAGGTGCAGAACATCGAATTGATGATGCTGGCGGACTTTTGCCGTAACTGTTTGGCTAAATGGTATGTGGCGGCGGCGGCCGAGCGGGGCATGGAGGTCAATTACGAGCAAGCCAGAGAAATTGTGTATGGCATGCCCTACAGCGAATGGAAAGATCGTTATCAAACCGACGCCACGGCTGAACAGCTGGCGGCCTATGAAGCAAAACAAAAATTAAAATCCCAATCATGATGGCCGCTAACACTTTTGATGCGATGTTCTCCGGCGTAATAGGCCGGGAATATCAGTTGTTGAAATTGATATGCCCATCTGCAACGGAAATGAGCCGGTTGGTCGGTGTTGAAGTGGGGGAATACTGTAGGCTGAAATCGAATCCGCAATCGATAGTCGAATTAGGCGGCGGTACCGGCATAACGACGTTATCGATTTTATCCGCGGATGAACGGTCGCTTGTGTTGAGTGTGGACAATGAGCCGGCCATGCAAAATCAAGCCAAGCAAAGTTTGGAAACATGGGTTGATAGTGGTCGGCTGGCTTTTTCGAGCGACGATGCCTTAAGCGCACTCAAACAATTGGAGGGTGATAGCGTCGATATTGTGGCGTCGGCTTATACTCTGCATAACTTCGAAACCGGATATCGTCGGCAAGTTATAAACGAAATTTTTCGGGTGTTGAAATCGGGCGGACAGTTTATTAATGGCGACCGGTATGCTTTGGATGAGATCAGCGTCCATACGCGTAATACGCAAAAAGAAGTAGCCGGTTATTTCAAGGTGTTAACAGAAATCGATCGCCTGGATTTATTGGAACAGTGGGTTATTCACCTATTTAATGATGAATCGGAGAACCATATCATGCGCGAATCGATAGCCTTACAGCAAATGATCGAGGCCGGTTTTGAACGGATTCAGTTTAAATTACGACACGAAGTTAATGCGTTACTGACAGCCACAAAATGATCGGTAATTTTGATTTTGGTTTTCTACTCCTATTCATGCAGTCGCGAGGTTAGACATGGCTCAATCTAAAAACGACAAAAATCAAAAGCCGCAAGATAGTTTTGCCGACGATTTGGATTCGATGCTGAATCTCGATGGCGAGACCGGACAGGAAGTCGGTTTGATTGACGACGATGACGCCATTGATAGACTGTTGATAGGCGATGATTTCGAGTCGGAAGCACTCGAAGAAAAAGCAGCATCACAATTCGATGACATCGATCAGCTTATAGACGCAGAGGCCAATCGGGCCGACAAAGTGGTACCTGACTTTGACGAATTTGGCGATGACATCGACGATTTAATTGCGGATATCCAAATTAATCCCAAGCAAATAAAAGATGCCGAACCTCAAGCCGCGGCACCGCTTGATGATTTGATAGCCGTCGAAGCCGATGACGCTGCCTTGGACTCGGTAGGCGAAATCGAAATCCAGCCGGAAGAAGAGCCGGTTTTGCCGGAAATGGCAATCGAAACGGATGCTGGAAATGACCTGTTGGAAAAGATGACGGAAATTGATGGATTTGCGGACCAAGCGCATCCCTCCCATTCGGAGAACGCCGATTTTTTATTGGCTGATTTTGATATTTCCGTGGATGACGAGTTTACCTCGGACGATGGCTACGGGACGGAAAAAGTTACCGAGAGGCCATCGGTACCTGAGCCGGTCATTCAACCCGAAGATACGCCGGTTACCGAAGCCGAAAATGTTCCGGTAACCGAACAACTTATTCCAGCGGAACAGGCTTTGGCTGATACTGAAGTTATCGATACCGGCGCTGAGATCGCTGAAACTGAGGTATCGGAAGTCAGTACCGATGAACCGCCGCCGGTGTCAAACGACAGCAAGCCGGAAGTGGAATATGCCGCTTTGATTGCCGGATTAACCGCCCAGATAAATGAACTAGTCAAAAAACAGGCACATGTCCACCACGAAGTGCAGCTTAAAAGTAGTAAGGATGAATTGGCATCCATTGCGGAAACGCTCGACACACTGAAAAGCGAGCAAAAAAAAGCCAAGCGGCATATCGATATCCTGAATAATCAGAAGCCGGTATCGGCCTATGTGGCGAATGGCATAGCCATAGTGGCCTTGATTGTGGGCGGTAGTTTGGGGTACCAAGGTTATGTCGCAAAATCCCAGGTTGCCCAGCTCATTGAGTATATGGGGAAAATGCAGACTCAAATCAATGAAGCTCCCACGGCCGATGCCGCCGAAAAAGAAATGTTACGCAAACAGTTGGACGAATTGTCTCGCGCCAATAGCGTGGTCAGCGAACAGATTGACGAGCTCACAAAAGCCATGCAAGGGCAGGGTGGCGGTAAGCCTGTCGGCGAGTTGAGTAAGCAGTTAAAAGACTTGAATAATCAAGATATGCAGATGGGGGCTGAAATCGAAGCGCTGCAGGGTAAAATTGCTGCGTTGGAAAAAAGCAAAGTAAGAGCGCCGGTTGCGAAACCAGTTCCCAAAAAAGCAGCTATCGTAGAGGACAATTGGGTTGTTAATCTGGTGGCATTTAAACAGGACTGGTACGCCAAACGTAAAGCCGAAGAGTTTGCCGGGAAAGGTGTGCAGGCCAAAGTAGTTAAAACCGAGTCCAAGGGGGAAACCTGGTATCGTTTGAGTGTCGATGGCTTTAAAAGCCAATACGAAGCCGCCGCCTATGCAGCCCGAGTTAAAAAAACCTTAAACTTAGACTCGGTTTGGGTTAATAAGAACAAAAAATAACTTAAATTTATTAGGTTTTTGACAATTTTGTCATCTTGCCTGTCATGTCTGACACGCTTGGCGGTAATAGGCTGATTTTTATATTGATTATTGGTGGATATAATTTTTATGTGATTGATTTCAAAAAAATTAAAAATAATGGCGTTGCTTATGCTGGTTGATTAATGTGATTAACCCGTTCATTAAGGTGAATGCCATGGAAACTTCAAATGAAATCAATGAAATGTATGTTGAGCGTTTCGCTTTTATAGAGACCCTGAGCCGGGAATTCGTAGCCATGACTGGTTGTGGTGTCTATGTGTTCTTAAACCCATTGGACTTGGATCAGCTGTTCGATAAATACCAAAATCTAGGTTTATCGATGAGGGTTTTTGCAAGGCAATGCGTCAGGAACTTAACCTAAGGAAGTTCTTGATATTCAAAATGGTGGCTCCCGCGAATGCGGGAGCCAAAGTCAATTCAACGTTCTGGATTGCAGAATAGCAAATAGTTAGAGATGCCCTTAACCTAAGCATAGGTTGTATTTTAATAGGACAAAGTATGGATCAGGCTTTTTGGCATGAACGTTGGCAACAAAACCAAATCGGTTTTCACGCGGCGGAGTTTAACCCGCATCTGCAAAATCATTGGCCGACCCTTCTGATACCTAAAGGCGGCAAGGTATTTGTGCCTTTGTGCGGCAAAAGCAAAGATTTATTATGGTTGATGGCTGAAGGCTATGAGGCGATAGGTGTCGAGTTGAGTCCCTTGGCGGTGCAAGCCTTTTTCGCAGAAAACGACCTGTCAGCGCGGGAGTTTCAGAAACAGTATTTCACTGTTCATCAGCTGGATGGCCTAAACCTCCATTGCGGCGATTTTTTTCAGCTTGCCGCCGATGATATCGGCGAACTATCGGCGGTTTGGGATCGTGCATCGCTGGTGGCGTTGCCGCCGACGATGCGGGTTGCTTACGTTGAACGTATGCGGCAATTGCTTACGCCGGGTAGCCGAATCTTATTGGTTACTTTTGATTACCCCCAACACGAAATGCAAGGGCCGCCTTTTTGTGTGCCAAGCGCCGAAGTGCAGGCACTTTACGGCGGATGGTGCGAGGTCGAGTTGTTAAGTACTCACGATGTTCTGGATGACGAACCGCATTTTCGCGAGCGGGGTTTTAGTCGTCTGCAAGAACAGGTCTATAAGCTAACGGTAGATTGACGACTACTGCTAGCCGCCAACCTTGAGTGCTAGAAATATTGATCCGCAACCCCGGCTTGTGCCCGTATTGATTAAATTACCGTGATACTTGGAGGAACTGTATGAACCGGTTTATGGAATTATGCCTTAGTATGAGAATCGATCCTAAATGGACTCGTCGTAATAACTGTATGTCGCCTCGGCGAGGATTGTACCCGCTCAGCTGCATCCTGCTCTTGCTGTTAGGCGTGAATTTGAGTCATCCCGTACAAGCCTGCTCGCTGCAATTCACCTCGCCGGCGCGCGGGAGCACAGTTGCGTCATCCCAGGTCGGCGTCTCCGGCACCGGTTCCGGCAATGCCAATTCGGGCGATCAAGGGCAGGTCACCGCTTATATTAACGGGACGCCGTTTTTCAGTCAGAGCGGTACCTTTACCACACTGATCAATTTCCTGGGTTCGGGAGCGGCCTCGGTCACTCTGCAAAAAGGCGCCAACACGCTCTCGGTGTCTGGCAGTGTTAACGGTTGTTCCGCGTCCGATAGCATGGTGGTGTATTACCAACCCGCGCCCGCGCAAGCACAAAAAAATGCCGGTGCGCCGGAGGTTTGCAACGGCACCAATCCCATCAACGATGCCACCGGGAATAAGTTTCAGCTGGAAGCGGATTATCAGGGTACCGGCGACTTCCCCCTGCAATTGGCGCGTTACTACAACAGCGCTTACAGCGACGTGCGCGCTCTGGGCAAATCCTGGCGACACACTTACGAACGCGAACTGTATTTCGATAGCGCCAAGACCAATGCCTTTATCATCAGGCCGGACGGCAAGGCTTACCGCTTCACGAAATCGGGTGGTCTGTGGCTTTCCGATGGCGATATTAACGATCGTTTTACTGCTCAGACTGATACTGCCGGCACGTTAACCGGTTGGCAATTATTCAAAGGCGATGAAAACGGCTTCGAATATTATGATTCGACGGACCGATTGACCGTGTTGACGAACCGGCATGGTCAAAGCCAAGACATAAGCTATGATGGAGCCGGCCGCATTGCCACGGTGACCGATCGCACCACGCAACGGGCATTGAGTTTTGCCTACGACAGCAACAATCGCCTCGGCACGGTCACCGATCCTGGCGGTGCGGTTTATACCTATGCCTACGACACCAACGGACGCCTCGCGCAAGTCGTTTGGCCCGGCGCGATACCCGGCAATCCCAGCCGACAATACCTTTACAATGAGCCGGTCAATACGTCCAGCACCAATTTACCGTACGCCTTGACCGGTATTCTGGACGAAAACGGCGGCCGCTATGCCACGTATCGATACGATGCCCAGGGCCGGGGCATCGCCAGCGAACACGCCAATGGCATAGATCTGCATCAATTGAACTATAACGCCGACGGCAGCACCCTGATTACCGATGCCTTGGACCACGACCGCATATACCGGTACCAGACGGTCCTGGGCGTTAAGCACAGTGCCGGTCAAAACCAACCGGCCGGCTCCGGCTGCGCGGCCAGTGCCAGCCACCTCGGCTACGACGCCAACGGCAATATCGCCAGCCGCACCGACTTCAACGGCAACCTCGGCTGCTACGCCTACGACCTGAATCGCAACCTGGAAACCGTCCGCGTCGAAGGCTTGGCGGCCGGTTCGATCTGCCCGGCGGACTTGGCGGCCTACACCCCGACCGGCAGCCAGCGCAAAGTCACCACCCAATGGCATGCCGCCTACCGGCTGCCCAGCCAAATCGACCAAGCCAACCAACGTAGTACTTTCAGCTACGACGCCAACGGCAATTTGCTAGCCAAAACCCTCACCGACACCGCAATCCAACAAAGCCGTACCTGGACTTACACGTACAACGCCCTCGGCCAAATAGTAACCGCCGACGGCCCGCGCACGGATGTCAACGACCTTACCAGCTACACCTACTACGCCGATACCACCGCCAACCACCATCACGGCGACCTGCATACCTTCGGCAACGCCCTCGGCCACGTCACCACCTTTACCGACTACGACGCCAACGGCCGCCTGCTCAGTCTGACCGACCCCAACGGCTTGGTTATAAGCTTCGCCTACGACCTGCTGGCCGCCGCCAACGACCAAAGTTACAGTTACGACGGCCTGAACCGGCTGATAGCCGCGAATGGAACCGCGCAACAGAGCTACCAATACGACCCGGTCGGCAACCGGCTGGCCGACGATCTAAACGGCGCCACCACCCAATACCAATACGACCTCGGTAGCCAGAAACTCTTGTCGCAAACCGGCGCCCATCCCAATACCGTCGTTAGCAACGCGGTAGGCAACATCACCCAAACCGGCGGCAAAACCTATCTGTACGCCCCCGACCAGCGGTTGACCAGCGTCAAACAAGGCAGCAGCGACATCGCCCGCTACAGCTACGACGCCCAGGGCCGGCGCAAAAGTAAAACCGTCGGAACCGCGACAACCCACTACGACTACGATCTGCAAGGCCGCTTGCTCGGCGAAGACCGCGTGCCGGGCGATTACGTCTACCTGGACGGCGAACCCCTGGCGCGAGTCGACTACAACCTCAGCGACTGGAGCGGCAACGTCGCCAGCTGGAATATCGCCTACTATCACAACAACCCGCTCGGCGCACCGTTACAAACCACCGACCGGTTAGGCCAAATCAGCTGGAGTGCCCAACTCGACCCGTTCGGCAAAGCCACGCCGATCAACCCCGCCATTACCCAAAATCTGCGCCTGCCCGGCCAATACTACGACCAGGAAACCGGCTTGCATTACAATATGGCGCGGTATTACGATCCTGTAAATGGCGGGCGTTACCTTCAGTCCGATCCGATTGGGTTGAGTGGGGGGATTAATACTTATGCCTATGTTGAAAATAACCCGCTAAGTTACATCGATCCACTTGGTCTTGATCGTACTTATGCGGTAGGGCAAAGATTAGTTACCTTTCCTGATGGGCAAATGACTCCCGCAGAGTCGGCCATTGTAGAAGCGGGATTTCCAGAAGCTGATGGTCCGGTGAGCCCTGTCGGCGTAGCTGCAACTACTGCTGAAGCCGCACTTGCGGCTTGTCCGCCGGGGCGTGTTGCAAGGGGAGGATTGTCTTCAAGCGCTAATTTCGCCCAGAGAACTTTTCGTGAGGGGTTCAGCGCTGGGGGGCGGCGCGAACTCAGCGCGATTGCAGGTCAGCCGATTCGTACGGTTGATGATCTCGCAAATGCAATTCGAGGTGGTTTGGAGCCATCGAAAATCCCAGTGAATGTCATCGAGCGAGGCGGTAACACGCTGATTCTTAATACCCGAACTGTGCAAGCGCTAGAGCGGGCAGGAGTTCCGCGAAGCTCCTTTAATGTTATAAACCGGACGGGTGACGAGTTCTTTGAGGGGCTTTTGTCTGGGCAGCTCCAGCACAACAATCCGACGAGTGGTGGCATTTCGTCAGTGGTGAGGGGGTAGCGGAATGGCGGTGCGTAAGTTGTGGGGTTTGCGGACAACGCAATCAGGATGTGGTGATATCCGGATAACATTCGATAGTGTGATTCTGCTTGCCGAATATGAATTTCGCGGCGAGGGACAGGATCAGGTGGGAGGTCTTCAGTTCGAGGATGTTATTGCGTACAGATTTCGAGACGAGATGCACAGCCAGGGGTTCGATACTTCAAGCTATGATTCGGTCGTTGAAGTAATCGATTCGGACTGGATTGCGGGTTTGGTCAGGGACGAGCCGGAGGGGATTCGAGGAGCTAAGGGCAAGAAGCATTTTGCAGTCCTGCTCAGCAGCAATGGGTATCTTGAAGCGGTTGCTGGTTCTTGCATAGAAGTCGAACCGCGAAGAGGAAGCCTTTCCTAGGAGCCTATCCGAGAATAGCCTAGGAGGCTGTCCGAGAACTCGAAGATTGAAATTTTCACCACAATATATAGTGCAATGTTTGATTAAAACTTACTGTATGTCGTGGTCATTTTTTCAGAGTTTGCATTCTCGGACAGCCTCCTAGCCGCCACTGTTTTCCCGGATTATTTACTGCGGCCGGCCATAAGAGTGAATAAGGGGTCAAGTGAATAAGGCAGAACGGAAAATTTCAAGCTAGTTGTCGCCTCAGTGTGAAACTCTTATGCAGCTATTTGCTCCTGGTTAGCAATCTCCTGGGTCGATTTGATTTTAGTTTCAGCCTGATCTGGATTTAAGTGCACCGTATG
>NZ_JALOBS010000023.1 GCF_023228165.1 Methylomonas sp. | reverse complement strand
ATTGTCAAATTTATTTTTCAGCCACCGCCCGAAGCCCGAACCGAAACCGCAAACAAACCCGACACCAACGAACCACTTAAACACCGCCGCATCGCCCCGAGACTCCGTCGACCAAAACACGTCAACCCCGAAGAGCCGCCCATTATACGGCCTCTTTATTTCTCGTCAAGAAATTATTTTACTATTTTTAAAATCCAAATCGGCCGCAGGATCGGAGTCCCACGGCCTCGCGCCTTGGTCTATTTACCTAAAATCTCACCACGAACCGATTCTACTAAAGTAGCGGCCTCTTCAATCAATTCAGCGGGTACATTCAATTGCTGCAAGGTTGCACCTAAATGCCCCATAACAATATCAAAATGCGTATCGTTCAAACCCATGGCAACCAGCCGAGCATGGCCGTCTCGCAACGAACGCCCCGTATATTGATTCGGGCCGCCAAACGCAACCGTCATAAAGGCTTTTAAATGCGCAACCTGTTTTGCCATATCCGTTTTATCGAAAAAACGATTGATACGATAGT
Source organism: Methylomonas sp. (assembly GCF_023228165.1). Taxonomy (GTDB): domain Bacteria; phylum Pseudomonadota; class Gammaproteobacteria; order Methylococcales; family Methylomonadaceae; genus Methylomonas. The sequence goes on along the minus strand of NZ_JALOBS010000023.1, from coordinate 94,945 downwards.
CGCTTAAAACTTTATCGTAAAAAACATCCACGGCCGCGTTAACCGCCGCTTCGCCACCCAATCGCTCATACAGAGACATGGTTTGGTTTTCGCTCATAGCACCTCCTCTAAAAGTTTGGTTTTTTATTTGTTTTTGACTTCAGCACCCGTCAGCCTAAAAACTACCGCCGGTGCGAAATCGCGAGGAATGATACTACCGAATAGTTTTGACTCAAAACCAATCCGTACAATCAGTTGCGTATATTTAGTTAATCTATACGATCCAACCCACCCATATACTGTCGCAAAACCTCAGGCACTGTGATGGTTCCGTCTGCATTCTGATAATTTTCCATAACCGCGATCAACGTTCTACCTGCCGCCAAACCGGAACCGTTCAGGGTATGCACCAATTCTGGCTTCCCTGTTTCAGGGTTTCGCCAACGCGCCTGCAACCGTCTTGCCTGAAAATCTTTAAAATTACTGCATGATGAAATTTCACGGTATTTTTGCTGACCTGGCAACCACACCTCCAGATCGTAAGTTTTGGACGAAGAAAAACCGGTATCGCCGGCACATAACAAAACCTTACGATAGGGTAGCTTTAATTTCTTCAAAATTGTTTCGGCATGATTGGTCAAATCCTCATGCGCTTGCGCCGATTGTTCAGGCTTGACAATTTGCACCAACTCGACCTTTTCAAACTGATGCTGCCGAATCATACCGCGCACATCGCTACCATAAGCTCCTGCCTCACTACGAAAACAAGGTGAATGACAGACGTATTTCAGAGGCATGTGTTTAGCATCCACTATCACATCTCGGACGATATTAGTAACCGGGACTTCGGCAGTTGGAATCAAGTAAAATGCCGGGTCATTTTTGACCGTGAACAAATCCGCTTCGAACTTAGGCAGTTGCCCGGTCCCCCTTAAACTATCCGCATTTACCAGAAAGGGCACGTAGGTTTCCTGATAACCATGCTCATTAGTATGTGTATCCAGCATCAGCTGAATAATGGCCCGCTGCAAAGTCGCGAGCTTTCCAGCCAGCACCACAAAACGCGCGCTGGCAATTTTTGCGCCCAACTCAAAATTCATGCCTAGCGGCTCACCTAAATCAACATGGTCCTTAGGCGTAAAACTAAACTGCGGCAAATCGCCCCAACGACTGATTTCGAGGTTATCAGCATCACTTTTTCCGGCCGGAACAGCCGCATCCAGCATGTTCGGCACGCCTTCCATGATGTTGTTCAACCGGGCTTGAATCTCGCCTAATTCAGCTTCCGCCGACTTAAGTTGATCACCCAAGTCCTGGACTTGATCTAGCAACGGCTGAATATCCTCACCCTTGCCTTTAGCCTGACCGATGGCTTTTGAACGGGTATTGCGCTCATTTTGCAGCTCTTGGGTCTTAACCTGAATATCTTTTCGGCGATTCTCCAATCCCAGATAAGTCTCGGCATCGAAGTCTATGCCGCGCCTTTTAAGTTGTTGTTGAACCAATTCCAGTTCGCTTCTGAATAAACGAGGATCTAGCATGTGAATGTGTTACCTGAATTTGAAATAAATTGAGTCGAGAGGGTATCATTTCGACTTTAAAAGACCGGGAAAGCGATATCTAAATTTATACCTTGAAGAAATGTTCCCGATAATATTTCAGCTCTTCAATGGATTCAATAATGTCATCGAAGGCTTTATGACTGGCTTTCTTATTAAAACCATTTTTGAGATGCGGCGCCCAGCGCCCTGCCAATTCCTTTACCGTGGACACATCCAGGTTTCGATAATGAAAAAACGCTTCCAGCTTGGGCATATATCGATATAAAAACCGCCGATCCTGGCAAATACTGTTACCGCAAATGGGTGATGCTTTGGGCGGCAACCAGTTCTCTAAAAACTCCAGCGTTAAAGCTTCGGCAGCGGCGGCAGTAATGTTTGACTCCTTAACGCGTTGGATCAAACCGGATTGGCCATGATGCTGCTGATTCCACTCATCCATCCCAGCCAACGCCGCATCGGATTGATGAACAGCCAGAACAGGACCTTCCGCCAGCAAATTCAGATTTTTGTCGGTGACGACCGTGGCAATTTCGATTATCAAATCGGTATCAGGATCAAGCCCGGTCATTTCCAGATCGATCCAAATGAGGTTGTCAGCATCCTGAGCCATTTATATTTCCGTTGAGACTTATAGATTAATATGTTGCGGCAAATTGTAGCATTAGCTACTCTGTACCGCTAATTGTTAACCCCTTCCACATATTCGTATCAATGAACATCTTTACAGTCATTTTTTTATTTGCGCTCATTCTTTCCTATGGCATACAGTTTTGGCTGTCCAGCCGGCAAAAAGCCTATGTCGCCGGGCATCGCGAACAGGTTCCACCAGCTTTCAAGGATAGAGTGACATTACCCGCCCATCAAAAAGCCGCCGATTACACCATTGAAAAAAGTAAATTGGGCGATATCGACGGCGGCGTCGGCATGCTGTTCTTACTGTTGTTGACCGTGGGTGGCGGTATCAGCTTGGTATTCGATTTTTGGTCGACTTTCGACCTATCGACCATGTGGGCGGATTTGATCTCCGTAGCCAGCATTTTCATGTTGATGACAGTTATCGAAATTCCGTTCGGTCTGTATCAAACTTTTGTGATTGAAGACAAATACGGCTTTAACAAAAACACCCTGCCGCAATTCGCCAAGGATCAACTCATTTCTATCAGCCTTACACTAGGCATAGGCCTACCCATTATGGCCCTGATTTTGTGGGTGATGGATAGCATCGGCAGCCTATGGTGGCTTTATGCCTGGGCCATCATCATGACTTTCTCTTTATTGATGAGTTGGCTATTCCCTACCCTGATTGCACCGTTATTTAACAAATTTACCCCTATGCAGGACGGCAGCCTAAAAGACCGCATCAAGAACCTGCTGGAACGCTGCGGCTTTAACAGTCAGGGTATTTTTATCATGGACGGATCACGCCGATCCGGCCACGGCAATGCTTACTTCACCGGCCTGGGTAATAACAAACGCATCGTATTTTTCGATACGCTGGTCAATTCACTGGATGAAGAAGAACTGGAAGCCGTTTTGGCCCACGAATTAGGCCACTTTAAATGCAAACATGTGATTAAAATGCTGATCGCCTCTTCCGTGATGACCCTGATCAGCTTTGCGGTATTAGGCTGGCTGATTACGCAGGATTGGTTTTTCGACGGACTGGGCGTCACCACGCACTCCAACGCAGCGGCATTGCTGTTGTTCATGTTGGTATCGCCGGTATTTACCACCTTTATGCAGCCCATTAGCGCCTATTTTCAACGCAAATTTGAATTTGAAGCCGACGAATTCGCCACCCGCCACGCCAAAGGCAGCAAAATGATCAGCGGCTTGGTAAAGCTCTACGAAGAAAACGCCAGCACATTGACCCCTGACCCTATATATTCCGCTTTCCATTATAGCCATCCACCCGCAGCGATCCGCATTGCGCATATCGAAGAAAAAATGCAATCCGCCTGATGACCACACTGACGGAAGGATTGGTTATCGCCCACCTTGGCAAGGGTATAGCTGTCGAAGTGGGCGGACAAATCATCCTCTGCCAGACCCTGCGCAAGCTGGATACGGTAGTGGTGGGTGACCGGGTTTTACTATCGCTGCCCGCGCCCGATCAAGGCCGTATCGAACAACTGCTGCCACGACGATCCGTATTGCAACGCCCCAGTCGCGGCGAGCAGATCCGCCCCGTCGCCGCCAATATCGACACGATTTTCGTCGTATTTGCCGCCGAACCGGATTGCGATTTTCTATTGCTGGATCAATATCTGGCCATATGCGAAAACTGCACTATCGATGCCGCCCTGGTATTCAATAAGATCGACCTGCCCCGTTCCGATACGGTCGAACTGGAACTGCAAAATTACCTGGCGTTGGGTTATTGTCTATACCGGGTAAGCGCCAACCAACAGATTGGCCTGGACGCTTTGCAAAAAGTTTTATCGACTCAAACCAGCATGTTTGCCGGCCAATCCGGTGTTGGAAAATCCTCATTGACGAACACATTGCTGCCCGACAGAACGCTAAAAATCAACAGCGTTTCCGAAACCACCCGCCATGGCCGCCACACCACAACCGCTGCCACCCTGTATCATTTACCCGCTGGAGGCGATTTGATCGACAGCCCCGGCGTGGCGATTTTTGGTTTGGCGGGTTTATCGGAAGCGCAGCTCGCCTGGGGCTATCGGGAATTCCATCCCTTTATAGGCCAATGCCGGTTCAATGATTGCCGCCACCTTAACGATAAAGATTGCGCCGTTAGGCAAGCAGCGGAAAACGGCTCGATTCCTACCAGCCGCTACCAACGATTTCTCAAACTCCGAGAAAAAATGCCGCCGGGCAATCGCAACTAAATATTCAGATATTTCGTTAAATTCATGGCTTACCGGAGATCATCATGCCTCCTGAAATTTTCCTGACTATAGCAATAACCGCTTTCATTCAAAGTATCTTCGGTGCCGGGGTATTACTGTTCGGCACCCCGCTATTACTGCTACTCGGCTACCCTTTCGTCGATGTACTAGTGGTATTATTGCCGGTATCACTGGTGATTAATTTGCTGCAAATACTTAAGCATCATCCCCATGTCGATGTTGTTTTGTACCGAAAAATCTTGCTGTTGACACTACCTCCCATTGCAATATTTTTGTTTCTGGTCACTCATATCCGCCTCAACATAGGGCTGGTTATCGGACCATTTTTGCTATTGATTGCCTTGAAAGAACTTTCCACTGCTAGCGCCCGATTAATAGACCGGTTAATGCGCCACGAAACGGTTTATTGTGTCGTCATGGGCGTGGTACATGGGATCAGCAATCTGGGCGGCTCGCTATTGACGGCACTGGTTCACCACAAAAATTACCAGAAAGACGTGGCGCGGGTTACCATCGCCGCCTGTTACGGCACCTTTGCCCTGATTCAATTGCTGACGCTTTGGCTGTTTACTCGACAACAAATCGATGTGCCAATTTACGACGACGTCATTTATCTTACCGTGGGTGCGTTGGTCTTCGTTTTCACCGATGAAACCTTCTATAATCGGATAGACCGCCGGAAATACCGACGTATTTTCGCCGGCTTTCTGGCCTTGTCCGGCTTGATATTAATTGGTAAAGGTTTAAGTTAATAATGCAACCGCACACTGGACAATCTTTTTTGCCGCAACGCTAATTCAGATTCCGAGGCCGAGCCCGATGATTCAAGATAAGCCATGAACCAACTGATCGCCATCGCATTAGGCGGCTCCCTTGGCGCCGTGTTGCGCTTTTTGGCGGCAAACGGCATATACGCCGTTTTAGGCCGCAGTTTTCCCCACGGCACTCTGTTTGTGAATGTGCTGGGTTCCTTGTTGATGGGGTTGCTCACCGAGTTGATGGTACAACGCTTCGCCTTCGCTGTAGAGTATCGTGCCGCGATTTTAGTCGGCTTTCTTGGCGCGTTTACCACTTTCTCTACCTTCGCCCTAGAAACGTTATATCTGCTTGAGGCAGGTAGTCTGCTAAAAGCGTTTTTAAATATTTTCTTGAGCGTGGTTCTATGTCTGACCGCCTGCTGGGTGGGCCTGATCTGGGGCCGCACGGTATTTTCAGAGCCTATCGCACCCTGGTTAAACCAACATTTGCCGGCCCTGGAGTTTGTAGCAAGCTTTCTAGCCGTGTTCGCTCTTTCCATACTGGCCGAGTGGCTGATCAATCGTTTCAACTTGAGCACCGAAATGCGGGCCATTTTTTTTGTGCTACTGCTGGGCGTATTGACGATTTCCTCAACCTTATGGTTCGGCTTTAAAATCTCATCACTGCAGGCTGAGTTTCATCACCTGCTGAGCTTATTTATCATCAACAGCTTATTGGGCGTATTGATGATCTGGTCTGGTTCATGGATAGGAAATTGGTTATGGCAATTCAAACTGTCACCGTAGCCCGCATTTACTTGCGGGAAGGCGAACACCTGCTCGCTACTTTGATTAAACTGCTGCACGATGAAGAAAAAGTGTCAGGCGTGACCGTGCTGCGCGGCATCGGCGGTTTCGGCCCGGACGGTCAGGTACATATAGCCTCCTTGATAGATCTTTCCCTGGATTTGCCGTTAATCGTCGAGTTTTACGACACCACGGAACGAGTGGAAACGATTTTGCTGCATTTGGAAACCCATATGGGCTTGTCCCATGTTGTCACATGGCAAGCCCAGGGTCGTTTGCCGAACCGTTAAGTCCGTAAATACACCATTAACCCGGCGGCCATGCCATACGTCTGCCGCCCATGACATGTAAATGCAGGTGATGCACGGTCTGTCCGCCATCATCGTTACAGTTAAATACGGCACGATAACCTGATTCGGCATAGCCGTGTTCTTCCGCAATACAAGCGGCGATTTTCAGCATATGACCGCCCAAGGCCGCTTCCTGCAGGGCATTCAAATTGGCAATGTGCAGTTTTGGCACCACTAACACATGCATGGGTGCTTGCGGGTTAATATCTTTAAACGCCAACACTTTTTCATCCTCAAAAACCACATCCGGTTTGATTTCGCCCCTTACCATTTTGCAAAACAGGCAATCCGTCATAGCAACTCCTAAACTTATAAAATTGAAATCAAATAGTATGCGTAACAACAAAACAACGCATCGCTCACGCTAACACGGCCGCCACATAAATTCCAACCCACACCGGTAAATCCCGTTAAAATTTACCCCAAAATTTGCACCAACCATTAACCCAAGGTTTTATCCACATGAAAATTTTGATCGTCGGCAGCGGTGGCCGTGAGCACGCCCTGGCCTGGAAGGCCAAACAATCAGCACAAGTCAGCCATGTTTTCGTCGCCCCCGGCAATGCCGGCACTGCATTGGAGTCCGGCGTAGAAAATGTCGCCATACAGCTGGACGATATAGCCGGTTTGTTAAATTTTGTACAAGCCCGTGATATTGGTTTAACCATCGTAGGTCCTGAAGTACCCTTGGTAAAAGGTATCGTCGACTCCTTTACCGCCGCCGGCATGGCCTGTTTTGGTCCCACCGCGCAAGCCGCGCAATTGGAAGGCTCTAAATCCTTCTGTAAAGATTTCATGGCCCGCCACGGCATCCCTTCCGCAGCATACGAAACATTTACCGATACGGAACAAGCGATCGCATACATCCAGCGCAAAGGCGCGCCGATTGTAGTCAAAGCCGATGGCCTAGCCGCCGGCAAAGGCGTGATTGTGGCGCAAACCGAACAACAGGCGATTGATGCCGTACAAGACATGCTGTCCGGCAATAGCTTTGGCGACGCCGGCCACCGCGTGGTTATCGAAGAATTTTTAGCCGGCGAAGAGGCAAGTTTCATCGTCATCGCCGACGGTCTGCATGCCTTAGCCATGGCCACCTCACAAGACCACAAAGCCCGAGACAACGGTGATCAGGGACCTAATACCGGCGGCATGGGCGCCTACTCACCCGCGCCTATTGTCACGCCGGAAATTCACCAACGAGTGATGAACGAAGTCATAAACCCGACACTAAAGGGTATGCGCGAAGACGGCAACGAATACACGGGATTTTTGTATGCCGGCCTGATGATCGATAAAAACGGCGACATCAAAGTATTGGAATACAACTGCCGTTTCGGCGACCCGGAAACTCAACCGATTATGATGCGTTTAAAAAGCGATCTGATCAAACTGTGTCAGGCGGCACTTAACAAAACGCTCGATCAGATCAGCACCGAATGGGACCAACGCCCGGCCTTGGGCGTGGTATTGGCAGCGGGCGGTTATCCGGACGACTACGCCACGGGAGATGTCATCCAAGGCTTACCCGACCGCGAAAGCGAGAACAGCAAAGTCTTTCACGCCGGCACCCAGCAAAAAAACGCACAAGTAGTTACCGCCGGAGGCCGTGTGCTATGCGCCTGCGCATTAGGCGATTCGATTGCCGACGCACAGACAAATGCCTATCAGCTTTGTCAGCAAATCGAGTGGCAGAATATTTATTACCGAACCGACATTGGTTTTAAAGCCATTCGCTAAATTCACATTTTCGCTTAGACAAAAAATAAGCAGACCTAATAGACTGGCCTGCTTATTTTCAGTAAATCCCCCATATCATCGGCCACTGATTTACTTTCCCGGCAAATACCTGACTGCGTACATAGGGTATATACAGACCGGCGTAATTCTACTTTTTGATTTCGTCCGCAAAATTTGAGCGGCAAGTCCACATATTGCACGTTTGTACGTTTCAATTATGCGTATTTTGTAAGAATATGCTTACAACACAAAGCCAACACCCTACCCGGGTATTCCAACACAGCCTTGCGATTATCGGGTTGGCAGATAATTTGTTATAACTAGCTGTTTTTCACCGACCATGCTTAAGAGTTAACACCCAAATTCATAAAACACCTTGAATAATTCACTCATCGCCCGCTTGCAAGACAAAAAAAAGTGGCAGCTATGGCTGGCGGCCGAGGTATTGGCGGTATTTATGATATTGCCCATTGTTGCGGGCATGAATATACTCATCGAAGATCGAGTGACAGCCCATTATCTGCTGACCGGACTGGTGACATCCATTGTGGTAGCGTCGGTCATTAGCGGCTTAACGATTTATTTTTTAACCACGCTGACCCAAACCCAGCAAGAAAACCAACACCTTGCCAGCATTATTAACGCCTGCCCGGTACCGATCGCCCTAAATGACGACTCTACGAATATCCTGCTAATCAACCCTGAATTCACTAAAGTATTCGGGTACACCGGAGACGATATTCCGACCTTGCAGTGCTGGTGGTCGAAAGCTTATCCCGACGCCAATTACCGACGATGGGTAGCTGATACTTGGCGGTCTCATTTGGACGTCATCCGCTCCAATGGCGGTACTTTCGACCCTCTGGAAGTCAAGATTTGCTGTAAAAACGGCGATACCAAAATCACACTTGCCACAGCCACCCCTTTGGAACCCGCTCACCGGGGCTTGCACCTGGTGGTGCTGTACGACATTACCGAAAAAGCGCACACGTCCGCTGCCCTGCGGGAATCCAATACCATCCTAGAATCAATTATTGAAACCATCCCGATGCGGGTGTTCTGGAAAGATCTTGACTCCCGCTATCTGGGCTGTAACACTGCATTCGCTCGGGATAGCGGCGCGGCAAGGCCAGCCGATGTTATTGGCCGACTGGATTCCGAGCTTGCATGGCGCGATCAAGCCGAGTTATATCGCGCCGATGACCAACAAGTCATGCAATCCTGCCTGAGCAAATTGACTTACGAGGAACCGCAAACCACTCCCGAAGGTCAGCCCATTTGGTTACGCACATCCAAAACGCCTTTGCGGGACAACCAGGCCAAGGTAATCGGCGTTTTAGGTGTATACGAAGACATTACCAAACGCAAGCAATCTGAACACGAGCTATGGTTAGCCAAAACCATGCTGGATAGAAGCGAAACCGCATTTTTCATGATTAATGCCTCCGGCAAAATCCAATATGTTAATGACTGCGCCTGCTCTTCGCTGGGTTATCGCCGAGAAGAATTATTAGACATGTACCCCTGGAACTTTGACCCGGACTTTCCAGAAACTGCCTGGCCGGATCTCTGGCGATCACTACGGACGGATAAATTCATCAACCTTGAAACCCGCCATCGCCATAAAAATGGCCAATTATTTAGCGTCAGTATCACCGGTCATTACATCATTTACAATGGAGAAGAAATTAGCTTTACCATTGCTCAAGACATCACGGAACGCAAACGTATTGAAGCCGCATTGAAGAAAAAGGAGCGTTATCAACGCGCTCTGCTCGATAACTTTCCTTTTGAAGTATGGTTAAAAGATCCTCAAAGCCATTTCCTGGCTGTAAATAAAGTATTTGCCAATACCTATGGCTCGACCGACCCGGATGCATTAATCGGCAAGTCGGATTACGACATTAATAGTAAGACAATAGCGGATGCCCACCGTGACGACGATATATCCGTCATGATTTCCAGACAACAAAAAATGACGGTGGAATGCATTGAAGATGCGCACGGGACACGCTGGATAGAAACCTTCAAAGCACCCGTTATCGACACCAACGGCTTACTATTAGGCACAGTCGGCTTTTCCCATGATATTTCCGACCGAAAACGCAGCGAAACCCAATTGCGTATTGCCGCCACTGCTTTCGAAGCTCAGGAAGGCATGGTGATCACCGATGCGGATACCGTGATTTTGAATATCAATCGCTCGTTTACCGAGCTTACCGGCTTTAAGCCTGAAGACGTGGTCGGCCACGGCATGAATGTTTTGAGATCCGGCATTCACGATGACGCGTTCTATAGCGAGATGTGGGCTAGCATTGCAAAATCAGGTTACTGGCAGGGCGAAATCTGGAATCGCCGCAAAAATGGTGATCCCTATCTGGAATGGCTCACCATTACCGCCGTCAAGGATCAAGCAGGGGTTGTAACTCATTATGTCGGCACCATGCTAGACATTACGGCCCGTAAAGAGCAAGAAGAGGTAGTCAAACACTTAGCCCATTTTGATGTACTGACGGACTTACCCAATCGCACCCTGCTTACTGACCGCCTGCAGCAAGCTTTGGCCCAAGTTCGACGCGAAAAAGCCAAACTGGCTGTTATGTTTTTGGATTTGGATAAGTTCAAACCGGTCAACGACAATTTGGGACATGGCATTGGCGATCTGCTGCTGCGCGAAGTTGCCAAGCGTTTACAAACATGCATAAAGCGAGAAACCGACACCGTGGCCCGTTTAGGCGGGGATGAATTTGTGATTTTGCTTTCCCCTATCGACCATGCGCAAGACGCTACCTCGGTAGCGGAAAAAGTGGTGCATGCACTCAACCAGCCATTTCAAATTGAACAACATACCATCAACATTTCCATCAGCTTGGGCATCGCCCTTTACCCTTCGCACGGCATTGATGCCAAAACCTTGCTAAAAAGAGCCGACAACGCCATGTATCAGGCCAAAGAAGCTGGACGGAGTTGTTTCAAGTTTTTCAACGAACAGCATAAACCAACTGGGCCTAAGGGGTCGGCCTGAGTAAACTGTTATCCATCACGGCAAAGGTATCCAGGCCGAAACGCGCATACCGGCACCCGGACTCGAGTTTAACGCGACTTCGCCCGCCAATGATTTGATACGTTCCTTGATGCCGCGCAAACCAAAACCCCGGCTAGGGCTACGCATATCACAACCCTGACCATCGTCCGTCACGTTCAAATACAATTTATGTTCGGCATCCTGCAACCGCAGCTCAATCCAAACCTGTTGCGCGTCGGCATGACGGATTACGTTGGTAAGGCATTCCTGTATCACTCTGAAGATTTGCCGGGCAATATTCTTGTCCAGCAGCTCGTCCACTTCATCGCTACAGATAATATTTAATTTCAGATCGGGATTACGTTCCGACCAATGATTAACCATATCTTCCAGTGTGGCCTTTAAACCTAATTCGGTTAACACCAACGGGTGCAATTGCTGCATCATCGAACGCAAAACCAAAGTCAAGTGATCGCAAATATCGCTGATGGTGGCGGTAATTTGTCCGACGTCGGCAGTTTGCCGGGACGCCGTGACAGCCATGACCTTGATGGCGGTCAAGGATTGGCCGAATTCGTCATGCAATTCCTGCGATAAATGCTGACGCTCCTCCTCTTGAATGGCCAACGAGTGCTGGGTCAAATCGCTATTTTCCTGGCGGGTCTTTTCCAACTCTACCGTCATGTGGTTAATGGCTTTAGCGATATTGTCGAATTCTACCGTAGAAAACGCCGGCAACTGCTGTTTGTACCGACCGGTTTCGATAATACGCAAGGCCTCTACAATAACGCTGATAGCTTTCAACGACTTATTGAAAACCAGATTAACCCCAAAAAAACTCAATAAGGTCAGCAGTGAAAGTGCGCTAAAAAAACCCAGGCTTTCTTGCCAGACTTCGGTGATTTCATCCAATGGCCGAGGCTCGATGATCAGCGTCAGTACCTCACCGTCCTGCGTATAGATTTGGTGCTCGGCTTTTGGATAATCCCCTTTGACCGCCCGTATAAACCAGGCCGGCGGCATATCTTCCGGATGACTGGGTTGCTGTTCGCCGGCAAAATGCATCAGTTGCCCATCCGGTTTTTGTAATTGAATGCTCAGATGACGAGTTTGACGCAGAGCCCGAAACCGAGACAAATCCCCAACATTTTGTGCGGTCTCGGCCATGCCGAGGGTAATGAGTTGCAAAGCCAGATGAACAGAGGCATCGACTTCTTTTTCGACCGCCTGTCTTGCCTGCCAGATCGCTATAGCGCCCCCGAGCAGCAAAATGCACAGCGACGAAAATAGAATGCGAAAAATAATCTGGTAGCGCAGACTCATAAGAACCGGTAGAAAATAAACCGGCTATTATGGTCGCTCAACTGCCTGTTTGCTATAGGAAAAATTCTTTTTATGGTGGAAATACTCAGGCCGGATACCGGCAGTGACCGATATCCGGGTATGAAAATTAGATTTTTTCGACCCTTTGTTTCAGATAATCGGCAAATTCCGCTTTGATTTCCGGGTGCAACAAACCGTATTCGACATTCGCCAGCAAGAAACCAAATTTGGAGCCGCAATCATATCGGTTACCTTTAAACTCGTACGACAAGACTTGTTCATCTTGCATCAAGGCTGCAATGGCGTCGGTCAACTGAATTTCACCGCCAGTACCGCGACCGGTGGTTTCGATTTTCTCGAAAATAGCTGGCGTTAAAACATAGCGGCCAACCACGGCAATATTGGAAGGTGCCACTTCCGGTTTGGGTTTTTCGACGATCGATTTCAACTGGCCCACGCCAGGCGCGGTTTCGTTATGTTCGACAATGCCGTATTTATGCGTTTCTTTAGGGTCGACCCGCTCGACGCCCAAAATACTACATTGTTGCTGTTCGAACAGTTCCACCATTTGTTTCATACAACCGCGATTGCCGTCCTCAATCAGATCATCCGGCAAAATCACCGCAAACGGCTCGTCTCCGACAATGGGTTTGGCGCAATGCACCGCGTGCCCCAAGCCCAAAGCTTGGCCCTGACGCACGAATACGCAAGACACATGCGCAGGCAACAGTTCATGCAACATTTTTAACAATTCGGTTTTACCGCTTTTTTCCAGTTCTTTTTCCAGTTCGTAAGACTTATCGAAATGATTCGGGATAGAATCTTTATTACGGCCGGTAACAAAAATCATGGTGTCGATGCCGGCTGCTATGGCCTCTTCAACTGCATATTGAATCAAGGGCTTATCGACAACAGGCAACATTTCCTTGGCCACAGCTTTGGTAGCGGGCAGCGAACGGGTGCCAAGACCGGCAACAGGAAAAACGGCTTTGGTAACTTTTTTGGTCATAATAGCTCTTTGAGTTGGGTTTTTATTTTGACGAATCGATACTGAGGGCCTAACCTTATGCAAGACTTAAATTAAGCTGCAGAAGTATCTGTATTTTAGGCCATAATGCATTTTAATTTTCACACCTTCGTACGAGACATTGTAATGATAAGACTGTTGGCGACGCTCTGGCTAGCGTTGATACCATTAAATTTGGCTTTTGCCGACGACTTGATGGATATTTATCAGTTGGCCCGGCAAAATGATCCTCAATACCGTAGCAGTGACATCAACCAGCTTGCTGTAGCTGAAGTCAAGTCGCAGAGCATCGCACAAATGCTGCCCAATTTAGCGCTTTCCGCGAGTAGTAATCGCCAACGCATTCAAAGCATCAGGGGTGGATTCAGTATTTCGGGTACAGGCTTGCAACACTATTGGGACAGTGCCTTAGCCGTCAGCCTGAAACAACCGGTATTCAATTGGGCGCACTGGGTACAACTGGATCAAGCCGAAAACAAAATCGCTCAGGCGGAAGCGCAATTTCAAGCCGAGCAACAAAATTTAATGGTTCGAACCGTCGAAGCCTATTTTAATGTACTGGCGGCGCAGGATAACCTGGAGTTTGTACAGGCCGAAAAGAAAGCGATTGAAAAACAACTGGAACAGGCTAAACAACGTTTCGACGTCGGCATCATTGCCATTACCGACGTTTATGAGGCGCAAGCCGGTTTCGATCGGGCCCGCGCAGCCGTTATCGCGGCAGAAAATCAGCTGGATAACAGCAAGGAAAAACTCCAGGAAATCGTTGGTTTACACAACGTTAACTTAAAGAAACTACCGGAAGCCATACCCCTGATTCCACCTGAGCCGCAAGATATTGCATCCTGGTCCAACTCAGCGGAAAGCAACAACTTTTCCATTGTTTCTCAAATTAACCAAACCGAATTCATACGCAAAAACATAGAGCTGCAAGAATCAAAACACCTCCCCACGTTGGATCTGGTGGCGCAATACCGACAATTGGATAACGGCAACCAGGTCGGTTTCCGCGGTGACAACGAAAGCTTTGGCCTGCAATTCAACATGCCGTTATACGAAGGTGGCGGCACGGTTTCTCGTACCCGCCAGGCCCAATATGAGTTCGAACAAGCTAAAGAAGACCTGGTCAAAGTGAAACGTAGCGTTAACCGCGAAGTAAAAGATGCCTACCGGGGTGTCATCGCCAGTATCGATCAAGTACAAGCCCTCAAATCCACCACTGAATCCGGCGCCTTGGCGGTTGAAGCAGCGGAAGCCGGCTTGGAAGTAGGCACGCGAACCATGGTCGATGTGCTGGCCATTCAACGCGACCTATATAGAGCCAAAAGCGACTACGCCCGAGGCCGTTACGACTATCTGATTAGCGGCATAAAGCTGAAACAAGCTGCCGGCAATTTGAGCGAAGACGATTTAGTAATCATTAATCAATATCTGCAAAATTAACCTTAAACCATCAAATCATTTACGAGGGAAATCATGAAAAAACACTTACTCGTTGGCTTGTTACTAATGCCCATTACCGCCTCGGCTCAGAACATGGGTGGTATGCCAATGACAGAGGCGCAAATGCAACAGATGATGCAACAGGCAAAAAGCATGCAAAATTGTATGGCTAACATTGATCAAGCCGAAATGGAGGCTTTTAAACAAAAAGCCGAAGCCCTGGACAGCGAAGTCAAAGCCCTTTGCGCGGCGGGAAAGCGCGATGCGGCCATGGCGCGCGCGCTGGCATTTGGCAAGGAAGCCGCTCAAAGCAATATTATGCAGGACATGAAAAAATGCGGTGAAGGCATGAAAAACATGATGCCGATGCTGCCTAAAACCGCGCAAACCACCAATGCATCAGGCAGTCCCAAGCATATTTGCGACCAATAAAACCCGGTTTGCTGCTTAGGTAAGCATACTGCGGCCTAGGGCTGAGCCGCATCATCTGGTATAAATCCGTGAGGCGCTTTAGCGCCACCCAATGACTTGCTTTGCTGCCCTTGTAATAATAAAGCCCGAATTCGTTCGCCCTGCTCGCGCCGCACTTTTTCCTGTTCGGCGTTGCGTTGATCAGCGAGCTGTTTAGCTCGCTGATCCTGACGAGTGTGGCAGATATCGACGACAAGCTGCGCCCCTAAAGTCCCCAAAAAAACTCCAAAAGCGATTTGCAGCATTAATTTCATGAGGTTTAGGCGTAATATTGTTTAGCTGAAAAGGGCTGAATATAAAATGGCCACTTAAGACAACCTTTCTAAGCGCCCCGTTCTAAGTAGTGTCATATCCGCGGAGAGGAACCTCTCCAAAAATCGATTCTTTACGGAACCGCCGGGCCGCCCGCGCCAATCTCTACAGCTATTTCATCTTCGCCGCCAACGGCACAAAGCGGATGCGCCCAACCACTGGTTTGCTCGTAGTCGATACCGTCCGTACCACCGGGACCTACGCCGCCGGGAATATGATCCAGACCTAATGCAGTTCTGGTTCTCCAGGCTATATTGTGATCAGCGCAGGAAGAATCGCCGCTGACGCCGAGGGCGCCCAACAGCTTTCCGGAAGCGTCATAGAGCGCCAGACCGCCGCCAAATACATTAACACCACCTATTTTTTCTCCTACTAAAGGGTCATTACGTTGGCCGTAATTCTTAGAAGGTCCTTTATAGGCGGCCCCGGTATCGACCGGGTTACTGAATTGCAGGCCGAACAAACTCCCTCCGGGTTGAGTGGCGCTGTACAAATTCGCGGTAGACAACGCAAGCCCCGGAAGGCTAAAGGCGTTCGCTGTATTCGCTTTTTGCGCGGAAATTACCCGACTACCGGGCCACTGGTCTCCCCGGTCTCCGCCGGTAAATGCCACCGCGCAAACGACACCGTCCCTATCCACGATGGTGCCCCACATATCCAAATCGAAACCGCCGTTCGCGGCTGTTCTGGCAGCGGTTAAAGCCGCTTTCAAAGCGGCATGGTTTGGCAAGGCCGCGCAATGCGAAGATGCCGAATGTGTTTTTTTTGAATGATCCGAATCAGCAAAGGCCGGATTCGATGCTGCCGCTAAACCGCCTAATAGCGCCAAATTTACGATTGATTTTTTCATTTTTATTCTTCCTCTGGTTATTTTTATGCATGCTTTTATTTAACAACTCAGTCCCTATACATAAAATCCAACCCCAAATCGCATCAGGGTTGGCGGATTCTATCCGGTATTTTCAAAACAGGTCAATTATCAACAAGCATGATTAATCAAGGTTAGTAACAAAAAAATATGAGTTAATTCAAAAATTTTTTTTGACTTATTTACCCGATAAAAATAGAACCTGGAAAAAACAGGCCTCGACCAGCGAATAAGCGAAGGCTAAAACCAAAGCCGCATCACGGCCGCTGCAAACAGACCCGCCACCACATCATCCAGCATAATGCCAAAGCCGCCTTCGACATGCTGATCAAACCATTTGATGGGCCAGGGTTTGACGATATCGAAGAATCTGAACAAAGCAAAGCCCGCCAGCAAACTTTGCCAGGAAAAAGGCAGCCAGCACATGGTGATCAAAAACCCGGCGATTTCATCCCAAACAATGCCGCCGTAATCATGTACCTGTAATTTTTGCGCCGCCTTATCGCAAATCGTTATGCCGGCCAATATACTGGTTATCGTACCGGCTAAATAAACCCACTCAGGACCTTGTATCAATAGCAGATAGATGGGTACGGCCGCAAGCGTACCCAGGGTACCCGGCATTTTCCTGCTTAAGCCGGAACCAAAACCGAAAGCCAACAACAGAATCGGGTCTTTGATGATTTGTAGCGCAGTCAAGCGGCTATTGCCGTAGGAGTCTCTAAGAAAAATGCTCAAAACCTTTTGCCTCGAATGTTTCGATTTTACCGGCCCGGACAATCCGCAAGCCCGGCTCCGCCTCGATCACCCCGACGTAGTGGCAGCCTTCGGGTAATTGTGGAACTGACTCGGCGGGAAGGGTGAAACATAATTCGTAATCATCCCCGGCCGTGAGCGGCATTGGCCAATCGCCGGAAATTTCGATGTATTGACGTACCTGAGCGGACATTGGCAATCGCTCCCAGTCCAAACAGGCGCCGACTTTGCTTTGCTCCAAAATATGCCTCAAATCGGAGCCCAATCCATCGGAAATATCGATACAGGCGTGCGCCACCTCGCGCAGCAAGATGCCTTCGGCAACACGCGGCTCTGGCTGATTAAAACAGCGTAACGGCAATTGCGGATCATCACAGACATAGCCATGCGTGACTTTCAAACCCAAGCCGGCGTTGCCCAATTGGCCGGTCACGAAAATCAGATCACCGACTTTCGCGTTGGAACGCAACAGCGCCCCGCCTCTCGGTACCACACCCATGGCTTGCACCGTTAAGGTCAAGGGCCCCGAGGTGGTGTCGCCACCGATCAGATCGACATGGTGTTGTTGAGCTAAACCAATGAACCCTGCAGCAAAGGCTTGCAGCCAAGTTTCATCCACTATGGGCAACGTTAAAGCCAAGGTCACCGCAAACGGTTCCGCGCCCATGGCCGCCAAATCGCTTAAGTTGACCGCCAGCAATTTGTGTCCTAAAAAATAGGGATCCGCATCGGCAAAGAAATGCACGTTTTCCACCATGGTGTCGGTGGTGACGGCTAATTGATAATCGGCTGGCGGATTCAGTAAGGCACAATCGTCGCCGATACCCAGCCAATTAAACGGATGCTGCGGCGCATGCACCGCAAAATAGCGCTTAATCAAATCAAATTCGGCCAAAGCCATCAGTTTTGCGACTTGGCCTGTCTGGCGGCAATTTCGACGGCACGATGTTTGTGCGACACCTTATCGAGTATGCCGTTCACGTATTTGTGACTGCCTTCCGCGCCGAAATCCTTTGCCAGATTGACGCCCTCGTTAATGATGACCTTGTATGGCGTCTCCAGCCGGTTGATCAATTCATAAGCACCAATACGCAATATGGCCCGCTCGACAGGATCGATTTTTTCCACCGGCCGATCGACAAATTCCGCCAACGCAGCATCGATAGTCGCCAGTTGTTTGGGAACGCCGTGAAACAACTCGTTGAAATAAGTTTTTTGCGCACCTTTTAAGTGCTCTTCTTCCAGAAAATAGGTTTCGATACGCGTCAGACTTTCGCCGCTCATCTGCCACTGGTACAAGGCTTGAACGGCACATTTGCGGGCATTGGTTTTTGCTTGACTCATTAAACGTCCATTGTGTTGAACAGACTGACCATTTCAATAGCGGATAAAGCCGCTTCAGCACCTTTATTGCCGGCCTTGGTACCGGCACGCTCGATGGCTTGTTCGATGCTGTCCACGGTCAACACCCCGAAACTGACCGGAATATCATATTGCAATGCCACATGCGCGATACCTTTGACGCATTCACCGGCCACATATTCGAAGTGCGGCGTACCGCCGCGAATCACCGCACCCAGAGCAATAATCGCATGGTATTTCTTGCTGGCGGCGATGCGTTGCACCACCATCGGCAATTCGAACGCTCCCGGGGCTTTCACCAAGGTAATTTCGTTCTTGTCGGCGCCATGACGCACCAAGGTATCAATGGCGCCCGCTTCCAGCTGTTCGACAATAAAGCTGTTGAAACGCGAGGAGACGATACAAAATTTGCCGCCTTGCGCGGAAAAATGACCTTCCAGAGTAGTGACTGCTGTCATAGGTTTACCTTCGTTAATGGTTTAAATGAATTTAAGAGTTTGCGGGCCCGATTAAACGGCAGCGTCGACATGCTCGACCACTTCCAAATCGAAACCCGACAAACCGATATATTTTTTCTGCGTGCCCATCACTTTCAAGCGCCGCACGCCCAAGTCGGACAATATCCGCGAACCGGTTCCGGTGGTACGCCAATCGGCATCGGCGCTTAAATCCCGGCTATTTTTAATGCCATGATCCAGCATTTGATAGGCGTGGATCAGTTCCACCAACGCCTTGTTATCTTCTTTCTGGCGAATCACCACCAGCACACCGCAACCGGCTTCGGCAATTTTTTTCATAGCTTCACGCACCGGCACGCTGCAATCGCTGCGTTGCGAGAAGAACAAGTCGTCTACCAGATTCCGGGCATGCACCCTGACCAGTACGGGCTCGTCGCCCGCCACATCGCCCATCACCAAGGCCAGATGCACGTTGTCATCATTGCGGTCTTGATAAGCGTATAACCTGAACTCGCCGAATTCGGTGGGATAGCTGCATTCGCTGATTCTTTCCAACGTGTTTTCGTGCTTGATGCGGTAATGGATCAAATCGGCAATGGTGCCGATTTTAAGGCCATGTTGCTCGGCAAGTTTCTCCAAGTCCGGACGTCGGGCCATGGTACCGTCGTCGTTTAAAATCTCGACAATCACGGCCGCCGGTTCCACGCCGGCCAAGCGGGCCAAGTCGCATCCTGCTTCGGTGTGCCCCGCCCGGTTCAACACACCTCCGGCCTGCGCCATTATCGGAAAAATGTGGCCAGGCTGTACCAAATCGGTGGGTTGGGCATCCCTGGAGACTGCCGCTTTAACGGTCAGCGCACGGTCGGCCGCGGAAATACCGGTAGTAACCCCTTCGGCGGCTTCAATCGACACGGTAAAATTAGTGGTATACGGGGTTTGATTGTCGCTGACCATCAACGGCAGGCGCAGTTGTTGGCAGCGCTCGCGGGTCAAGGTCAGACAGATCAACCCCCGGCCATATTTAGTCATGAAATTAATGTCTTCGGGCCGAACGAAGGCTGCCGCCATCAACAAATCGCCTTCGTTTTCCCTATCTTCGTCGTCCATGATGATAACCATTTTGCCCTGGCGTAAATCATCGATGATTTCTTCTATACTATTCATTTAATAAAACCACTGTTTTGTAATAAGGCCTCGGTGACGCCGGCTTGGCTCCTCGCTGCCGCGTCGCCTTGCATCAAGCGCTCCATGTAGCGGGCCAGCAGGTCCACTTCCAGATTTACTTCAAAGCCGACCCCGGTCGTACCCAGTGTGGTTTCCCGCAGGGTATGCGGCACGATGTTGACGGAAAAATAAGCCCCTTCGACCGTATTGACCGTTAAGCTGATGCCGTTGATGCAAATCGAACCTTTCTCGGCAATATATTTAGCCAGTGCGTCCGGAGCCTTGAATTTAAAACGAAGGGAACGACCGTCCGCTTGTTTTTCCACTACTTTGCCAATGCCATCCACATGCCCGCTGACAATGTGTCCGCCCAGACGAGTGGATGGGGTCAGCGCCAATTCCAAGTTGACTTCGGTGCCGGTGCGGGCGGTTTTTAAGGTGGTGCGCGACAAGGTTTCATTGGAGACATCCGCGCAGAAATAATGCGCCCCCAACTCCACCGCCGTCAGGCAGACACCGTTGACGGCAATACTGTCGCCCAGCGCGCAATCCGCCAACGACAACTTCCCGGTGTCGACCTTCAAACGGCAATCGCCTCCGCTCGGCTGAATGGCGGCTATGCTGCCGACCGCCAGGATAATGCCAGTAAACATCGCTTTCCTCTATGAGTTATCGGGACAATGTCAAGCGCAGATCAGGACCGACCTGCCTGATAGCGTTAAATTTAAAGTTCTTTTTAGCCGCCATGCTTTGCAATTCGGAAAAATGAAACAGGCCCCTGGCTTGATCGCCCAATACGCAAGGCGCCATATACACCAGCCATTCATCCACCAAATCCGTTTCCAGCAAAGCACCATTCAAAGTGGCGCCCGCCTCAATCCAAACCGTATTAATTTGCTGTTGCGCCAGAAGCTTGAAAACCTCGCTCAAATCCACCCGGCCCAATCGGCTGTCCACCTGCCAAACCTTGCAACCGGCATCCCGCAGCCGCAATTGTTTGGCGGGGTCGTCATGGCAAGTGATTACCCAAGTTTCGCCGGGCAGTTGCAGCATTTTAGCATTCAGCGGCATGCGCAGCTTCGAGTCCAGCACCACTCTGACCGGCTGTCTGGCGGTAAACTCCACTCGCGCATTTAAAGACGGATCATCGGCCAGCACGGTATCGATGCCGGTGACGATGGCACTACTTTCAGCCCGAAAGGTTTGCACATCCTGGCGTGCTTGCGGCGAGGTAATCCACCGGCTTTCACCATTGGCCAACGCTGTACGGCCATCCAGACTCATGGCCAGTTTACTGCGCACATAAGGCAAACCGGTTACCATGCGCTTGATAAAACCGCGATTCAATTGTTCGGCATCCGCCTGCAATAACCCGCAACTAACCTTTATGCCGGCCGCGCGCATTTTTTTTAAGCCATTTCCGGCCACCAGCGGATTGGGATCTTGCATGGCTACCACCACACGGCTAATGCCGGCCTGAATCAAGGCATCGCAACAGGGGCCGGTGCGGCCGTGATGACTGCACGGCTCCAAGGTGACATAAGCCGTTGCGCCCAGTGCATGCCTCGGTTCGGCCAGTTTCGCCAGCGCATCGATTTCGGCGTGAGCCTGACCGGCTTTAGCATGCCAGCCTTCGGCAAGTATTTGCCCATCCTTCACCAACACGCAACCGACCCGCGGATTGGGATCGGTGGTATACACCCCCTTCCTGGCCAGTTGCAAGGCTCTAGCCATAAACCCGGCGTCGGCGGCACTCATCTGTTCTGCAATTGTTCAATCATGTCGGTGAATTCGCTGACATCCTGAAAGCTACGGTAAACCGAGGCAAACCGCACGAAAGCCACATGGTCCAGCGCGCTCAATTCCTTCATGACCAATTCGCCGAGCTCATTGGCATGAATTTCCCGTTCGCCTTTACCCACCAGGACTTTTTTAATCCGATTAAGCGCCGCTTCCACGGCATCGACATTAACCGGACGTTTCTCCAATGCCCGTTGCATACCGGCGCGCAATTTGGCCTCGTTAAAAGCTTCGCGCGCGCCATTACGTTTGATAATGCGCGGTAGCGTCAATTCCACCACCTCAAAGGTGGTAAAACGTTCTTTGCAGGCCACGCACTCGCGGCGACGCTTAACCTGATCGCCCTCATCGGCCAATCGGGTATCGATGACCCGGGTATCTTGTGCAGAGCAAAAAGGACAACGCATTTGCTAAATTGGGCTTAAAACCGAACTATTGGAAAGCCGGTCATTTTATTACAGATTGGTTTTTTAATGAAATCGCTGACTTATCCAAACTCTCAAGCAGAAAAAATACCTTCTTCCACCGAGCGGATGTGGATGTCTCGTTGTGGAAACGGAATCTCGATATGATTCTCTTGCAAGGCCGCGTAAAACTTTTTATGCAATTCGTGCGTCACCGGTATCCTATCCCCCAACTCGCGCACGAATACGCAAACCCGAAAATCCAGGGAGCTTTCGCCGAATGTCATGAAACTGATGGAGGGCTCGGGTTCCGGCAATACCAATTTAACCGAATTAATCACGTCCTTTAACACCCGTTCCACCAGATCGACATTACTGCCGTAGCCGACACCTATCATCAACACAACCCGCGTGACTGTATCGGTCAGAGTCCAGTTCACCAAGCGCTCGGTGATGATATTTTTGTTCGGCACTACCAGTTCTTTCATATCCCAATCGATAATGTGGGTCGCTCGCATCTGAATTCTACACACCCGCCCGGTGACATCGCCTACCGTTACGGTATCGCCTACCCGGATAGGTCGCTCGAATAACAAAATAATCCCGGAAACCAAATTGGCGAAAATTTCCTGCAATCCGAAACCCAAACCCACACTGAGCGCGGCCACCAACCATTGCACTTGCGACCAACTACCGCCCAGCTCATTAGCAATGCACAAAAAAGCAATACTAACTAACAAATAACGCATCAATTGAATCAAGGCGTATCGGCTACCCGCCGTCATGGAAAATTTACCGGCGGACATCAAATCGACCAATCCGGGAAAGTTACTGACGAACACCACCGTTAAGCCGATGTAGAAGATACTGATCAATAAATTGATCAGGGTAATCCTGATGACGGTTTCCTTGCCGTCCACCATATCGCTATATTGCCAAAGCTCGATACGTTCGAAAATGGAAAATGCCGGCAAGATGTCCTTCCAAATCATCCAGACCCCGACGGTTAATGTCACCGCAACCACGGTCGTCAACAATTTATTACTTTGCTGATTAATTTTGGAAAGATCCAACAGGGTTTCTTCCTGCACATAAGCCCCTTCCGCGCCGGTATTCACATTAACCTGATCGGCTTGCTTGCGTTTCTGCCGAGCATTTTGCAACGCTAGCTGGCGCTTGGTTACCGTCAGCCAACGCAAAACCAGCGCGTGAAACAAAGCCGTGATAAACACCAGACGCAAGGTGATAATCAACTTATTTTCCAACTCCAACGCGCTTTGGTAATAACCCATTACTGCAAACCCAATCACAACCCAGGGCGCCAAAGTCGCTATCAGATACCAGATATAGCGAAAACGACTGAGCCAGTTATCGGAATAGGTATAAAACGATTTAGCCAAACCGGTCAGCGGGTGGGTAAAGCGATGAAAAATATAAGACATCGTCATCATCATAATAATTAGCGCGGTTCTGCCCAACGCGTGGCTTTGCTCCGAAAACAAATTGGTATTGGCCATGCTGACGATAAATACCGCCGGAATGATGATGAAACGCACCCACTTAATTTGACTGTACAGCAATTGCACCGAACGCTTTTGCCAGTGAAACAGCAACTCCGCCACACCTTCCGGTTTGAGCATTCGATAAAAAAACTGCATTATCGCCAACGGCACCGCGGCGGCTATCAATCCGGCGGCCACGGCACGGCTAAAGGCATCCGCATTGCCGGTCAAGGTCATCACCCAAGCCGTCCACACCATTAATAACGCCATAGGCAACGACAACAGCAGGATAAAACCCAAACTGCTTAACGTTTGGCTAAAATTCACCAAATATTGATTGGAACTGCATTTACTCAATATCGCCAATAAGCGCTGTTTTAAATCATTCCTATACCGCCAATATAAAACGATGACGGCAAAGACCAAAGCCAGCAAAAACACCGGATAGGTTTCCAAGCCCTGGATCAGATTTTCAACCGCATGCAACCAGTTGGACGGTGCAAAAAACCACACCGCGGAATGAAAGATATTGGTTAAATAAGCTTGGGTGATCACCGGCGCACTTGGCACCCACAACAAGCGCTGATCCAGATAAGCACCGAAGTGGTCGGCTCCGTTCAGCATTTGTTGTAAGACAAAATCGACATCGCCCAATAAGCGAGCATAGTCGCTGTAAGCCAAGGCCAGACGCCCAACCAGATCTTTCTGGTCGTTCAACAACATGCGCAGCTCGGTTCTGATCCGCAACGATTCAGCCGGATCAACATTAGCCGGTAATTGTTGTTCCAAACGGCTAAGCAAAGCCTGATTCACGTCCATCAGCTGCTTTTTGACTTCATCGAGTTTGAACATTTCCAAGCTAGCCGCGGCAATTTCCGTTTGAATGTTGTTATTCAGGTTGTTGTATTGCTTGCGTTGCGGAAGGTTGCGGCGCTGCTCTCTCAGTAAATTTCCCAAAGCCGGACTCAAACCCGCCAGACTGATTTTTTGCTCGGCACTTTGAAAATCTTTCTCTATTTGTTGCGAGCGGGTATCCAGTTCATTTTTTTGAGTTTGGTAGCGCTCGATATTCTTATTGACTTCCTGCAAATCCCGGTTGAAGCGCATGTTTTCCTTGGTCGCTTCCCGAATCAAAGGGTGCTTGCCTTCCGCTTCCTTTTCGGCTAACAGCAATTCAGCCTGCTCCCTATCGATTTCCTGTTGGCGCCTTTCCAGCAGATAGGCATCCAGTTCACCGATTAGCAACATCTGCCTTTCCCGCTGTAAACTTAAAAGGTGCATGCGGTCCTTTTGCAGCTGTAATTGCAAGGGATCGCTAATACTTTCCAGTCCCAGCATTTTCAAAGTGCTATTGAACAATCTTAGACGCGTTTCCACCTGAATTTGCCGTGCCTCTTTCTCCAACAAATTTTCAGTATTCTTGCTGGCCAGTCGCTGTTGTTCTTGTAGAGCGTCCGATTGCTTGGTTTTTATTTCGGCCGTTTTTTCCCGAATGGATTGCGGACTATTCATCAATTCAGTGATCAGTCCTTCGTTTTTGGCAATTTCGGCATCCAAATCGCTGAGCCGGGTTTTTTCAATCACCAAACGTTGCTCAAGCTCGTCAACCGGAAATGAGCTAAGTTTTTCCGATTTGCGCTGCCTCAGCAACGCTTCAGTCTCATTGATTTGCAACTGCAACTGCTTGGAATCCAGCGGCAGATTTCTTGTGGAGCGTTTAAAGTCTTCGGCTAGATTTTCCTGGCGCTGCACTTGCCTTAGGTTATCGTCACTTTCCTGATAAGCGGCAAGAATGCGATTTTTCAGTTCTTCCGATATGTTTTGCCTATCTTTAATAGACGCTATCCGCTGCTGAATCTCGTCCAACGTGATACTTTTTACAGCCTGTTTTTGATTCCCGGCCCAAGCTAGGTTTACACTGAATAAAAACGCTATCAACCCAAGCGACAAGCCATATTTGCAAGTATTAAAACTCATGTATTTGAAAACCAGACGGAAAATAAACAATGGGAAAGAAAATAACATGTCTGAACTAGAAGGCGTCATCAAATATCGGCTTGAGCATCATCAAAGCGAGCTTTTGCCTTCAATCGATATTGGCCCCATCAACGGCTGGCGCGGCCTATTCTTTAGATTAGGGATAATTGGACAAAAACCGGAAAAGTATCATGGCCTCGGATACGGTAATATCAGCCAACGACTGACGCCCGGCCGAAATAGTTTTTTGATATCCGCCACTCAAACAGGACATCTGGCTTGCCTTAACCGCGAACATTTTGCCATTGTTGAAACGGCTTCTGCAAAACTCAATACTATCCGTTCGCGCGGTCCCAGCAGGCCATCCTCGGAAGCATTAACCCATGCCAGTATCTATGCGTTAGCGCCCGAGGCTCAAGCCGTAATACATGTGCATTGTCCTGAAATTTGGCGGCACACTCACCGATTGGATTTGCCATACACTCGGGCTGAGATTGCCTATGGCAGCATAGAGATGACTGAAGCAGTTGAGCAGCTTTTTAATTCCGGACAACTGAATAACCTACCCATTTTCAGTATGCTCGGCCACGAGGACGGCATCGTTGCCTTTGGCGACTCGCTCGCCAGCGCCGCCCAAACATTATTAATCCCGTTGGCCCATGCATTGGCTATTGAGCAAAGCCAGAATGCTGGTTAGAATATCATCTTTATTAGAATTTATTAATTTAAACTATGCCTGAAATCATTATCTATACGGGTCGGCTTTGCCCATATTGCACGATGGCCAAGAAATTATTCGAGCGCAAGGGCGCAAGCTACAGCGAAATCGATGTCGATTCAGAGCCTGGATTGCGTCAGGAATTGATGGAAAAAACCAAACGTAGGACAGTACCGCAAATATTTATCGGCGAACGGCATATCGGCGGTTTTGACGATTTACACGCCCTCGATATGCAAAAGCAGCTAGACCCTTTGCTGCAGGTTTGAAATCCCGCTCAGCTGATTGAGATGATCTGCAAGCCGATCAAGGTAGACTCATCCGCGGAACTAACCCAAACCACCTTACCCAAGGCCACCAGACCGAATTCCTTGATCTGTAACTTAACCGGCGCATTCACTTTAACGGCCGGATGCTGAACCAACATTTTTACGCAAAGACCTTTGGTCGACCGGTTAATGCCTTCTACATGTAAGCGGTCCTTATCGATGAATAGCTCGGCGGTAAAAGGCTCGGTTTTGCGGTAGCCGCGCCGTTTCAGCCATAATTTCTCGGCGTTATGCACCACGGACTCAAACTCCAACCCCATCAAAATTCTGCCGCGTTCTTCCCGCACCCAGACGATGCTGACTTCCCCGGCCAGCATCAGTTCTTCAATAAACACTTCCGCCCGATTGTCTTCGAACAGCAAGTGTTCAAAATCCTCGACCGTCGCTAAAAGATGTCCGGGTATCAGTTCAATCATGGCACCCTTGACGGACACGTCATAACAATTGAACTGCAAGGTTTCACCTCCTACATTCAACTGACCAATGGCGTTGAAATTTTTTCTATATTCTTTTCGTTCTTGAAACATGGTGAAAATCTCGTGTATATCGATGGGTGCATCAAAGATAGCTTATTTTTACATTCCGCGCTTAGATCAGTCGGTGATCCAGTACGCATCAATTGGATTTGGGATGAATAAATTTTGCCGAGTCGGAACGCATCCATTCATTAAAATTTTCCAATGCAATCGGTTTACTTAAAAAGTAGCCTTGCGCCAGATCGCACGCATAACTATCCAGTAGCACCATGACTTGCTGGTTTTCCACGCCTTCCGCAACGACCTGCAAACCCAAGTTGTGGGCCAGATTGATAGTGGCTTTAACGATGACCGCATCGTTTTCGCTTTTTAGCACGTCGCTTACGAAGGATTTATCGATTTTCAACTCAGTCAACGGCATTTTTTTCAAATAGGCCAATGACGAATAACCGGTACCAAAATCATCAATTGAAAGTTTATAGCCCATATCATGCAGACGCTGAATAATCTCCAGACTTCGTTGCGGATCGGTCATGATGGAACTCTCGGTAATCTCCAACATCATCCAGGAGGGCTGGATCCCGGAAGCGGCCGCCAGGCCGGCAACGATGTCCGGCAACTCCGGATCATGCAAATCCCGCGCCGACAAGTTGACGGAAATAGTCAAATCCAAACCCTGCCGGTG
Organism: Methylomonas sp.; assembly: GCF_023228165.1. Classification (GTDB taxonomy): domain Bacteria; phylum Pseudomonadota; class Gammaproteobacteria; order Methylococcales; family Methylomonadaceae; genus Methylomonas. Next base: position 66,800 of record NZ_JALOBS010000023.1, on the reverse strand, counting down.
CCATTCGGCACACTGCCTAAAGGTCTGCTTTAATGCCCACAAGGTCAAATGCTTGATCATGCGGGTTCTTTCCGCCATGGGAATAAACTCATCGGGCGGAACAAAACCATGCTTGGGGTGATTCCATCGCACCAAGGCCTCGGCGCCATATAACCGGCCGGTTTTTATGCAGACTTTAGGCTGGTAGTAAATCTGCAATTCTTCCCTTTCCAATGCTTGGCGCAGTTCGCTCATCAGCGTCAAACGTCTTGGACTATGATCGTCAAATGACGAGGTATAAACCGAGTAACCTTCATGAGACTTGCCCGCCATAAACAGCGCCACGCCCGCTTTTTGCACCAAGGTGTCGACATCCTCGCCATGCTCGGGAAAGTTGACTATGCCGATGTTGACATGAATGGACAGACTCAACCGCTCCACCTTAAACGGCGATTCCAAGGCGACCTGGACATTCTTGGCCAACATGACCCCGGCATTTTCGTTTTCAGTGGCAGGCACCAATACACTAAAAATATTACCGTCGATACGGGCGACGCTGTCGTTACCCAGCACCACGCTTTGCAAGCGGGTGGCGATTTGCTTCAAGATTAAATCGCTGCTGTTGCGTCCCAACGTATCATAAACTTCCTTAAAATTGGCAAACTCCACCAATAAAATCGATAGTAATTTATTTTGATTGTTGGCCGATAGAATGGCTTGCTCAACCCGATCGTAAAATAACGCCCGATTAGGTAAATCGGTAGCAATATCATGGGTTGCGGAGTAATTGGCCTGTTTTTCCATCGACTCGGCATGCGCCCGCAATTCATGCGTCTGATCGAAGATCATCGCACCAGCCTGATAGGCTATGATCGAGCTGGAATACTGCCCCCAAAACCCGAAAACAAACGGTATGCAATCCAATACCCAGAGACCATAGTTATCGGATTGGGCTTTAACAACGCTATCCAGGCTGATAGCGCCGGTTTGATAAAGACTGACGCCGAGCGTGGCGAGAATAATGCTGGAAATTGCGATGGCTACACCTTGATAAGCGGTTTTGGAAACTTGGCTTTTCAATACCCTGACATTGTCGGAGAGCACATTCTTGGCAAATTCCATTCGCTACCCCTACAAACCCCTTAATAAATCAGCCTTGATATCGTCGATATTTTCCAGACCAACCGACATTCTGACCAGACTGTCCGAAATTCCGGCTTCCGCCCTCGCCTCGGGACTCAACCTGCCGTGAGTCGTTGTGGCGGGATGGGTGATAGTGGTTTTTACATCGCCCAGATTGGCGGTAATCGATAACATGCGGGTCGCATCGATCAGCCGCCAGGCCTGCTCCTTGCCGCCGGTCAGTTCAAAACTGACCACCGCGCCGAAATGGCTTTGCTGCCGTCTGGCCAACTGGTGCTGGGCATGAGACTCCAAACCCGGATAATGTACCTTGGTGACGGCAGGCTGGGCTTCCAGCCATGCGGCTAATATAAAAGCATTGTCGCAATGCGCTTTCATGCGTATAGCCAGCGTTTCCAAGCCGGACAAAAATACCCAGGCATTAAACGGGCTCATGCAGGCGCCGCCGGTACGCAGATAAGGGTAAATGTCCTTTTCGATCAGCTCTTCACTGCCGATCACGGCTCCGCCCACGCAACGCCCCTGTCCGTCGATGAATTTGGTGGCTGATTGCACCACCAGATCCGCACCCAGGGTCAGCGGTTGCTGCAGCACCGGGGTGCAAAAACAATTATCCACGACTAACAGGCAACCATGACCATGCGCAATATCGGCCAATGCCTGGATATCGGCAATTTCAATCAGCGGATTTGAGGGGGTTTCCAAAAACAAAAACCGGGTATTGGGTTGAATGGCCGCTTCCCAGGCGGACAGATCCGTCAAGCTGACAAAATCGCAGCTCACACCGAATTTGCCGAAATAGTTTTGAAAGGTGAGTACCGTATTGCCGAACACGCTACGCGAACACACCACATGATCGCCCGCCTTTAACAAGGCCATCCCCACCGCCATGATCGCCGCCATGCCGGATGCAAACGCCAAACAGCGTTCTCCCCGCTCCATCAAGGCCAGCCGTTCCTGAAAAGCGCTTACGGTAGGGTTGGTAAAGCGCGAATAGATATTACCCGGTTGCTTGCCGGTAAACCGCAAAGAAGCCTGCTCGGCGGATTCGAACACATAACTGGACGTGGCAAAAATCGGAATACTGTGTTCGTCTTCATGCGTCCGCCGATGCCCCGCTCTGATAGCCTGGGTTTCCAGGGAATATTCCTGCCAATCAATATCTGTCATAACTTTATCCCGCTATTTTTGCGCGGCAGCTAATGGAGCATTACGCTGTTCCTGCGCGCCATCGTTTCGTAACGCTTCAATACGCGCCAAGTAGTCGTCATCAATATCGCCGGTAATGTATTCATGGCTAAAACAGGAGGTATCGAACTGTTTAATATTAGGGTTACCCTTACCCACCGCATCGATCAGATCATCCAGATCCTGGTAAATCAACTTGTCCGCGCCTATGGCTTTGCAAACTTCCAGCTCGGTGCGGCCATGCGCAATCAATTCATGGGCGGCCGGCATATCGATGCCGTATACATTCGGATAGCGCACCGGCGGCGCCGCGGAGGCAAAATAAACCTTTTTAGCCCCGGCATCGCGCGCCATCTGAATAATCTGTTCGGAAGTCGTACCGCGTACCACCGAATCGTCCACCAGCAACACATTCTTACCTCTGAACTCCAGGGGAATGGCATTCAGTTTTTGCTTGACCGATTTTTTACGCATTTTCTGGCCCGGCATAATGAAGGTGCGCCCGATATAGCGGTTTTTCATAAACCCTTCCCTAAATTTAACATCCAACTCATGCGCGATCACTAAAGCCGAGGTGCGGCTGGTATCGGGAATAGGTATCACCACATCGATATCATGATTGCCCCATTCTTTTTCGATCTTTTTGGCTAGTTTTTTACCCATCCGCATTCTAGCTTTATAGACGGATATGTTGTCGATAATCGAATCGGGACGGGCAAAATAGACATACTCGAATATGCAAGGGCAATGGTTGGTCTTTTCCGCGCATTGTTTGATGTGCAGCTTACCCGCCGCTTCGACGAACACCGCTTCGCCAGGGGCAATATCCCGGATTAATTTGAAATCCAGTACGTCCAGCGCCACGCTTTCCGAAGCGATCATATAATCCGTGGTGCCATCCTCGGTTTTACGCTCGCCAAACACGATGGGGCGTATCCCATGCGGGTCGCGAAAGCCCAAAATACCAAAACCGGCAATCATCACCACGACCGCATAAGCCCCGCGGCAACGTTTATGCACCACACTGACGGCCTTGAACACATCCTCGACCGTCAAGGTCAGCTTACCGGCCTGCTGCAGCTCATGCGCAAACACGTTAAGCAGTACTTCCGAGTCGGACTCGGTGTTGATGTGCCGTTGATCGTCGACGAACACTTGAATTTTCAATTCTTCGGTATTGGTCAAATTGCCGTTATGCGCCAGCGTCAAACCGAAGGGCGAATTGACATAAAAAGGTTGCGCTTCTTCTGAACTGGTACAGCCCGCGGTCGGGTATCTGACATGGGCAATCCCCATGGTGCCCTTCAATTTCAGCATTTCCTTGTTAGAAAACACATCCCGGGTCAAGCCATTTTCCTTACGCAAATGCAAACGCGCACCCTCACAGGTGGCAATCCCTGCGGCATCCTGTCCCCGATGTTGTAATACGGTTAAGGCATCATACAAATCCTGATTGACATTTTGATTGGAAACAATCGCGGCAATACCACACATAACAAACCTAAATAGCTAACGAAAATGGATATAGCCCGCCAGATCTGACGGGATGTGATCTTTCAGCCAAACGGCGAGAGATTGAAACGGCGGAATCAACAAAGATTGCTGCCACCATGGATCTTCGGGTAATGGCGTAATCCCCCCCAGCATCACTAAAACCGATACCAATACCGCACCGCGCAACACACCAAATAGTATGCCTAATATACGGTCGGAGCCGGTTAAGCCGGTTTTTTCGATTAATTGATTCAGAATAAAACTGATCAGGGCCCCCAAAAGCAGGGTCATAAAAAACAGAAGACCAAAAGCGGCGGCGATACGGGCCGACGGATAACTGATGGTACTTTGCAGCAACACCGCGAAATCACGGCTGTAATACATACCTACCCAAATAGCGACCACCCAGATAGTCAAGGCAAAGGCTTCCTTGATGAACCCGCGTAGCAAACCGATCACCGCCGACACCAGGATCAATCCGCTAATGGCGTAATCAACCCAAATCATCTTATCCATGGACAAGCTGTCAAGCACGGTTAAACCCGGCTAAAATGAAACCGAAGCCGTTATTCATCACCCGTAACAAAACTGTTGATATTAATTTGAGACAGCTTGGATTTGACCGCCTGGGCCCTGGCTTTATCCAGCATGGGACCGACCCTGACCTTGTAGATTTTGCCCTTTTCGGTGGCCACCTCTTTTATCGAAGCCGCAAAGCCTTGTTTTTTAAGCGTGTCCAATAAGCTTTGCGCATTAGACAATTGGCTGAAGCTGCCGGCATTCAGATATAAGCGGGTCACCGCGTTTTCAGCGGCAGCGGTTGTTTTGGCGGGCGGCTCGACAACCGCCGGTTTTACCGCTTTAACCGGCGCTTCCACCGCAGGCGCGGGTTTTAGCGGTTGGGCTTTGGATTCAACCGGTGCAGCCTGAATCGCAACATCCTCTTCCTCCGCATCGGGTTCGACAAATTTGATGGGAGGGGCCGGCGGTGCGGCGGTTTCCTTTGCAGTGATACGCGTCAGCGGCCGAGACGGTTCCAGATCGGCTTCTTCGTCTGCTTCGTAAACCACAGCCGGCGCGTCAGGTTTTTTTTCTTCGGCCAAAGTCGCCACATCCTCGACTTTTTCCGGCAACGGCATAATTTCCACGTCTTGCGCCTTGGCGGGCAATTCCGGGATTTTCAATTCATTAATGCTCTTACCCGATTCATCGATAGGGTCATCGAATAGCATCGGTACAAAAATGGCTGCCAGTGCCGTAATGACAGCGGCGCCAATCAATCGTTGCTTTAACTCTTGATCCATGTTGATCACCTCTAGGCAAATTGGGATAAATACTCGGACACCAAAAAAAACGAACCGAAAATCAGGATTAACTCGCCGGACCTGGCTGCGCTTTGGGCCGCTTCGAAACAGCTGGCAAAGTCGGTGTATCCTTTGTTCACGTTCTTAATGTCTTGTTGCTGAAAATAACGATTCAATAATTCTACATTCGCGGCACGCGGATTCTTTAATGGCGCTAAATACCAATGATCCACCCTGTCCCGCATCATGGCCAATACGCCGGGAATATCCTTGTCTTTCATCATCGCGAATACCGCATGAATTTTGACTTCCGGAAAATAACTCTGCAAATAGCTCAACAGCGTTTGCACGGCCTGCGGATTGTGCCCGACATCCAATAATACAGGCGTTTCTCCGGCTATCAGTTGAAAGCGCCCGTTTAAATGCGCTTCCCGTACCCCCCGGCAAATAGCCGCCGGCTCGACCGGCAGGACTGCTTGTAAACACATCACGGCCATAATCACGGCAGAAGCATTACGAAACTGGTGTTCGCCTTGCAACGCGGGCAACGGCAAGTCGGTTAATTTTAGCTGATCCGTCCACCAAGCCCAGGCATGCGCTTGCGTTTCATAATGAAACACCAAACCGATTTGCATCAGCTCGGCCCGCTTTTCCCGGGCGGCTTGCAATAAAGACCCGGGAACCTGTTGATCGCCTATCACGGCCGGCACGCCGCTGCGGAAAATACCGGCTTTTTCCCGCCCGATGGCTTCCACGGTGTCGCCCAGCCAGTCGACATGATCAATCGCGATGGTGGTAACTAAAGCCACATCGGCATCCACGATATTGACGGCATCCAAGCGTCCGCCCAAACCCACTTCCAAAATCCGCACGTCGACCTTGGCCCGGCTGAAAACATCCAGCGCAGCCAGAGTACTGAATTCAAAATAACTCAAACTGGTATCGGCCCGTACAGCATCGATACATTCAAAGGCAGCACAAATATCCTCATCGGCCGCGGGTTGTCCATCGACCCGAATTCGCTCGTTGTAGCGCAATATGTGTGGCGAAGTATAGGCGCCCACCTTATAGCCTTGCGCACGGTATATGGCTTCCAGAAACGCCACGCAAGAACCTTTGCCGTTAGTCCCCGCAACCGTAATGGTGGGGATTTTTTTGGGCTTGACGGCAAGCCGCGAAAAAACCCCCGCCACCCGCTCCAAACCCAAATCTATCGGCCGTGGATGAGATTGCTCCTGCCAGGCAAGCCAGTCTTCCAGCGCTGTAAAGCGTGCCATCGCAGGCTAATTGACGAATATTTCGCTTTCGATGACTTCGGCAGGCTGTTCGGGGACTGGTTGGCTGTGGACCACATTCGGAAACAACATGGACAGGATACTGGCAATTTTATCGCGCATGTCTCTGCGATCGATAATCATATCGATCGCGCCGTGTTCTTGTAAGAATTCGCTACGCTGAAAACCCTCGGGTAATTTTTCCCGCACGGTTTGCTCAATCACGCGCGGCCCGGCAAAACCGATCAAAGCATCCGGCTCGGCTACATTGATATCGCCCAACATGGCCAAACTGGCCGATACACCGCCCATGGTCGGATCGGTCATAAAGGAAATGTAAGGTATGCCGGCGTCCGCCAGACGAGTCAAGGCCGCGCTGGTTTTAGTCATTTGAAACAAGGAAAACAACGACTCCTGCATCCTGGCACCACCGCTGGCGGTGAACACGATGAACGGTACCCGTGACGCCAAGCTTTCATTGACGCCCCGCACAAAACGTTCGCCAACGACCGAGCCCATCGAACCGCCCATAAAGGTAAAATCGAACGCGGCCGCTACAATGCCCTGCCCTTTTAACGCGCCTTTCACCACGACCAGCGCATCATTTTCATTGCTCTGCTTTTGCGCCTGACTGATTCTGTCCTTATAGCGTTTGCTGTCTTTAAATTTCAAAGGATCGCTAGGCTTTAAGCCCGCGCCGATCTCAAACCGGCCTTCCGGGTCCAGGAATAAATCCAACCGGGTGCGGGCATTAATACGTAAATGGTGATTGCATTTCGGACAAACACTGGCATTTTTAACCAATTCCGCATTAAACAAAATCGCATCGCAGCGTGGACATTTGTTCCACAAGCCTTCCGGTACGGTGGTCTTTTTTTCCGAATTGTCAGTTCTGATGACAGACGGTACTAATTTTTCAAACCAACTCATTCGTTGTCTACTCCGCTTGAATTCTTAACTATCCATCGCCGTGCGCATGGATTTCAACAAGGCAATAATCTGGTTTTTAGCCTGCTCGGGCTCATCCAGATTGGCTTCGATTTTGCTGATCAAGGCACTTCCCACCACCACGCCGTCGGCCAAATTCGCGACGATTTTGGCGGTATCGGCGTCTTTCACCCCAAAACCGACCCCTACCGGCAGGACGGTATTTGCCCGGATCAATTCCAGCTTTTCCTTGACGTCCTCGGTATTCAAATGGCCGGCCCCGGTCACGCCTTTCAAAGATACATAATACAAATAGCCGCTGCCTACCGCATCCATTTTAGCGATACGTTCGGCATCGCTATTGGGCGCCAGCAGAAAAATCTGATCAATCCCGCGCTCGCGCAGCAAAGCTACGCAATCCACGGCTTCTTCGGGCGGCAAATCCACCGTCAACACACCATCCACATCCGCGCGTTGCGCGGCATTGGCAAAATCTTCATAGCCCATCATTTCTATGGGGTTCAAATAGCCCATCAAAACCAACGGCGTGGCTTGATCGGTTTTACGGAACTCCATGGCCATGCTCAAAACCTTGCGCAAGCCAACCTTGTGCGCCAGGGCGCGTTCGCTGGCGCGTTGGATCACCGGGCCGTCGGCCATCGGGTCGGAAAATGGCACGCCCAATTCGATGACATCGGCGCCGGCCGCCACCATCTCGTGCAAAAGCGGCACGGTGAACTCGGGATACGGATCGCCGGCGGTAACAAACGGAATTAACGCTTTACGGCCCGAGGCTTTCAGCTCGGCAAATTTGTTGGCAAGGCGACTCATAAACTGATCCCCTCGCGTTGCATAATAGTGTGCATGTCTTTGTCACCGCGTCCGGACAAATTAACGATAATGATTTGATCTTTGCGCATGGTCGGGGCCAGCTTCATGGTGTAAGCCAAGGCGTGACTGGATTCCAAAGCCGGAATAATGCCCTCCATGCGTGTTAGCGCATGGAAACCCGCCAAGGCTTCGTCATCGGTGATATTAACGTAATTGGCCCGTCCGGTATCCTTCAACCAGGCATGCTCGGGACCGACACCGGGATAATCCAGACCGGCGGAAATGGAATGAGTTTCGATAATTTCGCCATCGTCGTCCGCCATCAAATAGGTACGGTTGCCGTGCAACACACCTGGACGACCGGCACATAACGGCGCGGAATGATGACCGGTTTCGATACCATCGCCCGCCGCTTCGACACCATACATTTTCACGGACTTGTCATCGATAAACGGATAGAACAAGCCGATCGCGTTCGAACCGCCGCCGACACAAGCCACCAAGGCATCCGGCAAACGACCGGCCTGATCGACGCACTGTTGTTTGGCTTCGCGGCCGATCACGGTTTGAAAATCTCGCACCATGGCCGGATAAGGATGCGGGCCCGCCACGGTGCCAATTATATAAAAGGTGTTATCGATATTGGTCACCCAATCGCGCAATGCTTCGTTGAGGGCGTCTTTCAGGGTTTTCGAGCCGGATTCAACCGCCACCACGGTGGCGCCCAACAATTTCATGCGATAAACGTTCAACGCCTGACGGGCTACATCAACCGCCCCCATGTAAACCACGCATTCCAGCCCCAGTCGCGCGGCCACGGTTGCAGTGGCCACACCGTGCTGGCCGGCACCGGTTTCGGCGATGATGCGGGTTTTACCCATGCGTTTGGCCAGTAGAGCTTGACCAACCGTGTTATTAACCTTGTGCGCCCCGGTATGATTCAGGTCTTCCCGTTTCAGATAAATTTGCGCGCCGCCCAGGTGCTGGCTCCAACGCTGAGCATGATAAAGCGGCGAGGGTCGGCCGACGTAATCTCTTAAATCGGCATCCAGTTCGGCGATAAACTCCGGATCGACTAAATAGCGTTGATACGCTTCATTCAGTTCGGTTATAGCCGGCATCAGCGTTTCCGCTACAAAGATACCCCCATAAGGCCCGAAGTGGCCCCGAGCATCCGGCATATCGTATTTGTCTGTCATAGTTATTTAAGTCGTTTGATTAATTTTTCTTATAAAGGCAGCCATTTTTTCCGCATCCTTGATGCCCTTGCCGGCTTCCACGCCGCTACTCACGTCCAGTGCATACGGCCTGACTTGCTGCACAGCCAGCGCCGCGTTTTCCGGCGACAATCCTCCCGCCAGTATCAACGGTAATGACAGATTTCCGGTAATCAGTTCCCAGTCAAACCCATTGCCTGTTCCACCTTGCACGTCGGAATGATAGGCATCCAGCAATAAACCCGCCGCGTCGGCGTATTGTGCCTGAATATCATCCAGGTCGACGCCCGGCCGCATGCGAATTGCCTTGATATATGGCTTGGCATACAGCCGACAGTCTTCAGGCGATTCGTTGCCATGAAACTGCAAGCAATCGATGTTGATCTCGGCCAACACATCCCTCACCCAGTCCGGCTCGGCATCCACAAACAGCCCCACCACGCTAACAAAAGCCGGTAAAACCCGGGTTATTTCCGCGGCCCTGGCAATTGACACATTACGCGGACTCTGGGAATAAAACACCAAACCAATCGCATCAACACCCAGCCTCGCGGCCGCCAATGCATCTTCCGCCCGGGTAAAGCCACAGATTTTAACGCGGGTACGCATAAAAAGCCTCACAAAAAAGGCCGGCTAGAATACCACACAAGCTAATAAATTCATGATCTAAACCTGCAAAAAAACCTGAAAAATCAAACCCGAAATTTTAGCCATTAATGACTGTGGTCGTGGTGGTCGTGCCGATGTTCAGGCTGTTCATCGTCATCCTCCGATATCCGCGGAGCATCGAGCCCGGAGACTCCTTCCCCATGCTGGTGGCGGGCCGCAGCTTCTTTATTCATTTCCGACACGGGCTCTACTGCAACACCGTACTTATAAACCATCAATCCGCCAAAATCGGCTGTCAACAGCAACAACACAGCCAGAATGGCGGCACAGATTAAATATAAGGTGTTGGCGGGACCGGAAACCCGCCCTTTGGCCGCCCAGCGCCAAACCGCCAGTATTGTCGCCAGCGCAAACACCGAAATCCCTAAATGCTCATGATTTTCCATAATTTCATGCACATCGCCGCCATGTGCAACCTCGCCGGCGGCAATTAGGCCGGCGGCTACCGTAAATCCGGCAAATAGCGCGCCAATATATAAAAACCAACCGGCAACCCGCTGCCAATCGGGTTTATTGGCGAGGGTGCCGATTACATCCAACAGGAAAAACAGCGGCAGCAAGGCAATCGGAAAATGCACGAACATAGGATGTAGATTTTCCAGCGCGGACACCCCCGGCATCAGTCTGGCAAACACCTCCGCCGGCGATAATGCCAGCAAACCTTCCACAAAACTAAGTAAACCCGCCACCGTACCCGCCACACCGCCGCCTGAATCGGCGCCGCCATGCACGGAAAACAGCAAATTATCGGTTAAATCAAACATCGGTTCCCCCTGAAAAACCTGCCGCGATACTACCACGCTCAAACACGGCTCATTCAAACGATAGACCGCTAGCCTCTAAAGCTTGCGACTTGGTTTCCACTAAAGCATCACCTTGCTGCTGAATAAACAAGACTTTCAGGTGTTCCTCGTTAGCCAGCTGCATGCCTTGCTGCTGACCCACGCAAAGTAAAGCGGTCGACCAGGCGTCGGCAACGGTAGGATCTTCATGCAACACCGTGACCGCCACCAAATCATGCGTCACCGGCTTGCCGGTGCGTGCATCGAGAATATGGCTATAGCGCTGACCATTGACATCGAAATAGTGCCGATAAGTTCCCGAGGTCATCACCGCAAACGGCTGGTCCTTGGGTACGGTCAACACTTTCAGCAACCGCTGCTCGCCCGGTAACGGTTTTTCCACCGCGATGCGCCAGGCCGAACCATCCGGTTTGTGACCGTGCGTTTTCAGTTCGCCGCCGATTTCAACCAGGTAGTTAGGTACGCCCTGCCGTTCCATAATCCGGCTAATTTTTTCCACGCTGTAACCCTGCGCCACCGAGGATACATCTATGCGAACACCGGCGGGCTTCCGCAAATGGGTATCGTCGACCACCGCGACTTTATCCAAGCCGATTTCCGCCCGGGCATTTTGCAACACTGCCTCATCGGGTATGCTCAGTGCGTCGCCTTGAAAACCCCATAAATCGAACAGAGGCTTGATCGTCAGATCGTAACAACCCTGACTGGCGTGACCGACTTTACCCGCCACCTTAATTAATGCCACAATTTCATCGCCGACGAATTGGCTATCAGCTGATGGATTACCATTGAATTTCTCGATAACCGAGTCAGGCCGGTAATTGGATAAATTTTTATCGATATCGGCCAACGCCTTGTTCACCGACGATTCCAGCGCCTTAGCATCCACCGGTGTTTCCGACCAATAACTGATGTGATAGCTAGTGCCTTGCGTAAAGCCTTCGAATTTAGCGATATCGGGGCCGGGCTCGCTACAACCGAATAATCCGGCGGCCAGCGCCAGCCCGCAGAGTAATGGGGTGAAATTTTTCATCTCGTCAACTAATAATCTAGCGCACCAGCGCGGAAATCATTTTAAATTGGGGATGCCGCGCATCGCGCAGCCATTCGAACAACACCGACTCATGACAGACAATACCGACACCGGCTTGGCGCATGCGCCTCAGAGCGTTATGCTTATGCGGAACCGCTCGTGAACAAACCGCATCTTCGACCACAAATACTTCAAAACCCTGCCGCAACAAATCAAATGCCGTTTGCAACACACAAACATGCGTTTCCTGGCCGGCAATGATGATTTGGTTTTTAGAGCCTACACACAAGGCCTGCTTAAATTCCGCGCTACCGCAACATGAGAATGCCGTCTTTTCGAAACATTGCGCGGCATCAGGCAACACTTGCTTGACGCTTTCGGCCGTACGTCCCAAGCCCTTGGGATATTGCTCGGTCAACAGCACCGGCACATCCAGTAACGCGGCCGCTTTCAACAGTCTGCCTGAATTGTCCGTCATGGCTTGCGCCTCCGACAGCGGCATGGCCGCCAGCAATCGACTTTGCATATCAACAATCAGCAACAGACTGTGCTCAACCTTCAGCAAACCGACCGGGTTATTGGCTGCATCAGCCATGCTTCATGACCCGCGCCTTTTCACGCTGCCAATCCTTATCCTTGGCGGTAGCGCGTTTATCGTGCAACTTTTTACCCTTGGCCAAACCGATTTTTAACTTGGCCCGGCCTCTTACCCAATACATGGATAGCGGAATCAAGGTAAAGCCTTTACGTTCCACCGAACCGATCAAACGGCTCAATTCGCGTCTGTGCAACAATAATTTTTTTCGCCGCACCGCATCCGGATTAACATGCGTCGAAGCCGACAGCATCGGCGAGATGTGCGCACTGCACAGCCAGGCTTCGCCACGGCGGATATCGACATAACTTTCCTTTAACTGGATGCGCCCATCACGCAGACTTTTCACTTCCCAGCCTTCCAATACCAGCCCTGCCTCGAATTGTTCTTCGATAAAATATTCGTGGGAAGCCTGCCGATTGACGGCAATGGTATTGTCGTTTTGCTTGCTGTCCTTTTTGGATTTTTTGGCTGCCATGGCGTTGTGTCGATTTTTTTAGACTGACTGAAAACAATAATTTTGTTATTTTACCCGACCCGCCCACAAAATAACGACTTAATAACAGAGCAACGCACCATGACGGACAAAAACCCATCCATTCACGGCCAATGGTCGTCGCGCTTCGCATTCATTCTGGCCGCCACAGGTTCCGCGGTCGGCCTGGGAAATATCTGGAAATTTCCTTATATCACCGGCGAAAACGGAGGCGGCGCCTTCGTTGTAGTCTATTTGTTATGCATAGCCGCACTCGGCATTCCCATCATGATTGCCGAAATCATGCTGGGCCGGCGCGGCCGGCAAAGCCCTATCAACAGCATGCGCTCACTTTCCGAAGAAGCGGGCGTCGATCCGCGTTGGCATTATGTCGGCTGGGCGGGGATGATCGCCGGCTTTTTGATTTTGGCGTATTACAGTGTCATCGCCGGTTGGTCCATGGCCTACATCGTCAAAGCCTTCTTCGGCAGCTTTATTAATAGCGACGCTGAAGAAATTCAACGCCTGTTCGAAAATTTGATGGCCAGCCCGGTCCAACAAATTTTTTGGCACACGGCGTTTATGATCATCACCATGCAACTGGTGATGCGCGGCGTGCAAGGCGGTCTGGAAAAAGCCGTACGTTTTTTGATGCCGACCCTGTTCGTGATTTTGATTTTGCTGGTGGGTTACGCCATGTCGACCGGCGCCTATGAACAGGGCATGCACTTTTTGTTCAGCCCCGATTTCAGCAAGATAGACGCCGACGCAGTACTGACCGCCATGGGCCACGCCTTCTTTACCTTGAGCTTGGGTATGGGTGCCATCATGGCGTACGGTTCGTATCTGCCCAACCATGTGTCGATTGTTAAAACCACTTTTTTCATTGCCGGCGCCGACACCGTGGTGGCTTTGCTGGCCGGTATCGCCATTTTTCCATTGGTGTTTGCCAACAATCTGGAAGCCAGCGCCGGCCCGGGCCTGATTTTCCAAACCCTGCCGTTGGCTTTCGGCCACATGAGCGGCGGCTGGCTATTTGGCTTGCTGTTTTTCATCCTGCTGTTTTTTGCCGCATTGTCGTCTTCCATTTCCTTGATCGAACCCGCCGTGGCCTGGCTGGCGGAAAATAAAAATGTCGAACGCCATCAAGCCTGCGTCTGGTCAGGGACAGCCTGCTGGGCATTGGGGGTGGGGGTGGTGTTTTCGTTCAACATCTGGTCGGATATAAAGCTGTTCGATAAGAACTTGTTCGAACTGCTCGATTACCTGACCGCCAACCTGATGTTACCGCTGGGCGGCTTGGCCATAGCCGTGTTTGCCGGCTGGATGATGAAAATCCAGCACGCCGAGCAGGAACTGGAACTGCCGGCGGAAGGTTTTCAAGCTTGGCAATTTTTGATCAAGTACGTTTCGCCAGCAGCAGTATTTTTAGTATTTTTACATGTGCTCGGAGTATTGTAATGGTCTCGGTCGTACAAAAAAGCGCCCTGGTAAAATTTTCCGCCCAGCAGATGTTCGATCTGGTCGACGACATTGAGTCGTATCCAAAATTTTTACCCTGGTGCAGCGGCAGCCGAGTTTTAAAGCGCGAAGGCAATGTCGTAGAAGGCGAAATCCAAATCGCCAAAGCCGGCTTTCACAAGTCCTTCTCCACCCGCAATTATCTGGATCGCGGTGGAAAAATTCACATCAGCTTGCTGGATGGGCCGTTTAAGTCCCTGGAAGGCTTTTGGAGCTTCATGCCGCTGCGCGAAGATGCCAGCAAAATCTCCCTGGACCTGGAATTCGAAATCGCCAGCGCCTTTGCCAGCCTGGCCTTCGGCCCGGTGTTCAACCAGATTTGCAACACCATGATCAGCTCGTTCACACAGCGGGCCAAAGTCGTCTATGGCGGATGAATTGATTGGCGTGGAAGTGGCTTATGCCACGCCCGAGCGGCAGGTGATCATTGCAGTTACCCTGCCCGCCGGCAGCACCGCCGAGCAGGCTATCCAGGCATCCGGTATTTTGCAACAGTTTGCGGAGATTGATTTGTCGGCACAAAAAATCGGCATCTTCGGCTCGGTCTGCAAGCCGGACCAAGCGCTTAAAACTGGCGATCGGGTGGAGATTTATCGGCCGTTGATGCAAGACCCGATGGAAGCTAGGCGGAATCGGGTGCAGAAGTGAATTTGGCGACACAGATTACCGGATTTGATTTAAGTATTACTTAAATCAATAAATATTTTTGCTTTGACTGAACTTCAAATGTCGTTTTACACATTGGTTTATGCTAATCAAGAAACTTAATTACTAGTAGAGCGCATCACTGCGATGAAAACGGCACTAGATGAAGAATTAGAAAGGCTTTTATGACCATCGTCCCCTTCCACTGAATTAAATTCTTCAAGCAGTTTACAGTTTACACATTACACCTCATTAAGCGCATTGGAGAAGA
This sequence comes from Methylomonas sp., assembly GCF_023228165.1. Taxonomy (GTDB): domain Bacteria; phylum Pseudomonadota; class Gammaproteobacteria; order Methylococcales; family Methylomonadaceae; genus Methylomonas. The sequence continues at coordinate 51,431 of NZ_JALOBS010000023.1, read as the reverse complement.
TTATTCAGACCAATGAGATTAGGTTCTCCAATCCTCTTTTAATCAACGATCTGGACGAACTTCGATTTGGAATGCACGAAGGAGCTCATGCCTTTCGCACTCATCAGGGACTCAAAACGGCATGTGGAAATGATGAGAAACAAAAAGTTTTGCTTAACCATTTTAAAGAGCGATTTGCGCGTTACGACAACGAACATGCATTTGACACCTACGCGTTCTGTCTTGCTGAGCATAAACCAGAAAATAATGATGGAATTTTATCGATATGGCCTGGCTATGGAGCTAATGGAACAGGAGTAGCAATAGTTTTTGATCCAGCCAAGATTGAGAAGAACGAAAAATCACCACTCATCATTGACTAGGTCGACTACATGACTCCAGAGACTCATAAGACAAGGCTGAATGAGAGGCTTGATGAAATTGCATCGTTGATTGCTGAGCGAGACCTTAATGACAGAGATCTTATTTCTGTCGCGCACTACTGGCTTGAGAAAATTAAGTTGTTTTCGCTCTTCACGAAGCACCCGGGATTCGACGAAGAAAGGGAGTAGAGAGTTGTCTATCTGAAAGAGCGAGATCCTTCCGCTTCACTAAGTGAGATGCTTGGTTATGCAATTACGAATCGGGGAGTTGAGCCCAAGTTGAGATTAAACGTTGCCCCACAACCAAAAACATTCTCCGCTGATCTTTCTCTGGAGAGAATAGTAGCCAAAATCATATTGGGTCCATCGTTGTCATCTGTATTGGCAAAATTAGCCGTACTGAGACTCTTAGAAGTTAACGGTAGGACGGCGCTTGCAAAACGAGTTGTTGCCTCAACGATACCGTTCAGGGCTTAGCCAACTGATAGGTCACGTTGCAGCAATAGCGGTTACGTGACAATCTAAAGCAAGCCGCGTAGCCTGGATGCAATGCAATGGAATCCGGGTGATTTTGGCTGGCAACTCCCGGTTTCCGCTTCGCCACATCCAGACTACCCAAAACCTATATTCAAGCCCCCTCAATCCCACTCGCTCCGCATTTGAGATTCAGTCCCCGTTTCATCCTGCTGGCCTAAAGGCTCCAGAACCTCTTCCAAGGCTTCGGCGGTGGCGCGCAGGGAACCGCTGGATAATACCGGCGCGGCGTCGATGTTTTCGGCGCCCATCATGACCCCGAGCCGCTGCAACGAGGCCAGCAGCATGGTTTGCTCCCAATCCTGCAGCGCATTCAAACTCTGCACGAAGCGCTCCTGTAACAAAGGCGGAGACGATTGCTGCAATGCCAGACCGTCCGGTGTCGCGCCCACCAATACCCGCCGCCTGTCCTGTTCATCCCTTTCCCGCGTAATCAGGCCGCGCTGCTCCAGGCGGTTCAAAATATCGGTCACTGTCGCCACACTCAGACTGACCCGCCCCGCCAGCTCGCCGACCGGCAGCGGATTTATTGGCAAAGCCTTTAGAATCAGTGCTTGCGGCCCGGTCAAACCGTGGCTTTGCACCAATGTGCGCGAATGCAGATCCACGGCGCGAATGACGCGCCGCAAGGCGATGATGATCTGATCGGCAATGTCGTTGTGATTGGGCATATAGTCAAAATTACTTAGGGCTGTAATAAATTAAATACATCATATTCTGGCTCCGTCCTTGAAAAAAACCCGACTTTTCTGCAATATAGTAACCAAACAACTCACCACAGCAACCACATCCAGTCAAAATTGATTTCGACACAAAGTAATTTTTTGCCAAGATCATCATGACGTATTTTCGATTTTTCCATTAACTCACTGTGACATGAGGCCATTTTTGACCAAGCTGTTCCAATGCCATTTTAACTTTTTCAGTATCGTTACCGGCCTACTGATGCTGTTACAGCTTCCCAGCCTTGCGCTGGCCCAGCAGCCGGCCCCGCGCTTGCTCACCGATACCCAAACCGCAACCGCCGGCTACTTCCGCTTGAATTGGGAAAGCGCCGATATGAATCCCGTCATCGAATTACAGCAGGCCGACAACCCGGGATTTGCCGATGCCAGTTTTCGCTATCGCGGCCAAGACCGGGCCAGCGTTATTTCCGGGATGCCGGACGGAGCATGGTATTACCGGGCGCGCGTTATTAGCGATGACAAAACCGGCCCCTGGAGCGAAACCGTTGCCGTTAAAGTGGCTCACCACCCGCTGTCCCGCGCCTGGTTGTTTTTCGGCCTGGGTGCGTTGGTTTTTGCCGCCACGTTGTTATTGATTATTCGCGGCGCGGAGCACAATCCATGACTTTTCCCGAACTACAAGTCAATGCCCGCCGCCTGCGCGAGGATGTCGATACCTTGGCCCGTATCGGCCGCCGTGAAGACCACGGCATCTACCGTATGTCATTCAGCCCCGGCGATATGGCCGGCCGCGCATGGTTGTGTCAACGCATTGCCGACAGCGGCCTGGAGCTGCATCAGGATGGTGCGGCCAATATTAGCGCGCGTTTGAATTGGGACAGCAAAACGCCCTGCGTCATGGCCGGCTCGCATATCGACACGGTACCCGGCGCCGGCCATCTGGATGGCGCGCTGGGCGTGGTTTGCGCACTGGAAGCCTTGCGGGTGCTGCAGGCAGAAAATGTGCCGTTGCATCGACCGCTGGAGGCAGTGGCTTTCACCGACGAAGAAGGCCGCTTCGGTGGCATGTTCGGTTCCCAGGCTATGGCCGGGCTGGTGACGCCGGACTATCTTCGCCATGCCGTCGACCTGAACGGCATCAGCTTGATCGACGCCATGGCGCAACAAGGACTGGACGCCGAACAGGCCTTGCATGCGCAGCGCACACCCGACAGCATCCACGCTTATGTGGAACTGCATATCGAACAAGGTCCGGTACTGGACCGCAAAGGGGTCAGCATAGGGGTGGTCGACGCCATCACCGGCCTGTTCAAATGGGAAATCACCCTGACCGGCACCGCCAATCATGCCGGCACCACACCGATGGATATGCGCAACGACGCCTTTCAGGGCCTGGCCGAATTCTCGGGCCAGATCGACCGGATTCTGGAGGAATACGGTAGTCCGCGCAGCACCGCCACCGTAGGCCGGGTCGAGCTGATTCCCGGCGCCGCCAATGTCATCCCCGGCCAGGTGATTTTTTCGCTGGACGTCCGCGACGCCGACGACGCCACCCTGAAATTGCTGGCCGAGGCCTTCAGCCGTGCCTTATCGGCCATAGCCCGCCGCCGCGGCCTGAAATTCGAATTCGCGGTATTGAGCGAATTGGCACCCGTGCGCTGTGCGCCGCAGGTTATTCAGGCTATCGAAGCATCGGTGGAGAAAGCCGGCCTGAGCTCAACCCACCTACCCAGCGGCGCCGCCCACGATGCCCAGATCATCGCCGGCATTGCCCCGGCCGGGATGATCTTCGTACCGAGCAAGGAAGGCCGCAGCCATTCCGCCGCGGAATGGACGGCCTGGGCCGACATCGAGGCCGGCGCCAACACCTTATTGAACACATTACGCCGACTGGCGAGCACATCATGACAAACCAAGACGAAAAAAACGGCACGACCGATAGTCAGGCGTTTCTGGAGATCGATCCGTTAAGGGACGTATACCGCAACTCCATCACTCACACGCCGGCCGTCACCCGCTCGCTACAGGCCCACCACACGGCGCTGTTGTGCATAGACCTGCAATACCTGGATGCCGCGCCCGGCCATGGCGTGTTCGCCGATGTAACCGCGTCCGGCATACCGCTCGAAGCGCAGGAATACTATTTCGATCGTCTGCAGACCACGGTACTGCCCAACGTACGCAAATTGCAGGACGCCTTTCGCGCGCTGCATCTGGAAGTGATTCATACCCGGATTCAGTCGCTGACCCAGGACGGCCGCGACCGCAGTGTCGGTCATAAACGCTTGGGGTTGCACGCGGCACCGGGTTCCAAGGAGGCCGAGTTTCTGGAACAGGTGGCACCGATAGAAAACGAAATCGTCATCAACAAAACCGCCAGTGGCGTATTCAACGCCACCAATATCGAATACATCCTGCGTAATATGGGTGTCAACGGCCTGTTCGTGGTCGGCGTCTACAGCAACGAATGCGTTTCCACCGCGATCCGCGACGCCTGCGACCTAGGCTTTCACGTCACCCTGATTGCCGATTGCTGCGCGACGGTGACTCCCGAGCTGCAAAAAGCCACCATCACCACCATGAAAGACCGTTACGCCCGGGTCATGGATACGGACGAGGCGATTGCTGAAATCCAAAAAGTGGTCGAGCCATGAACGGTATGCAAAGCGCATCGCTGGATCCCACCACCGGCTGGCTGATTTTGATCGCTTTTTCGGTACTGTGGGTGATACTCGGTGCCTATCTGGGACGCCGCTCGTCCGGTCTGGAAGGTTACATGCTGGCCGGACGCAAAGTGGGCATGGCCCTGGGTACCGCCACCGCGATGGCCACCTGGGTAACCAGCAACACTACGATGGCGGCACCGCAACTGGCGTTCCAAATGGGTATCTGGGGCATGTTGGGTTATTCGCTGGGTGCGGTGGGCTTGATGATGTTTGCGCCGCTGGCGCGGCGGATCCGGCTGTTGATGCCCACCGGCTTCACCAGCGGCGATTTCGTCAGGATGCGCTACGGCAGGTTCACCTGGCGGGTATTTCTGCTGATCTCGCTGCTATATGCCTTCGGTTGGCTGGTATCGATGGGCATGGCCGGCGGGGTGCTGGTCAATGCACTGACCGGCATAGACTACCGCATCGGTATGAGCGTTATACTGGCGGTTTGCGTACTGTACACCATGCTGGGCGGACTCAAAGCAGTGATAGGTACCGATTTCATTCAGACCTTGATCATTCTGATCGGCATCGTGGCACTGGCCTGGCTGGCCATCACCCAGGTCGGTTTCGAGCGCATGCACCAGGCGGCATTGTCCAAGCGCCCCGAATTACTGAACTTGCTAATGCCGGCCGCCATTATGTTTCTGTTCAACAATCTATTGTTCGGTATCGGCGAGGTATTTCATTCCAATGTCTGGTGGAGCCGGGCATTTGCCTTTCGGGAAGGCATAGGATTCAAGGCCTACTTTACCGCCGGCCTGCTTTGGATGCCGATTCCGGTTGTGGCCGGTTTCGTCGCCTTGACGGTACCGGCCCTGAACCTGAACGTGCCGGCCGCGGACATGGTGGGACCGTTGGTGGCCGCCAAACTGCTGGGCAGCAGCGGCGCGGTACTGGTATTCATCGTGGTATTCGCCGCCCTGGCTTCCAGCCTGGATTCGCTGCTTGCCGCCACCTCCGACCTGATTCTGACCGACATCTATAAAGGCCACTTCCGGCCCCAGGCCGGCGACGATGAACTGGCTCGCGCCGCCCATTGGATGATTTTGGGCCTGGGTTTTGTCGCCTGGCTGCTGTGTCTGCCGCGCCTGACCACGCTGGCGCAATTACTGTATTTCATGGGGGCATTCGTCGCCAGCACCATCTGGCCGATCGCCGCCGGACTATTCTGGCGGCGCGCCAATCCCCGCGGCGCGGCGCTGGCGATGATCGCGGGCAGCGCATGCGGTCTGGCCAGTTATTTTCTGATCGGCTTTTACGTGGCGGCTTTGGTGTCTGCCGCGGTTTCGATGAGTATCGTCCTGTTAAGCACCTGGCTGCACCCCGACGACTTCGATTGGGCGCGCTTGGCGGCATCTGACGAGGCCCGATCATGATCATTTCCGTCACTGCCCTGGCCTGGCTGGTGAGCGCCGCGACGCTGGCAACCATGGCCGCGCCCGTCGTATTAATCATTTTTTGGATAAGAGACCTATTAAAGGGACAGCTATGGTAGACAAATTCCACCCCAAACTTAACGCACCCGTCGATAAACAGCTGATGGATACCCAAGGCTTCGAATGCCCCCGCCAACTGCTGGAGCATATCAAAGAAGACTTGACCCCCTTGCTCAGCTTGGCACAAAGACCGGTCGTCTCGGCCAACCAGTTCAGTCGCGAACAACTCGTGCAGCTGGCGCGATTGGCGGCCCGATACGAGACCCAGCCGCAACTGATTACCCGGCCGCTGACCGGCAAAATCCTGATCAGCGCCTTCTACGAACCCAGCACCCGTACCCGCTTGTCTTTCGAAAGCGCCTGGCATCGCCTGGGCGGCGACATCATGTCGATCACCGATCCGGCCTCTACCGGCATAGCAAAAGGCGAATCCCTCTACGACGTCGGCGAAATGCTCAATCACTACGGCGACTTGGTGGTCTTGCGCGATAACGACGCCAGCGCCGTCTATCAAATGCTGGAATCCTTGCGTATCCCTATCATCAATGGCGGCAACGGCGCCGACGAACATCCCACTCAGGCCATGGCCGATATCTATACACTACTGAAATGGCGGCCCACGCTGTGCAGTGCCGACATCGACCCCGAGCAACGCATTCATATCGGCATCATCGGCGTACCGGGACGCATGCGTACCGTGCGCAGCCTGCTGACCTTTCTGTCGCTGTTCTCCGATGCCATCAACGAGGTGTTGATCATCAGCGACGAAGAACATCCCTTCAGCCCCGATCAGCGCGAAACCTTGGAACAGGCCGGGCTGAAACTGCGGGTCGGCACCGACCTCAACCAGGAATTGCCCAGGCTGGACGTGGTCTACATCAATGCCATCGCCTGGCTCGGCGATGACTACGAAGAATTGGGCAGCCGTTACCGGCTGGACCTTTCCTCCCCGCTCAAACAGGATGCCATCATTCTTCACCCCTTGGCTCGCGGCCAGGAACTGCAGCGGGAACTCGACGATACCCCGCATAACTGGTATTTCGCTCAAGCACGCGGCGCGGTATTCATGCGCATGGCGCTGTTGTCTTCAATCTTAAAAATGTTTACTTAAATTATGTGTGGAATAGCCGGATTTATTTACGCGGACCGCAACCGTCCCGTCGACCCCGAAACCTTGGTTGCAATGGCGGCCATTCAACATCATCGCGGACCCGACGGCTTCGGCTGGCAGGCTCGGGACGGAGTCGGCTTCAGCCACGCCCGTCTGTCCATCATCGATCTGAATCAGGAACGCGGCCGACAACCGTTTATTTCCGCCGACGGCCGACTGATGCTGACTCAAAACGGCGAGCTCTACGATTACCAAAGGTTGCGCGCCGACTTAACCGCGCGCGGCGACCGTTTTCGCAGCAAAAGCGACTCGGAACTGATTTTGCATCTGTATCCCCGCTTGGGACTGGACGCCAGTCTGCCGCACCTGCGCGGCGAATTCGCCTTCGCCTTGCATGACAGCGAACAGGACGTTGTGCATCTGGTGCGCGACCGCTTCGGCGTCAAACCGTTGTACTGGACCGAAATCGACGGCGGCTTGGTATTCGGTTCCGAACTGAAGGTGTTGTTCGCCCATCCCGAAGTTACCCGCAGCTTCGACTCCGCCGGCCTGTATCACCAACTAATGCAGACCATGGTGCCGGGCAGTACCGCTTTTGCCGGCGTGCATCAGGTCAAGCCCGGTCACGTGGTCAGTATCGAACGCCGCGACGGCCGCTTACGGATTAGCGATCGCCGTTATTGGGATATGCCGTTTCCGCAAGAACACCAGCGCGGAGCGCCCGGCGACCAGGAACAATATATTGACGGGGTGCGCGAGCGTCTGATCGAAGCCGTGCAACTGCGTCTGGAAGCCGATGTACCGGTCGGTTGCTACCTGTCCGGCGGCATCGATTCCTGTTCCATCATCGGCCTGGCCACCGCCAGCACCCAAGGCGCGGTCAAGGCGTTTACCATCGGTTTCGATAATGCCGATTACGATGAAACACCCATCGCCACCGAAATGGCGCAAGCCACCGGCGCCGACCAGGAAATATTGCGTCTAAACGCCACCCATCTCTACGATCACTTCGAAGAAACCCTGTGGCATACCGAGCGTACCATTTACAACACGCTGGGCGTGGCTAAGCTGCTGATGAGCCGCCGCGTCAATGAAATAGGCTACAAGGTGGTATTGACCGGCGAAGGCTCCGACGAATTGTTCGGCGGCTATCCGGCCTTCCGCCGCGACATGTTTTTGCATGGCCTGGATCATATGCCGCCCGATGAACGCCGAGAGTGGGAAGCCATGCTGGCCGAGAGCAACAAATTGTTCACCGGCGCCATGCTGTCCGAAGACACTATTGACGATCCCGCACTGAATGCAAAAGTCGGTTTCACCCCGTCCTGCCTGCAACCCTGGCTGGCCAGCGCCCGCCGGGTACCTGATCTACTGCACCCCGACCGCCGAACCGAACTGGCGCATTATTCGCCGGGGGCGGCGATTGCCGATGCACTGGACCGGGACGCCCTGCAAGGTCGGCATCCGTTGGATCGCGCCCAATATGTGTGGATTAAAACCATGCTGGAAGGCCAGATTCTGACTTGGGGCGGCGACCGGGTGGATATGGCCAACTCCATGGAGGCGCGCCCACCGTTTCTCGACCACCACTTGGCCGAATACGCGGCCACGCTGCCGCCGTCCATGCGCATTCACGGACGCACCGAAAAATACGTGCTGCGCGAGGCGATGAAAGGCCTGCTGCCGGAAACCCTCTACAAACGGGAAAAATTCGCTTTCATGGCGCCGCCCGCACATACCGATCCCGGCAAATGGGCGGCCATGCGGGTACTGGCGGAACGCCATCTGAGCCCCGAAACCATCGGCCAGGCCGGCCTGCTGGACATAAAAGGTGTGAATGCGTTATTCGACTTACACGACGCACCGGACACTTCGGTCGCCACCCAGACCCAGCTCGACGCGGTCATCAACCACCTGCTCGGCGTGCAAATCCTCCACGAGCGATTTATCGCCGCCGATATTCCGGCCCAGGCCCGACGCAAGGCCGCGGAACTTGGCTGGCGAGCTTAACGAATACAGTCGTAACGGGCAAGCTTCGCCGCAATCTGTAATGGTTATTCCGGCAATTTCTGCCGGAGTAACCACCAAAAAATAAGAATTCCGACTAAACTTCACCTCGCTCCGAAATAGACGTTTAATAAAAATGACGCCCGCCATTAATCTTGTGAAGAAACATAAAATCGCTCACCGCGTGCATGAGTATGCGCATGACTCGTCAAGCGAGTCTTATGGCTTGGAAGCCTCGGAAAAGCTGGGCGTTCCCGCCGACAGAATTTTTAAGACCTTGGTGGTCGATTTGGACAATCGGTCTTTGGCCGTGGGCGTTGTGCCGGTTTCGGCCATGTTGAATCTAAAACTGTTCGCCAAGGCGGCAGGCGCCAAAAAAGCCAGCATGGCCAATCCGGCCGATGTGGAGCGCTCAACTGGATACGTACTGGGTGGCGTAAGCCCCTTAGGCCAAAAAAACAGACTGAAGACCGTCATCGACTCATCGGCGCAACAATATGCCACTATTTACGTCAGCGCCGGACGCAGGGGGCTGGAGATCGAATTAAGCCCCACAGACCTGCAAGAATTGAGCAATGGCCTTTTCGATAAAATACATCTGTAGTATCGGGATGTGGATTTTCAACGTTACGAAGCGGACAGAGTTCCGTCGGCATATCCCGAACGGGCAAGACCGGACACGTTGCAGAGTGATGACCCACTGATTTTGGGTTAATATCACCGCAAAACCAGTCATTCCCCAAACAATCCTGGGCGGATGGCTAGACGGCTTCGATGACCAGAACACCCGCCGGGGTATAATCGATTGGGCCTTTCCCATATAAACCTTCCCAAGCCGCTTCCCCCATTAGCCTACGGTATGAAGATGGAAATCAACTATCAATTGCAAGGCCTCGATCTGGAAAACCTGCGCCGACATTTATCGTTGCGCCAGCGCCAGCAGACCGGCGGAACGATCCGACGCCTGGGGGGCTGGGTATTTATCGGCTTTGCGGTGTGGTTTGTCATGCGCTTGGATCGGCAGGAAAACGCAAACGCCTACCACTACTTAATCTGGCTATTACCGGTTGCGCTGTTTTTCGTTTCGCGAATCTGGCTGTCGATCTGGCAACGCTCCAAATACGGGCAGCGCTGGCTGCAGCAGTACGCAGGGAACTACCAGCTCAATCTGACGCCCGCCGGCGTTTCCTACCAGACGCCCGATGGTCGCATCAGTTTTTACGCTTGGCCGGAAATAGCCGGGTTCGAGGTTTCCGCTGCCGATCTGTATTTATATCTGCGCCGCGATGTCGCCATCCCTATTCCTTGCCCGGTTTTGGGCAATACGACCGATGTCGATGAGTTCACTGAAAAGATACGCGATTATTGGTCGTCGCATCCCGACAACGCCGGCAAAACACTGCCGGCCATGGCGCCGACGCCGCAGGTTATCCAGCTGTCTGCGCTGGCCGGCAACCTGTTGCAGGCAACCCGTCTGGCGTTCTTCATGAACTATGAGCCCCGCTCGTTCCGGGTTTCGCTTGGCATATTCCTGCAACTGCTGCTGTTGAACCTGCTGTGCATCGGCATCGTGGACTATGTCGACGCCATGCCGGCTCCGGAATTCAATATTTACGGCCTAAATAAATTCGGCATCACGACCTTATTGATGCTGGGTGGCACGGCAATTATCGGCAATTTGACGCTTCGGCGCGAGCATACGCTGCGGTTGCTGGTGATTATTTCCGCTTCGCAAATCGTCATCCATACGGTTTACTTTTCCAGCTGGCTGGCCGCCGAACATTGGTGGCCGGACGTCCCGCAACTGTTATTGGGCTTATACGTGGCGGCGGCGGTTTGGACATTGGCGGCAGTATTCGGAGTCTTACGGCGGCTGTATCCGCAACCCGCGCCCTCTCTGTTATTTTTACTGAGTATTTACGCCTTTTTTACCCTGTCCTTGAACGGATTATTACCCTCGTATCGCTTGTATTACCCCGCCGAGGCCGAAGACGATTCCGCCGAATACGAGGCGGCAAACCGCTTGGACGTGGAAGATGTGTTTTATCGGCAACCCGAACTGCTCAATGAAGAGTTGGCGGCCTTGCACTATCAGCGCCCAGGCAAGACGGACCTTTATTTCGTCGGCTTTGCCGGGCAAGCGGACGAACGGGTGTTTTTTAACGACGTCAGCCTGGCCAGAAATGTGTTGGACCGCCGTTTTAACACGGCCGGCCGCTCCCTGGTGCTGGTCAATAACGCCGATACGGTCTACAACGCCCCGCTGGCCAACCGGCACAACCTGGAAGCGGTGTTGCAGGGTATCGCCCAACGCATGGATAAGGAAGAAGACGTATTGTTCCTGTATCTGAGTTCCCACGGCGCCCAGGATCATAAATTGTCCGTCTCGTTTTGGCCGTTAAGACTGAACGATCTAAAAGCCGAGGATTTAAAGACCATGCTGGACAACGTCGGCATCAGTAACCGGGTTATCGTGGTTTCGGCCTGTTATTCGGGCGGGTTTCTGGACGTGCTAAAAGACGATAACACGCTGGTTTTGACTGCCTCCAGCCGCGACCACGTCTCCTACGGCTGCGGCGATTTCACCCGATTTACTTACTTCGGCGAATCCTACTTCGCCAAGGCGCTGGCGAAAGACGATTCGTTTATTACCGCGTTTGAGGCAGCCCGGCGACTGATAGAAGAACGCGAACAAAACGAAGCATTAGATCCGTCCGGCCCGCAGATCGACGTGGGGCGCAATATTGCCGGCATTCTGGAAAATCTGGAAGTGGATGCGGCCGAACCCGACCAATCGCTCGCGGCGGAGTTAAATTTCGATCAACGAGTCCGGCAGGGCCGCCGCTTCGAACAGGATGCAACGGCGCGGGACTATGAAAAAAAACATGTGTTGCCGGCCATGAGCGCCGTAATGTCCAAATCGCTAACCGACTGCCTGTCGCAGCACGACGCCAATCACGAAAACTTCACTCTGGTGGCGGACATATTGCCCGACGGCGGAATTGGCAATGTCGATTATCAACCCGTCACCAATACCGCCGAGTGCTTCGGCAAGGCCTTGGGTGGCCTGAGTTTACCGCCATTGCCGGATGAATTAAGCCGCCTACCGGTGTTTTACGAGATGGTGTTGGCCGAATGAGTGGATAGTGTTCTACCGGAAAGTCGTAAGTTTGTGATTGAAACAAACCTCATAGGCTGCCGCCTAAGACGAATCAATATTTTTTTCTTACATTTTATAGTTAATTCATAACCCCTGCATCTAATAGCAGCATATTGGTAGCGATCCAGCTAATGTTAAGGCGCGCATTTTTGCTGATTGCCCGCTACATATTATTAGGCCCATCGAAATTGCGCCGATCCTGTTCATCGTCAAAAGAACTGGACATTACGGCCCATTTTGTATGAAAATACAAAAAATATTCATACTATTGAGACCCTAGCCTGCCCGGCAGCATTATAAAAGCAAGTAAAGACGGCATTTTAGGTTAACTATGGGGATGAAAATGCGCGTGGTGGGCATAGTGAAGAGCCGCGACTTTTACCGGAATCAGATTAAGCGCGCTATGTCTCACACCGGTTTCAGCGGTAATCTTTTCGGCAAAATTACGGATTTGCTGGGTAAAGCCGCGTAGAAACAGGGTTTCCAGGCAGTCATCGTGATCGAGATGTACATGCATGGTTGAAACCACCAAGTCATGCGCCTCGTGCTGATGTGCGGTCAAACGCTCCGCCAAATTGCGCTCATGATGGTTATATACATATGAAAGCGTGGCGACGCTATGGATGGTCTGGTCTTGATCCAGACGTTTGGTTTCGATTTCTTTTCGGAGTAAATCACGAACGGCTTCGGAACGGTTTTTATAGCCGCGGGCATCGATCCATTGATCGAAATCGGCGGCCAGTTCGTCGCTGAGAGAGATAGTGAAACGCTCCAAGGTGCTACTCCTTTGTTTTCTTATTATTAAGGGTATGGAGATTATAACCCATGGCTTTAAAAGCACTCTGATCGTGACAATCGATTAAATGTGCTTGGAATTTTGATTCAACACCGATATTTTGAGGTCTTCATGCAAGCTGGCGAATACATACACGATCATTTCACTAAAATCGTCGTCCGCAGCCAAGTGGCAATAGCCTTCACATTGTTACTGCTGCTGCCTGCCGCCAATTTCTTTTATCCCACCGACTACGGCTTGAAAGCCGGTATCCATGGGGTCAGCGCGATACTGGCTATCGTCATCGGCACTTACCTGACCCATCGCGCCATTCCCCTAATCAAAGGCATGCATGTCAGACTGGAATCCTTACGTCGCTGGGTGTTGTTCGCTACCGTGTTGAATTTGGCCGGCGCAATTAGCGGTAACTGGATTTACATGCGCTATCGCGGCCAGGACGGGCCGCGCGACTGGATTCTGGCTCATGTACCTAACTTTCATAACGTACTGATGGAATTCAAGGAATTTGTCTCCTTGTTCCCCTTCCCTTTAATGCTGGCCGCCACATTCACGTTGTATTACTACGGTATGCCGATTCAATATCGCCGCGATATTACCCGTTTTGTCGGTATTACTATTCTGGTGTCGTGGAGCTTTTTACTGCTGGGCTTCGCGGCGGGTCTGGTGTTAGCCAAATTACGTTTCGTTTAATAAGGGGGAATTAGCATGCAAAACCCAGCAGACAATCAGCAAGTACTGCATTCCGGCCCGGTAGTCGCCGCCAGCTTGTCCTTGTTATTGGCGTTTTTGACTCTAATGGTCAGCCATCATATTTCCAGATTGACCAGGGAACTGGACAACATGGTGCATGCTTATGGCCACTGGATCCCCGGATCGACCGGAAGCGGTCCTGACGGTAGCATCGGCTCCTACTCCGGCAAGGAAACCTTAGCCTTGATGGTTTGGCTGGGTAGCTGGCTGATTTTTCATCAGCTGTGGCGAAAACAGGATTTGTCTTTGCAGGTCTGGACCCGGTTTTTTGTCATCAGCCTGGTTGTGATTACCCTGGGATTTTTTCATCCATTGTCCGACCCTATCGTATTGTTTGTCGCCGGTTTATTTGGGATACATTAATTGTCATGATGAAAAAAATTGCTGCTAAAGCGTTGTCAGCCGTATTGCTGGTAATCGCCAGCCCGATCGGTCTCGCGGAAGGTGTACTCCTGAAATCCGACCCCAAAAATAATGCCGAAGTCGCTAATTTTGACGGCACAGTCAAGCTATGGTTCAGCGGCAATGTCAGCGAGCGTTATCCGTCAGTCGTGGTGGTGGATGGCAAGGGAAACCGGGTCGACAACGGCGACACTCGGCTAGTGCTGGGCGAACGCCACCGCCTGACGGCTACCACCAAGCCGTTATCGCCTGGACCTTATGCCATGCGTTATCGGGTCGTGACAGAAGATGGCCTGATCGTAAGCGGCGTATCGAAATTTTCCATCACCGACAATGCAGCCAGCGCAGAGGTGAAGCCATGAATTCAGTTCGTTCCTACCTGATTTTCACACTGTTATTTGTCGCGATTGGTCAGGCAAGTGCCTCCGTACCCTTGGGCGGCAATCGCAAAGGCGTTGGCGGCAATTACGATATGTATGGTTGCATGCAAAGCAATGACTACTATGTGGCTAATTTCTCCGCTTATCAAATTAGCCCTGATCAAGCCAAAGACAGCCGAAGCTTGCCGGAAGCCGAATGCATCGATCTGCCAAAAACCGGTAAAACCCAGATTGCTATCGATTTACTCGATCTGGATGTACGCAAGAAACCGGTGGCATTAAAAATTCTGCTTGAAGACGGGAAAACCATCGCCGAATTGCCGATGGCCATAGTTAAACAGGGCGTACTGTCGATCACTGTCGACTTCAAAACCGCCGGCAAGTATCAGGCAGTGCTGACCGTTGACGATAAAGACCTGCATACGCCGCTTGCTGTCAGCGCCTTGAATATACCGATAACCGTGGCGATGGTTGCCGAGCAATCCGGAGGACAGAATGGCCTGCTGATACTGATTAGCGTGATTGGTCTCCTTGTTGTCGCGGCCGCTTATTTCGTACCACGGTTACTCAAGCCGCAAAACGTTAAATCCGCGCACTAACGCAAATCTTAGCCATCAATGGAATTTAGCATGAAATTAAAGGTTATTAAGTTCGGTTTGGTGCTTGCTGCAGCTAGCCTGTTGACGGCTTGCGCCGGTCATCAGTCAGCCGAACAAGCTCATACTCACTTTACCCCCGGCTTGGGCGAAATCATGGCGCAGAGCGCGGCCCGCCATGCCAAATTATGGTTTGCCGGACAAGCACTGAATTGGGAGTTGGCGGCTTACGAAGTGGACGAATTGCATGAAGGCTTTGAGGATGCGGCTAACTATCATCGCACGCATAAGCAAATCAAGCAGACCATTCCGGAGTTAATCGCTCAACACATGGACCAACCCTTGGCGGGCATCGAACGAGCGATCAAAGACAAAAACTTGCAGGCCTTCGTCCGGCATTATGATGACTTGACCGTGGCGTGCAACGCTTGCCATCAGGTCACCGATTTTGGCTTTAACCGCGTGACGCGGCCAGCGTTTAACCCGTTTGCCAATCAAGCATTCGGACTATCAAACCAATAGCCAAGTTTTTGGTAAAACGAGATTTAATAAGCAGGGTTAATGATGAAAGCTTCCCGCGATTTTTTGGTGTTTTCGCTGTGTCTATTGCTCAATGCCTGCGGCAACGCGAACCAAATCAATGGTCACAGCATGAAAACCGCCCATCAATCGGTGGCTATAATCAAAAAATATCTGCCGGCAAATCAGCAAGTCGAATTTGAAGTGGCTTATTGGGCGCTACGCAAGCAGATCAAAGACGACAAGACGTTCCTTAGCGCCATTGATCAAAAAACCTCGGCGGATATCATTGCCTTGGGAAAAGCCGGCTTTGCCAAAGACAAAGCTGCCGGCGTACCGGAGCTTGCCAGCTATGATAACTGGGAACAGATGATTGCCAGCCAAATCGGGCAGCGTGAAGAACAGGATCGTAGCGCAACCGATCCTAAGGACAAGAAGGGCTATCCGCGAGTCGATTACAAAATGCACGCTATGTAACGTATCTGCATCGAGTATGGCATTCATCCGACTGCGCTTATCTGTATAAAAAATAATGTAGTGAATTAAGACCAAAGCATGCGACTACTGCTGGTTGAAGACGACTTGGCCTTATCCGGATCGTTGAAAATGGATTTGGAGGCGGCTGGCTACATTGTCGATGCCGCCATGGATGGCGAGTCCGGTGAATTTTTGGGGGCGACAGAACATTACGATGCCGCCATTATTGACTTGGGATTACCCGCACTATCCGGTATCGAGGTGCTGCGGCGCTGGCGGGCCTCCAACAACAGCATGCCGGTGATTGTGCTGACAGCCCGGGATACCTGGTATGAAAAAGTGGACGGTTTTAAAGCCGGCGCGGATGACTATCTCGGCAAGCCCTTTCACACCCAAGAGCTACTGGTCCGATTGCAAGCCATACTGAAACGCGTCCACCGCCACAATCTGGTTGCGCTAAAGGTATTGGGTATCGAGCTCGATGAAGATGAACAATCGGCGTCGGTCGACGGCGGCCCTGCTTACCCGTTGACGGCCATTGAATTCAGACTGCTGCGCTACTTCATGTTGAATGCCGGAAAAGTCCTTAACAAAGTACAACTCAGCGAGCATATCTATTACGAGTCCGCCGAACCGGATAGCAATGTTATTGAAGTTTACGTCAAACGTTTGCGCAGGATCGTCGGCAACGAATTGATTCAAACCCGCCGCGGTCAAGGCTATGTGTTCGGGTCAAAATCATGATGTCTTTACGCAAGCGTTTGGGCCGTGGATTGACCTCGGTGTTGTGTGTCATCTTCGTACTCCACTGGATAGCCGCCGACTGGGTGATACGCGCCGTTGCCGAGAAGCAAATGGCCAACCGCTTGGCTGACGACGGCTATTCGTTAATGGATACGTTGGCCGGCAGCGACGACGATCAAGTCGGTTTCAACGGCGACCACATCAGCACGGTCTACAATCGCCCACTCTCCGGTCACTACTATCTCGTCAAAGTGGACGCTCGGGCTTACCCTTCGCCTTCACTGGCCAATTTTCCCCTGCAAGTGCAACCCATGGGTCCGGAACAAATCAAAATCTACCATACAAGCGGCCCCGGTCAACGACCCTTATTGGTATTCGGTTTGGGGCTGGTGAAATTCGGTCACAGAATCAACATTAATCTAGCCGAAGATTTATCCGCCGTCGACCACGATATTACCTCTATACGCATCGGCTATTTCGGTTTGACGCTACTGATTTTGATCTGTGCGATCGGCTTACTCGGTTGGGATGTCAAGCGGTCTTTACGGTCCGTGGTTTCGGTGGGGAAAGAAATTGAGCAAGTATCCGGCGGCCGCCGGCAGAGGATTGAGATGGAGGTGCCGACTGAAATCAAGCCGATGGTGAAAGAGATCAATCATTTATTGCAGCTGGTCGTGCGCCGCTTGCAGCAATCCCGCACGGCAATCGGCAATCTGGCGCACGCCTTGAAACCGCCGATGGCAATCTTATTCAGGATAGCCGAAGAGCCGTTGTTTAACGACCGCCCCGATTTGCGCCAGCTCCTACAGGCTCAAACCGAAAGCATCCATCGTTGTATTGAAAGGGAGCTCAAACGGGCGCGCATTGCCGGTGATCGGCAGGCGACTACTGCATTCAATCCGCGCCAGGAATTCATCGCCCTAAAAAGGACCTTGCGGGCCATTTACGCCGAAAAAGCCTTGGACATTCAATTTACCGCACCCAATGGGTGGGTTCATTTCGATCGGGAGGACATGATGGAAATGCTGGGCAACTTGCTGGATAACGCCTGTAAGTGGGCAAACCATCGTATTGATGTCGATATAACCTTTTCAGATTCCTTGACTATCCGTGTGGCCGACGATGGCCCCGGATGTGCCGAGGCGGATGCGAAAACCCTTACTCAACGCGGCTTGCGTTTGGACGAGTCGATTCAGGGGCACGGTCTTGGTCTGGCAATTGTTTTAGATATTGTCGACTCCTACCAAGGCAGTTTGCAAATCGGGCGTAGCGAGTCGTTGGGCGGTTTTTCGGTTACGCTGAAATTGGCATTGCACCGGTAATCCTCTCGCCACTCCCTTATCACGCCCCGTTTTTCAGTTTCGATTCACCTTCATTCGCTAAATTAGCTTAAGTACCCGACAAAAAGTAGCGTTTTTCTTAACGGAAATTCCGCTAAGACACTAGCAATTTCCGGGTTCTCAACCGACAAGCATTTTCAAATTTAGAAGAGTGAGAGGGGACTATGAGCTATAAAGACGGATTACTGCCGGCGTTGTTAATAAGCGTGATTGCGCAGGGGGCTGTCGCCAAGGAACAATCCCAAGTCGTGCAGGCCGCCAACAATACCAATTCCGATGTGCTGCCCAGTGTAGACGTCGAGGAAAGCGTTGAGAGAGCAGCAACTTTTTCTGGTTCCACGTCGATCATCGACAAGAACACTCTGGAGCGCGACCAAGTGTTTACGATTAACGAAGCCTTACGCAAGGTGCCGGGCGTCTACGTGCGCGACGAGGAAGGCTTCGGTCTGCGGCCGAATATCGCTTTCCGCGGCCAGAACCCCTTTCGTTCCACCAAGGTGCTGTTTCTGGAAGACGGCATTCCGTTCAACTTTGCCCCCTACGGCGATAACGACATCTATTATCATCCGCCCATCGAGCGTTACGACGCCATCGAGATTTACAAAGGCGCCGATTTGACTCAATTCGGCCCGCAGACCATCAACGGTGCGATCAATTATCTGACGCCGAAAGTGCCGGTCGAGTCCGGCGGCTTCGTCAGCTTCATGGGCGGCAACCGGGATTACCGTAACGGCCACGCCCGCTACGGGGGAATGGTCAAGAATGTCAACGGACTGGATGCGGTAGGCGGGGTGGTCGATTACATCCACAAGGAAGGTATGGAAAGACGGGATAATACCTTTGCCACCGTTGACGATGCCAACTTGAAAAGCATCATCGACTTCGATGCCCGCAACCGTTTGACCTTACGCGGCGACTTTTACCACCAGGACGAACAAGGTGCGACATTCGGTTTGACCGACGCCGAATACCGCAAGTTGGGGGCAAATTATAATCCGGATAAGAACGCCAGTTTCATCAACGACCGCTGGTCCACCTCGGCCACCTACGAGCATAGCTTCAACAACGATGTGACGCTGGAAACCAGTTTTTACTGGTCTTCATACGAGCGCAATTGGTGGCGGCAACAGAATGAGTTTCCGACCGAGAACCAATGTTCCGCGAGTTATCCCACTTATGTTCAAGATCGGTTGAACGGCACTCCGGTCGACATGGATTTATGTAGTTACGATGTCGGCCGTAAGCGCAATTACGAAACCTGGGGCGTGGCGCCGACCTTGCACGCCAAGCACGATTTGTTCGGTATCGAAAGCCAGTTGGATGCCGGTTTTCGCGCCCACTTCGAGGATCAGCGCCGGGAGATGATCAGGGGAAGTTCGCCCAACGCCCGCGACGGCCAATTATTGGAAAAAAACGAGCGTTTCGCCGAAGCCTATTCGGGCTTTGTACAAAACAAATTTAGCTGGAAGGATTGGAGTTTTACGCCGGGTGTGCGGGTTGAGTCCGTCGGCTACGAACGCAAGAATCTGTTAAACGGTACGGCGGGCCAAAGCAGCTTAACGGAAATCTTGCCGTCGTTCGCGATGACTTATTCGCCTACCGACGAAGCCACGCTGTTTTTCGGTATTCATCGAGGATTTGCGCCGCCCCGAGTCGAGGACGCCGTTTACAACGACACCGGCGGGTCGGCCGAAATCGGACCGGAAATCAGCTGGAATACTGAATTCGGTATTAGAACCAGACCCGCGCGTGGCGTCAAAGCCGATTTGACCTACTTTCACAACGATTTCGACGCCTTGACGGTTTTGGGTACGGTGGGCGGCGGTAGCACGCCGGTCGCGCAAGGCAAGGCGCTGTATGAAGGTATTGAGTTGATGACGCGCGCGGACTTCGGTGAGGTATTTAATTGGACGCATAACCCCTATGCGCAGATAGCCTACATGTGGCTGCCCACGGCGGAAACGACGGAGGCATTCCGCTGTGTGACGCTGTCCAGCGGTGCAACGCCGGCCGCTTGTCCGGGCGGCTATGTGTTCGGCTCGGCCGCCGGTAAGCGTGCGCCGTATGCGCCGGAAAGTCTGTTGACCGCAACCTTGGGTTATTCGCATCCAAGTGGCTTCGACGCGCATCTGGAAGTGGCTTTCGTCAGCGAACAATATGCGGATTTTCTAAATCTGGAAAGCGGCGCCGATCATCCGGATGGACCTAATAGCTCGAATGCCCGCACCGGTTCTTACGGCAAAATCAACGACTACGTGGTGGTCAACTTCGCTACCTCGTATAAGGTGCGGAAGGATTTGACCTTATACGTATCGATGAAAAACCTGCTGGACAATACCTACATCACCGACCGAGTGCGCGGTATTCAGTCGGGTATGCCGAGATTGGTGCAGGCGGGCTTTAAATATGAATTCTAAAAAAATGTATGAATAATTTTAATTAATTCATACTTCTGCTAAAATATAAGTGTCTTGCAAGTTTGGCCCGGGACTGAATTCGCAATCTCCTCAATCTCGACTGTTCTTCATAAGACAAAGAAAATACGGCACATGGATGTGCCCATCCGTTCAACAGCCATACATCCCATGTTGGGTTTGCTATAAAGTTGTTATGTGTATGAATAATCATGTAAAGGTATTACACTCAAGCCATGTTTGATACCTCATTGTGAATTGCAGTCATCAAGATTGGGAGGTAGTGATGAAATTCAAAGCAGGCGTTTTTCAAGCGGCCATTTTAGCAGTCACGGCAGAGCCTATAGTCGCCGATGCGCATCCGTTTCACTGGGCAAGCGAATCAGTCGGATTTTATGACGGCTTGCTGCACCCTTTGTCTGCATCCGATCACATCATTACCATGCTGATTGTCGGCTTTTGGATATCTCAAGCAGGTCGTCTCGCGATGGCGGCTATCGCCTTGGTATTTGCGGCTTTGCTGTTGATGGGCGGGGGTTTGACGCTCATTGGCGTCGAGATCGCGCATGCCGAAAATATCATGAATCTGTCCGCGTTATTCTTGGGTTTGCTGTTGGCTTCGGGCCATCAAGTTTCGCTACTGACTGCGTCGATTATTGCCGGCAATCTTGCACTGTTTCACGGGTATGTGCATGCCTACGACATTTGGCTGGATAGCAATGCCTTGGCTTACGCAACGGGGTTTGCCTTGGGAACGATAGCGCTGATATCAATTGGCATATTGCTGAGAAGTATCGTCAAACGCGTCACACACAATTATGCCGCCTTTTTTTTCGATGAATCCGAGCGTTAATGCGCTTCGGGCTATCGAATTTAATAGTGCAACGATCATCCACAAAGCTATAACTTTCAAATAAGGAGTACTTCAAATCCCAATAGTATTTGCGAAATCGAAAAAACCTTTCCACATAAACAACTCATTAATAATAAAGAGATAATCTATGCCATTTAAAAAAAGTTTTATCGCTGTCGTCCTGTTTTTTACCATGCTGGGACTGTCTGGAGCAACATATGCAAAAGAAGTCAGACGAGATAACGCCGAGATATTGAAAGAAGTCGATGCAAAAATTCAAGCCGCTTTGGATGCCGTTCCCGCCGGAAACTCCGACGAGTTAGCAACACGGATTAAAGAGGCGTCCGAAACCGCCAGCGATCTGAGCGCAAACTATAAATTCGAGTTCGAGCGCGACAAGGCCGTAATTAAATTGAAAAAAGCCAGACAGTTAACCAAAGCGTCCGATTTCTCCGGCGCGGAACAAGAATTGAAAAACGCCCGGGAAAGCTTTGCAGCCCTCCCAAAATTCCAATAACGCAATTTAGCGAAAAAATACAGCCATGGCTTTATTGCGTGGCTGTATTAGAAGCATAAATTCCATGGAAACAGCCAGCTAACGCATCAAAACACAAATTTATAGATTTAGAATACCTACAAGTTGCCTGAAATTGATATTATCAAGATTATCGTGCGTATCAACAAAAATTCGCCTGACAGACTGAAAATTTAATTGTCGGCTAAACGGTAATTTACCGACATCGAAAAATGTGAATTACGAAGGGTCTCGGTAGGAATGCCGGTTGCCCCCCGCATTTTGGGTCGGGGTTTGCCCGTCAACCCTCATTTAGACATAATCCCTTCTCCAATCACTTTTGCCTGCTTAAGTTCCGCGTTAAAAGCGTCCTGCCTTTAGCGGGTCTTCAGCGCTCTTTTCATAAATTATGAGATTCCATTTCACTATTGTGATATTTACTTCATTAACTATGAGTTCTAACATCCGTTAATCGATCAGAATGAAGGCAACCCAATGAAACGAAGAACTATTTTAATAATCGGTGCACCGATATTACTGGCATGTTCAATCGGATCTGCGTCACCCAAACAGCTTTCACCTGCCGACGAGTTCGCTGCATTCACGGCGGGGGATTATGTATTGAAAGGTAGGCAATGGCGTAGCGCCTGCGGCCTTGAAGACACCGAGTCTGCCTCTTATACGCCCGGAGCTATTGAGGATGTAAGAGACATCAATGGAGACGGCCATTTGGACGCAGTCATTACCGAAGGCGGCACATTTTGCTACGGAAACACGGGAACCGGATTCAGTATCGTCAGTCAGCAGCCAAGCGGTAATTGGAAATTAGTCATCAGTAGCCAAGGCATCCCGGAATTTTTAACTACCAAGGGCGTTGATGGTTGGCCGGATATTTTGATTGGCGGTCCAGGATTCTGCTTTCCCGTCATGCGCTGGAATGGCCAGGAATATAAGCAACACCATTTTGAATACGACGGTAAAAGCTGTAACCCCTAATTATTGATTCCACCATCCGCTCCGATTGGCTCGACGTAATCGCAGCCGCAGCCGATCCGGATAGGCAATCCCCCCGGCCTGCAATACAATACGCACCTTTATGCCGCCGGTTCGCCTGCGGCGGTTGTTTCGTTTTTCAGCAGACCTAAACCCATGAGCAAAGATATCCGCATACAGCGTTTAAGCGGCGAGGCATTGATTCCATACATTCCCGAGCTGGCCCGCCTCCGTATCGAAGTATTCCGCGACTTTCCGTATCTGTACGACGGCGATTACGAGTATGAAAAGAAGTATCTGCAAACCTACATCAATTGCCCGGAAAGCGTGATTGTGCTGGCTTTCGATGGCGACGCCATCATCGGCGCCTCCACCGCCATTCCGTTGAAATACGAAACCGACGAAGTCAAAAAACCGTTCCTGGATAACGGCTACAACCCGGACGAAGTGTTTTATTGCGGGGAATCGGTACTGAACAAGGCCTATCGCGGCCTCGGCATCGGAGTAAGATTTTTCGAACAACGCGAAGCGCATGCCGAGGATTTGGGCGGTTTCAAACACATCACCTTCTGCTGCGTCGAGCGCCCGGCCGACCACCCGCGCCGTCCGGCCGATTATGTACCGCTGGATGCGTTCTGGAACAAACGCGGTTACGTCAAACATCCGGAACTGCAAACCACCTACAGCTGGAAGGACCTGGACGAAGCCTTTGAAACCCCTAAACCCATGACCTTTTGGTTGAAGGAAGAACATGCCTAAGATCGCTTGCGCCCAATACGATATCGGTTTCCTGGAAACCTGGGCCAATTTTGAAGCCAAAACCCGCCACTGGGTGAAACAAGCCGCCGATAACAAGGCCGATATTCTGCTATTTCCGGAATATGCCAGCATGGAACTGGCCTCATTGTTCCCCAAAGCGATTTATGCCTCGCTGTCCGGCCAACTCGATGCCTTGCAAAGCCTGCTGCCGGATTATCTAAATCTGTTCAAAGCCCTGGCCGCCGAACACCGGGTGTATATTCAGGCCGGCACCTTCCCGGTCAAACACGACAACGGCGAATTCCGCAACCACGCCTATTTTTTCACGCCGCAAGGCGATGCCGATTATCAGGAAAAGCTGACCATGACCCGTTTCGAAAACGAGCAATGGCATATCAGCCGGGGGTTGGAGATCAAGCTGTTCGATACGGTGTTCGGCAAGGTGGCGATCAATATCTGCTACGACAGCGAATTTCCGCACTATGCCAGGCAGCAGGCCGAACGCGGCGCCACGTTAATTCTGGTGCCGAGTTGCACCGATACCGAAGCCGGCTATTACCGGGTACGGATCGGCTGCCAAGCCCGCGCCCTGGAAAACCAGTGTTATGTCGCGCAAGCCTCTCTGGTCGGCGATGCCGACTGGTCGGAAGCCGTGGACGTCAACCGCGGCGCCTCGGCGGTTTACACGCCGGTCGACAGAGCGTTTCCGAATAACGGCATTTTAGCCATCGGCGAATACAATCAAGTCCAATGGGTCTACGCCGAGCTGGATATGGCCGCCGTCGACACCGTGCGCCGGGAAGGCCAGGTATTTAACTACCGAGATTGGCCTAAACAGTTTGATTGCCAATAACGGGATTTCCCTATTGCGACAGCATATCCGGCTTCGAATTCGCAACCGGATATGCTGTTGAGCGCTAACAGACAACCTTATTGCAGGCTGATGCAAGGCCGTTCAATCCTGCCATGCAAATTACCTTACTCCTTATAGTTATTTACCGACTATGGTATAGTTTGCGCTCTTTAAACAAGACTCAGAAGGCTTTAATCATGCGAATTCAAACACTTCCTGTCCTCGCCCTGCTGGTTTTATCTTTTGCGGCAACAGCCGAAGTCCCCCTCACGCAAGCCGATGTCTTGGGCACCTGGCAAATCGATAAAGAATCCGCCAACAGCGACGGCAGCAATGCCAGAACCTCGAACACCACCTGGACCCTCAAAGCAGACGGTACGCTTGAAGGCGAAACCAAAGATTCTGATGCTCACGCCCGTATCGACAGTCTTAAAGCCGTACTGAACTATTCCATTCAAGATGGTAAATTAGTCAAACAAGCGGCACCGGGTCGTAGCAAAATGGAAACCTGTGAAGCCATCGAAAAAAACGGCAATCAAATGGTTTTGAAATGTCCGACGGTTTATTACTTCATGACCAAAAAATAACCATCACCGAAACAGACAATAGGCCAGTCTATTGTTTTCTCTATCGGATCCTGGCTGGGTGGCGCGACTGCAAAACCCGGCTTGAACGCAGCAAATACCGTAATTCCAATCATCCCAATCTAAATACTCCGTTTGTTTAAGCTAGTCCATGATGCCGCGATACCGCTTGCTTGCAAAGCTTCCAGGGTTAGTTGCCGGCGCAACGGCAAATTCTTGACATTGCCAACGCTAATGTTGGCGGCAAAGCACAGCACCTCAGTTAAGCTTTCGATATACCCGCCATTCCGCTCTTGTATCATTCCTTTCTAGCGTCTATCTTCAGAGCATTGTACCAGCGCGTACATTCGGGAGTACCCAGGATGCCTATCATGTTGCTTAGAAAGCCTTTTCGAGTCGCCTTTGGAGGTTCATGGCGCAGAAAACTACGGGCGGAAGGCAGCGCTTTTTTGGTATTAATCATAAGCTTATCGATTACCGCAGTCTGCTGGTATTCCGCCGAACGCACGCTTCAGCAAGACATCCAGACGTATTTCGCATCAACTACTGGCAACAATCGAAAACCGCATCGAAAATTATCAGCAAGTACTGCATGGCACCCGCGGTTTGTTTGCGGCTTCAATAGCGGTAGACCGATCCGAATTTCATCGTTACGTCGCCTCTCTGAATCTTGCGAATCGATATCCCGGCGTGCAGGGAGTCGGTTTTTCCCTGGTTGTACCGCAAGCACAATTGCTATCTCATACCGAATCAATTCGCCAACAAGGTTTTCCGCACTATGATATTTATCCTGCCGGGAAGCGGGATATGTATACTTCAATCATCTATCTGGAACCTTTTTCGGACGGCAATCTGAGAGCGTTCGGTTACGACATGTTTACCGATCCAACCCGCCGCCACGCCATGATTCATGCGCGCGACACCGACACGATAGGTATAACGGGCCGAGTTAGCTTGGTGCAGGAACTCGATAGCGACAATCAAGCGGGTTTTTTGATGTATTTGCCCGTTTTCCAAAACCGCCGCCCCCATGACAATGAAGTCGACCGACGCAACCATATCCTTGGTTGGGTGTATGCGCCTTTCCAGATTCGCGATTTTATGGCCGAGATCGGCGGTGAACGCGGTACCGATTTACGCCTTAGCATTTACGACGGCGAGAAAATATCGGCAGCGACCCTGATGTATACCGATCAAGCGGATCCGATTCAGGGAAAAGGCATTAGCAAAACAATACATTTAGCCATTGGCGGGCATATATGGACACTGGCAATCCACAGCGAAACCAGTCTGAAAGATTGGCTGAATACTTACCACCCGTTAATCATCCTGATCAGCGGCGTGGGCTTGAGCATGTTGCTGTCGCTATCGATACGTCAATACATCGCGAGAGGCCAAGCCTTGGCCATGGCGGCGGCGGTCAATCAGGAGCTGCAAGAAAGCGAAATGCGCTTCCGCTTAATGGCCGACTCGGCTCCAGTATTAATTTGGCTGACCGACGTCAACCAAGCCGCTATCTGGTTTAACAAACAGTGGTTGCAGTTTACCGGGCAGCGGCTGTCCGAAAATTTAGGCCAAGGTTGGCTAAGTTTAGTGGAATCCTCGCAAAAGAAATGGTTGCTTAAAGTACTGCATTGGCACTATCAAATACGCAAACCGTTTAACCTCGAATTTCGCTTAAGGCGCTATGACGGAGCATATCGCTGGATACTCAATACAGGCGTGCCGCGTTTCAATAATAACGGTGATTTTGTCGGATTCATTGGTTCATGCATCGATATCACCCAACATAAGGAGATGGAAGAAGAATTATGGGAATTGGCCACCACGGATGGTTTGACCGGCTTTTTAAACCGCCGGCATTTTCTAGTGCGCCTGCGAGAGGAATTCGATCGAATACAACGCAATGACAAACTGCAGTCAGCCTTGCTGATGCTTGATATCGATCATTTCAAGCGGATTAATGACAGTTATGGACATGCCATCGGCGATGAGGTATTGAAACATTTCGCCCAAATCATTCGCTCTCAACAACGTAAAGTCGATATTGTAGGACGTATGGGCGGCGAGGAGTTTGCCGTTATCTTGCCCGATACCAATCTTTCCGAAGCGCGCGTGCTAGCCGAACGATTGCTTCATACAGTAGCCCGGACGCCATTGGCTCACGAAGTATCCCTGATTAAAATAACTATTTCGATAGGCGTCGCGCAATTGAACATCCATAGCGAAAGCGCCGACAGCGCACTGAAACAGGCCGACCAAGCCCTATATCGCGCAAAAGAGGCAGGGCGAAACCAAATAGCCGTCCAGTCATTGCTCGCAATCACAAACATCCAGCCACGCCATTAGACTACCACCCAATTCCGGTAATGGTTTTCTTATCCCGGCAGTCAATTTTTAATCCCCACGCCTTTATGCAACAGCCACAAGCTAAGCGCCCCCAAAAACCCGATAAACCCAATCGTCATTTCAAAAGCCAACACAATATCCACATCGGTAACGCCTATCAGACCGTATCGAAAAGCGTTAATCATGTACAAGATCGGGTTGCCCTGGGCGATGATTTGCCAGGTGGGCGGCAGCATGGCTAGTGAATAGAATACCCCGCCCAGATAACTTAGCGGCGTCAGCACAAAATTGGGAATGATGGAAATATCGTCGAAACTGTCGGCAAATACCGCGTTGATAAAGCCCGCCAAGGCAAACAGGGTAGCAGTCAACAGCAATATCGCGATGGTAATACCCCAATGCAGCACATTGACCTCGGTAAACAGCATGGATACGCCCGCCACGACCGCGCCCACCAGAACGCCGCGGGCAATTCCGCCGCCGACGTAACCGGTCAATATTATCCAGTTCGGCACCGGCGACACCAACAATTCTTCGATGTGATGCTGAAATTTGGTGGAATAAAACGACGACACCACATTGGAATAGGCGTGGCTGATCACCGACATCAATATCACCCCCGGCACGATGAAATCCATGTAACTGACCCCGAGCACGGCACCAATACGCGCGCCGATTAGCTTGCCGAAAATCAGAAAATACAAGGCGGTGGTAATGGCCGGCGGCAGCAAGGTTTGCGGCCAAATGCGGGTAAAGCGGCAGACTTCCTTATACAGAATAGTAAAAAACGGGACGGAATAATTCATTGCACCAGATCAATAAAAAGTTGTTCCAGACGGTTGGATTTGTTTTTCAAGCTCAAGACTTCAATCCCCAAGCTGGACAATTGCTGAAATAAACGGTTCAGGCCATGACTTTTCGGCACTGCCACATTCAGCACCTGGCCTTCGGCCAGCTCTATCTCGTAGCCATCGATGACCGGCGCGGCTTGCAAATCTTCAGCGATATTCAAAACAAAATGGTCGGTATGAATGCGCTGCAACAAGCTGTTCATCGCGGACTTTTCGACGATTTGTCCATGGTTGATAATGGCGATATTTCGGCACAGGCTTTCCGCTTCTTCCAAATAATGCGTGGTCAGGATGATGGTAGTACCCTGCCGGTTTACCTCTTGCATCAATTGCCACATGGCCCGACGGATTTCGATATCCACCCCGGCGGTCGGCTCGTCCAAAATCAACAGTCTGGGTTTATGCACCATGGCCCGGGCAATCATCAGACGCCGTTTCATACCGCCGGACAAGCGCCGCGACACCACATCGCGCTTATCCCACAGATCCATTTGTTTCAGACTCTGCTCGGTTTGCGCCAGCGCTTGTTTTCGGGAAATCCCGTAATAGCCGGCCTGAATCAGCACCACATTTTTAACGGTTTCAAATTGATTGAAATTGACTTCTTGCGGCACCAAGCCTATGCAGCTTTTGGCTTTTTCGTTGTCTTTAATCAAGTCATGGCCGAATATGCTGACATGGCCCTCGGTTTTGTTCACCAAGGAACTGATAATGCCTATCATGGTGGACTTACCGGCGCCGTTCGGGCCCAGCAAAGCAAAAAAATCGCCGCTTTCCACCTCAAGATCCACACCCTTCAGGGCTTGGAAGCCGTTGTTATAGGTCTTTTTTAGATTTTGAATGGATAAAGCCTTCATGGGGTAGTTTATAATGCCGATAGACTAGAACGGGCGCGATTTCCGAAGACACCGCCTAAAAAGGGGCAAATTTTAACAGAAATCCCCACTCCGCCCATGCCTAAACAGGAATACTGCCTTGCCACATGCCATACCCACCAATGTAGCCGCCGTCGACCTTGGCTCCAACAGCTTTCACATGATCATCTGCAGTCTCAAGGACGGTAAATTGCAAACCATAGACCGCCTGAAAGAAATGGTAAGACTGGCCGCCGGCATGGATGACAGCAAAATCCTGGACCAAGCGACCCAGGAAAAAGCCTTGGCCTGTCTGGAGCGCTTCGGTCAACGTATTAATAATTTTCCGGCCCATAGCGTGCGAATCGTCGGCACCAACACCTTGCGGCAAGCCCGAAACGCCGAGCAATTCATTAAAAAGGCCGAGCGAGCCTTAGGTCATCCGATACATATCGTGTCCGGTATCGAGGAAGCCCGTCTGATTTACCAAGGCGTTGCGCACAGCCTGGCCAGCAATGCCAACGAACGCTTTGTGATGGATATCGGCGGCAGCAGCACCGAATACATCATCGGCAAGCAGGATACGCCGCATACCAAAGAAAGCTTGAACATGGGTTGCGTGACGGTCAGCCAAAATTTTTTCAAGAATGGCGCACTATCTAAAAAAGCCTTTAAAAGAGCCTGCCTATTTGTGGAGCAACAACTCGAACCGTTTCAGAATACATTCAACAGCAAACATTTCGACGAGGCTATTGGTGCATCAGGCAGTTTAAAAGCCATCAGTAGTGTGTTGCAGACTTCCGGGTTCAGCAATAACGGCATCACCCTGCACGGCATGGAACAGTTGGTCGCGCATTTGCTGAGTCTGGATCATGTCGATCAAATCAATTTTCCGGCGCTTAGCGTCGAACGGCGACCGGTCTTCATCGGCGCGGTCGCAATTGTTTACGCCACCTTTAAAACCCTGACCATTCAACAAATGACCGTATCGGATGGCGCCCTGCGGGAAGGACTGGTCTATGACCTGTTGGGCCGCATTTACGATCAAGACATCCGCTCGCAAACCAGCCGCACCACCGCCGAGCGTTACCACACCGACAGCCGCCATTCCGAACAACTCAAAGACACCATCCGCTATATGGTGGCGCAACTGGAACATCACCCGTGCTTCGATGACAACCCGGCCAGCCTGCAATTTCTGGAATGGGCCGCCGATCTGCATGAAATCGGTTTTGAAATTGCCCATAGCCAATACCATAAGCACAGCGCCTACATTATCGAAAATGCCGATCTGGCAGGCTTTTCCAAACAAGACCAATTGATTATTTCCCGGCTGGTCCGCAGCCACCGCAAAAAGCTCAGCCACTCGCGTTTTGAGGATTTGCCGGACCCTTGGCGCCGGCATACCCCAATCATGACCATCATTTTTCGCCTCGCCACCCTGCTGCACCGAAACCGGCATAGCCTGCGCCCGGATTTTCAAATCGGCATCGATGATAACGATATAGAATTGACCTTCCCCGAACAATGGCTGGAACAGGCGCCGTT
Source organism: Methylomonas sp. (assembly GCF_023228165.1). Taxonomy (GTDB): domain Bacteria; phylum Pseudomonadota; class Gammaproteobacteria; order Methylococcales; family Methylomonadaceae; genus Methylomonas. The sequence goes on along the minus strand of NZ_JALOBS010000023.1, from coordinate 20,845 downwards.
GACTCAGGCCGATTTGAAACAAGAAGTGCAGTACCTGAAAGAAGCCCGGTTTAATCTGTCTTTTTAAACCATGCGCAAATCGTTCAACCTGCCGAGGCCCGTCAAACTTTTACTTTATACCTGTCTGATCGTAACAGTACTGTTTAACCTGCTGTTATGGCTTGCGGTGGACGACACCCCCTTGTTGAAAATACATCAGGGTTTCAATCGCGAGGATATACAGCGCGCCAAACAACTGTTGCGCTTGTCGCCGGAAGAACGCAGCGAAGTCAAAACCATCGTTCTCAATCAGAAAGACGTCAATATTGCCGTCAGCTATCTGCTGAATCACTTTTTCGAAAATACGGTGCAGATCCAAATCGGCAAACACCTGATATTTGCCCAAATTGCCGTGTTTGTCCCGCAAACCGTCTGGGGGCGTTATCTGGATTTTAGTTTCAAATTAATCCAAAACGGCAATAGTTTTGAAATCACGTCATTCAAAATCGGTGAAATTTCAATACCCGACCAGGCCGCGAATTATTTGATTCCGGCCATATTGCATACCACCCCGTTCAAAAAATACTGGCACTTGGGCGAACAGTACCTCAAGGAGGTTCATTTTACAGCCGAGGGCATACAAATTAGTTACCTGGGGGCCATCGTCGATGCCGCCAAACAACTGGTCATACAACAGCATCGCGAGTACCCCAATCTGCATTTATACCAGCAACAAATCAACGACATCGTCAGTCAGCACGATCCGGCCTGGCGCCTGTCCTTAATGGATTTAATGCAGCCCTTATTTTTATCCGCCTATCTTCGTTCAAACGAGGACACCGCCATTAGGGAAAACCGGGCCGTCATCATTGCAGTGGGCGGTTACATTTACAAATACGACCTGCGGCGCTACCTGCCGCTGGGTTTGGTTTACAGCAAGGAATATTCGGTGTTTGCCTATAAACGCATTGATATACCGCAACACTTCATCGCATCGGCATTATTGGCGGCAGTAGACTCACCGCTCCTCGGCGAACGCCTGGGCGAGGACAAGGAACTGGCCGACGCCAAAAAAGGTAGCGGTTTCAGCTTTATCGATTTAACCGCGGACCGCGCCGGCACCCGTTTCGGACGACAAGCCATAAGCTCTCCAAAACAGGCTCGGGAATTGCAACACCTGATGTCGCAAGCCAAGGATTACACCAGCATCATTCCCGATATTCAAGGCTTGCCGGAACACATGGATGAACCAGCCTTCAAGGCCCGCTTTAGCGACACGGACAGCGTGCTCTATCGAAACATGATTGCGGAAATCGACGACCGTATCAATGCACTGCCTTTATATCAAAAGCATTAATTCAAAAATTTCCCCGCCGCGATAGTCGGTCGCAATAACAAAGTTTCCAGATGTTTAAATTTTTGTAAGGAATCGCTGCCGAATAGCGACACAATGCCATATCATCCGTCGACACTGATCTACAAAACAGCTAAAGTCGGGATGACCCCAACTGCTCCATACCCGTGCAGAGTGCTTTGTTCCGCAGTAATCCAGTACACTGCCGTTATTGGTACTCTTTAATAATTATAAACACGAGACATCTCATGACTACCAGTATAGAAATCAGCGAATCGGTCCGCCATTACTACGGACAAGTTCTGCAATCCAGTAATGACCTGAAAACCAGCGCCTGCTGCAGTATCGACGCCATGCCCAACTATTTAAAAGCCCTTTTGGCCGGATTGCACCCTGAAGTGCTGGAACGATTTTACGGCTGCGGCTCGCCGCTACCCCCGGCCTTGGAAGGTAAAACCGTATTGGACTTAGGCTGCGGAAGTGGCCGCGACTGCTATTTGCTGTCGAAATTAGTAGGACCGACCGGCCGTGTGATTGGAGTCGACATGACGCCGGAGCAGTTAGAAATCGCGGTTCGACACCGCGAATGGCACGCCGAACGTTTCGGTTACGCCAACGTGGAATTTCTGCACGGCCATATCGAAAATCTGGCCACGGTAGGCATCGCGGACAACAGTATCGACGTGGTGGTATCCAACTGTGTGATCAACCTGTCGCCGGAAAAACCTAAAGTGCTGGCGGAAATATTCCGGGTCCTGAAGCCGGGCGGGGAACTGTATTTTTCCGATGTTTTTTCCGACCGCCGTATTCCGGCCCAACTGCGCCAAGACCCGGTACTGCTAGGCGAGTGCCTGGGCGGCGCCCTGTATTGGGAAGATTTCCGGCGAATTTTACACGAACTGGGCTGCCCGGACGTACGCACCGTCAAACAAAACCCTATCACGCTTGATGATCCCGAGGTGTTTGCCAAAATCGGCATGGTCAAATTCAACTCGGTAACGGTACGGGCCTTTAAAATGCCGCTGGAAGACCGTTGCGAAGATTTCGGCCAAGTAGCCGTTTATTTGGGCAGCATAGAGCAGCATCCGCACAGCTTCGATCTGGACGACCACCATCACTTCGAAACCGGTCGACCGTTGCGAGTATGCGGCAATACCGCCGACATGTTGGCCGCCAGCCGTTTCGGCGATCACTTCCAAGTGCTCGGCGATAAATCCCGCCATTTTGGCTTGTTCGATTGCGCGCCCGGCCCTCAGGGAGCGACCGCTTCCGCGGACGGCGCCTGCTGTTAAACCCGACTGCCACGATGACAAAAAATCCATTGAGCGAGCGCATTTTGGCGGAGCACCGGCCGGTATTATTCCGTTACGCCCTGCTACAAATGCGGGATGCCGAATTGGCCGACGACGCAGTGCAGGAAACGTTGTTGTCAGCCTGGCAAAGCTCGGCCAGCTTTGCCGGCAAGGCGGGCTTGCGCACCTGGCTGATCGGTATTTTGAAACACAAAATCGCCGACCATTGGCGGCGTAGTACCAATGACGTGCCTTTTTCCGATATCAACCAGTTTGATGCCGAGGATACAGACATGGATGAAGACGCTTTTTTTATGAGCAACGGCCATTGGAACAGCGGCCCAAGCACCTGGAACGATCCGGAAGCGGCATTTAAACAACAGGAGTTTTGGGCCGTCTACGAGGTCTGCCAAAACAATCTGCCGCCGAAAATGGCCAAGGTATTCATGTTGCGGGAATTAGTCGGTCTGGAAGCCGATGAAATCTGCCAGGAAATCGGCTTAAGCGAAGCCAATTATTGGGTTGTTATGCACAGAGCCCGGCTCAGACTGCGCGAATGTCTGGAAATCCGCTGGTTCCATAGCCAAAAACAGGAGAAATAACATGCGTAGTTGCCGCGAAATTTCCGCGCTGGTGTCCCAGGGCCTGGACAAACCCTTAAATTGGCGGGAACGACTGGAGATCCGCCTGCATATTTCGATGTGCTCTAGCTGTCGCAACTTCCAGCTGCAGACGCAATTTATGCGTAAAGCAGCCCGCCGATTCGGTACCAATTTAGAAAACCGTTTCGGCAAAAAGTCATAACCGGTTCTGCCAAACACAATCGCCGCTAAACTAACCCATCTCTAACAATTCACATCAATCTCGCCAGCGAAGGCGGAAATAAGCCGTTATAAGCGCTACCACTCGGGTATTTTCGCGTAACACCTGGCGCTCCACTACTCTGCAAGCGCTAGTAAGCCAATGGCTTAATTGCGCGGCAAAACCCGTTTCCCTGCTTTCCGCCTACCTATCCGCGCGCTATAAGCCGAGATGCCCGGAAAATCTGGGCATTCCATCCGAAAATACAGCGCCATACCTTTGCAAGCCGCAATCTCTACTCTACACTCTTGGTTTCGAACGGCACCGGCACCGCTAGTCCAGTGCGTAATCAGGACGCTCATCTGCTTATGGCATAGAGCACCATTATCCGGCCCCGGTCGGCCAACAATGACACCCCATTTTTAATACAGAGGAAAACATGAATGCTCTCATTTCTCTTATTCACAATCAACCGGAGTTAAGCGGGGGAAATCCCGAAGGCAAACCGCCCTCTCCCAAGGATGTCGCGGACTTATTGGTGGAATATCTGGAACAATTGGAAATCGAATACGTATTCGGGGTTCCGGGCGGCGCGATCGAACCGTTTTATAACGCCATTGCCAGAAGCACCCGCCGCGGCCGTATCCGCCACATTTTGGCCCGTCATGAGGCCGGAGCCGCCTTCATGGCCGACGGTTATGCGCGCGAAAGCGGCAAGATCGGCGTCTGCTGCTCCACCTCCGGACCGGGTGCCACTAATCTGATCACCGGCGTTGCCTGCGCCTACGATAATAATATTCCGATGCTGGTCATTACCGGACAACCGGCTCTGCCAGCCTTCGGCAAAAACCCGCTGCAAGAATCGTCCTGTACCGGTATCAACACCCTGGGTATGTTTCGCCACTGTACCCGCTATAACTCCTTGGTCTCCCACCCCAAACAACTGGAAGCCAAACTGGTGACCGCCTTGCAACGCGCGGTGCGCGCGCCGAAAGGCCCCTCTCATCTAACGGTTCCGGTCGATATCTTCCGCAGCCCCAGCGCTCGTCATGAACCCTCCTACGACTTGAGAAATCTTTTAGCTCCATCTTCCATGGTGGATAACGATGCCATCGAACACCTGCGGGACATGCTGACCACGGCTCGGAACGTAGTCTTACTGATCGGCGGTTTGTGCGGTGAAGCGATAGGCTCGATTTTGCAGTTTGCTGCATTGAAAGGAACAGTCATCGTCACCACCCCGGACGGCAAAGGCCTGGTTAACCCCAGACACCCATTGTTTCGGGGTGTATTCGGTTTCGGCGGCCATAATTCGGCCGAAGCGGCCCTGCGGGATGCATCGGTCGACCTGATTCTGGCCATAGGCGCCAACATGGGCGAATGGAACAGCGGCGGCTGGAGCGACAGCGTATTAAATAACCGCCTGGTACATATCGACGAATCGGAAGAACATCTGTCTCGCACGCCCATGGCCAAACTGCATGTGCGCGGTCGTATCCAATCGATCTTCAGCCGACTGGTGGAGCAATTACACAATCAACAAAAATCCGACAATTTCGAATATGCCCGCCATCGCCAATCCCGCGATAACAACGCCGCGCATTGGGAACCTCACTTGATGCTCATGGAACCGGAGAAATACGAAAGCGATGCTGTGCCGATTAAACCGCAACGACTGATGAAGGAGCTGGGCTTGATATTTCCGCCGACCACCCGCTTTCTGGCCGATACCGGTAACAGCGTATCCTGGTCGGTGCACTATTTACATTCCGGCATAGACCGGCGCATGGGCGAAAGACGGTTGGGCGGCGGGGGACGCAAAATCTCGCCCGGCCAGCGCAAAACTGACGGCGGCTGGTTGCGGGTAACCATGAACTTTGCCGCGATGGGCTGGGCCATAGGCGGTGCGGTCGGTACCGCGGTCGCCAATCGAAAGGACCCGGTGGTCTGCATTACCGGCGACGGCAGCATGTTGATGAACGGCCAGGAGATCTCGGTGGCCGTCGCCGAAAAGGTCAGCATCGTCTTCGTGGTACTCAACGACCAATCCTTGGGCATGGTCAAGCACGGTCAACGCATGGCCGGTGCCGAGCAAATCGGTTGCGATCTACCGCCCAACGATTTCGCCGCCCTGGCCCGGGCATTGGGTGCCGTTGCGCATACCATCCGTTCACCGGAAGACCTGGCAAAACTGGACATCCCCGCCATCTGCGCCTACAAGGGGCCGACCTTGCTGGATGTATACATAGATCCCGAAGAAGAACCGCCCATGAATGTGCGGATGCGGGTTTTGGTTAACACAGGAGACAGATAAATCCATGCGAAAACTCGAAGGCAAAACAGTATTGATTACCGGCGGTTCCAGCGGTATAGGATTGGCAACGGCCCGGCTTTTCATCGCGGGAGGCGCCCGGCTGGCGATTACCGGGCGAGACCCTGACCGGCTGACCGCCGCCCAACAGCAATTGGGCGACGCCGCCGTGACTATTGCCAGTGAGGCCGGCTGCCTGAACGATATCGAAACCCTGCTGACCCGGGTCAAACAGCATTACGACAAGCTGGATGTATTGTTTCTGAACGCGGGCATTGCCGAACCCACCCCGCTGGAAATGACCACGGAAGAACAATTCGACAATATCATGCGGGTTAACTTTAAAGGGGTGTTTTTTACCATCCAGAAAGCTTTGCCGCTACTAAACCCGGGCGCCTCCATCATCGTGACCACCTCCATCACCAATCGCAGCGGTACGCCGAATTTCAGTATTTATGCAGCCAGTAAGGCTGCCCTACGCTCGCTGGTGCAATCGCTGGCCTTAACATTGATAGAACACGGCATTCGGGTCAACGCCATCAATCCCGGCCCGATCGATACCGAGGGTTTCAACCGCCTGCCATTACCCGGCGAGGTTTTTCAGGCCATCAAAAATGATATCGAGGCTCGCTCGCCGATCAAACGCTTCGGTGCGCCGGACGAGGTCGCCAAGGTAGCCTTGTTTCTGGCTTGCGAAGACTCGGCCTATGTGGTCGGCGAAGAAATTGTCGTCGACGGTGGCATGACTTTAGTATGTTTACCTTAAGGAATGGGGATGAGTAGCGACGAAAACCCGAATACCGTCCGCAGCAGCATTTGGCATGAGGACGCCGAGCCCGACAATCCCTTTGCCGCAAGGACCGCCTACTGCCGGGGCTACGATGTTTACGGCGAAATGCTGGGGCAAGCCCGCTGGGCGGAGATGTTGTATCTGCTGTTTATGCCGGACCCGCCGACGCCCGCGCAAACCGAGTTATTGGAGAGTTTGGCTCTGGCCTTGGCCAATCCCGGCCCGCGCGAGCCATCCGTGCATGCAGCCATGTGCGGCGGCGTTTGCGGTTCCACCGCGGCCTCGTCCTTAATGGCCGCATTGGCGGTAGGCGCCGGGCAACTGGGCGGTGCGCGCGAGGTGTACAGCGCAGCAAGTGGCTGGGCAAGCTGCGGAACCAATCTTGCCGCCTGGCAAGGGTGGCTTGCCAATACAAGCGAGCTGGCGAACGGCATCTGGCCGGCTCCGGAACATCCGCCGGGATTCGACCCTCACGGCCTCGGGACCGCAACACCGGTCAGGCAGACCTTGGCTTGTCTGGCCGGTTACGGTGCCGGCCCACGCCTGCCCTGGTTACAACAATATTTGCCTGAGATGGAAGCGGCGGCGGGCCGGCCATTGTCCCTGTCCGGCGTCGCCGCCGCCGCGCTTGCCGATCTGGAATTTAATCCGGAACAAAGTGAAATGCTGTATCTGTTGCTGCGGCTACCCGGCGCGGCGGCTCACGCTCTGGAGCAGCGAGCGCTGGGGTATAAAAAATTTCCGTTCGGCGTCGTCGACTTGGAAAGCGCTACCGAGGAGCAAACCGCATGAACGGACCGGATTTACTGAACGAGCACGTCGGCGTTTTGAAAAGCCGCATGGGTACTTTTTATCCCGGCAGCCACGTTATCTATCGCGGCCAAAATCTGCATGAAGACTTGAAAGATATGGACTGGCTGGCGCTGTATGTGTTCGGCATTACCGGCCGACACTTCAGCCAAGCGCAATTACGGCTGATGAACGCACTATGGTCTTACACCAGTTACGCCGATGTGCGACTGTGGAATAACCGGGTCGCCGCCCTGGCCGGCAGTACCCGCAGTTCGGGTATGTTGGGGATCGCGGCGGCCTTGGCGGTTTCGGAAGCCTCCATTTACGGTGGCCCACCTATGCAACGCGCCGTTGCATTTTTCAATCGTTGCCTAGAACAGCTCGACCAAGGTGAAAATTTGGAGCAGTGTATTCGCGAAGAGCTGGCGAGACACCGCAATATCGGCGGTTACGGCCGACCGCTGGTCAACAGCGACGAGCGCATCCAACCCTTGCTTAATCTGGCCGCCGAGCTGAACCTACATAACGGCCCTTACCTCAAACTGGCACTCGCGGTGGAAGATAAACTTTTGCACGGCCGCTGGCGGATGCGGATGAATTATGCGGCGCTGGTAGCCGCATTAGGTTCGGACTTGGGTCTCAATGCGCGGGAACTATACTTATTCGTCTTTCCGGTATTTCTAGCCGGCATGCCGCCCGGCTACATCGAAGCCAGCTACCGCACGGAAGGTACGCTCTATCCTCTCCCTTGCGACCATGTTTTGTATGCTGGCCCGCCCAAGCGAGCTTGGGCCCGATCAAAGGCAAACCGCGCGCTTTGAACTAAAATAGATCAAATTCGCCGGCGGGTTGCCCCGATCCGGCCAATGTTAATCATAAATAACCGTGAGTTTTGTAAACGTGAATGTACCCAAACCGACGTTCGTTTTGTCACAACGCATGCAATTGCTGGCCTGCGCCGCCAGCCTTAGCACTCATGCGCTAGCACAACCGATCTCGCTTGAGGAAGAGGAAAAGGCCCTGTCGCAGATATACGGTGGCGAGGAAATGGTCAGCATCGCCAGCGGTTATCAACAACCTATCTCCAAGGCCCCATCCATCGCTACCGTAATCACCGCCGCCGACATCAAGCAGATCGGCGCCACCGACATCGACGAAGCCCTGGAAACCGTGCCGGGCCTTCACGTCGAACGCAGTAGCATCGGCTACAACCCCATCTACACCTTTCGCGGCATTTATTCGCAGTTCAACCAGCAAGTGTTGATGATGATCAACGGAATTCCGATCACCAACTCGTATACCGGCAGCCGTAGCGAAGTGTGGGGCGGCATGCCGATCCAAAACATTGCCCGGATCGAAGTGGTACGCGGGCCAGGCTCGGCGGTATACGGCGCCGACGCCTTCGCCGGGGTGATCAACGTCATTACCAAAACCCGCCAGGACATCGACGGCACCCAGGTCGGCGGCCGGGTCGGCAGTTTCGACACCTACGACAGCTGGGCGCTACACGGCGGCGAATGGGCAGGCTTCGACGTGGCGCTGTCCCTGCAATCCCACCTGAGCAACGGCCAACGCGCGATTGTCGACTCCGATTTGCAAAGCCAGTTCGACAGTCTGAACTTAGGCTCCCGGGCTTCGTTGGCACCCGGACCGGTCAATCTGTCGCGGGATAATCTGGATGCCAGGCTGGATTTGTCGCGCGGTAACTGGCGGTTTCGCGGCGGTTTGCAACACCGCAGCAATTTCGGTAACGGTGCCGGCATAGCCCAGGCCTTGGACCCGGTCAACCGCTATGCCAGCGACCGCTGGAACGCCGACCTGACTTACCATACCGACGAAATCGATAACTGGGACCTGACCACTCAGCTCAGCTATTTCGAAACCAGTCAGGAAATCGAGCGCAACCTGACTCTATTTCCGGCCGGTACCACGTTGCCGATCGGCGCCAACGGTCAGATCGGCGCCGGCGCGCCGGTAACGTTCCCTAACGGATACATCGGCAACCCGGAAGTTTGGGAACGCCATGTCCGCATCAGCCAATCCTTCGCTTACAGCGGTTTCCAGCAGCACCAACTGCGCAGCGGTATCGGTTTTAATTACGACAGCCTCTTCAAAGCCAACGTCAGCCAAAACTTCGGCATCGATCCCACCACCGGCACACCGATACCGTCGTTACCCGGCATACCACTAACCGACGTCTCCGGCACCTCATCCACCTTTATTCCGGAAGTGGATCGAAAAGTGGCCTATCTGTTTTTACAGGACCAGTGGAATTTCGCCAACGACTGGACATTGACAGCCGGTGCCCGTTACGACCATTATTCGGATTTCGGCAATACCTTCAATCCGCGCGCGGCGCTGATTTGGGAGGCCAGCTACGACCTGACCGCCAAATTGATGTACGGCTCGGCCTTCCGGGCGCCGTCATTCCAGGAGATGTATATTATCAACAACCCGGCACAGCTCGGCAATCCGGCCCTGAAACCGGAAACAATGCAAAATATCGAACTGGGTTTCGATTACCGCCCGGCCGACAGCCTGCGTCTGGGCTTGAATTTCTTCGGTTACTGGTGGAAGGACATCATCCGCTTCGTGCCGGACAGCAATGCCACGACATCGATGGCCCGCAACGCCGGAACTCAACAAGGTTACGGCACGGAGCTGGAGGCGGAATGGCAGGCGACAGACACCTTAAAAATCGTCGGCAATTACGCTTATCAACGCAACCGCGACGAAGCCTTAGACCACGATGCGGGCTACGCGCCGCACCACCAGGTTTATTTGCGCGCCAATTGGGAATTTCTGCCGGACTGGAGTGTCAGCCCGCAAGCCAAATGGATAATCGGCCGCGCCCGTAGTTTTGGCGACACACGTCAGCCGGTAGCCGACTATACTTGGGTAGATTTGACTCTGCGTCGGCACAATATACTTGAACATGTCGAAGTAGCCTTTTCGGTGCGCAATTTGTTCGATGTCAGCGCTCGGGAACCTAGCTTGGCCGGCAACCCGCAAGCCGCTATACCCAACGACTTACCACTGGCATCCCGGCATTTTTACGGCGAAGTCAATATTAAATTTTAGCCATACCCCTTAACGGTATTACGCTTATATTGAGTTACCCAGGAGTCATTTTGTTCTATCGAGTCTTTTTTCCGCTCTGGTTAGCGTTTTGGTTACTGCCTTTCTGCGTCGTTTCGCGCGCGGATACGCCTTCGGTAGCCATTGTTTATCCTGAAGTTCATGAACCTTACCTGTCTGTGTTTCAGGAAATCGCCCGGGGCATGGAGCAGGAATTAGGCAAGCCTGTCAGGCATTATCTGTTAAACGAAAGCGATACTGTCACGGCCGAACGCTTAATTAATACTTTGAAAAACGACCGGATCGACGTGGTCGTCACCTTGGGCCGGGCCGGGCTGGCAGTCGCAAAGCCTTTGTCCTCCGTGTTTCCGGTAGTGATCGGCGCCACCATAATACGGCCGAACGAAGTGCCGCGCGGGTTGACCGGCATCAGTCTGACACCGGCCCCGGAAGCCATGTTCGATCATTTGATCAAGCTGGTGCCGAATATCAAGAAAGTCACGGTCATCTACGATTCTCGCCAAACCGCCTGGGAAATTGATCACGCCGAGCAAGCCGCCCTGGAACGAGGCTTGATTTTGAACGCCAAGCCAACCGAAAACCTGCGCGATTCCTCCGAATTGTTCCAGCAGATTTTGCGGGAAGTAAAGGACAATTCCATTGCCTTATGGTTGCCGCGCGAAAACACCGCCATGGACGAACAATCGTTGCTGCCGGAAGTACTTAGGGAGGCCTGGGAGAAAAACTTCGTAGTATTCTCCAGCAATCTGGATCACGTCCGCAAGGGCGCACTGTTTTCGCTTTACCCTGACAATTTCGGCATGGGCCGCAGCCTGGCCAATCTGGCCTTACAGCAAACGCAGTCGAAGGGCAAATTCGAATCGGTTAAGTTACTAAGGGATTTACTGGTCGCGGTCAATTTACGTACCGCCGATCACTTAGGCCTACGTTTTTCCAATCAGACTCGGCGCGAATTCGCCATGGTTTTCCCAACCCGTTAAATCTTGATGAAGTTTCCCAGCCTGCCCCGCTTCAAGGGCACCAGTTTCCAGCAGCAACTGACGGTAACATTTCTGTTCGGATTGCTGATCATGTCGCTACTTTCCTCGTTCGGCATATCCGCATTGTCGTACCAGATCGTACGCGACAAATGGATCGCGCAAGGCCGCCAGTCGACCGAGGTTTTTGCCGCCCAAAGCGCGCTGGCCCTGCTTTACGAAAGCCAGGAGAATGCCGAGGAACCGGCCAGGCGTTTTTTAGCGTTTCCGGATGTACGCGGTGTGGCCGTCTATAATATCGCCCACCAACCCTTACTGGAGCGCGGCGAACCGCTCGCCGCGGTCGATAACGGATCGCAATGGCCGCTCTCATCGCCGTCAACCCAGGAAACGCCTGATGCGTGGTATTTTACCGCACCGGTATTTGCCCATAATCGTACCCGGCAAGAGACTTCGCCGTTCGAAGCGCAAATTCCCGACCCCGAATTGATCGGTTACGTGCGCCTGGGACTCGGCAAGCAATCGCTCAACGTCATGCAGAAGCAAATTCTTTTGACCACCCTGACGGTTTCCAGCTGTTCAGCATTATTATTTTTATTATATTTGCTGGCTATGTCGCGGCGCCTGACCTCGCCCATCAAACAACTGGCGCTGAGCATGGGCCAGGCATCGGCCGGCGAAAAAAAGGTGCGGGCCAAACTGACTGGTCCGCGCGACATCACGGATATGGGGACCGCTTTCAACACCATGATGGAAGTTTTGGAAACCCGTGAAAAACAGCTGGAAAGCGCCCGCGACGCGGCTTTGGATTCGGCCCGCATGAAAGGCGAATTTGCCGCCACGGTCAGTCATGAACTGCGGACTCCGCTGAACGCGGTACTGGGCATGCTGGAACTTTTGCAGGATATGGGCTTGACCCCCAAGCAACTGGAATACTCCGTGATTGCCCGCAATGCCGGCGAAGCTTTGCTAAAACTGATCGAGGACATCCTGGATTTTTCCCGTATTGAAGCCGGCATGCTGAAGCGTCAGCCGGTCGATTTCGTGCTGTACGAAACGCTGGACGAAGTCGCCGAATTGATGTCGGCCCAAGCTCAGCGCAAGAATCTGCAGTTGGACTACGACATCGTCGACGACATTCCCTTGGTGTTGAACGGCGAAGCCTCCAGAGTGCGCCAAGTACTGATCAATCTGGTCGGTAACGCACTCAAATTTACCGAACAAGGTTCCATCTACATCAAGGTCAACGCCGAAGAATCGAATAACGTCTCAACCTTGCTGCGGTTCAACGTTATCGATACCGGCATAGGCATACCCGCCGCCGCGCAAGCCGGCATATTCGATGCTTTCGTGCAGGCGGACGGCTCAACTACCCGGCATCACGAAGGTGCTGGACTGGGCCTGGCAATCTGCCAACAATTGGTGAAACTGATGGGCGGCCAGATCGGTGTGGACAGCCAGCCCGGCCAGGGTAGCTGCTTTTGGTTTACCGTACCTTTCGGTCCGCCCTGCGGTAGCCGAATTCTATCGGAGTCGCGACAGGCCTATTTCTCGCACTTGCGGATATTGCTAATCACGGAAAACGACAAAATGCGCCAATTTTTGGCTCATAGCCTGGATCATTGGCATATCCACCACAGCCATTCCAGCTACGGTATACGCGCGGTCGACATGCTCCGTTCCGCCAGCGAACAAGACACGGCTTATCAATTTGCCATTATCGACCTCAAAGATACTAGCGATACCGGCTGGATAGATCTGATCGTCCACGACCCGGCGCTGACCGAACTCAAAATCATTCTGCTATCCAATCCGGGCAACCCCAACAGACTGACCGACTTGCCCAATGTGGCTGCCAATCTGACCAAACCGATACAAGCTTCCAGACTCTATGACTTTATTTTGACAGTCGGCCAGAATTATCAAGAGCCCGCGCCCGCGCCGGTGTTGCCGACGGAAACCCCGCGCCCGGAAATGCTGGGATACAACATTCTAATCGTTGAAGATAATAGAGCCAGCCAGATGGTGGCGGCCGGCATGCTGGATCGGCTGGGTTGCGGCTACGAAATTGCCTCTTCCGGCGTCGAAGCGCTGGAATGGCTGCAGCGGAAAGACTTCGATTTGGTTTTGATGGATTGCCACATGCCCAACATGGACGGATTCGAAGCCACCCGTCGGATTCGTCTGTTGGCGGAACCGATTGGGCAGTTGCCTATTGTAGCAATGACCGCCAATGCCCGGCAGGGCGATAATGATTTATGCCTGTCCGCCGGCATGAACGATTATCTTTCCAAACCCATCAAGCTGAATCCATTGCGGGACAAGTTGTTAAACTGGCTGGACCAACGCTCGAAACCGCCGGAACAGGCCCTGTTATCCGTCAACACTCAATCTCTGGAGACGCTGGACGGGCGGGTCTTGCAGCAGCTACGCGAGGAAATCGGCCAGGGTTTCGTCAAAATGCTGAGTTTTTATCTGGAAGACACCCCGCAGCAAATCGAGCAAATCGGCCGCGCCCTGGCTACGAATGACTATCTCGCATTGCGCGATCTGGCCCACAGTCTGAAAGGCGCCAGCCGTAACCTGGGCGCCGAAAAACTGGCGGCCATCGCCCGACAGCTGGAAGAACAGGCCGGGCAACGGCAAACCGAAGGCAGCGATGCTCTTTTGGCTCAGCTTCGCGAAGAATACCGACTCATCGAACAATTGCTGCAACGGGAAAGCGGCGGGGTCATCGATGCCGAACCCGTCGAACAATTCGGCCCCCGAATTCTGGTGGCCGATGACGATAGAGCGATGCGGTTTGCCTTGCAGGATGTCCTGGAAAAAGACGGTTATGTGGTCGACGTGGCCAGCACCGGCCATATGGCGGTAACTCTTTGCCAACGCAATATGGCCGATCTGATTTTAATGGACGCCATGATGCCGGAATTGAACGGTTTCGAGGCCTGCAAAAAAATCCGGGCGCTGGCAAAAGGAGCCGAAGTGCCTATATTAATGATTACCGCGTTGGAGGACGAGCATTCGGTCGAGTTGGCCTTTTCCACGGGTGCTAATGACTTCATTCCCAAACCCATCCATTTCGCGGTACTGCGCAAACGTATCTCCCTGCTACTGGAGGCCAGCCACAGCCAGCGCACCTTGAACCGTATGGCCTATCACGATCCGTTGACCAATCTGGCCAACCGCGCTCAATTCATGGACAGATTGGACACGGTAATCCACTGTACCTCCACGCAAGGTCACCCGCATGCGGTGCTGTTTTTGGACTTGGACCGCTTCAAGCTGACCAACGACACCATGGGCCACGAGGTCGGCGACCAAATGCTGAAAGCCGCCGCGGAGCGCATTCAAGGCTGCGTGCGCAAGGAAGATCTGGTCTCGCGTTTCGGCGGCGACGAATTTACCTTGCTTTTGGAAAAAATCGATAGCCCGCAAATCGCGGCGGCGGTGGCCGATAAAATCTGTAGAAACATCGCCATGCCGTTTGTACTGATGGATCAGGAATTTTATATCAGCGCCAGTATCGGCATTTCCCTGTATCCGGCCGACGGTACCGATGGCGGCTTGCTGATCAAACACGCCGATACTGCGATGTACCGCGCCAAAGAGCAAGGCAATACCTATTGCTTTTATGAAGACAGCATGGAATTTGCAGTGTCGTCCAAGTTACGGCTGGAAAGCGATTTACGCCGTGCACTGCGACGCGAAGAGTTTTCTCTGCATTATCAGCCGCAAATCGATTTGGACAGCGGGCGCATTATCGGCGCCGAAGCCTTGATACGCTGGCAACATCCCGAACTCGGTTCGATTCCACCCGACGTGTTTATTCCGGTTGCCGAAGAAATCGGCTTGATCGAAGCCATAGGTGTCTGGGTATTGCGGGAAGCTTGCCGGCAAAACCAGGCCTGGCAGCAGGCCGGCTACGCACCGTTCATCATGGCGGTCAATGTTTCGGCCCGCCAGTTGGACCAGGATTATTTCGCCACCCAAGTCATAGATATCGTCACCGAAGCCCGATTGCCGCCGGAATATCTGGAACTGGAATTAACGGAAAGCCTGTTTATCCGCCACCCGGAACAGAAACGCGCGATTCTGGCGCAATTGAAAGAAGCCGGCATGCAAATCTCAATCGACGATTTCGGCACCGGTTATTCCAGTCTGGATCAACTGAAACAGTTTGAGTTCGACAAACTGAAGATCGACAAATCGTTCGTCGCCAACATCATGCATGACGCGGACGATGCCGCCATCGTGCTGGCCATCATTTCCATCGCTAAAATCTTGAAATTCAAAGTCATTGCCGAAGGCGTGGAAACCGAGCGACAAGCGCAATATTTATTACAAAACAATTGCAACGAAGCGCAAGGCTATTTGTTCGGTAAGCCAATGATCGCCGAAGCGTTTACCCGGATGCTGGATGAAACCCAGCATCCGCGCACCCGTATGCACTAATTCGGTCTTTTGAAGCCAGCCGCGCGGCGCAGCAAGCCGGATAGGGTTTAAACAACCGGCTTTACGGAAGACAACGCCTCGCGAAACCGTTTCAGCCAGCTCTTGCCGCTGTTATCAGCATCAACGCTCAAATGCGGCAAACTCTCTTCCAGCAAGCGCCCCAACAAATCGTGATCGATAGTGGCTTGCAGCTCTTGGGCCGTACCGAGGCCGCCACTGGGCTGCAACTGTATCCCGTCCGCCTGTTTTTCCAGCTGAAAGCCATTTCCGCATACCCGGCAAAATACCTTATCACCGGGTTTTTGGTGTTTATGCACCACTACAACCGGCCCGCACATAGGGCAATCGTGCATCGGAATACCCGCATCGCTATGACCGACAATATCGTCCAACTCGCCCGAATTGGCCAGCAGGACCAGTTGTCGCCCATAAGTAGACTCGAACTGCGTACCTAAATTCACGACTATTTGTTCGACAGCCGCGGCCACCGCCATACCTTTGCGATATGGCCGGGAGCTGGTCATTGCGTCGAACGCGTCCGCCAAACCAACGATTTTGGCGGTATTCGAAATGGCGGCGCCGGTTAAACCCAAAGGATAACCCAGGCCATCCATCCTCTCATGATGTCCAATTACCGCGTCCATCGCCAACGGCGCCAAAGGGTGGCCTTGTAACACCTGTGAACCCAATTGCGGATGGGTTTTCATCACCTCGTATTCGGCATTGCTAAGTTGGCTGTTGTTATTCAGTATGCTGTCCGGCACCCCTACCTTACCCAGATCATGTAAGAAGCCGCCTAATCCCGCTATCACAGCTTGCTTTTTGCTAAAGCCGCACACTAATGCCAACCGGGTTGAAAATTGCGATACCCGCCATAAATGTCCGCCGGTATAAGGATCTCGCGCTTCTACCAAAAACGCCATGCTGTAAAGAGTATGCAGCAAGTCTTCGGTATGGGTACTGGTCAGTTTCATTCGGTTCTCCTCGCATTCACGTCAGTAATGATTATTTGACTCGGCTGCTAAGCAAGCTGGATATCGTTAGTCGTCAAGCACCCGGATTAACTTACACGGCTGGCCTGTTATTTCAACTTTCCCGTGTCCACGCGCCCATGCCAAACCGATAAAGCGCTGTAGCCTACTCCCGCCCATCCGCCGCCGGTACAAAATTTTTCCGCATCATGTAAGGAAAGTAGCAAAATAACGACCCACAGAGGCGCCCTGCCCAGGCAGGTCAACACATTAAGGAATATTCATGAAAAAAGCTATCAGTGTCGCGGTCTTGTCGTTGCTTATTTTAGCCCTGGGCTATTTTGCTAACCGTAGCAATCTATCCGGCAGCGAGGCGGCTAATCCAGCTGCAAGCAGCACTGAAAAACTGGTATTGACCGGGTCCAGCACGGTGGCGCCCTTGGCGGCGGAGATCGGCAAACGCTTCGAATCGCGGCACCCCAAGGTCCGCATCGATGTGCAAACCGGCGGCTCATCCCGCGGCGTTAACGATGCGCGGTCGGGTTTAGCCGACATCGGCATGGCTTCGCGGGCATTGAAACCGGATGAAGCCGAGCTAAGAGGTTTTACCATTGCCTTGGACGGCATCAGCATCATCCTTAATGCAGCCAATCCGCTGACCACGCTGGACAAGCAACAAATCATCGACATTTTTACCGGTAATATTACTAACTGGAACGAGCTTGGCGGTCACGATGCCCCGATTACCGTGGTCAACAAAGCCGAAGGCCGTTCCACGCTGGAATTGTTCTTACATTATTTCGACTTAAAAAATACCGATATCAAGGCGCAAGTAGTGATAGGCGATAATCAACAAGGGATTAAAACCGTGGCCGGCAATCCGGATGCCATCGGCTATGTGTCGGTCGGCGCCGCCGAATACGAAGCCGGTCATGCGGTCGCCATTAAATTACTGCCGCTGGACGGCATAGAAGCCTCGGTGGAAAATGTCCGCAACAGTCGTTTCCCGCTGTCCAGACCCTTGAATCTGGTCACCAAAACCGAACCCGGCGGGGTTGCCAAAGCCTTTATCGATTTTGCCGGTTCGGCTGAAGTCAATGACCTTATCGAAGCGCAATATTTTGTCCCTGTCGCTCACTGACAAGCGCCTGGCGCGGTTGCTGGGCGGCTGCGCGCTGCTGGCGGCTTTAGTCGTGGTGTTGATTTTAGGCTTCCTGCTTGGCGAATCATGGCCGGTTTTACATCATGCGCCGCTGACGCATTTTTTCACCGATGCTTCATGGCACCCGACCCAACACTTGTATAACGTCATGCCCATGCTGACGGCGACCCTGCTATCCAGCCTGGGCGCTTTATTATTGGCCGGTCCGTTGGGCATCGCCTCCGGGCTGTTCATGCATTATTACGCGCCGCCGCGGCTGGCCGGCGTTTACCGGCGGTTGATCGAGCTGCTGGCCGGCATTCCCTCGGTGGTATACGGTTTTTGGGGTTTAGTTACCTTGGCGCCGCTGGTCGGTCGGCTGCATCCGCCCGGCGTCAGCCTGCTGACTGCCATTTTGGTATTGGCGCTAATGGTATTGCCGACCGTGGCCTTGATTGCCGATGCCGCGCTCGCCGCCATACCGGCGGCCTATTTGCGCGGCGCAGCCGCGTTGGGCCTATCGCGCTGGGGAATGATAGCCGGTGTCGCCTTGCCGGCGGCGCGCACTGGCTTGGTATCCGGCCTGCTACTGGCCACGGGCCGGGCGCTGGGCGAAACCATGGCAGTGCTGATGGTAGCCGGCAATGCCGTGCAACAACCGCACAGCCTGTTCGATTCGGTACGCACCCTGACAGCGAATATTGCCCTGGAAATGGCTTATGCGATGGGCGATCACCGTGCCGCGCTGTTCGTTTCGGGCTTAGCCTTGATGCTACTGGTACTGATACTGGTCGGCATGGCCGATGTGTTTCAAAGGAAAGCGACTTATGCTTAAAAACCGGCTGGCCACTGTGCTGATCTGGCTGAGTGCCGCGCTGATCTGCGCAGTATTCGTTTGTTTATTGGCCGACATGTTGCGGAACGGTTTACCCCGGCTGTCCTGGTCGTTTTTATCCCAAGCACCGAGCGATGCCGGACGAGCCGGCGGCATAGCGCCGATAATTGTCTCAACCGGCCTGATCGTGCTGGTTGCGGTTAGCGCCGCCGCACCGCTAAGTCTGGCCACCGCCATATTGCTCAGCGAATTCAGCTCGCCAAACAGCCGCTTTTGTCAGGTAATCGAACGCAGTCTGGAGGTATTGGCCGGAGTGCCGTCCATCGTATTCGGCTTGTTCGGCAATGCCTTTTTTTGTATTTATTTGGGTCTGGGGTTTTCGATACTCTCCGGCGGCTTGACCTTGGCCTGCATGGCGCTGCCCATCATGATCAACACCGCGACGGTCGGCCTGCGCTCCGCGCCGGACGATTACCGCTTGTGCGCCGCGGCCCTGGGCATGAGCCGCGGCGCGGCGTTGCTTCATCTACTGCTGCCCGCCGCCGCACCGGCCATAATCGCCGGCTTGATGCTGGGCATAGCCCGGGCCGGTGCCGAAACCGCCGCGCTGATTTTTACCAGCGGCTATGTCGACCGCATGCCGGACACCTTAATGGATTCCGGGCGGGCTTTATCCGTGCATATTTACGACTTGGCCATGAACGTGGCCGGGGGGGATGCCAATGCCTATGCCTCGGCACTGGTTTTAGTGGTACTGTTATTGATCATCAACAGTTTGGCAAGCAGCCTGACGCAGCATTGGCTGCGGAATAGAATTATGACTTCATGACTACCAACACTAGCAACACATCCCACTGCGCGGACAACGGTAACCCGCCGGAACACGCTTATACCCTCGGCCCTCTACAGGTCGGTCCGCCCTGCTGCGATCCCGAACCGCTGCTCAGGGTTGACAATCTATCGCTGCATTATGCCGACAAAATAGCCCTGGAAAACATATCGCTGGCTATTTACCGGGGTTGTATCACCGCTTTGATAGGCCCCTCCGGCTGCGGCAAAACCAGCTTTCTGTCTTCCTTAAACCGCTTGACCGATATGATTCCGGGCTGCCGGGTCAGCGGTTCCATCCGCTTTGACGGCCTCGATGTACGCAGCCCGAACCTGGATGTACAGCATTTACGCCGCGACATTGGCATGATTTTTCAAAAACCGGTGCCGTTTCCGTTATCCATCCGCCGCAATATCGAACTGCCGTTGCGCGAACATGGCATGCGCAGCCAAGCCGAAATAAACGACCGGTTGCAGGAAGTGCTGCGGGATGTCGGTTTATGGGATGAAGTCAGGGAGCGGCTGGAAACACCGGCACAGGCGCTGTCCGGCGGCCAGCAACAACGTTTGTGCATCGCCCGGGCGCTGGCCTTGCAGCCCAAGGTGTTGCTGATGGACGAACCCTGCAGCGCGCTGGATCCAATCGCGTCCGCCGTCGTGGAAGATTTGATCAGCCGCCTGCAAGGCCGCTACACCATCGTCATCGTCACCCATAATCTGGCCCAAGCCCGCCGCATCGCCAATTATGCCGCCCTATTCTGGATGCAGGAACGCGGCGGCCGCCTGATCGAATTCGGACGCTGTCAGCAGGTATTCGAAGCCCCCGCCCATCGTCTGACGGCGGCCTATGTGAACGGCCAACGCGGGTAAACCTGCAAAACGGCGTTACACTGGTTCAACCGCATATCCGACGGTATGGGAAGGATAACGGACGCAATCCCCTTATCTCCACCCGATCGCGACCGATGCGCATGACGGCGGCATTCCTATCCGCACACCTATCGAGTTGGGCTGCGAGTCAACCCGCGCTAGACCCAAGCCATAGATGTAGTAACGGGTAATCTGGGTGCAGATCGGCCAGCAGGTTATCAGAGCCCCCCCGCGTCAAAATAGTTGTCGCCTCAAATTTTTAGAACCCTTTAAATTTGAGATAAAAAATGAATCTTTCCAAGAAACAGTATTCTGACGAGTTCAGAGAGCAAGCCCTGGCAAAAGTCTAC
>NZ_JALOBS010000022.1 GCF_023228165.1 Methylomonas sp. | reverse complement strand
GGTAATGATTCCTATCGATTTAAACAACGGAAAAAGGCGGTGGAAAACCAATAACCCTACAGCTTAACTGGAAACTATTCGACGCTCTTTTGTGGAAACTTTTCAAAGCCGTTTGACACCATCGATGACTTAGCCCGTTACTTTCATCTTGATGACGCCGATCATGCGCTGATCGCCAAAAAGCGCGGCGATCACAACCGGTTTGGTTTTGCCGCTCAACTTTGCACCGTTCGCTACTTGGGTACTTTCCTGGACGACCCGCTGGATATACCGGCTCCGGTCGTGCAAACGCTAGCCAAGCAACTAGGCCTTTCGGTCACGGATAGTCTGCGGGCATACAGCCTCGGTGAACAGCGATGGCAACATACGGCGGAAATCCGTACTCGCTATGGCTATGTCGAAATTAACGAGCCTCAAGTCGGTTTTCGTCTCACTCGCTGGTTATATTCTTTGTGCTGGACGGGTACAGACCGGCCAAGCGTACTGTTCGAGCGAACGGCTACGTGGCTGGTAATGCATAAGGTTTTGCTGTCAGGCTACAGTACCCTCGAACGTTACATCGCCCGTCTGCGCAGTCGGGTGGAGAAGCGGCTATGGCAGTCGCTGTGTCGTGGCATCAGTCTCGAACAGCAAGCAGGGCTTGAAAAACTTTTGCTGATAGCGGATGGAAATCGTACTTCGCAATTGGATCGCTTGCGGACCGGACCGGTGATGATTAGCGGCCCATCGCTGATACAGGCGTTGCTTCGACTGCATTCGGTACGCCAACTTGGCATCAAACTGCCGGCGGCTCACATTCCGACAATGCGCTTGGCGGCCTTGGCTAGGTACGCGAGCACCGCCAAAGTAAGTGCAATATTGCGCTTGCCGCCTCAGCGCCGGCTGGCGACGCTGGTGGCCTTTGTGCATTGCCTGGAGGCCACTGCGCAAGACGATGCATTGGAAGTATTGGAAGCGCTACTACGAGACCTGTTTAATGCCGCCATCAGAGCCGATAAGAAAGCGCGGCTTCGCACGCTGAAAGACCTCGATAAAGCCGCTGCAACCTTAGCCGGCGCCTGCCAAATTCTTTTGGATACGGGCTTCCCCGATATTGAGCTGCGTACCCAATTGTTTGAGAAAATTCCGCGCGACACACTTGCTCAGGCTGTTGATGGTGTCATTGCCCTAATTCGCCCCGCTGACGACGTGTATTATCATGAGTTGGATGCCAAATACAAAACGGTGCGCCGGTTTTTGCCCGCGCTGCTTGAGCATATCCGTTTTGGATCGAATTCAGATGGTAAGCCAGTCGTAGCCGCTTTCGATTGGTTACGCACAAATATCACCCTGAAGAAACCCGGCAACGATGCGCCGCTCGAATTGGCTGACAAGTCGTGGCAAAAACATGTGCAGGGCGACGATGATTCTTTCGATTTACACGCCTACACCTTTTGCGTACTGGAGAAATTACAAACCGCATTACGCCGGAGGGATGTGTTCGTTTCCCCCAGTTGGCGCTATGCCGATCCGCGAGCGGGTCTACTCAAAGGCGAAGAATGGGACGCTACACGGCCACTGATCTGCCGAACGCTCGGATTATCCGCTAGCCCAGAGCCTACGCTCACGGCCATGGCCAACGAACTGGATCGGACTTACCGTGCCGTTGCCGCGAGACTGCCTGACAACCAAGCAGTGCGATTCGATACGATTGGCGACAAACAAGAACTAGTGCTCAGTCCGCTAGATAAATTGGACGAACCGGCCTCGTTGATCGCGCTACGCGATAAAGTGGCCAATATGTTACCGCGAGTAGAGTTGCCAGAACTCATGTTGGAGATTGCCGCACGCACGAATTTCACCGATGCTTTTACCCATGTCTCGGAACGCTCGGCCCGTGCAACCGATCTCCATGTCAGCTTGTGCGCGGTTTTGATGGCTGAAGCCTGTAATACCGGACTGGAGCCCTTGATTAGAGGAGATGTAACGGCGCTTAAACGTGACCGGTTATCCTGGGTCGACCAGAACTACATTCGAGACGATACCTTAACCGAAGCCAACGCCTCCCTGGTGGCGGCACAAAGTCGCCTTACATTGGCGAATGTCTGGGGCGGCGGCGAGGTAGCCTCGGCGGATGGCATGCGTTTCGTTGTACCTGTGCGCACTGTACATGCCGGCCCCAACCCAAAATACTACGGTACCGGTCGCGGTGTGACTTGGTACAATCTACTATCGAACCAGTTTTCCGGACTGAATGACATCGTAGTGCCTGGCACGCTAAGAGATAGTCTGATCTTATTAGCGGTGGTGCTCGAACAGCAAACCGATCTACAACCGACGCAGATCATGACTGACACCGGCGCATACAGCGACGTGGTGTTTGGTTTATTTCGCTTGCTCGGTTACCGTTTCTGTCCGCGTTTAGCCGATGTCGGCGGCACCCGCTTTTGGAGGATTGATCCCAAAGCTGACTACGGTTTACTCAATTCGATCTCAAAGCATCAGCTCAGCTTGAAGAAAATAACGCCACATTGGGACGATATGTTACGCTTGGCGGGCTCGCTTAAGCTAGGCAAAGTTCCCGCTACCGGCATCATGCGTACACTTCAAGTAGGCGATAGGCCGACTCGATTGGCGCAGGCCATTGCCGAATTCGGGCGCATCGAAAAGACGCTGCACACGTTAATGTATATAGATGACGAGGTCATGCGCCGGAGCACGCTCACCCAGTTAAATCGGGGAGAAGGCCGCCATAGTGTTGCCCGTGCAGTTTTCCACGGCAAACGCGGCGAGTTGCGTCAACATTATCGGGAAGGCCAAGAAGATCAATTGGGCGCGCTCGGCCTGGTGCTGAATATGATTGTGTTATGGAATACCATTTATATGGAGGCCGCATTGAACCAAATTCGAATGGAAGGCTATCCGGTTAGCGACGAAGATGTCAGCCGTTTGTCGCCTTTACAGCATGAGCATATCAACATGTTTGGACGGTATTCGTTTTCGGTACCGGAATCGGTCGCGAAGGGAGAGCTAAGACCATTACGCGATCAGGAGGGCAAAGATAACTGAAGGTGGTTAACGCTGCTTGCCGCAAAATCGATGCCTACAATTCCGAATGCGGCCATCCCAAATGCGCATCACAATAGACGCTAACTCGGTTTTCCGTTCCATTGCGCCTCAAACCCCTTATACATCAAAATCCATTGTATTTTTTAGAAGAACCTAATCTTTCTATTGTTGTATATAACACTAAGTGCTATATTTAATCCATAAAAATTGCGAGGCAAACAAGCAGGGCAGGCGTGCGAATATTCAAAAATAAGGCGTTCACACGATTTGCCAAAAAATCAGGAATAGACGATACCAGTCTCTGTAAGGCAGTCAGTGATGCCGAAAGGGGATTACTAGATGCTGATTTGGGCGGTGGCGTCATTAATCAACGTGTCGCCCGCAGTGGTGGCGGCAAATCTGGCGGGTTCCGCACCCTGATCTTGTTCCGCATCGGTTCACTCGCGTTTTTTGTGCATGGTTTTGCCAAAAATGAACAGGCCAACATAGATGATGATGAATTGGTCGCTTTACGGAAATTAGCAGCTGTCATGCTGGAGTATGACGATGCAGCACTGAACTGCGCATTGGCAAATAAGACATTGATAGAGGTAATCTGCGATGAAAAAACAATACCGTAGCCGTTTGATGGCCTCCGTGCATGAAACCGCCGAAGGCTTGCATGAGGCGGGCGTCATGGATAAGCGCACTATGCGCAAATTTGATGAACTATGCTTAACGCCGGTCAAACCCTTACAGCCGGAAGAAATCCGCGCGCTTCGGCAACGTGAACGCGCAAGCCAAGCCGTCTTTGCACGGCATTTGAACGTTACGACCGGTCTGGTCAGCCAATGGGAACGGGGTGAGAAACACCCAAAAGGCGCATCATTGAAGCTTCTGTCCCTGGTCGCCAAAAACGGACTGGAAGCGATTGCATAAATCCAAAGCCTAGCTAAGCGCTTGTTTTTATTATGAAATAGGACTGGAAATTTCAAAGATTTAACATAATCAATCTTATGCGAAGTCAACATGTAAACGCAATATAGTAATGTCCTGTTTTAGCAAATTAGAAATGTCCTGTCCGGGGTTTTAAGCCGGATTCCCAGAAAATTTCGTTATCGATTAACGCACTATTTTTGGGTACAAAAACGTCGGTTAATGAACTTTATTACCACCCGAATTAGAAAAAGATTTACAGATAGAATGAAGAATGTTCGAGACGTTGATTCTCAATGGTGCGAACGCTCCCCGAGATATATTTATCCACTTCAGCAAGCATATGAGGTATCTCTGATTCAGTAACAGACGACATTTCGGATAAAGGCTTCTGCGCATGATGATAGTTTCTATTACCCAATCATCCGTGTAGCTCTACATCCATGCTTCACCTAGCGCCTGTGCCTGCTGCAAAACCAGTTCAATCGCAGCCTCCTGTTGGTCTGGCGGATATTTGTACTTACGAAGGATACGTTTCACCATCAAGCGTAACTTGGCCCTGACGCTTTCCCGTTGCGACCAATCCACCGTAATGTTCTGGCGAAGGTTCTCTGTAAGCTCATGGGCGATAAGCTTCAGGGTTTCATCGGTCAGTTCGCGGACGGCTGATTCATTATCGGCCAGGGCATCGTAGAAGCGGATTTCATCTTCACTCAAGCCCAACGATTCCCCACGGCCAGCGGCTTCCCTAAACTTCTTCGCCATCTGAATCAATTCCTCAATGACCTGGGCGGTTTCGATGGCCCGGTTCTGATAGCGTTTGATAACATTGGTCAGCAACTCGGAAAACTTCTTCTCCTGTACCACGTTGCCGGCAAAGCGGGATTTGATTTCGCCTTCCAATAGCCGTTCCAGCAACTCCACTGCCAAGTTACGTTCTGGCAGATTGCGCACATCGGCCAGGAAGTCGTCGTCCAGGATGCCAATGTTGGGCTTATCCAAGCCAACCGCTTCGAAGATGTCCACCACATCTTCCGACACCACGGCGGCATTAATAATTTGCCGAATCGCCAGCTCGCGTGCTTCGTCTGTGCGTTTTTTTCGGCTAATGTCCGGCTTGGTCAGAATGACTTTCACCGCCTGGAAAAATGCCACCTCCTCCCGTACCGCCTTGGCTTCATCCAGCGTACAGCACAAGGTAAAGGCCTTACTCATCGCCAGAGCAGTATCAGCAAAACGTTTCTTGCCGTCCTTCTGGCCTAAGACATGGTTGGCCGCGCCGGCCAGCCGCTTGTGGCCGGTGGAGAGGAAGTCGCTGTAGTCATAGCCGTACAATATGCCTCGCAGAATATCGAGCTTTTCCTCCAGCACGGCATAGGCTTCAGCGGCATCGACGGTGGGTCGGCCACGGCCCTGGCTGGCGGTGTAGTCCTTCAAAGCCGACTTCAATTCGTTGGCGATGCCGATGTAATCCACCACCAGGCCGCCTTGCTTGTCCTTGAATACCCGGTTGACGCGGGCGATGGCCTGCATTAGGTTGTGGCCCTTCATCGGTTTATCGACATACAACGTATGCACACACGGCGCATCAAACCCGGTCAGCCACATGTCTCGCACAATCACCAAACGTAACGGATCGGCCGGGTCCTTGAAGCGCTTTTCCAGGCGCTTTTTCTGCTGTTTGCTGTAGATATGCGGCCGCAGCAAGGCCTTGTCACTGGCGGAGCCGGTCATGACGATCTTGATCGCGCCTTGCTCCGGATCGTCGCTATGCCAGTCAGGGCGAAGCTTGATGATCTCGTTATACAGATGCACACAAATTTCCCGGCTCATCGCCACCACCATGGCCTTGCCATCTTGTGCCTTGTTACGTTCTTCGAAGTGGGCCACCAAATCCGCAGCCACGCTGGCGATACGCGGTTCGGCACCGACCACTTTTTCCAAGGCCGCCCAACGACTTTTCAATTTGGCCTGCTGATCTTCTTCCTCATCCTCGGCCAATTCGTCGACTTCATCATCAATCTGCGGCAACTGCTCCGGCTTCAATGCCAACTTGGCCAGTCGCGATTCAAAGTAAATTGCCACTGTCGCGCCGTCTTCCTTGGCCTGCTGCATGTCGTAGATGTGAATGTATTCGCCAAACACCGCGCGGGTATCGCGGTCTTCCAGCGACACCGGGGTGCCGGTAAAAGCGACAAAGGTGGCATTGGGCAAAGCATCGCGTAAATGCTGGGCATAACCAACTTGATACATGCCTCGGTACTCGGCGGCCATATCCACCCTGCCCTCGTTGGCAGCGGTTTGTTGGGTTTTGACGGTTTTAAGCTTAGCTTCAAAACCATACTGGGTGCGATGTGCTTCATCGGCAATCACCACGATATTGCTGCGATCGGATAGCACTGGAAAACTATCTTCGTCGGCACCCGGCATAAATTTCTGAATGGTGGCGAAGACGATGCCGCCGGACGGCTGATTGGCCAGCTTGGCCCGCAAGTCCTGCCGGGTTTCGGCTTGCACCGGTTGTTCACGGAGTAGATCCTGCCCCAGTGAGAATACCCCAAATAACTGGCCGTCCAGGTCGTTGCGGTCAGTGATTACCACGATGGTCGGGTTCTCCATCGCCGTTTCCTGCATCACGCGGGCGGCAAAACAGGTCATGGTGATACTTTTGCCACTGCCTTGCGTGTGCCAGACCACGCCGCCCTTATGGTTGCCATCAGGGCGGGAAGCGGTCACCACTTGTTGAATCGCCGCGCGTACCGCATGGTATTGATGGTAACCGGCAACCTTTTTGACTAGGCCACCGTCATCCTCGAACAGCACGAAAAAGCGCAAGTAATCGAGCAAAGTCGCAGGATTCAACAAACCGTGTATCAGCGTTTCCAGTTCGTTGAATTGGCCTAACGGGTCCAGTGTGATGCCGTCGATGGTGCGCCACTGCATAAAGCGTTCGGCATCGCTGGATAACGAACCTAAGCGGGCTTCGCTGCCGTCAGAAATCACCAGCACTTCGTTGTACTGGAACACATCCGGGATTTGTTCTTTATAGGTTTGAATTTGATCGAAAGCTTTCCAAATGTCGGCATTCTCATCAGCCGGATTTTTCAGCTCCAGCAACACCAACGGCAGGCCATTGATGAACAGAATGATGTCCGGCCGGCGTGAATGTTTCGGCCCCTTGATGGCAAATTGATTGATCGCCAACCATTCATTGCTGGACGGCTCGGCAAACTCGATCAAGCGCACCCGATCCCCTCGCGTATCACCGTCCTTTTGATACTCCACCGGCACGCCATTGACTAACAGACGATGAAAGTGGCGATTGGCCGCCAATAATCCCGGCACTTCCAGATTCAACACCTGCTGCAAGGCATCTTCCCGCGCCGCCAGTGGAATAGACGGGTTTAAGCGGGCAATCGCCGAACGTAATCTTTCGACCAGCACCACTTGCAGGTAATTGTCGCGCTCCGGGTTGTCGCCATCCGGTGCTAGTTCTGGCCCGTAAAGGCTTGAGTAGCCAACCTCGACTAGCCAGCCGAGTGCTTCCTGTTCCAGTTGGTCTTCGGTCATTTAGGCTTCCCTAGCAAGATGTCGTTGAGGGCGACATTGACGTAATAATTGCTGCGTCCCACCTTGTGCTTCTGCACAAAACCATCATCGGACAGCGCTTCCATATATTTGGTGGCGGTGAGCCGCGACACCTTCAAATCACGTTGCGCAAACTCGATCTTGGTGTAAGGATGGGTAAACAAGTTGTTGATCAAATCCTGGCTATAAAACTTGTAGCCGGCCCGGATACGGTGCTTGTAATCGAATAACGCCGTTTTAATGGCATGTATCGTAGC
This sequence comes from Methylomonas sp., assembly GCF_023228165.1. GTDB lineage: Bacteria > Pseudomonadota > Gammaproteobacteria > Methylococcales > Methylomonadaceae > Methylomonas. Next base: position 87,842 of record NZ_JALOBS010000022.1, on the reverse strand, counting down.
AATAGTGTGGCTTGCGGTTTGCTCCACAGCTTCCAGCATATACAACACCCAATCTTCCCAGCTGTCGTTATCACGCACCGTTTGCAGCAAGTGGTAGTAATCGGATTTGGTACGTACGATGTGGCTACTCAAATACAGCACCGGTACGTCAAGCAGTCCTTCTTTGACCAAGTAAAGCACATTCAGAATTCGCCCGGTGCGGCCGTTGCCATCATAAAACGGATGGATGCTTTCGAACTGATGATGGATTAACGCCATTTTGATCAAAGGATCGGCGGCGAAACAGTCAGGGTCATTGATGAACCGCTCTAAATCGCTCATCAGCGCCACAATCTCGGCGGGTTCCTGTGGCGGGGTGTACACGGTTTCACCACCGGTATTCTTCAATGCCGTGCCAGGTAATTTGCGAAAGCCGGCATTATTACGCTCCAGCTCGGCCTGAATCTCGATGATGTGGTTGGCGGTAATCAAGCCGGTTTGTTGAACTTGATCAAAGCCTAAGCGTAAGGCCTGTCAATAGCGCAACACCTCTTTTGCTGCTGGATTGGCAAACGCTTCAGGTAACACATCATCCTTGAACAACTCATCGTGGGTAGTCACGATGTTCTCAATCTCGGAGCTGTCCTTCGCCTCCTGCAAACCCAGAGTGTTGATCAAGATGCCCTGATTGGGAATCGAAGCCGCGATACCTTTTAACTCCGCCAATTGCCGGCTACTACTGGCCAGCTTTTTTAGAATAGCCGGGGTATCGAAACGTTCGGCAGTCAGCAGTTCTAAGGCAGGGATGGTTGCCATCTCAAGGTGTCCTGGAGTTTATGTGTATAGAAAATCGAATTTTTTATACATGTTATAGCCGATATGTATAGAAAATGGGATTTTTTATATTGATACATCAAAAACATCCAGCCTTATCCTGTATGGCGTAACTCGTTAAAAAATGTTTTTTGCCATGCTATTGGCCAAATCATTTCGTCATTTTCTAAATCAAAAGGTGCAACCCAAAGCCGTAAATCTGATGAGTAATCAAACGGGGGCAGTACTTCAGAAAATCCTTTAGTTAAAGGATAAATCAGCAGCATTTCGCCTTTACCCGCTAGATATTTATGGCCGTAAGCAAACATCTGGTAAAAGTCGCTCTGGCTAAGTCCGTATTTGTTTTCGTCTTTACTTGACGAGATACGTTTCCATTTGGTGTCTAACACCAGGCAGGTTTGATGGCCACGTAGAATCAGAAAATCGGGCTTCAACTGAAACATACTCTTTTCTTGATGCGTACAGAGCGACTGACTGGCTGCTTGCGGTTTAAGTGAGTATGGAATGGGAAATTGTTTACGCAAGTTGACTTCCACATACCGTTCAAATAGTTTTTCCATTGGAAACAATAAGCTGATGCCGTGTGTTTTTCCCCGGAGTGCCAAAGGCATGTGTTGACCCAGCACCAGTTCGCACCACGGGCGCACTGGTTGATAATGTGCCATCAACCGATCATTACGCCATTTTAGAAACTCGGCAGGAACATCCTTACTACTTGGCAAATCAGCTAACAAACCGGCAAGTTCATGCGACAAACGCCAGGTATCTGGCTGTTGGGTTGCCTTACAAACTAGCATCAACGCCGACTTGATCAATCGATTTTCTGGACCATCAACTAAGAATAAGTCGTGTCGAATGTTGAAAATATGCGCTCGCCCAGGGGGTTGCCGCATTTGTTTGTTAATGTCCAGTTGGCCGCGCAAATAGCGCTGCTCTTCCTCTATCCGGCGATAGTCAAATCGTAAACCTCGTTTGATGAGAAGATCCAGCGAGAGTACAAACTGTTTCATTATCCATTCCAACAATGGGTGACGAAAGGTTTGGATGTCGGTTTTATCAGTAGTGCGTACCGGCAAATCAAGAGCCACCGCCAGCATCTTGGTCAACAACTGGCGGGAAGCCTCGATGGCTTGATCGTTAGCTTCGTCGGTATGTTTCGGTAATACTTCCAATAAGGTGCCGCAGGGTGTTTCCAGTATACCTACGTAATTATCTAACCTAAGCCAACGGCGATTTTCCAAATGCAGTAACGATGCGCCGCTTCGATTAAAACTGGCCGCCAGGTTACAAAGCCACTCAAACGCCGATGTTGAAACTGTGGCCTGATCCAGCGTTGACACAACGGAGTCGGTGGTCAGTCGTGCATATTCGCGCACGACAATGGGTTTCATCCCCCAACTCCAATAATGCCGCGATAGCTTTCAATGTTGCTGAATGCTCCCTCATTGATATGCCAACGCCTGTCTTGCAAGCTTTCGGCAATTTCAGCTCCAAACAAATGAGACAAACTATCCAGATTAGCTCCCGACGTATTTTGCACAAACTTTTGTTCATTCGGCTTACGTTGGTCGTTCAACACCCAGACGATCCGCTCCCAATCTTCAAAAAAATACTCCTGCAATAATGGCAAGATATTCATTGTAAAAATCCGACTTAGCTCGTCAAGTGAAGGATCATCTAGTAACGACATAAAATAAGCGTGCCCCAGGCAATGGTCTCGATCCAGCAGCACCTCAATTCGGTTATTCATTGTTCGTAACAATTCGCCGATGTTCACATCATCTATGTCGATCTCATCAAGCAAATCGGGTCTAGGGGGCATTTCCTTAAAGGTAAATCGCCGACGTAAGGCAATATCCAATCCAGCGAGCGAACGGTCTGCGGTGTTCATAGTACCGATCAAATAAACATTGTCGGGCACACTAAAGCGTTTTTTCGAATAAGGTAAAACCACTTCCAGAACTTCGTCCGAACCAGAACGCTTTGAATGCTCAATCAGGGTAATTAACTCACCTAAGATTCTCGAAACATTGCCTCGGTTTATTTCATCAATAATCAACACATAAGGTCGCTTCGGCTCTTGCTCTATCGCAGCTGAAGGTTTTGGTAACGGGTAACCTGCTGCTAATATAGCTCGCTCCAGTTCCTCCCAAGTAAAACGCGTTAATTCATAGACCGTTTTTAACGTAAAGCGCTTTTGGCCATTCAACGACAAAATCGAAAAGTCTATATCCGGTAATACCCAATTAACCGGTAACACGTGATTATAATCACCAATAATTCCGCTCGGCACGGATGGCTCATAACGATATTCGCCCTGAACCACGCCAATAGCGGCCACGTTGGTAACTGATCGAATACATAGAAGAATGTCGCCAGGGGCAACCTCCATTCCAAACGACTGAAGGCAACTTCTGTCGTTCGACCCAAGTTCCCACTTCGGATCATCAAGGTTTGCATGACGAATATCCCCGACATGTCCCCATCCAATGCGTGCTTCGCCGTTGGTCAAACAGTAGTTACGTGTAGTGCTATTACCAGCGCGATCAATCGATATTTTCCAAACTCTCGGTTTCTGACTGACGCCGATGGCAGAATTACTGGCCGGTTTTTCGCGCGCAGCATTGCAAAGCAATTTAAAAATACCGTCTTCGATGTAATAGTTCAGCTGTTTACTATCTTCGTCCAGTTCCGCGCGCAAACCTTCGACAAAGTCTTCGTAACTAAAGCTTTGGTGAAATGTAGTAAAGCGCACTTGTCCCAAACCCACAAAGTGATCAAAGCGTTCCTTCAAATGTTTGCGGTTGCTTCTGTTTTTTTCCAGAAAATCTGGATCGAGAATACGCAATGCTTCATTGATAGTGGCGTACGTTTTTCCAGTACCAGGCGGGCCATAGAGAATTTGATTGAGTGACGCATTGTTATCTACTGCCGCCTCAGTATTTATTTTCACAGGTTTGTCCTCACTATCATCCATATCGTCATAGGCGTCACATAGACCAATCAATTCGTTCATTGTATGGACATCAACCTGATCTGCTGGCTTACCGACATTCAACTCAGGCACATTGGCTTCTAGGCTATTAATTCGTGGGGTATTTGCTGAAAAGCGGGTTCTTAAGGAAACGCCGGGCACCAAAGCCGGCCAGTCGCCAGGCTCAAGGAAGAGGCTAACAATCGAGCCTCGCCCAACCAAACCAAGCTGCCTTCCTTTAGTAGTGAAAAACCCCGCCATGTATTTCACTGGGTCTTTAATGGGCTTGAACCGGTTTTGCAGATACTCAAGCGCTGATTCATGAGTCAGCTTTTCAGCTAGTATTTTCTGGCTTTCATTCCATAGCTGATCGGCATAGGCAAATAACTCGCGCCCACCCCGTTGTTGCATGAGTTGTTCATGTAGACTAGAACAAGGCAAATTTTTACTGGCCGGCCCGATAATGGCGCGTAAATTTTCGGCTTTGTAGATTGGCAATACACATGGTTTTTCTCGGTCTTGGTATAGAAAAGCCACTTTCCACTTAATGGCATCACCAAGATTAGCGTCATCTACTTTTGTAAGATCGCGTTCCCTTGATGCCTCAGCCACTTTCAGTATTTCTGCCTTAACGTTTTTAAATGCTTCTTCCGGAGTACTTCCGTATTTGCTATACCAAGCATAAATATCACCGAATATCAGACCTCTTCCATTAATTGCCTCGTTTTTATTACTTCGGCGATAGATTCCGAATTTAAAGGATGAACCACCCCAAACAGAACCGAGATCTTCAGTTTTTGTCTCTAGCCAATAAGTAAAACCATCTTGCGTGCCGGGCTTAGAATATTCGTCAAGTGTTAACTCACTTAGATGATCGAGGGGCCATTGAGCTAAAAATTCGTCCCATAACGAATTATGGATAATCAATTTTTCACTCATTGAACATACTCACTTGAATTTCAGATTCTGGCAGGCGGAGTTGGCCAGATATTAGACGGGGCAGCAGGGTATCGCGGAGGGTGGCGAGGGTTTTGGCTTGTTTTTCGTTCTCGAATATTCGCTCGTGGATTGGAGCAACTATTGTGTGAAAAAGATCAAGGGCGGACTTATCTGGATGAATGACAAACAGGCATTTCATATCTGCCACAGTTACATGACCTAACCCAGTAGTTTGTTTGTTCCGGGCTAATTCGGCAAACGTTGGGCGCAATTTTTTAAGCATTTGTAAAACAAACGAACGTTCCCCAGCAGCATGCGGAATTACACGGAAGATATGCTGGTTCAACCATGCCTTACCATGGTGCCAGACGAATGTATCAATCGAGGTGTCTGGATTTCCAGACCAAGAAAATAAAATATCGCCAATATCTATACGGTATCTCTCTGGCATGGCAACGTCGGAGTAGGCTGTTTGCGATGTGACACCCGCTTTAAGCTCTGCAATTTTGATGATCGGTAAGCCACGACATTCGAGATTCGGCTCAAATGCTTTGTAGGCAGCACCATTTATGTAAGTGGCTAGCTCATAAATGGGCGTGACTCTCCACCCCCTCGGCACCAACCCCAATTCCGATTGCTCAAAACTATCGGGAAACAGCGCGGCGGTGGCTTCGTCCATGCCTTCGGCGATGCGGCCTTGTTGTTTGGAGTGGACGGGGTCGAAATCGACAAACCACGATTTGAACAGCGCTTGGGCGATAGCTTCGAGCGTAGCGTTGGTTTCGCGTAGCAGATAAATGCGGTCGTCTAAGATGGCAAGCAATTCCCCAATCGCCTTTCGCTCAGTCTCCGGTGGGCAAAGAAATGAAAACTGCGCCACCGCACCATTTGGTACTCGCTGTCTACCTGATGTCCCTTCCATGCGGGAAATCGCAAAGGTTCTAAATTCTTCGCTTCTCGCAAGGTAATACAAAAAATTTCGGTCTGTCGGTATTTGTGGGGCTAAAACAATAAATTCTGTTGATCCGTGACCATTGATATTCAATGGGAGGCATGAAATAAGAGCCGTTTTTCCATTTTCTAGGCAAGGAGTAATACGCGCAAGCAGGGTATCGCCATTTGTAAATTTTGACCCACCACCAGAGAATGATCTTTCAGACACATCAGAAAAAGACACGTCCCTCGAATGGACTGGCAACGCGGCCATCTCAATAAATGGAGCAATTGTTCCTTTTTCTATCGGTCGCTTCGGATTTATATCTGCAAACTTTGCCAATGTAGTTGGCTGCCACTCAGAACTCATACCCCAACCTCCTCGCCCCAGCCCTTCAGTCGTTCGGTGATCTGTTCCGGGCTGGGCAGGTCGTTGCGGTAGTCTGCCGGGAGTTGCGGGGTGACGGTGTAAGTCGCAATACCCAATGGGTGGTTGGTGGTGCGTAGTGCATACTCGACCACGGTTCTGGTTTTGCTGCGGCAAATAACGATGCCAATAGCGGGATTTTCACCGTCCAGCCGGTGGTGCTGGTCGAGCTGATCGAGGTAGAACTCAATTTGGCCTTTGTGTTCGGGTTTGAATTCGCCAATTTTCAGCTCAATAGCGACCAGACAACGCAGGCGGCGGTGGAAGAGCAGCAGGTCAATGAAGTAGTCCTTACCATCTGCCTCCAGCCGGTACTGGTTGCCAACAAAGGCAAAATAGCCACCCATTTCGTCAAGGAAGCGGCGCAGGTTGCGGACCAGTGCTTCTTCCAGTTCGCGTTCGGAATGCGCGTTAGCCAGCCCGAGAAAATCGAAGGTGTAGTGATCTTTGACCGCCAGCATGGCTTGCGCCTTGACGCTTTCCGGTACGGCGGCGTCAAAGTTGGTTTGCCCGCTGAGATATTGCCGGTAACTCTGGTTGTCGAGCTGGTGTTGCAGCACCTTGGTTGTCCAGCCGAAACGGGCAGTGGCGCGCAGGTAAAACTCGCGTTCCAGATCGTCCTTGCAGCGCGCCATGATCAGCAGATTTTTTGCCCAGCTGATTTCTCCTATCAGTGATTGGAGAATTGGCTTGTCCTTGTATTCGTTGTAAAACTGGCGCATCGCCCACAAGTTCTGGACGGAAAACCCGTTTCGCCCCGGAAACTCTGCCTGCAAGTCGGCAGCCAGATTTTCGACAACCGACTTGCCCCAGCCTTGTTCAGACTGACGGCGGCTGATGTTTTCGCCCAACCACCAGTACAGAGCCAGCAGTTCCTTGTTGACTGCCCGGAGAGCCTGATGTTGGCACTGGCGGATTTGCTTTTTGATGTCGACAAGAAAATCGCCATAACCGGTTGGCCTTGCTGGAATCACAGGATGATCAGAACTCATACCCTAGCCCTCCCAGCTTCTGCCGGATCAACGCATCGAGTTCTGTCCCTTTCGCCATCTGCTCCCCAAGCTTTTCGGTGAGCTTCTGCATCTTGTCGGCAAAGGCTTCGTCGTCGTCCTCAATTGCTTCGGCCCCGACATAACGGCCGGGAGTAAGGACGTGACCATGTTCAGCGATTTCGGTCAGTTTGACGCTGCGGCAGTAGCCAGGGGTATCTTGATATTCTCCAGCCTCAGCTTCGCCTCGCCATGCTGCAACCGTGCCGGCAATTCTAGCTATCACTTCCTCGGTAAATTCCGTCTGCACCCGGCTAATCATGCTGCCCAGTTTGCGGGCATCGATGAACAGCACTTCACCTTGGCGGCTGGTTTTATCCTTGGCAAGAAACCATAGACAAGCCGGAATCTGAGTGTTGAAAAACAATTGACCAGGTAAAGCGATCATCACTTCCACCACGTCGGCATCGACCATCGCTTTGCGGATGTCGCCTTCGCTGTTCTGGCTGGAACTCATGGAGCCGTTGGCCAGCACAATGCCGGCGCGGCCGTTGGGCTTGAGCTGGTAGAGCATGTGCTGCAACCAGGCGTAGTTGGCGTTGCCTTGCGGCGGCGTGCCGTACACCCAGCGCGGGTCGCCTTCCAGGCTGCCGTGCCACCAGTCGCTGATGTTGAACGGCGGATTGGCCAGGATGAAATCGGCGCGTAAATCCGGATGCTGGTTGCGGGTGAAGGTATCGGCGGGTTCGCGGCCCAGATTGAAGTCGATGCCGCGTAGCGCCAGATTCATTGCCGCCAAGCGCCAGGTGGTGGGGTTGGATTCCTGACCGTAGATCGACACGTCGCCGAGCTTGCCGCCGTGGGCTTCGATGAATTTTTCCGATTGCACGAACATGCCACCGGAACCGCAGCAAGGGTCGTAGACTTTGCCATGATGCGGAGCCAGCACGGCAACCAGAGTTTTAACGATGCTGGCGGGAGTATAAAACTGGCCGCCTTTCTTGCCTTCGGCACTAGCGAACTGACCGAGGAAGTATTCGTAGACCTGTCCCAACACATCGCGGGCTTGGCCGGGATCATCGCCGAAACCGATAGTGGACACCAGATCCACCAGTTCGCCTAACTTGCCATCTGGCAGTTGGGCGCGGGCATAGCGTTTATCCAGTATGCCTTTCAGCTTGGGGTTTTCGGTTTCGATAATCGCCAGCGCGTCATCAATTTGTTTGCCGATATTTGCTTGTTTCGCGGCGGCGCGGATGGCTTCCCATCGTGCGGTTTCCGGCACCCAGAACACATTGACCTCTTTATAATAGTCGCGGTCTTCCAGTTCCTCAGCCAGCATGTCATCGTCGCACTCATGCAGGAAATATTCGTCGCTCTCGTCGGTAAAGCGTCGGGTCAGTTCGACACGGCGGGCTGCGAAGGTGTCGGAAATGTATTTGACGAAGATCAGGCCGAGCACCAGATGTTTGTATTCGGCGGCGTCCATGTTGGCCCGCAGCTTATCGGCGGCAGCCCAGAGCGTCCTTTTAATGTCGTCTAGCATGATTTATAAGTGTTCCAGGTAAAAAGCTTCTAATTATCTAACGAATGACAACCCCCATTGCGTTATTTTAAACGATAACCCTTTTTAATTTTTTTACTGCTGATTTTTTGGCTGGCCGATTCCGCTTCTTGTTCCGTGGTAAACCACTCCTTTCTGACGGTATCGGGTGAACCTACCCTGCCCCAGATGCAGGTTAATCAAAGCGGGCAGTCTTCAATGATTTTCTGTGACTGATCAGCGCAAAGTCGAGTAATATTCAGCAGCCTGTATGAAGAGTCTCCATGACTGAAGCGTTACTACTCTTTTTCATCCTGACTATGGTGTATTTCATGACGAAGAAACCTAAAACCACCCTCGAAAATCCCCTATCTACAAATGCCAAAACGGAACAACCTGCAGCGCCGGTAGCGAGTAAAACTACCGCTAAAAAAACTAGCACCGCGCAGAAAACCCCGAAAAAGCCCCCGGATGTCGAAGCCAACGCTAAGGCTGAACAGATACCAACGGTCAAAGCGACTAAAAAGCTAACTGAACCGCCTACAGCAGCCATAACTCCCACTGCCGAAACCGAAGAGCCTAAAACTACCAAAACCACCGCAAAAAAATCTAGTCCAGCAAAGAAAGCGCCGAAAAAGCCTGAAACCGCAGTCCCGGAACCCATAGCGGCAACGTCGGAAATATCGGCAAGTGAGCGGACCGGTTTAACCGCAGGCAGCATTTGGCATTACTTATCTGGGAACGGCGCTACCTCGGTTACAAAACTGATTAAAGAATTGCCGGAAGAAGAAAAATTCATCCAGCGAGGTATTGGCTGGTTGGGCCAGGAAGGCAAAATCACACTGAGCATCGTAGACCGGGCCGAGATGATAGCGCTGAAAGAATAGCTTTGCTGGTAATAGGACGAGTGATGGCCAATCAGTTCGTCCTTATTTCATAGTAAAAGATGGCGATTTTGATCGGGCGTTCGTGGTTTCGCCGCTAATTTTTGTATCAGACTAAAAGCGTTTTATTGCGATGGATCTGAGAATAAAATTGGCAGAAATTATTGGTTTGTAGGAATTTGCGTACTCACAGTTTCGGCCACTATGGATAGCTATACATAGTGGCCGCTATGCATAGTACGCAACTATGAGTAGTCTTAAAAAGCTATCGGCTGCATAGCCTAATTTCACTGATGTTTCGGCCAGTCATCAGTTAAAAAGCTTTACATATTTTTACTGGATTTCTGGAATGAGTGTTTACTCGAATCAGACAATTCAAAGGACATTTGTTAGGCATCACATTGAGGATGGCTGCTTGAGTGCCAATTGATACTCTTCAGCTAATGATTTCGTGGCTCACTTGCTTGAATGTCGCCATGTGCAACCAGTTTGAGGCCTTATTCTAGCTGGTAATAAATTTACGCGTTTCCTTCAAGCATTAAAACTATGCATAGCGACTCTACTGTTAGTCGTAGGAAACCCGTGGGGTGTAGATTACTTCTATTCATAGTTAGGTTCTATGCATAGCGGCCACTATGGATAGCTATACATAGTGGCCGAAACTGTAAATTCGCCATTTCCATAAGCCGACATTCACTACTGGTGGAAGCGTATCGGAATCGGTGGCTGGGCATCCTTTATGGGCAGTAGTAAAAAGCCATCAAAATGGGACTACCATAATCTTTCAATGTCACGCGATCTATGAAGAATACGGACAATTTCAATGCCGTCTTCAAGCGGAAAATAGAAAATCAGGTAATTTCCCACTGGATGGCTGCGCAAATCCATTGTAAGTTCGGCTCGGCTGACTCCCATTTGCGGGTGGTCAGCCAATGCTGAACAGGTTTCCTGAATTCGATCAAGGAAGCTGTCTGCGTTGTTTGGGCTGTCTTGTGCGATATGCCACCAGATTTCTTCAAGGTCACTTTCGGCTTCTGGCCGTTTTAACAAACGTGGCATCAAAATATCAACCTTCTATTTGTTGGGTCGCAAGTCGAGCCCTGCCTTGCTTCTTGATCTCCTCAATATCTAATGGCGTTGCGGGGCCGCTATTTATGCCTTTCTGTATTTCTCGCCTTAATTCCTCAAGTCGTAGTTCACGTAACTGGTCTCGCTCTTCCAATAAGCGCAAAGCCTCACGCATGACTTCGCTTACTGAGTTGTAAAGGCCGCTTTTAACCTTATCTTTTACCAATTCTTCAAAATGAGGGTTCAGGGAAATGTTCATGATTTTAATGCCTCCAACTTGGCTATCTATAACAAAGAATAACAATTATTGTTATAGAAAGCTCGATTTTTTAAGGGCCTATCCTGAACATAATTGTCAGGTTCTGCGACTGCTAAGAAAATCATAATTAACTGTCACAGCCAATTATGAATAGATACCCTTTTTTCAGTTTCGCTTTGCATATCGCTTGCCTAGCACTAGCCGCCTTTTCCTCAGTCTCAAACCAATCTTTCCGCACCGTACCCGGCGAACCCACCCTGCCCCATTCCCGTACCAACGACCAATCGTCAAACAAGCCTGGTGTCACAAACATCTGATAAAAGCGATGCAGGTTGTCTTTGTCATCATGCCGTTCCAGATACACATGATTCATCACTTACTCCCCAGAAGAGTGGGCCGACTTTTCAGTTTGTCGGTGATTTTAACGCCGCATCCCTAATGCGCATAATGGTTTGCCGAGTGGTTTTGAATTCCCGAGCCAACTCCGAAATGCTAATGCCGGCAGCCAATCGTTTTACAACGTCAGCACGCGCTTCCGCATTGAGCGTTGGCGGCCGACCAAACTGTTTACCCGCCGCCTTCGCGCGACTGATGCCCGCTTGGGTTCGTTCAATCAGCAGGTCACGTTCAAACTCAGCGACCGCTGCGATTACCTGCATGGTCATCTTGCAGGCAGAACTGGTCAGATCAACCCCGCCCAACGCCAGACAATGAACGCGCACGCCTGATTCAGAAAGATGCTCGACCGTGGCTCTGACATCCATAGCATTGCGACCGAGGCGATCCAACTTGGTCACCACCAACACATCGCCCGCTTCCATCCTTTCGATCAGCTTATTAAAACCCGGTCGTTCTTTAGCCGCTACTGAACCGCTGATACTTTCTTCAACCAAACGATGCCGTTGAATGGCAAAACCGGCGGATTGAATTTCCAGGCTTTGATTTTGGGTGGTCTGATCTGTGGTCGATACTCGACAGTAAGCAAAGACGCGTGACATGCTCTCATTCCGTCCGAAAAGGATGTACGAATTATAACACATGTACGAAATTCATTTTGCCTACTTTTGTACACCTCTCAGAGGGGATGTCCGAAACCGGTCATTTATGTGCCCCCCCCCAAAAAAAAGACTTCGTTTGTGCCATCAAAAAATTATCATATGACCCGGAACATATTCTATGTTTTACGAAGATCATTAAATTGCTTTGATGTAACACTTTCTCACCGGGATTACAAAAGCTGATAAAGATTTTCGGATTACTCGAATGAGCTTGACATCTTAACTGCCCAACCGCAGCACCGGGACATAGCAAAAGCCAGAGACCACTACCGCTATGCACAAGTGGCCCGCATGCTACTGGTTTTGCCAATCAATGCAGCGGCAGCCGTAGACAATAAATACACGCACTTATAGCACTCGCAGTACCACGACGACCAAATCCGAATTGATTGAACAACTGGCAACAAAACTACCACATTTACTGCGAGGGGATGTCGAACTGGCCATCAATAGCCTGATTCACAATATGACTCATAACTTAGCGACGAGCGGACGCATTGAAATTCGCGGTTTCTGTGGCTTCTCAATTACCCGGCGAGACGCCCGCATGGGCCGCAATCCTAAAACGGGTGAACAAGTTAGTTTGCCTTGCCGCTACGCTACCCACTTTAAACCAGGGCTGGATTTGCGCGAACGCGTTAATCGGTCGAGAGCGATCTATCCGAAGATCAAAGACCACTAATGACACCATTATATCTGCTGTCATTCTTTGCTTTCCGTAGCCAAGCTATTGCCATTCAAAGGCCTAGTTAAATGCGCGATAGTCAGACTTGTCTAGATCGACGCACCTTACCTCTTTCATTTTGTCGTTAAGTTACTTTTTGCAAATGTGGATTGCTGGCTGGCGCAAGCCCCGCACCGAACACGAGTGAAATATCTTCAAATAAAATAGCATTGACGGTAGCTGATTTGCTGGCGCCACTGACTTGATATTTCACTACATTCAAGCCGTTCTCTCCCCTTACATGCCAATTCTTTTTCAAGATTTTTTTCTGGATGGCTGACCAATTTGATGGGTCGTTTTCTTGCGATAAGGCATAATCCTGAAAAATGCCAGGAGTCATCAGCGCAACCCCTTCGTTAACCACATGCACCCGGGCTTTGGGTTGATTGGTTTTGATAGTGCCTTGGCGAATCCCGTTTTGTAACCAGGCAAAAAAACCATCGACTGGATCGGTTGGTTCTTCTGATGATGGATTTGCGCTACTGGATTGCTCATCGTGGTTGGCATCGTGCTGCACGCTAGGGTATTCATCGTTGCCGTTTTCAGTAATCACGGACAGATGAGTCGTCCCGTCTGACTCGATTTCCGGGCTGTCGCTATCGATGTTCTCTGAAGGCAAAATTAACGCTGAGTCAGGTTGTGAATCATCTGGTTTTACATCGGCGGTATCGTCACCTGCTAACGGTTTGATGTCAGAAACGCTGATATTGCCCGCAAAGGGTTCCGGTCTTCGTTCCGGATTGCTCCAAATTTTGGCCAGCGGGATTTTGATCAGAGTTAATTCATTACACCAGCCCTCGCCTGCTATGCGTGCTGTCCAGATAGCTTTGTCGCCACAAGGGATAAGCACTGCATGTTCCTGCCAACTATCAAACAGCCGGCTATTTTGTGTTGGGATACCAGTATGGCCTTCGCGGGTAAGATGCTCCCGAACAGCATCCACGGTTCTTTTGCTCACCAACCAGCAATATTCCCCGTGTACCCAACCTGCGGCACCGTTTCGGTTTAATGGCAATGTGCCTTCTGTGAGTAGATGCCGTAAGGCAGTGAGCATTTTTTCGTGCAGTGGAATGGTTTTAACGGCAGGCATGCGGCTATTGTCTGCACCTAAATTAGTTGCCACAGATTGGCTATCAGCATCACTGACGATTTGGCCCAGGGCGCTGGCATTTTCAAGATCGCCGGAGACAGTGGCCAACCAAAGGGCAAAAATACTTCGATCACTGGTCAACCATCGCATTCCCTGTGGCGGAATGACTTTGTTGATCAGTAACGGCGTGGCTTTTTCATGTAACCGGTAGCGCCGATTGGGCACAAATTCAGTCACATAGGCTATGGCTTGCTCATCCATAAACTGATTCCAGGGGTCCCAGTTCCGTTGTTGGTGATTTTGATCAAATAGCGTCACGGTTTGATCGACAGCCACTTTAGCCAAGTCATGACACAAGGCCGCTAAAAAAACCGCATAGGTCCATAAGTCCTGTTTTGCCGAAATCTCTTCCGCGCCGCCGGTTTCAGATAATAAATAGGATCGGCGCACTTTCAAGGCAATGACACATACTTCCAGGGTATGCAGCAACATGCCGCCAGGGCCTGCATGATGATGTACTTCGGACGCCGGCAATTGTTGCACGAAGCGGGCAAAGTGTTGGATTGCCATTAAATAAAAGCACTTAAAAGGGTCTTTGGCTAAGCCAGCCAGTTCTTCAATTTGCACCAGCAAGTGATTATGTGGCAGTAAAAGTTCAGCGACGGTTTGTATTGGCAACAGACCAGGCCTATCGCTTAACCCAGTTGATTGCGGGGGTTCCGGTGCTTTTTCAATCGGGAGTTTAAACCAGCCCAGTTTCAGCATGCTGCGTTGTTAGAAGCTGACTATGATAAATTGCGCATTACTGCACTGACTTTGCTGGATTCGGCGGTTGAGTCTTGCCATACCCTATTGATAGGCCTTATCTGGCCCAGCGACACCCCAGGAAACAGCATGATAGTAACTATCTGTCCGTGCCCAATATTGAAAACGCTAAGTTCATTACTCAGGGTTTTTCAAATGAGTTAGATTTAACAACTGAGTGAGCATGACCAAACCCAGCATTCAAGTTGAAGTCATCATTGAGATCCCGCGCGGCAGTTTTTTGAAACGAGGATCCACCGGGCAGTTGGATTTTATCTCGCCGCTGCCCTGCCCGTTTAACTATGGCTCGATCCCGGCTTTCATCGGTCTGGAGGGTGATTTGTTAGATGCTGTGGTGCTTGGCCCCCGCTTGCCGTTGGGTAGCAAGATTAGCGTATCAGCCTGGGGCGCGATTGGCGTATATGACCGAGGCTTGTACGACGATAAGCTGATCTGCAGCTCATCACCCATTACGCTTAGACAGCAACAACTGATTGTGCTGTTTTTTAGTTTTTATGCCAAAGCCAAATGCTTGCTAAATATATTTAGAGGTCGCCAAGGACGACACGGTTGTACTGGTTGGGGCAGTGCTAAAGCCGCCATTGCTAAGGCCACGCCACGAGCGGAAATGGATTGGCACGGCCCGACTATCCCCTTTTGAAGGTTTGAGCTGTTTAACATAGACAGCAGATAGTTTATTTTGCTAGCATTAATCATTAGTCACCTGAGCCACAGCGTTATTCAGAATTGCGGACAACGCCAAAATCATCACCACTACGGCAATACACATAACCGCCTGGAATTGAAAAATAGGAGGGCATTATGGAAACATTTTTATTTATCCTGGCCATCGTTTTACCCCTCTGCCTGCTCATCGCGGTATATCGCTTGAACACCCTACTGATCAACATCCAACGGGATTCCGGCACTTCATTTTTCAACGATAAGCCGTTGCTTTTGCTGAATAACGGCGGCAAGTGGTTGACACTCTTTGGATGTGCAGCAACCTTGCCTCTGGTGCTGGGTTTAATTTTCGATGCTGAAAACAGTGTCAAATGGATAGTCAACTTGGGTGTTGCCGGTTGTCTGACGATGATAGGTTCAGCCAGCCTGTTGATCCCGGCCTTGCTTGGATTTGCTATCACCCGGCACATCCAATTCAAATTGCTGATCAGCGCAATTGGCCGAGTCATATTGAAAGATGTAAGGCACTTAATTAGAAATAAAGTGGTGCTCTGGTGGTTTGCAGGAGCCTTGTTAATAGCACTCATACTGTTCGCGCCCATTTTCCAACATTTGGCGAATGGCGTTGTTTATCTAATCGGGTTTATTCTAGTTGCTCGAATAGGTTTGGTGGATAAAATTGAACAAGATTTCGAGGCCAAATGGGGAGGTTCTGCCTACAATTACGCTACTGGAAAATGGGATGATGGTTATCAGGAAGGTGGTCTTTATTGACTAAATTTATGTTTATCCTTATTCACTGCTTCCCGATTTTGTAGGAAGTCTATGCCATAAAAATAAATATCAGCAACAACATCACAGCACTCGCTCTGAAAATATTGGTCTGCATCCCCATAATCGAGATACCGTTATCCCCCCACAATTTAAATTGCCCCCAGGCCACAAAGGCCGTCCATAAAAACAGCAGGATAGCGATGATCGATTGAATTGCTGTTTTGATATCCTGATAGCTGACACTGCCCGCGCCCGATGCAAAAGCGGCCGAAGGCGATTGCTGAGGTTGGCTTAAACCTGATATCGGATTCTGATTCCCATTGAGCACATTGCCGCTAGCGCCTCCACTACCAGCTTGACCGCCATTGCTCACTGAAATCGTATTGCCTGTGATCGCTGCAATGTTATAACCATTAAAAGCAGCGATGTATTGGGTAATTGCGGTGTTATTGGCATCGCTGGGGACCACCGTTCCGTTAGATTGTAAATACTTTTTAAGCCCGCCCACTCCCACCAAATGAGCGCCTGCCAACAAACCCGACTCGGTCATCAGGATGCCAGCCACTGTTTGGCCCAGGTAATTGTCCAGCCCTAACGGTTGTATCGTGCGCCATTGCTTACTGTTGTAATCGCTAATGGCTTGGGTTTGCCCGGCGGCATTGGCTAAAAAATCAGCTTTGCTGCCAATGCCGTTCTTTCCGGTCCAGACACCCTGCCAATCGTTGGTGTCCGGCGTCAGATCTTTTTGATAATAGCCTGCATCGATCAAAGCGCTCTCGCCCATTTGATAGCGGCCTAAAAACCCGTATTGATTCACGCTGCTGGGGTTGTTGCTGGACTCTTTTGCGCTGAGCGCGGCCAAGTAGTCGGTATATTCAGACGCCGCCCATACCAGCGTTGAAAGCGACACCCCTAGAACAATCGTTCGTCTACCGTACTGCATAAACCATTACTCAGTAGTCGGCATGACCGCCGACAACTGCCCCGTCTGATAGCTAAAGTACAGTACTTTAGCTTGCGTTGGGCAACACAAAGGATCGTTCGGACCACCGATCTTGGTTTCGACCTGCAGCGTGCCATCTGACATTACCGGCCTAAATCCGCTTGCCATACCGACAACCGGAATCGTTGCCAGAAGCTTTAGGTGCCCTGGTTGGTGAGCCAAAATACTCAACTGATTGCGCCAATAGGTCGACCCCATAATGGTCCACAACACGGCCTGCTCAACGCCAGGCAAACGGCCGTCGAATTCCACCGACATTATCTGCTGTATTTGCACGCCTTCATTGATGTCAACCTGTTGCTTCAGTAAAGCTTCGAACGCCGGATCGACAGTTTCAGCCCTAACAAAAGACAGATTTACGCTGAGGATGAGGATATTGAATAACACCGGTTTTAAATTCATGACCACTCCTCGTAGATGAATTGTTGACAGTTATTTGATAATTTTTCCACCTGCTTTTAGCGCTGTAGATCCTCCCGCCATGCCTGCAGCACCGGCGTTGTCTCTCATCCTATTGACACTGCTTACCATTTCACTCCCCACTCGATGCCCTGCCCACCCCAGCACGCCCGACCAAAACAGTGGCAAGACCACAAACAAGCCGGCAATTACAAAATCCACCACCATGGTTACGACCAAATTGTTTTGGCTGGCCGCATCTTGCAATTGAAACCAGCCGGGTTGGATGGCGGTTAACAAATGATTGTCTAACCAGTGGGCGATGGCCCACAACACGCTCCAGAACTTGACCGAAAACAGGATAATGGACATAAACACCACCTTACCGATATCGTAGGATGAGAACAGAAAATAAAACGGCATCAAGCCATAGATCAGCATCAGAATCGCCGCTTGTATGACAGGTGCGGCCGCTTTCATCATGTACATCGCCGGATAAAAAGACAGGGCTTCTATCAGACTGCCCAACGTGGCGGCGACGGAATTACCGACATTGGCCATACTGGATTCGTTATAGCGATTAAGATCACGCAGGCCATTGAAGTAGCCTTCCTCCCGCGCGATCAGGGTTTTCAGGGCGATATCTTCAACCGCCTGTTTGGATTTGCCGGATAAGGCGGCCACCGTGGTTTTAAAATCAGTCAGATAAGAGCCATCGATCTGACCTACCAACGCCTCGCGCAGCCCGATGCTGTTCACATGCCCCTGTCCGCTCCACCATTGGGCACAGGTCGGCTTGCCGTCTTTCGGAATATACACCGCCGGGTTATATTCCAGATCACGGTTTTTGTCATAACTAAACCCCGGAATGTTGCTGCTGGCCCGCAGGGTTTGGTAGACCCCGTTCAGCATAAACGTCGAGCCCAACCAATACACATCATCCTGCGCCAGGTTGTTCGGCAGGCTTTGGGCGTTATCCAGAAAAGCTGCCATCGCCGGTGCATAGCAATCGTTAAAAAACAAGCGGGCTTGCTGTCGTAACTGCGGGTCTTTGATGCGGGCGTTGCTGATTTTAAAACGAGTCAGCCGTAGATCGGCACTGCAGGGGATGCCGACAATCGCCGCATCATTAATGCCGCCGGTCACCGCTAACACCCCGTACCACCAAATCGGAATTTTGGCACTGACACCGCCCAAAGCCGCCTGGGTAAACGTGCTGTCATACGTGGTACCTGTGTTTCCTCCCGTTACGGCGGGTCCATTCGTACAGGCTTTGCTGACACTTAAACCGGTAGTTTGAATGGTCAATATCGGCTGCACGGCCAGTACAATTACCGTAAACATACTGATAATATCGATTTCAATCCGTCTTAACGAGGTGCTGGAGGCATCCTTGGCTTCCTGACTTTTGATAGGCTCGGCGATATTGCGCAGCAACATGGCGATAAACGGTAAATAGGCCAAGCCGGTTTGAACCAGAATATCCCACAATAGGCCATACAGCGACCAGCCGAACTGGGTTAGGTAAATTTCTAAATAGCTGGATACGTTCATGTCGACCCAGTACCCATAGATAGCAAAATTTGGATAAAATCTGTCCACAGCGTTTGGCAAAATAGCACTTCCATTACCAACAGCCACCCCGCCATCCGCCAGCGATAAGCTTTGAGACTTGCGATTTGTTGAGCAGTCAGTCCAACCCATTGCGCATAGCCCACCGTAAGAAGCGGCCAAGCGCCGATTAACAGCAAAAATACCGACAGGCGCCAAACCGTGAATCCAACCTTACTGACTTCGATGATTTTTGCCAGGCCATCCAAACTGAAAAAGAATTGTGCTATCAGCAAAACCAGTACAGCAACACCTACTGTGAAAGCAAAAGCCATACGCACACAGCTTGGTTCATGCTGCCGATTGAAAGATTGGCGAGGCCTCATGGCTTGATCGCCCCCTCTTGAAAAATGCTGTCATCGGCACCGGCTGGGCGCAGAGCAGACCGGCCGCGTTGAGTCTGTTGCTGTTGTAGCGACAATAGCAACCCAGAGGTTTTCGACGCCAGTTCGTTATAGATTTGCCGTTCGAACAATACATCATTAATATCGCGATCCAGCTGGGCAATCGAGGTTTGAATGGCGCTATTGGCCTGGGTGGCACTCAGATTGGGTTCACGACTGGCGGTCAGTAACAGCCGCCGTATCAGCATGGCTTTTTCCACTGTACGCGTCATCGCCGCTTCCGAGGCCAGCTTGCTGATAGCTAGCGCTTGCTCGGAGGGTTTCAGGGTTTTGATCGCCGTAATCACATCACCGTTAATCAATACCGCATCGCTGGAAACTTTTTCCAGATTAGTCAGGCTGGCTTGGGTTTTGCCGGACACCAGATCGGTTAAACCCTGTTGAATGCTCAACATGTCTTTTTCGACTTTAGGCAAAAGACCATGGCCGGGAATGCTTTCAACCGGATGGTTGTCGTGGGTACGAATATGCACATCGCCTAATACATCGACGGCCCATTGTGAGGCTTTGCCGGGATCTGGGAACACTTCGACCAAGCGCGGCGACTTATTTTTGGCGACTTTAGGTGCAGAGCTATCATCGGCCTTGCGATTAAGGGTCAGGTTGTAACCAGCCTGCACGCTATCCTGAGTGACCTGGATGGCGGCTTGTTGCTTACCACCGGCTTTTTTACCGGCTATCCACGGAATACCATTCTGGCCGTTGGCTTGTTGTACGTGTTGCTTGGCTTGCACGACATCGACTTGAGCGCTGCCGTAGCCGTTTTTACCCATCTGGACTTTCCAGTCGATGATTTTGGATAAATCGCCCCAGCCGGCATACGGGTTCTGGCCTTGGCGGATCTCTTGTTCATAGTCTTCACAGGTCTTATTGGCCAGTGCGATTACGGCTTCCGCCCGGATCACGGCATTTTGAAACAAGTCATACAGCCCTGGGTCGATACGCTGTAACACCAAAGCGGGTAAACCGCCGATAGCCGCCTGCTCAGCACCGACCGCGCCGTTGACCAGATTATTGCCGGCTTGTTGCAAGCCATTGAGTAAATTCGCTACCCCCAAGGTGGGATCAAAGTTACCGCAGCTGTATCCCAAACCATATTCAAGCGCGCCGTTGATAGCATAGCTATTGACTTGGGTATTGGCCGGCACTGAAATCGAGCGGGCGCCGCCGATTTCATAGTAAAAATCGCTGTTGTCGCTGTTGGCCAAGGGTGCCGCACGCAGTGGCGCAGCCAGGTTCATCAGTAAACCGAACATGTATAGTTGGACGATACCGATTCGCATACCCCCTTCCCCTCAATTCGTCACGACGGGACTGGGATACGGGTTGAAATCAATCACGATCAACACACCGTCTTTGACTTCACAACAGGTATAAGGCCGCCACAGTGCGTGCGTGTAAACCCCATCTTCCGCTACCCGACCGCCACCCCAGCCACGCGTATCCAATACATCGTTGACGCCAAACAGTAAACAGTGCTCCAGTTTCGGTGCGGTCGGTTGCCACCAGCCGGCCTCATTGCTGTTCTCGACCAAGCTGCCGGGCGACCAGGTGAGTTTTTCATCGGCGACAAACAGACTTTGGCCCAGAATACCGCGATACAAGTGCGGCTGGCCGGCGCGGGTAATAATGTCACCCACCCGTTGCGCCACCACGGCAGCCGCTTTGGGGGCTTCCGCCTGTAGAGTCCAGCCGGTTCGCGGATAAACATGGCCCCAATGGTTGATCGGCCAACGGCCGATTTCCCGCAAGCCCGGCACCCAGGCGGCCGGATTCAGCGCATCCAGACCGCCCCAACGCCAGGACGGTTTATCGAGATTGGAAACGAAGTACGGCGAAGCCGCCGTGGTATTGGAGGGGCAATAAATCCGCCCGGTCAGAGGATGGCCTACCGCCACCGCATCCTGCTGAATCAGGTTGTTGTGATTTCGGTTATGGGTATCGATACGCTGCGAATCTTCGACCCGTTCTATGCCCTGCGGATTGGTCACTTTCACCAACACATCCGGATTGAAATGACCGATTTTCGGCGTAACGTTGATATCGCAACCGTACGGCGTGCAGATAATCCAGATACACACTCCGACTACCCGCAATTGAATGCAATCGTCAGCCAAACTTGAGAAACTTAGAAACCCTGAGATGCTGATGGCGACGATGTACCTATTAAGGTTAATGCCGACTGTGCAGTTTTTCATCTGTTTAAACCGCATTGCCACTGCCGATACAAACTCAAGGCCTGCTCCAGATCGGTGACGCCATAAATAACTGCCCGTCCCTGACCGAACAGCACCGCCGGATAGCGGTCGACCTGGTATTGAATAGCTAAGGACAGGCCTTGATACGCCAAGATCAACTGCTGCTGCAACGCTTGCCGGCCATGTTGTTGCATGCGTTGTTCCAGGGTGCTTTTGGCCGCGGCCTGATTAGACGGCAAGTTTTGACTTAAGGATGCAAACAACTGTTTCGGTGCATCCAGATTGTAGAGTTTGACGACGTAGCCTTGCTGAATAAGCTTTGCCCGCCCTGATATCTTGTCGGCATCACTGTGTATCACTTCAATCAAGGGATGGTTCTGATTGCCCGGGTTTAACTGTGCCATTACCGGGGCAATCCAAATCATCAGCAGCCCAATGCTTAGTAGCCAGCTGATACTTAGCGACATGACAGACGTTGATCGATACATAGCGTCACCCACGCAGCCGGCTAAGTTCTTCAGCCACCACATTGACGGCTTCCAGCTCCGTGCAACCGCGTTCTTGCATGATTTGGTGACGACGGGCTTTTTCGTCTTTTTCGGTCATGGCCAAGGCCAGCGCTAACGGCGGCGGCACGTTCCGAAACAGCAAGGCCCGTTCGTCGGTCAGCACCACGCCTTCGGTATATTGCTTGGGCGACTTGCGCGTCGCCAGCAACAGGGCTTTCTGTTCGGCGCTTAAATCCTTGAAGCGACTAATCTGCTCCACTTCTTCCTTGGGCATCACCAGACATAGCCACCATTCCAGCATATTCAGCATCCGCTTACTGGCGTGCGGAAAGTCCTCCAGGTTTTGGGTGGCGATCCAGAACCAGGCGCCGAGTTTGCGCCACATCTTGACGATCTTGATCACATAGGGCGACAACAACGGATTAGTCGTTATGATGTGGCCTTCATCGGTAATCACCAACGTGGGCCGGGCATCGTTTTGATGGCGTTCCACACAATCGTGGATATGATTCATCAGGCCGATATAGGCCACGGTCAATTGGTCTTCGTAACCTTCCCGGGCCAAAATCCCCATATCGACGATGGTCACGTCGACCGCCGGCCAGCGGCTGCCGGGCCGGTTAAAAAAATGCCCGGCCAGGCCATTACAAAACAAACTCATGCCATCGGCCATTTCCTCCGCCCGCTCCCGGCGCTGCGCGGATAATTTCGGCAACTTACGCAATGCATGGGCGACATCTTGCGTCAAAACTTGCTCGCGGCCGGCCTCGAATACCGTCTTTGCAGCTAGTAAAATGGCATTGCGGATCAGCAAGCGATCCGCCCGAGTCATACGCTCATCCTCGCGCGCGTCGCCGCCGGTAATCATGATACGGCTGGCGATTTCCATCTCCCCTAGTAAATCGCGCGCGACATCTTCGCTATCCGGGTCGTCCTCTGATCCGCTGTCGGCGTTAAATTCATCGTCGTTACCCCCTCCTTCGTCGCCGAGTTCATCGTACCCATCAGCATTTTCGTGAAGGGCTAAAGCGTCAGCGGTATGTAAGTTCTGATCCAGCAGTTTTAAGGCATCACTAAACGGTGGCAAGCTGACATCGACATTCGGCGCCAATGTGACTTGATTCAGACTGATGCCGTGCGCCTGCAGATACTGCCCCAACAGACCAAAGGAATTGCCGGCTTCGATGATAAAAATCCGCGGCCGATAAATAGCCATCATCTGTAAAATCAAATACACCAAGGTCGCCGACTTGCCGGCCCCGGTCGGGCCGATGATCAAGGCATGGCCGTTCTTCTTACGATCCTCGCTATGCAAAGGATCGAATACTAAAGGCTCGGCACCGCGGTTGAAAAACACAAAACCCGGATGACCGGTGCCGGTGCTGCGGCCATAAACCGGCGCCAAGTTGGCGGCGTGTTTGGAAAACATCAACCGAGAGCGCCGGGCTTCGCGTTGATCATGCGACTCACAGTAGGCCATGGGCAGATTGCGCAGATAACTATCCAGGGCCAGCACATCGTCCGCTTCCCGTATCGGTTGCAGCCCGTTGGCCAACAACAACGAACTCACTTGATTGATGTGTTGGTGCAGCGCTGCTTCGCTGTCGCCTCTGACGTAAAATGCTAATTGCACCGGAAACAATTTATTGTGTCTGGCGATTTCCATCTGCGCTTTATCAGCATCCCGCGCTGCCAGCTTGGCTTCCGGATAATCGCCTACCGCTCCGCGTTGCACCTGTGCCAAGTGATTGCGCACCGCATCCTGGGCTTTGATGGTGATGGTCATGGCCAATACAGTGTTTTCCGGCATGCGGTCGAACAAGGCAAATCGATGCTCCCCGACTTGGCGTTCGGCACCGAATAAGCCGATCGCCGGGATGTTACGCAGCGCTTGCACGGTGATGACTTTGTGCGGCAAGCCGTCAAACCACCACAGCCCACGTTGAGCATCGGAATGCGGCATGCCCAGCATCAGGCTCTCGGCAAAATCGTGCCCGAATGGCATCTCGTGGTCACCAGGATAAGGCGCTTGATTTAACAAAGCCTCGGTGTCACCGTCGGTCATGGCTGGATTGGGATTGAACCAGCAAAACAGCCACTCATACAGGTCCTTACCCACACATCGACTGGACTTAATGCCCGCGGTCAATAACGCAGTACTCAATTTCTCGGCCACATCGTTTAGTTCGTCCTCAGGCGAAATTTGGTAATAATCATAGGCTTGCTGGCTGACTTTTCGCCGCCGGTACAATGTCGCTCTAACGCTGCGTCGTTGCCCACGCCAAGGACCGCCGGTGACTAATTGATCTTCAAACAAGCCGCCGCTGCGGGAGATGGCGGCCAGATGGTCTTCCAAGACTTTAAAATAGCCTTCACTGAACTGGCTATGCCGGGCACGTGGCTGAGCATACTGGCGAATCTCATCCACTAAATAAGACCGATTGGGTTCATCCTGCACGAACAACTGCAGGATCCAGGGGTTTTCCATTTCTTCTGGGAGCGAGATCAAGGCGGTTTGCAGTTTATCGCGCAGCTCGCTTAAAAACACTTCACTGCGCGCGTCCGAGTCGACGGTGGTAATCCGAAACAACGCCCCGACGCTGTAACCGTCATCCAGCAAAAAACACTGGGACACCGGCAGGTATTCCAGCCAGGGCAGCAAATTGGTAAACGAGGTCGGCCGTTCATATTGCTGACGAACACGCCGTTCGGTGGGTGGTTTATCGGTCGCTCGGCGTTGCGGGTGTGCCGAATCCCCCTGTTGCCGAGCCAGTAGCGATCGAAACCAGGCCATCAGTAACCCGCCTCCGGTTCACCCGGCAAGGCGAACTCGATCGTCTCATAAAAACTGAAACCGGTGGCATAGCCCGGCACGGGTATGTGACCCTCGTGACTGAGATGTGGAAACACATACAGTATCAGGGTAGGATTTTTCAAGCGGGGGAACTGCTGCTGAGCCTGCCTAGTGGATTGGGTGAAGGGCGTTGAAATTGGGTTTTGGTTTTGATATTTTTCCTGTTGCTCAATCGGTAACTCTGCTGGTCGGTAAGGCTTGATCGAAGGAGTCCGTACGGATTGATTGGCATCACCCGATTCTTGGGAAAAATGCCGTTGATACACCTCTTTCATGCTCGGCCCGTCCTGCGGCAGGATGCTTTCTTTATCACCCGTCGCACAGGCGCTCAACAAACTGACCATCAGCACGACTGAGCAAGACTGTGACAAACGGTTAATCCAAATCATCGTCAACCTCGTTTTCGGCCAAGTCATACTGGGTTTTACGGCCGCCCGGTTCATAATCAATCGGCAAGGCCACATCGATATGAATCGCCAGTTCCGCGCCGGTATCGACATACACCACGTCAAACGACTGCGCGGCCCGCTCGCGTAAATATTCACTCACTTCGGTAGCGCCTCCGGCCAGGGCTTTACCACCGGCATACTGGGCCGCATCGCCGGTAATCACCGACGTCGCTACGCCTTGGGCAGCAGAGACACTGTTGGTGACCTGGCTTTGGCTAAAGGCACCCGCCGCGGCTTCGGCTGCCGAGGCAAGAATGCGGCCGGACAAATAGCTGGCGGCATTGCTGATACGGCTGCCGGTCACACAGGGAATCCCTCGCCGGTCGGAAATCCAGCCCAGCGTGCGCGAGGCATTGCCGGTCTGGCCAGAAGCGGTGGCTTGTTTAGCCTGGCTCAGGCTGTTGTCGTCGGCGGACAAGCTGCGAATGGTACCGTCGGCAAATACATAGGTCGCCGACATCACGTCTCCACGTACGCAAGACAAAGTCCAGTCGCCCGACGCCTTACCGCTGAAAATGACCCCGTCCAACCCGGGCATTTCGATGCCGTTGGCGGCCAGATTATCGCGGCCGACAATGACTTTGAACGGAAACGGATCTTCGATCGCGCCTTTGATCGGTATTCTGCCGATTAAAGCGGTCATACCGGTGGCACCAATCAAAGTAGCATTGCGGGGTACGGTATAGACCGGCCGATCCGGTTCGGTTAAGGCACCGACGGATTCTGTCAGATAGGCTTCGGTCGTGCCGGCAACTTTTTGACCATCGTGTAATAAGCTTTCGGCACCGTTCGTCAAGCGCTTAAAAATGGGCTGGCCTTTGTCATCGGTCGGGGTGCCTAAGGGTTCGACCCAGGTCAGGGGGGATTCGAAAGCTTTCAAACCGTCCGCAGCATCGATGCCAAAACCGATTGGAATATCATTACCGGTATCCGCTATTGTCTGGCTGGGTGCGGCACTCAGTTGATCCAGCCGACTTTTAAAATAATCCACTTGCTGCGCCAGTTGATTGACCGCTTCGTTAGCTTGTTGTTGGGTATCCTGGGCCAGTTGGGTTTGCAGTTCGGCTTTGACCCGAGTTTCAATTTGATCACGCTGTTTCAGCAAGGCCTCATTTTGCATCTGCAGTTTTTCACTTTCGCTTTTAATCACCGCCACTTCAGCGGTCAAGGTACGAATGGTATCGGCGGGCGAATCGACATCCGGCCGACCGGCTTGCGGCACAGCCGACAAATGTACTGAGGGTGATGGCTGACGGTACGTCTTGACGCCGACCACAATTAACATCAGCAGGATTAGCCCGGCAACGATGGGTAATAGCCGGTTCGCGCCCATCTTACAGCGCCTCGTGAAAAGGCCGGTCGGACACCAGATACACCGCGCTGGTATCCGCTTCGCTGCCGGCCGGATGCAAACGGGCATGTTGAAAAGTCGCCGCCCGCCACTGGCCGCGCAATTGACGCGGATCGAGATCGATAAAATCAGCACCGGTGTTTTTGAGTTCAACCGCCGTCACATACAGCCGGCCGCTGTGCCAGCTGGCAATCGGCGTCGTTAAAATTTGTTCGCCTCTGAGCAAATGTTCTAAATGCGTCTGACTGACCGACACCCGCTGTATCCATGGTGCGGCTTTCAATAAGCGCTTCGGCGCATAGAGTTGCTGGGCCGCAAAGCGGGTTAATGCCACCAAGCCAGCAGTTTTTGGCTTTTTACCGGGCGTTGGTTTTTGACTGCCTGCCGACGTCATGGAATCGGCATCAGTGCCTAACCCAGCATCTGACGCTGAACGTTGTCCGGGGCTGAACAGAATTTCAATCGGATTAGCCGGCAAATCCGGCGCTGGTTGTGCACTCAGATCGATCAGTACAATGCCCTGCCCGTCCAGCTCGCGTACTTCGATACGCTGGGGCTCAAAAGACTCTTTGGCTAACCAATACACAGTACCGGCATGGCTTTGGGTGCGTAACTTGCCAGTCAATGGCGCAGGGATGCCGACTCGCACTTCGCCAGGAAAAGTCACCAAACGTTCCTGCCCGACCGGCAAGGTGATACGCAGCGGTACTTTGTCCCAGAATAGCCGCACTACAGTCGAATCAGCAATACTAGGCTGACTTAAGCTGATGCTGATACTAATGCATAGAAAGGCTAATAATCTCGGTTTGATGACGAATTGTGGGTTACCTGTCTGCATAGTCTCACCCTCACTCGCGGGCAGCTTCAGATGTATCCAAGACTTCGATACGTTTGGGCCCGTCGCCGGCAAAGCCGCTTAAGGCCAAACCCCAGGGATTGAGCTCCGGATCGATGTCGTAGCTCACTACCGTTAAGGGATAGCGGACGTGCACTTGTTTAACGTCCATGCCGCGCACGGTTTCCTGAATGGTAAAATCCAGCCAGACCAGCCAGGTATGCGGATCGACGAGCTCAACCCGGCGTTCTTCAAAACCGCGCCCGGCGACCGGCTGAATCGAACGCACCCGGCCGGATAGCTCGCCGTGTTTACCGCGAATGGCTAAATCGTTGCTCAGGTATTCCCGAAAATCCGGGGTTAAATAGGCTGCCATGCGGAAAATCTGTTGGCCGTAATCGGTTTCGCCATCGCGGTCCCAGTGATTGAGCTGCTGGAAGATGTAAGCCGCGAAGGCATACACATGCGCCGGGGCGATGTCATCGGCTTTAACCACTGCACCGGAACGTAAGTCGGGTGGGATATGAATCCGGATATCGCTGCGAGCGGCATGCCAGGCATAGCCCAGCAGTAATAACAGGACCATCAGCCCGGCAATGACGAATCGCAAAGTGTTGATATGCGCAACCAACCGACTGTTTAGATCCTGATATCGCATTATGTTGCTCTAACTGGCGCTTGCCACTCGGTGCGGCCCAGATCCCAATGTCCGTTGTTTAGAATCAGCCGGGTGTTACGCAGCCCGATTCGCTGCAAAACAATCATCAAGCGATGCTGGTAGTAATAATCAGGCCGGCCGCGTTTAATGCGTTGAAATAAAGTTGAGCCGAACACGATGGTCAGTAACACACCTACCATCGCCAACCCCAAGCCCATGGCTATCGCCCCCAAACAGGCGGCTATTAGCAAACTGACCGGCAACCAAAATAGCGTAGCCAATAGCAAAATCAACCCTAACTCAGAATGTGTGCTGCCCCGAAAAATCACCGGCTCTTGATTGAGGCGATCGGCTAAGGTGTCACTGGAGTCATCCATGCTTAAATCACCTTAGAGGCTTCCGTCAGTAAATAACTGATAAAGATCATCACCCCGGCGGCCACTACCGCAGTCAAACCCACTTCACCCCATTCGGCTCTGCCGGTACGGGCTTCGTTGAATTTGGAAATCGTGATCCAGGCTATCCATAAAAAAGCCACCACGGCCAGCACCAAACCGATCACCAAACCGGCATCTTTGGCATAACCTTTGATCAAGGTCAGCCAGTCGCCGGCTTTCGGGGCATTACTGGGCGCTACCGCTGTGGGCAAAGCCGCATACAGATTGCCGCTGAGTAACATCAAGCCCGCCGATAGCGGCAGAAGTTTGAAAGACAGTGTGTGTTGTAAACGCTTAAACATAATGAATTCCTCTGATAAAAAACACATTAACGGAGTAAATAGCCAAGTAACAAAGCCACCACGCCGCCGCGCATGATTGAAAACAGCAAGTCATAAAAAACCCCGTGGCCGGTTTGCCAGGCCACCAGTTGCGCATGGGCCAGCCAAGCTAACCAGAGCAGATAAATCACCGCCAGTACACCGGCAATTACCAACAACAATTGACCGGGCGCCACGCCGCCGGTTGAATGGGAAAAAGCCGAAACCTGGGTATTCGTCATATTGTTGGCCTAACGCCGGTAATCGCCTTTCAAGGGCGGAAAACTGCGGGCCTGGCGAGGCGCTGTCAGGTGTTCCTGAATGCCGAGTTTGATGCGTTCAATATCCAGCAACAGCCAGTCGTATTGAAACTGCACCCGGCCATCCTGATCCGTTTGGGCTTGGGCGGTGGCGATTAAGGGTTCCAAGCCGTCCAGCTCATGAATGATCTTGGCTAACGCGGTCCGCTCACCATCCATATCGGCTAGCACAGACCATGGCAAACACAGTAGAATCATCACAAGTCGTATTTTGCACAGCATTGAAACCCGCTCCCGATCAGGAATAGTGGGTCTCATTGTTCATAGTTGGCAGGCAAAAGCCCAGCTGAAACCCAAATCTAGCGAGTTAGAGTTTTACGACATAGTTGGGAGAAATTGAGGGACATGGATTAACAACAGTTTAAATCGTCAAGAATTAGTGACTTAGGGTCGCAGCAGGCTTCTGACAAACGATTTCCTGTAAACAACGATATTTGCTGATTATGCGCGCAGAACCAAACCGTTGAGGTGATCTTGACTTCGTCGAAGCCATTTAGATTTTGAATGGCAGCTATCGGGATTGGCGAATTCGCAGTTTCGGCCACAACCCGTCATTCAAAATTAATCAGATATAATCAAAAGTGTTATTAGTGAGCTGTCTTAACCGCATACGGGTACTTATCTTTTAGATACCATCCCAGCAGTTTGAATTCAGAAAAATCAACATGGCCATAATTCAGGGGCAAGCGTTACTTGTAATCAGTATTTCCCCACCTTATATCTATAGACTAAATTAACTAAATATTTTTAAAGAGGAATTGTATGGAAGAGTTCTTAACAGGTGCGATTTTATCAGGCATTGCCTATGAAGTAATGAAATGCGGTGTAGTGATGAGTATTGATGAGCTAAAGCAACGACTAAAAGGCTGGCTAATTAGTGATTCTGAAATATTGGTTCTTGCTGATGAATTGAAGAAGCTTGAATTGACCAATGAAATGAGCGAAACAGCAATTGAAAGAAAAATTTCCGATTCACACGATCTCCAAAAGCTTATTAAAAATATAAAACATACTTCAGAATGTAACACAATTATTCAGCATCACTCAGGTAGCGGGGACAATATTGGCAGAGATAAAATAATCCATAGCGGAAAATAAGTTATGGATTTAATGACGGAAAGTAACCCCTCTGTTTACCAAAATGCTTCTGGCGATGGTGACAATGTCGGTAGAGATAAATATATAACTATCTATCAGAAACTTGCACCAGAAGCACTTCGCAAACCGATTGAACTAATACTTTCCAGCATCCGGGAAAGAAAACAAGATGTTGCAAAAATCCGTTTAGAAACGATTAAGGCTACTGATCTGGATTCCAATAGCGAAGCTATCCTTGATATGCTTTCTATTCAGCTGAATTTACTTGAAGATAATGAAAGGCCTAAAGTTCACAGCTCGCTGCTTTCAACATTCAAAAGCTCAACTGATAGTGTCTTCCGTGATTTATGTTTAGCTACGTTAATCCGGTTAGATGCAAAAAATAACCGAATTGATGATGCTAGAGAGCGCTATCTTCAGGCTGACACGCTCAACTCATATTCTCAAGAAGCATTTTATGAATTTGTTGCAACAACTGAGGAACTGGAGCAAGCGTATAAAGAAAAGCGGATTGATCTTGACGAAAGCCAGCTTAACGGCCTTATTCGCGGTTCTCTTAGAACAAAACAATTTGAACTGTCATTAACCACAGCTAACCGCCTAGGCGAGATATTCCCATCTTTCAATAGCAAAGTTTTATTGCTTTTTGCCACCGCTTGTAATCTCGATATAAAACTTGCCAACAAACACTTCTGGATTGTCAGTTCAGCCTTAAAAACGGAAATCATCAAACTCATTGACGAAGTGGTTTTTTTGATAAATGAGTCAAAAGGTACGGATTCAAGGTTATTTAATATTGCTGCACCATATTGGTATAACTTACGAGGCGAACATAAGGAGCTAAATGATGTTTGTTGGAAATATATTGATGAAGTTGAAAAAGTCCGCCCTGAAATAGCGGCTATTCTTCGTCGAGTCAATATGCAAGATATATCAAATACAGATGATCTTCAGTCTAAATGCAATAAAGCTCATAGCGATATAAGCTATCGTACCAAATTATTAAATGACATATTTGATAAAAAAGAAATTTCCAATGATGATTTTGTAATTGTCAGTCTTTTTTTTGATCCTAATAGTTTGAGCAGATGGGTTAATTCTGGTGGAAAGGTCGTAGGGGAAGATGAAATAACCACAGACTTTGATAATATTAAGTTACTTCTTCTTACTCTACCCAATAAAAAACATTCTGATCAAAAAGACCAAATTGAAGAAATTACTCTTCAAGCTAAAAAATTAATTGAAAAATATAAAGAAAAGCTAACTTTTCTTCATCCCGTCCCTTTACTCGATATCACTGAACGCTTGGGATCACACCCGAAGCTTGCTGTCATTGCTTGTGATTTAATCAGCCCCATACTACCCCCATCTGATTTATGGGCTTCACCCATCGTCGAGTCTTACTTAAATGCGTTGCTCGTTAGTCAGCAAATGGCAACACTTTCTTCTGTACTGTCAAATATAAATCAAGATGAATGGAATAGTTTTGTCTGGCGAGTTCAAGCACGCCAATTTAAAAAACAAGATGATTATCCTAATGCTGTAAGAGCTATTGAGAATGCTTTAAAATTTAACTCAAATCTATTAGATGCGTGGCATTTTCTAGCATATTTGAATAGAAAACAGGCAATATCGGACAGCGATTTAGCATCGATTCTAAAAAATATTCCAGAAGATGTTTTACTCATAAAATCAAATATGGCTTTGGATTTGTTGATCGAAATCGCTAAAACAGGAGACTTTGCTAGAGCGGAAAACATAATTCTTTCTTGGTTTATTAAAAGTCCAAGCTCCTGCGCGACAGAAATAACAAATTTCGAATTTAGTTGCATGTTTGTCAATGTTAACGTAATACCCACGCCTGAAAAAGTTGGTGATTGTATTGTTGGCGTAAGATTCAAAAAAGATAATGATGAATTAACTAAGATGTTAGTATCTCAAGTAAGTGTCAACCATCAATGCTTGCTAAACGTTAATTCGGAGCTAGGCAATGCACTTTACCATATGAACGTAGGAGAGACTAAACAACATGGAATGTACGATATAACACTGCTTGAACGATTACCCCCTTATGTTGCAGCCTTTCAAATTTCATTAGAATTGCGACATACGCAAAATGATGGAAGTGATTGTTTTTTTGCATTAAAAACACCAAATGATCCTAATGAATTACTCGCGCTTCTTGAACGTAAATTACCTAAAAATAGAGATGATAATATTTTTAATAATTCTGAAATCCCTTTGTTTTGTAAGGGCCATATTTTAAATCGCCACAATCCCGCCAAAGCAGCTTTGGAACAATTGACAACAAAAAAATCAGTTCTGTGCTTTTTGCCCAATTTTGGCGAAGAAGAGGCTACTCAAATCATACTTGATGTTTATGCGGTAACTTACCTTGCCATTACTAGTTTGGCTTATGGCATTAACCACACTTCGATTAATTTTGTTATTACTCAAGAAACCAAGATGGCTATTGAGCAATGGTTGGAAGAGATAAGTCGTGAGGATTATTTGTCCGTAGGTGCAATGCCTGGTGGGGGGCTATGGAAAGTAACAGCTGGTGATATAAGGCAATCCACTCAAGATATTCAAAAGGCATTCCACCTAATTATTGATAAGGCAGAAGTTATTAAACCTAACTTGGTAGATATGCCATCATTGATGCTTTCTATACAAGACATTGTCGATAGTTCCGTATATTCAAGCGCTTGCTTATCAATCAGCAACAATATTCCTTGGCTCTGTATTGACGAAATTTTTGCCCATTGCATTAAAGAATTAGGATATAAGCAAGCCAATGCTGTTAAATTTTTTATTGAACTCGGAAACTCGGTCGCTTTTGAACAAAAGAAAGACGGTTTGTATTTGTACGCCGAGCAAATCATTCCCTACGCTTTAAGTTATAACGATTTGAGACTGCTCAGTATTTCGGATGACGAACAGGCCCATTACTTCTTAGCAAAAATACTTCACCTTCATCCTAAAGCTTTTCCCGATACCGAAACAGCAGTTGCTACGCTGATCGAGTTACTTGTTTCTGTGTTGGGAAAAGCTTATTTGGATGGGAATATTTTGAGAGGGCTGAGAATCCATAACCCTAGAAATAACGGTTATGCGGAAAGAGTATTCAACGCTTGTTGTTATGTTTCCATGCAATGTAATGACGGAGACATAGCCGAACGAAAACTAGCAATGCTGTTATGCAGGTTATTTATAAGATTTAGTGTGATCCCGCCTATGTTGCAAGTGCTTCGAGCGATGGCGTCAGTGTTCATAACAGGTCATTTTATGGATTTTACTAAAATTAACACGTGTATTAAGGAAGAATATAACAAATTCGCAGATCGGATTGAGGATGGGGCATAGGACACACCTCACAAAGTTAAGAGCGTCAACCTCGAACGATACGGCTTCTATTGGCGACACCAAAATAAGCTAATGACCGCAAGATGTCTAAATTTAGCATTCACCTCCAAACATCGCTTACTTTACAGCATTACAAATACTTCTTAAACGTCGACGCCATCACCCTGATCGACAGCGCAAACAGTATTGCAAACGGTAACACGATGAGGTTGGGATGGATGCTGCTGGGAATGGCCAGATACAGTATCCAGGGCAAGATCAACGCAGGATAGAGCAGTTTTTTAGCCCAGTGATAAACAAACGAGCTTTCCCGGCCGCCGCTCCAACGGCGAATATCCCGCTGCACCAGGCCATCTATTAGACCCATTAATCCCAGTAACACGAATGCCGGCAGCGCCAGGATCAAAACGGCCAGGCGCACGGCAAACACTTGGGTGACCAGCATGGCGGCCAGCATATAGTCTTGGGCTAGCTGATAATAGTGGCGCAAGCGCTGTCTGAAGCCGCCGTCATCGACGTCCTGGGTCGGTTTGGCCAAGGCGATGATCAGGCTTTCGATGCCGGTTTTGCGAAAGATCAAGTCGTAAAAGTTATCGGCAAAACGTCGGGCAAACTGGACTGGTTGCTCGACGATGACGCTGCGGCGAAAGTCGGCATTCAGAACACTGAGTTCTTGCTCCAGCATGGTTTGACTGTGTTGAGTGCCCGCTTCATCCCAAAAGCCGGTGGCCATGCCGGTCCATTCTGTGGCAATGGAAAAGCCCAAAGTCATGATCAGAAAAATCAGTGCTTGCAGCAGTTGCGTGACCAGTCTGGCCAGTATGCCCTGCTCCGCCGCTTGCTGGGCCGAGCTGCGTTGCACGGCCGGGGCAGCCATGTTAGCTCGCCCACCAGTGATCGTTCGTCAAATAGCGGCGCTGCATTTCCGTGGCCACCTCCTGCAGGTTTTTCGGTAGCAGTGCATCGTTGGTTTTAGTGGGTAACGGGATGCGGATTTTCCACAGATTGCCGCCTTCCAGCAAGGCAAAGGCCTGGCCTTTGGGTAAGGCCATTACGGTGGCAGGGGCAATCATCGGCATTTCGGTGACGGATATCCTGTCCTGGTTTTGCGAGGTAAAATCGATGCTGGAGTTGGGATCGGCGGAATCATTGACGCCGGATACTTCCATCAGGGTGCTGATGTTGCAGGTGTCGATTTGGTGGGTGAGCATTTCGGCGGTGGCCAGTTCTTTGACCCGCAGCATGATCAGGGTATTGAAGTTACCGGCCACCTGCCCGGCTTTGGCTTTGTTGCCGACCCGGGCTTCCACATCCGACCAGGTTTGGGTATAGGCCGTCACTTGAAACCCCAAGCCGCCGGCCTTGTTGAGCAAGGAAATAAACTCGTCGCCGATCAATTCATTGAATTCATCGGCATGCAAAGAAATGGTCGGCAGGTGCTGGGTTTTTATGGCGTCCGGCAGGCCATGATCGGTGCCGTGTTTGTAGATTTCGCCGGAGACAGACACCAGATCGGCAAACATGGAGTTGCCGACGGCGGCTGCAACCGCCATATCCGATAAAGCATCCAGCCCGACATAGACGATGCCTTTTCGGCGAATGATCTGCCGCCAGTCGATGATGGGCCGAGTATCGTTGAGGTCGGTGTAATCCGGCGAGATCAGTGCCGCGGTTTTGCCGGTAATCAGTTTTTCCATCAATGGCAATAACGAGGCGACGATTTTATCGAAATAGGTTTTGTCGTATTCAAACGCCGACCGCAGACCATCGACGACCGCATCGTAAAAGCCGTTGTCTTTGACATAGCGCACCAGGGCAATCACTTGCGGCGAACGGCCTTTGAGGGCAAACGGCAAATCCCGTTCGTTGATGTTTTCAGCGATGCGTTGCACTTGTTGTTCCCAGTCCGGCGGTGCCACCTCGGGCAGCCATTGTCGGTAGTATTCGGTCAACAGCGGTTCGATGTGGGTGATATAACGGGTGATCAATTTATAATCCGGGCGTTTACCCATTTTAACTAGGGCCACGGCGATCATATTGGTAAAGCGCCAGGCGAATTCCCGAAACGCCGCCGAGTTGCCGCTACTGGGTAAGGGGTTGGTCAAGCGGGTAGCCACTTCGGTGGCGCGGGAGAAATTGCCGATGGCGTTATAGCGGCAGGAAATCTCCGGATAGCCCAGATGGAAGATATATAAATCCTGGCTGCGGCCGGCGCGTTTGGCTTCTGCGACCATGCGTTTCATCAGGTCGGCATCGCCTTTGGGATCAAACACAATCACGGTGTCGCCGCGGGCGATATCCTGCGTAATCAGGAGTTCGGCCAGTCGGGTTTTGCCAACCCGGGTGGTGCCCAGCACCAGGGTATGCCCGACCCGTTCGCGCAAATCCATGCTGACCGATTGTTCTTTTAATTCCACCGCGTGAATCTGGGGTTTACCGCCAAGCGGCGGTAACGGAGCGACCGGGTTCCACCAGGCAGGATTTTGTAATAGCTTGGCCACCTGCTGCAAAATCGGTGATTGTTCCCAACGACTTTCCAGGCGCCGGGCCAGTTGATAGGCAAAAGACGGCTCGATATAGCGTCTTACTTTAGGATGCAGCGTATCGCGTAAGCGCTGGCTGTGTTTTTGCTGCCATAAAAAGCCTTTACCCAGAAACAAGCGCTGACGACTGACTGGTATGTCTTCGGCCGCGATTTCATAACGCGGCAGCTTGCGCATATTGCGTTGATAGCGCAATACAAACAATGCTTCCCGGGTTCTGATACATCCGAGCAGCGTTAATAAACCGGCAGTGGCATAACCGACTGAGGGCGTCATCATGATGGCCCAAGGTGCCAGACAGGCAATCAACGCACAAGCGAAGGCACAAATTGCCGACCACAGCTCTACCGGCGGCCGCAGCAAGGCTTCGATCGGATACTGCGACGTCATTGTTCGATCCGCGACGCCGTGATCAATACCGGGTAATGCGCCAAGGCTAATTGCGCGGCAATCGCGTCGCCGGCCAGCGGATGGATCGCCAACCCACCGGCTGCGTTTTGTAATTGTTGTAATTGCGCCAGGGTTTCAACGTTGACCGCCAGCCCCATCGCTTTGAGCTGCTTGAGCTGGGCTTGATGTAATCGCAACCAGCGCATGGACAGGGTATCGGCACCCACTATAAACAGCGGACGATCCAGGTAAGGTCGGTCTATCGTGCGCGACATAACTTTTCCCGGCGACAACGATGGGGTCTTGACCGGCAATGGATCTATCTGCACGTCAAAGTTTGTCGTGACCGGTGTTTGAATATGCTGCGTGTGCGGCTGATTTGGTAACCGTATGGTGCGACCGCTGTCAAAAATCACCACCGGTTCGGCAACAGTAAGCAAAGGCAAGCTGGCGAAAAGCGCACTCAATACTGCTGATCGATACTGCATGGCTGATGACTCCTTGCTTTTAATCGGTAGCATTCTTGAGCAGGTGCGATTCAAAACCAATCAAATACCCTGTTTCAAAGATTCAGGGTTTTATTCGCGGCCGCGTAGTTGCTGTGTGGGATTGAACCAGCGGGTTGTATTTGAACAATACCTGCAAGCCTCGAGATGGCTTTTGGTTTGAACAGTATGCAGATGGTAAGATTCATCCACCGTAGCAGCATGACCACTGTCGCGCTGAGCACTGGCGCATCCGGCGTTAGGCCGATAAATTCAGGAGGTTTTAGTGACAGCAGGTATCCGATGGCAATAACCATGGGTTGGCACCGCATTAGACTCTCGCGCCAGGAATACGAATCCGGCGAAATGAACGTGCTGTTGGGCGCATTCCGGGCCGCCTATATAGGGCGAAACGGACCTGTGGGCATGGCAATGTTTGGCTGCTGGGCTGATGATGGCGCGTGCTATTTTGTTTATACCACGCCTAGCTCAGTCCGCCATATCACGCCACTATTGGATGCCTATTCAGCGAGTCGAATCGATAAGCCGAACCCGATCGGTTTATCGTTAATCTATGGTGACGAATCGGGTCTTTCCTCCCGCGAGGTCGGATTCGAAGCCTGACGGGGCTGCATCTGGAGCGACTTTTTGACATTGGACGAGAATTGCCGCACTAGCCGATGAACCTTTACACCTCATCATCTGGCTGATGAGGGACCGTGCGAGAAAGTGCCTGCTTGGTCTATACCCACTACTCAGTAGCTTGCCGAACCTACGGTATCTATTCTATCTCCAGCGTGGCCTGGGGCTTTACTGTCAAGACATTGATTCGTGTGTAGCCGATGGTGCATTGACTGAGATGGTGTGGGGCAATGATTGAAATGATAATTTCGATCTATACCTGCCAGTCGGCTATGATTTTATACTTCCCGATACCAGACACTCGTGACATGCTGCAACCGACCCAAACCAGTCACCGGACAAACTTACTGCGTTAAGTCTGCTCTTGGTTATGTAGCGGTCATCCACGACAAAAGTTACCCTCTAGTTACCTGCGATGAGCGCTCTAGCTTGACGAGGTTGAGTCGATAAGTCCACCGGTATCCATTTTAACCTGATAGCCTAGGTACACAGGTGTTTCAACGCACTATGGTTATGAACTTCTTCATCTTGCCATCTGGATATCCATCAGTTAGAA
The DNA here is from genome assembly GCF_023228165.1 of Methylomonas sp. GTDB lineage: Bacteria > Pseudomonadota > Gammaproteobacteria > Methylococcales > Methylomonadaceae > Methylomonas. The sequence goes on along the minus strand of NZ_JALOBS010000022.1, from coordinate 49,451 downwards.
ATTTGCGCACACTAGCTTTGAAATCAGGAGCTACCTCGTAAAAATTGGCCACGGTCTTTTCTTTGGTGAGTTTGAAATATCCATTTACTACCAGACGATCGAAACTCTGACGGGCAAGACCAGGGACCTTGTTAGAGAATTTAATATAATCCATCTTGTTGTCAACGAATCGGTCGCCTTTGAAAAATGAATTAAGGAAACGATTCACTTCATAGTAAATCATAGCTTGCTCATCAGCCTTGGTGGTTTTGGCCGCTGCAAATGCTTCTCGAAGGTCACCAATATCACATGTCCCATCAATCATTGAAGAATCAAGCTGAGAATTCGCGCAAGAAACATCGAAGCAATCCTCAAATACGGAGTACATGAACTTGGTATCCTTAAATCGACATGCCCACAGACTTTTGTAGTCCTGAAATTTAGAATTAATAATTATCAAATTCGAGAAGTCAATAGGAGGAAATGAGCCCCTTATAAACAAGCCGTCTATAGTACGGCTTGAACTGGTGTATTCTGGAATACCGTAAAATGAGAGAAGCTTGGATGACGTAGTATCGATCGCCAATTTTTGCATCCCAAAAAACAGTGCTAGCAGTCCCGAAATTGCCCCTTTAGCATTCTCGCGATCACCCAGTGTATTCGTTGTTGTCTCACAGCTAACAGCTATAGATCGGAGCTTAGGGATAATTGACCGAATAGCATCCTCGACCTCTGGAAGATGAGCCTGGAAGTAGCGTTTTAGGTCTCGCGCTTCTTCGCTCTCTCTATTCAAACGGGAGAGTGCGCGTATGAAACCACGCTCTACGCTGCTTTTTAGCAGTCCACGAAGCATTAACAGTACTTCAAAATACGAACCAAGGAATGAATATCGTAATTCGATCTCCCCATTCTGAATGACAAGGAGCGGGTTTAGTAGCAACTTCGTCAGAATCGACTGGGCGCGGGTCTCATAATAGATTTTTAACCGATCCTGCATTTCTTCTAGCTGCCAACGCTTACCGTAGTCAACAACTAGATCTGAAATCAATTCAACAACTTCACAGATCGGTATCTCTAGATCATGCCGAGTCTGTTCGCGACGTAGGATGGAGAAGACGATGTGATCGGTGACATCGTTGTTTGAAGGATATGGGGTCAAATCATCAAACACATCGAAACCTTGATCTGTGCCCTGTCTGAGTTCGTCCTCTATTACCGTGGTTGAAATGTCAGCTAAGAAAGGAATGATCCGATCTTCATCGTCGCGGATTCGAACTTTCGCAATTTGATTCATTGCTTTTTGAATGAGAGTCGGGCTCGCTTCATATCCCTGAAGGCGTCGTGTTACATAGCGTTTGCAACTCTCTGAGTCGAAACCCAATAGTTCGTAACGCTCAATCGCTAGGGCCTCCAGTGCGGAGCCATAATCCACAAGACTATTTCGACTAGTCAAAAGGATATTGCTGCTGCCAAGCTGATCATGAAGTTGCTTTAACGATTCAAGAAAAGCCGCTACATCGAACCGCTCCTGAAAGAGCGAACTTAGTTCATCCAAGCCATCGATGATCACTGTCAAATTGCCACAGACAACCGCCAGATCGAAGGTTGACCGATCAAAGAGTTTTCCGTATTCCTGATACTTCGCGTATAGCTCGTAGATGTCGTAAATCGTGTCTATCCTCGACTGGACCAGGCCTCGTTTAGTTACGTATTTTTTGATCGATTCGGCTTGGATCAGTATGACGGATGATCGAAGATCATTTCTAAAGTGCAAATGCTTAGCGACAGAAAGACATAGTGACGTCTTCCCCATGCCGCCTGGTGCGACGACGAGATGCGCTGAGACGTTGGAGGGCTTCTGTAACACTCCCACGATGTGATCCAGCGCGGATTCCACACGTGTAAGCTCCCCAGTCTCGTTGCTTGTGTAAGTTAAGCCCTGATTGGTGTAATTCTCTATCGGACTCGGTGGATCAATCGCCTTAAGACTTTCGTCTATGCAGTACTCCCAGATATACTCTTTGTACGTACATTCATGTATCTTTGTTGGAAGTCGCTTTTCTGAAAATACATTTGCAATGAGATCTTGCTCCGGGCGGCTTGCTCTATGGCGAAGTACTGTAATATCTGACGGTTTGATTCCTGAGGCCACAAGACGGTTTGCTGCGTGGTGTGCAGTTTGCTGAATGTTTGCGTTAGCATGAAGGGCCAAGAAGTAGCTTTTTGCCGGGGATCTGGTCTCCCAAAGTTCATATTTAATTCTGTTTGCGCCAGAAAAGTCCGTTCCCTCTTCTGCATTTACGATGGCGCATCGATTTGGGTGGTTTACGCGAATCAGTTCCTCAACGCGCGTGAATTCATATACATGATTAACCGGGGAGTTTAGACTTCTGCGCTTATTCGGACGATCAGATTTAGCCTTCCCCTGCAGAAGACGGAGCAATTCTTCTATGTGTTTCGTGAATTCTTTATCATCCTTAAAGTCAAGGTGAAAATGTCCTTGCAGGTATCGGGGCGTTGAGTCTGCCTCTCGCTCTATCATGACCAACTTGCTTTTCTTGTCGCGAAGCATCCCATCCCAATGAAGAGCAGTCGCCATAAACGTCTCGAGTCCAACTCCTCCTAGCCGATCATCCGCCTTGGTTTTGTATTTATTCGTTGTGACGACCAATACAAGGTCTGCATCATGGATTCCCTTTTCCATGAAGTAATTTTTATCAACGAGGGAGTCTAAGTCATACCCGTCCCATGTGACGTGAACCTCTTTAATCTCTTCTAGCGTATCAGCAAGTTTCTTTACCCACTCCTTGTGCTCGTCGGAGTCCCAGCTGTATGAAATGAAAACTTTGATTGGTTCCATTCGTTGTTTTTCCTTGGGCCGTATGTCCCTTGCAGTTGCTTAGGCATGAGATCGCTAGACGATCTGTCGAAAAAAATCACATTCTACAACCAGTTTTCCAACAACCTATCCATAAAATGATCTAAGTATTTATGATCTTAAATTTTAAATGTCTGAGTATGCCAACTTGGAGTTCACTTAACGATACGAGTCCGGTCCGGTATCAAAGGTGAAGCAGCCTCTCAACGATCTAACTACGGAAACGACGAGCGACTGGTTTTGGCCGGGTGTTGTCCGTCAGTTTGCTTAAGAAAGCATGCAAGCGAATTAGATTAGCCGCTAACGTACGTTTTCGTACCGCTGAATTTATCAGGCCGGGTCGGCATGCAGATGAATGCCTAGCGCCTTTGTTACCTTGAGAATCGTATCGAAACTAGGGATATGCTCGCCGTCCAGGGATCGATACAGGCTTTCGCGAGAAAGCCCTGTGTCTCGGGCAATCTGTGACATGCCGCGAGCACGGGCAATATCGCCAAGCGCTTTGGCTATGAAGGCCGCATCGCCGTCGGCCTCCTCGATGCAGGCATCCAGATAGGCCGCCATTTCTTCGGTGGTTCTCAAGTGCTCCGCTACATCGTAGCGGCTGATGATAGTTTTTGTCATTGTGTTATCCTATAGGTTACGGGCAAGACTTTGAGCGGTTTTAATATCGGCATCCTGTGTGCTTTTATCGCCACCGGCCAATAAAATGACGATTTCGTTGCCGCGTCGAGTGAAATACACCCGATAACCGGGGCCATAGTCGATGCGCATTTCTGATACACCTTCGCCTACCGACTTCACGTCACCCGGATTGCCGGCAGCTAGACGTTCGACCCTGGCCAAAACTCGTGCACGAGCACGAATGTCACGAAGATTGTCCAGCCATCGGGCATAAACATCGGTTTTCTTTATATCGACCATGCTTTAAGTGTAGCCTATAGGCTACGTTTGTCAATAGACTGACTACGGGCCAAACGTAAGGGCTCGTGTTGAAATGGATAATAGCGGGGTGGATTATGTGCCAGATAATATGGTGGAAATTGCATGCTAGCCTATTAGATATTGCTAATTTTTACCTTTTCGAGGGGATGGGCAAAAATAGCCTACTACGGCCAAGTCCAACGTTGAGTCTTCAGCCACTCTTCTGATTGCTTGCCGTGGTGTTTCCTGCATTCCGTTGTCTAGTTCTTGAATGCGAACGGCAGTGAGCTTTGTCTGGTATCGAATATGCAATGAGCTTGCAGGGAAGCTGTTGGCCATCACGTGTAATGTTGGCCGGTTGACGCCGCCGATCCGGACATCGGTTACTGCGATGCGAAAGCAGCTCTCGCCAGATGACCTAGATACGAGGATCTTGTCGGGCGTTCGCTCGCCGGCATCAAGGTATCGTGACAATACAATCTCGTTACCTAAAGATGCGTCTGAGGCAATCAATGTAATGGCAAACGGACTCGGTTCGTCCTCAAAACACTCAAGGAACTCGCTTTCAAGCCATCGCGCTACTGCATGCACAAACGGTGATCCGGCGCCATCGCCTGCCAACTCGTCGATCATGACGATGATGTTCGGAGTACGTTCGGCAAGACGCTGCCTCTCTCGTCGGCCTGCATTTGACTCGGCCTTGTTCTCAAACAGATTCGACAAGGCACTGATGGTTGATTGCCCGGCCCCTCTCTCTCGAAATCCCTGTAACGCGGCGGTCAACACAATTCGGTTGAGCGATGGGTTAATTTGCATCAACTCACGAGTAGTCTTGGCTAGACCTTGAAGCACGCCAATCCTGTGCGCATCCTTAACGCGGTCCTCCAACTCGGATAGCGTAGTTTTAGCCACCGTTGATCCGGCATGATCAGAGTCAATTTCAGTCTCCTGCTCGGGTGTTATGATGAGAATGCTGCCGGACGAAGGTACATTGAGGTCACCCACCCCATCCGCTATCACTCCGCCGTCGATATGCCGAGGTTTAGCTAATCCCTTTTCGACCAACGATTCGTGATAACGTTTTGCGGCTGCATTCAACTGAGCGTTCGAGGTGAGCGCCAAGATGCCAGTTGGACGCCCATTGTTCCTTGCCAAACTTTCTGTGACATCACGATTGAGAATGACACGCGGGCTAACATAGATAAATAGGTAACCGTTATCGGTCTCGCTAAGGTATCGGCGAACAGCGGTTGTTTTTCCGATCCCTGGATTACCTTCAAGTGCTATGACATTCATCATGCCCTTGGTCGACCGCCGAATGCCGGCTACTGTTGCCGCGGCATGGAGGTCTCGAAGTGAAATATTCGTCGCATCGCCGATCAGGTCCTTCACTGCCGACATAACGGCCCCTCTGCCAGACGCGTCGAAATAGTCGATGACTGGCTTTGTGTCTTCTACAAGACTAGCGGCCTCGTCCAATTTGAGCCGCATCATTGGGTTGGCGAAGTTCGGGATGGACTCCTCAAACTCAAAAACGTAATCGTTGCCTGGCTCTGGCTGGTGTGTCAGTTGCCTCATGCCCTGTTGAAGTGCGATGGGCAGCTTACGACGAATACTATTAAAAACAGCTTCAACTTGCTTAGTGAGACCCTCTTCGTCGCCATCTGCAAGTTTTTGTGTTCCTCGATAGGCGGCGCCAAGTTGTTGCATAAGTGGCACTCGTGGATCACATCTTTCAGAATGACCAAATTGTGCGGCAAGGCTTTCGAGTCCATTCGGTGTAATCGCTAAAGCGCGTGCTACGATTGGTTTCTTGTTTTCACTGGTGCCCAATACTATCTGGGCAAAAGTCTCTGCATATGAACACGCCTGGCATAACTTGAATAGAGGTTTGTTGTCGCCAGACAAGGCAGTGAGGTGATGCCGAATGTCACTTGACAAATTGAAGTCTTCTCCAGCAACCTCGGCAGCTACGTTGGCAAACACGCTTCGTGAATTAACAATCCTGCGATGTCGAAGAAGCTCGTCCAGATGCGCTTCCTGCATCCTGAAGTCGCCCAGTTCACCGGGCATGTCGTAGGAGTATTCCTGAACAAGAATATGGTCTTCATTAGCACTACCAGATAGCCAGAGCAAAAAGTCGGCATTACTTGGCTCTCCTTTTCCAGATAGGCCCGATACCACATTTTCAGGTAACCGAAAGGCATGTCGGAACGCGGTTGCGTTCGCTAGCCTAGCTTCAGCAGTTGAAGTGTCGTCACCAGGCAGTGTCAAGGGGCACCAAATCCCACGTAACATGAGCTTCTTGCGCTTAAGTGCCTTCTCATGGGACAGGAGGTATTGCCGTGTCGTGGTGTATCCAAGACCGAATGCGCCGAGCGCCATGTGGTCGATTCCTGCTTTGGCAATCTCACGTTCTCGTTCGTCCAGAATATCCAGTTCTCGAATCAGTGCGCTAGATATTTTAAGTAACTTAGTTTCACGCCAAACTTTGGTCGATTCATGATCTCTTGGAAGTACTTCACACTCAACCAAGCTTGCAAGTACTCCCCGCTTGACAAGAATCTCGTAGGTTTTGCCCCAGAGCTCAGCTTGTTTCTGGAATGGCAGATCACTCACTAAGACTCCTTATGAAGCACGGATGTCACATGAGCCAAGACAGCAGGAAATGACAAAAGGACTGAACGCTTGCCTTGCCGACGCGTAATAATAGGGATTTCTCCGGCAGACGCGGTTGTATTCGGGGTCGTCCAATCAAATGGGTCCAAAACTGGCAGCAGATTTTCACGGTTTGATGGTTTTTCGCTCTCCATAAAATGGAGGGCACGAAGAACGGAAATCAAACTCTGGTTAACCCCTTGGCCGTTTCCGATACCGAGGATGTTCTGACGAATATCCTCTTTTCGCCCGAGATCAGAAACCCGTTGCTCAATGTCAAAAAAGTAGGTACAAAATCCTGATTGCGGACGATGCTCTTCTCCAACGACCGCGAGTGTTGCAAAGGTGTAGATGGGCATCAGACTGCGCAATACATCATGAGATATATTGTCGAACATCGCCTGGTGGTCGGTAAAACTCGTAACTTCGAAGCCGCTTTCAGAATTGTCCCGTTTCCTCAGTCGTGTCGCTGGGAATACGTCGCGGCGAAGCGGGTATAGATGTATAGACGGGAAACGCTGCGTCGCATCATCAAGAAACTCTAGGGTGCCGTGCGGAGAATGCCTTTCGGCTGCCCGTCCAATATGCCGGTTGCCGAAATGATGAGAGAGCAAAATGATGTGCTCAAATCCTTTGGTCTGTAGGCGAGCGATTTCTTCTAAAATTGAAGGTGGCGTCTTGAACTCTTTCCGGTTATCAACCAGCCTGGTACTCATCGAATCAAATTGCATTACGGCAACGCCGTCTTGCTGTAATGCTGTATATGTACGACTGACAAACATGTAACCATCAGCGTCTGGATACGACGGATGCATGTCGGTCGGACGAGTCACATAGGTTATCAAAGCAACGCGATCAAGAGTTCCAGCCATCGGAAAATGTAGTGTTTGGCTACCCATAAGCGCATGCAGAGCACCGCGCTTTTTCCATCGACCGGTTGTATCGACGTCGGACACACTGGTCGTTAAACCTTGAAGTTTTACTGGCAATTCGCGCGATAAGGCTTTTTCAAGGGCCTGACTGATGCTATATACAGCGGTGTTGCCATCATTTGCATCTGCTTCACGGTCAATTTGCTTTCCGGTATGTTGCAAACGAACCATCGTCATCGTCAACGGTTTGGTTGTCATACTTTTCAGCCGGCGAATAAGTTCCCACAGCGTTATGTATGTAACCAAGGCAAACGCTACTAACGATGCTGCTCGCAAATGTTCCTTAGGTTTATTCCCATCATTATTGTCATTACGACTCAATGCAAGGTGGCGTGGCGCATAACAAATATCTATACCGCACGATGTTTCAAAAACGGAAGAGTCTGGTACATCGTAGACCCATTGACCGCTGGCCTTGATCTGACGCGAAGGAATTAATCGAACAGGCAGGAGGGGATGATTCAGATCACGAGACATTGGAATAATGTTTCTAGGTCCATTGGCGGCCAGTGATCTTTCCTGAATCTGAATTTCCACGGCATACGATGCAATACCACCGGATGGCGATGTAGACGCAGAAACCGTCAAGTGGTTAAACCACTCAACAGAATCCTCACGGCGCTCGGCTTTAACCAAATAGTCTGCTGAAGCTGCCGATTCCACTGCCTCCCAGTTCACAATAGATCGACTAAGGGAAATCGTGAAACGATCAGCGGTTCTTTCTGCTGTTTCTATAATAGTTTTTGACTTGGCCTTGAGAATTGAGATTAACTCAGAGGCTAGATCATCTATTACCGATGACCTCGCCTGGAGTTCTTGGTGCAAGCGTTGCAAAGTGCCGACAGGATCGGCCTTCAAGTCGGCGGCGACTTCCGTGGCACTGGAAACTAGATCCTTTGCCTTAGTTGTGTGCAATGAATCGGGGGTAACCAGCCATAGAAACATGAGTTCCGCGATACTTCGCTTACCGGAGACTTGGGTGGAAGGGGTCTCTAGCACTCGGTCTGAAATCCTCTTCAGCCGCGCATCAAATGCTGAGCAGCCCTGTTGCGGATTCATGCCATTGACACGAAATCGATAAGAAACCTCGCGCATGGTTTTGAAACCTCTCGTTGGCTCAGTTCTTGTCTCGAATAGTTGAACCGACCATTCAGACCAGACTGGAAGACAGGAGTAAAACGTGGCCATATTCAAATAGTCCCCTAGAGCACTATTGTTGAGTTGACCATAAGCGGAGGCTACATCAAGTGTTAGGGTTTCGCCATTTGGTCCGGCGAACAACTCGTATGCATCAATAACACGACGGACATAGTCTTTGAACCCCTCATACTTGCTTTGCGCAGCAATAGCGATCATCAATTGCTTAGTGACTTGCAAGCGAACTCTCGATAGAGCCTCATCGTCAAGAAAATCTAGAAATCGTCGGATTTGACTCCCCGGCTGATTCCTTGTTGTTCGTATACTTTCAACAATGTCTTCGATTTCTGAAGGATCAACACCCCGCGTTTTAAGCCTTGTGGAAATTCCGGAAAGAAGAGCTTCAAGCCAGTCACGACCATCGATTATTTCGATTGCGGTAAACAAGCGAGCAAGATCGCTCGTTCGCTCATTTGCGTTTCGCTGACTTGGAGCGAAGATAACAGGAACTAGTGTTGCTGAGTCAGATAAGGCAAGTGATTTCTCGCCAATAGATGACGCCATCTCATTGAGCACCGACTTTACAGAAGGGGCCAAAAGACTTGTATAGGCACCAGATTTGAACGTCGCATCAAGCGCCGAAGAAATCGAATCGTGCAGACGCTCGATTGATTTGCTTGCAGTTGGCTCTGATCCCGAAATCAACCTGCCGCCAAGACGTGCAACAGTACCCGGCGGTGGAAGCGTTATGTCTCGTAAGAGCGCAGATGCGCCTGCTGGAGAGAATTGCTCACTAAACTTCGGATTCTTAATGAAATGGGAGGTTACAGCATTAACGTTTATAGCAAGCTTTCCTCCATCAAGCGAAAGAAATTCACCACTTTGTGCCGCAACATCGCTTACTGATTTGGCGAGTTGATCGCAAATCGGGACAAGATCAATGGATGGGGTGCAGTCGCGCGCAGAAATGCTCGCGCCACCACGATTTAAAGGTGTCGTCATAGGTCAGCTCCTTTTTTGGCTGCTACGCCACTTCACTCAACGGAAGACCAGTCCGATAGTGGATTGAAATTTCTTTAAACTTAGTGTACAGCACAATGCCACAACAGACTCAAGAAGAATCCGATAAAGAGTATCCACTTCGCAATTTTAGCCCTGAAAAACAGGGGTTTTTTGGGAAATTAAAAAGTGGTTCAAAGCGGCGCAAGTTGTGGTATCTCAAAAAACCCTATAAAACAATTCTGTCGTTTTTTTAAACTCATCCGACGCGCTGGATTACCACCTCAATAATCTCTCGCCAATTCACCATTAAAAAGACTTGCAGCATCCTTAGCCACAGCAATTCCATTACGTACAGCCTCATTAGTCAAATCGAGTACGCGAAGTTTCCCTGACGCCTCGGCAACTGACTCGATCCGACGATAAAATTTGGCATGTTTCTCGGCATACAAAGCAAGCCCTTGCAGCTTTGGTAGCGCATCGGCTAAATGTAGGCCGTGCGGGTCAACGATGTCCGCCACGACAGTTCCATCCGGATTGTTTGCAAAGAATATGAAATCAGGTCGTACAATGCCGTACTGATCGCCGGATAGATAGGCAATCCCCAGCGATGATTGCCCTGGTTGTTGAGGGTTGCGATACCAGAAACGGAAGCCTTCTCTCTTCATCTCGGCTGCAACAACCTTTTCCTCCCAGGAGTTCAATTCCGCAGGGTAATTCCCTTTCTCATCGCAAAGCAGATGGTTTTTATATGTGGGAAGCTGCGTTTCAACATCATTCTCACGTGCCTTGGTTGGCTCGAATTTCCCCTCCGGTTTCACCAAATCGACATCTTGCGGCTCGGTGCTCATTTCCCTGATTTGGCGATACGACTCTTGCCGGTCATGCGACAAACTTTTTATGACTGGGCCGTATTTCTCTAACCAGCATTTGGCTAGCTTGTCTGCCTCGGCATCAAAATAGGGCTGGGATTCTGTGACTAAACCGAGCGCGGCAATAGAAACCCGTCCATCGACCAACGCATCAATAAATTCCTCTTCATCTTCTGGATCGGCGGTCCGGTATGCGAGAGCATCGACATAGGTGCGTGAAATGTCGGGGCTGAATAGTCGGGCGGCGCGCCGGTAGGTGTCATCAATCACAGCCATGTCAGCCGATTCAAGAAATTCGTTGAAGGTTTTTGTTTTCCCCTTCAGATCGGCCACCACGGTTTTGCCGTCAACCGTCATGACGCCATTGCGCTTTTGCTCAATGTCTGACTTCAGTTTTTCCTGGAGCGCATCCAGCACTTTGTGCATTTCCGCATGGGCTAACTTGCCTGCTCTCGGCAATATGCCATCAAAAGCCAATTCATGGGCCAGTGCTGTTAGACGTTTTGCCGGTTTAGCACCCCGTTGTGGCCGGGTTTGCGATGGTAAGGCTTCAAATTTATCCCACACAGCCTGCGTAGCATCGGGATTTGGCTTCATTTCTACTGGGTTGATTAGCACTCGACCACCGGGCGGAGGCGAAGTATCGTCACCATGCATCAGGGTATCAACCACCTGTGTGACCGTTTTGGCATCGAACTTAGGTAACAAGCAGTCCACCGAATTGAGGCGTTCATTGCCGGGAATGCGTCGAGCCAAAGGAGAGCGGACCATGCGGCCCAATAGCTGAGTGATGTGCGTGCGATCAACCGCAGAGCGGAAAGACACCATAACTTCGGCGCGTGGGCAGTCCCAACCCGTGCTGATAGCATCCTTCGCTATGAGGATACGCACCCACGTTGATTCCTGAACGCGCTCAGGCGAAATATAAGGCACGTGGCGATTACCGAACTGTTGCGTTGTGTGTTCGCCGAAAACATGCGCGATACAACCACTCGGAAGCTCAGGCCATTGCTGATATATGGTATCCAGGGCCCGGCCAATATCATTCGGGTCTGGTGTGTTGGGAACTTGCAGCACCATCAGCGGAATAACAAAATGGGGATCATCCTGCTGCTTGGCATATTCGACCCAAGCTTCCGTGATGGCTTTTAGCTTGTCGGTGGCACGGCGAACCAAGACCGTATCGAAATCACCGACTTCATCAGGAATATCCAGAATGATCGTGTCTTTGATAAGGCCTGATTCCTGCACTTTAGCGGAATCCACTACCACATCCGGCAGAGTAATACGCTTTTGCGCCCCTTCCATTGCCTTTTTAAAGCGATCCACGGTAGCAGAAATACCCCACACCACAGGAATGCCAGGCACATCACGAGTACCATTGATAAGGCGTTGAACAATCGTGCTCTTGGCGCTCTCCATGGCTTTGCTGGGGTTACCCATGCCACGGTGCGCCTCATCCAGCACCAAATATAGGGTTAAATCGGGGTCTTCTATGGTGTTGCGTATCGTGTCCCAAATCGTATATGAACGCATATCGGGACGGGTTTCCGGGAACAATGGTCCTGCCTTTTTATCCAGTTCCTCATCGCTATAGCCGCGTACCAGTAAACTATTTTTTCCCAATTTCTGCGTGTTCAGAAAGTAGATTTTCTTGGCCTCGAATCTGGCTCTGTTGAAGGTGTTCTCGATCACCACCAAATCGGTATGACGAATGCGATCAGAGGCTTCCATAAGACGGAAGCGAGTTTGTTCGTTCAGCGCCGGATCATCACTAAACCAGATGACGACCGCGCCGGGGTCTGGATCGAAATCATATTCATCATCGCCGTGGAAAAGCGCCTCGAAAGCGGCGGCGGCCATTACCGTTTTACCGGCGCCAGTGACAGCGGTCAGCGAAAAAGCGTGCTTGTCTGCGTCTTCATGCCAGCGTTTTTTGGCTTTTCTCAAGTTATCCAATGCATCGCGTACCGCATCGGCCTGGTAGTCTTTCAGCGTGAACTTCATCCTTTATTCCCCGTTGGCAAAGCTGAAATTGGTTAAGTACGATTCATACAGGCGAACCGGCTCCACATGAGCGGGCAGGCGGCGCGCTATGGATTGGAAACGACGATCATCGTCGGTGACGATATAGGCCACAGTAAGCCCTTGCGACTGCGTAACGGCCTGGACAAACGGCTCAGCACAATCGACATCGACCATCAAACCATAGGCGTCCGCGATCGCCCATCCGGCTGATGGTATCTTGTCGATGCGTCTGCCCCGAGAGCCGGCCCGTAGCCACAGCAATGGCGCAATCCGAGCAAAAGCCCGGTTATGACTGACCGAGATAGGGGTTTCGTAAGTCAAGGTGAAGAACTCGGCATTCTCTTCAAAGCCTTCGGACATCGGAAATTCATCGGTGAATTTGTAGTCGCCTTTGATCGGCTCGCCGTCGGGTGTTATGCCGGTGATGGCGGCCCGCACTCGCGGCTTGGTGATGAAGTCGCAGATGCCGTGTTTTTCCCATTCGGCGTCGCCAGGGCGTAAGCCTTGCTCGCGAAGTGACTTCTGTTCATCCGCTGCAACTTCGTTGTTGGTCACTGAAATGCACTGCCGGTGGCCGCCGTCTTGGCGATTCAGGCGCATCACGGCATGCGCAGTCGTGCCGGAGCCGGAGAAAAAATCAAGGATGACTGCATTTGGTTTACTTGCCACAATAATCCGCAGCGCATCTTCAACCGCGTAGAGAGACTTCGGATATGGAAAACGTCTACCAGGAATCAGTAGTCGATTCATAGAAGTTCCGTATTCACCAGCACGATGCGAAGGTCGATTCCATACAGTTTTTACCGAAAATAACTGCTTTATTTTCGCGGTTCGCCCTAGCTCCAAAGCCCCTTGCTCGCTACGACCAAGCACTTTAATTTCGCCGCTTTCAATACGCCGTATTTGAGCCTTACCCAAATACAGCAGCGACCAACGATCATTCGATTTGTCATATTCACCGACTTTCGCATATCCTTTTTCTAATAGCTGCCGATAATAGGCGGGAGAACAGCGCCAACGCCCCTCTTCTCCACTGGTACGCAAAGGCCAAACAGCAATTGTCCCTTTAGGGGCCACTACCGTTTCTCTCAAGACACCCAGTGCAATAGGCTCACCCACTGAGTGTACTGTGTGTTGGTTGGGGTCAACAAAGACTGGATAGAATAGATCAGGGCTTTTCTGGCGGCTTGCATCTGAACCTCCCCGTAAAAGTCGCTCCCATCGCACCTTTTCATCGGTGCTGTCCAGGCCTTGATCTCCAGCAATTTCTGATCGGTTGAGTAAGTCGTCAGACATGACACTAGGAGATGCGCTACCCAAAAAACAAAAGAATGCGTATTCCTCTACACGAGCGAGTTGCTGAGCCCTTTCTTGACCCAATGGATTAATCACAATGGTGGTCATTTGAATGGTTGCCTCTGGGAAAACTTGCTCCAGCAACATTCCCAATCGCAGATATTCCTTCTCATCGATCGTAACGATCAGCACCGAATCCGCCGGATTCAGCAATTCCTTCGCCACCAACAACCGCCGCTCCATCATCGCCAACCACTTGCTGTGCCGGTACAGATCGTCGCCTTCAACGTAGTCGTTGTTGTATTTCCAGTCTTTCGCCCCTGTGTTGTAAGGTGGATCAATATAGATGGCGTCCACCTTGCCACGATGCGTGTAGGTCAGCGCCTTGAGAACATGGTAATTTTCACCGTTGATAACCGTGTGGAAAGGCTTATCGCCACCACGCTCAACCTTGCCGGTACTGACTAGCCCCGGATAAATGATGTCGCGGAATTCGGCAACGACGACTAGATCATCCAGCGCCACAGTCTGCGTTTCCGCCTCTATAGTCCCCAACAACTCAAGATCGGCAACCTTGCCGCTAACTGCCTTGTGGATGGCTTTTACCTGCCATAGCCGTTGATCGCCTTTCTTCGTCGAGCCACGCTCGGGCAACACGCGCACCTTGTCGCCCTTGCGGATTGGGCGTTGCGGCAATTCCACGGCCTCGGGGCTATGGCGCTCGAAATTCAATCCGAATGGCAGGCGCGAAGACAACACCTTGAACTCTCTTTCCAGGTCCGCACCTAACTGAGGGTCCCTGGCTTTGGTCTGTGCAATTAAATCAGTCAGTCGTGACATTGCTTGCTTTCACTTTCCGTATCAATTGGCGTAAATGCCTTGTCAATTTGAGGGGTACAAATTCAAGTCGGGGATGAATTTGAAATCCTTGGTATTTAGGGTGTACAGCATCACATCATGACTAACCGCAGTGGCGGCAATCAGCATGTCGGGGATCGTGACTTTATGGCTGAGCGAATACCGCCGCATCAAGTCGATAAACAAGGTAGAAATGGCCGGATTCAGGCCGTAGCAATGGCATTTCTCAAGATGGCGTTCGATTTTTGCCAGTTCTTGTTTATCTCTAGCGCCGTAAAACAGTTCGGCTTTGGTGATGACGCTGACCGCGATATTGGCAGGCCCTATGGTTCTGAGGGTTTGGACAATTGCCGGATTACCTTTGTAGAATTCAATCAGGATATTGGTGTCGCACAGAATCATCCGCGTCGATCCGGCCAGGCCTTTGAGCGGATGCTGGCTTGGTCGATGTCGCGGTCTTCCCAGATGCCGACACAGTCGAAGAAATCATCGTCGGATGCAGGTTGAGCGATGGCTTCCATTTCCTTGATCACGTCCTTATGCGCGATGACTTCGCCCCGGTCGGCGGCTGCTATGCCTTGGGTTATTTTCTCAATCTGCCGGGCATGGGTTTTTAGGTATTCCCGCAGGGCTTGGTTGACCAGATAATTACGCGATCGATCCAACGCCCCGGCCATGCTATCAAGCTGATGCACAATGTCTGATTCGGTTCTAACGGTAAATGCTTCTGTGGCCATGGCTACGCTCTGGTTATTTGTGGTTCATGTGTAATCATAAAGGAGATTGATCACGAGTGGGTAGAGTTTAATCGGGAATGACCGATATTTGCTCAAGGGCTTGTTGAAGGTTATCGATATTTTCAGGTGTTAGCAGCAGCCTGACATATTTGGAAGCTAATGGATTGATGACAATACCGCATGCTTCATCTACCGACATATCGGTGCCATATTTACGCTTAAAGTCCCAGTTCTCTTTGGAACTCCAAATTCCAACGATGAAAGGCAATTCTTGATTTTCAATGATTTTGATGTTTCTCATCGAATCAATTAAACCCCAGAAAGTAATTTTCTTGCCGTCATGAGTTAGCGCATGCCGCCATACGACATCTTTGACTTCTCCAATACCGCCATCCAATAGCTCTGTGATGATAAAATACTCTGGCTTCACAATTAGAACACCGTTCGTTAAATACACTATTTGGGGGTACGTTTAAACAAAAGTCACTAAAGTCCCATAGGACTATCTTAGCTGGTAGCCCTTTTTCACTTTATTATTCTTGATTTTTTGACCAGCTATTACTGCGGCCTCCTCACAATCGAACCATTCCTTGATCAACGACCAATCGTCAAATAGACCCGGCGTCACAAACATCTGATAAAAACGATGCATGTTGTCATTGTCATCATGCCGTTCCAAATACACGTGATTCATCAGTTACTCTCCAGAAGAGTGGATCGTATTGTCGACTTTTTGTGCTTTCAACGCAGCTTCCCTAATCCGCATAATGGTTTGCCGGGTGGTTTTGAATTCCCGAGCCAACTCCGAAACATTGCTGCCAACAGCCAATCGTTTCACCACTTCAGCACGATCTTCCGCATTGAGTGCCGGCGGCCGACCGAACTGTTTACCCGCCGCCTTCGCCCGACTAATGCCTGCTTGAGTTCGCTCAATCAGCAAGTCACGCTCAAACTCGGCGACCGCTGCGATAACCTGCATGGTCATCTTGCCGGCAGAACTGGTCAGATCAACCCCGCCTAACGCCAAACAATGGACCCGCACTCCGGAGTCAGAAAGGTGCTCGACCGTGGCTCTGACATCCATGGCGTTGCGGCCGAGGCGATCCAGCTTGGTCACCACTAACACATCGCCCGCTTCCAGCCGCTCGATCAGTTTATTAAAACCGGGGCGTTCTTTCGCCGCGACTGAACCGCTGATGCTTTCTTCAATCAAACGATGCGGCTGAATGGCAAAACCGGCGGATTGAATTTCCAAGCTTTGATTTTGGGTGGCTTGGTCCGTGGTCGACACTCGACAGTAAGCAAAGACGCGTGACATGCTCTAATTCCGTCCGAAATGGATGTACGAATTATAACTCATGTACGAAATTCGTTTTGACTACTTGTGACTTTCCGAAGCCGGTGTCAGCAGTCATTAGCAACGCTCGCGTATTACCTTGCTATCTACAAACTAAAATGTCATAGTCGATGACAGCAGACATCTAACCCGATGTCAGTAAGCTGCAAATTGTTAAAGTCGACGTCAGCACGTCGCAAAGGGGGCACTATGACTGACCTTTCTCAGATTGCAGAATGCGAATGGAATGAAGCGTATCGCCGTGCTGTCGTCTTGCGTCCGTTGTTTGAAATCCAGTATTGTTCTCGCGAGAAAGCGCATGAAGCCGCCGTTGAATTGGGGTTATCCGAAAGGCAGGTGTACCGGCTAATTCAACGGTTACGCGAGTCCGGCGGCGACCTCACTGCGCTATTGCCGGGTGGCTCCAATGGTGGGCGAGGTAAACAGCGACTTGCCGCACCTCGCGAAAATTTGCTCCGTGGCCTGATAGCCGAAATTTTTCTTACACGGCAAAAACGGTCAGCTGCCGAACTCGTGTTTGCAATCCGGAATCAATGCTTAAAAGCTGGATTAGCGCCGCCTTCTGAGAGTACTATCCGCCGCCGCTTGAAAACTTTATCTCCAGCTGAACACTGTCAACGCGGCGAGCCCCATCCTGAAATCAAGCCGATTTACGGCATCACGCCAACCTCTGATATTCCCCTTGACTGGCTACAAATAGACCATACGCCAGTCGATCTGATTATCGTCGATCCAGTGGATCGTTCACCGATTGGCCGACCATGGCTAACGGTGGCCATTGACGTTTTTAGTCGCTGCATTGCCGGGTTCCATCTATCGCTTGAGGCGCCCTCGGCCACCAGTGTTGGCCTTTGTCTGGCCCTGGTAGCCAGTGATAAGGCGCCGTGGTTAGAACAGCGTGATATTGAAGCATGCTGGCCCGTCAACGGTAAGCCGCGTCGTATCGGCGTCGATAACGCCTCAGAATTTCATTCGCTAGCATTTGAACGCGGCTGTGCTCAGCATGGCATTGCCATCGAATGGCGACCACCTGGCCTGCCTCATTACGGCGGAGTCGTCGAGCGCGTTATTGGCACGTTGATGCAGCTTGTTCATGCTTTGCCCGGTACAACCTTTTCAAATCCAACCCAACGCGGTGTCTATGATAGTGACAAGACGGCCTGTCTAACTCTTGAAGAACTTGAACGCTGGTTTGCCGTCGCGATTACCAAGTATTACCACCTGCGGCCGCACGAAGGTATGGATGACGATATCCCCTTGCATCGCTACCAGCAAGGTCTCCAGTCGCTTATTGCCGCCAACAAAACGATACCAATACCACGTGACCCACGCACCTTCCTGATCGACTTCCTGCCAGTAGTGCGCCGCTCTTTACAACGGGACGGTATTACGATTGATCACATCACTTACTACAGCAATGCGCTACGTCCATGGATACAGTTGCGCAATCAGCCAACTCCTTTGCTGATTCGCCGCGATCCCCGCGATTTGTCACGAATTTTCGTGCTTGATGAAGAGCATAATGTCTACCTGGAAGTACCGTATCGCATGTTGTCTCGACCGGCTATCAGCCTATGGGAGCACAAACTAGCGCGAAAACGTCTGCGTGAACAGCGACGCACTGCGGTCGACGAAGCCAGTTTGTTCGCCGCCATTGATGAAATGCGTGAGATTGAGCGTAAGGCCGAGACGCTTACGCGCACAGCCCGCCGCAACCGGACGCGCCGCCAATTGGGTTCGAAGCTAGAGAGGGAGTCATCTCAAATTGAGAATGCCACGTCGACAGTTGATATTGGTCCAGTACTCCCGTTTGATGACATCGAAGCATGGTAAGCCTTAGCCATTTAGGTCCAGAAGCGCGCTCACTGGCCATGTTACCCAGTGCAGAGCGTCTAGCTCGCCTTCGAATGGAGCGATGGATCGGCTACACCTGTGCCCACCAAGCATTGGTACAACTTGAAGCGTTACTTTCCGACGAGCCTGGCAAACTGCGTCCGAAAAACATCCTTATTGTAGGCCCAAGCAACAACGGCAAAACCATGATTGCCGAAAAGTTTCATCGCGCGCATCCCCAGCGGATGTCAGAGGATGGTGAACACGAGGTCATTCCGGTACTCATGCTACAAATGCCAGCCGAGGCAACCGCTAACCGACTACACACCGCATTGCAGGCTACACTGGGTACGCCAGTTGGCTTTTATGGTCGGCACGACGTGCGTGAGGCCTTGACATTACGACTGATGCGAGCCGTCGGCGTCCGCATGCTGATAATTGACGAGGTACACAATTTACTCGGCGCAACGGCTAGGCGGCAACGCGAACTGTTGAATCTGCTCCGTTTTATTGGCAACGATCTGCGCATTCCTATCGTTTGCCTGGGTATCCGTGACGCTTATCTTGCGATTCGTAGCGACGACCAGCTTGAAAATCGGTTTCATCCTCTGTTACTACCACTCTGGGAGGCTGGCGAGGAATTCGCACGTCTGCTGGCCAGCTTCGAAACTGTTTTGCCCTTGCGTGAACCCTCACATTTAGCAACTGCACCGCTGTGCGAGCTGATTTTGCGGCGATCTGAAGGTACTATTGGTGAAATTACCGCACTCTTGAACAGTGCCACGGTCGCTGCGCTATTGCAGGGAGAAGAACGCATTAATTGTGCCGTCATTGAGCGCGCTGATTATCATCCTCCCAGCGTGCGTCGGCGCATGGTTGAGCGGGAATTGCGTTGAGTGCAAAAGCGCTGGCCGTTGCAT
This sequence comes from Methylomonas sp., assembly GCF_023228165.1. Lineage (GTDB taxonomy): Bacteria > Pseudomonadota > Gammaproteobacteria > Methylococcales > Methylomonadaceae > Methylomonas. Next base: position 30,043 of record NZ_JALOBS010000022.1, on the reverse strand, counting down.
CCGAAACCTCATGATGCCGAAACGTTAGAACAGTATGTCCGCAGACTTGCTGAGTGTTACGGTGTTCGTTATGAACTCTTTTGCCTTCGCGCTCTTGGTATCCCTGTCGCCGATAGCCGAGCGAGACAATTTCAGGCTCCCACACCGGAACTACTCCAGCGACTATCCAATGGCACGGGAATTTCTGTTGAACTGCTTGAGCAGATGACTTGGCGGCGTGTTTGGGATCAACTTATGGACAAAGTGCGTCAATATGTAGAAACTGCTGAAGGCAAAGCTGCGTTAGAACTTGTCGCGAACAGGCAGTTGGTAGAAAATCCACCGCATAAATGAATAATCAGCATCATTCAACAATATCCGTGAGGCTGGCATGGCTAAAGACGTTCAAATGTCCATCAAGATGGAACACGAATTACGCGGCCGTTTCATGGTCATGCAGTGGATCACCGACGCTCAACCGCTCAGATCGCAGTTTCGGCCACTTTGCGACATTCACACACCTGAAAAACACGATTTTGAACGGCAGATTACTGCAGAAAAGCTGTCGATTAATAATTGCTTTTGGTTTCGCTTCTCGCACAGTTTTTTGAAGACATGCCTAGAGGAGTTGTATCCACATTTTGACGGCTATCCACTAAAAGCATTTCATTATTAGTCTTATTCGTGATCGGTCAGCTAAATTCCTATTGATCATCGAATCAAAACGGCATCTGGCACCCAAAAAATCCAGTGCCATTTAGTGATTTATTACCGCAATAGATGTTGCTGACTATTTGTAATTGCTTTAACAGTTGCTGCACGATTAGAGGCTTTCATGATGGCGATTCTTAATGCACCGGTCAAACTAGCGCTTAAGCCAAAACGCATAGCCAACGCAGGTACTAAAATCATTGATGTCAAGGCCAAGCCAGCACCTAACATCAGAGCGCCGGTATTGATTTGATCAGCTGTTGTTGCATAGTTTGAAGCCATTAACTCTTGTGCCATTTCTGTAACCTCACATATTGAACGTCTAAAGCAAACAATCAGCAAGCACATGAAATGCCATGAAAAGACTTGTTTAATTTCATTGCCTTAGCGTCTTCTATGGCAAGGTTGCTTAAAAAAATGCGGTATATAACCTTGTTAAGGCGCGTCATATAACATAGTTTATTTTTATTCTATTATTGCAAAGCCTTAAATATCCATCATATGGAAGCCAGTTTTCCAAAAAAGACTCTGCCTTTTAGTCTTGAATGAGGTTTGGTTAGGTATTAAGTTAATTTTAAGCCGCTATCAGCAGAATCTGCCGCAACCGAATCATTTTCCAAAAAGGAGTTTATATGTTCAGAATGGTGCAAATTATAGTTTTGGGATTGTTGCTTTCATCGGCTGCATTTGCGGATGATGATGACTGGGATGATTATCATGCGCATCATCACGGCCGCCATCACAGGCAGGATTATTATCCCTCTTATCGGGAAGAGATTGTTTATGTTCCCGAGCAAGTGGTTGAATATGTTCCGGTACAACCTCGTTACTATGCACCGCCCCCACCACCGGTTAATTACTACGGTTACGATCAACGCTCAACCCAAGGTTTAGTGGGTGGTGTGGTCGGAAGCGTAATGGGTTATGAAATGGGTAGAGGTGATCCTTTGGCTGCGGGCATCGGTGCTGCCGCAGGTGCCTGGATCGGGAATGACAGATATTAAATTACCTGCTGTCAGAAATCCTTGCTAGCGTAACAAGAATACAATCAGTCACTTTCAGCAATGGATCAATTAAAAGGATATTCTGCGTAGCCGCAAAGCATTCAAGATGACAGACACCGAGCTAAAACTCATTGCCGCAGCAGCAATCATGGGTGAAAGCAACATACCGAAGAATGGATAGAGCACACCCGCTGCCACCGGAATACCCAGTGCGTTATAAATAAAGGCAAAAAATAGATTCTGCCGAATATTACGCATCGTGGCTTGGCTTAACAGCCTTGAGCGGACGATGCCGCGCAGATCACCCTTGACTAGGGTAACCCCCGCGCTTTCCATGGCCACATCGGTACCCGTTCCCATAGCAATCCCCACATGCGCTTGGGCCAAAGCCGGTGCATCGTTGATGCCATCGCCCGCCATCGCCACGATAAAGCCTTCGGCCTGTAATTGTTTAACGATTTCAGCTTTCTGCTCCGGCAATATTTCCGCCTCGACCCGATCTATGCCCAGTGTCTTGGCTACGGCATAAGCTGTGGTCTCATTATCGCCAGTCAGCATGACCACTTTTATGCCGGCTGTGTGCAGGGCTTTCAGCGCATCTGCCGTTGAGGATTTAACCGGGTCGGCTACACTGATTAATCCTGCCAATTCGCTGTCTACACCCAAAAACATCACCGTTTGTCCGGCTTGACGCAATTCATCTGCTTGCTGTTGTAAAGGGCTAATATCGATGTTCTGAGTATGCATTAACTTGATGTTACCCAGTGCAATCAGACGACCCTCTATATTGCCGATAACCCCTTTCCCAGTGACCGATTCAAATTCTTCGATCGCAGATAGCGTGATGCCTTTTTGTTCAGCGCCTTCGACAATAGCTGCGGCCAAGGGATGTTCGCTGGCCCGCTCCAGACTGGCACCAAGCGTCAACACCTCTGTTTCGGAAAATTCCGCAGTCGCTATTACTGCCAGTAAACGCGGTTTGCCTTCCGTCAGCGTGCCGGTTTTATCGACCACCAGCGTATCGACTTTTTCCAGGATTTCCAGCGCTTCGGCATTTTTAATCAGCACCCCCATTTGTGCGCCTCTACCTGTGCCGACCATGATGGATACAGGCGTGGCAAGACCCAGCGCACAGGGGCAGGCAATAATCAGCACAGCGACCGCGTTGACAACGGCATGCGCCAATCGGGGTTCCGGTCCCCATTGCCACCAGACTATCAGGGTCACCATGGCAATCATCACAACTGCCGGTACAAAATAAGCCGCCACTGTGTCGGCCAGCTTCTGGATCGGTGCCCGGCTGCGTTGCGCTTCACTGACCATAGTTACGATTTGGGCCAATAGCGTATCACTGCCCACTTTCTCGGCCCGCATCAACAGACTGCCATTGCTGTTCACGGTGGCGCCTATCAGTCTGTCCCCCACGTTCTTTGCCGCCGGCATCGATTCGCCGGTCACCATGGACTCATCAACATGACTTGCGCCTTCTTGCACCATGCCGTCCACAGGAATTTTTTCACCCGGACGGACGCGCAGTACATCGCCCACTTGGACCTGTTCCAGGGCAATATCTTCTTCCCGACCATCGTCATACACACGTCGCGCTGTTTTTGGCGCTAGTTCCAGCAGCAGCTTGATGGCTAGATTGGTGCGACTACGTGCCCGCAACTCCAGCACTTGTCCTAATAAAACCAAAGTGGTAATCACTGCAGCAGCCTCAAAATAGACTGCGACCTGACCATACACATTACGCATGATCAAAGGAAATATATCCGGGAATAACAGTGCCACCATGCTGTAACCCCAGGCCACACCAATACCCAAGGCGATCAGACTGAACATATTCAAACTACGATTAATGACAGAACGCCAACCGCGCTGAAAGAAAGGCCAGCCTCCCCATAAAACCACCGGAGTAGCTAAAGCACATTCAAACCATTGCAGCCAATGGTTGACGAGATCATTAGTGATCAACCTCGGCAAAAGATCGTGTGCCATGGCTAAAACGAATACAGGTAATGATAGTGCCGCGCATATCCAAAATCGTCGGCTCATATCGACAAGTTCGGTATTGTCTTCTGCCTCCCCAGCAACAGGACGGGCTTCCAGTGACATGCCACACTTGGGACAGGAACCCGGTTCTTTAAGCACCACTTCTGGATGCATGGGACACACGTATTCGGTTTGCGATTGCCTACCTTCATGGATTATCAACTCTAAAGTCATGCCGCATTTAGGACAATTTCCCGGCTGTGCCTGACGAATTTCCGGATGCATGGGGCAGGTATAGGTGGATTCTTGGGTAGCGTTCTTCATGGTCTTATCCTGTTTGGCTAGTGAGGCGGATTACTTTTGTCAGTTCAAGCACCATAAATGGTATGAAGCCAACACCCATCCAGACTACACACTGATTAAGCGATACCGGTTCGATTTAAAATTGTTGTGAAATTTTTAGGTACCATTATTTTAGGAACTCCTTTCAACGCCCGTGTTTAAAAAATACGGTGCAATCAGGTGATGTAGCATCACCTCCATTCGTTGCTCGTCAATCCGGCTGATTTCGTCATACAGACGGCGTGCCATTGGTGTAAACACACTGACTAGGCGTGGATCGAAGTGCTTGCCGCTCTCCTGTTCCAGTGTGGCTATGGCATCCGATACAGGCCATGGCTCTTTATACGGGCGGCTGGACGTCAGCGCATCGAACACATCCACAATCGCGAATATCCTGGCATTCAAAGGAATTGCCTCGCCTGTTAAACCTTTCACGTAGCCACTGCCGTCGAATTTTTCATGATGACATTCAACAATGTCGCGCGCGCCTTTTAGCCAACTGGATTTATTGATGATGTCTACTCCCAGTGCCACATGTGACTTCATGACTTCGAATTCTGCCGGCGACAATTTGCCCGGTTTAAGCAGAATCAGATCACGGATGCCGATCTTGCCAACATCATGTAAAAAGGCGCCGGTAATTAAATCACGTAGTTTGGCTCGGGGTAATCCGATGGCTTCGCCTAAACGCAGGGCATAAAAGGTGACTCGATAGTTGTGGCTATTGGTGTCGGAGTCACGTTCGGCAATTGCACAGCCGAGTACATTCATGAGCTGGAGATTGCCCTTCAGTAAATCGGCGGACAGCCTGATCAATTCCCGATTAAGCATCAAGATAATTGGATAGATCAACAGTGCAGTGAAGGTGATGCCCAGGGCGGCAAACAGCAGTTTACGCAGCAGGCCGGTTTTGATTGAGTTCAAGGTGTCCCGATCGACCTGATAAATGCCTTCGAAATAGCCACACAAACTATTCTGAGGATCGGATAATGGCACCAGGATCACCAGCAGCCATTCGCCACGCAGTAAATGAAACTGATGCGAAAATGCACCCTGCTGCGGAAATTGATGACGAAAACGATTAATGTCGCGTTCGACAAGCTCCAGGCCGGGCCGGACAGTTTCGAGCTGAAGTTGTTTGTTGAGGTCATACAGTTCAACCACTAGAAAATGTTGGTTGACCAATTTTTCCGCTAACTTTTCAAGATGCTGCCGGGCTTTGGCATCCAGCCCTTGCAAATTATGGGCGGATTCTCCACTAAAGTTTGCCGACTCTTTCAGGGCCAGTTCGTGCACGAACTGCTGAATGCGGTTGACCTCTAGCCATAGCACAACACCGCCGATCACCAAACTCAGTAACAACCACCCCAAAAACAGCCGAGTCAAAATTAAGCGATGAATAAACCGGCGGGTCGATAAGGTGGGTATCGCAACAGCCCTAGCATTCATTGTCGTAATTCCGTAGGGAATCGTCCGAATCACTCATGGCGATACAGGTGGCGATGCTGATCGGCCAAATCCAAATTGATCTTGACCGCCTTTTCATAGGCATCGATTAGCCATTGGCAATGTCCTCTAAAATCTTCGTGAAAATCCTCCGGCATTAAGCCGAAATCTGCGGCGTATTCGCTTAGCAGAACCCTATGTTCATCGGCTTTCGCTTGCAGTTTGTCTGCCGTTGCTTGGTAATGTGCCGCCAGGGCCTCGTGGTCAGCGCGGGTTGTGGCGTTTTTTAACGCTTGGCTCATGTTCATGGGATGCGGCGGTACCGGATTGCAAGCAATCAACACGCTGGTCAGCAAACATAAGCTCAGCAGTCTTGATGTCATGATTTTCCCACTTTATTTTCTGTAGTGAGGGAGCCTTAAGCCCCCTCGCGACCCAAACTCGCTTACATCTCGCGATGCATTTTTGCCATACTCATATTAGCATCCACCCCATTTTGATAAATGGTGATCAGGTTTCGGCAATGGGCTTTTAAGTCTTGCGCCTTCTTACCATATAGATAAGAATGTGACTCATATTTGCTGAGTAGTTTCTTATGCTCATCGACCTTCAACTGCATGTCTTTCGCGGCTGCCTCATAGTGCTGCGCCAACGCTTCGTGATCAGCTTTGGTTTTTGCGTTTTCCACGGCTTGGCTCATATCCATGGGATGCGGGTTGGTTTCGGCGCATCCATACAATAGACCCAGGCTTAATAACAGGGGGATCAGGATTTTGGTTTTCATGGGGGTTTCTCCAAATTAATTCAATTGTTTAATCACATCGGTTTTTAGATTATTGGTGTGTTATCGGGTTTACTCCTTTGTAAGAATTGAAATGATAAAAAGTTAGTGAAACGGTGTGTATGCCAATACAGAGAGTTCATCAAAGATTAACTAGGCACTCTCAACTTGCGGCTTTCCTGAAATTGCAGCACCAGGCTGTATACCACCGGAAACACCAGCAGACTCAATATCAACACCGTCAACATGCCACCCATCGCAGGCGCGGCGACGCGTTGAGTGACATCCGCTCCAGTACCGCTAGCCCACATGATGGGCATCAAGCCGATGATGTTGGCCAGCGAGGTTATTGCAACCGGTCGCACCCGCAGGGCCGTGGCGGCTTCGGCTGTGGCTATGATTTCTGCAGCGCTGAGCGGTGCTTGCTTTTGTGCCCGCAGTTTATCCATCTCAATATCGATAAAACTCAACACCATGACGCCGGTTTCAGCGGCTGTGCCCGCCAGGGCGATAAAACCAACATAGACGCCAATTGAGAGATTAAATCCAAGCCAGTACACCAGCCAGATGCCACCGATCAGGCTGAAAGGGATGGTGAGCATGACGATAGCCGGCTCGGTGATATTACGGAACGAGCAATACAGCAGGATGAATATCAGCAGCAGAGTGATAGGTACCACCATTTTCAAGCGTTTTGCCGCCCGTTCCATATATTCGAACTGACCCGACCAGGCTACGGTGTAACCGGGTGGGAGTTTGACCTGTTCGGCCAGGTTTTTTTGCGCCTGGGCTACAAAGCCGCCAATATCAGCGGTTTTAATGTCTACATAAATCCAGGCATTGGGGCGGGCATCTTCGGTTTTAATCACATCAGCGCCGCGGGTAAAATTAATGTCAGCCACCAGGGTTAATGGTATCTGACTGCCGGTGGGCGTTGGAATTAGCACCCGCCGCAAGGCTTCCAGGTTGTCGCGCAGATCACGCGGATAACGTAAATTAACCGGATAACGCTCCAGCCCTTCCACAGTTTCGGTGATGTTCATGCCGCCAATCGCACTTTGAATCACATCTTGCACATCACCCGTGGTCAGTCCGTAACGGGCCGCCGCTTCCCGGCTAATATCAAAATCCAGAAAATAGCCGCCGACCGCCCGATCTCCGTAGGCCGACAAAGTATCTGGTAATGTCTTCATCGCACGTTCAATCTCAAGCGATAGCTTTTGCAGAACATTCAAGTCTGGCCCTGACACCTTGATGCCGACCGGGGTTTTAATACCGGTCGACAGCATGTCGATACGGGTTTTGATCGGCATGGTCCAGGCGTTGGCTAAACCCGGAAAATGTATGGCTTTGTCCATTTCGGCCATCAGCGCTCGGGTGGTTTTGCTCGGGTCGGGCCATTGCTGTTGCGGCTTGAGCTTGACGGTGGTTTCCACCATCATCAGCGGCGCCGAGTCGGTGGCGGTCTCAGCCCGGCCGATCTTGCCGAATACATGCTCCACTTCGGGAAAGGTTTTTAAAATCTTGTCGGTCTGCTGCAACACTTCCCTGGCTTTGGTGATGGAAATGCCGGGAAAAGTAGACGGCATGTACAAAATATCGCCTTCATCCAAAGGCGGCATGAATTCACTGCCGATTTTGGAAATCGGATAAATTGTTGACGCCATCAATAGTGCCGCCAGGATGACTGTCACCAGCCGCCAACGCATCGCCGACTTTAATACCGGCGCGTGTATAAAATGCAAAAAGCGGTTGATCGGGTTCTTTTGCTCGGGAATGATTTTGCCGCGCACAAAATATCCGACTAATACGGGCACCAGGGTGACGGTCAAGATCGCCGCTGCCGCCATGGCGTAGGTTTTGGTAAAGGCCAGCGGACTGAACAGACGGCCTTCCTGAGCCTGCATGGTGATAATCGGCAGGAAGGAGACGGTAATCACCAACAGTGAGAAAAATAAGCCGCTACCCACTTCCCGACAGGAGGCACCGATGACTTGCCAGCGTTCTTTTTCGGTGAGTTCGGCCTGTTTCTTTGCAACAGCGGCGGCCAGATGCTTGTGGGCATTCTCCACCATCACTACCGCGCCATCGACCATGTCGCCAATCGCCAGCGCAATGCCGCCCAGTGACATGATATTGGCATTCAGGCCTTGCCATTTCATGATGATAAACGCCATCAGTATGCCCAGCGGCAAGGTGATGATAATTACCAGCGAGGAACGTATATGCAGTAAAAACAAAGCTACCAGACTGCAGACTATGATCAGTTCCTCAATTAGGGCCTCGTTCAGAGTGTCCACGGCCCGTTCGATTAAGCTGCCGCGATCATACACGGTGACGATGTCCACCCCTTCCGGCAAGCCCTTTTTGAGTTGCTCGAGTTTCTCGCGCACGGCCTCGATGGTGGCTAGGGCATTTTCACCAAAGCGCATGATCACCACCCCGCCCGCGACTTCACCTTCGCCGTTCAACTCGGTGACGCCGCGGCGTAATTCAGGGCCGATTTGGATATGGGCGACATCCTGCAAACGGATCGGTGTGCCATTGGCATCGACACCCACCGGAATGGTATTCAGGTCGGCAATGGATTTGATGTATCCCAAGCCTCTGACCATGTATTCGGTCTCCGCCATTTCAAATAAACGGCCGCCGACGTCGTTATTGGAGCGCTTGATCGCAGTGATGACCGTGGATAATGGAATCTGGTAGGCCTGCAGTACATTCGGATCGACTTCCACCTGGTATTGTTTGACATAGCCACCGACGGAGGCGACTTCAGACACCCCAGGCACCGTCTGTAAGGGATAGCGTAAATACCAATCCTGAATGGAACGCAGTTGGGCCAGGTCGTGTTTGCCGGTTTTGTCCACCAGGGCGTATTCGTAAATCCAGCCCACCCCTGTGGCGTCCGGGCCTAAAGTGGGTGTGACGCCTTGCGGTAAACGGCCTTTGACGTAATTGAGATATTCCAGTACCCGCGAACGGGCCCAGTACATATCGGTGCCGTCCTCAAAAATGATGTAGACAAACGACAAGCCGAAGAAGGAATAGCCGCGCACCACTTTGGCATGCGGCACGGCCAGCATGGCGGTGGTTAAAGGATAGGTGATCTGATCTTCAATCACTTGGGGTGACTGGTCGGCATATTCGGTGAAGACGATCACCTGCACATCCGACAAATCCGGTATCGCATCCAGCGGCATGTTTTTAAATGACCACAGGCCGGCCAAGGCCAGGATAGCCGCAGCCAATAACACCATAAAGCGGTCTTTTAACGAACTGTTGATCAGCCAATCAGTCATGTTGATGATCTCCATGATCATTGACGGACGGCTCACTATTCGGTGTTGACACGGCTTCAGGTTCGCGCATCTTGGCGGTGGCTTCATGCAATCTCGATTCGGAATCGATTAAAAATTGCGCGGATGTGACCACTTCTTCACCGGCATTCAGCCCCTCGACGATGGCAATATCGCTACCGGATGCCAGACCGGTGGTGACCAGTCGCGGCTCAAATTTGCCTGCGCCTCGCACCACGAACACCTGAGTCTGGGCTCCGGAACGAATCACCGCTTCAGCAGGGATTACCACTGCATCCAGTTGTTTGCCGGCATGAATGGTGATTTCGGCGAACATGTCCGGTTTTAATAGCAGTCCGGTATTATCAAAGGTCAGCCGTACTTTAATAGTGCGGGTTTTGGCTTCGGCGTAGGGATAAATGAAGGCCAACTTACCTTTGAAGGTACGTCCCGGTACCCCTGCCAGACGCATTTCCACCGGATCACCTTCTTTAACCCAGGGCAGCTCGTATTCATAAATATCGGCATAGGCCCACACCTTGGATAAGTCCGCGATCATGTACAGTTCGGTTTCCGGAGTGACGTATTGCCCCTCACGGGCGCCGATATTGATGACAATACCGCTGGCCGGGGTATGGATGTGCAGACTTTTTTTGATGTGATGGGTTTCAGTCAGGTCATGCAATTGGTGCGTGGGCACATCTAATAACTTTAAACGCTCGCGTGAACTCTTCACCAGGTCTTCCGCGCCGCGACGAATGTCTTCGATGGGGCTTTTTTCCAACACTTTCAGGTTATTCAGGGCCAGCACGTATTCCTGCTGACTGGCCACCAATTGCGGCGAATAAATGCTCAATAAGTCTTCATTTTGTTTTACCCATTGGCCGGTTTTATCCACCCTGAGTGTTTCAATCCAGCCCTCGGTTTTGGGGTGCAGACGCACGATACGTTCTTCGTCATAAGCGATGCGCCCTACTGCCCGAACCACATGTGAAAGCAGAGTTTGTTTGGCAATCGCTGTACGGACGCCCATATTTTGTTCCGTCACGGCATCGATTTTTACCGTGCCAAGCGGATCGCCGGAGGCGGCGTTAGCGTCGGCATACACCGGCACATAATCCATACCCATATTGTCTTTGGCGGGTACCGGGGAGGTCACGCTAGGGTTCATCGGGTTGCGATAAAACAGAATTTTGCGTTCGACCGTTTTATCAGTGGATCCGTCAATGTCATCGTTGGTGTAAACGGCTACATAATCCATGCCCATGGCATCTTTGGCGGGTACGGGCGAGGTAGCCGATGGATTCATGGGGTTGCGATAATACAGCGGTTGTTTGGTGGCTGTTTTGGTAATAGTTTCAGACTGTGGCTTGTCTGCCAACCAGTAACCGCCAATCAGGCCAATTGTCAGCATAGCGGCTGCGGTCAATAGCAGTTGCTTATTCATAAATAGCATCCTCGCCTACATCCGCGCTTAGTTGCGCTAGCGCTTGCTGCGCTTCGGTAAAGGCTTTCCAGTATTGGGTTTCGTATTCGAATAGCGTGATCTGGCTGCGCACCAGGTTCAGAAAATCGACTTTGTTGACCTGATAACCGGCCAGCATGGAGGCCACGGTTTGCCTCGCTTGGGGAATGATGCCGGTATCGAACAGCACAAACTGTTGTTGGGCGCGCTGATAATCGCTATGCGTTTGGCTGATTTGTGCCCGCACATTATTCCATTTGTCCTGCAAGGTATAGCGCTGTTGCAGCAGTTCGCTAGTACGCTGATCGATGGCTTTTTCCTGTTTGCTGCCGGCGAAGATCGGTACGTTCATGCTTACTCCCAGGCTCAATAAGTCCGAGCGGCGAGTGCCGTCGGGCATGTTTGACCGCGCACCATAAGCAGCTTCGATATTGAAATCGGGCAAGAGGTCTTTATGGGCGAAATCCAGCCTGGTCTGGGCGGCATTAAGGGCTTGTCGTTCGCTGGCCAACAACGGTCTGGCGGTTTCTGCTTGTTGATACAGCTGATTTTCCGTTTTGATCTCCGGCAACTGCAAAGGCAAGGTGGCGGAAACTTGCACGGGATGATTGGCCGGCTGATCCAGTAAGGCATTCAATCTGGCTACCGTGCTGCGGCGTAAGCCGGTTAATCCAATCTTTTGATCCAGCAATTTGGATAATTCCAGCTGAGCCAGCAATACATCCTGCTGTAAACCCTCACCCACTTCATATTTAGTGCGGGCGATATCGACAAACTGGTGTAACAAGCTGTGATTGCTAGCGACAATCTCCAGCGCCCTATCTAGATAAAACACTTGCCACCACAACGTTTTGACGTCGCTTATTAGTCGCAGACGTACTTCATCAGCATTTAGATTGGCCGCTTCGGCTTCATAGTTGGCCGCCTGTTCCTTGAGTGCCAACTTGCCGGGGAACGGAATGGCTTGAGACAGGCCGAAACTCATTTGCGTCATATCGACTTGCCGGGTATTAAAGTTATCCACCGGCAGACTCATGGCGTTAAAACTGATTTGCGGATCAGGCAGGCTGCCTTCTTGCGAGGGAATGGCCGCCATGGCTTGAGCACGGGCCAGCATTTGCGCCAGATCAGGATTATCCTGTGTGACTTTTTGCGTGGCCGCCTCCAGGGTTAACAGCGACTGTTCATTGGCAACGGCAAAGCCACAAGCCAGCACCAGTGCAGCGACCGACAGATAACGGGTTAATTGCAATACGGATGACATGATTGTTCTCGAAACGTTGTTGTCACATGGTAACCAGTTGGGGCATAGACACGGCAAAAATCACCGAGCCGACGAGAATTGAGTTACCTGGAATAGTCGAGCGGTGTCTTTAGGGAAAGACACTATCGACCTAAAACGCTTAGAAGGGAGAGATGGGTGGCCTGATAGCCGGAGGCGCAATCAGGGAGAGTGGCTCCAGTTTTTCTGAAAGACTATAAAAACTTGGGCTATGAGTTGAAATGAATTGAAAAGTCGAGATCACTGCGCAGTCGGCGCAAACATGAAAGCCACAGCCAGATGACTGTAGTTTATCGGGATGTGACGAATGCGGTTGGCAATGATCGGCAGCTTGCTGCTCTGATTGAGTGTTTTGATTTGCATGGTCCACCGTCATAGAAACAGGCAACGCCGCAATTTGACTGGCAACATCCGTGTAATGCGCATAGGTCACCGCCATAGGCATGAGAGCCATAATGAGCGTTAACATCAATACTATGCGATTGCTGAACATGTGATTCAGTTTAACCAGATAAAAGTCTAAAACTTAAGTGTAGGGATCTTCATTACTTATTTATCGTAGCCCTATTGCTCCAAAAATACAATGCAATTAACCTGGTTTCATGTACCGAACCACAAGCGATCCAGGCGTCGGATTTGTTAGTCAAGCTGTTACCTGGCTCATGTTCTTAAAATTCGCTAAACAGCATTGACCCGACGGGTTTCTGATGTCACACGCACATTCGTTCGCTTTGGTGCGTTGCTTGATGAAATTTATGATCGGTTCTTCCCTGTGATCGTTGAGCGCTGATAAATACCGCTCGGCATCAATATCAAAACAGTAACAAAGTGCGTTATTTTGAATCGCTGGATAGCTTCGTAAATGCTGTTTTGGAATAGTGTTATCCGCACTGGAAAAGTACCCAACCGAGCATAGTTTGGCCGGGCAAAAATAATAGCTATCAGTGATAAGCGACTGGTTCTCTGGAAACCTAACCTGATGGTAAAGCGTAGGCATACCGACACTTTTACAAGTCGAACCACATTCAGGACAAATCTGTTTGGTTTTGGTGGATGTATTTGAGCAGCAGCAATCAGACATAGACCAACCCTCAGCTTTATCGAGAAACCGGTGGAGCGAGGGAACCCGGATATCCCGCATTCGTGGTGGCTTTGATCAATGCTGTACTATCGGTTTTTAGGCCATCGAACGTGACCACCGCAGTTTTGGCATCGTAATCGACAGTCACTTCTTTTACGCCTTTGACCTTCTGCAAGGCTTTTTTGATGGTGACTGTACATAGGGTACAGGTCATGTTTTCTATATTCAGCGTCACCGTTTGCTGTTGGTTTGGCTGTGCAACAGTTGTTTCAGCACAGGCTGCCGGCATCCATAGAGCGCTTGATGACAAGCTCAAAATTAACAAACTGGTTTTAATGGTCATATCGGACTCCGATCAAGCCATGAAAAAAGGTGCTACCCAGGGAAAGGCCAGCAGTAGCAGAATGAATACGGAACCCAACCAAAAAATTAGGCGTTGTCGGTTTTGGATGTCGGATGTGGCACAGATATCACCTTCCTCGCAACGGTAAGGCGTTAGATAGAGTTTTCGATACCCGAGTCCTATAAAAAGCAGGGTTAAGATGATGAAAAATGGTCGGATCGGTTCCAGTGTCGTCAACGTGCTTATCCATGCGCCGCCAATACCCAACGACAACAGCAAAAATGGCCCGACACAGCATGCCGAAGCCCCTATAGCAGCCAATAGGGCTCCGATACCTAACCATGACGGGGTGTTAGCGGGGGTTTCAGGGTCTGTATTCATAGTAATCTCCTAATCCAAACCATGCTCAATATTGGCAAGGAGTCTAAACCCTGTTGCTTAGAACAGAGTCAAGTCCGAGATAAAAAATTAGGGCTGGGTTGATGTGTCTTCGCTAAAGGCATCGAGAATAGCGCAATGAGCGGATGACGCTGTCTGCTGGCAGTCGTTGACCATAACTCCCAATATCTGCCGAAGAGCCGTTAAGTCCCTGATTTGTTGATCGATCTGCTGGCATTTCTGCTCAGCGAGTTGCCGTACATCGGCACAGTGCGCCCCGTCAAGCGATAGTAAGGTGGCAATTTCTTTCAAGGTAAACCCAGCTTGTTGCGCACGTTTGATAAAACGGATTCGGCTAACCGCATCAGCTGAATAACAGCGATAACCGCTATCAGGTTTGTCAGGTTCCATCAATAAACCGATGCGTTGATAGTGGCGAATGGTTTCTACAGTGACACCGGTTTGTTTGGCAAGTTTGCCTATGGTTAAAGCCGGCATTTTATTGAGCCTTAAATCAAAGGAGTTTTATTGTCATGCATTTTCCAATTACTAGACATTAGGCGTCCAGATTTTTCACTTTTTGTGTCTCTCGTTTTTTACTAACTTGTCAATTTTTTTTAATGGTTTCATACGACATCTCCAGGTAGATATGCGTCATTACATTAAACCCAAAATCCGATAAGAACCCTTGGTATTCAGTACAACGGTCACTGGCGAGCTGGATTTGTTTTCCCAAAACCAGCCGTGAGAGCCTTCGAATGGTGCTGATAAAGAGCCGCTCGACTGATTGTCGGTACTTTCTTTGTAGCTTTTAAAATAACCGGTCTTATCGCCTTGCGGTTCGCCATGAAAATCAAAATAAAGTCTTGCTCCGTCGGTAGCCCATGAATATTCCAGGGCAGCGCCTTTTATCAGATGGAATTTGTATTCCAGCCCCTCGCCGGCGGGCACCACGATTTTGACAGTATCCTGCCACTGGGTCGTGGGTGGTTGTTGACCATTTTGCGCCAAGTTTTCAGCGGTGTTCTGTGCCGGACAGGCAATCGTCAGCGACTGACTCGTGGCTGTTGTTTGCGTGGATAACGCGGTTAAGCCTGTCATGCGTCCGAAGCCGGTCGGGTCAATGCCGTATTCAGCCGGCAGGATGGCGGTAATGAGAATAAGACCAGCCAGCAGCGTTGCAAAAATGGACGCGATAGTTAGGGATTTTAACGATTGAACGGGAGGCTTGGTGTCATTCATGGTGTTATCCGTTGATGATGTAGCCGGTCATTTGGTAACCGAACAGAATCAGTCCTCCGGTCATTAAAAGGGTGTTGGTAGCGGTGGAAAAGGAATAGTAACTACGGTGTCGACGCCAAAAATCGAGAGTGATCAAGATAAACAACAGAGCCACAAATTGGCCTATCTCCACGCCGACATTAAAGGCCAATAAATTTTTCCATAGCTCTGCTTGAGGCAAGGAGAAATCCTGCAATTTGGTCGCCAAGCCAAAACCATGAAACAAGCCAAAAATCATCACTGCCCATTTGGTATTGGGTTGAAAGCCCAGCAAGCGCTGAAAACCGCCCAGGTTATCAAAGCCTTTGTAGACAATGGACAGTCCGATAATCGCATCGATCAGAAACGGATTGACTGCGATATTGCTTAACACGCCGAATAACAGCGTCAAGCTATGTCCCAAGGTAAACAGGCTGACATACACCAACACGTCTTTGGTGCGGAATAAAAAGAAAATTACACCGACTAAAAACAGCAGATGATCATAACCGGTGACCATGTGTTTGGCGCCGATATACAAAAACGGTCCGATGGCTATGCCCTGGTTTACCTGTAAAAAACGTTCGGTATTGGCATCAACGCCATGAGCCAGGACACTGGAATTGAGAAAGCATAAGAACAACGGTAAGCCTATAAGCCAGGCTAGACGGGATCTTGGTGGTGTCATATTTAAAATATTCAGTGGGAGAAAAGTAGCACTTTATTGCCTATGGTAAACGACACGCTGGATTACCTCAATTCGTTGCAATGGATGTCGAGCTTGGTGATGGGATTTGTGTGGCAAATCCCCGCCTATTAATTTGTAATGTATTTTACATGGTAGTAATATTTGCTACATGAATATTTGGCATTTACTTATAATTAGTCTTCCCACCGAGAACGCAACCGCACGGATGCGTATCTGGCGGTCATTGAAAGCTTGCGGTGCGGCAGTGCTGCGTGATGGCGTCTACCTAATGCCTGATCGCGATCCTTGCCGCGAAACATTAGAAATCATCGCGGTAGAAGTTCGTGAGAATGGCGGCAGCGCATTGGTTTTGCGGACTGATGAGCCGACCGATAGCCATTTCATTAGCCTGTTCGACCGTCGTGATGAATATTCTGCTTTGTTGGCAGACATAGTCAAGCAACGTGGCGAACTGTCTGTTGATACGGCTCAAGACTTTATCAAGCAGACCAGAAAGCTGCGCAAAGTGTTTGCCAACCTGTCTGCTATCGACTTCTTTCCCGATGAAGCGCAACGGCAAACAGAGAGTGCGCTGAGCGAACTCGAACTGTCGACTGTTCGAATATTATCCCCGGATGAGCCACATTCGATTGAAGGCTTAATCTCACGCCTATCAATCAATGATTATCAAGGCCGTACTTGGGCGACTCGCTGCCGACCATGGGTGGATAGACTGGCTTGTGCCTGGTTGATTAGGCGCTTTATCGATCCTCAAGCGCATTTGCTTTGGTTAGCGTCTGCCAGTGATTGCCCCGCTAATGCTCTCGGTTTCGATTTTGACGGTGCCTCGTTTAGTCATGTGGATGGCCGGGTGACCTTTGAAGTGTTATTAGCCAGTTTCGATCTTGAACAACCTGCACTCAAACGGCTGGGTGGGCTCGTACATTTTCTGGATGTCGGCGGTGTGCAACCACCCGAAGCCGTTGGTATTGAAAGTGTGTTGGCTGGACTTCGCGATGCCATTAACGATGATGATCAACTGCTCGCGGCTGCCAGTGCAGTGTTTGACGGCTTGCTGGTAACGTTTGAGAAAGGAATAAACACACGATGAGTCAATCTGAAAATCAATCATCTGCGAATACATTGATCAAGCCCGATCCGGTTGGCTTTTGGGAAGCCTTCCGTTTTTGGTTAAAGCTTGGTTTCGTCAGTTTCGGTGGCCCGGCCGGGCAAATCGCCATCATGCATCAGGAGTTAGTGGAAAAGCGCCGTTGGCTTTCCGAAAAGCGATTCTTACATGCGCTGAATTACTGCATGTTGCTGCCGGGACCGGAAGCCCAGCAGTTGGCCACCTATATCGGTTGGCTGATGCATCGCAGCTGGGGCGGCATTGTTGCCGGTGGTTTGTTTGTGCTGCCATCATTATTGATTCTGATCGGTTTGAGCTGGATTTATCTGTCCTTTGGTCATATCACGGGGATTGCCGGTGTACTGTACGGAATTAAACCGGCGGTGACGGCCATTGTGATTTTTGCTGCGTATCGAATCGGATCAAGGGCACTTAAGAATGGGGTGCTGTGGACCATGGCGGGATTGGCTTTTTTGGCCATTTTTTTATTCGATACACCCTTTCCGCTGATCGTGTTGGCGGCCGCCATCCTCGGCGCTATTAGCGGTAAGCTTGCTCCGCAGAAATTCACTGTTGGCGGCGGACATGGCTCGGCTAAAACAAGCTTCGATCCCGCATTGATTGACGACAATACGCCAACACCACCGCATGCACTGTTTAGCTGGGCGGGCTTGGTAAAAGTGATACTGGTTGGCCTGATTTTGTGGGGCGGCGTAATCGGTTTTCTTTGCGCTCGCTATGGTTGGGGCGGTGCATTGACGCAGATGGGCTGGTTCTTCACCAAAGCGGCGCTACTCACCTTTGGTGGCGCCTATGCCGTCTTACCCTATGTATATCAGGGGGCTGTTGAACATTTTCAATGGCTGACGCCACATCAAATGATTGATGGTCTGGCTCTCGGCGAAACCACACCGGGACCGCTGATCATGGTGGTGACCTTTGTCGGTTTCGTCGCAGGTTGGGTAAAAGAAATCTTCGGTCCCGATCAGCTATTTCTAGGTGGTGCCATTGCGGCAACGGTGGTGACCTACTTTACCTTTTTGCCCAGTTTTATATTCATTTTGGCCGGTGGTCCATTGGTGGAATCGACTCACGGCAAGCTGAAATTCACTGCGCCTCTGACCGGCATTACCGCTGCCGTCGTCGGTGTGATTCTCAATCTGGCGGTGTTTTTCGCCTGGCATGTGTTCTGGCCACAAGGTTTTGCAGGACATTTTGATACGGTTTCTGCACTCATTAGCCTGTGCGCTCTTTTGTCATTGTTTCGTTACAAAGTAGGTGTTATCCCCGTCATCGCTGCCTGTGGCGGTGCCGGTCTGTTGTTTAGTTTCATCAAAATCTGGCTTGCCCAGCAAGGAGTTACCGTATGAACACAATTCGCCAATCTCAAATTTTAGCGCTGTTAATTTCATCACTACTGGGCGTAGCCTATGCTCAAGAGCCAACTCAGCATACTGGCGTACTGGATATCGCCAAGATAGAGCAACTGACTGGCGCCAAAGGCAAACTCGATACCGCCGAAAATGCGTTCAAAGTCACCGTGCCACGCAGTGATCTGGCTGTCACCGTGGCAGGCGTGAAAATGACAGCGGCGACCGGATTCACCTCATGGGCTGCTTTTTCGCCAGTAGGCGATAAAACTATGGTGATGGGGGATATGGTGTTGCAGGAAGACCAGATTAATCCGGTGATGAGCTCAGCATTGGAAAATGGCATTGAGGTTACTGCCCTGCATAACCATTTCTTGTGGGATACGCCAAAAGTGATGTTCATGCACATCGGCGGCAGCGGCGATGCAGAAAGTCTGGCGACCAGTATCGGCAAGGTGTTTGCCAAAATCAAGGAAACCAGCAGCGCTAAAACCCATGTAAAACCTAAGTCGTTTGATGCCGGTAAAACCTCGCTTGATCCCAAACCCATCGAAACGATTATTGGTGCGCCAGTAGAGAAAACTGGTGAAGTGTATAAAGTCACCATCGGTCGAACCACACAAATGGATGGTCATCCGGTTGGCAAAACCATGGGGGTGAATACTTGGGCGGTATTTGCCGGCAGCAATGACAAAGCCATTGTCGAAGGCGATTTCGCTGTGCTGGAAACTAAACTGCAAGGTGTACTGAAAGCTTTGCGCGGTGCGGGTATCGCCATTACCACGATACACAATCACATGGTCGGCGAATCCCCGAGGATTGTTTTTCTGCACTACTGGGGTGAAGGCATAGCCAGTGATCTGGCCAAAGCCTTTAAAGCCGCGCTAGATGCTCAATCGAAAACTTGAGGAAATACCCATGCAATGGATCACCCGTGAACGGCCAAAAATTGATCGAATTGCCTGCCCTTGGCTAATTGCCCGCTTCATAGATAAAGATGCTGAATTTGTTTACGTCACTGCCGATCAGGTATTTCGAGTAGCAGAGGAAACAGGCGCTATTCCTTATGACATTCCTGGCGCCGAACTTTCACATGTCGGGGAACTATGCAGTTTCGATGCCTTTTTGAGTCGGTACGGACTGGATGATCCTGCCTTACAACAGCTGGCAAGCATTGTGCGAGGCGCAGACACATCGAGACTGAATCTGACACCCGAATCGTCAGGGCTATATGCTATATCGCTGGGCCTATCCCACATTTTCAATAATGATCACGACATGCTCAAACAAGGTTTGGTACTTTACGATGCACTCTTTGCATGGTGTCGCCATTGCCAGAGCGAAACACATAACTGGCCGCCTTCTTCCGCATAGACGAATAGTAAAAGGGAGGATTGGACAGTTCATAGGAAATCATCTCCATTTATCTGAAAAGCATGAGTCAACCGCCACAGTCTTCGCCATCACTTTTTCGCAATCGAAATTTCAGCTTACTCTTTTCCGCCCAGCTTATATCGCTCGCGGGTAGCGGGGCCACGACGGTTGGGTTAGCACTATTCGCCCATCAATTGGTGGGCGGCAGTTCGGCAGCGACTGTGATAGGTAATGCCTTGATGTTACGCATCCTGGCGTTTTTACTGTTTTCCCAGCCGGCAGGGGTGCTGGCAGATCGCACGAACCGCAAACTGTTGTTGATTTTAGCCGACCTCGTTCGCGTCGTTTTGATGGCGTTATTTCCGTTTGTACACAGCGTATGGCAAGTCTATCTGATGATATTTTTGATTAACGCTGCGTCAGCTTTTTTCACGCCTACCTATGATTCCACTCTTCCAGAAGTGGTTGGCAGCGATCAGTATGTCAAAGCGCTATCGCTTTCACGGATAGCGGTCGATATGGAAGCCGTTTTAGGCCCTGCTGTCGCTGGGTTACTGGTTACTCTACTAGGCTTGAACTGGTTGTTTTGGTTTGATGCCGCCACCTATTTAGCTTCTGCCGCTCTAGTCACCGCCAGCGTGTTGCCGCATGTATCCAAACCGAGTATTCAGTTTTCGTTCAGAACCTTTCTGGGTGAATTGACCTATGGCACCCGGATATTGCTTCATCAGGCTGTTTTGCGACGGGCATTGTTGTTGAATTTGGTTGAAGCGATTGCTGGGGCGGCGGCGATCGTGGCGACGGTGGTGTATGTCAAAGATGTATTGATGCTGGGTGAAAATGAATTTGTGTTGGCGATGTCAGGGTTGGGCCTTGGTTCCACGGTCACCGCGCTGTTTTTGGGATGGGCTACGGGGCGTTACGAGTCAAGCGCTAAAGGACCTTCTGAACTGCATGGTCGACGCCATCAATGGACTGAACGTGCTTTGCTGACAGGTGGCGTGGTCTTGGGGTTGATACTGTTACCGGGTATGAAGCAGCCGCCATTCTTGTTGTTCGTCGGGCTATGGCTGTTGAATGGCGTGGGGCAGGCGCTCATCGCATTGTCTTCTTCAACCTTACTGGCCGAACATACACAAAAAACTGATCGAGGGAAGGCTTATGCCGCACATTTCGCGCTGACGCATATGTTTTGGCTAATCACTTATCCTGCCATCGGATACGGTGTGAGCAGTTTTGGAGCACCGTTGACCTTTACCATCGCCGGAGCGATTTGTTCTGTTATCGCCATGCTCGCGATCATTTCGCGTAAACCCAACCACGATCATGTACACCGATAGCAAATTGAATTTTGCGTGACAGCCTGTTGGCCAAGAAACTCATTTCTTTGGGCGACATTTGGTACGGGCCAACGCCAATTGCAGCGGAGGGGTCTTCTATACCATGCTTTGGGTTTTGTCGTTTCACCGTTGGGCAACAGGACCTTTATACAGCCGCTACGCCGTTTGATTTGAATAGGGAATGGCGACTAAATGAAGGATTGCGGACATAGCTGACTGACATCGGTGACTGGCAGCAAGGGGTCGATCGCGACATTTCGCCACTTTCAAAAGCTATCATTCACTACTGACGTAATCGTATCGGAATCGGTGGCTGGATTGGGGTGGAATATGCAGGGCGCCCCAGAATTCGGAAAAAATCGTCCGCCAAGGGGATGAGGTGTCCGGTTGTGCGAATAGACGTTGAGCCGGAATCGGTAAGAAATGCACGAACCCAGCTAACTCTGACGCTATTTCTCCGTTCGTACAGACACCAAGTCGATTTGCGCTCCAATCTGACACCCTCTGATTGGCGTTAGACACAGTTCGTCGAATTTGCGCATGGTACGCTTATCCATGACGCCAGCCTCATGCAAACCTTCGGCGGTTTCATGTACGGAGGCCATCAAACGGCTACGGTATTCTTTTTTCATTGCAGATCACCTCTATCAATATCTGGGTTGTCAATGCGCAGTCCAGTGCCGCTTCGTCATACTTCTGGATTGCCAGTCGCCAATTTCCGCAAAGCAACCCTTGCCTTGCAGGGGCATGAAAGCAGACCAATTGATCAGGATTATAATTCAGTGACTGCCCTTATGCTCTGCCCATATGCGCTTGACCTGGCTTTGGCTACATCCGGCCAGCTCAGCGGTCCGTTTGATAGTATGTCCTGCTCCACGCAGCGCAACGATACGCTGATGTGTCGTGGTATCAGGGATGCGACCCGCATACTTACCGGCGATCTTGGCAAGCTGAACACCTTGGCGCTGTCGCTCTCGGCGAGTCTCATAGTCATCACGTGTCATTTGCAGGGCAAGTTTAAGTAATAATTCCTGCACCGACTCCAAAACGATCTTGGCCACACCATCGGCCTCAGCCGCAAAATCGGATAAATCGACTAGGCCCGGCACAGCCAGTCTTGCTCCCTTGGCCCGGATTGATCCGACTAGTTGTTCGGCTTCGGTCAAGGGAAGCCGGCTGATACGATCAATTTTCTCGGCAACGACGACTTCGCCTGATTGTAAGTCTGCAATCATTCGAAGTAGCTCGGGTCGATCAGCACGAGCACCCGAAGCCTTTTCACGGTAGATGCCGGCGATGTAATACCCTTCCGCCCGAGCAGTATGGACGATTTCAGTTTGACGGGTAAGGTCTTGTTCTTCGGTACTGACACGAAGGTAGATACGAGCAACTTTCATGGTTGGGCGGCCAAAATGGGTATACTTAATTTAGCCCAGTATAAATCATATGGCCAATAATTAGAACCGCAATGTAATTTGGCCATCACCTACTTGGCTATCTATTTTGGCTACTACCGCTGTCAGAAGACGACTGCAACAATATCAGAAGCCAACTTCATTACTTAAGATACCTTTCAATATAGGTGGGTTGGCTAGAAATCTTTCGGGGGGAGACTGCGAACACAGGGTTCGACCTTAAAACAAAAATAACTAAAAAATAAGCCGGCATGTCGCAACTGACAGAATTACTTATTGTTGATTAATCTGCTGACATCAACTTTGACCATCCGCTGACTGCAGCTTTGAAAAGTGACACTACTTTAGTACATATTTTTTAAGCCCTGTCCGAAACCGGTCGATTTTGGACATAAATGTCAAAAGACGACTGCACGAATATCAGAAGTTGACTGCACACATTAAGAACCCCCCTCTCTAGGTTCGTCGGACAGCGCCAAAAAGCAATTTAGCGCCCCAAACCATATTCTTATGAAGAGAAGTGCTGAGCAAAATGACGCACTGTGCAGATGTCTATTGATATTTTTTTGCTCAATAGTTGACTTCACCAAGTGGTTCTAGCCCAATAAGATGGTGCAGTCGTCTTCTGACATTGGCATCCGTACCATTAATATAGGTGTGTCATTTTCAGAAGCCGGCCTCAAGCATCAAGCCCCCCCCCCAACGCGACCACCCCAAGCTCATTGCTCTAGCCGCAAAATGCCTTATACCTTTTTCGGTTTTTCGGTTTTTTCCGGTTGTTGGTTTCCAATGGCCTGCATCAACTGAGCGGCCTGGATTTTCATGGCTTCCAATTGGCCGGTTAGCTTGGCAAGCTCTTCTCGGGTTTTACCCGCCTCCCCTTTGGCGCCATCTCTTTCCGCTTCAAGCTTTATAAGCTTATCGGCGACTCGCTGTAGCTCCGTGGCAGCCCTTTTTCTCTCTTCCTTATGGGACTCTTCAGCGGCTTCCGCCTTGGTCTGTACTTTGGTCAGTTCCGTTTTCACTTTATCCCGTTCTACCGCCAATTCTTGTGCCGCCCGCTTTTGATCCGCCAATGCTTGCCGGAATTGTGCTTGTTCGGCAACATGCTGCTCGCCCGCTACCTTCGCGTTTTTTTCGACCGCCTCTAGCCGTTCGCGTAAGGTAGCCAGTTCAACCGCTTTAGCTTGATCAGTCGCTAACACTTCGGCCAGACGTTTTTCCAACTCCCCTACCCTGGACCGTTCTTCTGCCAGCATAGCCTCTAACTCATCGACAGCTTGCGAAGCATCGGCAAGTTCGCGCTCCGCTTGGGCCTGCTGTTCGCCCGCAGCCCGCAAGACATCCGCCACACGGCGCTCTTGGGTCTTGACGGCTTTGTCGTTTAACTCCACGGTCAAGGTATTGATTTTGTCCACCAAGACCTTGGTCATGGCCGCCAAGGTTTCAGCGACCTCGACGGGCAGCTCTGCTACCGGCTCTGCATTGGTCACCGACTGACTGACATTGTGCTTATCCCACACTTCTTTAAGTCTTTTGGGATCGCCACCGCCGGTGATTTTGCGCAAGGCAAAGCCCGTTACATTCCGATTGGCCCTCACCAATGCCTCGCCGGCTTCAATAATGCGCTCATCGGTTATATCGGCGGGACGACCCACTGCGGAATCAAGCTCTTCTTTCATGACGGCCCCCATCAATTTGACTGTGTACATAGTCTAGCACAAATCAAGAAACAAAGTAATTAAGAAACAAAGAAAGTAATAATTAAAGTAAGAAACATAAAACGAAAGAAAATAACGATAAAGAAAGTAATTGGAAAGGAAGAAAGTCGTGTCGGGTTGCCGGGCTGTGCGGCAAAAATTTCAATGCAATAATCCTGGGGTTGGCTTAAAGTCGCCCTGATATGAAAAAACTAGGCCGAAACGATCCCTGCCCTTGTGGCAGCGGTAAAAAATATAAGCAGTGCTGCTTGAAGACAGCAGACGCCCAGATTGCGCATGATCGGGCTGAAGCCGTCCCGAAAGCCATCCAGTGGCTGTTCACGAAGTATGAGCAGCCGGCCCGTGCCGAGATTGATGAAGGGTTTTTTGGGGGACTCGACGACGATGAATATGCCGGGCTTCAGGACCTACCCGAGGACTCGTATGCCGGCATTATGATCAATGCCATGGAATGGCTGCTGGCAGATGGCATGCTGACCCTCAAAGACCAGGACTATCGTGTTGCGGATTTGTTACTGGGAAAAGGGGGTCCGCTATTGTCTGCTGAACAGCGACAATGGCTTGAGCGTCTCACGGCCCTACCCCTCAGGCTTTACGAAATTGTGGCGGTGGTGCCCGGCAAATGCCTGACATTAAGGGATGTGATGCTACCCGAACACCCGCCCGTTCTCGTCCAGGAAAAATCGGGCTCACAACAAGCCAACCGGTACGATCTGATCGCGGCACGCATCGTGCCGGTTGACGCTCATTTTGAACTGTCCGGCGCCGTTTACTCCTTCCCCCGCCAACAAAGCTGGGATTTGTTGGAAGAACTCAAAGACGAATTAGAGGGCGTCGATCCGGATTCTGCTCTCGCCAAGGAAATCACTGGTGCCATCATTCCGTTTCACTGGCTCCAGTTATTTGTCAGGGCCTTTGAAATGCCGCCAGTGGTTGATCATGTCACGGGTGAATCGCTGCTGTTCGTGACAGATCATTACGGGGTTCTGGACTGGGACGCATTGGACCAGGCCTTGACCAGTGCAGCTGATATCGAAGGCAATCGTGATGCAGGTTGGAGCCGTATATTTGTAGGCGAAGATGGGCTGACACGGCGAAGTCTCAGTATTCATCCCGGCAAACGCCAGGATCGAATCAAAGTGTCCTATCATACTCAACAGTATGCGGACGAAGGCAGACCTTGGTTCGAAGCGGTTTCAGGCACTACGGTGGCCTTTATCAGCCGGGAACTGGCCGCCCCCAAAGGCATGCTGGCAAATATGCAGCCTCATGACATCCCGGAAAGGTCGGAACCGATACCCCTGCCACCCGAGATAATAGGCGAGCTCATAGAGAAAAGAATTCGGCAGCTTTACGCTGACTGGGCTGACAAGCCATTACCGATATTGAACAATCAAACGCCGCGCGAGGCCATCAGAACCCCGGAAGGATTGGAACAAGTCAAATTCTTGCTGCACACCTACGAACATGGCGAAGCCCAGCAAGCCAAAGCGCAACATCGCCCTCCGGTTTCCTATGAGTTTCTTTGGCAGTCAGTAGGGATCGCACCGTAAGTACCGGGGATGGTTAATCTGATCCCAGGACAGGGTTACAGGCCTTTAATGGTGGGGAACGCCAGTTTCGAAGCATTGACCCGGTTGCGCAAATCAAGGCCCGGTTTAAAATGAACGGTGTGCCGACTCGGTAGACTGACAGACTCCCCGGTCTTGGGATTCCTGCCGATACGTGCTTTACGGGGAATCGTTGAAAAACCACCAAATCCGCGAATTTCAATTCGTTCGCCAGTGGCGACAGCGTTAATCAAAACATCAATGATAGGGGTAAGACAAGCAGTCGCGTCACCAGCCGCCATTTTAATCTGTCGAAAGTCCAGTGGCGGGGGGGGGGATACAAATCGGAAAAGCGCATGTTACCTACTCGGCCTTTGCCGATACTGGACTCTTCTGAAAGCCGACGGTTCGGAATGACTATTTTCATGCACCACGAATCACTACTGGCGGCCTTTTGCAGCCATTTCGAAGTCCAAAAAGTCAGATTACTAATTCAGCCGCGTAGATGTACATCGGCAAAAAACTGGGTGTTTCGCTCTTCGTGTGCTAGATTCATCAAAGATGAATACCTTACGACACTCCAAAAACTGGCTCTCTATTGCGCTGATCCTCGCTATCCTTGGTCATTTTGGCCTGGGTCATCGCGATGCGTCGGCCTTTGTTCTGTGTTTTGGGGAGGATGGCCATGTCGCTGTGGAGCACGTCGGGTATGATCATGGCATTGGTCCGGACAAAATCGACCATTTCAGCGATACAGCCGGTGTTCATTTCACCGACGACGATGCACCTTGTAACGCCCCATGCACCGACATCGCTCTGGATGGCGATGATCACATCCCATTGTCGTTAACGGATTTTGTAAAAATAGCGCTTGATAGCGGGCTATTGTCGATATTTTTCCTATTGTCGCTGTTGTCGCTTCATGACCGACCTTTTATTCGGCAATCGGCATTTTTCGATCCACCGTTCACCGATCCCCGACTGCTCGCTTTGCGCAGTATCGTTTTACTGATTTAGCCCCATCTCCTAGCTGCAACCTACCAGCCAAAGACGCAGATTTACCTGTGTTTTTTGCTGACGTTACCTCTATGCTACGGAGAAGTTTTCCATGTTCTCGAATTATATGCGGTCATTTGGCATCGCATTGTGTTGTTTCATCATTGCCGGTCCGGTAGATGCCAGCCCGACAGACGGCACGCTGCCCCCGGCCCAACCAGACCATCAGGTTCCGAGTGATTCCAGTCTGCCAATCGTCGAGGAACCGACCGGCTTCTTGGTCTTATCTCAAGCCCTGGCTTTAGCGTTAACCCAAAACCCGGAACTGTCCGCCTATTCCTGGGAGAGCCGGGCTCAGGAAGCCTCCACCTTACAAGCCGGATTACTCCCTAACCCCACTTTCAACGCCAATGCTTCGAACTTCGGTAATCGGGTTCTTCAGGGCTTCGATGGCGATTCAGTTACCTTGGAACTCAGTCAATTGATCGAGTTGGGTGGTAAGCGTACCGCACGCATCGAAGCCGCCGCGCTGACCAAGCAGCTCGCCGATTGGGACTACGAAGCCAAACGTGCCGATGTGCTTACCCAAGTGACTCAAGCCTTTATTGACGTGTTGGCCGCCCAGCAACAGTTGGCACTAACCCAACAAACGCATGAATTGGCGAATCAGACGGCGGTGACGACGGCTGCACGGGTACAGGCCGGCAAAGTATCGCCCGTCGAAGAAACCAAGGCCAAAGTCGCGCGTGCCTCGGTGCAAATTGAGCTGATGCGTGCTCAGAAGGAACTGGAAGCCGCTCGCAAGCGTTTAGCCGCTGGCTGGGGCAGTACGGCACCGCGGTTTGAGGCGGTGAGCGGTAATTTGGAAAACATCCAGGTACCGGCTTCCCTGGACTCATTGGCGCAACGCCTGTCTAAAAATCCTGATTTAGCCCGCTGGGCCACTGAAATCACCCAACGTCAGGCCCTCATCGCCATGGAAAAGTCCAAGGCCATCCCGGATGTGACCGCGACCGTCGGCGCCAGTAAATATCTGATGCCCAATGATTACGCTTTAGTGGTGGGTTTCTCGGTGCCCTTGCCGGTGTTTGATCGCAATCAAGGCCGCATTCAGGAAGCCGAGCATCGGTTGAGCAAAGCGGAACAGGACATGCGTAACACCGAAGTACGCATCGCCACGGCATTGAACACTGCCTATCAGGCTTTGGATATCGCCCATTCCGAAATCATGACCTTACGGCAAGAAATTCTGCCCGGTGCGCAAAGTGCCTACGACGCGGCCCGCGAAGGTTATCGTTTGGGCAAGTTCGGTTTTCTGGATGTGTTGGATGCACAGCGCACCCTGTTTGGCGCCAAAAATCAGTATTTAGTGGCCTTGGCCAATTATCACAAGTCCGTGGCTGACGTAGAACGTCTGGTTGGCAGCGGCATGAACGAGACAGCGGCGAATAGCCAACCCGAGGTATCACGATGAACACGATTAACAAAAAACAATGGACCGCTATTGCCGCGATTATTGCTGTCGGTCTCCTGCTCAGCCTATTCATTCTGAACATCGATAAGTCGATGCCGGAAGGCGAGGAACACGGCGAAGAAAGCCATGCAGCCGCAAAGCCCCATGATGCAGACAGCGATGAGGATCATGAACACGCCGATGCAGCCCAACAGGATCAAGGGCCGCACGGCGGCGCTGTTTACAGCGACGGTGATTTCAAGCTGGAAATCGTGCTCAGTGAAGAAGGCGGCGAACCACGCTTCCAGGTTTATGCGTTTGATCAGGATAAACCGCTACAACCCACGGCTGTGCAGCTCACCATGCGGCTGACACGCCCGAGCGGTGAACAACAGCAGATCGAATTCGAACCGAAAAAGACGTATTGGCAAAGCATCCAGGCGATTGAAGAGCCGCATGTCTTCGAAGCGAACGTGACGGCCAGACATGATGGTCAAACGGTTCAATTCGCTTTCAGTAAAGAAGAAGGCAAAGTGGCCTTGAGCGATCAGCAAATCGCTGAAACCGGTATCTCGCTGCAAACCGCCCGCCCGGCCCACATTGTCAGCGTTGTTACGCTACCCGGTGAAATTCGCTTCAATGAAGATAAAACCTCGCATGTGGTGCCGCGTCTGGCCGGTGTCGTCGAAAGCGTTTCCGCCAATCTCGGCCAAGCCGTGAAAAAAGGTCAAGTGATTGCAGTGATTGCCAGTACGGCGTTATCGGAACAGCGTAGCGAGTTGTTGTCGGCGCAACAACGTCTGGAACTGGCCCGTGCCACTTTCGCGCGGGAAAAGCATTTATGGGAAGACAAAATCTCGGCGGAGCAGGATTATTTACAAGCCCAGCAGGTGATGCGGGAAATGGAAATTGCCGTTCATAATGCCCAGCAAAAACTGATCGCACTCGGCGCAAGCCCTACAGTATCGGCTAATAGCGGCGCCCTCAATCGTTATGAAATTCGCGCACCGTTCGACGGCATGGTGGTCGAAAAGCACATTGCCCAGGGCGAAGCGGTCAAGGAAGACGCCAGTATCTTTACGATTACCGATCTGTCCTCGGTATGGGCGGAAATCAATGTCTCGGCGAAGGATTTGAATGTGGTCCAGGTAGGCAAGCGGGTCATCATTAAAGCCACGGCATTCGACTCTTCGGCTACCGGCACCTTGTCCTACGTGGGCGCACTAATGGGAGAACAAACCCGCACCGCCACGGCACGGGTCACGCTCGACAACCCGCAGATGGCCTGGCGGCCCGGCTTGTTTATCACCGTCGATCTGCCTGCAAAGGAAAGCGTCGTTCCGGTCGCAGTCGCCAGCGATGCCATTCAGATGGTGAAAAACCAAGCGACGGTCTTTATTCGCGTGCCGGGTGGCTTTATTGCCCAACCGGTTACGACCGGCTTGTCCGATGGCAAAGTCACCGAAATCGTAGCCGGACTGATGCCGGGCACGGAATACGCGGTTAACGGCAGCTTCGTCATTAAATCCGAGCAAGGCAAGGCAGGAGCTTCTCATGAACACTGATGTAGCAGCAAATCTCAGCCGTTATAAAAGCTTAATATTATCTGCGTTGCGTGCTCGTGAAGCGCTCTCAACTCTATTG